>NZ_JCAXDP010000001.1:0-1161780 GCF_059759315.1 Achromobacter sp. GQ309
GGTTCTTGAGACGCCCGGTGCGGCCTCGGTGCGGGTTCTTAAGACGCCCGGCACGGCGGTGGCCTGGGTGCGCGGGGCTACGATTGCGGTCCGGAGCCTTCGCTCCGGACTGCCCCGTCGTCATCGTCGTTGTCGCCTTCGGCGACTGCCTTCCGATTCCCTCGGGCGCATCTACACGCCCCGCGCACCCAGGCCACCGCCGCACCGGGCTGCGTCGTATGAGGTCGTGCGGTCGGCGGGGAGGGCGGCTTGCTTGGCCTTCTTCTGAAGGTTTGTTGATGGCCGGAAGATCTTGCGGGGCTGCCAGATGTCGGCCGCGCGGGCGGCCTTATCTGGCGTTCGGGGGGCTTGCGTCGACGGCTTCAAGTCGAGGTGTCTGACACCCGTCAAATCGAGGTGTCTGACACCCGTGGCGTATGGGTTGTTCGCTGGAATGGTCGAGAATCGAGGTGTCTGACACCCGCTGAGCCGGTCTCTCAGACTGACGATCCTGCTAC
The DNA here is from genome assembly GCF_059759315.1 of Achromobacter sp. GQ309. NCBI lineage: Bacteria > Pseudomonadati > Pseudomonadota > Betaproteobacteria > Burkholderiales > Alcaligenaceae > Achromobacter > Achromobacter sp. GQ309. Next base: position 498 of record NZ_JCAXDP010000001.1, read on the forward strand.
CTGGGTGTCTGTTACCGGCCCGCCGACGGATGCGACACATTGAAGTGCGCGCAAAGCAAATCGCCGGCCTGTCAGGCCGGCGATTTCATTTGACGCTTGCTTGCCGCATTGTGCGTTTACGGAATCAGCGACAAGCCCACGCGGAACTGGCTTTCGTTGCGCTGGTTGTAGCCCAGCAGCGTCTCGCCGTAGCCGTTGAAGTACTGCAGATGCAGGTAGCCGTTCCAGTTCAGGAACGTGCGGCGCAGCGGCCACGCAAAATCCAGCTGCGTCGTGCGTCGCTTCTGATCTCCCTGGCGGTACATCGCCGAGACGACGGCGCCGTTGTCCTGGGCCCAGCGCAGTTGCCAGTCGACGTGGCCGGCGTAGTCGGCGTAGTCGCTGTTTTCCTTGGCGACGGCGAAGTAGGCCTTGACCTTGGGGGCGAAGGTGAGGGTGCTGCCGCTGTCGAAGCGGTAGTGGAAGCGCGGTTCGATGTAGCCGTCGTTGAGCGAGCGGGAGTCTTCGCCGTCCTTGCCGTTGGAGGCGTGTTCGACGCCGGTGTTCATGCCGAAGCGCCAGTTCTGGTTCTCGGATTTCCAGATGTCGTCGGTCATCCAGAAAACGCTGGGATTGAACGTGGTGTCGATGAAGGGCTTGGAGTCGCTTTCCAGGTCCCACAGCGAGGTCTGGGTGTAGCCCAGGTAGAAGTCGTCGTGCCAGGTGTCTTCGCCGCCGCGCGGGCTGATCAGGCGGTATTTGGCGCTGATCTGGAAGCGGGCGGTGGTGAGGCCGCGGGTGCCGACGGCGAAGTAGACGGGCTTGTAGGCGGAGAAGGCGCTGCGGAATTTGTCGAAGGCGGCCTGTTCGACGGTGGGTTCGATGGTGGCGGCGGGGGCGGGGCCGGCTTCGGGGGAGGCGCCTGCGGCGGCGACGGCTGCGGCCGGGACGGGTTGGCCGCTGCGTGGGTCGACGACGGGCGTCTGGGCGGGCGTGGTGGCCAGGGTGCCGCTGTCGCGGCCGGTGGCGTCGAGCGCCATCATGGACGGTTGGCCTTCGATGGAGACGGCTTGCAGGCCGCGTGCGGTGGCGGGCACTTCGGCGGACCAGGACATGCGCGCGAAGTTGTTGACGGGCACGCTGTAGTTGTCACGGCCGCTTTTCAGTTTGGCGAGGCTGCGGACGATCTGGCCGTCGGGGCTGCGCCACTGCAGGACGAGTTCGGGCGGGGCCTGCCAGTCGACGCGCGAGCCGCCTTCGTTGAAGAAGACGGCTTCGATGGTGACGGTTTCGCCGGGCGCCGCGGAGGGGCGGTCCAGCCGGTATGACACGCCTGCCGCGGCGGAGCCGGCCGCGCTCAGGGCCAGGACGGCGGCAAGGAGGCGGGGGGTGGGAGAGCGGTGAAAAGGACGGCGGGAGGTCATTGAGGATGTATCTGATTTTTGTGATCAGGCAATGTAGCACCGACTCTGGCAACAGTTTGTAAATCAGACTAATCGTATGTGTGGGCTGTAAAAAATGCGAAAAGCCCCGCGCGTTGTCGACAATGCGCGGGGCTTTTCGAGCCGGTTGTGGTGCGGGAATCGAGGTCGAGCAGGCCGGGCCTTGCGGCTCGATGCGATGCCACGCGCGGGCTTGCTGCAAGCGCCGCGCGTGGCCGGCATCGGGGTTATTCCCCGAACTTGATGCCCTGCGCCAGCGGCAGATTGCGCGAGTAGTTGATGGTGTTGGTCGCGCGGCGCATGTAGTTGCGCCAGGCGTCCGAACCGGACTCGCGGCCGCCGCCGGTTTCCTTTTCGCCGCCAAACGCGCCGCCGATTTCGGCGCCGGAGGTGCCAATGTTGACGTTGGCGATGCCGCAGTCGGAGCCGGCGGCGGACAGGAAGGTTTCGGCTTCGCGCAGGTCGTTGGTGAAGATGGCGGACGACAGGCCTTGCGGCACGCCGTTCTGCATGGCGAGGGCGTCGCCGAAGTCCTTGTAGCGCATGACGTAGAGGATGGGCGCGAAGGTTTCGTGGCAGACGACGTCGGTCTGGCCGGGCATTTCGGCGATGGCGGGGCGCACGTACCAGGCGTCGGGGTATTGGTCCGCCAGGACGCGTTCGCCGCCGGTGACCTTGCCGCCCTGTTCGCGGGCGGCGGTCAGCGCGGCCTGCATGGCGTCGAAGGAGGCGCGGTCGATCAGGGGGCCGACGAGGTTGCCGCTGTCGAGCGGGTTGCCGATGGGGGCACTGGCGTAGGCCTTGTGCAGGCGCTGGACCAGTTCGTCGGCAACGCTTTCGTGGACGATCAGGCGGCGGGTGGTGGTGCAGCGCTGGCCGGCGGTGCCGATGGCGCCGAAAACGATGCCGCGGGCGGCCATGTCCAGGTCGGCGGTGGGGCCGACGATGATGGCGTTGTTGCCGCCCAGTTCAAGCAGGACGCGGCCGAAGCGTTGCGCGACGCGCGGACCGACCTGGCGGCCCATGCGGGTGGAGCCGGTAGCGGACACCAGTGCGACGGTGTGCGAGTCGACCAGGGCTTCGCCGACCTCGCGGCCGCCGATTAGCACTTCGGACAGGCCGGCGGGCGCGTCGCCAAAGCGCTGGACGGCCTGCGCGAAGAGCGCCTGGCAGGCCAGGGCGGTGAGTGGGGTCTTTTCCGAAGGCTTCCAGACGACGGCGTTGCCGCAGACCAGCGCCAGCGCGGCGTTCCAGGCCCACACAGCGACGGGGAAGTTGAAGGCGCTGATGACGCCGACGACGCCCAGCGGATGCCACGTTTCCATCATGCGGTGGCCGGGGCGCTCGGAGGCGATGGTCAAACCGTAGAGCTGGCGCGACAGGCCGACAGCGAAGTCGCAGATGTCGATCATTTCCTGCACTTCGCCTTCGCCTTCGGCGACGATCTTGCCGGCTTCCAGGCTGACGAGGCGGCCGAGTTCCTGCTTGTGCTGGCGCAGGGTTTCGCCGAACAGGCGGATCAGTTCGCCGCGGCGGGGGGCGGGGACGTCACGCCAAGCCAGGCTGGCTTGCCGCGCGCGGGTGATGGCGGCGTGGGCCTGGGCCACCGTGTGCTCATGCACCTGCGCCAGTTCGGCGCCATCGATCGGGCTGCGGGCGATCAGGGTGCCGCCGGTGAGCGCACTGGAGGTGAGTCCGAGATTGCGCAGGATGTCTTGAGGAGTGTCCATGCCGGTTCCTTCGAGGCCTTGCGAAGTCAGCGCCTTCGCTTAAGGGTTATGCCTAAGTGGCGATTCTGGAAAAAAATTTACTATACGAAACTATGACGTGAAACGCGAAATATTTTTGAGGCGCCCTTTGCTGGCCTCCTTGAAACGCTAGTGCGTGCGGCAGATCCTCAGTCAGCCCCGTGCGCACTGCACCTGAAGGTGAATTCGTGGCGGAACCGTTGCTCGTTGTTCAGGCAGTCAAGAAGACCTATCAGCGCGACGGGCATCCCCCGCATCTGGCGCTGGACGGCATCGATTGCCAGCTCGAACGCGGCGAGGTGATGGTCGTGGTCGGTCCGTCGGGCTCGGGGAAGAGCACCTTGCTGCGCACCCTGAACGGGCTGGAAAGCATCGACAGCGGCACGATCCGCGTCAATGGCGTGTCGCTGACGGATCCGGCCACCGACGTCAACCGCTGGCGCACCGACGTCGGCATGGTGTTCCAGCACTTCAACCTGTTCCAGCACCGTACTGCGCTCGACAACGTGGCGCTACCCCAGCGGGTGGTGCGCGGGCGCAGCCGCGCCGATGCCGAACGCTACGCCCGCGACCTCCTGGGCCGCGTCGGCATGGCGGAATTCGGCGATCGCTACCCCAGTCAGTTGTCCGGCGGCCAGCAGCAGCGCGTGGCGATCGCGCGCGCGCTGGCGATGGACCCGCAGCTGATGCTGTTCGACGAGGCCACGTCGGCGCTCGATCCTGAAACGGTGGGCGGCATTCTTGAATTGATGCGCGCCCTGGCTCGCGACGGCATGACGATGGCCGTGGTGACGCACGAAATGGGCTTTGCTCGCGACGTGGGGGACCGCGCGCTCTTCATGGACGCCGGCCGCATCGTGGAGATGGGCACACCCGACGAAGTGTTCGGCCACCCCAAAGAAGCGCGCACCCGCGCCTTCCTGGAAAAGATTCTGTAGTCCCGCCGGTCCGGCTTATCCGGGCGCTGCCGGCGCGATGTGCCTTGCCCGGAACGATATGGGTCCAATCACCAAAGGGGTTAGCAATGCTGAAAATCAAACAATGGCTGGGCGTGGCCAGCGTCGCCCTGGCGGCCGCCACCGTGGCCCTGCCGGCACAGGCGGACGAACTTTCCGACATCATCAAGCGCGGTGAATTGCGCGTAGCGGTGCAGACCTCCGGGCCGCTGATGAGCTTCATGGATAAGACGGGCAAGCGTACGGGGCTGGCCGTGGAAGTCGCCAAGCGCATGGCCGACGACCTGGGCGTGAAGCTGGTGCTGCAGGATTATGAATGGAAGGGCCTCTTGCCCGCGCTGCTGTCGGGCAAGGCCGACATGGTGGCCGCCGACATGACCCCGACGCCGCAGCGCGCCGCGCAGGTGCTGTTCTCGCTGCCCATGTTCTACGCCGACACCGTCGCCGTGGTGCCCAAGGATTCGCCGTACAAGAACTACGCCGAACTGAACAAGTCGGGCGTCACCGTCGGCGCGCTGGGCGCCAGCACCTACGCCGAAGTCGGCAAGAAGATGCTGCCCACGGCCACGCTCAAGGAGTTCTCGGGCGGCAGCGCGCCGGTTGGCCAGGCGCTGTCCAGCGGCCGGCTGGATGCCGGCATCATGTCGCTGTCCACCGCCAACCAGTTTCTCGTCGACTTCGGCAACCTGCGCGTGCTTGAGGGCGTAATGGTGCGCGAGCCCCTGGCGTTTGCTGTCGGCCCCAACGCGTTCCGCCTGAAGTTCTGGCTGGACAACTGGCAAACGCTGAAGACCGCGGACAACTCGCTGCCGGAACTGGTCCAGTACTGGTATTCCACCGATTGGAAGAAAGACCACTGATCGGAGACGGGACCGCCCATGGACTGGCTGATCGATTTCTATAACTGGCGCATCGTCAGCCAGTACACGGGCCAATTTGCCGAAGGCCTGGCCAATACCCTGATCGCGGCGGGCGCAAGCCTGGTGCTGTCGGTGCTGGCCGGGGTTCCGCTCGCGCTTGCCCATATGTCGTCCCGCGGCGCGGTGTGGCGCCCGGTGGCGGCGTATGTGCAATTCGTGCGCTCCACGCCGCTGCTCGTGCAGATCTACCTGGTCTATTACGCGGTGCCTTATCTTGTGCCGGGCGCCAAGGGCTGGAGCGAGATGGTGCTGGGCATCCTCGCCATGACCCTGCACCACGCGGCCTACATGAGCGAAATCATCCGCGTCGGCATCGAGTCCGTGCCGCGCGGCCAGATCGAAGGCGCCAAGGCCTGCGGCATGAACTACCACCAGCGTCTGCGCTACGTGGTGCTGCCGCAGGCCTTTGCCAATACGCTGCCGCCGCTGCTGGGCCAGACCGCCGTACTCATCAAGGACACGTCGCTGCTGTCGTTGATCACGGTCTTTGAACTGGTCGCCGCGGGCGTGCAGATGAACAGCGAGCGCATCGTGCCCAACGAAGCCTTCCTGACCATCGCGGCGGGCTATCTGCTGATCTATTGCGTCATGCTGCTGCTGTCCAAGGGCGTCAGCCTGTGGCTGGCCGGCCCGGCCTGGAACGCGAGGTAATCATGCTGGACTCCTATCTTTCCACCGCCGGCGTCGTGCTGCCTTTTCTGCTCAAGGGCTTCTGGGAGACGCTGAAGATCTCGTTTGTAGCCATCATTGCCGGCTCGCTGCTGGGTTTTGTGATCGGCGTGATCCGCAGCTACCGCATCCGCGGCGTGCATCAGATCCTGGGGCTGTACATCCACATCCTGCGTGGCACGCCGTTTCTGGTGCAGCTCTACATCGTCTACTTCGTGCTGCCCAGTTCGGGTATCGAGTTGCTGCACTGGGATTCCGGCACGGCGGCCTTTGTGGCGCTGTCGGTGTACACGTCCTGCTACGTGGCGGAAATTGTCATGGGCGCCATCCAGGCCGTGCCGCGCGGCCAGACCGAAGGCGCAATGACGTTGGGCCTGCGACCCTTGCAGATTCTGTGGCTGGTGATCCTGCCGCAGGCCATGCGCCTGATCGTGCAGCCCATGAGCGGCGTGTACGTCATGCTGATCAAAAGCACCGCCATCCTCTCGGTGGTCGGCATCACCGAACTGACCCGCCAGGGTGAAGTCTTCATCATCACCTTCCCGGCCAAATCGCTGTTCATCTACGGCATGATCGCCGCCATCTACTTCATCTACTGCTACCCGCTCCTGCGCCTGGCCAACTGGCTGGAAAAGCGCCTGACCGGGGGCCTGCAAGGCGCGGGCCTGCACTGAGCCGACAACATGGTCTCCGAGTACATCGACACCTACTACAAGCGCACGATCGCCGACGGCGACACCTACTATCCGCCGCTGGCGGGCGCGGCCAGCGCCGACGTCTGCGTGATCGGCGCGGGGCTGGCGGGCCTGTCCACGGCGCTCGAACTGGCCCGGCGCGGCCGCAACGTGACCCTGCTGGAAGCGCGGCGGATCGCCTGGGGCGCCTCGGGCCGCAACGGCGGCTCGGTGTCGCCAGCGTTTTCCGCGGGCGCCGACGCCATCCGCAAGCACGTCGACGAAGACCACTACCGCCAGCTTTACCGCCTGTCGATGGAAGGCGTCGAGATCATCCGCGACAACATCCGCGACCTGCGCATCGCCGACGCCCACAAGGTCGACGGACGGCTGCGCGTCGTGCGCTACGAAGCCACCGACGCGTTGCGCCAGTGGTGCGACAGCCAGCAGCGCGACTTCGGGCGCGACGTGCGGCTGCTCTCGCGCAGCCAGGTTCGCGAACGGCTGGTGTCCGACGTCTACCACCAGGGCATCGAAGACCCCTCGTCCTTTCACTTCCATCCGCTGAACTACGCGCGCGCGCTGGCCCGCGAGTGCGTGCGGCTAGGCGTGCGCATCCACGAGGATTCGCCCGTCGTGCAGGCCACGCTGGACGGCGCGGTCAAGCACCTGAAGACCGAACAAGGCCAGATCGACGCCGCCACCGTGGTGCTGGCCACCGGCGGCTACACGGGCGACGTCGTGCCGGCCCTGCGCCGCGCAATGCTGCCCATCGCCACCTACATCATGCTGACCGAACCGCTGGGTGACCGCGTGCGCGAAGCCATTCGCAGCAATGCGGCCATCGGCGACGACCGGCGTGCCGGCAACTATTACCGCGTCCTGGATGGCGGCCGCATCGGCTGGGGCAGTAGAATCACCACCCGTGTCGACGACCCGCCCGATCTGGCCGAGTCCCTGCGCCGCGAATTGCTCAGCGTCTACCCCCAATTGCAAGGGGTGCGCGTGGAGGCAGCGTGGTCGGGACGCATGGCTTACGCGCGCCACCTGATGCCGCAGATCGGCCTGCTGGGTCCGAATGTCTGGTATTGCACTGCGTTCGGCGGACACGGCATGAACACCACGTCCGTGGGCGGACGCGTCGTGGCCGAGGGCATTACCGGCGACACGCAGCGCTACAAGCTCTTCGAACCGTTCGGGTTGGCCTGGAACGGCGGAAGCCTGGGCACGGCGGCGGTTCAACTGACTTATTGGTCTTACCAGGCGCGCGATTGGTGGCGTGAGCGTCAATCGCGGGGCTGACTATTGCGGGCTTGAGGATTCGGGCCCGAGGGTTCGGGTCTGAGTATTGCGGGCCTGACTACTGCGGGCATGACAGGGTATACAGATGCAAGGCAACAAACAGAGCGCATTGGCACAACGGCTGCGAGCCTTGCGCCAGGCGCGCGCGTGGACTCTGAAGCAGGCGGCCGAGGCCACCGGCGTGTCCGCGTCCACCCTGTCAAAGATAGAGAACAGCCTGCTGTCCCCCACCTATGACAACCTGATCAAGATCGCCGCGGGCCTGGACCTGGACGTGGCCGAACTCTTCACCGCCTCCGACGCCCACATGGGCACCGGCCGCCGCAGCCTGAGCCGCCAGGGCGAAGGCCGGCAGTACGAAACGCCGTATTACGATCATCGGTTGCTATGCACTGCGCTATCGCACAAGCGCATGATGCCGTTTCATACCCGCGTCAAGGCGCGCGCCTTTGACGAGTTCCAGGACTGGAGCCGGCACGGGGGGGAGGAGTTTGTGTATGTGCTGGAGGGAGAGGTTCAGCTTTATACCGAGTTCTATGAACCGGCCCGGCTGAAGGCGGGGGAGAGCTTCTATATAGATAGCCGCATGGGACACCGGGTGATCAGCCTCAGTCCGGAGGATGCGATTGTGTTGTGGGTGTCCACGCATACGGATATAGGCGAGGAGTAGGGGGCGAGCCGCTTTTTCCGCAACAGGGTAAAATGCGCGGCCCGGACGGGTTCCGGGCGTCACCACAACGCGCGGCAGTAGCTCAGCTGGATAGAGCACGGGCCTTCTAAGCCTGAGGTCGGGGGTTCGAGCCCCTCCTGCCGCGCCAGCCCTAAAGCTTGCCATATGAACCTTGACCGACTGCGCCGGGAATTTCCCCGCTACGACATCTCCACCCTGCCGACTCTGCCCGAAGGCTACGTTGACGCGTCTGAACGCATCGATGCAGCGCCGTCCTTCGTGAACGAGGAGCGCGGCTTGAAGGTGTATGTCGACTACGCCAACTACGCCGACCGCGAATCCGGCAGAAGCCAGCGCTACTGCGTCTCGCGTTGGGACGAGGAAGAAGGCGACTACGAGGATGTGGCGTTGTCGACGAATGATTGGGCGGAAGTCGTGCGGTTTTTGACTGCCTGAGTTGTCTTCCTGGGGACTTCCTATCCACCAGCGTGAATCCGCGTGCGGGCCGGCCAATCACAATAGGACGGTTTCTCCGCATCAATAAGACGGACTCCAATTTACGACCTATACGGGCAGCTTCTAAAAAGGGAACTGCCGCGCGTCGCCAAGTGCGACCTGCGCGGCATGTCCCCACAGGAAGCTCGCCATGCCCACCCAATCCCATCTTCGCTTCACCTTCGAAATCATTGGCGGTGAGACCCGCAACGACTTCGAGGTGGTCGAGTTTGAATTGCGGGAAGGCCTCAGCGAGACCTTCCATCTCGCCGTCGAGCTGACCAGCGCCGATCACGAAATCGACTTTGGCAGCGTGCTCGACCGTCCCGGTCGCCTCACGTTCTGGCACGGCGATACGCCCGTGCGCTACGTGCACGGCGCAGTTTCCTCCTTCGTTCAGCGCGACACCGGATTTCGCCGGACGCGCTATTCCGCCATCGTCGAGCCGCGGCTGGCGCGACTGAAGCTCAGTTCCGACTGGCGCATCTTCCAGTCCCTCAGCGTCCCGCAGATCGCCGAGGCGGTGCTCAAGGCCCACGGCCTCACCCTGGACTACGAGCAGCGCAATACCACGGAGCATCAGACCCGCGAATACTGCGTGCAAGCCGGCGACACGGACTACCACTTCGTCGAGCGCATCATGCGCGAAGAGGGATTCTTCTATTCCTTCCGCCACAGCGCCGAGGGGCATCAGTTAATCCACAGCGATCGCCTCTTCATTCACGGCCGAGTGGGCGACGAGCCCGTGCAGTACAACCCGACGCCCGGCGGCGACCAGGCGCAACCGGCGCTGCGCCGCTTTGCCTACACGGAAAACGTGCGCACCGCGCGACAGACGCAGCGCGATTACACATTCCACAATCCCCGCTACACCCACCAGCACAGCCGCGATGGACGGGAGCTGGACCACCAAGGCCGCCGCTACGAGCGCTACGACTATCCGGCGCGCGCCAAGTTTGACGAGGCCGGCAAGCCTTTTGCCGAGAACCGCCTGCGCGGGCATCGGCGCGATGCGCGTATTGCCTTGGTCGAAGGCGATGACCCGCGATTGCAGCCGGGTATCTCCTTCACGCTGGCCGGGCACCCCCGGGACGACATGAACCGCGGCTGGCGTCCGGTCCGCATTGTTCACCGTGGCACCCAGCACACCAGCCAGGGTGAGGATAGTGCCGACGCGCAACGTGGCACTCACTACCACTACAAGGCCGAGCTGGTGGCCGACGACGCCGAGTGGCGCGCGGAACCCCTGCCCACACCGCGCATCGACGGACCCCAGAACGCGGTGGTCGTCGGTCCACCCAACGAAGAAATCCACACTGACGAGTTCGGGCGGGTAAAGGTGCATTTCCCCTGGGACCGCCTGGACGATCAGGGCGAACACACCTCCTGCTGGATCCGCGTGTCGCAGAACATCGCCGGCGCCACCTGGGGCCACATGGCCATTCCACGCGTCGGCCAGGAGGTCATCGTCCAGTTCCTGGATGGGGATCCGGATCAGCCGATCATCACGGGAAGGGCCTACAACCGCTTGCAATTGCCCCCGTATGAACTGCCGAAGTTCAAGGAACTTGCGACAGTCAAGAGCAAGGAACACAAAGGTAACCGCGCCAGTGAGCTGCGGCTGGACGACACCACTTCTCAAATCAGCGCCGCGCTGATGAACGATCATGGCGCCAGCCATCTGCACCTGGGCTACCTGACGCATCCGCGGCCCCGCGGCGGAAAGCCGCGCGGTGAAGGGTTCGAACTGCGCACTGACCTGCACGGCGCCTTGCGCGCCGCGCGAGGTCTACTGCTGACCACTGATGAACAACCGGACGCCCAAGGAGGCCACCTTGCGCGCGCCCAGTTGGTCCAGTGCCTGGAAAGTGCGCTTGAGTTGGCGAGAAACCTGGGCGAGTACGCCGGACAGCACCAAAACCTGCCGCACGATGCCGGTCCCCAGGCAACCTTGTCCAGCGCCGTTCGCGACTTGGGGCACGGGGCAAACGACGAGAGCGGCGGAAACGGCGGGCAGCCGCTAATCGGCCTCAGCAGCCCGGCAGGCATTGCGGCCGCCACGCCGCGTTCCATCACGCTCGCGGCTGGCCAGCATCTGGACACCGTAGCTGAGCAGAACCAGCATGTCACGGCAGGCCAGTCCATCGTCATGAACGCCGGGCAAGGCATCAGCCAATTCACGCACAGCGGCGACCTGCGCCACATCGCGCATCAAGGACAGGTAAGCGTTCAGGCTCAACAAGCGTCGATCCACCTTCAGGCAGACAAGAGCGTCGTGGTCAGTGCCAGTAACGAACATGTTCTGGTGACCGCCGACAAGCACATCACGCTGTTGTGCCAGGGCGCCTACATCCGGATGCAGGGGGGCGACATCGAGTATGGATGCCCTGGCGCCATGACCTTCAAAGCTGGTAGCTACAACTGGATGGGTGCTGCAAGCGAGGCTGGTTCGTTGCCTCAGTTCGATGTCGGATCTACCCAGAGACGCTTCGTGTTGACGTTGCCCGATGGCGAACGACCGGCCGCCGGGCATCCGTACAGGATCACTCTTAGCAATGGGGATGTGATTGATGGCGTTACGGATGCGGAAGGTGGTACCGACCGTGTGGAGATGGGGGCAATGCACATCGCCTCGTTTGCGCTGCTTCCTCGGAACGGTTCAGGGGCGTTGTCTTCACTGTCCTCGGAAGCAGCAATGCAGGCGGCGGCCGGTAAAGCAACGCAGGGTTGACGAATTTGCTGGGCCAGCGGAAAGCGCCTCAAGTGGATTGAGGCGTCCAGCGCGCTGCCGAAGACAAGAAGAGGGAGATTCAAGGGATGCACTCACCCCCCATTACCGGAAAGACCCAAGCCATCGTTGCGCCCAACGCGACAGATGCTTACGTGCAAAAGCAGCAGCCGAAGCCTTGCATCGTGATTCTGATCCACGGCGTCAACGATCTGGCTGGTGTTTACGATGACCTGGAAACTGGCATCTGCAGCGGCTTGAACGAACGTCTGGACCATCTGTTCACGAAACGCGGCGAGCGCAGTCCTGCTGCGCTCAATCCGGCCAGGTACACATCGCCTAAAGACGATGACGGTAAAGCGCCGGACCCGGATGTGGCGTATTACCGCCGCCTGGCAGATGAAGGTAAGCATGGCGGTCATCCGCGCAGCGTGGTGATTCCCTTCTATTGGGGCTTTCGGGAAAAGGAAGACCGGATCCAGAAGCGGACCTCCCATGGCGAATGGCTGGACCGCTTCGGCAACCGGCTGGACAAGGCAGGGACCAAGGAAGGCGGTCCTTTTGCCAATGCCACCACGACCCTCCCGGACATGTTTGGCCAGGGATTTTCCGGCAAGGTGGCGGGGTTGCCTGCCAATTTGATGTTTGGATCTCCTGACCACCCGCTGTATCCGGCCCCGTCTCGGCGCTACATGGTGTTGGCGGCGCAGCGGCTGGCCATGTTGGTCAGGATCATCCGCGCCTATCGGCACCCCGATGGTCGCTCGGGCGAAGACGATACGATCAATGTGGTCGGGCATAGCCAGGGCAATCTCATCACGCTGCTGGCCAATGCCATGCTCCACGACGAGGGCTTGCGCCCCATTGATGGTTCCGTGCTGATGAGCCCGCCTTACAGTTTGGCGGAAACGTTCTTCGAGCGTAGCGAGTTGGGCGACGCGCAGCAGACGACCCCTGCGCGCGTCAAGACGTTAAGCAATGTCGTCGACTTCATCGGCAAGAACGCCCATCAGACGCCTTCATTGGCCGACATGGCCGATGCGGGTAAGGATAGTTGCATCGGCGGTGTGCGCTGGACGGGACAGCACTGTGAAACCTCGATTGATGGCAACACGGTCAAGTTCTCGGAGCGCGACAATCGCGGTGCTGTCTTTCTGTACTTCTCGCCACAGGACCAAACGGTAGGGATGGCAAACGTTCAGGGCATTGGTTGGCAAGGGGTTGCTGAAGCCGTAAGTTATGGGGTCTTCGATCCGGCCGCCTTCACGACCCGGCCTCACAACCCCGCCTATCAGACGAGTGCGGACGAAGGCGGGTACCGGCGTGTCAGCGTTCCTGCGCTGGCTGCGCTCGGCGAACGCTTCTATCAGCGCGTCTTTACGATGCGCGAACGGGATGGCAAGGGTGAAGAGGTCGGCAGGCCGCCGTCTCATGACTACGAGCTGGTGCGGCAGGGGGAGCGAACTTGGGAAGGAACTCCGCTCAACGCCGGGCGGACGATGGTCGCGAACGCCGACTTCTCTCCCGGACAAACCGTCACTATTCAAGCGCCAGCCCTGCCGGTTCCGTTCCTGCCGGATTTCGTTGCCGGCGGCGCGACGCTGGATCGCACCGGTTCCGGGGGCATCAAACCTGTGTGGACGGCGACCGATCCCATCGACGCGTCGATCGCCATCGCAAACGGCGGCATTGATGTCCACAGCACGCGGGTGATGACGCTCTCGACCGACAGCTTGTTGGGCCCTGCGCTGCGACGGGCGCTGGAGGAAAAGGCGACTGACCTGAATGACCTGAATCGCAACCCCTACCTGGACCCGGAAAACAGCGCATGGGCTGCCGATTGGCATCGCGTTGCGCACGTCAAGCCGTTGGGGGGAGGGCGCTACGACGCTGTGTTCGAAGAGACGCCGAACCAAGCGCGCAGGCGGATGATGGATATGCCAGCAGGCAGCAACGAAGCCCTCTCGTTTCACTCGGCGATTCCTATGAGCGCCCTGCACAGCCGACGCGCCGTGGCGTACGACCTGGCAATCGGGCAGGCCTGCAGCATTGACGATGAGGTGTTCTACGCCTACTTGTGCAGGGTGGCGGATTGGCGGCTTAGCTGGGCACAGATCTACTGGGACGGCCGAGATGAGGCCGTTTCTGATTCGCGTGTGTCGAGCCAACCCGACAGTGCACTTGCCGCGTTGCATGAGGCCGAGAACGCGATCAATAAGCGTCTGATCGATGCTACCGATCTATATCGCAGCAATCGGGAGCCGGGACAGGACGCTGCTGGTCTTGCGAGGGCAGCCGGTGGAGGATTTCTGCCCGAGTCCACGCTAAGCGCACCCATCCCCACTCTGATCGTGAGCGAGACCATCAGCGAGCGCGAGCGCAGCGTTCACGCAGAACCAGCTAGAACAGGCGCATACCAATGAATCGACATTCGATCTCCGCGGGTCTCGTCGTACTTCTGGCTGTGGCCAGCGGTTCCGCCTCTGCAGCCGGCGTTCCTGCAGATCCACTGACCGCCGTCACTTGTCCACTGCCGCCGCCCGACAGGCCCGGGCGAACTTTTTTCGTTGACACATTATCGTCAGGTGTTCACATGTACTTCAATGCTCCACGCACGTCTCCTCGCCTCGAAACACTGGATATCGTTCGCGTGGGAGTCAGCATCGATGTCTTCCGGCAAGGCCAGATCTGGGCGCAACTGCAAAAGCAAAACGCGAGCCAGCCCAACACGTTGCACCTTGGCACGGCACTGCCCATGGACCCCCAGGAGTATCCCATTAGTGCCACGCGCAAGAACATGGCCTGGCGACAGCGCATTTCCAACGCTACCGAGCTCGCGCTGAGAAGTTTCCCGGAACGCTGGCGAATACCTGCCATCACGGTGGTTCGAGGCTACAACCCCAACGCGGAACGCCTCCGCCTTCGTCCTGAGCGGACAGCAAGAATGTTGAACGATATGGCCAGCCTGGAACTCGGAGACGCAGGGCTGCATTGGCACCGTATCGGACAGTTGAAAAATGGCGTCATCTGCAACGACACACCAGAAGCCGTGATCGAGGCAGTCTTTGGCGTCTTCGAGCAAAACCCTGACATGCCAGCGCTATTGCTGTATGTCGTCGAGGGCTACAACATGGCTCGCATCTTGATGAGTCACGGCGAGAAGCCCATTGGCCTCGGCACGGGCCCCCGCCAACCAGGCGAGCTGACTGATAGCGTGGTGGCGCTGGTCGTCGCCCGCCCCGAACGCATCGGCTGGCTGCGCGAGTTCGCCAAGTACACGCAGTCCAAGCCCGACTCCATTGACCCGGCGTTTACCGGTTGGGAGCGTACGCCGCCACATGCCTTCAAGCCCAGCCCGTTTTTCCCCACCCCGATCACGCAACGCGGCTTCGAGCAGTGGGATCGCCTGAAGGTGCTGGCGCGGTTGCATCGGCCGGTGACGGTTTCCTTGCATCAGGACGGAAAGAGCTCGATCCCGCTCAAGGGCGCTTCACGCGATAGGGCGCTTGCCGAAGGCTGGGATCAGGCGGTTTCGGCGCTGGGCGGGGCACCTGCGCGGGCATTCTTCGACACGGGAAAACCGTCTGGCGCCATCGCCGAACTAGCCCCGGCGTTGCATGCGGCTCAGCATCCGGTGGATCTGCTCGACTCGGCTCAAAGTTATGACCTGACCCAGCGGCTGGGCGACACGGGCGCTGCGTCGCCGTTTGTCGGGTTGGCCCTGGCCACGATGGCAAGCTACCTCAACGCGGATAGCAGCGTGGTGGTCCCGTTGCGCCGCACGGACCGTGCAACCTTCATCGGCATCAGCCCGCCATCGCCAGGAAAGCAGCCTGTTGACGACCCGTTTGACGTGGCGTTGCGGCCTCAGCACGCGCCGATGTCTGAAGCGCCTTCTCCGGAGTTCAAGGCCTGGCACGGTCAACAGGTCATTGATTATCAGCGGGCGCAGGAGCGAAGCGCGCCGCGCTATCGAGACCCCGCCGTGGTCGCCCGGGAGCAGCGCATGCTCGATGACTTTATTGCGGGGCTTCCCGGCGGCGGCCCATTGGGTCCGAAGACCAACTAGGTCCAGTAGAAGGAGGCATAGCGATGCCCAACGTTATTCGCAAGGGCGACAGCACCGATCATGGCGGCGTGGTGCTGGAGGGCTTTGAACACACTAACTTCAACGGGAGGCCGTTGGCCGGTGTGGGGCACAAGGTTTCTTGCCCCAGGTGCAATGGCGTCTTCGCCATCGCAGAGGGAAATGCCGCCTACAACATAGGCGGAATCCCCGTCGCGGTGGAAGGGATGAGGACCACATGCGGAGCAAGCCTGATCGCGAACACGTCAACCGGGAAAGTTAGCTGCTGAGATGCCGGTCATGAACCCGAGCCCCACCATCGTAGCGGCCGACGGCAAGCCTGCCTTCGTTGTGCTGCCCTACGCCGAATACCTTGCGCTGATCCGCGCTTACAACGCGCCAAGGCGGCACCGTGTGCGCATACCCGCGGACGGAAGCATTCCGCACGAGGTTTTTCTCCTGATGACTCTTAACGACTGGAGCGTCATCCGTGCGTGGCGCAAGTTCCTGGGGATGACGAGAGCCCAGATGGCGGATGGATTGGACATACGGCGATCGAGCTATACGGCCATGGAGGCAACCGGAGCACGCCTGAACAAGGACACACGCGAGCAGATTGCGGTCCTCCTCGGCCTTCGGTTCGACCAATGCGATGTCTGACTTGGAAAACGGTGGGGCCCCGGTTGAGGTAGCCCCATCAGGCAAAAATCCGCGGCACGTGACGCTCGTGAGCAGCCTTGTCCCCTCGTTAAGCTGGATCGGTGCAGACAGGTTTGATCGACTGAAAGGGTTTGAAGAACGCCTTGCCGAAGTGCAGCGGTGATCCTTGACGGCGGTCGACCGGATGCTAAATCGCTCAAACGTCGACTAAAGCGCCATGCCGAACCACCCGCTTCGCCACATCCCCACCCACCCAATACGCCAGCTCCGCCGGATGCGTGATCTCCCAAGCCACAAAATCCGCCACCTTCCCAACCTCCAGCGTCCCGTGCGTCGCTGACAACCCCAACGCCTGCGCCCCATTCACCGTCACCCCCGCCAGCGCCTCTTCCGGCGTCATCCTGAACAACGTACACGCCATGCTCAGCATCAACCGCAACGACAGCACCGGCGACGTCCCCGGATTCAGATCTGTCGAAATCGCGATCGGCACGCCGTGCTGGCGCAGCAGATCCACCGGCGGCAACTGCGTTTCGCGCAGCGCGTAGAACGCGCCTGGCAGCAGCACCGCCACCGTCCCCGCCTTGGCCATTGCCAGCACGTCGGACTCGGTCAGGTATTCCAGATGATCGGCAGACAGCGACCCATAGCGCGCCGCCAGACTCGCTCCGTGCAGTGACGACAGCTGCTCCGCATGCAGTTTCACGGGCAGGTTCAGCCGGACCGCCGCCCGGAAAACCCGTTCGACCTGCTCCGGCGTAAAAGCAAGGTGTTCGCAAAAAGCGTCCACGGCGTCGACCAAGCCTTCCGCCGTCAGCGCCGGCAGCATGCGCAGCGCGACTTCGTCGATGTACTCGTCCGGATGCTCTGTGAACTCCGGCGGCAGCGCGTGCGCGGCCAGGCAGGTTGCCCGCACGGTCAGCGGCAGCGTCTGACCCAGGCGCCTTGCCACGCGCAGCATCTTGCGTTCATTTTCTAAATCAAGTCCGTATCCCGACTTGATCTCCAACGTCGTGACGCCATCACGCAGCAAATGCAGCGCACGGCGATGGGCGCTTGCGAACAGTTCGTCTTCGGTTGCCGCGCGTGTGGCGCGTACGGTGCTGGCGATGCCGCCGCCTTGGGCCGCGATGGTGGCGTAGTCGACCCCTTGCAGACGCTGTTCGAATTCCCTGCTGCGGTCGCCGCCGAATACCAGGTGGGTGTGGCAATCGACGAGGCCGGGTGTGACCCACGCGCCGCCCAGGTCATGGACGTGCGCGGCGTCCACGGCGGGCAGTTCGGAATCCGGGCCAATCCATTCGATGCGGTCGGCGCGGGTCACGATGGCCGCGTTGTCGATTACGGAATAGGTGCCGCCGGCCATCGTGGCGGCGTGGCAGTGTCGCCAGACCTGTCTCATGCGTTTCTCCTTGGTGCAAGCGCCGGCGCAAACACATGCGCCGGCGCTGCGTCGTTCAATCCGAACCCTGGGGCGCGGGCACCGGCTGCCGTTCCGTCGGGCGCTTGGGATATACCCAGAAGCGATAGGCCAGGCAAAGCAGCGCGATCCAGACAGCGCCCACGCCGAGCGCCGCCTGTGTGCTTGGGAAGTAGCCCAGGACTGCGATCACGAAGGCCATAAAGGCAATGGCCATCAACGGGGCAGCGGGCCAGAGCGGGACGGGGAACTTCAACTGCGAGATTTCCTCCGGGCTCATCTTGCGGCGCATCGCCACTTGCGACAGCAGGATCATCAGCCACACCCACACCGTGGCGAACGTGGCGATGGAGGCGATCAGCAGGAACACATCTTCCGGAATCAGATAATTCAGCAGTACGCCCAAGAGCAGCGCCACCGTCATTACCACCACCGTCATCCACGGCACACCATTGGCCGATACCGAGGCAAAGCCGCGCGGCGCCTGGCCTTGTTGGGCCATGCCGAACAACATGCGGCCCGCGGCGAAGATGTCGCTGTTGATGGCGGATACGGCCGCCGAAATCACGACAATGTTCAGGATGGTGGCGGCGGAACTGATGCCGAGGCTGTCGAAGATCTGCACGAAGGGACTGCCCTGGCTGCCGATCTGCGTCCACGGGAAGATCGACATCAGCACGAACAGCGTCAGCACGTAGAAGAGCAGGATGCGCATGGGCACCGCGTTGATGGCGCGGGGAAGGGTGCGGCCGGGGTCCTTGGCTTCGCCGGCGGTGATGCCGATGATCTCGATGCCGCCGAAGGCGAACACCACCACGGCCAGCGATGCAATCAGGCCGCCCACGCCGTTGGGCATGAAGCCGCCGTGCTCCCACAGGTTGTGCACGCCGGTTGCAACGCTGTCCGCGCCCATCCCCATGCCGAACAGCATGATGCCCAGGCCGCCGGCGATCATCGCGAGGATGGCGCCTACCTTCAGCAGCGACAGCCAGAACTCCAGTTCGCCGAATACCTTCACGGAAAGCAGGTTGATGGCGCCGATGAAGAGGACGATGGACAAGACCCAGATCCATCGGGGCACGTCGGGATACCAGAACCCCATGTAGAGGCCGAACGCGGTGATGTCGGCGAGACAGACAATGATCATCTCGAACGCATAGGTCCAGCCGGTCAGGAAGCCAGCCAGCGGCCCCAGGTATTGCGTGGCGTAGTGGCCGAACGATCCGGACACCGGGTTGCGCACCGCCATCTCACCCAGGGCGCGCATGACCATATAGACGGCGGCGCCGGCCACCAGGTAGGCAAGCAGCACCGAGGGGCCGGCCGCCTGGATCGCCTTGGCCGACCCATAGAAAAGGCCCGTGCCGATGGCCGAGCCCAATGCCATGAAGCGGATGTGGCGGGCGTTCAGCCCGCGTTTGAGTGTCTGCGCTTCTGCCGGTGTGTCTGACTGCGAGGATGCTTGCATTGTTGTCTCTCTCGGTTCCTTGGTCGATCTCGCGTGTAACGCCGCGCAGGCGCCTTCTGATGGGCCCGTACGCGCGGCGAGGCAATGACGGCCGGATGCTTCCGGCCGGGGGGCGTGGTATCAGAGGCTGGGCAGCAGACCGGCCGGCATCAGGCCGTTCATGACTTGCGCGGCGATCAGGCCGCTGGCCGCTGCGATGTCGGGCGCGAAGAAGCGGTCTTCTTCGTAGTGGGGCACTTTCTCGCGTAGCGCGCGACGCGCGGCTTCGAGCTGCGGCGAGGTCTTGAGCCCTTCGCGGAAGTCCAGGCCCTGGCACGCGCCCAGCCATTCGATGGCCAGGATGTCGCGCACGTTGTCGGCCATGGCCCACAGCCGCTTGCCCGCGTTGGGCGCCATCGACACGTGGTCTTCCTGGTTGGCCGACGTGGGCATGCTGTCCACGCTGGCCGGATGGGCCAGAGCCTTGTTGTCGCTTGCCAGTGCCGCAGCCGTCACCTGAGCGATCATGAAACCCGAGTTGACGCCGCCCTTGCGCACCAGGAATGGCGGCAACTGCGACATGTGCTTGTCCATCATCAGCGCGATGCGCCGTTCCGCCAGGGCGCCGATTTCGGCGAGCGCCAGCGCCAGGTTGTCGGCGACCAGCGCCACGGGTTCGGCATGGAAGTTGCCGCCGGAGATGACGTCGCCCTGCTCGACGAACACGAGCGGGTTGTCGGACACGGCGTTCGATTCTATTTCCAGTACCTGCGCCGCGTGGCGGATCTGCGTGAGGCAGGCGCCCATCACCTGGGGCTGGCAGCGCAGCGAGTAGGGATCTTGCACCTTGCCGCAATCGGCGTGGGAGTGGCCGACTTCGCTGTCGTCGCCCAAGAGGCTGCGGTAGACGGCGGCCACGTCGATCTGTCCAAGCTGCCCGCGCGCGGCGTGGATGCGGGCGTCGAAGGGGGCGCGCGAGCCCAGCATGGCCTCGACGCTCAGGCTGCCGCACACCAGACCTGCCGCCATCATGTCTTCGGCTTCGAACAGGCCGCGCAGCGCGAACGCGGTGGACACCTGGGTGCCGTTCAAGAGGGCCAGCCCTTCCTTGGCGGCCAGCGTGAGCGGCGCGAGGCCCGCGCGCGTCAGCGCCTCACGCGCGGGCAGCCATTCGCCTTGGTGGCGTGCCTGGCTTTCGCCCAGCAGGACCAACGACATGTGTGCGAGCGGGGCCAGGTCGCCCGAGGCGCCCACAGAACCCTTGAGCGGAATGTGCGGGTACACGCCCGCGTTGACCAGCGCGATCAGACTGTCGATGACATGGCGGCGCACGCCGGAATAACCGCGAGCCAGACTGTTGATCTTGAGCACCATGATGAGCCGCACCATGGCGTCGTCCAGCGCCTCGCCCACGCCGGCTGCGTGCGAGCGGACCAGCGAAGTCTGCAACGCCTGCAAGTCTTCGCGCGCGATCTTGGTCGAGGCCAACAGGCCAAAGCCCGTATTGATGCCGTAGACGGTGCGGCCTTCGGCGATGATGCGTTCAACCGTGGCCACGCTGGCGTCGATGGCCTGCGCGGCGCCGGGATCCAGCGTCAGGCTAACGGGCTGCTGATAGGCGCGCCGCAGGTCGGCCAGCGTCAAGTGGCCCGGTTTCACATGCAATTCCATTCCTCTTTCTCCTACGCCGGCGGTCCGGCTGCTTGCTATCGTTGTCATGCGGTCTGTTGCGCGGGCTGGTCCATCGCGAGGCTGCGCCGCGCGGGTGTCAGCGCTTGCCGGTCACCATGGGCAGGTTCAAGCCCTGTTCGTGTGCGCAGTCGATGGCGATCTGGTAGCCGGCGTCCGCGTGCCGCATCACGCCCGTGGCAGGGTCGTTGGTCAGCACACGGGCGATGCGCTCGGCAGCGGCGTCGGTGCCGTCGCACACGATGACCATGCCGGAGTGCTGCGAGAAGCCCATGCCGACGCCGCCGCCGTGGTGCAGCGACACCCACGTCGCACCGCTGGCGGTGTTGAGCAGGGCGTTGAGCAGGGGCCAATCGGAAACGGCGTCCGAGCCGTCGCGCATGGATTCGGTTTCGCGGTTGGGGCTGGCGACCGAGCCGGAATCGAGGTGGTCGCGGCCGATGACGATGGGCGCCGACAGTTCGCCTGACCGCACCATTTCGTTGAACGCCAGGCCCAGCTTGGCGCGCTCGCCCAGCCCGACCCAGCAGATGCGTGCGGGCAGGCCCTGGAAGCTGATGCGCTCGCGGGCCATGCTGAGCCAATGATGCAGGTGGGCGTCGTCGGGAATCAGTTCCTTGACCTTGGCGTCGGTTTTGTAGATGTCTTGCGGGTCGCCGGACAGCGCAGCCCAACGGAAGGGGCCCACGCCGCGGCAGAAGAGCGGACGGATGTAGGCCGGAACGAAGCCGGGAAAGTCGAACGCGTCGGCGACGCCTTCTTCCTTGGCCATCTGGCGGATGTTGTTGCCGTAGTCGAAGGTGGGGATGCCCTGGCGCTGGAAGGCCAGCATCGCCTGCACGTGTACGGCCATGGATTGCTTGGCGGCCTTGATGACCGCCGCCGGTTCGCGCTGGGCGCGGTCGCGGTATTCCTGCCACGACCAGCCGGCGGGCAGGTAGCCGTTCAAGGGATCGTGCGCGCTGGTCTGGTCGGTGACCATGTCGGGCTTGACGCCGCGGCGCACGAGTTCGGGCAGGATTTCGGCGGCGTTGCCGCACAGCGCGATGGACACGGCGCGGCCGGCCTGCGTGTGTTTGGCGATGCGGGCCAGCGCGTCGTCCAGGTTGGCTGCCTGTTCGTCCACGTAGCGGGTGCGAAGACGGAAGTCGATGCGGCTTTGCTGGCATTCGATGTTCAGGGAGCACGCGCCGGCCAGCGTGGCGGCCAGCGGCTGCGCGCCGCCCATGCCGCCCAGGCCGGCGGTCAGCACCCAGCGCCCGGACAGGTTGCCGCCGTAATGCTGGCGGCCGGCTTCGACAAAGGTTTCGTACGTGCCTTGGACGATGCCCTGGCTGCCGATGTAGATCCAGCTGCCGGCGGTCATCTGGCCGTACATGGCCAGGCCCTTGGCGTCCAGTTCGTTGAAGTGTTCCCAGGTGGCCCAGTGCGGGACAAGGTTGGAGTTGGCGATCAGGACACGCGGCGCGTTGGCGTGCGTCTTGAACACACCCACCGGCTTGCCCGATTGCACGAGCAGGGTTTCGTCGTCGTTCAGGGCCTTGAGCGATTCAACGATCTTGTCGTAGCAATCCCAGTCGCGGGCCGCGCGGCCGATGCCACCGTAGACGACGAGCTCGTTCGGGTTCTCGGCCACATCGGGGTCGAGGTTGTTCATCAGCATGCGCAAGGGCGCTTCGGTCAGCCAGCTTTTGGTGTTGAGCTGGCTGCCGCGCGGGGCGCGGATGGCGGCGTCGCGGAATCGGGGGGATGGGTTCAAGTGAAGTCTCCTGGATCGGGTCAAGGCGCGCTGTGATCCAGCGCCAAGGTGAGCAGATCTTAAGACGACTATGGTTGTATATACAATAGCAGATGACTGATTTTGGACTGAGGGATTACCCCAATGAAAAATGCCGAAACCAGTGAGATTTCGGCATGGGAAACGTCATGCGGGAGGGAGCCGCACTGCCGCGGTGCAGTTCAGTCGGACGCGACTCGTCGCGTCATAGGTACAGCGTGCGGAAAGCGGTGAACGTCACGTTGTGAACTTGCCTTCCAGCCGGTGACGGGAACCCGGATGGATCAGGCGGGCCAGTGTCACCGCGCGGTCGCCGGACCAGGTGCGCCGGCGGATCAGCAGGCAGGGTTCTTCGCGGTCGATCTGCAACAACTGGCACTCGCGCGGCTTGGCGAGAATGGCTTCGACCACGTGCTCGCCGGCGCTCAGCGGCGCCACGCGCGTCAGGTATTCGTACGGCGTGCTTTGCGTGAAGTCCTGCAGCAGGTAGTCGGGCGCAAGGCGGACATTGACGTAGCGGTCTTCAAGCTGGATGGGTACGTCGTCTTCGTAATGGACGATCAGTGAATGAAACACAGGTTGGCCTGCGCGGATGTCCAACGCCTGAGCTTGCTCGGCGCCGGCCGGTTCTTCGGCCAGCCGCACGACACGGCTGTGGTGGCGGTGGTTGCGCGCCGCGATTTCGTCGGCAATGTTGTTCACGGCGAACAGCGCCGAGCGCGCCTTGGGCTGCGCGACGAACGTGCCGACGCCTTGCATCCGCACCAGCAGGCCTTCGGCGGTCAGTTCGCGCAGCGCGCGGTTGATCGTCATGCGGCTGAATCCCAGTTCATCGACCAGCTCGGCTTCGGACGGCACGCGGTAATGCGCAGGCCAGGCGCCGCTGCGGATCTGCTGCGCGATCATCTGCTTGACCTGCGCGTACAGCGGAGCGGGCAGAGCATTGGCCGGGACGGGCAATCGGGGGGGAGAAGCGGCCACGGGTGGGATCCTGGGAGTGCGATACGTAAGCAAGGAAAGATGCGGTTCCTAGTATAGACAGGTACACATCACTTGCGAACGGCGGCGCCCCTATCCCGTCATCACGCCATTCTTCACCGCCAGAATGTGCGCCATCACGCTCACCGCGATTTCGGCCGGCGTCTTGCTGCCGATGTGCAGGCCGACTGGCGAGTGCAGCCGCTGCACGGATGTTTCGGTTTCGTCCAGATGCTCGATGAACCGCTGCCGGCGGCTGGCAGCGTTACGGCGCGAGCCGATGGCGCCGACGTAGAAGGCAGGACTGTGCAGCGCTTCCAGCAGCGCCATGTCGTCAAGTTTGGGGTCATGGCTGAGCGCCACGATGCACGAGCGGGAATCCGGGTTCAGCGCGCGCACTGCGTCGTCGGGCATTTCGGTGGTGAACGCCACGCCGTCGACGGACCATGTGCCCAGATGCTCGATGCGCGGATCGCACACGGTGACCGCAAAATCATTGAACAGCGCCATGGTGGCGACGTACTCGGCCAGCGACCCGGCGCCGATCAGCAACAGCCTGTACTGCGGGCCCAGCGTGCTGGACAGGGTGACGCCATCGAAATGCAGGGCCTCCGGCGCCGAGGCGTCGCTCAGCGTGACCGCGCCGCTGGCGCAATCGACCGTCCGCTGTACGAGCTGGCCGGTCTCGAGCCGGCGGACCAGTTCATTCAGTATTCCGCTGTCCGGTGCAAATTCCAGAAGCAGTTCAAGCGTCCCGCCGCAGGGCAGTCCGAACCGGTGCGCCTCGTCGGCCGTGACGCCGTAGCGGACGAGTTCGGGCGCCGATTGCGGAATGCTTCCGTCGCCGTAAGCCCGCGTGTAGCGGTGGATCAGGTCGTCCTCGATGCAGCCGCCGGACACCGAGCCGATGCAACGGCCGTCCTCGCGCAGCACCATCATGGACCCCACGGGCCGCGGCGACGAGCCCCATGTCTTGACGACCGTAGCCAGCATCAGGCGATGCCCGGCCTCCTGCCAGTCGCGCGCCGCGCGCAGCACGCGGACATCAACGCTTTCCATGGGCGTGCTTCCTTTGGATCAAAAAGGCGTTCATGGCGGACGGCCCTGATTCAGTCATAGATTGGCTTTCCGCTTATGCCAGCTTGCGGACCGGCAGGGCGCGGATCCGCTTGCCCGTCGCGGCGAAGATCGCATTGCACAGCGCGGGGGCGACGGGCGGCACTGGCGGTTCGCCCACGCCGCCCGGTGGCAGCGCGTGGTCGTCGTCGACCAGATGGGTGCGGATCACGCGCGGCGAGGCGTTGTGGCGCAGCACCTCGTAGTCGTGGAAGTTGCTTTGCTTGACGCGGCCTTTTTCAAATGTGATCTCGCTGGTCAGCGCCAGGCTCAGCCCCATGATGGCGCCGCCTTCCATCTGCGCGCGGATGCGTTCGGGGTTGATCTGCGGGCCGCAGTCCATCGCCATGTCCACGGCGACGACGCGGATCTCGCCCTTGTCGTCCACCGCCACCTCGACCACCGTGGCGGTGTAGCTCATGAAGCTGTAGCAGAAGGCCAGCCCGAGCCCATGCCCCTTCGGTAATGTGCGGCCCCAGCCCGCGCCCTTGCACGCGGCGTCGATCACCCCGCGAAGGCGGCCGGTGTCGTAGGGGTAGCGTTCAGGCGATTCGGTGTAGTTCCAGGTGTCGGCCAACGTGCCGGGATCGATCTGGCGCGCGGGGCCAATGAGATCCAGCGCGAATGCCTGAGGATCCTTGCCCGCGCGATGCGCGAGTTCGTCGATGAAGCACTGGGCCGCGAAGGCATGCGGAATGTTGGCGACGGACCGGAACCAGCCAATGCGCGCATGGGCTTCGACTTCGGCGGTTTCCACGCGCACATTGGGAATGCGATAGGGCATGTTGATCGCCGACATGGCGGACTCGAACATCTGCTGCCCCTTGGCGCCTTGCGCAAACAACGACGCGATGGTGGGGGAGGCGCTTCGATGCAGCCAGGACTGGACTTGCCCCTGCGTGTTCATGACGGCTTCCAGGCGCTCGACCGAGACCGTGTGCAGGTAGTCGTGATGGATGTCGTCTTCGCGGGTCCAGACCAGCTTGACCGGCGTGCCTTCGGGCATGGCGCGGGCGACGATGGCCGCTTCGTCCACAAAATCGGGCTTGGACTTGCGGCCGAAACCGCCGCCCAGCAGCAGCACGTTGACCTTGACGTTGGCGGGCTCAAGCTTCAGGCGCGCGGCCACGGCGTCCCGGGCAGCGACCGGATTCTGGATGGACGTCCAGACCTCGGCGCGATCGCCCTGGATTTGCACGGTGGCGACGGGCGGCTCCATCGACGCGTGGGCCAGGTGCGGAACGTAGTACTCCGCGGACACGCGCTCGGCTTCCGGCGCGTTGGTCCAGGCATTTGCGGCGTCGCCCTGGTTGCGCATCGTCTTGCCGGGCGCGCGCGCCGCCGCCTGCAGCGTCTGCTGGTAGGCGACGGAGTCATAGGCGCCGTTCGGACCGTCGTCCCATTCGATCTGCAGCGCATCGCGCCCCTGCCGCGCGGCCCAGGTGTTGCGCGCAACGACCGCCACACCGCCGAGCGGCTGGAAGGCGGGCGCCCCTTGCATGGCGGGGATTTCAACGACCTTCAGCACGCCTGGTACGGCGAGCGCCTTGGCGCTGTCGACGCGGCGCACCCGGCCGCCCACGACGGGCGGGCGCGCAACGACGGCGTAGACCATGCCGGGCAGGCGCATGTCCATGCCGTAGGTCGCCTGGCCTTTTCCGATGGCTTCAAGGTCGACCAGGCGCACCTGGTCCTTGCCGATGTAGCGGAATTCGGACCGGGCCTTGAGTTTGAGGGCGTTGCCCGCGGGCACGGGCTGCTTGGCCGCGTCCGCCGCCAGGTCGCCATACGATAGACGGCGGCCGCTCGGCCCATGCAGCACTTCGTGCTGTTCGGCTTTGACCTCGGCAATGGGCACGGACCACCGCGCCGCCGCGGCCGCTTCGAGCATCTGCCGGGCCGCCGCGCCCACGCGCCGCATCGGCATCAGGAAGTGGCGCATGCTGCGCGAACCGTCGACGTTCTGATTGCCGTAGCGGGATTCGTCGGCGGGGGCCTGTACGACCTTCACGCGTTCCCAGCGTGCTTCCATTTCGTCGGCCACCACCATCGGCAGGCTGGTACGCACGCCGGTGCCCATCTCGGCACGGTGCGCCACGATGGTGACGGCGCCATCGGAAGCAATGCTGACGAAGACGAGCGGGTCGTCCACGGTGCCGCCGGGCATGCTGTCGGCGCCGTATGCTTTGGCATCCGGCTCGGCGGCCACCGCCGCCGTGACCCATCCCTTTGCGGTGACGGCCAGCGTGAGTACGCCCAGGCTGCCCTGCAGGAAGGCGCGGCGCGAATGCTGAACGGCGGCGGTCATTGCTTGCTTCCTTGGGCGAGGCGGGCTGCGGCCTGCTGAATGGCCGCGAGGATCCGCGGGTACGTGCCGCAGCGGCAGATGTTGCCGCTCATGGCGTCCGCAATCTGTTGTTCGGTCGGATTGGGAGTCGCCTTCAACAGGCTTACCGCCGTC
Source organism: Achromobacter sp. GQ309 (assembly GCF_059759315.1). NCBI lineage: Bacteria > Pseudomonadati > Pseudomonadota > Betaproteobacteria > Burkholderiales > Alcaligenaceae > Achromobacter > Achromobacter sp. GQ309. The sequence goes on from NZ_JCAXDP010000001.1 coordinate 27,695, forward strand.
ATGATCTGGCCAGCCTGGCAATAGCCGCATTGCGCGACGTTATTGGTAACCCAGGACGCCTGCACCGCCCGGCCGACCGGATCGGCTTCCATGCCTTCGATGGTGGAGAGTTGGCGGCCGGTGGCCACGGAGACGGGCGTCAGACAGGATCGCACGGGCGTACCGTCGATATGCACCGTACAGGCGCCGCACAAGGCCATGCCGCAGCCGAACTTGGTGCCGGTCATGCCCAGTTCATCGCGCAGGACCCATAGAATCGGCATTTCATCCGGGACGTTGACGTCCTTGGTCTGGCCGTTGATTTGCAATTGCGTCATGAAGGGAGTCCAGGGGGAGGGCACGACAAGCTGCCTTGCCTCGGGTGGCGGGGATCATTGCTTGAGTCCGGAATTTTGCCCAAAAAATCCCGGGTTGGTTCATTAAAGGGACAAATTCGCCAGTGTCCGGGGCCGGTCCTGCCTGCACAGGAGCCGGCCCTTGCCGTCACTTGCCGGCTTGCACCAGCAATTGCCGGTCCAGCGCGTCCGTTGCGCGGCGGGCCGTCTGCGCGTCGACGTGTGACGCCAGCACCTGGGCAAGCTGGCGCAGTTGCGGCGCCGTCAGGCCCACGTTCATACTGATCCGCATGTGCGATTGCAGTTGCGATTCGACGCCCGTCAGCGCGGCCAGCATGCTGACCGTAGCAATTTCGCGGCTTTGCCAGTCCAGGTTGTCGCGCTCGAAGATGTCGCCAAAGAGGTGCGTGCGCAGGTATTCGTTGGCGACGGGAGCGAAGTCGAACAAGGGGCCCTGGACCGGGCCGCCGGATAGCTTGGTCTGATTGGCCGTTCCGGCGGCCAGCAGCGCGTCGCCCTGCGGGATCGGCCGGCCGGGCTCGGCGCCGGGCGCATCCTGGATGCCGCGTTGCTGGCGGGCCTGCCTTACTTTCATCAGTTCGGACAGGGCATTGAGGCTGCGCGGAAAGCCGGCGTAGGCGTACAGCTGCACCAGCACCTCTTTGGCATCGCTGACCGTCAATCCGGCATCCAGACCTTGTTCAAGCGCCGCGTTCAGCCGCGCGATGTCGCCGGTTGCCGCCAACGCGGCAATGGGCACGATCGCCGCCTGGCGGGCGGACAGCGAGTCCGGGGCCTGCGTCGCCGTCTGTGTCTTGTCTGTCATGTTGGAGGCTCCTTGCGCGTGGACGGGCAGGGCGATCGCTGCGGCCAGGCCAACGGCAGCGGCAAGCGCGCGAGTGCGAAATTGGGTCATGCGGGCTTTAGCGCGAGGCATATTGTTCATCGCTGACCTTCTCCATCCAGTTGACGTTCTTGCCGTCGACCGACGGCGTGACGGCCAAGTGGGTCATCGCGGTGCCGGGTGCGGCGCCGTGCCAGTGCTTGACGCCGGGCGGGCAGTGGATCACGTCGCCCGGGCGGATTTCTTGCACGGGCTTGCCCCATTCCTGGGTCAGTCCAACGCCCGACGTCACCACAAGCCGCTGTCCGGCCGGGTGCGTGTGCCACGCCGATCGCGCCCCGGGCTCGAAGGTCACAAGTGCGCCCGAAGCATTGACGTCCTTGTCCGCCGCCCACACGGGATCGATGCGCGCGCGGCCCGTGAAGTAGTCGTCCGGACCGGCGATGGATGCCTGCGCGCCCGCGCGTGCGATCTGCTGGGCCGCGGGGGAGGCGGTGGGCTGCGGTTCCGCGGCTTGCGCCGCCGCCGTCTGGACGAGCGCGGCGCAGACCGCGATCTTGCTTACGTGTTTTTGCATGCTTTTCTGCCTCTGTTCGTTGGGCGGCGGCGCTGTCTGCCGCGCGCCACGTCGGGTTTGGCGGGGCGCCGACCCGCCATCGGCGCCCACCCGTCGCACTGTATGATCCGGCGGATTAGATGAGAAGATCGCAAAATCCGTATTCCCTGGTGCACGGAATTCACCAATGCCCAAAGAGAACCTCAACGATCTGCATGCCTTCATGGCGGTGGCGCAGACCCGCAGCTTCACCCGCGCTGCGGCCCAGCTTGGCTTGTCGCGGTCTGCGCTCAGCCACGCCATGCTGGCGCTGGAAGCACGCCTGGGCGTGCGGTTGCTCACCCGGACGACCCGCAGCGTTTCACCTACTGAAGCCGGCGCCCGGCTGTTGAGTGTGCTGAGTCCCCGGCTGAGCGAAATACAGCAGGAGCTGGAGTCGCTGACCGCAATGCGCGACAAGCCCGCGGGCACGGTACGCATCACCGCGCATGATCACGCCATCGTGACGGCGCTATGGCCGCGCCTGTTGCCACTTCTGCGGCAGTACCCGGACGTGCAGATCGAATTCAGCGTGGACTACGCGATGACCGACATCGCCGCGCAACGTTTCGACGCGGGAGTGCGCGTGGGCAACCGCGTGGACAAGGACATGATCGCCGTGCGCATCGCGCCCGACCTGCGCATGGCGGTCGCCGCGTCGCCGGACTACCTGGCCGGCAGATCACTGCCCGCCACACCGCAGGAACTGACGGAGCACTGTTGCGTGAACCTGCGGCTGCCCACGCACGGCGGCCTGTACGCCTGGGATTTTGAAAAGGATGGACGCGCGCTGAGCGTGCGCGTGAACGGGCAGACCGTGTTCAACAATACGTTCCTGATGCTGCAGGCGGCGCTCGATGGCATGGGCCTGGCTTATGTGCCCTATGACCTGGTCAAACCGCACATCGAAGCGGGCCGGCTGGCGCCCGTGCTGGAGGATTGGTGGCCGGTGTTTCCGGGCTATCACCTTTACTACGCAAATCGCCGGCAGCTCTCGCCGGCGTTGGCGCTGGTGATAGAGGCGCTGCGGTATCGCGCTGAATCGGATCGCGCGTCTGCTACGACTTAACACGCCTTTCCCAGCGCGCGTTTGCTATAAAAGCGGCTATAGCGTTTCTGTAGGGCCGGGAAAATGTCGATATTCACGATCAGCCGCTGCGGCGCGGCGTTGTTTTTTGTCGCGGTGGTGGCGGGGTGCTCGTCGAGCAAGCCGACGGCTGCGGAAAAGGCCAGCATGGCGGCCACCACGCCGGCCCGGTCCAACGATGAGTGCAAGGCCAATCGCAAGAAGTGCCTGCACGAAGGGTCCTACGATGTCGGCGAGCGGGATTACGCCGAAGACGAAGCCAAGCGCCTGAACCTCGCCGAGTCCCAGCGTCTGCGGCGCCTGTTCGGAAAGTAAACTCCGTCATCCTTTCAATCCGCAGAATCGTTGTCCATGACCCGAAAACCGCTCGCCATCATTCAGATGGGCCGCCCGCCCGAAGATCTGCGGCAGGCGCAAGGCGAACAATCCGACTGGATGCTGGCCGCGCTTGAAGATCCGGACCTGCCGGTGCGGGTCTTCAAGCCCCACGACGACGAACCCCTGCCCACGTGGAATGACGTGTCCGGCGCGGTGTTGACGGGATCGTGGTCCATGGTGACGGATCGCGAGCCCTGGAGCGAGCGCACGGCCGAGTGGCTGCGCGGCGCGCATGGCGCGCGGTTGCCGCTCTTGGGCATCTGCTACGGCCATCAACTGATGGCGCACGCGCTGGGCGGCGTCGTCGACTTTCATCCGCAGGGCCGCGAGATCGGCCAGCATGCCATCGACTTCTGCGCGGACGTTGGCGACGATGCGCTGCTTGGCGCGCTGCCGCGGCGTTTTCTGGCCAATCTGACGCATGAGCAAAGCGTGTTGACGCCGCCGCCGGGCGCCGAAGTGCTGGCCCGTTCACGGCACGATCCGCATCAGGTCCTGCGATATGGGCCGAACGCGTGGTCGGTGCAATTCCATCCCGAGTTCTCGCCGACGCTGATGTCGGCATGCCTGTCGCGCCGCGCGCCGGTGTTCGAGGCGGAGGGCCACGACGTGGCGGCGATGGTGGCGGGCCTTGTCCCCACGCACGATGCGCGCCAACTGCTGCGCACGTTTGCGCGCATCCTGTCTTCATAGCACACGCCCATGACACGCCTGCCGGCGTGGCCGATGTGCGCGCCGCTGTCGGCGTCGCGCCACAAAAAAGCGATTTTTTCCATTTCTTGCTGCGAAATCGCTTGTGTCCCCAGAACTGACATATTGCGTCCCTAGAATCCGTTCCTGCCATGCGCCGTGTGCATCACTGTGCCGCCTGCAATGCGGGTCTGGCCACATGCGCATGTCTGTTCACATCAATGGGAATCTGTAATGAAAAAGACTCTGTTCGCCACCGCCATCTTTGCCGCGCTGTCCGGCATGGCGCAGGCGGAAACCTCGGTGACGCTGTACGGCTTGATCGATACGGGCGTGGGCTATCAGCGGATCAAGGGCGATGGCTACCATGAATCCAAGGTCGGCATGAGCAACGGCGTTTCCAGCGGTTCGCGCTGGGGCCTGCGCGGTTCGGAAGACCTGGGCGACGGCCTCTCCGCCGTGTTCACGCTGGAAAGTGGATTCAACTCGGCCAACGGCCAGTCGGGCCAGAGCAGCCGCCTGTTCGGCCGCCAAGCCACCATCGGTCTGAAGAGCTCGTCGTGGGGCTTGCTGGAATTCGGCCGCCAGACCAACATCGCTTCCAAGTACCTGGGCGCGATCGATCCGTTCGGCGCCAGCTACGGCCAAGCCAACATCGGCAACGCGTTCAGCGCCGCCAACACCGTCCGCTACGACAACATGGTCCAGTACGCGACCCCGTCGTTCGGCGGCTTCCAGGCTGGCGTCGGCTACTCGTTCAACATCGCCGACACGACCGCCGCACAGACCGGCTTCCGCACCGCTGACAACACCCGCGCCATCACGGCCGGCGTGCGCTACGTGAACGGTCCGCTGAACGTCGCCCTGACGTACGACCAACTGAACCCGGCCAACCAGCTTGGCAATGACGCCACGCCCAAGGCATGGAGCATCGGCGCTTCGTACGACTTTGAAGTCGTGAAGCTGGCGGCCGCCTTCGGTCAGACGCGTGACGGCTGGTTCACCGGCCAAAGCATCAACGCCTTCGGCAGCGGCAGCCCCGAGGCCAAGAGCTTCAGCTCGAACGTTGGCGTCGAAGACTTCAAGGCCAATTCGTACATGGTCGGCGTGACCGTTCCGCTTGGCTCCAGCACCATCCTGGCTTCGTGGCAACGTGCCGATCCGGACAGCGATCTGCTGACCGGTGGCGATTCGGCCATGAACGTGTACAGCATCGGCTACACGTACAACCTGTCCAAGCGTACGAACCTGTACGCGCTGGGCTCCTACGCCACGGACTTCGCGTTCATCGACGGCGTGAAGAGCACGGTGGGCATGGTCGGTGTCCGTCATCGCTTCTAAGCGGCAGACGTGATGAGCGGCGCGCGCCAGGCGCGCGCCGCTTGCGCCCTGCACCGCGGTTGCACTGAGCGGATTGGGCGTCTTACCCGGCCACAGACGCGAAAAAAGCGGCCACCTCCCTAGCTCCACTCCCAGTCCGCTCACCCGAACTCCGATCATGGCAATTTGAAGGCCCGCGCAGGCTTGCGCGGGCTTCGTCATTTGTTGAGGCCGGATTGCGTAGCATTTTGGATCACCCTGCCGGCCGTCGTCGCCCGAGGGCAGGGTGAGTGTCGTTGTAGTATTGAACGCTCAGCCTAATCATCGGATAGCTATGCACACGCACAACGCACGGCTCGCAGAAATGACATTGGCGTTGACGCTGGCCATGGCCGCGGGCGCCTCTGCGCAGGCACAGAATGTTCAGCCGGGGGATGCGGCGGCCGCAGGCGGAGCGCCTGCTGCGGCTTCACCTGCGGCTAAGCCGCCAGCAGCGACAGCGCCGGCGGCGGCATCGACGGCGCCCGCAACTGCACCTGCGGCATCGGCGTCTGCGAAACCAGCGCCTGCTTCGCCGGCACCTGCGTCGCCGGCATCTGCCGCGTCAGCAGCGGCAGCGCCCGCGCCAGCAGGGGCAGCGCCTGCATCGCCGGCGCCGGCCGCGCCAGCCGCGCCAGCCGCAGCCACGCCCGCAGCGGCAGCGCCAGCCCCAGCAGCAGCCACGCCAACACCGGCAGCGCCCGCCCCGGCAGCACCCGCCCCATCAGCACCTGCTCCAGCAGCGCCGGCGCCGTCAGCGCCAGCCGCGCCGACACCGGCATCGCCGACACCGGCTCCTCCGGCCGCAGGATCGCCCGCAGCTGGATCGCCCACCGCCGGATCGCCGGCCGCCGGTTCGCCTGCTGCGCAACAAGACCCGAATGGCGCGACGGCGGACGCCGCCGCTCCCCCGCCGCAGCCGCAAACGCTGCAGGTGCTGGACGGCAAGCTCAAGGTCCTCATCCCCGCCGGCTTCACCGAAACCGAATTTCCGTCGGACCCGGCAACGCCCGAGGTCTCCGGCAAGATCTACCTGAATCGCGCCACCATGCAGGCGATCATCGTGATCGATGTGCCGGTCGAACTGGCCGTCGGCGACGACGACGCGTTCACATTGGGCGCGATGGCCGCAGGCTTTCAGTCGCAGCAGAAGGAAGCGGTGCCGACGTTCAAAAAGACGGGAGATGGCGCTTTCAAGGTTGGCAGCATCGGCGTTTTTCAAGTGGACGCGACCAGCAAACTGTCGGGCCGCCCGGCCGAGCTGACGGCGCTGTTCGCGGCGTCGGGCAAGAAGGTGGTGACGTTTTCCGCCTACACGCTCACGCAGGAAAAGGCCCGGCATCCCGGGCTGGTCGATGCCTTGAAGCAGGGCATGTCCGTCGCGCAGTAACGCCCGGCATCTGCCCGAGGCGGGCGCACGAGCGGTGCAGCAGGGGCCGCCGCTGTGGGTCAGCCGCGGCACGACCGGCGCGGTGCCTTGCCGCAATGCGACCGCCGCCGGACGTCCGTTCAGCGAACCACCCTCAGTTCGGTTTCCAGAACACGTAATCGGCCTGGTATTTGACCTGCGCCCGTTGGCCCTTGTTGGCCGCCGAGCAGGGCGTCTGCGGCGCGCCGCCGCCCGCGCGCACGAACCGCTGGATGTAGGTCACGCCGGTCAACAGACCCACGCCCGACGACGGATTGGCCAGGACGAGCTGGTCGTACAGGCGGTCCGGCCCGGCATTGGCGCGCACGGTTTCCATGCCGGTCAGCGTCGACCCGTCGGCCGCCCGCCAGGTTTCAGGCGGACTTTTGTAGGTGCCGGTCTGGCCGGATTGACCCGCGCCAAGCGTCGCAGCCGCGCCCGCGATGATCCACGCGTAGCGCGCGCCGTCGGTCTGGGTCAGCCGGCATTCATACGTGATGTCGCCTTCCGCCGGCGCCTGCCAGACGATGCGGTTGTCGGCCGGCACCTGCATGATCTGCGGCGCCTTGTCCTGTGCGGCCGCGCCGGTTGTGATGACTGCGAGGCCGGCCGCCAGCAGCAGGCGGGGCAGCTTTTGGCGGGTGTGAGGCGGAATGCGGTTCATCCGTGCTCCTTCTGGCGGGCCGGGCGCGCCCGCGATGCATGGTTTGTCGAGACGGCTAGCCTTGGAACCGGCGCCGAACGCCGGGTCGGGCCATTCTGCCACGATTCCCGGGCAGCGCCTCGCTCAGTGCACCTGCAGCGTGTAGGCGGTCCGTCCGCGCAGCAGCGTCAGCACCAGCGGCTGCGCGCCCGCGCCGGTCAGCAGGTTGCGCAGGTCGGCAAGCGTGCTGACGGGGCGCTGATTCACGCCGATGATGATATCCCCGCGCTGCAGCCGCGCGGCCACGGGGCCGCGATCGGGAAACGTGGCGCTGACCGCGGCGCCGTCGTTGCCTTGCACGCGTTGCGCGCGTCCCACCTCGGAAAACTCCACGCCCATCATCCGGGCGTCCAGTGAACCTGCATGCAGGCGCTCGTTCTGCTCGGGCTCGATGCGCAGCAGGACCTCGGTCCTTGCGCCGGCGCGGGACAATCCCAGCCGCACCTGGCGCCCGACCGGCAACAGACCCTCCGCATTGCGCAGTTGGGCGCTGGAGCCGATTGTCTTGCCGTCGATGGACAGGATATGGTCGCGGGCCTGGACGCCTGCTTTTTGCGCCGGCGAGCCATCGGCGACGCGCGCCACGACGACGCCGGTCGATCCCGGCGCCAGTCCAAGCTGGCGGGTATTGCGCGGCGTGATGTCCAGCGTGTCCAGTCCGAGTCCGCCGCGCTGCACCTGCCCGTGCTGCAACAGTTGCTGCATGACTTCGCCCGCCAGATTCGACGGAATGGCAAAGCCGATGCCTACATTCCCGCCCGACGGCGTGTAGATCATGGTGTTGATGCCGACCAGGTCGCCGTTCAGATTGACCAGCGCGCCGCCCGAGTTGCCGGGGTTGATGGACGCGTCGGTCTGAATGAAGTTCTGGTAGCCCGCGGCGCGCAGGCTGGACCGGTCCAGCGCGGACACGATGCCGGACGACGCCGACTGTCCGAGGCCGTAGGGATCACCGATCGCCACCACGAAATCGCCCACGCGCAGGTCGCTGGAGTCGGACAGGGTCAGCGCCTGCAGGTTCTGCGCGGCGATGCGCAGCACGGCCAGATCCGTGTCCGGATCGCTGCCCACCACCGTGGCGTTGAAGCTGCGCCCATCCTGCAGGGACACGCGGATGGCCGACGCCCCGCGCACCACGTGATGGTTGGTCAGGATGTTGCCCTGGGTGGCGTCGACGATGACGCCCGAACCCACGTTCTGCCGCAGGCTGCCGGGCGTGGACGCGCGGCCGCCGCTCGATGCCGCAGCGTCGGTAGACGCTGAAATATTGACGACGGCCGGCGTGACGCGTTCGAGCATTGGCGCCAGCGAAGGCAGCGGTTGACCACCGACGGCCACAGGCAGCGCGGCGCGGCCGGGCGTGGGCGCCGACGTCAGCACCAGCAGGCCGACGGCGGCCAGCGTGGCGGGTAAGCGTTGCAGGGTCAGAAGAAAACGCTGCGCTGGGCGCGCGCGTTTGAGGCGGGGCGGTGAAGCCGGGTGGGGCATTTCGGTCCTTCATGCAGCGACGCGGCAGTATCGGGCGGCGCTGCTGCAGGGATGTGACGGCGCGCGAAGGCGGCAGGCTGCCAGCGCGCGGGCGCGCGCCGGCAGGTCACGGATTGTCGCCGAACTTCCGCAAGGGACGTCCGGCGTGCCCCCGCAACGCGTCAGAAGCCGACGGCTTGTCCGTCGCGGCGCGAGTCCGACGCCGCCACGTAGCCGCCTTGCGGCAAGCGGCAGATGAGCTGCGCCGAGCCGAACTCCAGGCTGTCCACCGGGGCTACCGCGACGTTGTGGCCACGCGCGCGCAGCGTGTCGACCACGTCGGCCGGCAGGTGCGATTCCACGTTCACGACCGGGCCCTTCTCGACGCGGAAGCGCGGCGCGTCGCTCATGGCCTGCGGGTTCTGGCCGAAGGCCGCCAGACGCGTGACCATCTGCAGATGGCCTTGCGCCTGCATCGAGCCACCCATCACGCCAAACGACATGACCGGCTGGCCGCCGCGCGTCACGAACGCGGGGATGATGGTGTGCATCGGCTTCTTGCGCGGCGCGACCTGGTTGACGTGGTCGGGCGTCAGCACGAAATTCAGGCCCCGGTTGTGCAGGCTGATGCCGGTGCCCGGCACGACCACGCCCGAACCAAAGCCGTGATAGTTGGACTGGATGAACGACACCATCGTGCCGCTGGCGTCCGCCGCGGTCAGGTAAACGGTGCCGCCGGTGGCGGGCGTGCCCGCAGTGGGCACGCTGGCGCGGTCCATCGAGATCAGGCGGGCGCGCTCGGCCAGGTAGGCGCGGTCGAGCAGGGCACGCGCGTCGGTGCGCATGTGGCGCGGATCGGCGACGTGATGGTGCAGGTCGGCAAACGCCAGCTTCATGGCTTCGATGCTGACGTGGTAGTAGTCGGCGCTGTCGCGGCCCATGCCTTCCAGGTCGAATTGTTCCAGCATGCCCAGCGCCATCAGCGCCGAGATGCCTTGGCCGCTGGGCGGGATTTCGTGCAGCTCGTAATCGCGGAACGACTGCGAGATGGGCTTGACCCATTCGGCCTGATGTTCGGCCAGGTCGACGGCGCTGAGCGCGCCGCCCGTCTTGGCCGCGAAGTCCGCGATCTTGCGGGCCAGTTCGCCGCGGTAGAAGCTTTCACCACCGGTTTCGGCGATGTCGCGCAAGGTCTTGGCCTGGTCGGGAAAGCGCCACCATTCGCCCGCCTGCGGCGCGCGGCCCTGCGGCAGGAAGGCCTCGGCAAAGCCCGGCTCGGCCGCGAGCTTGGGCGCCTGATTGGCCCATTGGCGCGCAATGGTGGGCGACACCGCAAAGCCTTCCTCGGCGTATGCGATGGCGGGTTCGAAGAGCTTGGCGAAGGGAAGCTTGCCGAAGCGGTCGGACAAGGCCTTCCAGCCCGCGATCTGACCCGGCACCGTGACCGTGCCCCAGCCGGTGCCCGGCATGGCGTCGCGGCCCTTGAAGTACTCGGGCGTCCACGCGGCCGGCGCACAGCCGCTGGAGTTCAGGCCGTGAAGCTGGCCGTCGTGCCAGATCAGGGCAAACATGTCGCCGCCGATCCCGTTCATCACGGGCTCGACGACGGTCAGGGCGATCGCGGTGGCAATGGCGCTGTCAACGGCATTGCCACCGGCCAGCAGCATGCGTAGTCCCGCCTGCGCAGCCAGCGGCTGGCTGGTCGCGACCGCGTTGGCGGCCAGGACCGGCATTTTTCGGGAAGCGTACGGAAAAGACCAATCGAAGGGGGAGGACATGGGTGCTGGAACTCGTTGGAAAAATTACTGCGGGGTGATGCCGGCCTGGTCGATCAGCTGCTTGGTGCGCGGAATCTCGGCCTTGATGAAGGCGGCGAATTCCTCGCGGCTGCCGCCACGCGGCTCGGCGCCGGCTTCGGCGAGCTTACCGCGCAATGCGGGGTCGGCGAGCACTTTGTTGACGGCTTTGTTGAGCTTGTCGAGGATTGGTGCGGGCGTGCCTTGAGGCGCGACCAGACCGTACCACGGCGCGATGTCGTAGCCCGAGAAGCCTTGCTCGGCGATCGTCGGGATGTCCGGCGCCAGCGCCGAGCGCTGCGAATTGGACATGCCCAACGCCAGCAGCGAACCGCTCTTGGCTTGGGGCAGTCCGGTCATGATGGTGTCGAAGTACATCGACACCTGACCGCTCAGCAGGGCGGGGATGGCTTCGCCGGCGCCCTTGTAGGGCACGTGCAGGATGTCGATGCCAGCGACGGACTTGAGCATCTCGCCCGCCATGTGCGAGGTCGTGCCCGTGCCGAACGAGGCATAGGTCAGCTTGCCGGGATTGGCGCGCGCATAGGCCACCATTTCGGGCAGCGTCTTGAACGGCTGCGACGGATTGGCCAGCAGGATATTCGGCGTGTAGGCCACCATCGACACCAGCTCGAAAGCGTCGGGGTCGTAGGCCAGGCGTTTCTGCAGGAAGCGGTTGGTGACGACGGCGGCCGGACCGCCCATCAGCAACGTGTAGCCGTCCGCCGCCGACCGCGCGACCGACGCGCTGCCGATCGCTGCCGCGGCGCCCGGGCGGGCCTCGATGACGAAGGGCTGGCCCAGTTCGGCGGACAGCGCCGCGCCAAGCTGGCGCGAGATCAGGTCCGTGGCCGAGCCAGCCTGGAAGGGCACGACGATGCGCACGGGATGCTGCGGCCAGTCCGTGGCTTGCGCGGCCGCTTGCGCCCCGAAGGCCATCGCGGCGGCGCCTGCCAGCGCCCGGATGAGACGAAATTTCATGGATTCCCCTTGATCGCGTTATGGAAAGCGTATGGGCCGGGTCGGGTCTGATGCCCGTTCCGGCCGAGCGGGCGCGGTCTGCCGCGTCCTGCCCTGGATTAAACGCAACGAGCGAACCCCCGGCCATAGGTATTTGCATCCATGGATCATTGGATCCAATTTGTGTTATTTTCGCCCTTATCTATCATGGCGGCTTTCCAAGCCCGGGGACGTCAGTGCTGCAATTCCAGAAGACAGCCATCAGCGCCGAAGACGAGGCGTACCTGCATCTACAGCGTGAAATCCGCCTGGGCCGCTACGCGCCCGGCCAGCGCCTCGTGCCCGACGTGGTGGCCGCTGAGATCGGCACCAGCCGCATGCCCGTGCGCGGCGCGCTGCGCCGCCTGGCGTCGGAAGGTCTGGTCGAAATCCGCGCCAACCGCGGCGCCGTGGTGCGCGGCTTGAATCAGCAGGAGATGCTCGAGGTCTTCGAGATGCGCTCCGTGCTCGAAGGGTTGGCCACGCGCAATGCCGTGGAAAACATGGGCCCCGAGCACATCCGCCGGCTGTCGAACATGCTCGAGCAGCTGGACCAGGGCGCAAACGAAGATCTTGACTGGACCGCCGCGCACCGCGAATTCCATGAATACCTGTGCAGCTTCTGTAAACAACCGCGCCTGTTGAATCAGATCTCCGAACTGCATTCGGTTGTCGAACCCTACATGCGCCTCTGGGCTGCCCAACCCGGCCGCGTGCTGCGCGTGCGCGAATCGCATCAGGAACTGATCGACGCGCTACAGACCCGCGACGCGGCACGTTGCGAGGCCGCGATGCGCCAGCACGTGCTGAATACGGTGCCCGCTTTGCAGGCGTTTTTGGAGCAGGGTGGCTGATCCAGGTGTCGCTGCGATAGCCATCCCTTGGCGCAACCGTGGCATGGGCGGCAGACACCGTTCATTCGCAACTTCGACCGGCAGCGGGGCGGCCGGTCGAATTTTGCCTTGCGATGCGTTTTGACGGGCGATTTGATGTGCGCTTTGATGTGCGCTTTGATGTGCGCCGTGATGGAGCGATTTGACGAGCGCTTTGGCCCGCGACTCAATATGAAAACTCATTATCCAGCGCCTGGATTATTGAATTTAATTAGCGCCAGAAAAGAAAAAAGCCGCTAAAAGCGGCTGATTTCAAATGAATTCTTGGGGTGGCTGATGGGGCTCGAACCCACGACAACCGGAATCACAATCCGGGACTCTACCAACTGAGCTACAGCCACCTCTGGTACTGCGTTGCACTTCAGTTTCCTTCAGTGCTTTCGTCGTTTTGCGTCTTTGAATTTTGTTTCGAAAGCTGCTCAACAACGAAGAGGCCGAATTCTAGCACGTTTTTTTGAAGGGTGTGAAATCGCCTTCAAAAAGTAGTCTTGCCACAGGCGGCAGCCTTGCTATTCTTGCGCTGGTTAACCACTGGAGGCCGTGTTTCAAGCCATCGCCATGGATCGCATACACGCATTTTTGATCGAATACTGGCCTCATGTTGCCTTTGCCATCAGCATCGTGGCGGGCACGGGCGCGGCGGTGCATGCCGCGATGACCAAGCAGGATGTGCGGGCGGCCATTGGCTGGGTGGGGGTGGCGATGTTCTCGCCGATCCTCGGGGCGCTTTTCTATTTCGTGGCGGGGATCAACCGCATTCGCAAGACGCGGGTGTCGCAGCAGCGGGACGACGCGATGCTCGAGGACGCTGGGCAGGTCGCGACGGCGCCGGTGGATGTGGTGCCCATATCGGGCGAGCAGTTTGCGTCATTGAAAGTGCTTGGCGACCGCGTCAGCCGGTTCGAGCTGCTGGGCGGCAACCAGGTGCGGCCGCTGGCGGGTGGCGACGAGACGTATCCCGCGATGCTGCAGGCCATCCGCGAGGCGCGGCACACGGTAGCGATGCAGAGCTACATCTTCGATAACGATCCGATCGGGCGCGAGGTGGCCGAGGCGCTGATCGAAGCGCAGGCGCGCGGTGTGCAGGTGCGGGTGCTGATCGACGCCGTGGGTTCCAAGTATTCACGCCCGCCGATCGTGCGCATGCTGGCGAAGGCGAACGTGCCGGTGGCGCGGTTCATGACCAATCCGATGGGCGTGCTGCGCATGCCCTACGCCAATCTGCGCAGCCACCGCAAGGTGCTGGTGGTGGACGGACGTGTGGGGTTTACGGGCGGCATGAACGTGCGGGCGGCGTTTGTCAGCGCGCTGGCGGGGGATGCCACCAACCACGACACGCACTTCCGCGTGGAAGGGCCGATCGTGACGCAGTTGATGTCGGTGTTCGCGCACGACTGGAATTTCACGACGCACGAGTCGCTGTCCGCCAAGCCGTGGTTCGACCCTGACTACCTGCCGCCGTCGGGCCGTGTGCCAATCCGCTGCGTGCCGTCCGGCCCGGACCGCGCAATCGGCAGCACGCACAACATGCTGCTGGGCGCGTTGGCGGTGGCGCGGCATCACGTGCGGATCCAATCGCCTTACTTTCTGCCCGACCAGACGCTGATCGGCGCGCTGGCCACGGCGGCGCGACGTGGGATCGTCGTGGACATCGTGATTCCGGGCAAGAACAACCTGCGGCTGGTGGACTACGCGATGACGGCGCAGCTTGATCAGGTGGTGCGAACGGGCTGCCGCGTCTGGCGGTCGAGCGGTGCGTTCGATCACTCCAAACTGATGACGGTGGACGGCGCGTGGACTTACGCCGGCTCGTCGAACCTGGATCCGCGCAGCCTGCGATTGAATTTCGAATTGGACACCGAGATCTACGATCCCGAGGTGGCGCGCTGGATCGGCGCGCGCGTTGATGCGTTGATCGCCAACGCGCACCGCGTGACGCTGGAAGATCTGCTGCAGGCGCCGTTCGCGAAGCGCCTGCGCAACAAGGTGATCTGGCTGGCTACGCCTTATCTGTAGCGTGGGTCCCTTGTAGCGCGGGCCCCGGCCGGCAAGCCTGTGCCGCCGGCCATGCCCGCTTCGTCGATCAGCCGTCCGAAGCCGGCACCGCCGCATGTCGCACCGCGAACACGGCGCTCGCTTTGAGCATGACGCGGCCCTCCACCTGAAGGCGGCAGGTCGCGTAGATGAGCCGCTTGCCCTGTTTGTCGATCTGCACGTGGGCTTCGAGCCAATCACCCGGATTGACGGCATTCAGAAACTCGACGGACATCTGCGCCGTGACGACGGACACGTGGGCGTCTTCGGAAATGACGAGGCCCAGCGCACTGTCGGCAAACGTGGCCAGAAATCCGCCGTGTGCCATGCCGTGCATGTTGCCGTGCGCCGTGGTAACCCGCAGGGCCAACACGTTGTCGGCCTTGCGGCGATAGAACGGGCCCAGGTCGTTCAGGTGGCGCATGAACTGGCTGCTGGGATACCAGGGCGTGAAACCGGCGGGAAGGGAGTCTGTCATGGCTGGCGATGCAAGAGTCCCGTAGGACGATCCCCGAAAGTATTCCAGACGCGCCCGCGCAGGCATAGCGCGGTGATCGGGGCGCGGACGCACGCGGAATTGTCACCACGCCGTGCAACCCCCCGGCCCAGCGCTCATCTTCTGAGGGTAAGATTTACGGCACAACAATCACCCTACATGGCAGGAGCATTTGAAGATGGCGAAAGTCGGCATGATTGGTATCGGCCTCATGGGCCACGGCATTGCAAGCAACCTGGTCAAGCATGGTCACGCGCTGACCGTGCTCGAACACCCGGGCAACCAGCCGCTGGACGCGCTCAAGGCGGCCGGCGCGGTCAGCGTGACCAGCGGGGCCGAGCTGGCTGCGCAGTCGGATGTGATCATCCTGTGCGTCACCGGCAGCCCGCAGGTCGAAGCCGTGCTGCTGTCGCCGGCCGGTGTGCTCGAGGGGCTGCGTCCCGGCACCGTCATCATCGATTGCTCAACGGCCATTCCGTCGTCGACCGTTAAGGTCGCACAGGCCGTCACCGAAAGCGGCGGGCGCTTTCTGGACGCGCCCATGACGCGCACCCCGAAAGAAGCCGCCGAAGGCCGTCTTAACCTGCTGGTGGGCGGCGATGCGGCGTTGTTTGACGAATGCAAGCCGCTCTTGGCCTGCTTCGCTGAAAACATCACGCATGCCGGCCCGGTGGGCGCCGGCCATCGCATGAAGCTGCTGCACAACTATGTGTCGCTGGGCGTGGTGGCGCTGCTGTCCGAAGCCGCGGCGTGCGCGCTGCGTTCGGACATCGACCCGGCCGTCTTTGCGGAAGTGCTGGCCAAGGGCGGCGGCGGCGGCGTGGCGCTGGAGCGCATCAAGCCGTATCTGCTGGAACAGGATCCGTCGTCCCTGCGCTTTTTCATGTCGAACGCGCAGAAGGATCTTTCGTACTACAACACCATGGCCGCCGAAGCCGGGGCGGTCCGCGAGATCGGCGCCGCCGTGCAGCAAACGTTCGACCAGGCCGTTGCGCAAGGCGGCGGCGAACGTTATGTGCCCGAGCTGGTGTCGTTGCTGAAAGACCGTTAACGCCTGCGGGCCGGGGGTGCGGCGCACCCTCGGCAAGTCGCCCAAGGCGCGGGCGATTCAGCGTCCGGCGGCAGGCACTGCCCGTGGCGCGCGCAGGATTCCGCGCGGCGGCAGGCGCATCGAGATGAATGCGGCCAGGAACAGCAGCGCGCCGGCCGATCCGAAGGCCACCCAGTGCGTGCCAAAGGTCTCGAACGCCCAGCCGCCCAGCCACGAGCTGATCATGCCGCCGATCTGGTGGCCCAGATACGTCAGCCCGTACAGCACGCCAACCAGCCGGATGCCATACACGTCCGCCAGGATGGCCGAGGACAGCGCAATGCTGCCGGCCCAGACGATGCCGCCGATGGTCGCAGCCAGATACAGTTCCCAATGTGCGCCCACCATGACCAGCGCGAAGAATCCCAGTCCCCGCACCAGATAGATGGCCGCAAGGATGTTGCGGCGTTCGACCTGGTCGGACATGCGGCCCAGCACCAAGGTGCTGAAAATGGCGACCAAGCCAATCAGGCCGATGCCCAGCGAACTGGTTGTGGCGTCAAAGCCGTGGTCCATCAGCATGGGCATGCCGTGCGTGCCCAGCAGGTTCATGCTGAAACCACAGGCAAACAGACCCAGCGCGACCTGCCAGAACGGCAACGTGCGCAGGGCCTCGCCCAGCCCCGGCGCGGGCGCCTTGGATGTCGGCTTGGCCGTGCCGGTCTTTTCGATGATCTGATGGGGCAGCAGGTCGGTGTGCTCGGGTGCCTCGTCGCGCATCACGAAAAGCGCGACCGGCACGGTCAGCAGCGCAAACAGCACGGCAAAGCCCAGCAGCGTTTCCTGCCAGCCGACCGCCGAGATGGCGTAGGTGAGCGTCGGGGTCATCAGCGCGATGCCGGCCATCGACCCGGTGGACAGGAAGAAGAGCGCCATGCCGCGCTGGCGCGTGAACCAGCGGCTGATCACCGGCGTCAGCGCGACCGGACTGGTGAAGGCCAGACCCACGGATAGCGCAACGCCAAAGGCCAGCAAGAATTCGAGGGGTCCGCGCGCGAAGACGGTCCAGATGGAAGCCAATACCACGATGGCCGTGCCGGTCAGCAGGACGAAGCGCGTGCCGCGAATGCTGACCAGATAACCCGCCAGCGGCATGCCCAGGCCATAGCACAGCATGCCGATGGCGACGATGCCCGACAGCAGGCTGCGCGAAAAACCCAGGCTCTCGGCCATGGGCAGAAAGAACGGTCCGATGCCCATGCGCAGGCCGACCGTAAACAGGGTGAGTACCGTGGCGGCGCCGACGATGTTCCAGCCGAAATACCAGCCGCCCGACTCTTGCTTGTCCAATCCGCTTCTCCTCGATGTCTTTTCTTGTGGCCGCTTGCGCGCCAGGACTTGCAGACACCGAGGGCAGGCACGGAGGGACGCTCCGCTGTCGACAGGGGGTGGGAAGGACCAGGCGTGAATCGGCTTGCTTGCGCCGGCGGGTTTGACGCCAGACGCGTCATATTACTCCTGGCTATAAAGCGATGGCGGCAAGATTGAGTAATCCTGTCCGGTGAGCGGTCACCCCAAGTTTTTAATAAATATCCGATTTCGGGACGGGGAGTGCATACCTATACTCGCCTGCGCAGCGTGCTGGCAATTTGCCGGCCGTATTGGACACTTTTCAATTCTTCCTGGCTGTTCAACGATGCCGTATTCCGAACAACCGCTGCGGTGGAGGCAGTATCAATACCGGTCCATTCCGGACGAATTTCTGGCATCGCGTGATGCGGAATCAGTCACTGGCCAAGCCAGCGCATTGCCCAGTGGCTCCAAAGCCTACATCGTGGACGAGGACGAGTCTTCGGTGTGGGCGGTGCGCCGGACGCTCGCCGACTTCTCCATCGAAGTCGTGCAAAGTCGAACAGTCAACGAATTCCTGTCTATTTATTCAGCGGGCGAGTGCGACTGTCTCATCATGGATTTCGGGAAGGCGGCTGCCGATACCGCGGTACAGCGCGACCTGGTTCAGGCCAACGCGGCGTTGCCAACCATCTTCATCAAGGCCGAGCCCGAATTCGGAGATGCCGTCGAAGCCATGCGGCGCGGCGCGGTCGATTTCTTTGCCAAGCCCTTGAACTCAAGCCGGCTCTGCCAAGCCATTCACCATGCACTGCGCCTGAGCCGCCGCGCTCACCTGAATCGGCTCCGATCAGACCAGGAAGAAGCACGCAAAGCGATGCTCACGCCGCGTGAACTGGTGATTGTCCAAGACGTCATCGCCGGGCATTCCAGCAAAGAGATCGCAGAGCATCTCCATATTTCAGTCCGTACCGTCGACAACCACAAGGCGCGCATTTACTCGAAGTTGAACATCAACACCTCGCTCGCCTTGGCCCGCCTTTTCATTGGTCTGATAAAGCCGGTCAGCGAGGGCAGGCTTACTGAGTCGCCTCGCCATTTTTTGCCTGCAAAGAGGTAGTTCTACTCTGCATTTCGGCCTGTTGATCTTGAAATAATGTGACGCCCAGTTTCCAGATTCGTTGACGCAGAACGTGGCCTGCAGCCTTGCGCGACGCCGTGATGTAAATGCAAAGCGGCAAAGCGGCGCATCAAGGTCTGATTGAAGGGCACGAGGTAATTGGGGGCTCGCACGCCAGGCTGCCGCGCCTGGCCTGTAGAGAGACGTGTAATGCGCACTGCGCATCGTTGATTAAGTCACAAGGACCGTTATGAATAAAAAGATAATCTCCCGATTCGCGTGCTTGGGAGCCGCTGTTGGACTGATCGCAGTCACGCCTGGCCAAGCCATCGCTGCCGAAGACTTCAAACCGCCCGTGGGGAAAATCACTCAGCGTGCCGCGCCTGCCAAGGGGGCACCTTCATCCGGCACCAAAGCGCCGGCGGCGTCCGCGGCAACCACGGGATCTCAAGACATCACCCGCGCCCGCCCGGCTGCCGTGGCACCGGACAAGGGCCTCTCCATCACCTCGGGCGCAACGCTCAATTCCCAGTTGATCCGGGTGCGCACGTCGGGCGGCACCGGGGCGTTGAACTTCCGGCTGCTTGATACCAGCGGCAAACCCGCCGAACTGCCGGCCGGGCTGGTGTTCGGATCCGACGGTTCGCTGTCTGGCGCCGCTCCTTCCGTGGCCAGCCCCAAGACGTTGACGTATCTCATCCAGGTTGAAGACAGCGGCGGCGGCAAGGCCAGCCGTACCGTGCAACTGACCATCAATCCGCCCTTGAACGTTGAGGGCGGCTCCATTCAAGCGACGGCGGGCGGGCGCATCAAGAGCCCCGTCAAGTTCATCAACGTCAGCGGCGGCACCGGCAACTACGCCGTTTCCTATTCAAATCCCGACGGCAGCGCCATGCGCATGCCTTCCGGGCTGGTGCTCGACGGCAGCGGCCGTGTCAGCGGCGCGGTGCCCAAGTCCCTGGAAAAAATGGCGGGGCTTACGGCCACCATCAGCGACGAGGGCGGCGCCCGCGTTTCCATTCCCGTCGATTTCAACCTGGCGCCCGCGCTGGAGGTCTCCACCCTTCCGATCGAACTCACGGCGGGCGCCACGATGCCGTCGGCGGTGCCGGTGGTAAACGCCACGGGCGGAAGCGGTGCGGTGCGCTACACGCTATTCGACAAGGACGGCACGACGCCCGCCCGGCTTCCGGAAGGCCTGCAGTTCGACGAGGCCACCGGCACGCTACGGGGCTTGGTGCCGCCGACCCCGCAAGAAGGCCGGTATGTGGTGTTGGCCCAGGACGCCGGCGGCGGCGAGGCCAGTGCCCGATTCGAATGGAAGATCAATCCTCAACTTCAGATTTCGTTCGAATAAGCTGATTGACCCGCAAGACGCCCGCCTTCTGCATTCGTATGCAGAAGGCGGGCGTTTTCTTGCGGGTTGCATTGCGCCTTTGTTACAGGGCCAAGCGGCGAGCCAGGCCGTGCAATCCCGCGCTGACCTCCTTCTGGTCGGACTTGAAGCCGCGATTCTCGTCCGATGGGTGCGATTCAGTACGTAACATATCTTTCGTGCTGGATGCCATTCGGGATTGACGATGGCGATATGCTTGCTTTCTCACTCGTTTTTACGGGAAAGCCATGAGCGCAACGATTGAAGAACAGACTGCGGCTTTCAAGCCAGACCCCCGAATTTCGACCGGAAATCTCGGCATCGACGACATTCTCGGCGGCGGCTTGGATCCCAACAAAATGTATCTGTGCGAGGGAAGGCCGGGCACGGGCAAGACGACCATGGGAATGCAATTCCTCTTGGAAGGCGTCCGCCACGGCGAGCGCGCCCTTTATGTCGCGCTTTCCGAAAGTCCGGCCGAACTAAGTCTGGTTGCCCACCGCCACGGGTGGTCATTGGACGGTGTGGAGATCCTGGAACTGGTGTCCGAAGACGTGTTGGATCCCGAGCGGGAACTCACCGTTCTGCACCCCGCCGAGATGGAGCTGACCGAGACCACGCGCCTGATCCTGGACAAGGTTGAACAGCTTGACCCAGCACGGGTCGTCATCGATAGCCTGTCGGAACTGCGCCTGCTGGCGCAGGGCTCACTGCGTTATCGCCGGCAGATTCTGGCGATGAAGCATTTTTTCGCTAATCGCCGGTGTACGGTGATCCTGCTGGACGACCAGGCGGCCAAAGAGGACGACCTGCAATTGCACTCGATCTCGCACGGCGTGATCGCACTTGAGCAATTGGCGGTCGACTACGGCGCCCAGCGACGGCGGCTGCGCATATTGAAAATGCGCGGCATGGATTTTCGCGGTGGCTACCACGACTTCACGATCAGGAAGGGCGGGCTCGAGGTCTATCCGAGGCTCGTTGCGGCGGAGCATCACAAAGCGTTTTCCCCGACGCCCACGCCCAGCGGCAACGCCGAACTGGATAGCTTGCTGGGCGGCGGGTTGGACCGCGGGACGAATGTTCTGCTGATCGGCGCGGCGGGGGTGGGCAAGTCTTCGCTTGCGGCAACCTATGCGCTGGCATCGACGCAGCGCGGCGAGCACGCAGCCATTTTCGCGTTCGACGAGTCCCGGGCCACGTTCTTCGCGCGCTCACGTGCACTGGGAATGCCGCTGGAATCCGCGCTGGACGCAGGGCTTCTGACCTTCAGACAAGTCGATCCCGCGGAGATGGCGCCGGGCGAATTCACGGCGATAGTTCGCCGCGCGGTTGAAGATGATGGCGCGCGCGTGGTGGTGTTCGACAGTTTGAACGGCTATCTGAACGCCATGCCCGACGGGCGCTTTTTGATTCTGCAGATGCACGAATTGCTGAGCTACCTGGGGCAGCAGGGCGTGACGACGGTGATGATCCTGGCCCAGCACGGTCTGGTGGGCCCGATGGAAACGCCCATGGACATCAGCTATCTCAGCGATACGGTGATCATGTTGCGGTATTTCGAGCACGACGGACGCGTCCGGCGAGCCATCTCCGTCGTCAAGAAGCGCAGTGGCGCGCACGAACATGCCATCCGCGAATTCAGCATGTCCGAAGATGGGCTGGTCGTTGGCCCGCCGTTGACCTCGTTTCACGGAATATTTTCGGGAACGCCGCAATACACCGGCGACGATTTGCGCCTTCTGCTGAACAATCCCGATGCATCGACCTGAGGACGCTGAATCGCGGGTGCTCGTCTACGCACCGATCGGCCGAGACGGGGAAGCCGGCGCGCGGCTGCTGCAGCGCGCGGGTTTCGACACGTTCGTCTGTCGCAATATCGAGGAGGTGCTGGCGCAGGCGGACGCTGGCGCCCTGGCCGTCTGCCTGACCGAGGAAGGTCTGTTTGGCAAAAACCTGGAACTGGTGTCCGAGTGGTTGAAGGCGCAGCCGGCGTGGTCGGGGCTGCCGTTCGTCGTGTTGACCGGCAAGACGCAAACCGGTCCCATCGTGCGCTGGCGCGAGAAAATGACCGAGTTATTGGGCAATGTCTCGCTCCTGGAACGGCCGGTTCAGAGCCTCGCATTGACCACCACGGTTCAAACGGCGGCGCGCGCCCGGACCCGGCAATATGAAATCCGCACGTTGCTGCAAGCTGAGAAGCAGGCCGCGCAGGCGCTTGAGTCGGTCGTGGCAAGCCGGACGCGCGAACTGGAACTGGCCAACGCCGAGCTTCAGCAGCAGATGCGCGAGCGCAGCAGGATCGAGGAATCGCTGCGCCAGGCTCAGAAACTCGAAGCGCTGGGTCAGCTCACCGGTGGGGTGGCGCACGACTTCAATAACCTCCTGATGGTCATTTCCGGCGGGCTGCAAATGCTGCAGCGTCCCATCGACGAAGCGCGGCGCACCCGCTTGTATGGCTCGATGCGACAGGCGGTGGACCGCGGCGCCTCGTTGTCTCGCCAATTGCTGACGTTCGCGCGCCGCCAGGCGTTGCGTCCGGAGGTTCTCAACCTGAACACGGTCGTTCAAAACATGCTCGAGATGCTCGAGCGCAGCCTGCGCGGCGACATCGTCATTGCGTTGGCGCTGGCCGACGACCTCTGGCCGGTCGAAGTGGACCCTGGCGAGTTGGAACTCGTCATCCTGAATCTGGCGGTCAACGCGCGCGACGCCATGCCGGACGGCGGTGTGATCGAAATCCGGACCGAGAACATGACCGCATCCGGGAAGGGTGAATTGACCGTCGATCACATTGCATTGCGGGTGTCGGACACGGGGACCGGCATGAGCCCGGCGGTGGCTGAACGCGTGTTTGAACCGTTTTTCACCACCAAGGATGTCGGCAAGGGATCGGGGCTGGGACTGGCGCAGGCGTACGGCTTTGCCAAACAATCGGGCGGCGCCATCGATCTCTCCACCGAGATGGACGTCGGCACCACGGTTTCGGTCTTGTTGCCGCGGTCGAAACGGCGGCTGGCTGCGCAGGGAAAATCGGGCGAGTCCGGCGTGGTCCAGGAGCGGCCGGCGGCCTTGAACGTGCTGCTGGTGGAAGACGACGCGGACGTTGCGACCCTGACCGCCAGCATGCTGGAAGAGCTGGGTTATGTCGTGACGCCCGCCGCCAGTGCCGCCGAAGCCTTGAACGTGTTGAATGACGGCGCCGCTATTGATGTGATGCTGACGGATGCCATGATGCCCGGTGGCAAGAGCGGCATTCAACTGGCGCGGGAAGTGCGCGCCCAGAGGCCCGATCTTCCGGTGGCGTTGATGACCGGCTTTCTGGGCGAGGAAGTGAAAAGGGCGGGGCAAGAAGGTATTCCGCTGTTGTCCAAGCCTTATCGGCTGGAGCAACTGGCGGGGTTGCTGCTGCGCCTGACTGGCAGACGCGCTGCCGGGCGAGGATAGGGCGACACCTTCCAGCAGGATCGCGTCGCCGGCCAATCGCTCAGACTCCACGTGCAGCTCTGGCCGGCGCATTGGCGTTAACAGCCGCGTTGTGGCGTCTCGCGGGGCGAACGGGTATGAGATTTGCTGACATCGCCCGTCATCGCCCCAAGGAGACGCCATGATTTCGGAACGATTGCGCAGATTGCGCCGCATCGCGGCTTTTGCTGCCGAACGCTCGGGGGACTATGTTGAGCTGGTAGGCATCGAACTGTCCCTGTACCGGGCCGCGCTCGTCGCCACGGTGATCAGCAGCGTGGCCCTGGTTTTCTGCGGGCTGGGCACGTTGGGGTTCGTGTCGGTGGCCGCCATCGTGAGCTTCTGGGACACGGAGCATCGCAAACTTGCCGCGTGGCTCGTTGCCGGCGCGTGGTTGCTCATCACGCTCATTTCGCTCGCCATTTCGACACGTAGCGCACCGAAGGGATCGCCCTTTGCGGAGCTGAGCCACCAGGTGCGCCTCGATACCGCTGCTGCACGGAGCCACTATGCCCAAGATGACCACGCTAGCTGACAAGGCGGCCCTTCTGGCCAAGATGGAACGTGACCGCCAGGCGCTCTCCGTTCCCATGGCGCGCAGCGCGCCCCGCAGCAAGGTCGGCGGGGCGTGGGCGCGGACGGCGGCACTGGCCGCGGGAGCTTCGCTCGGATGGCCAAAGTTTATACGGCAGCCCCTGCGCGCGATGGCTGCCGTGGCGCTGCGCGACCGCGTTAACGAGTTGATGGGCCGCATGCAGGTGCGGCGCGTCAGCAATCCATTGCCTGATCCGGACATGGCGCGGCTGGAAAAGATGGTTGAGGAAGTGCGCGCCGCCGCGGTGCGCTCGGCCGATGACGCGGAGATCGAGCGCCTGCGGGCGCAGCTGGACGACCAGGTGAGGCGGCTGCGGACGGCGCGGGCGTTGCAGGCCACGCAGGCCTCGCGCGCGTTGCGGCCTTCGGATCCGTCGAATCTGTCACGTCCGGCGCATGCGCCGATTCCTTCGACCCGGTCGAGTCCGGCGGAGTTGTCGCGGCCGGCGCAACCTTCGGGCAATCTCGAGGCGCCTACCGGCCGGGATGTGTCGGCGATTCCATAGTTGGACACGGACAAGGCGGCGCGGTGGCCGCCTTGACACACAACCGACCAACTAGTAGATTGGCGAGCATTCGCATCGACTTGCCCCCCGCCAATCGGAGTCATTCTGGCCATGAGCCTGGAACTTTCTGCCCGCGCCGCCGAGATCGTCGCGCACACCAAACTGCTGCTCGCCGAAGGCGGCTATCACGGGTTCAGCTATGCCGATGTGTCCGAACGCGTGCGCATCGGCAAACCCAGCATCCATCATCACTTCCCGACGAAGGCCGAACTCGTCCTGACTGTCGTCATCCGCCATCGCGAAGAAGCGCTCGCGGGTCTGGCAGCGCTGGATCAGAACGTGGTAGATCCGGTGGAACGCCTGACCGCCTACACGGACTACTGGGCCAAGTGCATCCGCGAAGGCAGCGCGTCGATTTGCATCTGCGCGATGCTGGCGGCGGAGTCGCCGATGATTCCCCAGGAAGTCGCGACCGAGGTGCGGGCTTATTTCAAAGATTTGACCGCTTGGCTCGCCTCGGTGCTTGAAGCCGGGGCGACGGCAGGGCAGCTCCAATTGCGCGATAGCGCGCAGGTCGAGGCGCAGGCCTTCATGTCCACCGTGCATGGCGCCATGCTGACCGCGCGTGCGTTCAACGATCCGAAGGCGTTTGCCGCGATCACCCAGGCCGCGATCCGGCAAATGGCTGTGCAGGCGTGAAAGCAGCACGACGCGTGCGAAAGTGCGCGCCCGACGGCCCGGTAATGGGTCAATCGCGGCGGCGGCCGCGTGCCCGTTGACGATGCTGTTTGCGGGCGCGGGCCGTCAATGCCGACGCCAAGGCAAGCAGCTTGTCTTCATCCAGACGCTCGGCGTCGACCAGTTGCTCGTCGGCCCCCTTGACCGCAATCAGCAGCTCGTCCAGTTTCAGATGCAGCGCCTCGCTGTCCTTGTTCTGGCTTTGCTGAATCAGGAAAACCATCAGGAAGGTGATGATGGTGGTGCCGGTGTTGATGACCAGTTGCCAGGTCTCAGAAAAGCCGAACGCGGGCCCCGAGATCGCCCATACCACCACCGCGATGAGCGCGATGCCGAAAGCGACGGGTGAGCCCGCCCATTTGGTCACAAGCGACGCGAAGCGGTCAAAAAAATGGGAAACCGGATTGGGTTTGCCGGTCTTCCGGGGTCGTGGTTGCGGCCTGGATCTCGTTTGCCGCATTGCTGCGTTCCTTTTCGGCATGGCGCTCCATCCATACATGCACGGACCCCATGGACAGCAAGCCGCATGCCCGATTCCGCGCGGCTCGGCTGGAACGGTGCGTGCTAGGCTCTCGATGTTCCGGCCCGCCACGTTGCGATGAAATCCCTACTGCATTCCGAAAAGTTCCTGCTGCTCGCCTGCCTGCTTGCGATCGCGGGGTTCATGATCGACCCGCAACTGGAGGGTCTAGGCCAAGCAGCAAGCCTGGCGGAAACGGCCGTGCTGATCGCGGCGATCCTTGCCGCCTCCCTGAGCGTTGCGCGCCATGCCGAACGCATCGCGCAGAAGCTCGGCGACCCGTACGGCAGCATGATCCTGACGCTGTCAGCGGTGTTGGTGGAAGTGATCGTGCTGGTGATCGTGTCGTCCAAGGCGGGCTCGCCGACGCTGGTTCGCGACAGCATCTATTCGGCGGTCATGCTGGATATCAACGGCATTCTTGGCGTGGCCGCCCTGATCGGCGGGTTCAAGCACGGCGAGCAGGCATACAACGACGATTCGGCGCGCACGTACAGCGTGATGATCCTGACCGCCGTTACGGTGTCGATGATCATTCCCGAGTTCGTGCCGCAGCCCAGTTGGCGCGCCTATAGCGCCTTCACCGTGGTGTCGATGCTGCTGATGTACGGCGTGTTTGTGCGCATGCAGACCGGGCCTCACAGCTATTTCTTCAGCTACAGCTATCCCGAAAAAAAGACGCGCACGCCCGTGCCGCCCGGCGGCGGTCCCGGCTGGCGCCAGTCGGCCGCCGTGATGGCGGTCGGCATCGTGGCGGTGGGCGCGCTGGCCGAGCTGATGTCGCATGCGCTGAACCGCAGTCTGGAAGGGATGGATGTGCCGGTCGGGCTGATCGCCCTGGTGGTGGCGGGCATCTCGGCCGCGCCCGAGATGTTGACGGCCTTCCGGGCGGCGCTTGCCAATCGCATGCAGTCGGTGGTCAACATCGCGCTCGGCGCGTCGCTGTCGACCGTGATCCTGACCGTTCCGGCGATGGAGGCCATGGCCCTCTTCACCGGCCAGCGGATCGACATGGCGATGACGCCGCTGCAGACGCTGATGATGCTGGTCACGTTGATCGTGGCGGCCATCAACCTGAATGACGGCCAGACCAACGCTATCGAAGGCCTGACGCACTTTGTGCTGTTTGGCGCGTTCCTGATGCTGCTGACCCTGGGGCTATAGCGACGGAAGGTTTACTCCTTCGGCCCGGACTTCTCCGGCAGCACGGCCGGCGTGTCGTCGGCCGGCTTGAACATGCCGCCTTCCACGTCCGGCTGCGGCGCGGAATTGCCATCAATGGCCTGTTGCTCCACTGACGCATCTTGCCGGGCGCGCTCCCGGTCGTTGGCCTTGGCGAGATCCTTCTGCACACGATCCGCGATATCGACCTGGTCTTCGGTCGACGGGTCGGGGGCGGGATTGCCGTCTGCGGTCGTGGCGGCACGCGCCGGATCGTGGGCGTCTGCGGCCGTATCGCGGCCGCCGGGATGGATGGCGTTCATGGTGTTCTCCTTGAAAACGCATTCCGGCTGCAAGCCGCGTGCCTATCCGCGCGCCGACGCCAGTACCGGCTCGGCCGCTTCGTCACCTTGGGGCGCGTTGATGGGGACGATGCTACGCATGCTGCATGCGCTAGTCGGTTCTGGACCGTCTGCATCGCGAGGGCGACCGCGACACCGCCGATGGGCAGCGCGGGGGAAAAGCGTGAGGGAACGGGGGATTCAGCCAAATCCCCCGGAGCGCAGGCTCCAGGGGAGCGCGAACAATTATTTCTTCAGACCCGCCAGGGCGTCGCGCAGCATCTGTTTGGGGTTTTCGTTGCACTGCTTGACGAGCATCGGCGTGCGGGTGCTGATGCCCTCGACGTCAAGCACGGCCTCTTCGGGCTTGCCCTTGTTGTTAAGCGCTTCTGCATAGCTGACGACGACGGGGCGATAGGTCTCTTGGACGCCTAGGAAATCCTGGCATTGCCATAGCGCGAGAGGCTTTTTCGCATCAGCTGCCTGGCCGGTGACCGCGAAGGTCATTGAGCCAATAAGACCAATCATCAGTAGGTGCTTCTTCATATTCGAGCTCCTGGGGGTTGGCTTGCAGACGAAACGGCTTACTGAGAAACGGACAAAAACGGCCTATACAAAAAACGTGAGCGCGAGGCTCACCGGCCTAAATTACTGAAAACGGATGAGCGTCGTCAACGCACATTGCACCAAAGGGCGGAATGACGCGTGTATACCGGTTAAGCCGTATCGCTGGCCTGACGTCACTGCAGGGCCGTGTCCAGCACCATCATCAATACAAATCCCAGCATCAGACCGCAGGTGGCGGGGACTTCGTGACCTTTCCGATGGGTCTCGGGGATGATTTCGTGGCTGATGACGAACAGCATGGCGCCCGCGGCAAAGCCCAACCCCCACGGCAGCAACGACGCCGACCAGCCGACGATGGTTGCACCCAGCACTGCGCCAAGCGGTTCCACCAGGCCGGAGGCCATGCCGAATCCCACCGCGAACGCGCGCCGATACCCGGCGGCCAGCAGCGCGATGGCCACCACCAGGCCTTCGGGCACATCCTGAATCGAGATCCCCAAGGCCAGCGAGCCGGCCTGCACGGGGTCTGCTCCGGCATAACCGACGCCGATCGCCAGGCCTTCGGGAAAGTTGTGCAGCGTGATCGCAAACACGAACAGCCACGTTCGCCGCAGGTTGCGGGCAGGCTTGCCTTCCTTGCCCTTGATGAAGTGCTCGTGCGGCAAGACGCGGTCCAGAATCAGCAGCGCCGACGCGCCGAGCAGGATGGCGCCGGCCATGGAGAGTCCGGCGCTCCATGGCCCTCTGCCGAGCTCGCGGGCGGCGTCCAGGCCCGGAATGATGAGAGAAAAGGCGCAGGCGGCCAGCATGATGCCGGCGCCGAATCCCAGCAACGTGTCCTGGACCCGTTCGGGCACCCGTTGCGAAAAGGCCACCGGCAACGCGCCCAGCGCGGTGGCGCCAGCGGCAAGCAAGCCGCCCAGCAGCGCTGCACCCACCGCCGGATGCGAGGCGTCCAGGTAACGCCACAGCGCGAAGACGCCGAACGCGCTGAGTGCGAGCAGACAGGTTCCAAGCAGGCCCTTCAGCGTGGACGCGCGCGGATCCGCCAGGGTTTGGCCGTCCTGCACGGCGGGGCGGGGCACTTAACGCGATCCCGGAAAGCGTCGCGACGTCAGCGGCCAAGATGGCCATGCGTATGCCGTAAGCGCTGAATCCTTTTGCGTGCGGTGGCGCGGCCGTTTCATGATGCTCCTCGGTTTGAAGGGCCGGCGCCTCGTTGCTGGGCTGCCGGCCATGTCGTGCTGTGGTTCTGCGGTGGTGCGATAGCGCATTGACACTACAGGACCGTGACGCCAGAGCAATGCGCGTGCCCGGACCCGCGGCGGGGGCGGGGTCAACGAAAAAAGAGCGCCCGAGGGCGCTCCAGAAGACTTAAGCGCGCAATGCGCCGGGTCTTGCAAAGATCAGGTCAGGCAGAACTGCGGGACGCCGCTGGCGTCGACGCGCCGGATGCCCTTGAGGATCCATTTGGCGTGACGCTCGGCCTCGTGCTGCGCCGAGAAAAGCTTGCCGCTCGGGATGGGCCAGACGGCCTTCCCGTCGTGTTCGCCGTCACGCCGGGTCGTGACGTCGAGCCGATACTTGCCGCTCGGCAACTCAATGACATCGCAGTGGACTTTGAATCCATCTACGCAAATACCCTTTTCAGTATTCATCGTGCGCTCCAGAGCGTGGTGTTCGGAAAATTTCCTGCCCGGGATTTTCCAAAAACTGCCTCCGCGCGGGTGCAACAAAGTGCAAGAATTCCCGACCAAGGCCCGCAAGCGAATTTGTTCGTGAAAACGCGCCGCCAAATGCCCGCCGGTTCTCCAAATGAATCGGGCCCTGGACGATGCCCAGGGCCCTGGCGGGATACGCACCGCAGGCAGTGACTACCTGCGGGTGATCGTGAAGGGGGATGACGGCGCGCGGCCGACGACGCGAGATCTGACGCCGTCTTTCCAGCCGGCTTTCCACATCTCGACGCGGCTGCGCCATTCATGGACTGATTCGCCGGTCTGCGCAGGCATGGCTGCGGAGCGAAGGTAGGGGCAATCCAAAAGGGTCAACCCTTGGCGCGCGGCGTCTGCTCCCAACTTCTGGATATCCACTTGCATGGCAACTCTCCCAAAAGATGCGAGCAGCTAGTGTGCCGATGGCACTGCGCTCGCGCAACGGAGGGCGTGTAACGCTGCGTTTCCTTGTTACATCGCCGTAAAACACGCTATTTCTGCCGCAAAAAAGCGCCCCGCGCGATGCGGGGCGAAGACTCACGGTCCAACAAAACGCAAAGGTCACAGCGACGTGGCGAGGCCGTGCCAGCCACCGGACTCCCCAACCAGAGACCGGTAACCCTGCCGCTGTGACTCCCGGATCGCCGCAACTATTGTTCCCGTCGCGCGTGGCGGAAAGATGACGGCGCGTCGCGCGTGCTGATGCGCATGCACTGCTGCGATTTCTACACGATCGGAAGATTTGACTTGCGCGGTGTGGCGGAACACGACTTGCTGCCTTTGCCGCAAGCGCTCCGCACCGCGGCGCGTCTCCGACAACCACTCGCGAGGAGGGACCGAAATGAAATTCACCAAAGCGACCAACGCGAAAGCACAAGGCGATGCCATCGTATTCGAGATGGAAACGGCCGGTGTGACGCGGCAGTTCGAGATATCGGGCGATGTGCTGCGGCAGCGGTTCGGCGCCGCCGATGACACCGCGCCGGAATTGCTGCGTGCATTCGAAAGCGGCGCCGATGCGTTGCGCGAACTGGCGCACCGCACGCAGTGGGTGCCGACCGACGGTCCTATCCAGGTGGGCGAGGGCGATTTTGGCTAATGGCGAACGCGGACGCGTCGCTGGCAGGCCGCGCTTCGCGGCGCGGACGGGCATGACGTTTGCTGGATGTTCCTTGTTCGCCGGGCGGCATCAGGCCGACAGCCGGCGACTTATTTTCTACTGGAGGTCCGAATGAAAAACCGTCTTTTGAAAGCAGGGCTTGGCGCTGCAATTGTCCTCGGCATGAGTTCGGTTGCGCTTGCGCAAACCCCGGCGGCCCCTGGCGCCCAGGTGCCCGCTGCAACGAACAAGCTCGATAGCGAGGCTCGCGGCTTTTTGACAGACGCCGCGGAGTCCGGCCATCTCGAGGTTGCCGGCAGCAAGATGGCGCTGGAAAAGTCGCAGAACGCCGAGGTCAAGCAATTTGCGCAGAAGATGATCGACGATCACACCAAGGTGGCCCAGCAGCTCGAGGCCTTGGCCAAGAGCAAGGGCTTTGAGCCGCCCAAGGATCCTTCGATGATGCAGACGGCCAAGCTCAAGGCCTTGGGACTGCGTGACGAAGGCTTCGACAAGGCGTACGCCGACGAGATCGGCGTGGACGCGCACGAGGACGCGGTCAAGCTGTTTGAGAAGGCTTCGAAGGAAGTGAAGGACCCGGAGGTCAAGCAGTTCGCGATCGAAACGCTGCCCAGCCTGCAGCAGCACTTGCAGGCCGCAAAGACCTTGCAGCAAAGCGTGTCGGCCAAGAAGTAAATGCGTTGAGACGTGCCGGTGTCCCCACCGGCGACTGATGGATCAAGCGGGCCTGCCCGTTCGCTATTTCGGTAAGACTCACCGGCATGCGTCTTGCTGTTTACCGCACGGGCAAGGCCCGCTTCCCCATCGATCCACACACAGGAGTGATCATGAGCCAGAAGACATTGAAGGACCTGTTTATTCACGAGCTATCGGATGTGTACAGCGCCGAAAAGCAACTGACGCGCGCCCTGCCGAAGATGGCACGCGCCGCTACTGACCCCACGTTGGCCGAAGCCTTCAACACGCACCTTGAAGAGACGCGCGGACAGATCGAACGCATCGACAAGATCGTCGAAGGCGCGGATTTCAGGCTGAAGCGGATCAAGTGCGCCGCCATGGAAGGCCTGGTGGAAGAAGGCAAAGACGTCATCGAAGACGTTGAGGAAGGCCCGGTGCGCGATGCTGCGTTGATCGCTGCGGCGCAGAAGGTCGAGCATTACGAGATCGCCAGCTACGGCACGCTTTGCACCTTCGCCAAGCAACTGGGCGAGACCGAAGCACTGAAGCTGTTGAAGGAAACGTTGGCCGAAGAAAAGGCCACCGACGAGAAGCTGAGCATGCTGGCGCTGCAGCAGACCAATGCTGAAGCGGCCCAGGCGGGCAAGGCAAAGTAATTGCAACCTGCATGAAGCGGGTGACGATGCTGATGCGGCCCTGTGTCCTCGCGGCGCAGGGCCGTCATCGCCTCACCAGCGGGGCGTGGGGATCCGGGAGCGCATCATGAAACCTGTTGACGATACTTCCAGCCGCGCCCGCCCGGCGCGGCGCGGCGCCAGGACTGGCCGGGGACCGTGGCTGATGCTGGCCGTCTGGATTGGCGCCGTGGCCGTGCTGTTCATCGTTGGGCTGTTGATTCGCGGGATATAGCTGCGCTGCTTGATCCGGTCCGAGCGCACTAGGAGCACAGTCGCGATGCCACCATCGTGACGATCGTGCCGTCGGGCAGCTTGTAATGTCCGTCTCCCTGCCATGTCACGAGCTGCCCGTCAGGCAGGCAGCAATAAGAACTGGCCTTCGCATCTCCTTGGGGCTGCGAGCAATATCTGTCGATCCGGTAGGTGGTGCCATCGGCGGCGGCTGCCACCACCTCCATCACACGCTTATATGCGGGGTTCGCCATGTGTGCCTCCTGTTCGCCATTCGGGGTATTGGTGCATGCGGGCTTTGCGTGGTCAATACGCATCGCAGCATCCGGGACTCGTGCGCAGGGATCGGCGATCGTCGGACAGCCGCACGCATCGCGGCTTAATGGAGCGCAACCATGCATGAATTTGAGAGTCTGGACGGACGGGTAATCCTTGTGACCGGCGGCGGCAGCGGATTGGGTGCGGCGCTGTGCGAGCAGCTTGCGGCCGAAGGCGCCCGTATCGCGGTCAGCGACATCGACGAGCAGCGTGCCAATGCTGTCGCGGGCAAGCTGAAAGAAGGCGGCGCGGACGTCATGGCCTGCGTCATGGACGTGGGCGTGGCGGCCGACGTCGCCGAGTGCATGGACGCGGTCGTGCGGCAGTTCGGCAAGCTGGACGCGATCGTGAACAGCGCCGGCGTCGATGTCACCGCATCCATCGACCAACTCGATCCCGACGTCTGGGAGCGCGTGCTGCGCACGAATCTGACGGGACCGTTCCTGATGGCAAAGCTGGGCAAGAACCGCCTCAGCCCCGGCGGCCATATCGTGAACGTGGCTTCTACCGCAGCGCGGCGTGCGTGGCCCAACGCCAGTGCCTACCACGCCAGCAAGTGGGGATTGCTAGGCCTGTCGCATGCCCTGCATGCTGAATTGCGCGGAATGGGTATCAAGGTCAGCGCCGTCATCGCCGGCGGCATGCGCACGCCGTTCCTCCTGGACCGGCTTCCGGATATCGATACGAGCACGCTGCAGGATCCCGCCAACGTCGCGCGTGCGGTGCGCTTCGTATTGACGCAACCGCCGGAAACCGTGGTGCCCGAGGTGATGGTGTTGCCGATGCAGGAAACGTCCTGGCCCTGAACACACCCCAAGGAGATGACCCATGAGCACGAAGCCCCATTCCCATCAGGACGACCCCGCCGACGCGGACCGCAAGCCGGTGCCGCCCGGCGAGCGCACGCTCTCGGACCGCCCGGCCGATCCGAACCGCACGGGCGCGGGCCGCCAGTTTCCGCCCGGCATGGACCCTGCGGACGTGTGGGACCCGGGAAGCGCCACGCCGGACGCCCCGCCCGTGGACAACCGGTCCGGACAAGGTCAGCCGCCCGACCGCAAAAAATGAAAGCCCGCCCGGCCGAAAGGGCGGGGCGGGCAAGGGATGCGCCGGGCTGCGGCGCGTCGCGTTACGGCTGCTTCAGTTCGTCGGCCGCATTCACCTGCCCGAGCTCCGTACCCGTCACCGGGTCGCTGCTCGGGTCCGACGCCGTGCGGGCCGCCATGGCCTGCAGGGCCAGCACTTCGTCTTCGGTCAGGTTCACATTGGGCATGCCGTCGCCGTCGATGGCGCCCTGTTCTTCGCGGTCCGAGATGTACTCGAAGTTGGCGTCGCTGTTCCACGGGCCGCGGGTGTCGCCGTCGCCCTGCGACATGTTGAAGTACACCGAGGCAAAGCGCGGGTCGCCGGGCAGCTTCCCGGGCGGGAAGTTTGGCTCGATCGAATACAGGGCCTTTTCGAAAGAGCGCTGGTGCGACACTTCACGGGTCATGAGGAAGCCCAGCGCGTCTTTGACGCCCGGATCATCGGTGGCGTTGATGAGGCGCTCGTAGATGATCTTGGCGCGTGCCTCGGCGGCGATGTTGGACCGCAGGTCCGCCGACGGATCGCCGATGGTGTCGATGTAGCCGGCATTCCAGAGCTGGCCGCCCGAATTGATCAATGCCGGACCGCCGCCATACAGCACCTGCGTGACGTGCGAGTCGTTGCCCGGGCCGTTCAGACGCCGGTAGATCTCGGCTTCGGATTCCGTGGCTTCGGCCAGTACGCCTTTGGCGCCTTTGTTCAGCATGGCGACGAGCGTGCCGATGACTTCCAGATGGCTCAGTTCTTCCGTGGCGATGTCGAGCAGCATGTCCTTGCGGCCCGGGTCGTCTTCGGCCAGCGCCTGCGTGAAATAGCGACAGGCCGCCGCCAGTTCGCCCTGCGGGCCGCCAAACTGTTCCAGCAACAGATTGGCAAGACCGGGGTTGGTCTCGCTGACACGTACCGTGTATTGCAGTCGCTTGTTGTGTGCAAACATAACGTTCTCCTGATACCCGGCGCTCTGCCGGGATGCGTGTGCGCGGCGCGTTTGGACGTGTGCCGCAGGGTGTGTGCTCCGTGGTTGGATCTGTCCTCTTGCAAGCCGCGGACAGCGAACCGATGCCGCAACAAATGTTCCTGACGGCCAGGCTTTCTCGCGATCACGCTTGCTTGAAGACCATCAGATAAAAGATCGCCAGGAAAGCCACGAAAGCGATCGCACCGAGCGCGACCCGCCAGCCGAACCAGCGCGGGAATGTTGCCGGCAACAGGGTTCCGCATGGTCCGCTGCGGCGGCTGCAGCACGGCGGCCGTTGCGTTGAAGCGCGAGTCGGCCACTACCACCAGGCGTCTTGCGACGGCGATTACCAACGCTGCCAGCATCGGTAAATTTTTCGACAACGGTCCGGATGGGTGCATCGAGAATTCGGGCAGCCAAATGATGGATGCGGACGGGGTGGCGTTTGGGGCGCGTTTCAGGAATGGGGATTGCTGGCCCGATCCGCTGCGCGGTTTTCGCGTTAGGAAGCGGGAGCACTCAATGAAATTGAAACTGAAACCGCTACGTGAGCAGGTGATGGTGATTACGGGCGCGAGCAGCGGCATCGGCGCGGCGACAGCGAAGATGGCGGCTGAACGCGGGGCGAAGGTGGTGTTGGTGGGACGCCAGG
Source organism: Achromobacter sp. GQ309 (assembly GCF_059759315.1). Taxonomy (NCBI): domain Bacteria; kingdom Pseudomonadati; phylum Pseudomonadota; class Betaproteobacteria; order Burkholderiales; family Alcaligenaceae; genus Achromobacter; species Achromobacter sp. GQ309. The sequence continues at coordinate 62,981 of NZ_JCAXDP010000001.1, forward strand.
AAAACAGGCTGAACAGCGTGCTGAACGATATCGTGCGCGGCGCCGGTGTCGGTGACGCTGATCAAGCCGGCTTCGATCGCTACCGGCTTTACTTCGCACGCGCGCAACTATATGGACGTTCAGCCTAGCCTCCCAGCGCCGGTTTACGCGCCTGAGGCGGTGGCTGATGCGATTCTGCACGCGGCGGAGCATCCGACGCGGGATTTGTACGTGGGGAGCGCGTCGCGGGCTATTTCTACGCTGGGTCAGAATATGCCGGGGCTGGCGGACCGTATGGCTGGATGGCTGTTTCGGCAGCAGCGCGGTGGCGCGGTGGCTGACGGCGGATCTGATTCGCTGTATGAAGGCGGCGGGTCGCATTCCGCCGAGCAGCAGGTTGGCCGTCGGAGTATGTACACCAAGATGGCGCTGAATCAGCCTCGCGGTACGGTTGTTGCTGCGGCGGTGGTGATTGGCGGGGCGGCTTGTTGGTTGCTGCGGTCGCGGCGTTGAGCGCTCGGCTTCGTTCTTGGGACGTCATGCTTGGTTCTTTTGACGCCCGGCGCGTCGTCGGCCTGGGGCGCGCGGGGCTACGATTGCGGTCCGGAGCCTTCGCTCCGGACTGCCCCGTCGTCATCGTCGTTGTCGCCTTCGGCGACTGCCTTCCGATTCCCTCGGGCGCATCTACACGCCCCGCGCGCCCCAGGCCGACGCCACGCCGGGCTCCAATGGCTTGAGCTTGGCGGGCGCTGGGGTGGGTGGAGTTCTTGAGGTTCTTGGCTGCGTTCGTGTGGGTATGGAGCGTCTTTCGGGGCCCGTCCCACGACGGCCGCGCGGGCGGCCTGGTGGGACTTACGCGGTGTCTTGCGTTTGGCGATGACGCTTCGCGCCTGCGGGGGCGTGCGCTGTTCTCCGAACCGCAGATCGTTTTGCTGGGTGTCTGACGGCGGCGCAGGAAAGCGCACGTCAACTCGTGATGCCTGCCTTCAGCCACGCCGAACAACCGGCCGGTGCCACCGAGCCGCTGACGTACATCGCGCCGGCCGCAAACAACCGCAGCTTCTCCGCCGTCGGAATCGCGGTCATCACCCACACGGATCCCTGCGAATCTGACCACACGACGCGCGCATCGGTATCGGCCAGCGCCTGAAACATCGCCCCGGGCGATGCGCCGGGCCGCAGTGCGATGACGGTGGTGTTGGCGTCCGCGCGCAAGGGAAAAAGGTTCATCAGCCCGCCGGTCAGCACGCCTGCAACCAGCAAGCTGGCAAACGTCTTGCTCGTGCGTCCTGTGGGCGGCGGACGGCGATGGTTGCGTGTGCGCCAGCCGTACAGCAGCGGCAGCACGCCAAATACGACAAACCAGGCCAAGTCCCACACCAGCGGATTCTCCGCGTCCATCTTGATGCGATGGATGCCGGTGATCCAGTGCGAGAGCAGCGCGTCGATGATGTGCCAGGCGCCGAAGCCGATCCAGAAGTGGCCCCATCGCGGACGGAGCGCGGGGCCGGTCGTGGCGGCGGAGCGGGCGCGGTATAGCTCGATCAAGCCCGCGGCTGCGATGACGTACATGATGGCGTGGAAGATGCCGTCGGCGGCGACCTGGGCGGTCAGGCTGCCCAGGGGGCCGACCTGTATGTTGGAGAGCAGGTGATGCCATTGCAGGATCTGGTGCAGCAGGATGCCGTCGAAAAAGCCGCCCATGGCGAAGCCCAGCAGGAAGCTGGCGCGGCGCAGGCGGCGGGGGACGGTCGGATCTTCCGGAGGGCGGACGAGTTCCATTGGGGCTCCTGGATTAGTGGGTGAAGGTTCGGTCAGGCGGTGGCGGGGACCGGGTGGATGCCGTCCTGGCCGCTGCGGCGGTCGTGGCCGGCTTGCAGGTCCCAGAGTGCGCGCAGGGGGCCGCGGGCGGCTAGGAGTTCGTCCAGGGAGCCGTCTTCGACGATGCGGCCGGCGTCTACGACGACGATGCGGTCGTAGCGGGTCAGGGATGACAGCCGGTGGGCGACGGCGACGACGGTGCGGCTGCGCATGAGTTCGGCCAGGGCGTCCTTGATGAGCTGTTCGGAGTAGCTGTCCAGCGCGGAGGTGGCTTCGTCGAGCAGCAGGATGGGTGCGTCTTTGAGGAAGGCGCGGGCGATGCCGATGCGCTGGCGTTCGCCGCCGGATAGCAGGGCGCCGCGTTCGCCGACGATGGTGGCGTAGCCGTCGGGCAGGCGCCGGATGAAGGTGTCGCAATGGGCCTGGCGCGCGGCGGTGATGACGTCTTCTTCGGTGGCGTCGGGCCGGCCGTAGCGGATGTTTTCCATGATGGTCCGGCGAAACAGACTGACGTCTTGCGGCACGACGGAGATGGCGTCTTTCAGGCTTGCTAGCGTGACCTCGCGGATGTCCTGGCCGCCGATCAGGATGCGGCCCTGTTGCGGTTCGTCGGCGCGCTGCAATAGCGAGAGCAGGGTCGATTTGCCGGCGCCGGAGGCGCCGACCAGGCCTACTTTCATGCCGGGGCGGATGGATAGGGTGATGCCGCGCAGCGCATGGCAGCCGTCGGGGTAGGTGTATTGGACGCCTTCGAAGGCGATGGCGCCGGCGGGATCGCGCAGCGTTTGGGCGTTCTGTACATCGGGCACGGAGTGTGGCCGTCCGACCAGACGCAGCATCTCGGCGATGACGCCGAACTGCTGCGCGGTGCCGACGAGCGCGAGCGCGAGGTCGCGCGAGCCATGCAGGATGCGGAAGGTGAGCGCGCTGACGACGACGACGTCGCCGGGGCTGGCTTGGCCCTGTTCCCAGGCGCGCAGCACCCAGAGCAGCATGCCGCCGGCCACGAGCCACAGGCAGGCGTCATGGATGACGCGTGCCTTTTCGACGTACATCCAGCTTCGGCGTTGGGCGCGGGCTTCTTCGCCGAGCGCCTTTTCAAGGCGTGCACGCTCGCGCGCCTGGGCGGAGAAGGCCTGCACGGCCCAGATGTTGGAGATGGCGTCGACGATTTCTCCGCCGACGTGGGCGGCCTGCTCGCCGTACTGCTGGTGCAGGCTGCGCCCGCGCGCGCCGAAGGAGATGATGATGGCGGCCAGCACGAGGACGAAGCCGAGCAGGGCGGCGGCCATGCGCCAGTCGACCATGCTGAGCACGACGACGGCGCCCAGGAAGTCGACGCAGGGCGGCACGATGCTCCAGACCATGGCGCCGTAGATGGCGCCGGCGGCGCTTGCGGTGGACGAGATGCGGTTGGCGAGGGCGCCGGAGTGGTGCTGGCGGAAGTAGCGGGTGGAATGGTGGCTCAGGTGCTCGAAGACCTCGACCCGCAGCGCCGCGCAGGCGGCCACGATGTTGCGGCAACCCAGCCATCCGCCGCAGCGCCATAGTGCGGCTTCAATGGCGATGACGGCGAGGAACAGGCCGAGCGCCCACCACACCTGCACGGATGCGTCTGCGCCCAGGGCCATGGCGTCGACGATGAGCTTCATGGCGTACTGAACCGTCACCGAGCACACCCCGGCCAGGACGACGATCAACCCCAGCAAGCCGAACGCCCAGGGCCGCTGGCGGACGTACCGCCAGAGAAAGGCCGTGGGATGGGTGGGGAGGGCGGGCAGGTCTGGCATGGCTCAATCTCCGTCGGCGCTGCGTTCGGGCGCCGGGAGCAGGCCGGCGGGACCGCGGCCCGCGCGTACCGCCTGCGCGCGCAGTTCGATTTCGAGCGGGGCGTACACGCTGCGCCGGCCATCGGACGCGGGCGCGCTGAGGAGGCCGGTCGGGCAGTGGCGGTCGTCTTCCCAGCCTGGGTAGTCCGTCACCGGATACAGGCAGATGCCCGCGACGTCGACGCCGCGCGCCTGCGCCAGCGCGACCTGGTCGGCGACATAGCGCATCCAGCGGGGGCGAGCGAGACCTTCGGCCCCGGTTTCTGCAATGAACAAGGGCTTGCCGTAGCGGTGCGCGCAACCCTGCAGAAGGTGGGCCAGGGACGTGTAGCGCGCGTCGTCCCATGGCAGGGGCGCGCCGCGGTGCATCCATTGGTTGTGGGGGTAGTAGTTCAACCCGATGACGTCGACGTAGCGCTCGTCGCCGCCCAGGTCCGCGTGCCCGCGTCCGCACAGCATGTCGAGTGCTTCGAACTGGGCCTCGCTGGCCGCCGCGGCTTCCAGGGCGTCGCCGGGTTGCGCGGGCTGAATGGCAATCAGCGGCTCGGCGCAGACCAGACGCGCGTCCGGGTCGGCTTCCTGGATCGCGTCGCTGGCCTGGATGGCGGCGCGGGCGAGCTGCCGCTTGAGTTCCAGGCCACGCCCGAGCGTGCATGGCCCGAAGTGCGCCATGTCGCCGCCCGCCCAGCTCCAGTACGAGATTTCGTTCATCGGGCAATACCAGGTGGGCATATCGGTTTCTCCTGCAATCAGGCGGGCCGTTGCGGCGGCATATCGGGCGAACGCCTCGGGAAAGGAGGGCGACCAGATATCCAGCCACGCCGGCCAGCCGTAGTGGCACAGGTCCCAGATCACTTCGACGTTGCTGTCGCGGGCGGCACGTAGCAGCGGCAGCAGCGAAGACCAGTCGTATACGTTGGCGGCGGGGCAGACGAGGTGCCAGCGCACCCCGTCCCTTGCCGTCCGCATGCCCAGCGCGGCGATGGCGGCGTAGTCCTGGGCCGCCCACTTCGCATGGCCCGTGGACTCGATCAGGTCAAGCTGCCGGCCATCGGGGAAGCGGTGACAGGAGCACTCGAACCCCGCCTGCAGGAAGCTCTGAAACGCCATGCCCCGATTCATTCGGCCACGACCGCACCGCGCGGTTCTGCCTGCCGGTTTGCCATCTCCTCGTACGTGGACAGGGCCTGCGCCACGACCTGGTCCATGTTGTAGTACCGATAAGTCGCCAGGCGGCCGACGAAATGCACGCCTTCGCACGCATCCGCCAGCGCCTGGTACCGCCGGAACAGCGCAGCGTTTTCGGGGCGCGGGACGGGGTAGTACGGGTCCCCCTGCGCGCTGGGATACTCGTAGGTCACGGCGGTCTTCGCGTGGCGCTGGCCGGTCAGGTGCTTGTATTCCGTGATGCGGGTGTAAGGGACGTCTTCGGCCGGGTAGTTGACGACGCCGACGGGCTGGTGCCATTCCTCATCCAGCGTTTCGTGCCGGAACTTGAGGGACCGGTACGGCAGCGGGCCAAAGCAATAGCCGAAGTATTCGTCGATGGGGCCGGTATAGATCAGCTCGTCATAGCTGAACGCCGACTTGGCTGCCTCGAAGTCCATCCCGAGCGCAAGGGATATGTTGGGATGGTCCAGCATGCGCTCGAACATGTGCGTGTAGCCTTTGAGCGGCATGCATTGATGGCGGTCAGTGAAGTAGCGGTCGTCGCGCGAAAGCCGCGTGGGTACGCGCGCGGCGACGGAACGGTCCAGTTGCGAGGGGTCCAGGCCCCATTGCTTGCGGGTGTACCCGCGGAAGAACTTTTCGTACAGGTTGCGGCCGACCTGCGACACGACGTAGTCCTCGGCGCTGGACACGACGGAAACCGGCTCGGCCACCGTCTGCAGGAATTGTTCGGCCTCGGCGGCGGTGAAGCTCCGGCCGTTCAGCCGTTCGAGGGTCGTGAGGTTGATCGGCATCGGTACCAGCATGCCGTCGGTGCGGGCCAGGACCCGGTGTTCATAGGGCCGCCATTCCGTAAACCGGGACAGGTATTGCAGCACCTTGTCGGAGTTGGTGTGGAAGATGTGGGGACCGTAACGGTGCACGAGCAGTCCCGCCTCGTTATAGAAGTCGTAAGCATTGCCCGCGATGTGCGGACGCCGGTCCACCACCATGACGCGCTTGCCGCTGCCGCGCGCCAGGCGTTCGGCCAGCACGCTGCCAGCGTAGCCTGCACCGACGATCAGACAGTCGTAGTGCGTGGGCGTCAGGCTTTGCGGCAGCCGCAGGGCGGCCGGCACCGGGAACGCCTGACTGGCCCCGCGCGCGGAGCTGGTCCAGGCGCGATTCATCGCATCGCAGATGCCTTCCCAGCTTCGATCCCACGACATGCCGTCCAATGCGCGGTCGGCGTGCTGGGCCACCGTGTCCGGATCGGCCGCCGCGTCCAGCGCAAGCGCTATCGCGTTGACGAAGGCTGGCGCGTCCGCAGCGATGTGCACGACGGGGCAGCCGCGGTAGGCGCGCACGACGTCCGCAATCGGTGTGGAGACGACGGGCTTGCCCGCCGCCAGGTATTCCGGCGTCTTGGTCGGGCTGATGTAGCGCGTGGATTCGTTCATCGCGAACGGCATCAGGGCGACGTCCCATCCCGCCAGATAGTCAGGAAGCTGGGGGTACGTGCGCGAGCCAAGGTAATGGATGTTGGGCGCCTGCGGCAGCGTGGACGGGTCGATCTTGACCACCGGGCCGATCAGCACGAACTGCCACTCGGGCCGCATGCCGGCCGCCTGCGCCAGCAGTGCCGTGTCGAAGCGCTCGTCCAGCACGCCGTAAAAGCCCAGGCGAGGAGATGGAATCGCGAGCAGGTCGGCAGGGATGCTGGCCGACGTCCGGCCCCGCGCGAAATGCTGCCGGTCCACGCTGCTGGGGAACGCCTGAACATTCGGGTGCAGCCGTCGCTTGGACTCGTAAAGGCTATGCCCGCCCGTGAAGACCACGTCGGCGCGCGAGAGCAGTTGCCGTTCGAGCGCGACCAGTTCCGGCGGCGCGCCGCGAAACGCGGACAGTTCGTCCATGCAGTCGTACACCACGAGCCCGGCGTCCAGATCTTCGGTAAACGGCAGGCTCATCGGCGTGTAGTACCACAGGACCGGTGTGGCAAGTCCGTGCTCGCGGACAAGCTCAGCAAGCAAGCGGTGTTGGTCTTGCTTGGCCGTTTCCCGCGCCACGTGCGGTGTGATGACGGTGACGCCATCGACGCGGCTGGACTCGAGCCAGCCGTGGCGGGCGGTGTCTTCCCAGACAGGTTCTTCGACGTAGTAGACGGCGTGGGCCCGCGCGAAACGCGTCATCAGATGCTGGGGCCGTTGGTGCACGAAATTCCAACGGAGATGGGAAAAGCACAATATCGCAGGGCGCTCGCGCGTCAGCCATCCGTTCGCCGCAGGTGCTTCCGGTGCGGTGGGAGGGCGGGCGTGGGGTGCGCCGCCAATTGAGGAATCGACGGTACGCATGGAAACTCCAGGAGATGGGGATGGGTCTGGTGATGGCGGGGCGGCTTGAGCCGGGGTATCACACCGAAAGCGTGTGAAAGGGCTTCGCAAGCATCGTGCCGAACGCGCGCGGGACGCGGGGCTGCGATAAATCGCGGGGATCAATGGCGATTGCGGCCCAAGGTGTTGACGCGTCGTGGATATTTTTCGACCGGCGTTGCAAGTTCTGCGTTCGCTCCTGCGTCCGCGCGGACATTTCAGATGAATCGTGGCTCGCGGCATGGCAGTTGCTGCGCCCTGCCTGATCGCGTGTTGCGGTCACGTCAAAGGAGATTCTGATGAAAGCACTTTGCTGGCACGGCAAACACGACATCCGCTACGACACCGTCCCTGATCCTGTCATCGAGCATCCGCGCGACGCGATCATCAAGGTGAGCGCGTGCGCAATCTGCGGGTCCGACCTGCATCTGTTCGATGGATTCATGCCGGGCATGAAATCCGGCGACGTCATGGGCCATGAATTCATGGGCGAAGTCGTGGAAGTCGGCGCGCAGGCGCAGAACCTGAAAATCGGCGATCGCGTGGTGATCCCGTTCACCATTACCTGCGGGGAGTGCGACCAGTGCAAGCGCGGCAACTTCTCGGTCTGCGAGCGCACGAACCGCAATGCGGCGCAGGCGGCCAAGATGTTCGGCCACACGACGGCGGGGCTGTTCGGCTACACGCATCTGACTGGCGGCTATGCCGGCGGCCAGGCGGAATACGTGCGCGTGCCGTTTGCGGATTCAACGCATGTGCAGGTGCCCGACGAGTTGTCGGATGAACAGGTGCTGTTTCTGGGAGACATTCTGCCCACCGGTTGGCAGGCCGCCAAGCAATGCGACATCGAATCGACCGACACGGTCGCGGTGTGGGGCGGTGGCCCCGTCGGCCAGATGGCGATCAAGAGCGCGATCCTGCTGGGCGCGCGCCAGGTGATCTGCATCGAATCCGTGCCGGAACGCCTGCAGATGGCGCGCGATGCTGGCGCAGTCACGATCAACTTTCAGGACGAGGCCGTCGTGGAACGGTTGAAGGAACTGACCAACGGCAAGGGACCGGAGAAATGCATCGACGCGGTCGGCATGGAGTCGCACGCCAGCAGCACGATGGAGCACATGTACGACCGCATGAAGCAGGCGGTGGGCGCCGAGACCGACCGGCCGCACGTGTTGCGCGAAATGATGTACGTGTGCCGGCCGGCGGGCATCCTGTCGGTGCCGGGCGTGTATGGCGGGATGATCGACAAGATTCCGTTTGGCGCGTCGATGAACAAGGGGCTGACGTGGCGCATGGGCCAGACCCATGTGCGGCGCTGGACGGACCAGCTGCTCGACCTCATCGTGCAGGGCAGGATCGATCCGTCGTTCGTCATCACGCATCGCGCCAAGCTGGAGGCCGGGCCTGAGTTGTACAAGACGTTCCGTGACAAGGAAGACCGCTGCATCAAGGTCGTGCTGACGCCTTGAAGTCTTGACGCGTTGACCCATTTAATCGTTGGGCTTTGACCACCGAGGCCGGAAATCCTGCATCCGGCCTCGCGTTTGTCAGGACTCCGGCTGGACGGTGTCGCACAAGGCGTCCAGTTCCCGCGTGACTTCCTGCCACGACCAGCGGATGAGATCCACGGCCACGCGCTCGCGGGCCGTGAAGCTGCCGCCGCTCGCGGCTTCCTCGACAGCGGCATCCAGTTTGGCAAATGGCTCACCGGTGCTGCACATGGGCGCTTCGGCGCCCTTGTCGCGAATGACGCGGGCCAGTCCATCGATCTGCTGCCGTGCCGCCATCGCGACGTCGTGCAGCGCGGGGCCCAGACGGTGGCAGACGTTGTCGGTCAGCTCCATGCCGCCGATGCGTTCCATCAGCGGCACGGTCAACCACAGTTCCTCGATCCGTTCCTGCAGCCGATGGGCCTGCGTGTCCGCGCCCAGAATACGAATGGGCACTGATCGCGACTGGCTTGCCATGTCGCGTGCGCGCCAGTGGGTACGTTCCAGGGCGGGCTTGTCGCGGGGCCGGGGCCGGGCACGGCCTTCGTTCACGGCGGCGGCCCATTCGACCAGCAGTTCGCCATAGAGCTGCAGCGACGCGGCCAGGTTGTAGCGCATGCTGTATCGGGCCGACAGGGGCAGCACCGCAAAAGCGGCCAGGATCCCGGCAATGGACCCCACGACGATGGCGAGCGTCTTGTTCACCGCGCCCGCGACGATGTCGGCGTCCGGCGTGACGGTCAGGATGGTTGCCGTGACCAGGCTGTAGTTCAGCGTCGGCCAGCGTATCGACAGGCAGGCGGCGGCCCCCACGCCGGCCACGATGCTCCATGGCGCCGGAATGTCGGCGGCGTGCGCCAACGGCACGAGCGTGATGCCCAGCGCCACCCCGATCAGTGCGCCCAGGATGCGGGCCGCGGCCTCGCCGACCGTGCCCTCGACCGTGGCGCGCACCACAAAAAGGGCGGAGAAGGCGCCCCACGCGACGTCCGGCATCTGCCACCACGTCATGCAGCCGAAGGCAAGCAGTACCGCCGCCACGGTCTGCAGCGGCAGGCGGACGCCGTCCTCGGCAATGGCGGCCCGGTAGGCGGCAGCGCGTTTCAATAAATGGGAAAAGAGGGGGCTCATCGGCAACTGATTCATCTACAGCATGGCGCGGGGGCGTCGGCATCGCCCGCGGGCACGGAAATACGGGCGCCAGATGGCAGCGACCGCACGCGGACGGCCCCGTGCGGTCGCTGAAGGCGCAAGGTGAATGCGGCGGGCAGGCTCAGGAATCGGACTGCTTGGGACGTCCGTACGGATCCTTGCCGGCCGGCGCTTGCGAGCCGCCGGCGGGGTATCCCGAATTGGAGTCGGGGTTCTGATTCACGTCCCCCGTCGGCGGCCCGTCCTCGGTCGGCTGGCCCGTGAAGCCGGTCTCGGCGCGGTCGACATGCGGTGACGGCGGCGGATTGGGCGGGGGAGCGGGTTTCGAATCGGTCATGGAAAGACTCCTTTCTCTCAGGCCAGGTTGTGGTACTTGCGCCCGATTTCCATCGTGGCGCGGTAAAAGCCTTCCTTGCTGCCGCAGTCATAGCGCACGCCGTCGTATTCGAAGCCGAAGACCTTGCGCGACTTGAGCAGGGCGGCGATGCCGTCGGTCAGCTGGATTTCGCCGCCCACGCCCGCCTGGGTGGCTTCCAGCAGCGCGAAGATCTGGGGTTCCAGGATGTAGCGTCCGACCACCGCCAGGTCGGTCGGCGCGTCCTCGGGCTTGGGCTTTTCCACGATGCCGGTCAGGCTCATGACGCTGTGCGCCTTGCGGCTGCCGGACACGATCCCGTACTGGTGCGTGTTGGTTTTTGGCACCTGCTGGATCGCCAGGACGCTGCCCTCGAATTCGCGGGCAACCTTCATCATTTCGCCGATCACGGGGGCGTCCGCGTCTATCATGTCGTCCGCCAGCAGCACGGCAAACGGTTCATTGCCTACAATGTTCGCCGCACAAAGCACGGCGTGGCCGAGCCCCAGGGCGGCGGGCTGTCGGGTGTACACGCATTTGACGCTGTCCGGAATGACGTTGCGGACGGTCTCCAGCAGGGCGTTCTTGTTCTTCGCCTCCAAGTCGTACTCAAGTTCGGGCACGCGGTCGAAATGATCCTCGATCGCCCGTTTGTTGCGGCCGGTGACGAAGATCAGTTCGGTGATGCCTGCCGCGACCGCTTCTTCAACGGCATACTGGATCAGTGGCCGGTCGACGATGGGCAGCATTTCCTTGGGCATGGCCTTGGTGGCGGGAAGAAAGCGGGTGCCCAGGCCCGCGACGGGAAATACAGCTTTACGAATCGGTTGCATTATTAAGGCCCTCTATGCCCGGGCGGCGCCTGGAATGGGCCGCCCACTGACTACGGGTTACAGCAAATTCTGTGCCCGTTTGGCGATTGCTGTAACAGGATTTTCTGAACGGCACGGCGTTTGCTGAGAGCGATGAGCATGAATAAACACGCAGGTGGGGACATTGCATGACTTCTTTACCGGATTTTCCGTCCGAGGACCGCTATCGCCTTCTAGTCGGCGCAGTGCGGGATTACGCTATCTATCTTCTCGACGCCAAGGGCCGCGTAAGCAGCTGGAATCCCGGCGCGGAACGATTCAAGGGCTATGGCGCGGACGAGATCATCGGGCAGCATTTCTCCGTTTTTTACACACCTGAAGACCGAAATGCCGGCGTGCCGGAGCGTGCGTTGGAGACGGCGCGGCGTGAAGGGCGCTTTGAGGCCGAGGGCTGGCGCGTCCGCAAGGACGGCAGTACCTTCTGGTGCAGCGTGGTCATCGATCCGGTCCATGACGACCGGGGCGTCCTCGTCGGTTACGCCAAGATCACGCGCGACATCACCGAACAGAAGGAGCGGCACGAGCAACTGCAGGAAGCCCGCGATTCCATGCATCACGCCCAGCGCATGGAAGCCATCGGCCGCCTCACCGGCGGCGTTGCGCACGATTTCAACAACTTCCTGACCGCGATCCGCTTTTCCGCGGAGTTCATCAAGCGCTATCCGGAACTGCCCCCCTCGCTGATGCGCTACGTGGGCATCATCATCGACACCACCGAAAAGGCAGCTCAGCTGACCCGGCAGTTGCTGGCCTACGCCAAGCGGCAGCCGCTGCAGCCGCACGCGTTTGATGTGCGTGACAGCCTGGCGTCGATGCGGGAGCTTTTCGAGACCTCGGTCGGATCGCACGTGGCAATCAGCTACGAGTTCGGGCCGGGCGACTGCACGATCTTCGCGGACCCGGGGCAACTTGAATCCGCGTTGCTCAATCTGATCATGAATGCGCGCGACGCCATGCCGGCTGGCGGCCAACTCAAGATATTGGCTAAGGTTGTGCCGGACGCGTCGGAACTGGAAGACCATACCAAACTCAATGGCCCGCATGTGGCCCTCTCCGTGCAGGACACCGGCCCGGGTATCGCGCCCGGCGTGCTGGCGCACGTGTTCGAGCCTTTTTTCACCACCAAAGGCCAGCATGAGAATTCTGGTTTGGGTCTGAGCCAGGTGCAGGGCTTCGTGCAGCAGTCCGGCGGCGACGTGACCGTGGACAGCACGGTTGGCAAGGGATCCACGTTCACGCTCTACCTGCCGGCCGTCACGTCACCTGGCGAGGTGGTCGAGGCGCCTGCCGCCGGCGTCATCCTCAACGTGCCGGTGCGCCGCCAGGTGCTGCTGGTGGAAGACAACCGCATGGTCGGCGAGGTGGTGTCGGCATGGCTGGCGGAACTGGGCCAGGACCTGACGTGGACGGTCGATGCCGAGAAAGCCCTGCACGAACTGGAGCAACGCAACGGCGGCTTTGACCTGGCGATCCTGGATCTGGTGCTTCCCGGCATGAACGGGATGGAACTCGCCCGCCGGATCCGAGAAAATTGGCCCGGCATTCGGATCGTGCTGGCCAGCGGCTATAGCGATGCGATGGCCGGACCGCGGGCGCTGGGATTCCCGGTCATGCAAAAACCGTACTCCGTCGAGGCGCTGATGCAGGTGCTGACCGAGGATGCGCACACGATGCCGTAAGGGCCGACGCATGGCGCTGCGGTGATCCCCGCGGGCGGTGGCCGACGTCCCGACGGATGGGCGTCAGGCTGCGCGGCGTTAGGTCCGGCGAAAGCGGTTGTGCGCCCGGCGCTTGATGACGCTGATATCTCCATCCGGCTCCATATACGCGCGGCGCACCTCTGAAACTTCGAGGACGCCTTTCAGCCGGAGCTGGCTCATCAGCTCGTCTTCCGTCAGGTATTCGCGGCGCAGCGCGCGCTTGGCGATCACGCCGTCGCGCACGAGGCATACGCGGTCCGATTCGAGCAGGCGGCCAAGCGGCTTGAAAAAGTAGCCTACCCGGTCGACCAGCACGGTCCAACCGATGATCGTGGAGATCAGGACCATGCCGTCCAGAATGGATTTGTATTCGCCCGCCATCGCATTCTGCGCGGCGTCGGCGATCAGGACCAGCACCAGCATGTCGGCCACGCCCAGCGAGCCGACATCGCGCCGGCCGGCAAGCCGCAGCAGCAAGAAGATGAACCAATAGACGATCGTCCCGCGGATGAAAATCTCTAGCGGCGAGAGCGAAAACGAAAACATCGTCGACCAGTCCGGGTCCATCGTGGCGCCTCCGACAATGAAACATCGAACGGCGAGCAAGTGCCGTGCCCGAACAAGCCTGGCGCGGCGCAGGGCATGAGTCGCACGCAGGAACGCTGATTGCTGCTCAGATGCGCCAACGTGGAGAAGTAAAAATGAATTCAGGTAACACCCCCTTGCGCTTGCGGGATGCCATCGCCGGAGAATTGGGAGTAACCCCGGACTTCGACGCGACCGAAGAGCTGGAAAGGCGCATTGCCTTCCTCGCCGACTACCTGATGCAGTCAGGCCGCGCAGGTTATGTCCTGGGAATCAGCGGCGGGGTGGATTCCACGGTCGCGGCGCGGATCGCGCAGCTTGCCGTCGAGCGCGTTCGCGGCCAGGGGAGACCGGCCACGTTCGTCACCGTGCGCTTGCCCTACGGCGAGCAGCGGGACGAAGAAGACGCGGCGCAGGCACTGGATTTCATTGCACCCGATCGCCGTATGCGGATCGACATCAAGCCGGCCGTGGATGCGCAACGCGAGGCGCTGCGCGCCGCCGGCCTTGAATACGCGGACGAGGCGGCCGAGGATTTCGGGGCGGGCAACATCAAGGCGCGGCAGCGCATGATTGCCCAGTATGCGATTGCAGGCGCGCTTGACTGCCTGGTGATTGGCACGGACCAGGCCGCCGAGGCCTTGATGGGGTTTTTCACTAAACATGGCGACGGCGCGGCGGACGTGCTGCCCCTGCGCGGTCTGACCAAGCGGCGGGTGCGGGCGCTGGGGTCGCTGCTGGGCGCGCCGGACCGGCTGGTGCTCAAGGTGCCGACCGCCGACCTTGAGTCGTTGCGGCCGTTGCGCCCGGATGAGGACGCGTACGGTGTGACATACGCGCAGATCGATGGCTATCTGGAAGGCGAGGAGGTTGCCGAAGACGCGGTCGCGGTGATCGAGCGCCAGTACCGCGCCACGGCGCACAAGCGGATGCTGCCGCCGGGGCCCATCGAATGATTTGAAGACGCTGCGCGACGACGCCAAACATCTGTTTTTGAGACTGCTGTCGCGGCACCTCACGCAAACTGGCGGCTGTATCATGGCGGGTACTCCCACGCACGCAACCTACAGGCCCAAAATGTCCCAATCGCCGTCTGTTCCCAACATCAAACCGGGAGTCGTCCGAAGCGACCTGAACTTCCCGGTGGTCGGACTGGGGGCCTCTGCGGGAGGGATCGACGCGCTCAAGACTTTCTTCTCGAACATGCCGGCCAAACCCGGCATGGCCTTCGTCGTCGTGGTGCATCTGTCTCCCGATCACGAAAGCATTCTCGACAGGATTCTGCAGGCCTGCACGGGGCTACCGGTCGAGCAGGTCACCAAGCCGGTGCCGATCCTGCGTGATCACGTCTACGTGATTCCTCCGGCGGCCTCGCTGTCGATGAATGATGGCTACCTGCGTATTTCGGCGGGGGCCAGTCGCCCGGAAGGCCGCCCGATTGCGATCGACGAATTTTTCCGCACGCTGGCCGATGTGCATACGAACCGTGCCGTCGGCATCGTGCTGTCGGGGGGCGGGTCCGACGGATCGGTGGGCCTTGCCCGCATCAAGGAACAGGGCGGCGTGACGTTCGCGCAGTTGCCCGAGGAAGCCGAGCACGGCACCATGCCGCGCAATGCGATTGCCACCGGCATGGTGGACATCGTGCTGCCCGTGTCCACCATGCCGCAGCGCCTCAAGCAGATCGCGGAAAACATGGACAGCATCCATCTGCCGCCGCTGACCGAGGCCGAGGCCTCCGGCGCCGCGGATGCCGAGCAGGCGACGGACGGGGCGCAACAGGAACGCAATGCGTTGCGGGACATTCTTGCCCTCTTGCGCGCCCGCACGGCGCACGATTTCCGTCACTACAAGAAGGCCACGGTGCTCCGCCGAATCGAGCGCCGCATGCAGGTCACGGGCGTGTCAACCTTGCCCGAATACGGAAAGCTGCTTCAGGAGCGCATCGACGAGACCCCTAAACTGCTGTCCGATATGCTCATTGGCGTCACGCAGTTTTTCCGGGACAAGGAAGCTTTCGCCAATCTGGATGAATTCGTGTTGCCCAAGCTGCTGAAGTCGCTGAGCACCACGCCGGAAGTGGCGTTGCGCGCCTGGGTGGCCGGTTGTTCTACAGGTGAAGAGGCGTATTCGCTGGCCATGCTGATGAGCGCGCAGGCCGATGCGTTGCCCCACCCGCCCAAGATCCAGTTATTTGCCACCGACATCGACGAATCGGCGCTAGCCGTGGGCCGAGCGGCGGCTTATCCGATGGCAATCAAGGGCGACGTGCCTGAAGCCATGCTGCAAAGCTTCTTCAGCGAGCAGGACAACGAGTACTGCGTCAAGAAGGAAATCCGCGAGCGGGTGCTGTTTGCCGTGCACAACATCCTGCGCGATCCCCCGTTCTCGAAGCTGGATCTGGTCAGTTGCCGCAACCTCTTGATCTACCTGGACCGCGAAGTGCAGCGCGACGTGTTGCGCATGTTTCACTTCGCATTGAAGCCGGGCGGTTATCTTTTCCTCGGCAGTTCCGAATCGGCCGATGCGTGCCCGCAGCTTTTTCAGGTGGTGGACAAGCGCCACCGCATCTACATCGCTCGGGAAACGCCGTCGCAACTGAGCGGCATGCCCGAACTGGCCGACGGCGGGATTAATCACGTTCGGCCGGTGCACGCTTCGGCGGCGCCGGTTCGCCAGCCCAAGGTCTCGTATGCCGCCGTGCACCAGCGTGCGCTCGAAATGTTCGCGCCGCCTAGTGTCATCGTCGATGCTCACAGCGACATCGTGCACATTTCGGAGCGGGCAGGCCGCTTCCTGCGCCACCCGGGCGGCGAACCTTCCCGCAATCTGTCCTTGTCGGTGCATCCGGAATTGCGCACGGAATTGCGCACCGCGATGTTTCAGGCCCTGCATTCGCGAAAGAGTGTCGAGGCGCGGCGCGTGAAAATGACGTTGGGCGAGCGCCAGACCTACGTCAACATGGTGGTGCGGCCATTCCGGCACGATGAGTCGGCCAGCGATTACCTGCTTGTGCTGTTCGAGGAAGTCGAGGACGTCATGAGCGCAGAGGGTGTCGTCAGCCCCGCGACGGGCTCCGCAGTGGTACTGACGCAACTGGAGGCCGAACTCCAACGCACCCGGGGCCAGTTGCAGGCGACCATCGAGCAGGCGGAAACCTCCACCGAAGAACTGAAGGCCTCCAACGAAGAGCTTCAGGCCATCAACGAAGAGTTGCGCTCCACCACCGAAGAACTTGAGACCGGCAAGGAAGAGCTGCAGTCTGTCAACGAGGAGCTGATCACGGTCAATGCGGAACTGAAGACCAAGGTCGATGAAACCGCGAAGATCAATGACGACCTGCAGAACCTGATCGCGTCTACCGACATTGCCACGGTGTTCGTGGATCGCATGATGCGCATCCAGTGGTTCACGCCCCGGGCGTCCGACATCTTCAATGTGATCCCGAGCGACGCCGGACGTTCGGTGCTCGACATCACGCATCGTCTGGAGTACCCGGACCTGGCCAAGGATGCCGCCGGCGTGTTCGAGCTGCTGCGCCCCTTGGAACGCGAGGTGCACAGCACGACGGACCGTTGGTATCTGGCGCGGCTGCTACCGTACCGGAGCGGTGACCACCGCATTGAGGGCGCGGTGCTTACGTTCATCGACATCACGGACCGGCGCAAGGCGGAAGAAAGCGTGCGACTGGGCGAGGCCCACTTGAAGCTGATGACCGAGAGCGCGCGCGATTTCGGCATCATGACGCTGGACAACGAAGGCATCATCACCAACTGGAATATCGGCGCCGAGCTGATGTTCGGCTACACCAGCGCCGAGGCGGAAGGCAAGCCTATCGCGATCATCTTCACCGACGAGGACATCGCGGCCGGCAGACCCGAGCATGAGCTGAATCGCGCCAGGAAGATCGGCTACGCCCCTGACGAACGCTGGCACAAGCGCAAGAACGGCAGCCTGGTGTTCTGCACGGGCGGCGTGAACCGGATGGATGATCCTGTCTATCAGGGGTTTGCCAAGATCGTGCGCGATGTCACTGACCTGAAGTTGCGCGACGCCGAGCAGGAGTCCCGTCTGGACCGCGCACATGCCGATAGCGTGCTGAAGGACGAGTTCTTCGCGGTTGTGTCGCACGAACTGAAGCACCCGCTCAACCTGATCCAGCTCAATGCAGAGCTGCTGGCCCGCACGCCGGCCGTGCGCAATTTCGGCCCCGCCGCGCGTGCCACGGACCTGATCCAGCGTTCGGTCAAAGGCCAGGCCCGCATCATTGACGATCTGCTGGATCTCTCGCGCGTCCGGACGGGCAAGCTGGCGCTCAACAAATCGATCATCGACGTCGTGGCCATCGCGAAAAACATCCTCGAGGTGCTCAAGCCCGTGGCGGCGTCGGCCGGCATCGATCTGCGCAGCGACTTTGATCCCGCGCTGGCGATCTACCTGGATGCGGATCCCGTGCGCATCGAACAGGTGATCTGGAACCTGCTGAACAACGGGATCAAGTTCACGCCCGAAGGCGGGTCAGTCGCGCTCACGCTGGCTGTCGAGGACAACCGCATGAAACTGGAAGTCGCCGACACGGGCCAGGGCATCGACCCGCTGTTCATCGGCCGGGTGTTCGACATGTTCAGCCAGGGCGATGTCCGCCAGAAGACGGGCGCCACCTCTGGACTGGGCATCGGCCTGGCGGTTGTCAGCGAGCTGGTGGGTGCGCATGGCGGCACGATTCAGGTCCATTCCGATGGCGTGGGACTTGGCGCGCGCTTCACGGTATGGCTGGATCTGGCCGGTTCCCTTGAAGCCGAGGACGCGCCGCAAGCCAACGCCGACATGCCTTTGGAAGGGCTGAAGGTGCTTTTGGTCGATGACTCCGAGGACGTCCTGCACATCATGCACGAGTTGCTGGACATGGAAGGGGCGGTAGTCACGGCCGCCTCCAACGGCCGGCAGGCGTTGGAAATCCTGGAGACCGCCCGCTTCGACCTGATGCTGTCGGACATCGGCATGCCGGAGATGGATGGCTATACGCTGATGCGCGCCATTCGCGAAAAAGACAGTGGCGCCGATCTGCCTTCCATCGCGCTCACCGGTTTTGGCGCCAAGGAAGACATGCGCGAAGCCGTCAGCGCAGGCTTTTCCGCCCACATCAGCAAGCCGGTGTCGCTGGACGATCTGCTCGAAGTGGTTCGCAAGCTGCGGTTGCGCGGGTGATCCGCGCGTTTGGGAAGTGGCCGGCACATGCGTTTGCCGCCACTTCCCGGCTCGTTTCGCCGGGGCGGATTCTTTCTGATCCTATTTGTTTAGTCTGGCAACAACTACTCAAGTGGACGCCCGACCCGGGGCACTTCTCCCCATCGCCCTGTCCTGCGACACCCGTTCCCAACGCATCGCTTTCGTTCCCGTTCGCCAACGGCGCAAACGAGAAAAGCTTGCACTAAGTGCCATCGCTACTTAAGCTGTGCTTTCGCGCCGCGCCCAGCACGTGCCGTGCCAGCGCCCGCAAGCGGATTCCCCCTCCGCCGCTCGACCATGCAGCCCTATTTCAGCCAGTCTTCCTCGTCAACGACATAAAGGATGCTTGTGCGAAAGTCGATGGTCTTGTTCGTTTTGCATGGCGCCCGGCCGACGCCGGGCCAGAGCCAGCCTGGCCTCAATTGGGCAGGTTCCGCCTGGGTCGGACTTTTCCCGATTGGCGGCATTCTCCTACTTCAACGCGATAACCCCATGGCGCCTTGCTGCGCCCTCGCTTCATAAGCTGCACGTCCGTCAGTCCGGCGCGCTCAGGCGTGCCCGCAAGGTGTCCACCCATAAGCTGTTCCGTATAGAAGCTGTCCAAGTAAGGCTCTTGCCTCCGCCATGAGGTGAGGGCAGCGCGAGACCCCGAGTCCGACCGCCTGGGAGTAGTGGATGACGCAAGTAAGCAGCAATGTCCGTCGTGTCATGTTGTATGCCTTGGGCGCCTGGACGCTTGCATTGGCGGGATGTGGTGACCGGAACGACGCGGCGGCCGTCACCATTGCGCCGATGAAGGTGTTCGTGATGACCGTCGGCCGCCAGCCGGTCGACCTGAACGTGGACCTGCCCGGGCGGATCGAACCGATTCGCACCGCTGAAGTGCGGGCACGCGTTGACGGCATCGTCGAGAAACTGCTGTACACCGAAGGCAGCGACGTACAGGCCGGCGATCCGCTGTTCCAGATAGACCCCAGCGACTACAAGGCGCAGCTGGCGCAGGCTAACGCCATGCTGCAGCGTGCGCAGGCCGTGCAGAAGAATGCGCGCTCGGTCACGGACCGGTTCCGTCCGCTGGTGCAGCGTCAAGCGGTCAGCGCGCAGGAATACGAAGCCGCGCTGGCGGCGCTGGGGCAGGCGCAGGCCAATGTGGCCGATGCGCAGGCCGCGGTTACGTTGGCGCAGTTGCGGCTGGACCGCTGCACGGTCAGGGCGCCCATCGCCGGTCGCGTGGGCCGCGCGCTGGTCACCGAAGGGGCGTTGGTCAGCGCATCGGCGGCCACGCTGCTGGCGCAGGTCAATCAGTTGTCGCCGATCAGCGCCACGTTCACCAAGTCCAACACCGCCATCATGGACCTGACCGACTACGCGCGCTCCGGCGCGCTGGCGACGGCGGGCAATACGTTTCCGGTGCGGCTTACGCTGGCCAACGGCCGGGAGTTTGGCGAGACCGGGGTCGTGGATTTCGCGGACCTGAGCGTCGACCGGACCACTGGCGCGCAGACCATCCGCGCCCGTTTCGACAACGCCAAGCGTGAGTTGCTGCCCGGGCAGTTCGTCAACGGTCAGATACTTGTCGGGGTGCGCCAGGAGGGCGTCCTGATTCCCGCGCGGGCGGCGCGGCTGAACGGCGATACGGCCACCGTGTTCGTCATCGGGCCCGACAACACGGCGGTGCCCAGGCAGATCGAGGTGGGTGAGCAGATCTCAGGAAGCTGGCTGGTGCGCCGCGGCCTTGAACCAGGGGAGAAAGTGGTCGTGGATGGCTGGCACAAGATAAGGCCAGGCCAACAGGTTGACCCGGTCGAACAGCAAGCCGCGAAACCCTAGCGGAGTCGGTCATGGGCTCATTCTTCGTCTTGCGGCCGGTATTTGCCTGGGTGGTGGCGTTGTTCCTGTTGCTGTTCGGGCTGATCGCGGTGGTGCTGCTGCCGGTGGAGCAGTACCCGAACATCGCGCCGCCTTCGATCACGATCCAGGCGACCTTCCGGGGCGCCGACACCACCACCATCGACCGCACGGTCACCTCGATCATCGAGGAGGAGATGAACGGGGTCGACAACTTCCTGTACATGGCGTCGGTCAGCCGCGCCAACGGCACGTCGCAGATCACGGTGACGCTGCAGCCGGGCACGGACCTGGACGTGGCCCGCAGCCAGGTGCAGGACCGCCTGAGCCGGGTCGAACCCCGGCTGCCGCAGGAAGTCCGCCAGCTTGGCGTGGCGGTGACCAAGGCGTCGTCCGGCTTCCTGATGCTGCTGGCGCTGCAATCGGAAAGCGGCAACGTCAGCGCCGTCGAGATGGGCAATTTCGCGTCCAACAACATCCTCAACGAGCTGCGCCGCATCCGCGGGGTGGGCGACGTGCAGCTGTTCGGCTCGTCGTACGCGATGCGGATCTGGCTGGACGAACGCAAGCTGGCCAGCTTTCAGATGTCGGCCAGCGACGCGATGCGTGCGGTGCAGGAACAGAATGCGCAGACGATCGGCGGGTCGCTCGGTGACCTGCCGCTGGCGCGCGGCGCGGACTTCAATGCACAGATCGTGGCGCAGAGCCGCTTTTCCACACCGGAGCAGTTCCGGCAGGTCATCCTCCGCGTCAACAACGACGGCTCGCTGGTGCGCCTGGGCGACGTGGCTCGGGTTGAGCTGGGCAACGAAAGCTACAACTTCCGGCTCAGCGTCAACGGCAAGGAGGCCGCCGGCATCGCCATTCAGCTGGCCAACGACGCCAACGCGCTGGACGTGGCACGGCAGGTGCGGCAGCGCATGGCCGAGCTGGAGCCCGTGTTTCCGGCGGGCGTCGGCTGGACGGTGCCGTTCGACACCACGCCTTTCATCACCACGTCCATCAGCTCGGTGCTGGTCACCATGGTCGAGGCGCTGTTGCTGGTCACGGCAATGGTGTTCCTGTTCTTGCAAAGCTGGCGCAGCACGCTGATCCCCACGCTGATCGTGCCGATCGCGCTGATCGGCACCTGCGCGGGCCTGTTCCTGTTTGGCGCGTCCATCAACCTGCTGTCGCTTTTTGGCATGGTGGTGGCGATCGGGGTGCTGAACGATGACGCCATCGTGGTGTCGGAAAACGTCGCGCGGATCATGCAGGACGAGAAGATTTCTGCGCCGGAAGCGACGCGCAAGGCGGTCGGCCAGGTGTGGGGGCCGATCATCGCCAGCACGCTGGTGCTGGTGGCGGTGTTCGTGCCGATGGCGATGTTTCCCGGTTCCAGCGGCGCCATCTACCGCCAGTTCTCCATCACGCTGTCCGTGGCGATCGTGGTGTCGACCGTGCTGGCGCTGTCGCTGGGCGCCGCGTTGTGCGCCACGCTGCTCAAGCTGCCGGACGGCAAGCCGCCCAAGGGCCGGATCTCGAAGGGCAAGCAGTGGGTCTTCGACAAGTTCAATAACGGCTTTGACGCGATGACACGCCAGTATGTGCGCGCGGTCGAACACATGCTGGTGCGGCCCCTGCGCTGGATGCTGATATTCCTGGGCGTCTGCGGCCTGACGGTGTTTCTGTTCTCGCGCCTGCCGGGCGGCTATCTGCCGCTGGAAGATCAAGGCTACTTCTTCGTGTCGTACACCGGCGCGCCCGGCACCACGGCCGACCAGACCGAGGCCGCCGTGCAGCAGGCCGAAAGCCAGCTGCGCCAGTTGCCAGCCGTGCGCAACGTGGCATCGGTGGTCGGGTTCAACTTCTTCGGCCAGGGGCAGACGGCGGCGCTGTCGTTCGTGGACCTGCACCCGTGGAGCGAGCGCACCGATCGGGCCGAGGCCGTCGACGCGCTGGTCGGGCGCAGCAACCTGGCGTTCCGGTCGATTCCGCAGGCGATGATCTTCGCGCTGAATCCGCCGCCCATCCCGTCGATGGGCAACGCGTCGGGCTTTTCCATGAAGGTGCAGGACCGCACTGCGCAGGGCGGCGCGGGTCTGGCCGCCACCGGCGCGGCCATGATCGCGGCCGCTGCGGCCAGCCCCGTGCTGACCGGCGTGCGGCTGGACGGCATGCCGCCGGGACCGCGCCTGTATGTCGAGATCGATCGGGTGCACGCGCGCGCATTGGGGCTGCAGGTCGCGCAGGTCAACCAGGCGCTGACGCTGGCGTTCGGGTCGAACTACGTCAACGACTTCCTGCTCGACGGTTCGGTGCAGCGGGTGTTCATCCAGGCCGAGGCCGACCAGCGCATGCAGCCGCAGGACATTGCCGCCTTGCAGTTGCCGAACAACCGGGGCGAGATGGTGCCGTTCTCGGCGTTTTCGCGGATGCGCTGGATCGACGGGCCGCAGCAGCTGGAACGCTACAACGGCTTTCCGTCCATCACCATCTCGGGCGAGGCCGCCGCCGGCCGCTCCAGCGGCGTGGCGCTGGCCGAGATGGAAGCCATTGCCGGGCGCGTCCTGCCGCAAGGCATCACCTATGAATGGACCGGCACGGCGTACGAAGAACGCCAGGCGGGCAACCAGGTGGCGCTGCTGCTGGGCCTGTCGCTGATCGTGGTGTTCCTGTTGCTGTCGGCGCTCTACGAAAGCTGGTCCGTGCCGGTGTCCGTGCTGCTGATCCTGCCGTTCGGCATTCTGGGCGCGGCCGCGTTCACGCTCGGGCGGGGCATGTCGGCGGACATCTATTTCAATATCGGGCTGGTCACGATCATTGGCCTGGCCGCCAAGAACGGCATCCTGATCGTGGAGTTCGCCTTGAAAGAGGAACTGGAAGGGCGCGACCGCAAGGAGGCCGTGGTCGATGCCGCCCGGCAGCGTCTGCGTCCCATCATCATGACCAGCATCACCTTCGTGCTGGGCATGCTGCCGCTGGTGCTGGCCACCGGCGCCGGCGCGGCCAGCCGTCAGGCGGTGGGCACCAGCGTGATGGGCAGCATGCTGACCGCCACGCTGTTCGGCGTTTTCTTCACGCCGCTGTTCTACATGGTTGCGCGGCGCTGGTCGGGGCCGCGCAAGAATGCGGCCAAGCCCGGGTCCTCGCCTGCTGCCAGCGTTCCGGCCAAGGCCGAAGAGCGGGGAGAGAACCCATGAGGCCGGCGCGCATTGCCATCTTGGCGCTGATGGGCTGGGGGCTGACCGCCTGCAATTTCGCGCCGGAGCACCGCCAGCCGGAAGTCGCGACGCCTGCGGTATTTCCCGGCGAGGTCCCGCCGGATGCGGTGGCGGCGCAGGACGTCACGTGGGAGCAGTTCTTCGGCGATCCGCAACTCAAGCGCCTGATCGCCCGGTCGCTGGAACTGAACCAGGATCTGGCCGCAGCCACGGCCCGGATCGAGCAGGCGCGCGCCTTCTACCGCATCGAACGCGCCAACCAGCTGCCGCAACTGGATGCCGGCGCGGCCGCGTCGCGCAACCAGCAGCCGCTGACCGTACTGGATCCGGCGCTGGCGGGGTCGCGGCAGACCGTGCAGTTCAACCAGTTCAGCGCCCAGGTAATGGTCTCGTCCTTCGAGCTGGATTTCTGGGGGCGGATCCGCAACCTGACCGCCTCCGCGTTGCAGCAATACCTGGCGACCGTGGAAGGGCGGAGGGCATTCCGTCTGTCGCTGATTGCGAACGTGGCCTCGACCTATTACGACGCCCGGGCGGGCGAGGAAGGCATCGCGCTGGCGCAGCGCACGGTCGAAACCCGCAGCTATGCACTGCGCGTCGCCAAGGACCGGCTGGACGCCGGCGTGACCTCGCTGGTCGACTTCGAGCAGTCGGCCATCCTGCTGACGCAGGCGCAGACCCAGCTCGCTGAGTGGCAGCGCGCCACGGCGGCGCACTGGAACCGTCTGTGGGTGCTGGTGGGCGAAGACCTGCAGCGGGAGATGACCGTTGGGCCGCCGATTGAGGCCGCGGGCCAGTTCGATGCGCTCAGTCCCGGCCTGCCGTCGTCGCTGCTTGTCGTAAGACCCGACATCCGCCAGGCCGAGAACCGCTTGCGCAGCGCCAACGCCAATATCGGCGCCGCGCGTGCAGCCCTGTTTCCGCGCATTGCGCTGACCGGTTCGTTCGGCTATGCCTCCACCGAGCTGTCGGACCTCTTTTCGTCGCCCAGCCAGATCTGGAACATCGGCGCGGGAATCGGATGGCCGATCTTCGATTACGGGCAGCGGCGCGCGGCGGTGGATCTTGCCACGGCGCAGCGCGACGAACTGATCGCCAACTACCGCAAGACGGTGCAGACGGCGTTCAGCGAAGTGGCCACCGCGTTGGAGAACCGCAAGCGCTTCCAGGAGCAGGTGACCGCGCAGGAAACGGCGATCCAGGCGCAGCGCCGCCTGGCCGAGACTGCCGAGCTGCGCTACATGAACGGCATCTCGATCTACCTGGAAGTCGTGGACGCCCGGCGCGGATTGTTCAATGCAGAGCAACAGATGCTGACGCTGCGCGCGTCCCAGCTTCAGAACGGCGTGTCGCTGTATGTCGCGCTGGGGGGCGGGGATGAGCAGCCGCAGGTGGTGATGGCGGGATCGCCGCCGGGCGCGGGGGGGGCGGCAGGCGAACCTGCGGCCAAGGGTTCGCCCGCCATGTCTACCCCCGTTCCGCCGCCCGGCGTGGGAGCGCCCCAGTGAACGCCGGCAAGCCCGGCAGCGCCAGCCCGCGCCCGGGGTGGCGCAGGCTGCGCAAAGCCGTGTTCATCCTTGCCGGCCTTGCCGTGCTGGTCGTCGTCACGCTGATGGGGGTGCGCCTGTACGACATCCAGCAGGGCCCGCCGCTGGCCGCCTGGCACACGTATGTTCCCCAGGAGCTGGACGCCGAACGCCTGGACCACAGCACCTGGGACGATTACCTCGCGCACGAGGACGCGCTTTTCACGCTGGTCCGGCAGAACGTAGGCGACAAGCTGCTGCCGGAGGACAAGGTGGACAGCAACCGCTATTTCGCGGACGCCAAGGTCTACCCCGAACACTTCGCGCACGACTGGAACCGGTCCTTCGTCCTGACGCCGGCGGGAGAGCCGCAGGGCGTGGCCGTGCTGCTGCATGGCCTGACGGATTCGCCGTACAGCCTGCGCCATGTCGCCGCGCATTATCAGTCCGTCGGCTACGTGGCGATCGCCATCCGGATGCCGGGCCACGGCACGGTGCCGGGCGGGCTGACGGACGCGCACTGGGAGGATTGGGCGGCCGCGACGCGTCTGGCGGTGCGCGAAGCGCGGCGCCGGGTGCCCGCACCCAAGCCGCTGCACATGGTGGGCTTTTCCAACGGCGGGGCGCTGGCGCTGATGCACACGCTGGACGCGCTGGACAATCCCAAGCTCGACAAGCCCGACCGGCTGGTGCTGCTGTCGCCGATGGTCGGCATCACGTCGTTCGCGCGCTTTGCGGGCGTGGCCGGGCTGCCCGCCATCCTGCCCGCGTTCGCCAAGGCCGCGTGGCTGAGCATCGTGCCGGAGTTCAACCCGTTCAAGTACAACTCGTTCCCGGTCCACGCGGCGCGCCAGTCGTTCGAACTGACGCAGACGCTGCAGGACAGGCTGGTCGCGCAGCAGCGATCCGGCGGCCTGGAGCGTCTGCCGCCCATCATCACGTTCCATTCGGTGCTGGACTTCACCGTCAGCACGCGCGCGCTGATCAACGCCCTGTATGCGCGCCTGCCCGCCAACGGCAGCGACCTGGTGCTGTTCGACCTGAACCGCGCTACCAAGCTCGGCCCGCTGTTCCGCCGCGGCGTGGCCTGGCAGCTGGCGGGCACGCTGCCAGGCGAAAAGCGCAATTACCGGCTGACGCTCGTCACCAACGCCAGCCCCACGTCCAGCGCCATGATCGAGCGCGTCATCGAGCCGAACGCGACCGCGGTCGTGGAACGCGCCATCGGCATGGACTACCCGCGCGAGGTCTATTCGCTGTCGCACGTGGCGCTGCCGTTTCCGACCGACGACGCGCTGTACGGCACGCACCCGGACAACATCGAGGAATTCGGCATCAGCCTGGGCGCCATGTCCATGCGTGGCGAGGTTGGAGCTTTCGTGATCGGCATGGATACGCTGACCCGGCTGACCTCCAATCCGTTCTATGCCTATCTGGTCAAGCGCGTTGATGGGGTGATACCAAGATGATGTCTTTCGCACTGTCCGGCATTTTCGCCATCCTGCTGCTGGGGCTGTTGTACCTGGCCAGCCCGGTGTTCGTGCCGTTGACGTTCGCGCTGTTCGTGATCTGCCTGGTCGCGCCGCTGCGCCAGTACCTGGGCCGCAAGATGCCCGCGCCGCTCGCGGCGATCCTGGCGTTGGTGGTGACGCTGGTCGTGTCGGTGGTGTTCCTGTCGCTGGCGGCATGGGGCTTCAGCCTGGTCGCGCAGTGGGTCATGGCCAACGCCGCGCGCTTCCAGCGCCTGTTCACGCTAGAGACCGAAACGCTGCACCCGCACGGCGCGATGGCGATCCAGATGTTCCAGGACAGCTTCAACGTGTCATGGCTGGTGCGGGCGATCCAGGAAGTGGCGCTGCGGATCAACAGCATGCTGGGCATGATCTTCATCGCCTTCGTGTTCATTGCGCTGGGGCTGTTCGAACTGGACGAGGCGCCGGAGCGGCTGACCCGCCTGCTGGGCGAGGCAAGGGCGCAGCGCTGGATGGCGGTCGCACGCGAGGTGGCGAGCAAGCTGCGCTGGTACATGGTGATCCGCACCATCGCCAGCGTGCTGACGGGTGTGACCGTCTGGCTGTTTGCGATCTACGCCGGGCTGGAGCTGGCGACCGCCTGGGGCGGGCTGGCGTTCCTGCTGAACTACATCCCGTTTCTCGGACCGCTGGTGGCGACGGTGTTTCCGGCGTTCTTCGCGTTCGTGCAATACGGATCGTTGCAGACGAGCATTCTGGTGCTGGTGGTCTTGAACTGCATCCAGATCGTTTACGGCTGCTATCTGGAACCCCGGCTGGCCGGCAGCGCGTTTTCGCTGTCGCCGCTGATGGTGATGTTTGCGGTGTTTTTCTGGGGGTTGGTGTGGGGCATACCGGGCACGTTCATCGGCGTGCCGCTTCTTATCACGATGACCACGGTGTACGGCGCCAGCCGCAGTTTGCGCGTTACCCGCGGCTGAGCCGGCCGTCCCGGGCAGCATCCGGGACGGCGGCCGACCTGCTCACGTCTTTGCTCAATACTGGAGGTGCATGATGGAAAGCAGTACTCCCAAGAAGCTTGGATTGCTTGCCCTGACGGGCATGGTGGTGGGGTCGATGATCGGCGCCGGTATCTTTTCGCTGCCCCGGACCTTTGGCGGGGCAACGGGCGTGGTTGGGGCGGTGATCGCCTGGATCATCGCGGGCGCGGGCATGTACACGCTGGCCCGTGTGTTCCAGGCGCTGGCCGAGCGCAAGCCCGACCTGGACGCGGGCGTCTTTGCGTATGCCAAGGCCGGGTTTGGCAATTACCTGGGCTTTCTGTCCGCGTTTGGATACTGGATCGGCAGCTGCATCGGCAACGTGTCGTATTGGGTGCTGATCAAATCGACGCTCGGCGCCTTCTTTCCCGTCTTTGGCGACGGCAACACGGTCATCGCAATCGCTGTGGCGTCCGTGGGCATCTGGATGTTCCACTTCATGATCCTGCGCGGGGTGCAGCAGGCGGCGTTCATCAATGCCGTGGTGACCGTGGCCAAGATCATCCCGATCGTGGTGTTCATCATCGTGCTGTTCGTGGCCTTCAAGGTTGACCTCTTCCGCATCAATTTCTGGGGCGACATGAGCGGCTACAGCCTGTTTGAGCAGGTGAGGCGAACCATGCTGGTGACGGTCTTCGTCTTCCTGGGCATCGAGGGCGCGAGCGTTTATTCCCGCTTCGCGTCGAAGCGTTCGCACGTGGGGGTGGCCACGCTGATCGGGTTTGTGACCGCGCTGCTGCTGATGGTGCTGGTGTCTCTGCTGCCCTATGCCGCCATGCAACAGACCGACATCGCGGCGCTGCGCCAGCCGTCCATGGCCGGCGTGCTGGAGTCGGTGGTGGGGCCGTGGGGCGCCGTATTCGTCAGCGTCGGTCTGCTGATCTCGGTGCTGGGCGCGTATCTGGCCTGGTCGCTGATCTGCGCCGAAGTGATGCACGCGGCAGCAAAGACGGAAGACATGCCGCGCGCGTTCGCCCGCGAGAACAAGAACGGCGTGCCGGTCGTCGCGCTGTGGGTGACCAACATCATCGTGCAGCTTTTCGTCATCAGCACGTACTGGTCACGCGATGCATTTTCGCTGATGCTCAGCCTGACCAGCGCGATGTCGCTGATTCCGTACCTGCTGGTCGCGGGTTTCGGCTGGCAGCTCGCCAAGCGCGGCGAAACCTATGTCGGCGGCAAGGATCAGAAGCGCGATCTCACACTTGCCAGCATCGCGGCCGTCTATACGCTTTTCATGATCTTCGCCGGCGGCTTGAAGTTCCTGCTGTTGTCGGCGCTGTTGTATGCACCCGGGTCGGTCCTGTACTTCTGGGCCCGGCGTGAGCAGGGCCGGAAATTCTTCACCGGCTGGGAGTTGGTCGTTTTCATCGTGGCATGCGTCGGAGCCCTGGCCGCCATCGTGGGCCTGATCTACGGCTGGATTGCCATCTAACGTCTGGGAGCTAGTCATGGCTGATACCGAGGAATTTGGAGTCCATTCAGAAGTCGGGCAATTGCGCACGGTGATGGTCTGCGCGCCAGGACGCGCCCACGAAAGATTGACGCCCTCCAATTGTGATGCGCTGCTGTTTGACGATGTCATGTGGGTCGACAACGCGAAACGCGACCATTTCGACTTCATGACGAAGATGCGGGACCGCGGCGTGGACGTCGTGGAAATGCACAACCTGCTGGCCGAAACGGTCGCGATACCTGAAGCGAAGAAGTGGATCCTGGACAACCAGGTCGTGGCGAACCAGGTTGGCCTGGGCCTGCTCGACGAGATCCGCAGCTACCTGGACGGCTTGCCGGCGCGCAAGCTGGCCGAGACCTTGATCGGCGGGCTGTCGACCGAGGAGTTCCCCGAGTCGATCGGCGGCGAACAGCTCACGCTCATCAAGGAAGCCGCCGGCGTCACGGAGTACCTGCTGCCGCCGCTGCCCAACACGCTGTACACGCGTGATACGACCTGCTGGATCTATGGCGGCGTCACGCTCAATCCACTTTATTGGCCCGCGCGGCACGAAGAGACGATCCTGACGTCGTCCATCTACAAGTTCCATCCGCGCTTTGCCGGCAAGGTGAACGTCTGGTGGGGCGACCCCACCGCCGATCATGGACTGGCCACGCTGGAGGGCGGCGACGTCATGCCCATCGGCAACCGGACGGTGATGATCGGCATGAGTGAACGCACGTCGCGCCAGGCCATCAGCCAGCTGGCGGCCAGCCTGTTCGCCAAGAATGCGGCAGACCGGGTGATCGTGGCGGCCATGCCCAAGCTGCGGGCGGCCATGCACCTGGACACCGTGCTGACCTTTGCCGACCGCGATTGCGTGCTGATGTATCCCGACATCGTCAACAACATCCAGGCGTTCTCCTACCGGCCGGGCAGCGCGCCGGGGTCGCTGGAGCTGCACAAGGACAAGGGGTCGCTCGTGGACGTGATCGGCGAGGCGTTGGGCATCAAGAAGATGCGCGTCGTCGAGACCGGCGGCAACGCCTATCTGCGCGAGCGCACGCAGTGGGACAGCGGCGCCAACCTGGTCTGCATCTCGCCCGGGGTCGTGCTGGCGTATGACCGCAATGTCTACACCAACACGCTCTTGCGCAAGGCGGGGATCGAGGTCGTCACCTTTGTCGGCGCCGAACTGGGCCGGGGCCGCGGCGGCGGGCACTGCATGACGTGCCCGATTTCGCGGGATCCCGCCTAGCGGCGCACTGCCGCGCGCGGCCATCCCTGAAAAGGGCGGCCGCGCGGGCGCGCAACCACCGGATCGCTTTCAGGAGAAGAACGTGAGCGGGGAAACTGCCAAACTTTCTCGCATGGCGCTGGCCGCCATGGTGGTGGGATCGATGGTGGGCGCGGGAATCTTTTCGCTGCCCAGCGTCTTTGCGCGCAATACCGGGCCGGTGGGCGGCCTGGTGGCCTGGGCCATTGCTGGCACGGGCATGTTGACGCTGGCGATGGTGTTCCAGTTCCTGTCGCGCCGGCGCCCCGATCTGGACGCCGGCATCTTCGCGTATGCCAAGGCCGGATTCGGGCTGTATCTGGGCTTTCTGGCCGCGCTGGGCTACTGGACGGCCGCCTGCCTGGGCAACGTCAGTTATTTCGTCATCTTCAAGGGAACGCTGGGCGCCGTCCTGCCGTTCTTCGGCGACGGCGATACCGTGGCCGCCGTGCTGGTGTCGTCGGTGCTGCTGTGGTCCACCCATTTCCTGATCCTGCGGGGCATCCGGCAGGCGGCGGGCATGAACACGGTCGTGACCATCGCCAAAGTCGTGCCCATCGCCATCTTCATTGTCTTCGCCGCGTTTGCCGTGGACCTGGACGTGCTGCGCGCCAACATTGCCGAAGGGCTTAGCGGCGGGGGCAAGGGCAGTCTTTTCGAACAGGTGCGCAACACGATGCTGGTCACGGTGTTCGTGTTCCTGGGCGTCGAGGGCGCCAGCGTCTACTCCCGCTACGCCAAGCGCCGTGAGGACGTGGCGGTGGCGACAATCGTCGGGTTCGTGCTGGTGCTGGCGCTGCTGGTGCTGGTGACGATGCTGTCGTATGGCGTGCTGCCGCGCGCGGAACTGGCCTCGCTGCGCAACCCGTCCATGGCGGGCGTGCTGCGGGCCGCGGTCGGACCGTGGGGCAGCATGCTGGTCAGCGTGGGGCTGATGGTGTCGGTGGCGGGCGCCTACCTGGCGTGGATCCTGCTGGCCGCCGAAGTGCTGCGCGCCGCGGCGGGCGCGGGCATCATGCCGTCGTTTCTGGGGCGGGAAAACCGCCACGGCGTGCCGGCGGCGGCACTGTGGCTCAGCAACGGCATCGTGCAGCTCTTTCTGATCGTCACGCTCTTCACCGAGGACACCTTTGTGCTGCTGAAGAACATGGCCAGTTCGATGAGCCTGATTCCGTACTTCTTCGTGGCGGCATTCGGGCTGATGCTGGCGGTACGCGGCGAAACCTATGACGGCTGGAGTCGGCGGCGCAAGATCGAGCTGGGGCTGGCGGTGGCGGCCACGGTCTATGCGGCCGGGCTGGTGTATGCGGGCGGTTTCCGGTATTTCGTCCTGTCTTGCGTCATCTACGCGCCGGGCACCATTCTTTTCCTGATATCGCGCCGCGAACAGCGCGGCAACATCTTCGCGCCGTACGAGTGGCCGATCCTGCTGCTCGTGCTGGTGTCCTGCGGCATCGGCGTGTGGGCGATCAGCACGGGCAATACGGCGTTCTAGCCGAAAGGGGCAGGGGGCAGCACGGCAATGAGCAGCGAACTGGCGATTGTCCTCACCATCCTTTGTGCGGCCGTCGTGCTGTTCGTCATCGGGCGGCCGCGGTCGGATGCCGTCGCGCTGCTGGTCATGCTGCTGCTGCCGCTGAGTGGCACCGTAACCTACCGCGAGGCGCTGGACGGGTTCTCGAATCCCGCCATCATCCTGATCGCTTGCCTCTTCGTGGTCGGCGAGGGGCTGGTGCGGACCGGGGTGGCGCAGTCCGTCGGCGACCTGCTCCTGCGGCACGGCGGCAAGAGCGAGGGCTGGCTGGTGTTGCTGGTGATGGGGGCGGTCGGCGCAATGGGCGCGGTGATGAGCTCCACGGCCGTCGTGGCCATCTTCATTCCGATCGTGCTGCGGATCGCGCGCAAATCCGGCATGGCGGCCCGGCGGATCCTGATGCCGATGGGCGCGGCGGCGGCGATCAGCGGCATGCTGACGCTGGTGGCGACCACGCCGAATCTGGTGCTCAATAGCGCGCTCGGTTATGCGGGCTACGAGGGTTTCGGTTTTTTCGACTTCACGCCGATCGGGATCGTCGTCCTGGCGGGCGGCGTTGCCTACATGCTGTTCGCGCGCAAACTCATCGACGCGGGCCAGGGGCCGCGCGCGCTGAACCGGCCCAGCCTGGGCGACTGGGCGACCAAATATTCCCTGCAGAACCGGGCATGCCGCCTGCTGGTGCAGACCGACTCGGACCTGGTGGGACGCCAGCTCGGACTGTGGGCGGGCGAACTCGGCAAGGCAGCATTCGTCATCGCCATCGAGCGCAACACGCGGTTCGCGCGGGCCGTCATGCGCGCGACGGCGGACGACGTCCTGGAGGCGGGCGACATCCTGCTCCTGGACAGGGACGCAGAGGGGTTCGATATCGACGGCTTTTGCAGCCGGCATCACCTGCGGCGGCTGGAGATGTCCGGCGTGTACTTCACGGATCAGGCCCGTGATGTGGGGATGGTGGAGGTCATCATCCCGTCGGAATCGCGGCTGGACGGCGCGAATGCGCGCGATTCCGTGGTGCTGGGGCGGCATGGTCTTTTCGTCGTGGGCCTGTGGCGCGGCAAAGAGGCCAAGCGCGACCTGCCCGACGTGAAGATGCGCGTGGGCGACACGTTGCTGGTGGTCGGGCCGTGGGCGGGCATTTTTTCCCTGCAGGCCGAAGAGCACGATCTGGTCAGCCTGGCGATGCCGGTCGAAGCCGATTCGCTGGTGCCGGTGCCCAACCGCGCCATCCATGCGCTGCTCTCGCTGGCGACGGTGGTGTTCCTGATGCTGACCGACTGGGTGCCCAACGTGATGGCGGGGCTGATTGGCGCGCTGATGATGGGCCTGTTCGGCTGCGTGACGCTGGACGTGGCGTACCGGTCGATCAACTGGCGGGCGCTGATCCTGATCGTGGGCATGCTGCCGTTTGCGCTGGCGCTCAAGCGCAGCGGCGGCGTGGATCTGGCCGCGCAGTTCCTGCTGCACTATTCGGGCGATTGGGGCATCTACGGGCAGTTGGCGCTGGTGTTCGTGGCGACGGTGACGCTGGGCGTGGTGGTCTCCGGCACCGCGACCGCCGTGCTGATGGGCCCGGTCGCCATCAGCATCGCCGAAAGCCTGCACGCGTCTCCCTATGCATTTGCGATGACGGTGGCCATTGCGTCGTCGGCGGCGTTCATGTCGCCGGTGTCTACGCCCTCCAATGCGCTGGTCAGCGTGGCGGGCGGTTTCGGGTTTGCCGACTATCTGAAGATCGGGACACCACTTGCTGTGTTTTCGCTGGTGGTCAGCGTGCTGCTGATTCCGATCCTGTTTCCGTCCTGAGGGCGGATGACCCCATCCGGAGGTTCGATCATGTTTGTCAGGACTGGCATTGCATTCATGGCGGCATCGCTGCTTCTTGGCGCTTCGCTGGCGCATTCCCATAGCTTGCCTGCGGCGCCGGCTGCCACGGCGCCGCCGCCGACCGCGCAGGCCGCGGCGGATTCGCGGATCCTGTTTGAAAACGTGCGCATCTTCGACGGCGTGTCCGGCGACCTGAGCCCGGCGAGCAGTGTTCTGGTTCACGGCAACGTCATCGAAAAAGTGTCGCGGGACAAGGTTGCGGCAGACGGCGCGCGCGTCATCGATGGCGGCGGCCGCACACTGATGCCGGGGCTGATCGACATGCATTGGCACAGCATGTTCGTGGGCGTGCCGCTGGCGGTGGCGATGACGCAGGATCCCACTTACCTGAACATCGTCGCGGGCGTCGAGGCGAAGAAGACGCTGATGCGCGGCTTCACCACCGTGCGTGACCTGGGCGGCTCGGCCTTCAGCCTGAAGCTGGCGGTGGACCAGGGCGTGATCCCCGGTCCGCGCATCTATCCGTCCGGCGCGATGATCAGCGTCACCAGCGGGCATGGTGACTTCCGCTCGATGGCGGACCTGCCGCGAACCCTGGGCGCGCCGGGCTCGCGGCACGATCTGTCCGGCGATAGCACGATCGCCGACAGCCCCGACGAAGTGCGCCTTCGCACGCGCGAACAGCTGATGCAGGGCGCGACGCAGATCAAGCTGACCGGTGGCGGAGGGGTGTCGTCGCCGCACAGCCCGCTGGATGTGGTGACGTTCACCGAACCGGAGTTGCGCGCGGCGGTGGATGCCGCGACCGACTGGGGTACGTATGTGGCGGTGCACGCCTACACGCCCACCGCCATCCAGCGCGCCATCAAGGCTGGCGTGCAGAGCATCGAGCACGGCAGCATGATGGACGAGGAAACGGCCGAGCTGATGGCGCGCGCGGGCGTGTGGCTGAGCACGCAGCCCTTTCCGGACGAACTGGCCGACGCCTTTCCGCGAGGATCGGATCAATGGCAAAAGGCGCAGGAGGTCTTTGCCGGGACGGACCGGACCTACCAGCTGGCTATCAAGCACAAGCTCAAGACGGCGTTCGGCACGGACATCCTGTTTTCAAGCCAGTTGGCCGAGCAGCAGGGCCGCATCCTGGCAAGCCTGACGCGGTGGTACACGCCGGCGCAGACGCTCATCATGGCAACCGGCACGAACGCAGAACTGCTGAAACTGTCGGGCAAGCGCAATCCCTACCGCGGCGATCTGGGTGTCGTGCGCGAAGGCGCGCTTGCCGACCTGCTGCTGGTCGATGGCGACCCGATCCAGGACATCAAGCTGATCGGCGATCCGGACAAGAACTTCCTGGTCATCATGAAGGATGGCGTCATCTACAAGGACGCAGTGCCCGTCCGTTGAGCGAGGCGTCCGCTCGTGGCGCTGGCCGTAACCCGACGCGTGTCGCGTGGCCGAGGCCGGCGTTCCGACGGCGGCGCCGTGGACCCGGATCATTCAGGCGCGATGCCGGGCACGCCCTGCCGGATGTTGCGGGAGAATTCGGCAGGGTCGGTGGTGGCGCGGGCGCGGTCCGTGTAGCGGCCGCGGCGCCGGTACTCTGCGGCGCTGCCGGCCCCCCGCAGGGCGTCCAGTTTGTACAGGTATTCCGGCAGGTAGCCTGACAGAAGCTGGCGGTAATCCATCGGCAATCCGGGCACGATGCGCCGGGCCATCTGGAAGACGATGGTGGTGCAGTTTGCCGTGAGCGTGTGATAGAAGCGGGGTGTTGTCCGGAGGCGGTTGGCGGCGTCGACGTAGGCCACGAAGAGTTCGCGCCCCGCGCCCTCGGGCATGTGGATGCGATACAGGTAGCTGTCTTCGCCGCGCACGTTGGTGCGCACCCGCAGGCTGTCCGCTTCGGTCGAGGCGATCACGCTCAGTTCGTACTGCTTGAAAAATCCGCCGATCTCGGAAAACCGGTCGCCCTGCTTGCGGCGGATTTCAACCGAGAACACCACGTGATCGTCGTCGCCAAACCCGAACGACACCAGCGCGTGGGCGATGGCGGGACGGCCCCAATACGACAGGGCCACGTCCACCGATTGCAGCGTGTCCAGCGCATAACGCCGGGTTTCCCAGCGGGGCGTGAAGTCGGTGCGCGATCGCCAGTCGAAGTTGCGCACGTTGTGCAGCGTGACGGTGTTGCCATTGACGACGCCGTGGGTTTGGCGGGCGACTTCGGCAAGCCAGGGGCGGTCGTTGGACGGGCGGATGCGCAGCCACCACACGAGCAGAACGGCTAGCGCCGCGCCATGCAGAACCAGGCCCGGCCACCAACGCGGCCATACCAGCCCGGCGATGGCCGCCAATGCCAACATCACCCAAGCCAGCACTGCGACCAATTTCCATGCAGATGAAAGCGGCGCGCGGATCCACAATGCCAGCGCACCCCAGCCCGTTTCCAGCGCAATGGCGATGCCCAGCAGGATGGAAACCGTCATTGCGCTCCTTGGACGGCGGTTGCGCCGCGCACTGCAATCAGAAGGTGCCTACCGTGACCAGTTGGTCGGACTCGAACATGGCGGCCGGGGAGATGATGGGTTCTTCCCACGGAATGTTCTTGCCGTAGCGTTCCCGCATCTTGGCCTGCACGGCAGGCGATGCGAGATCGAAGCTTTTCAGCGGCGCCAGCGCGCCGACCTTCACGCCCAGGACGCGCTGATAGATTTTCCACACCAGCTCGGAGCAGTAGATCTGGTCGTCGGACCAGGCGAATACCAGATCGTAGGGCTTGCCGACGTAGGCGGCGCCCGCCTTCGCCAGCCGATCACGCGCGTCGGGCGTCAGCAGGGAAGTGTCGCGCAGCCGCTTGACGACGTAATGGCCGCGCTCGCCTTGCGCGGTCCATTGAGAGAGGGGGGTGTAGCTGACGCGCGCCGCGGCCTCAAGCACGTAGGGCTGGCCTTGGCGCGTCACGATCATGCCCATGTGGCTGTAGGGCGAGTGCGTGGCTTGCTGGATGGCCAGGCTTTGCGCTGACCGGGACTGCTGGAACACCATGTCGCCCGTCTGGATGTCGGGCGCGGCGGCGGCCGCCATGGACACCGCGGACAGCGCCGCCAGCGCTGCCGTACAGACCTTTGCCGCCAGCCTCACGGGCGCGCCCGCCCGGTCGCAGGCGTCTGCTTTTTGGCGCGCGGTTTGGCCGCGGGTTTTTCTTCCTTGGGCGGCGTGTCGAACTCTTGTTTGTTGCGTTCGCCGCGTGGCGTGTTTTCGGGGTGGGGTTTGGGAAATGCCCAGGGCTTCGTTTTCTGATCCATTGCATGTACTCCTTGCACAGGCGGAACAGTAGCATTAGCCGGCGGCCCTGGGTAAGTGAGGGTTGACGTCAATATTCATCACATCGTGATATGAAGGCGGAAAATGTCCGCCGCGCGTCATTTGGTCTTGGGTATTTCGCCGACCCAGATGCGGTCGAACTGCTCGCGGACCCGGCGCGCCCAGTCGTCGATGGCGCTTTGCACGTCGGCGGCGGTGGGCTTGCGGTTTTCCGGCAAATTGCTGCCTGTGACTGCGCCCAACGACGCGATCAGCAATTGGTTGGTGGTGGCATCGCGCGCCGAGGCTTCGATCAGCAGCCGCGCCGACTGGTCGCGCAGGCCTGCAGCCTTGGCAGTCTGGCCCAGCACATAACCAATGGGCACATACTCGCCGGGCCGCGGATCGCGATCGTTGCGGAAGGTGCCGGTGATGGCGGCGCGCAACCGCACCGAGCGCGGGGCTGGCGCGGAGATCAGTTGATAGCCCGCCTGCGTGAACTCCCGGCGCAGGGCCGCGTTCATGTAGGCCAGCACGCGCTGGCGCATCTCGGCGTCGTCCCGGAAGTCCAGCTCGTCCGGCCGGTCGCCCGGAATGTAGGTGACGTCTTCCATGAGCAGCTTCTTGTCGAACTGGCTGCCGATCGGCGGACCTGGCCTGACCCAGATGCGGCCGCCGCTCCAGTTGGGATCCTGCTGAAGCTGGCTTTGCGGTTCGCCGAGCGCGGTGGAATAGTCCTTGGCCTTGGGCAGATTGGTGCAGCCGGCCAGTCCGATGAGCGCGCAGCAGGCCGCGCGCAGTGCGAGGTTGGGCTTCATGGCTTTTTCCCTTGTCAGAAAAACGGCGCCCACGGCAGGCAGGCGCAAAACCGGCACGATCCTTGCTGGGAATTATCTGCCTGAACCGCGGCGCGGCGCGGCAATTTTTTCGCTCGCGCAATGCATCGCTGCGTCGCCGCCACATCATCCATCTGGCCATGCGAAAACGCTGTCTCGCTGGTATTGGCCAGCGCTACGATTGGCCTGTGCACATAGAAGGGGGAGAGTATCTATGGACACCGCCAACGAATGGTATGCCGCCGTCAAGGAATGGCAGCGGGCACGTGACGAACTGACCGACGCAATCGCTGCAATCCAGTGGCCCAATCCCACGGCAGGGTGCCTGGAAAACTACGACCGCGCTTTCGCGCATGAAACGCAGGCTCGCGAGCGCATGAACGCGGCGTACGGTCGATCCCGGCAATAGGGCAAGACGGGCACGGGCGGTGTTTCGGGTTTGCGCCGCGCATGGCTCCATGAAAGGCAGGTTGTGTGGCTCTTTCAGTGGTGCCACGCGCGCGGTATGTTGTCGGTTTCCGTCCTACTGATCGCGCCGCTGCCATGTACCTGCCGTCCGCTTTTCGCGAAGATTCGCTGGAAATCCAGCACGAGTTCATCCGCGCCCACCCGCTGGGAGTTGTCTTCACCAGCGGAGAGGGCGGATTGATGGCGAATCACATCCCCTGTCTGCTGTATCCCGAAGGCGAGCACGGCGTCCTGCGCCTGCACGTGGCGCGTGCCAATCCGCAGCTGGCCGAGCTGGCCGCGGGACGTGAGTGTCTGGTGGCTTTTCATGGCGCGCAGGCTTACATCACGCCGTCCTGGTACGCGACCAAGGCGGAAACGCACAAGGTCGTGCCGACCTGGAACTTCGTGGCCGTGCATGTGTGGGGCACGCCGGTGATCCAGGACGATCCGGCCTGGCTGCGCGCCCAGCTTGAGGCGCTGACCCACAGCCAGGAAAAGGCGCGCGTCCAGCCGTGGCGCGTGGACGAGGCGCCCGCCGATTTCATTGCCGCGCAGATGCGCGCCATTATCGGCGTCGAGATCCCCATTGCCCGTATCGAAGGCAAGTGGAAGGTCAGCCAGAACCGCAACGTGGCGGATCGCGAGGGCGTCGCCGAAGGCCTGGTCAGCGAACGCGGCGACGCGGTCATGGCCGGCCTGGTGGCCCGGCGCGGCAAAGGCGCCTGAGGCATCAGGGCGCGCCGCGCTTGGCGTGCGCGCCCCGGCCGGCCGCAAAGCATGCGATGGCCGCGGCTTGCAGCAGGGCGGCCGCAGCCAGGAAGCCGGGAAGCGTCAATCCCGAAGGCTGCAGCCACGTGCGCAGCGCGCCGAATGCCGCGGGCGCAAAGGCATACGCGCCTTGCGAAAGCGCGACGATCAGCGGCACCACGCGTGCCGCCTGCTCGCGGGCGAATTCGGTCTGCGCGATCAGCGGCGGCAGCGACGTGGCGTTGCCGATGCCCGACCCGAACAGCACGACGCCCGTCCACAGCGCCCACGCATGGTCGGCGGCCAGCATCAGCACCAGCGATCCCGCAATCTGCACGGCATATGCCGCGCAGGCTATCTTGCGGCGGTCGGCCCCTGGCGGCATCAGCCAGCCGACGAGCGAGCGGCCGGCGATGGCGCTGGCCGTTGCCAGTCCCATCGCCAGGCCTGCCGTCTGCGCGCCCAAGATCGGCGCCAGCAGTGACAGCAGGTGCGCGATCAAACCGATCTGGGCGAACAGCCCCAATGCCATGCCGGCGGCCAGCGTCACGAACGCCCGGTCTTGGCGCAGCTTGGTAGCAAGTGTTGGCGTGGGCGGTGCGGCGCTTTCCTGCACTGCGCGCGATGGGGCGGTGGCCGGGGGCGTGCCGCTAGATTGGATGCCGCCCGACGATGAGCCGGCCGACGATGAGCCGCCCGACGGGACGCCGCCCGACGGCACGCCGCCTAACGGCACGCCGCCCGACAAATCTCCGTCCGGTGCCTGGCCGATTTGCTGTGGGGTCACCTTGAACACCTTGTGCGACAGCACGGCAATGACGGCGACCATCGCAATGCCAACCCACAGGGCTGCCTGCGCGAAGCCGGCCTGCGCAATCAGGAACACCCATAGCGGCGAAAAGACGATGCCGCCGACGCTGGCGCCGTTGTACGCCATGCCCAGCGCGGCGGGTCGCCGCCGCACGAACCACGGGGCAATCAGCGCGTTGACGGCTGCCGCACCCAGCGTGACCCAGCCCATTCCGCTGACCACTGCGGCGGCATAAAGCTGCCACGGCGCCTGCGCCACCGCCCATCCCGCCACGCCCAGCGCCAACAGCGCCGCGCCGCCTGCGGTCGTACGAGCGACGCCGATGCGCCGGTACAGACGCGGCAGATTGGCCACCACCACCGTGCCCGCCAGAAAATGCAGGGTGACCGCGCCCGACACCAGCCCGACGCTCCAGCCGGTGCGCTGGACGACGGCATGCAGGAAGACCGGCGGCCCGTAAAAGCCGACGCCCCAGCCGAAAATGGCGAGCATGAAGGTGGCGTAGAGGACTTTCCAGCCGAAAAAGGAAGGGGAAGCAGGCATGGGATGGCGTGGATGTTGTTTTCGTTGAGTCGAAGTATGCTTACGTCCTGCACACAACACTTTGGTCCATACCGAATCATGGAATCCGAGTTCGCCGACATCAACCTGTCCGCCGTGGCGGGCGCCATTGCCGATCCCGCGAGGGCGCGCATGCTATGCGTGCTGCTGGATGGCCGCGCGCGCACCGCCACGGAATTGGCCGCGGCCGCCGACATCGGCGCGTCCACGGCCAGCAGCCATTTCCAGCGTCTGCGCGATCAGGGTCTCGTCGAGATGGCCGTGCAGGGCAAGCACCGCTACTACCGGTTGGCGAGCGGCGACGTCGGCCACGCGCTGGAGGCGCTGTTGGTAGTGGCGGGCGCCGACCGCGCCCCGTTCAAGCCGACCACGCCTTCCGCGCTGCGCGACAGCCGCACCTGCTACGACCACATGGCCGGCACGCTGGCGGTGCAAATTCACGATGCGATGCTGGCCCGGCACTGGTTGACGCCGGACGGCCGCGACTATCTGCTGACGCCGCTGGGCGAGGCGTCGCTCGCGCAGGTGGGCGTTGATGCCGCGCAAGCGCGCCAGCGCCGCCGCCGCTTTGCCTGCGCGTGCCTGGATTGGAGCGAGCGGCGCTCGCATCTGGGAGGCGCACTGGGCGCCGCGCTGCTCGATGCGCTCTTGGCGCGCGGCTGGATCAGCAAGGATCTGGACTCACGCGCGCTGCGCATCACGGCCAAGGGCGAACGCCAGTTTCCGGCCTTCTTCGGTCTTGCCGGCGACCAGCCCGCCGCCCAAAGGGACGCGCATGCAGCAGCCTGATCGCTTCCTCCGCGCCTCGCCCCATCCATACCGCCCCATACGGCGGTGCACCCGCACACAACCTTTCAAGCCGCGGATGCGGCTTTTTTTACGTCCCGTCCCTCGCGGACAGCTTCTCAACCCTGTACAGGAGGTGGCCTTGCCTACGCTGGCCCTGCACGCGTTCCGTCACGTCATGTCGATCGTGACGGAATTGCGCATCGACGTTAACCATAGTCCCGAAGAAGTGGATAAGGAACTCGATGCCATCCACAACCGCATGAATCGTCCAATGGACCGCCTGCATGGATTGCCGGAGGTCAAGACCGATATCCCTGGCATTGTGCTTCGCTACCGCGAGGCCGACGGCGAGTATTACGTGTATGTGGTGGACGTGCGGCGCGGCCGGCTGGCGGGTTATACCGTCTTCAACCGCCTGATCGAAGTGGGGCGGCGCGCCGATCCCTACGTGCGCGCGCCGCATTCCAAGTACGCCGCCCCCTACCAAGGCATGGGACTGGCCACCGCGGTGTACCGCTGGGCGCTGGATGCGGGTTTGTGCATCCTAAGCGGCGCCCGTCAGTCGGTGGGGGCGCATCGTCTGTGGATGGGGCTGGCGCGCGATTATGTGCTGGGCTTCGTGGACCTGCGCAGCAAGCAGCTCACGTATCTGGGAAGTGAGGTCAGTCCGGCCGTGCGGGACGACCTGCATACCCGCATGATCCTGCTCGGTAAAGGCTGGCGGCTGGACGATTACATGCGCATGACAGGGATGAAAGTGTCCCGGGATGCACTTTCGCAACAGGGCCTAGGGTAAATCCCCGGAAACCGCTGTTGATGCTGCACCGCTAAATGGCGGTGCAGCCCCGCAAGCCGCGTCTACGCTGACTCTCGGCAAAATGGCCATTTTGATTCCCAGCGGTTGAGAAACGGGGACGCGCTTGCGGCAGCGCAACAGTGTTTCCATTTTCTGCTTGGGTTACAAAACTTATCCGGATTGTCATCGAATCACGGAGTATGCTCGACGGCAGATAGAGGACTACCGAAGTGCATCAGAACAACTTGATCTACAAGGGATACCGCCTCACGGCCAAGGTTTCCCGGGGCAGCGGCGCTATCGAAGTTCCGGCGCAATCCAGCGGCCCTGTCTTCATCGCATCGGTGATGGTCGTGCAGGCAGGCGCCATCCTTGAAGGCGGCGACGAATACCCCGTACCGCAATTTGCCGGCGGTGGCTTTGTCTACAGCCCGCGCGAGGCCGTCCATGCGGCCATTCTGCATGGCCGCGAAATCGTGGACGGCCTGACCAATCTGCCGTCCTGACCCGCCTGACTTTCGACGGCTACGTCGAAAACACTTCGCGCCAGTCGCGCGTCTTGGCCAGCGTCTGCACGGTGGCGGACTGCTCCAGGATCGTCACGGCCTTCTTGAATTCCTCGGCCGACGCGCCGTCTTCCAGAATCACCATGCGCGAGTTGCGCGCATCGGCCATCTTCACGTCCGACATCTTGCCGTGAGTCTGATAGACCTGCGTCCAGTCCATCTTCTTGCCCGCCTTCAGGGCGATGGGCTCGATGTAGGTGAGGGCGGTGCTGCCCGCCGCACGCACCGCGTACGCGAAGTCCGCCGTGTGACCGCTGCTGCCCTTGGCGCGCGCGCCCTTGACCATGCGGTTCACGCCCACGCCTTCGGCCAGCGCGCGTCCCACCTGGGCGCGGAAGCGCAGCTGGCTGAAACGTGGCATCCACTTCGCGCACTGAAACGACAGGGCCATCGCCAGCTTTACCGCGTCCCATAGCGCTTCCTGCAACTGCTCATTCGGGCCCGACGCCACGATCGCGCCCGACCGGTCGAAGTGGGCGAGGGTGACGCCCGGCGTCTCGTTCAGGATGTCGATGCGCTTGGCCGCTACCTCGATGCCGAAGCTCGACGCGTGCATCGCGGTCTCACAGGCGTCGGTCAGGTAGAACGACGACTCGTCAGGATGCGCGATGAAAAAGGCGGCGTGCTGGCCGTCAAGGCCCAGCGTCATGGGAGACACGGCGCGGATGGCGTGTTCGCCCGCCGGCAGGACGGTCCAGCCGGAGGCTTCCAGAAAATTACT
This sequence comes from Achromobacter sp. GQ309, assembly GCF_059759315.1. Classification (NCBI taxonomy): domain Bacteria; kingdom Pseudomonadati; phylum Pseudomonadota; class Betaproteobacteria; order Burkholderiales; family Alcaligenaceae; genus Achromobacter; species Achromobacter sp. GQ309. The sequence goes on from NZ_JCAXDP010000001.1 coordinate 106,255, forward strand.
CATAGGATCAGTTCGATTTGGCGGCCTTTGAGGGGATGCGCAAAGCCGCCGGCCAGCGTCAGATTCGCTCGCGGCAGGAAATACTGCATCAGCGCCGCGATGGTGTCCAGCGCGGGCACGACGGGCTCGGCATAGCCTTCGCCTTCCTCGACCCAGATGTGCTCATGGCTGCGGTCGGCCAGCGGCTTGCGGTACTGCGGCCGGTCCGCGCCCACCAGGCTGGTGTGAAACGAGTCGTCGGTGTCCACCCCGTACACCCGGTGCGGCCCGACGAACAGGCTGGCACAGAACGCTTCCGTCAGAAAGATGGTGGCCTGGCCGTGCACTGCGGTGCGGGCGCCCCGGTACATGACGCGAAAGATCACGTCTTCGCGCACGTCGCCCTTGATCTTGCAAGGGCTGCTGAACTCCATCCACTGCGCGCTGCCCGCCGCCGGCTTCGGGACCCAGACGATGGGCTTCGCGGTTTCCTTGGGTTCGGCAAGAATCTCTTGCACCTCATCAACGGTGATTAGCGGTTCGAACTTGTTGGCCATGGAAACAGATAAAGGGTCTTGGAGGGCGCGTGGGCAAACCGGCGAGTGGCGTGCGCTGCGCCCGCCGCGCCGCGGAGATGAACACGCGCGCGCAGCATTGCGAGGGGGCGTAATCTTACAAGATGAAGACGGCAGGGGTTGGTTGACTGTATGGATATACAGTCAAGCGGGCGGCCGGCCTGGAATGATGGCATGCCGGTGCCGGTGCCGGTGCCGCTGCCGGCGCCCAGCGCGAATCTGCCGTCACAGCGATGTCGCACCAAACGTGTCGCACTGCTTGATGCTGCCGCTTTCCAGGCCGCGCTTGAACCACCGCACGCGCTGCGCGGAACTGCCGTGCGTGAAGGCATCGGGCACCACGTAGCCCTGGCTCTGCTTCTGCAGCCGGTCGTCGCCGATGGCGGTGGCCGCTGCCAGCGCTTCTTCGACGTCGCCGCCTTCAAGAATGTTGCGCGCCGCATCGGCGCGCTGCGCCCACAGGCCGGCAAAGCAGTCCGCCTGCAGCTCCAGCCGCACCGACAGCGCATTGGCCTGCGACGGGTTGCGACGGCGCAGTTGGTCAACTTGGTCCGAAATGCCCAGCAGGTGCTGCACATGATGGCCGACTTCATGCGCGATCACATACGCCTGCGCGAAATCGCCCGGCGCCTTGAACCGGTTCTGCAGCTCGTCAAAGAACGACAGGTCTATATAGACCTTGCTGTCGCCAGGGCAGTAGAAGGGCCCCATGGCCGATTGGCCGGTGCCGCAGGCCGTCGGCGTAGCGCCGCGAAAGAGCACCAGCTTGGGTTCGACGTACTGGCGGTTCAGTTCCTTCTGGAAGATGGCATTCCACACGTCCTCGGTTTCGCCCAGCACCTTGGACACGAAGACGGCCTGCGGATCGTTGGCCGGCGGGGCCGTGGCGGGCGCCTGCTCCTGCACCGCCGGCCCCTCGGCCATGTCGAGGACCACGCGGGGATCCACGCCGAAGTACATTGCGACAAGGGCAAGTACTATCGTGCCTATGCCGATGGTGCCGCGGCCCCCGATTCGCGGGCCGCCCGACCGGCGGTCTTCCACATTGTTGCTCTGGCGCGAATTTCCAAGGCGCATATTCGTTCTCCGGGGCGGATCGGCGATACCGCCATTTTGCATCGCCGCGCAATTGAGCGGCTTTCAAGGATGTTAGGATAAACCCATGGCTTTGTACTTCTCCGTCCACCCAGCAAATCCCCAGCCGCGGCTGCTCAAGCAAGCCGCGCAATGGCTTAACGACGGGGGGCTGGTGGCTGTGCCCACCGACTCCAGTTATGCCGTCGTCGCCCGCCTGGACGACAAAAGCGCCGCCGACGGACTGCGCCGCCTGCGCGGACTCGACGAACGCCACCACCTCACGCTTCTATGCCGCGACCTGGCTGAAATTGGCCACTTCGCCCGCGTCGACAACAAGCAGTACCGCCTGCTGAAAGCCGCGACCCCTGGCCCCTGGACCTTCATCCTCGAGGCCACCAAGGAAGTCCCGCGGCGCGTATCGCACCCCTCGCGCAAGACCATCGGCATCCGCGTGCCGGATCACGCCGTCCTCCTGGGCTTGCTGGAGCAGGCGGGCTCGCCGCTCCTGTCCACGACGCTCATTCCCAAGGATGAAACCGAGGCGCTGAACGACGCCGAGGAAATCCGCGAGCGCTACGACCACGATCTGGCCGCCATCATCGATGCAGGCGCCTGCCCGCAGGCGCCCACCACGGTGATCGACCTCACGGCCGACGAGCCGGTCGTCGTGCGCCTGGGCCGCGGCGATCCCGCCACGCTCGGACTTGTCTGATTTCACCCCTCGCCTCGATGCACGAGACGTGCCGCGCGAGGGCGTGGCTCATCTACAATCCGGTTCGCCATGAATGACATCATCCAAACCATTGCGGTCTACGCGATACCGGTTATCTTCGCCATCACCCTGCACGAGGCCGCGCACGGCTACGTGGCGCGCATGTTGGGCGATCCGACCGCCTACCAGGCCGGACGGGTCAGCCTGAATCCGGCGCGGCACATCGACCCCGTCGGCACGCTGCTGGTACCGGTCGCCATCCTGCTGGCCTCCAAGCTGATCGGCGGCTCCATGCTGCTCTTCGGCTGGGCCAAGCCGGTTCCCGTCGACTTCGGCCGCCTGCGCCGTCCCAAAAAGGACATGGCCTGGGTGGCGCTGGCCGGCCCGGCTGCCAATATGTTCATGGCCATCCTGTGGGCGCTGTCGCTGCGCCTGTTCATGGAAAGCGGCCTGCACGAAAGCTTCTGGTTCGAAATGGCGGTGGCGGGCGTCAACGTCAACCTCGTGCTGATGGCGCTGAACTTGCTGCCCATCCTGCCCCTGGACGGCGGACGCATCCTGTTCAGCCTGCTGCCCAATCGTCTGGCCTGGCAATACTCGAAAATCGAGCCGTATGGCTTGATCATCGTCATTGTGCTTTTGGTCACCGATGTGCTCTGGTTATTGATGCAACCGGTGCTCGGGCTGGGAACGACAATCGTTCAGTGGTTTCTGTAAGATTCCCCCCAATATCCGTTAAACTCAGCGGTTTCACTGAATCAGGCCCTGGGGCAATCCCGCCGCGGGGTTTTGGAGCCCGAATCTATGGCATCCCCTGCTACCGCCGCAGGCGTTAATTTCCAGGGCAGCATGGTGGCCCTGGTCACCCCAATGCAACCCGACGGCAGCCTGGACTACGCTGCCTACCGGTCGTTGATCGACTGGCACGTCCAGGAAGGCACCGACGCGCTGGTGGTGGTGGGCACCACCGGGGAGTCGCCCACGGTCTCCATGGAAGAACACGCGGAACTGATCCGCGTTGCCGTCGAACTCGCCGCCGGCCGCATTCCGGTCATTGCTGGCGTGGGCGCCAACTCCACCGACGAAGCCATCCACCTGACGCGCCACGCCAAGGCGGTCGGCGCCCACGCTGGCTTGTCGGTCGTGCCTTACTACAACAAGCCGTCGCAAGAAGGCCTGTACCGCCACTTCCGCACCATCGCGGAAGCCGTCGACCTGCCCACCATCCTGTACAACGTGCCGGGCCGTACCGTTGCCGACATGAGCAACGACACGATCCTGCGTCTGGCGCAGGTGCCGGGCATCATCGGCATCAAGGACGCCACTGGCGACATCGCCCGCGGCGGCCTGCTCCTCCGCGAGGCGCCTGCCAGCTTCCAGGTCTTCAGCGGCGACGATCCCACCGCGGCCGCTCTTATCCTGCTGGGCGCGCGCGGCAACATTTCCGTCACGGCCAACGTGGCGCCCAAGCTCATGCGCGACCTCTGTGCCGCCGCCCTGGCGGGCGACGTGCCGAAGGTCCGTGAACTTAACGCGTTCCTGGCGCGTCTGAACAAGGCTTTGTTCGTTGAAGCCAACCCCATCCCCGTCAAGTGGGCGTTGGCCGAAATGGGCCGCAGCGCGCTTGGCTACCGACTGCCACTGGTCGAACTGAGCGCGCCGCATCACGCAACGGTGCGCAACGCGCTCCAGGAAACGGGACTGCTCTAAATATCGTGAGGAAACGTATGAACAAGCGTCATGCCGGTTTGTCGGCATTGATGTCTCTGGTGTTGCTGGCCGGGTGCTCCGAGGTCAACCAATTCCTGGGCAATGAAGAATCGGTCGACTACAAGAGCGCAGTGAACCAACGCGGAGAGCCCCTGAGCATTCCGCCCGACCTGACGCAAGCCAACAGCGACCCCCGCTACCGCGCGCCGGCATCCGGCTCCACCACCTTCTCTGAGTTCCAGCAGCAAGGCGTGGCCCAGGCCAGCGCCCCGAAGACCAGCAACGTGCTGCCCAGCCGCTCCGACATGCGTGTCGAGCGCGACGGCGACCTGCGCTGGCTCGTGGTGGACCGTCCGCCCGAGCAGGTCTTCCCCCGCCTGATCGACTTCTGGACCGAAAGCGGCTTTACCGTCGCCACCAACAACCCTGGTGCCGGCCTGATCGAAACGGACTGGGCCGAGAACCGCGCCAAGATCCCGGAAAGCTGGCTTCGCCAAGCCCTGGGCGCCGTGCTGGAAACGGCCTGGGATAGCGGCGAGCGCGAAAAATTCCGCACCCGCGTCGAACGCGTCAACGGCCACACCGAGATCTACGTCAGCCACCGCCAGATGCTTGAGAAGCGCGTCGGTTCCGACGGCGCCCAGGTGCAGTGGCAGAACGGCAAGGAAGACCCGGGCCTGAACGCCGCCATGCTGGCGCGCATGATGGTCTACCTGGGCACCGACGTCGACAACGCCCGCAGGCTGGTGCAGCAGGCGGAAGCCTCGCCGCAGCGTCCGGCTGTTCAGCAGGACGTCCGCGCGCAGGGCGCGTCGCTCATCGTCAGCGAATCCTTCGACCGCGCCTGGCGCCGTGTCGGCGTGGCGCTTGACGGCGGCGGCTTCGCCGTCGAAGACCGCGACCGTTCGGCTGGCGACTACTTCGTTCGCTATGTCGACACGGACACCGGCGAAAAGATGGAACAGCCCGGCTTCTTCAGCCGCATGTTCTCCGGCGACAAGAAGGCGCAGGCGCCCCAGTACCGCATCCACCTGGTGGGCAACGGCGAACAGACCACCGTCTCGGTACTGGACGCCAACGGTTCGCCTGACAACAGCCCGACGGCGCAGCGCCTGCTGAGCGTCCTGAAGGACAAGATGTAATTGAAACGACCTCGCCGCGCACGCTCAGCGTGCCGCGGCAAGGCACAAAAAAACCCTGGCATGACATGCCAGGGTTTTTTTTGCGTCTTTCAGGGCGGGGGTTCGTGCCTGAAGATTTACGACGCGGGGGTGGTCGAGCCGCCCGGGGTGGTCGAACCAGAGCCGGGCGTCGTGCCAGGGGTCGGCGCGGGCGATGCCGGCGGCGTGCCGCCAGGAGCGGGCGTGGTCGCGCCGGGAGTGGGGTTGGCCGCCGGTGCCGGGGCATCTTCCTTCTTGTTGCAAGCGCTGAGCGCGACGGCCAGCACCGAGGCAATAATCAAGGTTTTGCTCATCATTATTTGAACTCCTGTAGATGACGACTCTTGAAACCCCGTTAGGGGAAACCAGAACTCAGGCTACAGGAAGGTTCATGCCGATCGCGTGTGAAAGTTAAAGCGGTGGCATCCCAAAAGCAACAAACCTTTCAGCTTGGTGTTATCTCTTTCTTGATGTGACCCGGCTTACAGACCTGATTTCTTTCTGTGCGACACGGATACTTTCAGGTTTCCAGATACTACTCGGGGCGGTAATGAATCCAACCCGAGTCCAGCCAATCCGCCAGGCAGGCGCGCGCTTCCTCTGACAGACGGGCGCAAGCGGGATGCGCACAATCCAGGCTACGCGCATCGGCCAAGAGTCGCAATGCCACATCTGCGGGCGTCATGGCCGTTTCCCCGTTGATGAAAAGCTGCTTGCCGCGATACAGCATGCGGCTGCGGCGATTCAACACCAGGCGGCCGGACGCGGGCCAATCCTCTTCCAGATCGACATCCAACCCCTCGGGCGCATCGAACACGCTGAGGTTGCTGGGCTCGGTCAGCCAGCAGCCCAGGAAGCGCGATGCCAGGGCATCGTCAAAACGCAGCTTTTCGACCGTTTCCAGCGTGGCGGCCACCAGTCCGTCCGGCAACGCCGCGGGCGTGTCCACCGCCGGCTGGCCCGGGTCACGGTAGACCGCCGACAGCTTGGGGCCGGGCAGGGCGGGTTCGCCATAGGGACCGCCCAGAAGGCCCACGCGAGCCATCACCTGGTCCGCAGCGGCTTCAAGGAGGCCGCGCGCCAATGTTGCCTGCGTCGGCGCCCGGAAACCGATGGAGATCGTCATGCAGCCGTCTCCCATGGCAATGCCGTCATGCGCGGCCTGCGGCGGCAGGTACAGCATGTCGCCCGGCGCCAGCACTGCCTTTTCCTCGGGCTGGAAATTGCTCAGGATCTTGAGCGGCAGACCCGGCTCCAGCGACAGGTCCTTCTGGCGGCCGTAGCTCCATTCGCGCTCGCCCGCGGCCTGCAGCAGAAACACGTCGTAGCTGTCGAAATGCGGACCGACGCCGCCGCCGTGGCTGGCGACGCTGATCATCACATCGTCCAGGCGCGCGTCCGGAATGAAGCGGAACAAGGCCATCAGTTCGGCCGCCGCATCGCTATGCAGGTCCACGCTCTGCACCAGCAGCGTCCAATCACCCTCGTTGTCCTTGGGCAGGCGTGCAAAGGGGCCGTTTTCCATCTGCCATTCGCCGTTCTCGCGCCAGATCAGACGCGATTCCACGTCGTCGCGGCGCGCGAGCTTCTTGATGGCCGCGATGGTGACGGGCGGCTTGAAAGCCGGAATGGCCTGGCGGATCAGCAGCGGCTTCTTCTGCCAGTAACGGCGCATGAAGTCGTTGGGGCTTTGATTGCCCAGGAGCGGCAGCGGTTGGTCGAGGTTCATTGGAGGTGCTTCTTCAAGCGGTAAAGGGCATCCAGCGCTTCGCGCGGGGTGAGGCTGTCGGGGTCAATGGCGGAAAGCTCCTCGCGCAGCGAGTCCAGCGCTTCGATGGCGTCCGAACGTTCGGCTTCGGCGTACGCCTGCGCGTCGGCCTCGGCGGCGGCCGAGAACAGGCCCAGCTGCGGCGTCGGGGCGCCTTGCGCTTCCAGGCGTTCAAGTTCGCGTGTCGCCTGGCGGATGACCGCGGCGGGCACGCCCGCGCGCTGCGCCACCTGAATCCCATAGCTGCGGCTGGCCGGACCTTCGCGCACTTCGTGCAGGAACACGATGCCGCTTGCCGATTCCGCGGCGGCCAGGTGCACGTTGGCGGCCGTGGCCTGCTCGGCGGGCAGACGCGTCAATTCAAAGTAGTGCGTGGCAAACAGCGTCAGCGCGCGGTTGTGCGACAAGAGGCGGCAGGCGATAGCCCACGCAAGCGCCAGGCCGTCATAGGTAGACGTGCCGCGCCCGATCTCGTCCATCAAGACCAGACTGTTGGGCGTGCTGGCCGACAGGATGGCCGCGGCCTCCGTCATTTCCATCATGAAGGTCGAGCGTCCGCCCGCCAGATCATCGGCCGCGCCGATGCGCGTGAAGATGCGATCGATCTTGCCGATCCGGGCGCGCGACGCAGGCACGAAGCTGCCGATGCGCGCCAGCAGCACAATCAGCGCCACCTGCCGCATGTACGTCGACTTACCGCCCATGTTCGGGCCGGTGATCAACAGCATGCGCCGCGCCGGATCCAGGCGGCAGCCGTTCGGCGTAAAGCGTTCGATGGCGCGCTCCACCACCGGGTGGCGGCCGGCGTCGATGTCGATGTCGGCCTGCTCTGACAGCTCGGGCGCGACCCAGTCATGGCGCTGCGCGTGCTCGGCCAGGGCGGCCAGCGTGTCCAGTTCGGCCAGCGCTGCGGCGCAGTCCGACAACGGGCGCACGTGTTCGGCCAACACGTCGAGCAATTGCTCGAACAGCCATTTTTCGCGGGCCAGCGAGCGGTCCTGCGCGGACAGCACCTTGTCTTCCCAGGTCTTGAGTTCGGGCGTGATATAGCGTTCGGCGTTCTTGAGCGTCTGGCGGCGGCGGTAGTCTTCTGGCACCTTGGCCGTCTGGCCCTTGGTGACTTCGATATAGAAGCCATGCACGCGGTTGAACTCCACGCGCAGATTGCTGATGCCGGTGCGCTCGCGCTCGCTGGCTTCGAGCTGGACCAGGAAGTCGCCGCCATCGGCGGCCAGACCGCGCAATTCGTCCAGTTCCGCGTCAAAGCCGGTTGCCAGCACGCCGCCATCGCGGATCGCCACGGCCGGCTCGGGGGCAATCGCCCGCACCAGCAGCGCGGCCAGCGCGGGATCCACCGACAGGTGGGAGATCAGTTCGCCGATACGCGGCGAGGCCGACATGGGCTCGACCAGATCGGCCAGCGCGGGTAGAGCCTGCAAAGCGTCACGCAAACTGGCCAGTTCGCGCGGGCGCACGGACCGCAGCGCCAGTCGCGCCGCGATGCGCTCGATATCGGGAAAGGCGTTCAAGGAGGCGCGCAGGGCTTCCAGCAGTCCCGCCGAACCGAACGTCTGCTCGACGTCCATACGGCCGGCCAGCAGCGCAGAAATGGCCTGCTGCCGCGCCAGCGCCTGCTCATTCTCGCGCAAGGGGTGATGCAGCCAGCGGCGCAGGAGACGGCTACCCATCGGCGTGCGGCAACCGTCCAGCAGCGAGAACAGCGTGGGCGAGTCTTCGCCCGACAGCGTCTGGGTCAGCTCCAGGTTGCAGCGCGTGACCGGGTCCAGCAACACGAACTGCCCTGGCCGCTCGGCGGACAGGCTCTGCACGTGCGCCAGCGCCTGCGACTGCGTGCGCGCGGCATAACGCAGCAGGGCGCCCGCTGCGCAAATGCCGGCCGGCATATCCTCAATATCAAAGCCCGCCAACGTGTCGGTCTTGAAATGCGCCAGCAGATGCGCACGGGCGCCGTCGCTTTCGAAGTGCCAATCCGGCACCCGGGAACGCGCGCCCTCGAACGGAAAATCGAACTCCGCGCTGTCGGCGCAAACGATCTCCGCCGGCGCGATGCGGTGCAGTTCGGATTCCAGTTGAGCCGGCGCGCATTCGGTCACCCGGAACTCGCCACTGGCCAGATTCAGCCAGGCCAGCCCGGCACGCGGCGCGCGCGCGCTGCCGCTGACGAAAATGGCCGCCAGCGCGCGGTCCGCCTTGGCGGGGAGCAGGGCGTCATCGGTCAACGTGCCAGGCGTCACAATGCGCACGATACGGCGCTCGACCGGGCCCTTCGAGGCGGCGGGATCGCCGATCTGTTCGCAGATGGCGATGGACTCGCCCATCGCGACGAGCCGCGCCAGGTATTGCTCCATGGCATGCACGGGCAGCCCGGCCATGGGAATGGGCACGCCGTTGGACGAGCCCCGCTTGGTCAACGTGAGGTTAAGCAACCGCGCGCCGCGCTCGGCGTCTTCGTAGAACATTTCATAGAAGTCGCCCATGCGATAGAACAGCAGCAACGGCCCGGCCTCGGCTTTGAGGCGCAGGTACTGCTGCATCATAGGGGTATGGCTTGACAGGTCCTCGTCCGTTTTGGCCCGAGATTTCGGCGTTATGCCTTGAGTTTCTTGCATTTATTGAGGGAGCGTCGGGAAAGTTGTCATCGTTTTATGGCCCAACTACGCCCATCGAAATCCGCCAACACTTAGCGGTTTGGCGTAGCTTTTGGCGGGGTCGAATTGAGAAGTTACGCCGCTTCGTTTAGGATTCTCGAAAAACCTACGCCAGAGGATCCTTCCCTTCATGCAATTCGACGCGCGCGCCGCTAAGCTGCTTGAGCCAGGCCGACACCTTACCATTGATGGCTATCCCGGGTTGCGGCTTGAAGCAACCGCCACCGCACGAACATGGATCTACCGGTACAAGAGCCCGGTAAGCGGCAATATGCGTCAGACGAAGTTGGGGCGCTGGCCAGCTATGTCGATCGCCGCTGCGGTTGTGGAATGGGAAGTCCTCCGGCAAAAACGCGACGCGGGGATAGACGTGGCAGTGGAGGCCAAGCAAGAGCGCCAGGCGGTGAAGGTCGCCGCTGCTGCAGCCAAAGAGAAGGCTAAAGGCGTTTTGACAGTAGCGGACGCCTGCGATATCTACGTCGCCGGCCACATCAAGCAACATCGGGCCGAAAAGGGCCAGATCGAAATCGAGCGCACGTTTCGAACCATGCTGGGGGACCTTGCGAGCAAGCCCGCAGAGGCGGTAACTCGTGCGGATGCGTTTGCGCTCATCGAATCGTTTTCCCACATTCCTGTGCAAGCACAGATCCTGCGCCGCGAACTAGGGGCAGCGTGGGACTATTGTCATGACGCGGGGAGACTGGCGGAGAACGTGCCGAATTGGTGGCGCGCAATTCTGCGCGGAAAGCTGAAATCGAAAGGGAAGGCGATCAACGGCAAGAAGGGGGGCGTCAAGAAGCGGGTCCTGTCACCGAAGGAAGCGGGGGAGCTGATACCTTGGCTCGCCAACTTTTCCCGCGACGTGGATGACTTCTTGACGATGTATCTCTGGACTTGCGCCAGAGGTGCCGAGATCGGATCTATCGAGGCTGAGGAAGTCTCGGAAGAGGCTGATGGGTTGTGGTGGACCGTACCGAAGGAAAAAACCAAGAACGTGAAGCGAGCTGAGGCGACGGATTTTCGGGTGCCGTTGGTTGGCCGTGCCGAACAAATAGTGCGGCGCCGTTTGGATGTCCATCCCGCTGGTTACTTGTTCCCCTCATATGGCAAATCAGGCCACTGGGAGCAAAAGTCGGTCCAGACGCGCGTCTACTACCATCAGCCCTACAGTGAAACCACGCCACACCGAGTGAGGGCGCGTCTGAAGGTGACTCACTGGGCGCCTCATGACTTGCGACGCACCTCGCGCACGTTCTTGGCATCGCTCGGTTGTCCGCGTGAGGTGGGTGAGGTCATTCTTGGCCATATGCTGCCCGGCGTGGAGGGAGTCTACAACCGGCACTCTTACGACAAGGAGCGCAGGATTTGGCTTCAGCGCCTGTCGGAATACTTGGAAGAGTTGGTCCGGACTCACGGCTAGACGCCTGCGCTGTCGGGCCGACCGGCTCGCGGCTTCCGAGCGCCGGTATTGGCTGGTGGCAGCATTGTGGAACGCGGCCGGCTCTTCGCCCATTCCAGGATTTCTGCGTAGAGATACCCGACCCGCCGCCCCGACAGTTCTCGCGGCGCGGGGAACTCTTCGCGAGTAACCATGGCCTGGATAGTCGATTCCGCCAGGGTGGTAATCATGGCCGCAGTAGCTAGGTCGACGTATACGGGTTCGATGTGCACCATCGGTGTCATAAATCAACCTCCATCAAGCGCCGTCTCCGGTCCGCTTGCATTGATCCAATTGCACGATTTATGAGGCATAAAGATCGCTCCAGCATCTTTTATGAGTCATTTTCGGATTGCGTTCGATGCTTGGCGCACGGCCAGCTCAGGGAGCCGTCGCCGGCGGGGCAGGAGCATTGCGCCTCGCCGGCCTGGTCCGCTCGCCACTTCCGGTAGCGTTCCAAACTGCCCTTGGCGCTGGGCTTCGGAGCGGTGATGCCCTGATGCTCGTCTAGCCAGGCCTGCACCTCACCGCCCGACCACATCTTGCGCAGGTGCGTCGGGAACAGGATGCGCATGCCCTGGCTTGCCGGGGGCGCGGCATTCCTCCTACACACGGCGCACGGGATGTTGTCGCCAGATGGCTTCCCTTCGCAGGCAACGCATTGCTTCGCTTCTCCGGATACGGGGGCGCTCGCCAGGACAGCGGCGAGTTGGTCGCGCCAAGCGTCGTGGTCGCCGGCCGGTTCGTTGTCATAGACGAACAACTCCAGCGGGGTTAGCGCTTCGCCGCGTTCCCGTTTGGTGGAAAATCGCTCCCATTCGGGTAGTTCATCGGCTACAAGGGCGTACATGTGAGAATTGATGAAGCTTGATATTGGTATCATTTAGTAATATCTCCGCTCAACTAAAAGAAAAGGTGGAGAAATGCCGCTTTGTTCGGATTGCGAGGAAATAGTGCAAAACCAGCGAGGCGCACCGGGGCACGAACGTTTAATCAGCCTCGGATATGTTCGGAGCCTTGCAGTGGCGCATGCCGGTGGGACGCACGAGGCGTTTGTGTGCTCTTCCTGCGGGGCCGAATGGGACTATTTCGACCAAAAGAAAGGTGCTATGGCGGGATGGACGCGCACTTAGCGTCGGCAGCGCGGCCGTTATCAGCGGCGCGGTCCGTAATTGCGCAGCCCGAGCCGCGTTGACGTGCATTTCGCGCCCATATGCTCAAACCGGGAGAAGAGAGGAAAAATGGAAAAGGAACCGTTTTCAGGCAAGAAGACATTGACCGTAGGCTTGTTGGCGTTGCTTGCGATCTTTGTAATCTTCAAAAAATCACCGGAAGAAATGGAAGCTTCACGCCCAAAGCAGACACCCCCGCAAATCGTCCAGACGCAGGCGGACCTCAAAGGGGTATCGGCGGTGGACGCTGAAGCGGAAAAAAAGCGGACTGCTGAGCGACAAGCTCAACAGGAACAAGAGCGGATCAGGGAAGCTGCGCGGAAGGCAGAACAGGATGCCAAGATGGCAAGATCGTTGGCGATTGCCCAAGCTCAAATTCTGATTAAAGAGTCGCTCAGAGATCCAGATTCGCTTGAGTGGGATTCCAAGTTCTATAACCTGAGCAATGGCGCCATGTGCTTTCAGTACCGTGCGAGAAACGGCTTTGGGGGTATGAATAGGGAGTATCTGGTCGTCGCAAAGGGCAAGGTGTACGAGAACCAAGCAGCGCGCTGGAACCAGTTCTGCACCAAAGGGCAGATCGAAAAGCACGGGTGGTGAACTTGGTTGGGAAGAGCGTCTTCATCGTTAAGCTAAGACCTGGATCACCGGACGCAAGAACGCGCTCCATCGTGCATCCTTTGCCGCCTCTGATGAAATTAGAAGCTAAGTAGAGTTGTTCCTTCTTTTCAACACAACCACGGACGAAATATGAATATCCCGGCTTATGCGTCACACGTACCCCGCGAAAAATTGGTCCGATACCTTTGCAAAAGCCGGTGCAATAGCACCCGCTTTGGCGAGGTCTCTAAAGCCGATTGGAAGGCCAAGCACCCCGTTGATAATGACGTTTTTGTTACATGCCTCAAATGCAGAGGGACGCAGTTGGATGCCTACAACTGGGAACGTGTTTGAGCGATCAACTTTAGTGCTGCTGCGCATCTTTAGCATCAGAGGTCGGTACTCGGCGCTTGGCTAACTCACCCCGTAGCTTTTCTTCCCAGCAAGAAGGGCAGAGCGTGTCCCAGGCCATGCCGGAGAATGCGCCCCGGCAGATAGCGCATTTCTGGGCGGGCGCAGTTGGCGAGGCGTCGGGCACGCCCAGGGCGGCGCCCAAGCGATTGCGGAGGGGCGCGTCTGCCGCGTCGAGGGCGTCGCGATAACGCTGGCGCTCTTCCGGGGTCATCTTCGCGACCATGTCGTGCAGCACACGGGTGGACAGCGCGGCCAGGTCAACGTCGTCCAATTTGTCGAGGTTTTGGGGGGGCGTTCATGCGTGGGCATCCTCTGCGGTGGGGATTTCGGCCTGGCTGGCGGTTGCCGCGGCCTCGGCCTGACGGCGTTGCTTCTCCGCCTGCTTGGCACGGACCGTTTCAACGGCGCCGTGGGCCTGGAACAGATCGAGCAGGGCGGCGGCGGGGATGGTGATGGTTTCGGCAGCTACGCGGCCTTCTTGGATGTCCAGAAGGGTAGCGCGCTGGTTGGCGTCCAATCCCTGCATGAACGTGTCCACGCCGCTGATGAGCGGGGAGACCACTTTGCGGGGCAGGGCGCGGCCGTGGATGGTGCTGGGCGTCACGCGGGACTTGCCGGAGGCCTTAGCTTTCTCAAACTCACCTTGCAGGAAGGCGCCAGCACCTTCGCCGTACTTGGCAACGGCCTCAATGGCAGTGGACGCCTTCACAGCGCCGGACCGCACGAGCGCATGCACATCGCTGTTGGCATGGGCCAGCGCGATCATCTTGGCGACCCATTGAGGGGATACCTGTTCCAGTCGGCTGATGCGCTCGTTGTCCCACTTGAAGCCCGCCAGCTTGGCGTAGCCGAAGGCGGTCTCCAGCGGCGTCAGGTGCCGGCCCTGGGCGCTGCTGATGACGCGCGCGGTGCGGTCTGCGTCGTTGCCAACGAAGGCCGTGACGTCGATCCAAACGACGCCGTCCTCATCCTGCAGCGGCGCGCCGGCGGCAATCGCGCGGCCGATCTGCGCGTGGCGGCGATGCCCGTCCACCAGCCACACGCCACCCTCGGGCCGGGGGCGGACTTCGAGCGGCGGAATCTTGCCGCCCGCCATGATGTGCTGAAACAGGGCTTCGTCGTCGGCCTCGGCGCGCTCACGTTCCTCTCCGTCCAGCAGATCGAGGGGGGTGCGCAGGTTGAAGCCGGGTTCGACGTGCAGATCTTCATAGCGGGCCTGCATGGCGTGGGCGCGCTTGATTTCCTTGGAGAGGATCTTCTGCCGGAAGGAAACGGGGGCGGTGGATTCGGTCATGGGGGCTCCAGGAATCAGAATTTCTTCTCGCCGCCGAGCGCTTCCACCAGCTCGGCAAGCATTTTGGCGAGTTCGCCCGTCATGAGAACCATGTCCGAGTCGAACTTCTCGTCATCGTTCTGCGCGTAGTCCGCGCCTTCCTTCAGCACGTCCAGTGGCGAGACACGGCGGATATCGAGGCTTTCGGTCAGAACGAACGAAATGCGGTCGGCCCAGGTCATGGCGAGGCGGGTGCATTGCTTGCCGGACTGGATGTGCCGGCGCGCGTCCTCCGCGTCGATGGAATGCTTGAGGTAGCGGACCGCCGCGCCGCTCGTGCCAGACGAGCGCAGTTCGGTGTCTTGGTCGATGGTGAAGTTGGACGGGGCTTCGTCTTCAGCCAGCCAGCCGGTCATGGCGGCGGCAGGCGACTGCGCGACGTACAGGTTTTCCAGCGGCAGGGGGTCAACCGTCTTCGCCAGCAGGCCGATGACCTCGTCTGCTTTGGCCGATGAGGCGGTGTCGATCACCAGCCAGCGATTCAACGGGTCAATCCAGACGCGGGTATCGCGATAGACGCTGAAGGCGCGCGGCAGGAGTTCGTCGGCCACGCGTTTCTTGATTTCCTTCATCTGCTTGCGGCCGGGCCTGTACCCCTGCTGCTCCTCGATTTCCTCGGCCCGCGCCCTGGCGACCTGAGCAATCACGGAGGGCGGCAACAGCTTCTTCTCGGCGCGCATGCTGAGCAGGAAGCGACCGGCAACGGCGTGGGCGAGCTCGCCGCCTACGCGGGGCGTGATCCATCCGATGGACTGCATTTCCAGATTGGTGCCGGACTGGAAGGCGTGACGCTTCAGGCCCGCCTGGAGCTTCTCTGCATAGTCAGATAGGGGAGCGGACAGGCGGTAAAACTTGAGGTTTTTGAACCACATGGTGGACATGCCTTTTTATAGGGAATGAGGAACCCAGCCGATGACGGGTTTCTTGGTTGACTTGCTGATGACGGGCGCGCCATTGGCGTCGCGCTTTTCGCCGCGCGCCATGATTTGCAGCCGGGAAGTGCGGTGCATGCGTTGGGCAAGCGTGATGTAGTCGCGGGCAAACTGCGGGGCGTCAAAGCCGCCAGACACCTGCACCGGCTTGGCCTTCGCGAGGAAGTACTCCGTCTTGACGGCAATCCAGTTGGACTCGTACTCAGCCGTGAGGCTGTCGCGGACTTCCTTCGTCATCAAAGTGAGTTGCTTTTCCCAGGCCTTCGCTGCCGCCTTGCGTGCGATGGGCTCGGTCATTCCGAATACGCAGAATGCGCTCATGGCTGCTTCCTTTTGACTCGTATGCGCTCCGGGCGCGAAACGGGGCCGGCAGGACAGCGCCCGGCCCAAATGTTGCTGATGGTCTGCGGAGAGACGCCGTAGCACTCGCCCAGGTCTTTTGCGGTTAGACGACCCTTCGCGCCCTTGATGAACGCAAGTTCTTCGGGGCGCATGGCTTCCTGTCTGGAATCTGCCCAGCGCAGGCGTCGGCGCGGCAACGGTATCGGGGGCGTCCAGCCGGCTCGATCCCGCAGAATGAAGTCGATACCGTTCATGCGACCGCCCGCAGCATCCAGCCCAGGACAGTCGGGCCGAAGAGGAAGAACGCAGCCAGCGCCAGGCTGGCGGGCCATGCCCACAGCGGGATATCCGCGTCGTCGTTCCAGTTGCCTTTGCCTGCGTGGTCCCGGGGCGCGATGAGATCGCCAAGCTTGCGGGCCAGATGGGCGATGGACGGCAGCTTCCGGCGGCACCGCGGGGGCGCCGTTGCAGCGATAGCGTTCATGATGCTTTCCAAGGATCGGCCGCGATATAGCGGCGGTTGAAGTGTTCGCCGATGGGGACCAGCACTACCGCCGCCAGGGCAAGCAGGGCCAGGCCCCACCAGACGGCGGGGATAGTTGAGGGCATGGGGATCTGCGCGGGTTTGCGCGGTGGTGGGCTTCGGAGAGCGGGCCGGTAGCCCGGGAAGACTCCTGAAAGTCACTGTCAGCGCCGGTGACGTTGCGACGCCGGCCCGCTCTCCGAAGCCGCCCCGGTTAGGGCGGAGAAGGGGCGGTGCTACTTGCTGATGCTGCTGCCGAAGTTGAAGGCGTCGATCAGTTCTTCGATGAAGCGAATGAGCATGGCAAACATCTAGATTTCCATAGGGGTAGTGGGGGCCTGAACAGGGAAGTCCGAATAGAATCTGTGCAGGCCCGAGTCACAGAGATAAAAATGGATCGCCGTCGAACACTTATTGGCGTTGTCGTCTCCCTTATCTATCTAGGGGCCGTTGTTGCGCTGTCTTGGAGTGATCGCGCGGCATTATTTAAGATGGCTCCAAATGAGGTGGGGGATTTTCTCGCGGGAATATTTGGTCCGCTTGCCGTCCTATGGCTGATTCTTGGCTACTTTCAGCAGGGGGAGGAATTGCGGCACAGCACGGAGGCGCTGAAGCAGCAGGCGGAAGAGTTGAGACAATCCGTTGAGCACCAGCAAGCTTTGGTGGAAGTCACGAGACGCCAAGTCGATGTGCAGCTTGAGAGCTTCGCGCAAGATAGAAAGAAGGAGCGGGATGCTCTGCGGCCGAAGATTTGGCTTTCTACCAACGGGTTCGCGGTATCAGGAGGGCGTACCGAGTCTCGTTTCAAATTGGAGAATTTCGGATATCGCGCTACTGACGTCTCAGTGGAGTGCTGCGTAGGCAGTAAACAGCTGCCAGCCTACCGCTATACCTCGCTCAACGAGAGCAGTTCTTTCGATTTATCCGTACATGGCTTGCAGCGCACGGATATCGGGAACATTCGGTTTGTGATCGCTTGGATCGACGGAGCGGGAGAGAAAGGCATCCTTGAGTTCCCCGGTACCGTGCAGCCTACCGATTCAAATGGGGTTCAAGTTTTCCTGGCGAAGCCATTCGAGCGAGTGGACGGCTAGTAGGCACCTGCCGATACCCCGCACGCGGGGCATGAGCCGGGGCTGTCAGGCCGCGATCTTTTCGGCTTTTGCGGGCTTTCCGCAGAAGGGGCAGAAAGACACATGCATTGGCACCGCTTTGCCGTCCTGGCTGCGGTAGCCGGGGGCATCCGCCTTTACTTGAAGGGGGATGTAGAGCCGCGCGTCCATTGCATTGCCGTCGATGACGAAGGCGACATTGCCCATCTTGACGCTGCTGATTGGGCCTTTGATTTGCGGTTGAAGGTGCGCCTTGGCTTCTTCTTCGACACGCGAAATGCACTCGCATTGCATGGTCATTTCCTCAGTGCTGGGAATCAGTCGTCGTACTGCTCGGATGCGGTCGATTCCACGTCATCCGCATCTATGTCGAAATCGATTCGCGTGCGCCCCACGTACAAGGCAAGGAGTGTGGCCTGGAAGCCGCTGATGGCATGGGGCAGGGACGATGGAGTGATTTGTTGGCCGCTCAGCTTTAGCGAATAGCATTCGCCCTCTTCGGTGAACGCAAGCTGGTATGCGGCGCTGAATCGGTCAGTCCGTGTTCCGCAGGTACTCGACTTCCGGGTATCACTGTCGAGCGCGAGGTGCCTGTGGCCGTAGGAGCCTTCCTCCAGACGGGCAAAGAATTCGGCGCCGCCTTGGACGTGCAGACCGTTGCGTGCGTCTTTCATCAACTGCGACAGCTTTATGCGTGCAGGAAGGTCGGGCAACACGCTTGCCGCAGCTTCTGCCAAGGCGGTGTTAATTGTGGCGGCATTCTGGCCGTGGACTGCTTCGCGCAGAGCCTCATTCAAGACGTGCTGGAATTTCGCCACGTCGGACACCCGGAGGCCGTGAGGCAACGCATCTGCCAACTGAACCTTGAGCGCCTTGCTGAATTCACTGTTGTAGCCGGTGGCGTCACGGACTGCGCTGGTGATCGCATCGGTCAGGTGCTTATCAAGAATGGGCTGGAGCTTTTCGGGTGCGAGTGCCTGGGAGACGGCTGCTTCCAGGTCGATATTGACTTTCAGTTCCATGGGATTCCTTTGCGCGGGCATGCGCTGGATGGGGGAGTGCTTCGGTAAGCGCTGACTCGCAGCGCTGGCCGAAACCCGCTTTTCAGCGGAATCGGAAGAGGCCGGGGTTATCGTCGCCACGCCCGGCTGGGCGTTGCCTGGCTGTGGAAGCCCAAGCACACAGGGTCCGGGGGCGCGCTAGCGCCTGGTTGGTTGTCCTGTTTCGCCCGCCGTCCCCTCTCGGGGGCGGGCGGCCTCAGTTGTTAAAGAGCGGTCTGCTTGGACACGTTTCCGAAGCAAGTGAGGTGAGTATAGAAAACATAGACTTTACGGTCAACAAAAACGAGACTCGAAGGTCTCGCTTTTGTAGATTTTTTGTAACGGGGATGGTTCTACGCGTCGGGGCGCAGCGCCGTGCGAGCGTCGAAGGCCAAGTCAGCAGCTAAGGTCAGCACGCCTTCTTGGCGCTCGAGAGAAAGCGACGAAAAGGCGATAAAACCTGGCCCGGTGGTGTAGGCGAGAAGTGCTTCTAGTTGTTCTAGCTTCGTGAAGCCTTCTTCGAACGCCGCTAGGTCGAACTTTATGGTGGTTGTCATTCCTTGGCCCTCTAAACCCTGCCGCAGGTCATTTCGGGCAATATCGCCTCGTGACCGATCTCCTTCCTAAGATTTCAGCACTGAGCCGTTCGGGCGAATGCTTCGAACAAGGGTCAAACACTCGCACAGTGCGAGTATTTATTCCAGCACTGTGCGAGTACGCTGCCGCGCATGGGAAGAGCACGAGCCTCGCAAGTTAGAGATTGGGACCAAGTGACGGTCCGCCTGCCGCCAGGCATGCGTGATCGTATAAATGATCTGGCGGCGAAGAACGGCCGCTCGGCGAATGCCGAGATTGTGGCAAGACTCGAACGGTCATTGTCTACGGACGATTTACCGGACTTAGCCACCCTGAGGGCCGTCGTTCGGGAAGAGGTGATTGCCGCCCTGGCGATTCGCCGCGCCGAGGAGTAGGCCTATAGCGTTTCACAGGTCTAGGCGGCTAGCACCTACAAATCCGGCGCCGTACGGGCGGCGTAATGCGCCATATCTTGAAGCCAAAGGCATGTGGAGGTTCGTCAGCCGGCGCGCTTGCAAGCGACATATAACCACCTTACAGCCGCGAGTCCGGCATACTCGCCCATCTGCGCCCGCACCAGACGAGCTCCGCCGGCGGTAATTGCGAACACCAGTCAGAGCTGGGATCTACGCGCAGAACATAACTTCGCGCGTCGCGCCGGAAAGAGTGGGACGACGCAACGAAGTACGTTGGTTTAGATTTTCAAACACGGATTCTTCGGCTCAGGCACGCCTGAGAGCCGCATCGGTTGCGGATCCGTAACGGTGTTGACCCGTGGGGGGGCCGGCTTTTCTTCGTATGGAGGCTCAGGTCGACATTGCTTGCTTACGGCGACAGTCTGCAGTTGGCACAGCCGGCTGTTTGCGGACTTGATGGCGGCTTTCTTCTCCATCGAGTTGCCAATGCCGAAGTCACCCATAATAGCTAGGGCATCGCGCCCATCGAACTTGCTCTCCGAGTTAACCTGCTCGATCCAGCCTTGGACCTTGGCTTCTTCCAGCGCGATATCGGAGCAAGACATACGGCTACTCTCGTATTCGGTCAGACTTCCTTGTCGACCATAGTTTTTTGTCGAGCACCCGGCTAACAAGGAGGCCACCATAATGACCAAAACCGCGCCTTTCATCGATCCACTTCCTTTTGTTAGAAACTCTGAATCCAACGTCACCGCCTCCCGCCCTGACGCCAGCCCAACAACAGCCGCTCATCTACGCCGTTCCGCAAGTCATAGGGTGACCAGAGGACGGTGCCGATGATGCGAACCTCGCTGCCGTCGTCCGTCGCTAGCGGGAATGGATGGTACTGGGGGTCCAGATTGGTGGAAATTGCCATCCACGTTCCATCTTTCCACTGCTCCAGACATTTCACGATCATTTCGCCAGCCCGGTTGATGGCATAGACGAAACGCGGTTGGACCTCGTGCAACTCTACTGGGTGGATGTCTACCAGCATGGGATTGCGGTGACGAATGGCTGGCTCCATGCTGAAACCATTCCCGTAGCAGATTTTCATCCGCTTAATAGGCCGATTGAACGACTCAAGGAATGAACGGCGCAGCAGTATCTGGCCTATTTCTGTCTCTTGATAGTTCTCGATTCCCAACTTCCCTGCGGCCATACGAACGTCCAGCTCTGGAATCGGCACGAACTCATGATCGTTCGCGGAGTACCCCGAGTCCTCAACGTGACCTACATTGATCGCGTGGCTAATCCGCAGCCCGTGGTTCTCACGCTCCATCTGTGCAGTGGTCTTGCCCCCCTCCCAGGGGGCGGGAGGCAGGCCGGAAATGCGCATAGGAAATTCGTCGGCAGTCACGTCCATGTCCACGAGCCCGCCAGCTTTTTGAGCGCGCAATGCTTCGCCGGAAGGATGGCTCGGCGATAGAGGCATTGGGGACACCCTTATGCCGTGCTTGAGCTGGGCGATAGCGAGCGCCAAGGCCCCTTGCAACTCGCTCAATTGAGCAGCTGGCAAGGCATGCACCTCATCTTCAGAGATGCCAGGGAAGGGCCAGGGGCGATGCTTTAGGGGCGGGGCGGGCGACTGTACCGAATTCGCAGAACCGGAAAGCCCCGGAAGTGGTTCGGTGTACCGGGTCAGTTCCCCGATTCGGACAAGCTGCTCAAAGCTCGGCTCGTGTCGGCCCTTCTCCCAGGCGGACACGTTTCCCTTGCCCACTCCGAGAGGCTCCCCAAGCTGTGCCTGGGTTAGTCCTGCGTGCAGGCGGGCGGCCTTGATCCAACTCTTTATATCCATGATCGCAGTGTAAAGAAATTCTGGACTAGACGGGTCTATAAGAAATTGACTCTTTCGGTCTAGGAAATGTAGACTATTGAAATGGACCACAACACTATTCATCCCTTGGAGGAGGCGGCAAAGGTCTTCGGATCGGAAGCTGCCCTGGCCCGCGCCTTGAATGTCAGCCGCGCGGCGTTTAACCAGTGGAAAAAGCCGGGACGTCAAACGCCAGCGAAGCACTGCCCACGCATTGAAGAGCTCACGGGCGTCAAGTGCGAACGTTTGTGCTCAAGCGTTGACTGGGCTTACTTGCGCAAGCCGCGTACGGGGCCGGCGCATGCGTGACGCTGCCCTGATGGCCTTCGGCGCAAGACTCGCCGTCCAACGCCTCACGGAGCAGGACGCTGCATGGTTCTTCAACGTGCCGGCGGAGCCAACGCTCCCCGACCCACCCGAGCGAGCCGAGCCAGCTGACGCTGACGATCGGATCCAGGTTGGACCGTTGGACGTGTAGGGCGAAATTCGCTTTTTCCATGCAGCGCATCGTAAGGCCGCTGCTCAGCAATAGATACGTTCAGGAAATTCACATATGAACATCACGAGTGCGGCCGATTTGACGGTGCATGACTACAAGGGCGGCAGCGAGGCGCTGGGGGCGGTTATCGGCATGTCGCCGGCCGTGCTGCGCAACAAGGTCAACCCCAACAACACCACGCATCACCTGACGCTGGCTGAGGCCGACCGCATTGTGCGAATGACGGGGGATGTGCGCATCCTGGCCGCTTTCGCGCATGGCAACGGCTATCTGCTGGTCAAGGCGCCCGAGTCCTGCGGCGAGAGCGACATGTCAGTGCTGGAGCAGGTCGCGGCGCTGATGATCGCGCATGGCCGGTTCGGTCATGAGGTGTACGACGCTTTGGCTGATGGAGGTGTTGACCAGCAGGAAATGCAGCGCGTGGACGCTGCGGGCCGGGCGTTGATGGAAGCGGTTGCCGGTGTCGCCCGCCGCCTTAGCGGGATGGCCGAGCAATGATTCAGCGCGGAACATCCGGTGTACCCGTGCGGCCTCGTGTGCCGTCCACGGAGCGCAAGGGGGCGGCGCTGTCGCGCGCGGCTGCAATGATGTGCAACGGCGCGAAGTTCCAGCGGTGGGTTGTGTCCCGCATCGGCGCCGCCCCTGATGGCGTGTCGGCGAGCCAGCAAGCGGCGCAGTACGTCCGCGACATCTGTGGGATCACCAGCCGCGCCCAACTGGATCACAACGCTCAGGCGGCCAATCTGTTCCATGAGGCAGTGCGCAAGCCATTCGTGAAGTGGAGCGGCATCTATGGCTGACTGCCTGCATATGTTCCGGGGCTACCGCGTGCCGCCTGAGACGGTGGAGCAGGTCAAGCAGGCCATCATCGACACGCGCGGTCGGGTTGACCTTGAGGCTTTGCGCGGCATCGTGGCGCCCGCGATGAAGGCCGTTGATCCCTGGTCCAGCACGACGCGGGCACAGGCGGCGGCTTGCGCGGTCGATTCATTTCTGTTCGACGCCGCGCGGGCCGGCTTGGTGGAGCGTCACACGAACGGTTGGAAGTTCCCGGCCTGGTGGCGAGCCAAGAATCAGGCGAGAGCGGTATGTCGCTGATGCGCAAGACACCCCTCAAGCAAAAGACGCCTCTGAAGCGTGGTGCGCCGATGATGCGCGCAACGCCCATGCCGCCGCCCCGTGCCGCAATGAAGGCGCGCAAGAAGGGCAAGAAGCCGCCCAAGACCGTCTACCGCAATCAGGCGCTGCTGGACCTTGCCGAAGGCGAGGAATGTTTGCTGCGCGTGCCGAGGTACTGCCAGGGCGGCATCGATACCACTGTGGCCTGCCATTCCAACTTGCTGCGCGACGGCAAGGGGAAGGGCATCAAGGCGCACGACTGGGCCATTGCGTTTGGCTGTGGTCCTTGCCACTGGTTCATTGATCAATCGCCAGCACCGCTGGAACAGAAGCTCACCTATTTCATCCCCGGCTTGCGCCTTACGCGCTTGCGAATCATCGCTATGGGCAAGTGGCCCGAAGCGGCCGAGCGCGGGTATCAACTTTCGTATGGAGAACAGTCATGAGCGTTCAGGGCATGACATGGGCGCTTGCGCAGAGGATCGTGAAAGATCCCACGGCGCGCCACGTATTGCTGTGCCTGGCGAACTACGCCGGGCCGAAGGGTGAGGGCGCGTTTCCCTCTGTGGCTACGCTGGCCGAGGATACCGGGCTGTCGAGTCGCACGGTGCAGAACAAGCTGCGCGAGCTGGAAGCCTTGCAGATCATCCAGCGCGGCAATCAGGATTTGGTGGTGGCCTACATCCGACGCGCGGATCAGCGGCCGGTTTGCTACGACATGGATCTGTCACGGGGCGCACCTGCTTCACCCCGCGTGGAACATTCCGCCGATCAACGGCGGGGCGAACCTGCTGCACCCCGTAACGAACGGGGTGAATCTGACGACGCAACGGGGTGCAGCTCACGACACGACGGGGTGAATCTGACGACGCCACGGGGTGAACCTGCTGCACCCGATCCGTCATTGAACCATCAAGGAACCATCAATAAACCCAAAGGCGCGCGCAAGCGCTCGCCGGGGTTCGACCCGCTGACCGTGGAACTTCCGTTTTGGTTGGATGCGGAACTGTGGGGGCGCTGGGTGCGGCACCGTGTGCAACTCCGCAAGCCGTTGACCGAGGAAGCCGCCCGGCAGCAGGTCAGGGACTTGGCGAACTTCCGCGAGCAGGGCCACAAGCCGGAGGCTGTCATCGAACACGCCATCGGTAAAAGCTGGCAAGGCCTGTTCGCCCCGAGTGGCACCGCAGCTGGGGGCGCGCAGCGTCCCGGCAAGTTCAACCCGACCGACTACGTGAACCGCAATCGCACCCATGGAGGTCCCGACTATGACGACGGTCGCACAATCGACGAGTGAGCGGGCCGGCTGGGCCGTGCCGCTGGCGAAGCTGGAAGGCATTTCGCTGATAGACCACCTGTGGAATCGCCTATCGGGCACGTATGGGGGGCGCTGGCTGAAGGACTTTCCGGACATGCAGAGCATCGAGAACTGGAAAGCCGCATGGGCCGAGGCGCTGGACGATGATCGCGTGACGCCGCAGGAAGTGGCCGACGGGCTGCGCACCTGCCGCCGCATGTTCCCCGACTGGCCGCCCGCGGTTGGTGAGTTCATCCGCGCGTGCCGGCCGGGGCTGATCCCGGAGAACGCCTTTCACGACGCCGTTGCAGGAATGACCGCGCGCCGTCGTGGCGAAATGGGGCAATGGACCCATCCGGCGGTGTACTGGGCCGCTGTACGCGTCGGGTCGCATGACCTGCTGAACTGCGGCTACTCGGTCATGCAGTCCCGGTGGGAGCGGGCGCTG
This sequence comes from Achromobacter sp. GQ309, assembly GCF_059759315.1. Lineage (NCBI taxonomy): Bacteria > Pseudomonadati > Pseudomonadota > Betaproteobacteria > Burkholderiales > Alcaligenaceae > Achromobacter > Achromobacter sp. GQ309. Next base: position 131,021 of record NZ_JCAXDP010000001.1, read on the forward strand.
TCGGAGGAACTTAGCCGCGGCGAATGGTCAGCCATTCCCGCTCCGGCCGTCGCGCTGCCTGCCCCAGGGGCGACCCATGCCACGCCCGAGGAAGCAGCCAAGGCATTGAAGGAGATGGGCGCGGGCGCGATCCTGACCGATTCTGGCCGCGATCCGCGCCGCTGGGCAAAGCGCATCCTGGCCGAAGCACAGCGGAAGGGGGGGCGGGTGCCATCCCTGGCGGTGCTGGGCATGGCACAGGCCGCAGTGGGCGCGCCGATCGACGCCGGGGGCGCGGCATGAGTGCGATGCAACGGAACAAGGGCGCGGCCTTTGAGCGCAAGGTCGCCAACCTGTTGACCGACGCGACCGGAACGACTTGGCGCCGCAGAGTGCGCAACCAAGCGGGCGACAGCGATGTGGTGGCCGACGAACCGGCGTTCGCGCGTATCAGCATCGAATGCAAACACGCAAACGTGCTGTGCCTTCCAGCTTGGTGGCGTCAAGCCCAGGAACAGGCAGGGGCGGCGGGCGTGCCGGTGCTGATCTACAGACAGACGGGGGCGCGCGGTGAAGCCGTGATGGTCGACGCGCACGACGTGAACCCAAAGACTTTTCCCGTTCGGGGGCGGCACACCGTCACGCTCGGATGGGAAGCCGCAATGCAATGGATGCGGGAAATGCTGCCCGCGAAAGTGACCTATTCCCCGGGGATTATCTGATGACTACCTTGACTCCTTCTCGCGTCCCCTCAGTGCCGACCGTGGCGGCTAAGGCGGTGCCGCTCTTTTCCAGCGCGCATGCGGCGCTGATCTTCGCGTTGCACTACTCGATGCAGCAGTATGATCGGCCGCTCATGAATCGGATTGCGTCGGGCGAATTGACAGCAGGAATGTCCACCGGGGACGGGCCGGGGCTGTCCGGACTGGATGGGGCAGGGCAAGCGGGCATGATCCGTGCAGAACTGGCCCGGCTCAGTCCGATTGAGCAGGCGGTCCTGGTCGCTCACGCTGCGCCTTCACAGATTCCGTGCGCTTGTGGAATTGCGTGCTGCTCCGGCTTCAAGACCAATCCGGAATGGCAGGATGCGATGAGCACACTTACGACTGCGGCGGCGTCTGGGGCGCTGTCCGGCTGCGTGTCGAACGGCCGTCTCCGCTCGGCGCTCATCCAACGTTTGTTAGGTGCGAAGGTTACGCTGGCCGAGCTGGCTGAGCGGTTTGAGGTCGATGACAAAACCGCGGCCGCACATCATGCGAAGCTGAAGCGTTGGCTGTTCGGGGGCGCAGGCGAAAAAGCCGGGGGACTGCACCATCGGGCTTATTGCGCGCTGAGCGATCGGCTGAAGGCGTGCAAATGGATTGCGGAGGACGCGGACGCGTGAAAAAATTGACGAATGGGGTTTTTTGCCCCAAAATACGTCCCTGACGGATACGGTGTATTAGTCTGTCCAAATAAACCCGCCAAGCGCAAGCAGGCGGGTTTTTGCGTTTTTGGAGGCGTCACTGTCGAAGACACTGATTGGTCTCGCGCATAAACTCCATATAAGCGCTGGCTCGCTTCTCATCGCTAATGCAAATATAAGTTTGGTTCAGCATCGCGCATGCCGCAGCCGTATCGGGTACCTTTTGGAATGTCGCTTTAAAAACTTGTGAGGCCTCGGCCTTGAAATTTGCAGACATTGGAAGTTGAGCAAACTTCGTCAGATCGACTCCTGCCTGGATAGCGAGCTGTCGATTGGTGTCGTATGACGCCGGAGGCGCAACACTGCAGGGGGGGGATTGACAGCCGCTTAACAACATTAGCAGAGCTACGGGAGCCATGCTGAATTGAGTTGCGCATCTCATATTAGCTCTCCTAGTTAGCGGGAGGTCAGCGACAAATTGATCGGTTCTTTAAAGCTCCATCAGCTCCGCGAACTTGCAATGGCACGCATGTATCACTGGGTGCAAGGGAAATAACCTTGCTTTCCGCAGAACGGTTACTGTTGTAGAAGACGACTACCCGCACCTGTTCGCGCGGTCCCCTGTTCTTCATTCCGTCGAGAAAGGTGTACGTGACGCGAAATCTATCAGTCGATCTCGGTCCGAGCACTTGCGCCACGGGTGTTTCCACGATCAATACCGGGTCGTCGGATGGATACCAAGCTTTCGCAGGGCTGCGCATTTGGGATTTTGCACCAGCCACGATCGCGCCTGTACTGTCTACGGTGACCGCATAAATTTCGGTTAACTCGACCACGGACGCTAGACCGCGCGAGCTCCTTAAATTCTCGTCGAACCAGACCTTGACTACAGAGATCTGCGCTGGCTTGTCACCCGAATTTCTGACAAATATATCGATCGCGATCGGCGGGTTTGATGTCAAGTTTCCGGGGGCGGGAATTTGCTGGACTACTGAGTCCACCACCAGCTTCGCCTCATCGGTCCGCTCGCAGGAATGGGTCTCCTTCAGGTAGGTTCTGAACTCGCTAATTTGGGCGTCTGAACGCCCTTGCTCGGACAAGCACGCTACTGTCCTAAGAAGCATTAAGCAGGAAGCGTCTTGATCCTTCACGGTCTGATAAGTCTCCTCGAATCGGTTGCGCCATTGGGCTTGGCTAAGATTCGCCGCCTTAACTACGCTTGCACTGAGCTCCGTTTGGACCGAGAGAAGGACGTTCTTGTCGGTAAGCGTTCTTTCTGGTGCAGCAATAGCGCAAGGGGTTCCGCTATTGGTTGTGGAACAGGCAACCAACATCAAGGCAGCGGCTGAGGAACATATGGACGTCCAGACTTTCAAGGCACCACCTCGCAATTTGTGGCGGGATTTTCGGGTTGTACCGCTGTGTTTATCTACTTCGCAATGGGTATTTTTCACCGGTGCTAAATGTTCTAGCTCTCGGATTGGACCCGGAACGGGACCCCGATCTCGAGGGTAAAACATCCAATAATGAAAGATGAAAATCAAAACACTTAAGCCGCGACTGCCAATTGCGGGCTCGCGGCTGGCAGTAGCTCCTCCGATCAGCGCGAAACGCATGACGGGCCGCAAGCTGCAAGACCGCCGGTTGCGTGTCTGGTCTGCCGATCCGCACTGCGCCCACTGCGGCGCGTTGACCGCATACCCCGAAGGGTTCGAGCTGGACCACAAGGTCAGTCTGCACGATGGGGGCGCGGACACCGATGAGAACTCGCAGGTGCTGTGCGTCTCGCGCGATGCGCACGGGCGCAAGGTGGGATGCCACGACGCTAAGACGCGGCAGGACATGGGATACAGGAGCCGCACGTAATGGCGCAAGTCACGGTCAAGCTTTCCCTGCGCGTCGCGTGGTGGGTCCGCTGGTACTTGGTCGGCATCGTCATCGCGGCACGGCTGACGGGCGCAACCCCGGACATGACGAAGGTGGAACGGTGGATCAGGCGCGGCCTGTCCGTCCACGCCAGCAGGAAGGGGTAGGACGCCTCTGCATCGAGGCCGGGCCCGAGGCGCACCCGGTCCATCGTCGCGTCCAGTATGGCCTCTGCGTGGCTCCCTGGGGTATCGGCAGAGGGGCAGCGGCCGGTGGTCAGGCGGCAGGCAGGGGGGGGCGGGTCGAAAGTCTAGGGCGGCTCGACACTGGAAACCACCTGTTCCCTCATGCGCAGAAAATTTCCCCCTTAACCGGATTTGTTAACCGAGATTGTTAATGGCATTAACCGACAAAAAGCGCCGCTTTGTGCAGGCGTTGCAGTCGGGCCTGTCCGGTGCTAAAGCCGCTATCCATGCGGGCTACAGCGAAAAAGGGGCGGCCGTTGCAGCGTCCCGGCTGATGAAAGACAAGGACGTCCAGGAAGCCCTGGGCCGTGTTAACCAAGTTAACAAACTGAAGGAAGAGGCCGCAGCCGCAGGGAAGGAGGTTTCGCTCCCCGATCTGGGCAAGCTGTACTCCGATCCCCTGGAGTTCCTCAAGGCAGTCGCAAACGATCCCGAGCAGGACATGAAGCTGCGCGTGGAGGCCGCGAAGGCGTGGGTCCCATACGTACATGGAAAGATGGGGGAACAAGGAAAAAAGGACGCGAAGAAACAAGCAGCAGACAAGGCGGCAAGCGGTGGACGATTTGCACCGCCGCCACCGCCCACCCATCTGCGCGTCGTGGGGAAGGGTTAAGCCATGTCCTGGACAACTGCATGCCCGGATTGGGCAGCACGCTTGCGCGAGCGCCGTTCGATCATTCCGGCGCCGATCTTTGCAGACCAGGCCGAATACGCGTTGAACATCTTTAAGCAGTTGCGCGTTGTCGACCTACCCGGGAAACCCACTTTTGGCGAGTGCAGCGAAGAATGGGTGTTTGCCTTTGTGCGCGCCATCTTCGGCGGCTATGAGGCGGCAACGGGGAAGCAGTTGATCCGCGAGTACGGGCTGCTTATCAGCAAAAAGAATACGAAGTCCACCATCGCGGCCGGCATCATGCTGACGGCTCTTGTCATGTGCTGGCGCGAGGAAGAGGAACACCTGATCCTGGCCCCGACAAAAGAGGTCGCCGACAACAGCTTCAAGCCCGCCGCGAGCATGATTCGCGCGGATGAAGAGCTGTCGGACATGTTCCACATCCAGGAACACATCCGAACCATTACCCATCGCGTGACGCGCAACAGCCTGAAGGTCGTTGCTGCGGACACCGACACGGTATCGGGCAAGAAGTCCGGCCGCGTGCTGGTGGACGAGCTGTGGGTGTTCGGCAAGCGAGCGAATGCCGCGGCGATGTTCATGGAGGCGTTGGGCGGCCAGGTCTCCCGCGATGAGGGATGGGTGATCTACCTGACCACGCAGAGCGATGATCCGCCTGCCGGGGTGTTCAAGGAGAAACTCGACTACTGGCGCGATGTCCGCGACGGGAAGATCGAGGATCGGAAGACGCTGGGGGTTCTGTACGAGTTCCCGGATGAGATGGTGAAGGCGAAGGCCTACCAGCTACCGGAGAACTTCTACATCACCAACCCGAATCTTGGCCGCTCTGTCAGCGCGGAGTGGTTGCAAGACGAACTCAAGAAGAACCTCGGCAAAACCGACGGGTCAAGCCAGAAGTTTCTGGCTAAGCACATGAATGTGCAGATCGGGCTGAACTTGCGATCAGACCGCTGGGCCGGCGCCGACTTCTGGCTGGCTCAAGGTGATCCAGCCTTGGCAGATCTGGATGAGTTTCTTGACCGCTGCGAAGTGGTCGTGGTCGGCATCGACGGGGGCGGCTTGGATGACTTGCTTGGGCTAGCCCTGATGGGGCGGGAAGTTGAAACGCGCCGCTGGTTGCATTGGGGGCGCGCCTGGGCGCACAAGATTGTCTTGGAGCGTAGGGCGGAAATTGCCCCTGCTTTGCTGGACTTCGACAAGCAGGGCGACCTGAGGATCGTGGATCGGCCCGGCGATGACGTGGCCGAAGTGGCTGACATTGTCTGTCAGGTGCGTGATCGCGGGCTGTTGCCGGAGAAGCTGTGCATCGGTGTGGATGGATCGGGTATCGGAGACATTGTTGACGAGCTCACCAGTCCGGGGCGGAACTTCACCCTTGAAGAAATCACCGCCATTTCGCAGGGATGGCGCTTGAATGGCGCGATCAAGACCACAGAGCGCAAGATTGCCGGGCAGGAGATGCTGCACGGGGCGCGTCCGCTGATGGCCTGGTGTGTCGGCAATGCAAAGACAGTACAGCAGGGAAACGCGATCGCCATCAACAAGCAGGTATCGGGTACGGCAAAAATCGACCCGCTCATGGCGCTCTTTGACGCCGTTTTCCTGTTGTCGCTCAACCCCGAGGCCTCTGGCCGGTCGGTATACGAATCCCGCGGGATTCGATTTATCTGAGAGAACTCATGAAATTACTGGACCGCTTTCTGGGCGGCTCGGCGGACGAGTCGGCGCCTGAAGCCGGTCCGCGGCTTGAGCCCACCATTGCGCTAGAAAGTGCGCAGGCGTCGGCGCAGCCCAGGGGGCAGGCGTTTCGAGGCTTGGATGATCCAGCGCTGCTGGAATACATCCGCAGCGGCGACTACAACAGCCGGGTCGAGTCGCTACGGAACATGGCCGCACTGCGGTGCGTGTCGCTGATCGTCACTTCACTTGGCATGTTGCCGCTCAACCTAATTCGAAACGACACGTCCAAGGCGCCAGCGAAAGACCACCCGGGCTATCGGCTGATGAAGCTGAAGCCGAATGGGTGGCAAACGCCCTTCGAATTCAAAAGCATGATGCAGCTGCATGTTCTGCAGCAAGGCAATGCCTACGCCAGGGTTATCTGGTCAGCTGGCAGGCCGATCGCCCTGGTGCCAATGGCGCTCGGGTCCGTCAAGGCCGAGCTTGTGGGCTGGGAGATGCGTTACACGTACACCCGGCCGGATGGCCAGCAGGTAAAGCTATCGCAGAAGGAGGTGTTCCACCTGCGGGACATCACCATTGATGGGGTGGAAGGGCTAGGCCGTATGAAGCTCGCGCGCGATGCGATCTCACTGGCGCGCGACGCCGAGCGCGCCGCTGGTCGCGTATTTCGGACGGGCAACCTGGCGGGCGGCGCCGTGGAGGTCCCCAAGGCGCTATCGGACACGGCCTACGGGCGGATGCGCAATTCCCTGGACACGGATTTTGCGGGCGCTGAGAACGCTGAGCGCTGGATGTTGTTGGAGGAAGGCGCCAAGGCAAACAAGTTCAAGGTGACCGCAGCCGAAGCGCAGCACATCGAGAACCGCAACGCCCAAATTGAAGAGGTAGCGCGCGCCTTCGGCGTGCCGCGGCCCCTCTTGATGATGGATGACACCAGTTGGGGGTCGGGCATCGAACAGTTGGGAATCTTCTTCGTGCAGTACGGGCTGCAGTTCTGGTTCACGGCGTGGGAACAGGCGGCCATGCGCACCTTCCTGACTGACGAGGAACTGGACCAGCTGGCCTACAAGTTCAACGAGCGGGCTCTGATGCGCGGCACGTTGAAGGACCAGGCGGACTACTTCGCCAAAGCGTCCGGCGCCGGCGGCCATGCCCCGTGGATGTGGCAGAACGAGATCCGCGACCTGTCAGACCTACCGGCCAGCGATGACCCGCAGGCAAACAAGCTGCGCGACCCCATTACCCAAAAAGGAAAACCCAATGAGCCTGCTGCAACTGCCTGAAATCAAGGCGGATGCCCGCCTTGGCGCCGCCGACTTCGATCTGCGTCCAGACGCACTGGAGCGGTGGGCTCCCCGAGTCCGCGCGGCCGCGGCGGACGAAGACGCCACCATTTCCATCTACGACGCCATCGGAGATACGTGGGACGGTAGCGGCGTGACGGTCAAGCGCATTCAGGCCGCGCTGCGTTCCGTTGGCGCCCGGGACGTGACGGTGAACGTCAACTCACCTGGCGGCAATTTCTTTGAGGGAGTCGCGATCTATAACGCGCTGCGCGAGCACAAGGCCAAGGTCACGATCAAGGTATTGGGACTGGCGGCGTCAGCAGCGTCGGTAATTGCGATGGCGGGCGATGAAATCCTGATGGGTCAGGGATCGTTCCTGATGATCCATAACGCCTGGGCAGTAGCCATCGGGAACCGCCACGACCTGATCGACGCAGCCGCGAAGCTGGAGCCGTTTGATGAGGCGATGGCACAGGTTTATGCGGCTCGAACGGGCATGACGCCGAAGCAGGCCGCAGCCCTCATGGACAAAGAAACCTGGATCGGCGCGGAACAGGCGGTCGAGGATGGCTTCGCCACCGGCCTGCTGGATGGCACCGCAGTCACCGAGCAGCCGCAATCGAGCGGCGAACGGCGGGCTCTGGCCCAGGTGGAGGCGGCCATGGCTCGCGCCGGATATAGCCGCTCGTCTCGCCGCGACACCTTCAAAGCACTTTTCTCCGGCAAGCCGAGCGCTGCCACAACCACCACGCCGTGCGCTGGTGACGACGTAGCAGCCCTGCTGCAAACCACACTTACAACCCTGCGAGGTTAAACATGAAGCAACAATCGAATGCCCGCGTCCCCCGCGGGCTGGTTTCCGTACGCGCCGACGCCGGCAGCCCAGGTGAGGTGAAGGCCCTCATCGAACAGCTGAACCAAGCGTTCGCCACGTTCAAGGACGAACACTCCAAGCAGCTGGATGAGGTCAAGAAGGGCACGCATGATGCGCTTCAGGCCTTCAAAGTCGAGAAGATCAACGCGGACATCTCCCGGCTTCAATCCGCCATCGACGACGCCAACATGAAGATCGCGTCGGCTCAGATGGGCGACGGCACCGGCCAGCGCCTGAAGGACTCCGAGTATAGCGACGCCTTCAACGCGCACTTCAAAAAGGGCGACGTGCAGGCCGCGCTGAACAAGGGGGCCGCAGAAGAAGGCGGCTATCTCGCGCCGGTGGAGTGGGATCGCACCATTACCGACAAGCTGGTGCTGGTATCGCCCATGCGGCAACTGGCGACCGTACAACCGGTATCCGGCGCCGGCCTGACCAAGCTCTACAACATGGGCGGTACGGCATCTGGCTGGGTGGGCGAGACTGCGGCGCGTCCGCAGACCAACACGGCTGGTTTCGCTTCGCTCGGCTTCGGTTGGGGCGAAATCTACGCCAACCCCGCGGCGACGCAGCAACTGCTTGACGATTCGGCGATCAATCTGGAAAGCTGGCTCGCAGGTGAAGTGGAAACCGAGTTTTCCAAGCAGGAGGGCCTGGCTTTCGTTTCGGGCAACGGCACCAACAAGCCCTTCGGGATCCTGACCTATGTCGAAGGCGGCGCCAACGCGGCCAAGCATCCGTTCGGCGCGATCAAGGTGGTGAACAGCGGCGCGGCGGCAGCCATCACGTCGGACGGCATCATTGATCTCATCTACGACCTGCCTTCGGCATTTACGGGCAACGCGCGCTTCGCTATGAACCGCAAAACCCAGGGCCAGGTCCGCAAGCTGAAGGATGGTCAAGGCAACTACCTGTGGCAACCGTCCTTCGTCGCTGGTCAGCCGGCCACCGTGGGCGGTTTCCCGCTGACCGAAGTGCCGGACATGCCGGACGCGGTGGCGGGCGCCACGCCGGTGCTGTTCGGCGACTTCAAGCGCACCTACACCATCTTCGACCGTGTGGGCGTGCGAGTGCTGCGGGACCCGTACACGAACAAGCCCTTCGTTCTGTTCTATACGACCAAGCGCGTCGGGGGCGGAGTGCATAACCCCGAGCCGATGCGTGCCATGACGGTCGCTGCGGACTGAACACCGCGGGAAGGCGCCGGCCGGCGTCCTTCCCCATCTCAGGAGAGTTACATGGCGAAGCTGATCAAGGCGTTTCGGGGTGTGCCGAAGGGCGCTATCTACCCGGTTGAATTTGCGGCCGGTGAGGAATGCCCTCCCGAACTAGAAGCCGGCGCGCGGGATTTGGGGGCGCTGGAAGCGAGCGCGGAGGATTCGGACGAGAAGAAGGACCTGGTGGCGCAGCTGGACGCCGCGCAGATTAAGTATGACAAACGCTGGGGCATCGACAAGCTCCGTGCAGCCCTGGCTGAAGGCCTGAAGGACTGATCATGCCGCTGTTGACGCCTGAAGAGTGCATTGCTCATTGCAACGCCGATCCGGCGGACGCGCCATTGCTGGCCGACTTGCTTGCTGCTGCAGAAAGCGCAGTGGCAGGCCATCTAAACCGGGCATTCTTCTCGGCTCACTCTGACCTCATCGCCGCACAGGACGCGCTGCCGAAGGCTGCTGGAGATGCGCAAGACGCACATGAGGCTGCCCTGGCCGCCGCTGCTGAACTTAGCAACGCGGCTGCGCGCCAAATGGCAATTGCACTTGCGACGGAGAGGCTGAAGGAAGCGAAGATCGGCTTTCAGCGCGTGCTGTTCGGCATTGTGGCTACACCTCGTGTCAGGGCCGCAGTGCGGCTGACGCTCGGCAATCTGTACGCCAACCGCGAAGAGGTGGTTGTCGGTGCAAGCGCCGCTCGGCTTCCCCAAGGCGTGCCGGAACTCCTGCGAGCCGACAGGCGGGAGATGATGCCATGAGGGCCGGGACACTGCGCACCTGGATTCGGATCGAACGGCAGGAAGATGGGCAAGACGACGCGGGGCAGCCGAACGGGCCCTGGGTGGAAGTTGCAACAGTACCGGCAGATCCTCGCGGTCAGAGCGGTATGGGCGCCATTACCCGCAATCAGGAAAACATTGGTGCGTCCATCAACGCATACAGTTTCCGGATCCGGTTCCGCCGCGGCATCGACCAGGGGATGCGCATTCTGGAGCTGTACGACGGGCAGCCGGTGGGCGAACCCTTCGACATCAAAAATGTTCGGATGGACCTTGCGCGACGGCAGTGGACGGACTTGATCTGCGAGCAGGGGGGCGGCGATGGCTAACGGGCTTCAGGCGTCTTTCGTCACCTCCGGCTGGTCTGCGGGCTTGGATCGGCTATTGGGTCCCGCACGGGTCAGCCTGGCGCGCTCAATGGCCGTGGCTGGCGGGGAAGTGTTGCGGAATGAGGCCAAGGCTCGTGTGAATACGCATAACGGCGTCTTGGCGGGTGCGATCTATCTAGCATTCCGGGAGCGGTACTCGACAGAGCAGGAGGTTCAGTACGCCGTCACTTGGAACAAGAGCAAGGCTCCACACGGCCACCTGGTCGAGTTTGGACACTGGCAGATCTACGCCGTGATCCGCAAGCCGGACGGCAGCTACATCACGGACACGCGGCGCAAGCTCGCAACCCCGAAATGGGTACCCGCCTATCCGTTCCTGCGGCCGGCGTATGAAGCCGCCGCGGCTCTCGCGCAGGCGGCAATGATTCAGCGCGGGCGGGAACGGTTGCCGGAACTTCTGGCAGGACAGGAGATTCGCGATGTCACTTGAAGCCCAGTTGCTCGCAGTCCTAGGGCCGTTGGTCGGCGGGCGTGCCTATCCAGATGTCACCCCGGACAAGCCTATGTTTCCGTTGATCGTTTATCAAGGCACCGGCGGGCAAGAGCAGTGGTACGTGGAGCGCAAACGCCGCGAGAAACGGCATCAGCGCGTGCAGGTGTTCGTGTGGGCCGCCACGCGGGCGCAGGCAAGTGACATCGCGGACCAGATCGGCACCGCCTTGTGTGAAAGCGACTTTCCTGCTGTTGAGCCGTATGGCTCTCCCACCAGCCTCTACGAAGAGGCAATCAAGAAGTACGGCACCCGCCAGGACTTCGGTATCTGGTTCCTTCCCTCCTGAATTTTCCCTGCTTCTACATCGAACCCGGCCTCGCGCCGGGTTTTTCAATTGAGGAACACAAATGGCTTCCATCTTCATCAACGGGTCGCAATTCCGGGTTTCGAAAACGATAGCCCTGGCTGTGGCGATTTCTTCGATTGCGAACGGCGTTGATCCGCTCGCGTCTACCGTCACCCCCCCGGAGGACGGCGACATTCTGGTCATCGACTCCGGCTGGGCCGCCTTGACCGAGGCTGTTTACCGCGCCACTGGCGCCACCGCGAACGGCTTCAAGCTGGAGGGTGCGGACACAACGGACCTGAGGTTGCACCCCGCAGGAAGCGGGGCGGGCGCTTACCAGGCGGTCACCGATTGGTTCAGCTTGGACCAGATCACGGACGTGCAGATCACCGGTGGTGAGCAGCAGTACCACCAGTTCCAGTACGTCGAAGACCCGAGCAGCAAGCAGCGGCAGAAGCCGACCGTTAAGAGCCCGACTGTGCTCACCTACACGCTCGACTACGACCTCAACAAGGCGTGGTATGCGGCACTGGTCAAGGCGGACCGCCTGCGTATCCCGGTTGTGCTGGAAACGAAATATCCGGACGGCGCCATCACCTATTACTACGGCTATCCGTCCTTCAACAAGAACCCGACCGGCGGGCAGAACGTGAACCTGCAGAACACGTTCACGCTGTCGCTCATCGCGGATCCGATCACCTACGAGGGCGCGTAATGACGTTCCAGATCAAAGCCAACCCGACTATCGACGCGAAGGTGACGATTGTGGGCCAGGGGCGCCAGCAAGAACTGAACGTGACCTTTCGCCATAAGACGGGCAAAGAGTATGACGCGTTGATGCAGAAGTTGGCGGCCAACAAGATTTCGACCGCCGACCTGCTGCTCGTGCTGATCGAGAAATGGGATGCGGACATGCCCGTTAGCAAGGAGGCATTCGACTTGCTTTGCGAGCATCAGCCCGGTGCCGATCTTGCCATCGCGAGCGCCTTCAACGATGCGATTCGGGTCGAGCGCAAAAAAAACTGACTGAGGCTGTGGCGGCGTTCCTGTGGGAGCCGCCATCAGCCGCGACCTTAGCAAAAGCCGGTTTGAAGCCCCGCTACTTCCAAAGGCCCGCGGTCGAGCTTTGGCAGGAGCTCGTGCCTGCATTCAACCTGTTCACCCGGAACTACACGCAGTGGCGTGTAGGGGCGGGAGGGCCGATAGGGCTGGACTACGGGGTCCTGTATCACGACCTGGACCGTCAACAGTGCCCCAGGGCCGAACAGCAGGAAATCATGGACGACCTTCGGATCATCGAGCGGGCGGCCCTGGAAATCTTCCATAAGAGTTGAACATGGCACAGGAAAGCATTGGCACCGCGCGGCTAGACATCGTCGTTGATACCTCGCAATTTGACGCCGCGATCGCGTCGGCCAAGCGCGGAACCAGCGACATGTCTCAGTCCGCGCAGGCGGACTATACGAAGCTGGCAGCCGCTGAGCGCCGGCGTGTTGATGCCCTGGTGAACCAGGCTAACACCATCGGAATGACGCGAAAGGAGCAGATCCTTTACAACGCCGCCCTGCGCGGCGTGCCAACGTCAATCCTCGACGAGCTCAAGACCAAGCTGGCGGCGACGGGAACGGCGGCAGTAGGAGCCACCAAGCAACTGAACCAGTACGGGATCAGTGCTGCGCAGCAGGCCGCCGCATTGAGGGGCATGCCCGCGCAGCTGACTGACATCGTGGTTTCGCTGCAGGGGGGGCAGCAACCGCTGACCGTGTTGCTTCAGCAGGGCGGCCAGTTGAAGGACATGTTCGGCGGCATTGTGCCGGCGGCGCGGGCGCTGGGCGGGGCGCTGTTGGCGCTCATCAATCCGTACACCCTGGCGGCCGGGGCGGCTGCGGCGGTGGCAGTGGCTTGGGTAAAAGGTTCTTCCGAAGCGGAGAACTTTCGTGATTCCTTAATTCTGACCGGCAATGCCGCGGGTGTAACGGCGGGTAATCTCGTCGCGATGGCGCGCGGCCTAGGCGAGATTACCGGAAGCCATTCGCGCGCAGTTCAAGCCCTGAACGCCGTGGCGGCCTCCGGGAAGCTCTCCGGCACCGCACTGTCGGACGTGGCACTTATTGCTGCTGAAATGCAGCGCGCGGTTGGCACGGGGATTGAGAGCACAGTCGAGATTTTCGCAAAGATCGGCAAGGACCCCGTGGCGGCGGTTGTTGACCTCAACGAGCGCTATGGGATTTTGACCGGTTCCATCTATGCGCAGGTTCAGGCTCTGATGGAGCAGGGGCGGGCGCAAGAGGCTGTTGAGCTGGTCGCTCGGCAAGCGGCTGCGGAGCTCACGGGGCGGACCGCAGAGCAAAAGCAAAACCTGGGATCGCTTGAGTCGGCGTGGAACAAGCTAGGCGCAGCTGCGTCATGGGCTTGGGACAAGATGCTGGACATCGGCCGGGAGAACACGGTTGATGAGACGCTTCGCGAGTTGGAACGAGAGGTGCGCCAGCGTGCGGAGAATATCCGCATTGCGGCCGAAGCTGGTGCCACGATAAGCGAGAAGGAAAGGCAAGGCCTCAAGAATGCGGAAGCTCGGCGTAACGCTGTAATCGCGCAGAAGAAGGAGGCGGAAGACGCCGCCAAAGCAGAGGCGGAGCTCCTCCGGGTCAATCGCGAGGCGATTCAATCCCGGAAAGAGATATCCAAGCTCATTGACGAGGGAGCGGACAAGGCGGAGAAGCGTCGCAAGGACTTTAAGGCCTTGGACGACTGGATTTCCAAGGCGCAGAAGGACGGCACTACGCTGGACGCCTCCGTCATTGCGGCGGCTCGGGGAGCCCTTGAAAAGCGGTATGAGGACAAGGGTGCGAAAAGGGTCTACACGGACGATGCGGCAACCAAGCTCCTGCAGCAGTACCGCGAGGCTGAAGCCTCCTTGCAGGCCCAGATCACCAGCGAGGGCAAGCTGGCCACCTGGGGGCAAAAGCGTGCCCAGTTCGAGCAGCAGATTGCCGACTTCAAGGACAAGAAGGTCCTGACCGCAGATCAGAAGAGTCTGCTTGCCCAGGCAGATTTATTGCGCCGCCAGCTCGATCTGAACGTGGCCGCTGAGAAGGAGCTACGCACCAAGCAGGAAGCGGCCAAGGTCGACGCGCTGCGCGCCAGCCTGTCCAGCTCTCGGGATCTGGAACAACAGCAGTACGACGACCAGGTGGCGGGCTTGGGCCGGGGGAATCGGGCGCACGAGGAATTGCGTGCCCGCCAGGGGATTCTGCGGGACTACCAACGTCAGAAGGCGCAGTTTGACCGCTCGATGGCCTCGGGCCAAATCTCGCAGGAGACATACCAAAGCGAAACCGCGCTCTTGCAGGAGCATCTGCAGCTCCGCCTAGAGATGCAGCAAAAGTACTTCGACCAGGTCCGGGAAGCCCAGGGCAATTGGAGCAACGGCGCTACCTCGGCCTTGGAAAATTATCTGGATTCGGCTTCCGACATTGCAGGGCAGACAAACGCGCTGTTTTCCAACGCTTTTCAGGGCATGGAAGACGCGATCGTACGCTTCGCGACGACCGGCAAGCTTTCGTTCAAGGACTTCGCGACATCAGTTATCGCTGACCTCGCCCGGATTGCCGCCCGTCAAGCTATTGCGGGAATGGTCGGCAGCCTGTTTGGCGCCTTTGCTGGTGGTGCCTCCGCGGGTATCGGCGGCGCCACCGCTGCGGACGTGGCCGGGGCTGGGGACGGGCTCATGTTCCTATCCGGCGGGGGATACACCGGAGACGCGCCGCGGAACAAAATCACCGGCATGGTCCACGGGCAAGAGTATGTGCTGAATGCGGCCGCAACCGCTCGAATCGGACGGCAAGCGTTAGATGCAATGAACGCAGGCGCACCGGTCGCGCTGAGCGGGCTTGATACAGGTTTCACCAAGCCGTTGATGAGATCGGTGTCTTCAGCGGTTCCGCAGCAAATGCCAAGAATCACGATTCATAACAACGGCACACCGCAGGAGTACCGCGCGGAGCAGTTGACCCGAGACGATGTTGTCTTGATTGCGCGTGACCAGGTCTTTTCGCAAGGCCCCCAAATGCTGGAATCACAACTGGGCCGGCCTAACTCTCGGGGGGCGCGCGCGATGAGTAAGAACTTCAAAACAGAGCGAAAGCGATGAGCGACTTCCCTGTAATGCCATTTCGCCCGGTGCAGGCCGGGTACGCGCCTGCACTTGGAGATGGATCGCAGCGCATTGGCTTAGAAGGCGGGAGCGGCCGATATCGAGCTGGCGTGCAAGGCGCGCCGCACATGGTTGCCGTCACCTACGTCGTCTTCGGAGAGGAGTACGACGTGCTGATGGGATTTTGGCGAAACATGCGCCGATTGGGCGGCGGCCCCTTCCATGCGGACTTGGTAATTGACAGCAGCACCAGTCGAAGGTACGTCGCGCATTTCATGCCGGAAACGGCGCGGCCGGTCCCCATCGGTGGCGGTGGCTGGTCGGTTTCGTTTCAGCTTGAGGTGGACACGCTGCCTGAATTCGATGACGCCGATCTAGATTATTGGGGCTCGCTGGTAAACATGCTCGCCGTGTATGGCAGCTTGCCGGCTGCCAAGGAGATTTTGAGCCTGTTGGCCAAGTTGGTGAATGAGGACCTGCCGCATGATTAGCGCGAATGACGCCCAGTACGTCGATTTCTATTTCGGGGCACCTCCAAGCGTCGCGGAGCTTCAGACGTTGGAGATCAGCCATCCCGCGTTCTCGCAAGTATGGCGGCTGCAGCCAAACTATCGTGAGGGCTTCTGGGCTCGCCTGGAGTCGGGTGAAGCTGTCTTCTGGCAGTACGTCCCCATGAGACTTCAACAGCTAGGTGATCGCGGAAATCTCGATTTTGGTATTGCCGTGACGCTTGGGGACTTGGGCGAAATACTTCCCGATGAGATTGAGCGTGCTAGGCGAGCTGGAACTCTTCGCACCATTCCGCCGACGGTGGTCCATCGTGCTTACCGGTCCGATGACCTAGATGCGCCCATGATTGGGCCGATCTTTCTACAAGCCAGAAAGATCACCAGAAACCGGGGCGGTGCGCAGTTCGACGGCACGGCACCCCAGACGAATCTGACGAAGACCGGGATGCTGTATCGCACAGATCTGTTTCCAATGTTGTTGGGCTACCTATGAGCATCGATTTTCTTCTCAGCCGAAGCTATGACCGCGACTCGTACAACTGCCTGCATTTCGCAGCCGACGCTTGGGAGCATTTGACCGGAGACAGCCGCCTTCGCCAAGTCAACGAGCGAGAGCTAGCTGCAGGACGGCTGGCCGAGTTGTTCCGTGGAATGCGAAAGGTGCAGGGGCCTTCGCAATTCCCGTCCATCGCGCTCATGGAGACACTGCACGGGGAAGCGCATATCGCTGTGTGTGTCAGAGGACGACTTCTTCAGAACAACGAATCTGGGCCGTCGTTTTTCCCAGTTGAAGCCCAGACCCGACTGTATCGAAACATGAGGTTCTACGCATGACGACCGTTCACCTTTATCGCGCGCCAGACGGGAAGCGCGAAACACGGGAGGTGGCTGACCTACATGCCTTTCTTAAGGCGGAGCTTGGACCGAGGCTGCCCCCCGCTTGCCGCATCACCGACATGGCAACCGGCCGATCGGTGAGACCGCGCAAGCCGGAAGACATCGCCGAGCTGCGGCAGCTTCCTGGCCCATTCGTCGTGGAAGCCTACCCTCTTGGCCCCATGTTTCTGCCGGCATTAGCGGTTGCGCTGGTGACATCGGTGGCGTCGATGATATTGACGTCCATCCTGGCGCAAGACCCTCCGAATCAAACTGCACGGAATGTTCAAAACGAATCACCAAACAATGGCCTGTCCGAACGCACGAACCAAGTGCGAGTGAATGGGCGCGTTCCGGACATATACGGGCAAGTTCGCTCGACCCCAGATCTCCTCGCACGGCCTTATCTGATTTTCGAGAACCATGTAGAGAAGGAAGTGGCGTTCATGTGCGTTGGCCGAGGAGCATACGAGGCGCACGACGCGCGCGATGACACAACCTTGATCGAGGAAATCCCGGGCGCCTCGGTGGAGGTCTACGCGCCGTTCACCTCTCCTAACAGTGGGCACGCACCGCAGCTTCGGATAGGCAACGCGATCAATCTCCCTATCACCACCGCGAAACGAGCGAACAGCGTGAACGGTCAGACCCTGCAGCCTCAGGACTATGGCAGCGTGGTCCGGCGCGGCATGGTGTTCCGTTCTCCGAACGAAATTGTCTCTCAGGACGCTGACCTAGACTTCGGCGAGTTGTTCGTGCCCGGTGACGTGATCACAGTCTCCAACGCGGCCCAATCACAAGGGACGTTCTCTTACACGCCTCCGGGTGGTGCTATTTTCGCGTCTGAGAACTCGCCTTCATCGCAATGGGGCGTGGTGGCGTTCGCGGGAGACCAGACCGCTTCGTGGTCCGCCGGCCAAATCGTCACGTTGTCGAATGGGTACGTGACATGGACGGCGTCCACAGGAGGGGATGCGGACCTTCCCTATACAGCGTCCAGCAATTTGACTGGCATCTACGGGGTTCTAAGCTCCTCCTATGATCCTATTGATGATATGACCCGGCTGCGTTTGGACGTCGTTCAAAACTCAGCGGCATGGGCGGCCTTCAGGAACGCTTCCGCTGGTGTAACGGGGTCACCCGTGCTAACCCGGCCTTCGGACATCATTCAGTTCGACCTATCCGGTCAGTACACCATCACGACGGTGACCGGCTCACTACTGACGCTCAATACTCCCGCCGGTGTAAACAGTGGCTGGACTGTGATGCAAACGGAATATGGTGGTCAGTCAGTGGTGATGAATCCCACCATAAGCACGACGGGCGAGCGTTGGGTGGGGTGGTTTAGCGTGGAAAGCGTGCGGCCGATCACACGACTGATCTCCAACGTTATCGCGCTCAACGGTCTCTATAAGGACAATGGCCGGCAGCAGTATCGTCGCGATGTGGTGTATCGAATCGAGGCCCAGCGTCTCGACGCATCCGGCGTTCCGCATGGGGAAGTTCTCGCGTTTGAACGCACTATCCAAGGATCCGCGGTCACGCGATCTGTGAGGGCGGACACGTTGGATGCGATCTTGCCGGGTGCGGCCAGCACGCGGTGGCGCTTGCGCGCCAGGCGCTTGACCAACTCTGATACGGATTTTGAGGGTTCTGTTGTCGATGAGATCAAGTGGCGGGATCTGTATGCATGCTCATCGGTTGATCAAGCGCACTTCGGTGACGTGACCACGGTGCAATCGGTAACGCTGGCGACAGATGGCGCTTTGGCTGTGAAGGAACGCAAGCTGAACCTGTTGGTGACCCGGAAATTGCCGCGGCGGGTTTCGGGCGCTGCTTTTACGACCGAGCTGTATCCGACAACTGATGTAGCAGACATCATAGCGGCGGTGTGCCTAGACCCGCTGATCGGCAATAGGACACCGGCGGAAGTGGATTTCGAAAACATCTACACCACTGCGGACGAGGTACGCGAGTACTTTGGGGTAGATGTGGCGCGGTTCGATTACACCATCGACAGCGACAATCTCAGTTTCGAAGAAACGCTGGCGATGATTGCCGAGGCAGTGTTCTGTCGGGCGTACCGGCGCGGCAGCGTCATCCGCCTCTTTTTCGAGCGGGCCACGGACGACTCTACCCTCCTGTTCAACCATCGGAACAAGCTTCCCGGATCTGAACAGCGTACCGATGGCAGTGATGAAGAGTACGACGGCGTCGAGTTTCAATGGATCGACCCGGCCAACGATGCTCCCGTGACGATCTATTTGCCGGAGGACCGGTCCGCGATCAATCCGCTGAGGGTCGAATCGGTCGGCGTCAGAACGCAAGCGCAGGCGCACATACATGCCTACCGGCGCTGGAACAAGATCCGCTATCACGATCAATCTGTTGAGTTCGACGCGCTGCCAGAGGCGAACTTACTGCGTGTGAGCGAGCGCATTCTGTGCGCGGACAATACGCTGGGCCGCAGTCAAGACGGGGACATACTTCACGTCGATGAAGGTAACAATCGGCTGGTGACGCTGTCGCAGCCATTCGATTGGGGTGACGGTCCTTACGTGATATTCCTGCAGGGAAGCGACGGCTTAGTTGAGAGCATGGGCGTAGCGTCAGGTGGCCGACCTCGACTAGCGTTGCTCCAGCGAACCCCTCGCGCTCCAGTCATCTGCCGAGGGGAGGCATATAACGCTACCGCCTACGTCATAAGCGACGCCGGCGATGATCGCACCGCAAAACCGTTCATCCTGACAGAGAAGGACACCCCGAACGACGATGGGACCATCCCTCTGAGGGCGATCAACTACGACGCCAGGTATTACCAAAACGACCTCGATTTTCACCCTTAGGTTTCATTATTCACCAGACGAGCCCCGCCCAGTGCGGGGCTTTTTTTTTGAGAGTCCCCAATGGCTGGATACCTTACAAGGCAGCAGTTGCTTAACGGCCGCGTAGATGCCGAAACCCTGGATGCGTTCTCGAATGGCGCCGTGGGCACGCCGAACGTCAACCGGGCGGGCAATGACGTGAAAAACCTCGCTACCCTTCGGACAGAGGTGTTGGACGCCGCGTCCGGCGTGGCGAATATTCGTACGTATTTAACTGTGGCCGCCATGTTGGCCGATACCAGCCGTCCCGTTCCGACGACAGGACGAGTCACGAATGATCCCACCTCGGGCAACAACGGGGATTACGTTTGGAATGGTTCCGTGTGGGCTTGGTCCGAAATCCAGCCAGCCACGACGCAAAGTGTGATGGCTCTCGATCAGCGTGCGAACGCCCTCGAGACGCTGATCCATGATGGCGTACAGCCAATATTGAGCATCGCCAACGAAGAGGGCGCCGTCGTAGTGTCACAAGACGAGGCGACCTATGCTGCCCCCAGCTTCACCATTACGGGCCGTCTGAATGAGCCTACCAGCATTGGTGACGCTGAAGGCGGCAGGCTCTTGATGGGTGACGATGAGGGGGTGTGGGTGGGGCCGATGTTTATCCAAAATGTGGATATGCCCGGCGTGTTTGTTGTCAATGAGCGCGGTGAGGTGCTCGACCACCCCTCGTCGGAACCTGGGGTTCCGGAAGACGCGCGTATCGATTCGCCCTTCGATAGGGGGGTGTATTTCAGCGCACGGCTGGCAATCTTCCAGGGTCAGACAACGCGGCTTGATCTCTCCAGCATGTTGGGGGTCCGAAGCCGCGTGGAGCGCGTTATCGGCAGCGTCGCGAGCACCAGCACAGCGTTCTCGCGCTGTGGCATGTATGGGCTTGATATTCCCGGAGATTTGTCGTTAACCGGCGGAACATTGGTGTTGAGCCTTCGGGATAAGAGGGATCTGGCCTCGCGTCAGGCGCGCAATATTCAGATTGCCGCGGTCGGAAATCAAGGCGCCGCCGTCAACCAGCGGATCATGATCATTGGCGACAGCATCGTCAATCGGCAGCTGGTATCGCTTATGGCCCCAGAGTTGGAAAACCGAAATTTCGTGCCCGAATGGGTTGGGACACTTAACACCAGCGGCGTTTCGAACAACGCGAACGATGCCAGCGGGCCACTCGCTGAAGCCCGCGAAGGCTGGGAGACGGGAGATTTCACCGGCGCTGTGGCGGACCGCATTTCGATTGTGAGCCCGGGGGGCGAGGCCGCTTATCTGGCAATGATCAAAACGGACCAGGTGGTCTACAACCCATTCCTGCGGATTGCGACTCCGGAAGACCCCGCCGAAGACGTGCGCAACGGTTGGATCCTCGACTTCGCATACTACGCCTCAAGATTTGGCCTTCAGGCACCTGATCAGGTTGTCATCACAGTGGGGACAAACGACGCGCGGGATCGGTCAGGGGCAGAAATCTCGCAGGCAGTACTCGATAACGATCGGCTGATCTACAAGAGGCTGAAGCTGGCGTGGCCATCGGTAAAGATCCTGCGCGCGCTGCCAGGAACCGCGAGACAGGATGCTCGCGAAGAACTGTGGACCACGAAGTACACCGCCATTCTTCGCAGCATCATGCAGGCGGCGTCTGAGCACGGCGCGACTGTCGCTCCGACCTGGGCGCTTGAGAACCCGGAAAGCGATTACACGCTGCTGACCGGATCTACTGATCCGATCACAGGGTTCCGCACCACGACCTACTCGGACAGCATCCACCCCACCATGTCCGGCAGGGTATCGCTGGCTCGCAATCTTGCCGCTCATGTCGCGGCAAAGTCTTTGAATCTCATCTGAGGAATTACAACTATGGGCGTTGCAATTGTTTCGCGCGGATCGGCCGCGCCTTGGTACAGCCGTGTCGTTCCCCCCGTCACGCGGGGTCTGGTTGGCTGGTTCACATTTGATACTGATATCCGTCGGCTGTCGTTGAATCGAGTGCCCGGCCGAGGGCCGGTCCAGATCATCGGGACGCCGGCGGTTTTTGGCGCGTATGCCAGGTTCAAAGGAAACGCAAACTACATCCAGACGGACATCCCCGAGACCGAGCAGGCCACCATCCTGGTGGTGTGTCGCACGGCAGCGCCTATCGCGAGCGCGTCTGCCGCAGACTCGGGTATGTACGTGTCCACGTATCGGGGGCCCGCGGTTACGCCTGGCTATACAGGCACAGCCTTTGGCGTGAGCCTCTACCAGACCTCGACCGGCTTGGCTGCGGGTGGGGCCCGGGATAACGGCTCTGGCGGGATCACCTCGGCCGGTACCACGCTGACCAGTGGCGAAGTCGCTACCGCATGGGGGCTCCGTATCGTCCGGGTCGGTTCGCAGAACGTCGCTCGTAACCTCACCACCGGGCAGTCGTCGACGGCGTCGCCGACGACGGCACGCGTCCTGACGGGGAACAAATTCCGGATCGGCAGCGCAACAGACACCTACGCCGCTGAAGTCGATATCAGCTCCGTCGCCATCTTCACCGAGGCGTTGACCGACGACGAAATCGCTAAATTGGCGGACGTTATTCGGGCCCGGGCGCAGCGCCTTGGAATCGAAGTCTGAACAACATGCCCGCCTCGGCGGGCTTTTTTTCGTCTCAAGGGGACGCGATTGAACATCCAAGACTTCGACGCCCTCGCGGCAAAGCTGGCCGGCGTGATTGGCGCGATGGTGTCCATGCGATTCCTGCAAGGATCACGCACAGCAAAGGCCAGCATGGCCGCGACTGGCGCCGTTCTGGCGTACTACGGCTCGCCGTGGCTGGCGCAGTTCCTAGGTATCCCCGAGGGGCTGTCAGGCTTCCTGTGCGGTTTCCTTGGCATGGCGATCATGTCGCGCATGTGGCAGGCCGTGCAGGAAGCGCCCATCGGCGCGCTGTGGCAAGCAGTTCTTGATCGCGTACGCGGTAAAGGGGCCTGACATGGACGCCAAGATCCACATCACCTTGTGGGCCGTCCTCGCCTTCGTCTGCTGGCTTGTGGTCGCCGGCGGCGCTGTGCTGGCGGTGTTCTCTAAGTCGATCAAAGACACGACGCTGGAGCGCGTCGGCTTGGCAGCCATCTGCCTTACCGCAACAGGTACAGCCTGCCGGATCTTCGTTGCCGGCTGGGCAAGCGCCGGCGACGCCGCCCTTGCAGCTTCGGCTGCCTTCTATGTGGCCGCAGTAACGGCCAAGCACATCAGGATCCCCAAAGCATGAGCCAATTTCAACTATCCCAGCGCAGTCTGGCGCGCCTGATCGGCATCCACCCCGACCTTGTCGAAATCGTCAAATTGGCGATTCAGCGTACGGCCGTGGATTTCACCGTGGTGGAGGGCGTGCGGACGCCGGCGCAGCAGCGCGAGTACGTCACGAAGGGCGCCAGCCAGACGATGAACAGCTACCACCTTCCGCAGGCCGACGGCCTCGGCCACGCCGTCGACCTAGCGCCGCTGGTGCGCGGCGTGATCCCCTGGAACGACTGGCAGGCCTTCGCCGATCTTGCCGAGGTGGTGAAAGCCTGCGCTGGCGAGCTAGGTGTACCGGTGGAGTGGGGTGGCGACTGGAAGTCGTTTAAGGACGGCCCGCACTTCCAGATCGCGCGCGACTGGCGAGGTCGGGCATGAACGCCGCGGCCAGGCTTGGCCAAGCGCTGGCAGGGTGGAAAGGTTACGTGGCGGTCGCGCTGGCAGTCTCTGCGCTGGGCGGATGGTCAGGGTGGACCGCGCAGGGCTGGCGCGCGGCCGCGACGCTGGCCAAATCCGAAGCGGCGCAGGCGGCAAAGCGTGATGCCCAAGCACAGGCAATAGTTGCCGCCGTAGAGGCGGCCCGAGAAGAGGGAAAGCGGCGCACGGCCGCAGTGGAGAAAGCGCGTGATGACGCAACGAAACAGGCCGCTGCAGCGGCTGCTGATGCTGCTGGTGCTCGTGCTGAGCGTGACGGGCTGCGCGCCCGGGCAAACACGTTGGCTCGCGCCGCAATCTCCCGAGATCCCTCCGCTGCCAACGGAAGCCCGACAGGGGCCTCTGCCGTTGATTTGCTCGCCCACATGCTCGGCCGGGTTAGCGACCGAGCTGAAGAGCTTGCGGCACTTGCCGACCGTGCCCGTATCGCCGGATTGACATGCGAGCGCAGCTACGAAGCGTTACGCTGACGCCAGATCCAACTCAAGTGCGCTCCGTTCCGGGGCGCACGGTTCAGCGTGCTAATATGATTCATAATATTTCCAAGTGCACGCGCCTCTGCTCGCCATGCTGGTTTGGTTTTCTCAACAGAGTGTAATTTATTGGATCATCAATCTAGGGGTCCCGTTGGCCGTGCTCGCGTTCAATGTCAGCCAGCGTGGATTTTCGGTTTCTGGAGCCACAGCCCCGTCTGATTGGATCTTGCTGCTTGCCGGGGTTGACTTTGCGGCGGTAGCCCTCATGTCTACTGGCAAAGCTCCCCCAAGTGTGGGAGCATTGGGGCCAGCTGTAGTGATAGTGGGGTTGCTAGGGCTATGCGCGCACAATTTTAGTCGGCGTTGGTTCGAGCCCAGGGTAACCAAGGCCGTCGAGGGCTGGTCCACTCAGCAGAGTGGATCGCTTCCGAAGACGATGGCTGCGGGTAAGGTGCTGTGGGAGTACTCTATTGCAATGATGGTCCCAGCCGTTTGGACGATTGTGCACATGTTTATGTACGTGACAGGTGGGTGGAATGGCTAATTTGATCTTTCCAATCATCGCTACATCATTGATGGCGATTGCGATCTTGGCTTTTTTCGCTTGGGTTGTGACCCGTCCGAGTTTGCTCCGGTTCGTTCACGAATGGTTCGTGCGTCCAGCTTTTGACCGCCGAGTCGCTGCCTCAAAAGTGACGGCCGACAAGCTGTGGAGCGACTCTACGTCTGGTGATACTGCGGCGTTAATGGAGTATTTCTCGGCAAATGATCGCGGCATTTTGGGGGCTAGAAATGCAACCATTATGGGTGCTTCTTGGTTGATTGCCGCCGAGACTAGGCCATATCTGCGTTTGTCGGTGTCCAGGAAATTAGAAGATCCAGCATCAGAGCTACATCCTTTCGAGGTTATCGGCGGTGGTGGGGCGGTGCATCTGCATTAATTATGAATCAATCTCAGCAGTCGCCCGTGTATCCCCCAATTGAGGACACTACTTTCATTGTCTGCAATGATGTCAAGTCTTCAGGCCAGGGTACTCACGATATTATTGGTTTATGCCCTGGCGGCGTTATTGTTATCCCGAATGAATACCGCCCGGGTGGAGCTCTCCGCCGAGTTACCTTTTTTATAGATTTCAAAGGGTTAGCTCCTAGAGTGTATTCGATAGCTGTGGCGGTCAAGTCACCCGAAGAGAGTACTATTTTCGACAGCAAGTCCGAAATGACTGTGCCGCAGGCGACTGGCATTACACCTAATCCTTTTTCGACAATTTTCTCGGTCGAACCTTTTCCCATTGAAAGCAGTGGGACGCATAGCGTTTGCTTGACAATCGATGGTCATGAGTACAAATGGAATTTCCAAATTTTATTTGTGCCTCAGCTTAAGGGCGCGCCCTTGTTCCACCCTCCGGCGAACTCTGCCTGACTTGTGGCTCTTTAGTTCGTAATGCCTCGCAAATAAATAGCGCATCCTCGATCGAGTAGGTTTTTTTGCGGAAGGCAGGTCGCCTCGAACTGCCTCCACCCCTCTCTAGTTGTGCCCGAGCTTACACATCCATAAGTCGCGGTGATTGGAGGGCTCGCAACTCCAAAAAAATACCCAGGCTGGTGGCCTGGGCGAATCGCGCCGCATCCGCCGGCACGGGCTGCGCGAACGCTGAGGGTAAGGCAAGTGGCTAAGGCGGACCATAATAAATTCACTATTGTCCGTATACTGAACACCTAGCCCGGTTGAAGCCACTGCATCCACCACCCTTGGTAGTAGCGCCGGCCGTCGATCTCTTCGAAGCCGCAGACCATCATCCCCCTGTCAGAACAGAAAGTGAGCAGTTCTGGCTCGAGTAGGTCAGGGATTGGCCTTTTAGCCGTCGCGCCGAACTTGGCTAGGCCATCCATCGTCATGATGCGCACCTGACGCCGCATGTCTTGGCGCGTGATCGAGTACATCCGCACAGTGCCAGTCACGGCTGGCGCGGGGTCATTGTCCCGGCGCTTCTGGCCGAGGTAGTGGGTGCGGACGATGGAGCAAAGCATGATTCTGCTGCGATATACTGTATGTATATACAGTATATCGCAGCAGAATCGGCGTCAGGTCGTCGCGTGGCGACGAGCTTGTCGGAGGGGAAGGGTACGAGGAAGTCGCGGCTTTGATCGGCGCTCGCGGTCAGCCAGTCGCCATACGCACCCTCGGGAAGGATCACCACCATGCGTTTTTCTTTGTTGGGTTGGTGGTAGTCGCGGAAGAGGGGATCGTTGTCCGCGTTGATGGTGAGCATCGTGTAGCTCTCCTGCCACTGGCCGGCGGCGTCGCGGTAGCGGTCCCAGAGGCCTGCGACGCCAAGCGGTCCGCCGTCGGCCTTGGTGAATCGCGTGGCCACCGCCTTGCCGGATCGCCAGTCGGGTTCGAAGATCGCGTCCGCAGGGATGATGCAGTGCTGCGCTCGGCGCCAGGCGTTGCGGAAGGTGAAGGCGTTGGCTACGCGGTCGTCGCGGGCGTTGAAGGTGGACAGCTTCTCAGCCCCGGGTAGCGCGTCCGGCCGGGTGGATCCCGAGATCAAGCCCCAGCGGCCGGTAACGGCCTCCAAGCTCGGCACCGCCTCGTCGCCGGATTCATGCTCCGGCGGCCGGCGGACGAAGATGCCCTGATACCGCGGCCACATGTCGTACTGGTCGAGCACGCCCGGCCTTGTCACGCCGAACTTCTTTAGCAGCAGCTCAGCGTCTTTCAGGGTCTGGTAATGGCTACACATGTGTCCTCCCCAGCACCGGTGGTCGCGCAACAACGGTGGTGTAACGCCGTGAATATTTTTATGAATAATTTGAGGTGAAATATGTAAGGCGTGCTATTCTGCCCCCGTCGACTTGTCTTAGGAACTCGAATGCCATTGCCTCATCAGGAAGCGGTTCTATACAATCTGCGGCCCTTTGCCCAGGATATCGTCAATTCAGTCCTACGCGCTTGGGACGAGTGCCGAGAGAATCCGTTGAATGGGCCGTGGTTGTTCAAGCGTACCCGAGCAAACGTTGTGTGGGAGCGTATAGCCCGCCATGCGATGGTGAGCTTTGACGGCAATCCATCCGTTTCGGTGAGAAGGCGGAACGAATCTCTTGATTTTTTCATCGCGGATCAGGTCCTGTTCCGTTTTAAGAAGGGTGATAGCAACGGCGTGAGTTCCAACTATCCGACGCAACTTGCCCTAGCATTTCATGACCATGCCAACAATCTGTTGGGATTGCCAGACGTACAGCGTGTCGACGTCGTCTACCGACTGAATGCGCTTGAGACCGAGATTGAGGATGTGATGGTTGTGGCTCGAGAGGGGGAGAGGATCTTGTGGACAGAGAGTCTGCTCCAGGCTGGCGACGCATCCAATGTCGTATCGATCCTGCCTGAAGGCCCCGCTCCCGAAGAGCCGGCCGGCCGTCGAGTTGTTCGTCCGCGCCATAACAACGGCGCGGTTAAGAAAGTAAGTGGAAAATGAAGCACGAATTCAATGCCGATCTCCTTCGAATCGCGCGACAGTCGCGCGGTTTCAGTCAAAGTCTCTTGGCCGACAGGAGCGGTGTGTCCCAAGCCCACATTTCGAAGTGGGAAAACGCCCTATTGCAGCCAACTGAAGTCCTACTTAGTAAGGTCGCGGGCGCGTTAAATTTTCCGGTTAGCTTCTTCTTCGAGCCCGACCGCGTGTTCGGGCTGCCGGTTAGCGTTCATCCGATGTACCGGAAGCGTGCGAGCGTTGGCAAGCAGAGTATTGAAAAGCTTGAGGCAGAGGTGAACATTCATTTGTTCCATTTTCGGCGCCTGCTCAAGTCGGTTGACTTGGCGCCTGAACTTGATCTGCCCGAAATTGAAGTTGATGAGTATGCAGGGGGGGCGGAAGGCGTCGCGGAAATGGTACGTCGAATGTGGCTAATTCCTGTAGGCCCCATACGAAATTTGATGTCGTACGTGGAACGGGCTGGCTGCCTCGTCATCCTGAGTGACTTTGATGGGGAGTCTGTCGATGGTCTGACGGTGCGAACGCCCGATATGCCGCCGTGCATATTTTTGAATAGGAACCAGCCCGCAGACAGGCAACGATTCACTCTGGCTCATGAACTTGGGCATCTTGTGATGCATCGCCATCCTTCGCCTGCGATGGAGGACGAGGCGAATGCATTCGCTGCGGCGTTGCTGATGCCCGCTCGCGACATACGACCGATTCTCTTGGGCGGAACGATCACGGTACCGAGGCTTGCGGCGCTGAAGCCAATATGGCGCGTATCAATGGCGGCTATCCTGGTGCGTGCAAAGACTATTGGCTTGCTTACGGACAATCAGAGCAGCTATTTGTGGCGGCAAATGAGCCAATTGCAGTATCGACGCCGAGAACCGGCTGAATTGGATTTCGCCGCCGAGGTGCCATCAGTTGTGCCAGAGGTCGTGAGAAGTCACCTCGAAGACCTCGGCTACGCCTTAAGCGACTTGCGGACGATGTTGCATACATCGGGCGACGACATCAGCCGGCTCTACAATATCGCTCCGCCGAACGCGAGTCGACTCAGATTGGTCTGAGCGCTCCCTTGATCAGAGCGAGAGTTGCGAGCGGGGGGTCGGCTAGTGCCTGTCAATTCGCTTCTCGCTCACCGGGATAGGATAGCGATTTACTTCCACCCTATCGGGGTTAGGTTTCCGATGTTGCCTAATTTTCGCGTGCTCCTCCATGCATCTTGGAGGCACATCGAATGCATCGACGGGCCCTTCATCATTGGCTTCGATCTGCCTGATGAGGCGGGCAACCGCAGGTAAAGCCGGGGCAAATTCGCCTTGGTGGATCCGAATTGTTCCTTGCTCCAAATCGTCTTTGTGAGCCGTAAATGTAAACAGGACAATTTTTTTATTGTCTCGGAAATCCCAGGCGGAGCCCTGGAGCCGACCCCAAACATCGATCTCCCCTTCGACATTTGCGAGTCCAGCCACGAAATCCCACATACAAGTCCATGGGGTTGAGATCATGCCGCCAACCTGGCCCCCGTCGGAAACCAACAATAATCTTATGTCGGTTTCCGATAATTCAGGTGCGCCGAGTATGTATTCGCTGTTGTTGCCCCACACGCCTGTCCAATAGGCGTCGTCATAAAACCAAGCCTTGAACTCCTGCACTGCCAGCCGGGCCTTTTGCGGCGTTGTGCGAAGGTTCTCGATGGCGGCACCAGAATTAAGAAGCCCCCAGGCAATAGTTGAGAAAATCCCCGCGAACACCCAGTGTGATGGGCTGCTGAGTGTCTCGATAGCTCGCCTCCAAAAGGTGCGCCGCGGTTGAGATCTTCGAGCGGGGTCGTCAAGGCCCGGGATACGTTTCCTGTCGTGATTCATGGAGCACCAAGATTGACGAGCGAATTGCCGACGGCGTCGGTTTTGGCGTAGCTTTTGAAAGCTATCGGAATTATCTCTATGGTAGTTACCAATGCATCATGGGAGTGTGGCCCGCGTGGGCGTCGGCGGCGGTGTTTTGCAGTGCGGAATTCATGCCCGTGATTGTATCGGGGCGGGGAAGGGGTTGCTGAGCTGGGGCGGGACGATTTGGCGGCGGGTTGCGATTTTTCGGATCGGCGGGCGGTTCGTGTGCACGGTGGCTGGAACCGAAATCCCTCGATTTTTGACACCGTCGAACTCCATCGGGCAATGAAGGGCCAGATTGAGATCGAGCGTACGTTCACAACCATGCCGGGCGATCTAGCCGATACGCTTGCAGATACGATCACCTTCGCGGTTGCGTTTGCGCTGTTCGGGTACGATTGCTCGCTAACCAAGCGAGGCAACAGCATTAACCAGCAGAAGGGAATCAGCATGCTGCGCGATTTGGGTTGGTCCTTCTACAGCATCCTTGCGCTGATTTGCGGTATTGCTACTGCCTGGTTGCACTGGTGGGTGGTTATGCACGAGGGACTCTGGCCGTACATCATCTTCGAATTGATCCCCGGGCTTCCCGGCGTGGCTTCCGGCGTATATGCCATACACCGAGATGGCAGCAAGGTAGCGTGGGCTGGTGTGCTGCTGTCGTTGTCGCCGCTGGCGACTTGGCTCAGCATCTGACAAGCGACTTTTTAAACATTTCCGTCCAGTGTCAGACATCTTCAAGCGTTAGACGAGCCAGCGGCCGCGCCGTGATCTGAAGCGCCCCTTACCGATGGCAAGCCCCGCCGATCCGCATGCCGACTAATACAATTGGCGCGTTATCCAGACGGTCTGCCCATCCGTGACCACAAGCGAAAAGTTGAAGACCTGGGCCAAACGAATCAAGCGTGACGGCGTCACGCTATGGTTTGCCGGCAAGGACCCGCGGACGCCCTGGTACGCGAAGGCGCTTGGCGTGCTGGTCGTGGCTTACGCCTTGAGCCCGATCGACCTGATTCCGGATTTCATCCCGGTGCTGGGATACGTCGACGACGTCCTGCTGCTCCCCGTCCTGATCTGGCTGATTATCAAACTCCTTCCTTCGGATGTCATCTCGGATTGCCGCCAGCAGGCTGATGAATGGATGCGAGAAAAGGGTGCAAAGCCCCGGAGCGTCCTCGGCGCGATATTGATCGTTGCGGCCTGGGCAGCCTTTGCCGCGGCGGCATGGCTGTGGTGGTCCGCCAGAGACTAGCCGCCGGCGTCACGATCCCGCCAACTTGCAGCCTTATTGCCCCGCCGGGCACAATTCCCCCTCGTGGCGCACGTGGACGCCGCAGGAGTTTCAACCCTCATGTCCGATATTGCTGTTCCTGCCGAGCTGGACGCCACCGAGCGGGTGACCATTTCCAGCGGCGACCACCAAGCCGAATTCGCCCCGGGCGGGGGCGGGCGTCTGACGCGTCTCTCTACCGGCGCTCACGACTGGATCGTGCCCCTGACCGCCACCGAATGGCCCGCCGGCAAATGGCCTCGCGCCGGATCCTATCCGCTCGCGCCATATTCCAACCGCATCCGCGACGGCGTCTTCACCTTCAACGGCGCCCGATACGCGCTGCAGTCCGTGCCGAACCGCCCGCAGGCGATTCACGGCGCCGGGTTGTTCCAGTCCTGGCAGGTCCGCAATCTGACACCCGACAGCGTCGACCTGGTGCTCGACCAACCCGCTGGCGTGCTGGGCTGGCCCTGGCCGTTCGAGTGCGTGCAGCGATGGCGTCTGGACAGCCGCGGGCTCAGCCTGAAGCTGTCCATCACCAACCAAGGCGACACCCCGATGCCATGCGGTATGGGCATCCATCCGTATTTCACGGCCCAGCGCGTGTCGCTGCACGCCCGACGCATCTGGCCGTCGGATGAGAATGGCCTCCCCACGGGAAGCAAAACGACGACAGTGCGTGAATTGCGCCAGTCCGCCGAGGGCTGCGACACGTACCTGTCGCAGTGGCAGGGCCGCGCGACGCTGCATTGGCCCGATGGGCACGAACTGGCGCTGCATGCCGACCCGGCGTTTGCGCATCTGGTGGTGTACACGGCCCCGGGCGCGGATTTTCTTTGTGTAGAACCGGTCACCAACGTGGCCGACGCGTTCAACCTCGCGGCGGCTGGCGAGACCCGCACCGGCATGCAGGTGCTGGAACCCGGCGAGCGTTTTGCCGCCACGCTGCTATTAGGCCTTGCGCCGGCTCGCAAAAGGTAAATGGCAGCTTGGTAACCGCCGCACCCTGCGGCGATAATCCGCACAAATCAAGCATCAGGAGTCATACGTGAAAAAGCTCAGCACCGAACAATTGCAGGCCGCTGTCGAGACACTGCGCCGGACGCAGGCCAAGCTGGCTCGTGCGGGCAACCTGCCGCTGGAGCCGACCATCTATGCCAGCGCCAAGGGCTTTCGCCGCAACGTGCCCGATTACCTGTGGTCGTGGCTGTCCGGCCTGCTGGCGCCGCACAAGAGCCTGTCCGCCTGGATGGACGCGCATCAGACGGGTTGGCGCGAAGGCAAGACGCCGGCGGCCGCCGTCTATGCCCGCACGGAAAACGGCTGGTTCCAGTGGCTGATTGCCGAGCTGGAAGCCGAAATCAACGACCCGCACGCACGCGCCAAGCGCGAAGGCCGAGGCTGACAGGCCTGTTCACGCCCGGCGCGCCGCGCCGGCGCACGCGATCCCGCACGGGATCGCCGCGTTTCTAGAACCCCTCCAGCACGATCTTGCCGCGCGCCTTGCCGCTTTCGATGAAGGCATGCGCGCGCCGCAGGTTTTCGGCGTTGATCTTGCCGTAGTGCTCGCCCAGCGTCGTGCGCAGTGTGCCGTTGTCGATGAGACGGGCGGCCTGGTTCAGGAGCTCGTGCTGGGCGATGAGATCGGGCGTGTTGTGCAGCGGCCGCGCAAACATGAATTCCCAATGCAGCGACGCCGATTTGCCCTTGAGCAGCCGCACGTCCACCGCGGCCGGGTCGTCGATCAGTGCGATCTTGCCCTGCGGCGCAATCGCCTCGGCCATCTGCGCAAAGTGCTTGTCCGTGTGCGTCAGGCCGGCGATATAGCTGACGTTCTCAAAGCCGATGCGCTTGAGCTCCTCGGTCAGCGGCCGCGTGTGATCGATGACGTGATGCGCGCCCAGTTCGCGCACCCAAGCCTGTGTTTCGGGACGCGAGGCCGTGCCGATCACCGTCAGGCCGGTGAGCTGACGCGCCAACTGCACGAGGATCGAGCCAACTCCACCAGCCGCGCCAATGACGAGCAGGCTGCGCTGGCTGGGCGCGGCGTTGTCCAGCACGCGCAGGCGGTCGAACAGCAATTCCCATGCGGTGATGGTGGTCAGGGGCAGGGCGGCGGCCTGCGCAAAATCCAGGCTCTTGGGCATGTGGCCAACGATGCGCTCGTCCACGATGTGGCGTTCGCTGTTGGCGCCCGGGCGGGTCAACGCGCCGGCGTACCAGACGCGGTCACCAGGCTTGAAGAGGCTGGTCCGGGCGCCGACCGCGCGCACCACGCCCGCGGCATCCCAGCCGATGATTTCCGGCTTTCCTTCCTGCGGCTTGCGGTTGGCGCGGATCTTCACGTCAACGGGATTGACCGAGATGGCATGCACGTCCACCAGCAGGTCGTAGTCGCCCGGCACGGGTTCGGGGGCGGTGATGTCCTGCAGCGCGTCGGCGTTGTCGGCGGGCAGGTTCTTGAAGTAGGCAATGGCTTTCATGATGGGGTGCTGGTGATTCAAGGGATCAGATGATGGAGCGGACCACGCCGCCGTCCACGCGCAGGGCCGCGCCATTGGTGGCTGACGCCTGCGTCGAGCAGGTGTAGACGACCATGTTCGCCACTTCTTCCACCGTGGCAAGGCGGCGCAGCAGCGATGTCGGGCGGTGCTGGGCGATGAAGTCCTGCTCCATCTGTTCCTGCGAAACGCCTTGCTCTTTGGCCATTTCCGCAAAGAAGTCGGAGACGCCTTCGGAGCGCGTCGGGCCCGGCAACACGGCGTTGACGGTGACATTGGTGCCCGCAGTCAGCTCGGCCAGGCCGCGCGACACGGCCAGCTGGGCCGTCTTGCTGACGCCGTAATGGATCATCTCGGCGGGAATCTGCACGGCGGATTCGCTGGAGATGAACACGATTCGGCCCCAGTTGGCCGCCAGCATCCGCGGCAGGTAATAGCGCGACAGGCGGATGCCGCTCATGACGTTGGTGTCCATCATGGCCTGCCAGTCGTCGTCGGTGATTTCGGTGAAGGACTTGGGCGTGAACGTGCCGGCGTTGTTGACCAGGATGTCCACGTCGGGATGCGCGGCGCTGACCGACGCCGCGCCGTCCGCGGTGGCCAGGTCCGCCTGCACGGTGGTGACCTGCGCGCCTGCGACCTGCTGCGAAATGGTCTGCGCGGCCTGCGCCAGCTTGCTTGCATTGCGACCATGCAGGACGACCTGCGCGCCGGCCTGCGCCAGTCCGGTGGCGATGGCCAGGCCGATGCCACCGGACGATCCGGTGACCAATGCCTTCTTGCCCTTCAGTTCGATGTTCATGCGGTGACTCCTTGTGCGTCGGGGAATGAGTGCATGATTACCCACACCGCAGCCATGAAAAACCGGCTAGCATCGCAGGCAGTTTCAATAATTTTTTGAAAATGAGGCCGGAATTGGTCCGATTCGAGGATTTGAGAATCTTTGTCGCCGCGACGGATCTGGGCAGCTTTTCCGCCGCCGCGCGCGAGCTCGACCTGACGCCGGCGGTGGCCAGTGCCGCGCTCAAGCGGCTGGAACAGGAACTTGAAACGCGGCTCTTTGTGCGGTCCACGCGCAGCCTGCGGCTGACCAGCGACGGCGAGCGTTATCTGGAGTACGCGCGGTCAGCGATCTCCACGCTCGAGGCTGGCAAGAACGCCATGGCGCGCGACAAGACGGACATCGCCGGCACCTTGTCGGTGTCGATCCCTTCCGACCTGGGCCGCCACGTGCTGCTGCCGTGGCTGGACGAGTTTCAGCATCAGCATCCCCGCGTCAATTTCCAGTTGCGCATCAGCGACCGGCTGGCGGACCTGTACCGGCAGCCGGTCGACATCGCCGTGCGTTACGGCACCCCGAACGACTCAAGCCTTGTCGCGCTGCCGCTTGCCGAACACAACCGGCGCGTGGTGTGCGCCGCGCCCGCCTATCTGGCGCGACATGGCGTGCCGCAAACGCCGGCGGATCTGCGGCGGCACAACTGCTTGTCGTTCGTGCTCGGCGAAACCCTGCATGACCGCTGGACATTCGAGCATGACGGCACCAGCCTTACCATTCCGGTCAAGGGCGATCGCGTCGGCGATGACGGCGACCTGGTGCGGCGCTGGGCGCTGGCCGGGCACGGCGTGGCGTACAAATCACGATACGACGTGCTGACGGATCTGCGTGCGGGCCGGCTTGTCGAACTGCTGGCCGGCTACGTCAGCGAACCGTCACCGTTGTACCTGCTGTGCGTGCACCGCATGCTCCTATCCCCCGCAGTGCGGCGGCTGCGGGAGTTCTTGCAGGAGCGCTTCAAGGCGTTCGAGGCCGGTTAGCTGCGCGTTGATGGGGGGCTGCGGCATGGATACGCCGCAGCAGTTCGCCAAATCAATGCGCCGCGTGATGCCCGCCCGCTGCCTGCTTGTTCGCCGCACGCGTGCGCGCCGCCTTCTTGGCCGCAGCCGAGCGGCCGGCCGCACCCTTGGTCGCCGCGGCCTTGCGCGCCGCAGCCGAGCGGTCCGCAGCCGTGCGCTTGCTCGCCGTCTTGGTCGCGTTGCGTGACAGCGCCGACTTCGATGCGGGCTTGGTGCTTTCCTTCTTCAGGGCCTTGGTCGCCGCCTTGGAGCGCGTACTCGACTTGGCATGGCCGTCGTGTGCCGCGCGCGTGTCTTGCTCGGCCTTGCGTTTGGTTTCGGCGCTGGCCTTCTTGGGCGTGCCGAGCTTCACACCAGCGCGGCGCGCCTTGGACAGGCCGATCGCGATGGCCTGCTTGCTGGACCGCACGCCATGCTTGCCTTCGCGCACGTTGTCGATTTCTTCGCGCACAAACTCGCCGGCCTGCGTCGACGCGGACTTTCCTTCGCCCTTGTCGCGCTTGGCGCGTTCGATGGTCTTTCGTTCAGGCATGGTGATCTCCTTTGCTTCGCGTTGCAAAAGCGATTCCGTCGCCGGTCGAGACCGCGCGACGGAACTCGTAACACCACTCTATCGCTGCGCAGGTATCCTGTGTGTTCGAATGGATTGCCGGTCGTAAGCGCCGGAACACGGCCAAGCACCGACGATTCACGACTCACCTCACAGCGGAGACGAGCTATGTCGAATCATGTCTATAAGCAGATCGAGTTGGTGGGCTCTTCCACCAAATCCTCCGACGATGCGATCGCGAAAGCCATTGAGCGCGCGTCCGAAACCTTGCGCAACCTGGATTGGTTTGAAGTGACCGAAGTGCGCGGTCACATCAAGGACGGCAAGGTGGCGCACTGGCAGGTGGGATTGAAGATCGGCATGCGCCTCGAAGGCGATTCCTGATCCCGGTGCTGGTCATTCCTTGACCGCACCTCGCAAGTGACTGTCACATAACGGGTTTCTGTACTTGTTGTGCGACTGTTCAGAGGCTTGTCCACATTCCATGGGGACAAGCCTGTCTGCTTTTTGCAAGAGGCCTGCCATTCTCGATGCGGCCCGCATCTCGGTCGCCTAGTGGGCGTTTCTTGCCCGCGACCTGCAAGTCCCTGACCTGCAAGGCTTTTTGCAGACTCCCCCTAGGCTGTCCTCAGGCTTATCCACATTTGCCGGGGACAACACAGCCCAAACAAACTGCGTTTGGGCCTTTCGTGACCACGCCCCGCAGGGCGTTGATATGCAACAGGATTTTCAACCTGTGCGCACACTGTCCTCATGCTTTTCCACAGAAGGCGGGGACAAATCCACAGTGGGGTGAGCGACACCTGGATTTCTTGGACGCTAGCGCCAAAAACCGGGGATAACTCCATCGGAAATCGTCCATAAGGATGATTGCGCATTTATTGACCGCGCCCTGCAAGTGCTTGGCGCGACAGGGAATTTTGCACCTGCCCCAAGGCTGTCCTCACCTTTCTCCACAGTTGAAGGGGATAAGTGCAGCCGACTGGAAGAACCTCCGGAGGCTCGGTCCGAAACTATCAAGGGCGGTGTGGTGCAACGCCGGTTCTAGCTCGCTTGGGGTTGACGAAATGTCGTCACGGCTTGCAGGCCGGCGAGCTTGTGAACATTCAGGCTGTTTGCCGCGAAAAATAGTTTTTGTCTGATATCCGATGGTGGGTAGGTATGGGGTAATGCAAGCGCACTCCATGCGCGTCCATCGCGACTTCCCATTTGCCGTGGACGCGTTCCTATTGGCGGCCTGGATCCTCCCCGAAGGTGAAGATAGGTCTGCACGCAAAGGAAACCACCCATGTCCAAGACAACGGCCGGCGGAGCAACGTCGGCGCCGGCCTGCTGCCCGCGCATCCCCATTCTCCCTATTCGATATGCGATCGTCCCGGATGCGGATGGATCTGCTTTGTATCGGTACGCCAAGTCCGGTTTCAATCTGGAAGCGGATTTCCAGCGTCTGCAGCTTTCGTCCTATACCTTGCGCGCGCTTCGTCCGGGATACGTCTACGTGTTCATGAAGGGTCCCAAGGGCGAAAAGCTCGTTATCCATGAGTACGACGGTGAGGGACATTATCAGGAACTGACGTACACAGGTCTGGAGGACTACGACAAGACGAACAGGTACAGGACGGGAGCGCGCATGGGCTGGGTGTGGGCAGACACCAGCCCGGACACCGCCAAAGAGGTGTGGATCGGCTACAGCACACATCTTTGGACGAATGCCATGACGGCCAGGATTGCCAAAGATCCTGAAGCGCGCCAGCTTCACATGCGACCCTTGGACATGGTCGAACTGACCTCTGGCGTCAAATCGCCGTCTGGTCAAGCCCACATACTGCCGGCCGATGCTTTGACGGATTGGGTGGAAGACTTCAAGCCCCTTGGGCAGCGCATGCCGCTTGAATGGAGTTGCCACGCCAGCGAGGATGACCTGTCGGTCGCGACCTTTGTCGCTCAGGGCAACCATTACCGCTTCACGCGCCCGCGCGTCCCAGCGGTGGTCGCGCTCAATGACGCCGAGGGGATCAGCCTTGATTTGGGTTTGATCGCCGCTGCGTATCAGCATCAGATCACGGATCTAAAACGCAGGCCTGGCCAGAGGGCAGAAGGCGCCAGTCAGCCTCACCTGCCCGACTGTCTCAGCTTGGACGTCGAACAAATCCACCTGGCCAGTTCAGAGTTTCATCACAAGAATCTGACCGCCTTGCTGCTGACTCGTACCTTGAAGTCAATGTTTCCCGCTGACCGCGGCGACCCAGCGAACATTGCGTCAAGAAGAGGCGAGTGGCATCGGAATCAGCCGACGAATCGGTCGATCCCATCGCAGGAGCAGCTGGAATATGAAGTTTTGACCGACGAAAGAATGTCTCCGTCGGGCGCGCGCCTGGCTAAAAGAATAGATACAGAGCGGTATTTCGACTTTTTAAGGCAACGCAAAGAAGCAGACGCGCAACTGCGTGTGATGGTGCATGAACTGGACCAAGCATGTTCAGATCATGACTCTTGGATATCCACCGCGGAATCGAAGCATAAGGTCGACCCGAAGAGTCTGGCTGCGATGTTCGAGACATTTGATAGGAATGACCGTCGGTCTGCGGCAGGCTTGGAGTTGTCTATCGCGTTGATGTTGCAGAGCATGACGCAATCGCTCGCTGTTAAAGACGAGGGCGACTCCCGATATGAACGGCTCGAGAGATGGTGTGACGATCCTGAAAGCACCGTTTACATTTCACTAGCTGCATTCAATCCGTTTAAAGATAAAGCGGATGCAGTTGGCTCGATACTGGGCGCACCAGATGCTGTCATCTCTGAGCTTGGCCTCAAATTTCCAGCGATCAACGGCGTCACCGATCTGACCTCCCAGACCATCACCACCGTCGCGCTAAAGCGACTCAAGGGGAAGACTCGCTGGGACGCAAGCCGGAATCTCCGCCAACAAGTCCACGCGGCGGCGGGCGAGGCGAATTTGGAAAAAGCGGTGGGGTTAATGGCGGGACGCTACACTGTTTTGGATACTCTCACCCAGACACACGAGCTTTCCAATGAATTAAAGGAATTGGTCGATAAGGGTATGGCTGAGGTGGAACGTACAGGCACCAGCGTCAGAGTTAAAGGTAATAGATCGGTATCGATCGAGCGAACCCAGACTTCCACGGTAAAGCCGAAGCTCAAGGCGTTGAGCACCACGTCAATCGGGGCTGGCCTTAACCTCGGAATGGTTTACTTCAATATTATCAATATTGGGTATGCGCTAAAGACGGTGGAAAGCAAATACTCGCACGAAGCTGCGTTGAATTTTGCGTCGGCGCTTCTTGGGATCATAAGTTCCATAAGTTCGGCAGCGATGAGTACGCGATCCGCTTACTCTGCGGTAAGGGCGAAATTTGGCCATCGAATTCCTGGTTTGGCTTTTTCTATTGCATTGAAGAAACTCGTTCTGTCCAGGCTTTATGCTTCGGCTGCTGGCGGGCTTGCAATTATTGCCGGTATAGCGGCGGATATTCTAAAGGCCAATCGCCTTTTCCAGGGCGGCAATCAGGCGGCAGGCAGTTATACGTACGCCGGAGGGACTTTGGTGGCGGTGGGATCGGGAGTGCTCTTAGGGACGAGCGCCATTGCTAAAGTTCTTTCTGGTGGAACGGCGATTGCCGGAGTGTCTGCATCCGTTCCCGTTGTCGGCTGGGTGGCGGCCGCAGTCGTCCTAACGGGCGTGGCTTTACTGGCCGGCGGTATTTGGTTCCATTCCCTGGCGGCTGCTGAGGCGCATTCTGCTATGGAGCTTTGGGCCGCACGGTGCCAATTGGGAAACTTGAAAAATGACGGCGAGCAGCGGGAAGGCATCCTACTTGACAAAGATCTTAATCTTCCAAGATATGTTGACATCAGCGCCGAGATGAAGGATTGGTATCAGGCGTTTTTCGCCCCGATCCTACTCGATTCTGATCAGATCGAATCTGTCAAATTGAATGGCATGGAGAACGGGTGGCACGATAGATGGTTTTCTGATGATGACGTTGAATTCGTTGTGCTCTTGCCCGGATTTATTTTGGGGCAAAGCACGTGGGACGGGGGGCTGGGCAGTGTGGGAAAAAATGTTGGACTTGGTCTGCCGCCAATTACGGTGTTTGGCTTGGAACCTGCTTGCTACGTCACGTCCGCTGGTTTGGTGTTGCATTTCAAAATCAAGGATAAAGGCTTCTCCAACGCGATATTGACAATCGAATTTAAGCCCAACCAGGGGCTGGATGAAGAAGCCGTCGCTGGCGCCAACTTTCTGCTAGAGGATTGAGCGGTTTATATGTCAATAAATTGGATTTGGTCGAGCAATGACACTGCCGGTGTCTCGCCCATGATCGGGGATCAACTTGTAGAGACCGACGATACCCGGTTGCGAATAAGAAACCCGTGGGTGGCGAGCTCTGCTGCTACAGGGAAAGTGTATGCGTCTGTCCTCGTTGGCGGCACTGGCGCAGCAACATGTTTCTTTCTGGCTGAAATTTACGGAAAGCCAAAATTTGACTATGCGTTTTTGATCTCAATGGCGTCGCTAGCTGTTTTCGTCTCATTTATGCTTGCGATTAGCATTCGAATAATAAAAAATGAATCGGATTTTATATTTGATAGGTCCGCCAAGCAGGTGTACTACAGGGAGCGCCGACGGTTGGTTGCAGGCAATTGGAGGTCTGCAGTTGCGGGTCAGCAATCCAAGGTGGAATTTACTGGCAGAGCAGTGGTTGTGATGCATTCGCTGATATTGAGAATGCAAGCTGAGTCCGTATCTCATTGCGGGACAAAATCCTCGCCGGTGTCACTGTTCGTTTCGGTCGAAAGCAATGCGCCGACCGAGGCGTCCGAGATGTATGTCGGGCAAGTATGGGAGTTCATTCGAATATTCATGGACGAAGGTCCAGGCAAGCTGCCCGAACCAGGCGAATCTAACTGGTGGAATCGCCCAAATGTTCGCATCTTCCTGACTCCCGCCGAAGCGTTGCGCCATTATGTCCCTTGGCGGACGGGAGAGCCCAATGAGTTGCAAGGAAAGAGCAATTGGCTTTTGCCTCTATGGCTCGTGTTTTTCCCCTACAACATGTTTTGCGCACTGTGTTGGTACGCGGTGTGCCGAGTTATGAAGGTCCAAGGTATGCCGCCACCGATGCACTTCGCGGGGTCTGAAAATCCCAATTCAAGTCGGATTTCTGACCAAAAAAAACCCCTCGACGAATCGAGGGGCTTGATCGCCCGGAGGTAGGTCGGGCGATCGGCGCCGGCACGCTGCGCGTGGCCGGCGTCGGCGGCAGATCAGGTGTTGAATTTCTTGACCCAGTCGACGTAGCGGTCCACCCAGCCCTGCAGGAATTTGCGGGTGCCTTCGTTGGTGATGTTGAACTGGTCGTCGACCAGGCCTTCGGAATACTGCAGGAAGACTTCCGGCGTGGTGAGGGCGTTGGCGCCTTCGGCGGCCAGGATGTTGCGCAGGTGTTGCTGCATCATGGCGGTGCCAGCGGCGCTGGGCGATGCGCCCACGATGCCGACGGCCTTGCCGGGCCACGAGTTCTGGCCCCACGGGCGCGAGCCCCAGTCGATGCCGTTCTTGATGGCGGCCGGGACCGAGCGGTTGTGCTCGGGCGAGACGAAGAGGATGCCTTGCGCGTCGGCGATCTGCTGCTTGAGCTTGGCGGCGGGCGCGGGCAGGTTGTTTTCGTTGTCCTGGTTGTAGAGCGGGATGTCGCCCAGGCTCACATACTCGAACTTGAAGTCGGCCGGAACCAGCTTTTCCAGCGCACGCGCCAGGCGCAGATTGATCGAGGCGGCACGAAGGCTTCCGACGAAGACTGCAATCTTGTATGTGCTCATGAGCGTGTGCTCCAACGAGGGAAAAAGGAACAGCCAGTGTAGACCTGCACGGGGCCAGGCTCAATGCCGATTGCGCATATTCATATGGCGCCGTCGGTCCCGAGTCATGCCAAGGCCGATGGCCGCGTCAGGTCATCAAACTGACATGCGCCGCCACCACGCGCCAGCCTTGCGGCGTGCGCATCCAGGTCTGGCTTTGGCGTCCGATGCGCGTGCTGCCTTCGCGCTGGAATTCCAGGTTCGCGGTGGCGAAGTCCTGGCCATAGGTGGTGATGGCGGTGCGCAGGACCTCTCTTGCAAGACCTTGCGGGGAACGCTGTGCGCGGAAGGCGCGGATCTCGTCGTAACCGTAGAGGTTTTCGCCGGCGCCGTAACGCAGGGTGTGAGGGCTGTTCCAGAACAGGGTGTCGAGCACTTGCACGTCGTTGGAAACCAGCGCGGCTTCGTAGCATTCAACGGCGGCCGTGACTTCGGCCAAGACGTCGGGTAGGTTGATGTCCATTGCTGCTTATCTCCGATATGCACCGAACTGGTGCGTCGTGTAGGGGTTATCACCAATATGGGGTGTGTTGCGGTGCGCAATTACTCGGGCCATCTCGCTGAATGACACCGCCAAGGGGCAAATGCTGCGCCGCAAGGCTGGCACACGGATTGCTAGGGTTAACGTGCATAACACGCTGCACGCTGCCCAGGAGTTCCGCCATGTCTCATTCTGCCGTTTCCGGTCCGGTCACCATGCTGGTGACGCGCCACATCGCGCCCGAGCGCTATAGCGATTTCCTGTCCTGGATGCGTCAGGGCGAAATCCTGGCGGCGGGTTTTCCGGGGTTTCTCGGATCTGGCGTGCTGCAGCCGCCGGAAGGCGGCGATGAGTATCAGATCGTGCTGCGCTTCACCGACGAGGCCAGCCTGAACCGGTGGGAAAAGTCCTTGCCACGCCGCATGTGGCTGGAGCGCGGTGCAACGCTGGTGCGCGCGAGTCACGAGCATCGGGTGAGCGGCACGGCTGGGTGGTTTGCGCCGAAGGCCAGCACGCCGCCGCGCTGGAAGCAGGCGGTCAGCATTTGGCTGGCCTACTTTCCGGTGCTGCTGGTGTTCTCGGTGTTGGTGAGCGAGCACTTGAGCATCCTGCCGGTGTTCTGGCGTGTGTTGATCACGAGCGTGATATTGACGCCCATCATGGTGTTTGTCTGCATTCCCGTCATCACGCGCGTGCTGCACCGCTGGTTGCGCGCCAGCTGAACCGGGCCGGCATGGCGGCCGCCCGAGGAGCGGCCTGAAAGCCCGAAAGCCCAAAAGCCCGAAAGCCCAAAAGCTCGAGAGCCCGAGAGCCCCAAAGCCCAAAAGCGTTAAGGCCCCCAAAGCTCGAAAGCCCGCGCGCCCCCAAGCCCGAATTTTGGCAACCCCCGCAGGCCCCCCGCCCGCCCGCCTTCACGCCGCCTTCGCGCGGCGTGTCGCGTACAGCCGGTGCAACGTAATCTTGCGCACCGCCTCCTGACTGTCCTTGATATGCGCGCGCAGCAGCGCCGCGGCGCTCGCGCCGTCGCGCGCCAGTACGGCGGACAGGATCGCGGCGTGTTCCCGGTACGTGGTGCCGATGCGATCGGGCTGGGTGAAGTCGAGCCGGCGCACGATGCGGATCCGCTCGGTTGCCGCCCGATGCACCCGTGCGATCTCTGGGTTGCCGGCGGCCGCCACCAATTCGATATGAAAGCGCTCGTCCAGGTCGGCCAGCCATTCGCAATCGCTGGACCGCTCGCTCTCATCGACCAGCCACGTCTCCACGAGCGCGCGCAGCGCCAGCAGCGGATCGGGCGATTGCCCGGGCGTGCACAGCGCATGAACCGCTGCCGCTTCCAGCACGCTGCGCAGCTCATAGAAATGATCCAGCGTTTCAAAATCCAGCGGCTTGACCAGCCATCCATTGCGTTGCCGCACCTCCAGATAGCCTTCGCGCTCTAGCCGGAACAGCGCCTCACGGACCGGCGTCCGGCTGACCTGAAGCCGGTCCGCGATCTCCGTTTCGGTGAAGCGGTCGCCCGGCGCCAGCCGGAACTCCAGGATGTCACGCTTGAGCGTGGTGTAAGCGGAGTCGGCCAGCGTGCGCGGCATGTCGATGGCGGCGAATGCGGATTCCATGTCGAAGCTCCAGGCGTTGCGGTGTAAGGAACGTCAAACCGGCCGCGTGCGTGCCGCGCCAGCCTGCTCCAGCGTGTGGGCCGCACGCAGGCAATCGGCTTCTCGCCAGGGCGCGGCGATCAGTTGCACGCCGAGCGGCAGGTGGCCGTCTTCGTCCAGTTCCGGCCACGTGGGCGCCGTGCAGACCGGCAGCCCGATGGCGGAAATGGGTTGCGTCAATAGCCCCATGCTGGCGCGAGCGGGCATTTGCTTGCCCGCGAGTGTCAGCCAGTCCGCGCCGATGGGCGTGGCGCTGACGGGCGTGGCGGGCGCGATCAGCACATCGTATTGGTCGAAAAGGGCCAGCGCCTCGAGGTAGGCGCGATGGCGCACGCGCTGCGCCTGCTGCACCCAGGCTGCTGGGACGAGGCTGCCGGCGACCAGGCGGTCGCGCGAGTGCGGTTCGTAGTAGTCGTAATGCGTGACGAGCCGGCGGCGGTGCAGCGCGCCGCCTTCCGCCGCGGTGATGATGAAGGCGGCGGAGCGCGCCTGCACGGCGGCCGGCATGTCGACCACGTCAGTCGCGCCCAGGGCGCGCGCGGCGATTTCCACGGCGCGGCGCGCCTGGGGACCCGCCCATTCCGAAAAGTAGCCGCCCAGCACCGCGACGCGCAGCCGTCCATTGCCTTCCGCGATGGCCGGCAACGTGGGCGCCGCCGGGCGCTGCGCGCAGGCGACGTCCGCGGCATCGGGGCCTTGCAGTGCGTCGTAGGCGGCGGCCAGGTCGCTGGCGCTGTTT
The DNA here is from genome assembly GCF_059759315.1 of Achromobacter sp. GQ309. Lineage (NCBI taxonomy): Bacteria > Pseudomonadati > Pseudomonadota > Betaproteobacteria > Burkholderiales > Alcaligenaceae > Achromobacter > Achromobacter sp. GQ309. Next base: position 175,071 of record NZ_JCAXDP010000001.1, read on the forward strand.
GCAAACGGACCCAGATGATCCAGGCTGCCCACGAACGGGAAGGAACCCGTGCGCGGCAGGCGGCCAAAGGTGGGCTTCAAGCCAAAGACGCCGCACAGCGAGGCAGGCACGCGGATCGAACCGTTGGTGTCCGATCCCAGGGTCAGCGGCACCAGCCCGCCGGCGACGGCGGCGGCGCTGCCGCCGGACGAGCCGCCCGCGATGCGCGAGGTGTCGTGCGGATTGCGGCAGGCGCCGTAATGGGTGTTTTCCGTGGTGAAGCCGTAGGCGTGCTCGTCCATGTTGAGCGCGCCGATCAGCACGGCGCCCGCCTCACGCATGCGCTCGACCAGCAGCGCGTCGCGCCGAGCGGGCGGGTTGGAGGCGTTGACGCGCCCGCCGGCCAGCGTGACCTCGTCGGCGATATCGAAGAGATTCTTCACGGCGTACGGCACGCCCGCCAAGGGCGGCAGCGTTTCGCCGCGTGCGCGGCGCGCGTCGATGGCCAGGGCTTCCTGCCGCGCGCGGCTTTCCGTGACGGCCGTGAAGCAGTTGTAGCGGGGATCGCGCTCGCGCACGCGGGCAAGCGTGGCGTCCAGCACGGCGGCGGCGCTGCGTTCGCCGCTGCGGACCTGGCGGGCGATGTCGTGAGCGGGGCCGGTCACGGACGGAACACCGAAGCGGATTCCAGTTCCACGGGCAGCGGCTCGTCGGCGAAGGTCGACGCAATGTCGTGGATGCGCGAGAACTGCTGCACGACCTGCTCGGCGGCGGACTCGCGCAATGCATATCCCGACAGCGCCAGCGCGCTGCGCACGTATTGGTCGATGGTTTCCTGTGTCATGGCGAATGCTCCCGGTATTGGCTTGGGATTAATAGCGTGGAATCACTTGCGCACTTCGCGCTGGAAGATTTCCAGGCTCAGTTTCTTCATCTGGATGAAGCTTGGCTCGGACAGCGTCTCGACCGTGCGAGGCCGCGCGTCCGTGTAGTCCAGGATCTCCGCGACGCGCGTGGGGCGCTTGGTCAAGAGCAGCACCTGATCCGCCAGGTACACGGCTTCCTCCAGGTCATGCGAGACAAGCAGCATGGTCGTGCCGGTCTGCAGGAAGACTTCCTGCAGCTTTTCCCGGATGAACAGCGTCATCTCGAAATCCAGCGCGGAAAACGGTTCGTCCAGGAACAGCACTTCCGGTCCGGGGGCCAGCGCGCGCATGATGGACGCGGTCTGCTGCTGTCCGCCCGACAGCTCGTACGGATAGCGGTTCAGGTCGAACTTCACGTCGAACGACGCCACCAGTTCCTCGACCCGCGCATCGACCTGGGCCTTGCTGCGGCCTTCCAGGCGCAGCGGGTAGGCGATGTTGTCGATGGTGCGCAGCCACGGGAACATGGCTTCGCGGTAGTTCTGGAACACGTAGCCGATCTTGGTCTGCGCCAGCGATTTGCCGTCGAACAGGATCTCGCCGGCATCGATGGGGATCAGGCCGGCGATCATGTTGATCAGCGTGGACTTGCCGCAGCCGTTGGGACCGAAGACCGAGACGATCTTGCCCTTGGGGATGTCGAGGTTGAAGTCTTCATAGAGCGGCCAGCCGGCGAAATACTTGGTCAGGCCGCGGATGGTGATGTGCGTGCCCAGCGGGCCGGGCTGGAAGGGCGCGGCGGCTGGCGCGGGGGCGATGACGGGGTTGATGACGGTGGACATTTATCGGCCGCTCCAATGAACCACGCGCTTTTCCAGCACGAGAAAAAGAATGTTGAGCACATAGCCGAGCGCGCCGGCCGCCAGGATCGCGGCGTACATTTCGCGCACGTTCAGCACCTGCTGCGCATTGATGATGCGATTGCCCAGGCCGCTGTCCGAACCGATGAACATCTCGGCCACGATCACGATGACCAGCGCCATCGACACGCCGCTGCGCAGGCCGACAAACGTGGGCTGCAGGCTTTCCCAGATCAGCACGTCCTTGAAGATCTGCCAGCGCGACGCGCCCATCACGCGCGCCGCCATCACGCGCTGCTTGCGGGCGTTGATGACGCCGTACGCGCTGTTGAACAGGATCACCAGCACGGCCGCGAAGGCAGCGATGGCGATCTTGTTCATGTCGGTCACGCCGAAGATCATCAGGAACAGCGGGATCAGGGCGGAGGACGGCGTGGACCGGAAGAAGTCCACCAGGAACTCGACGCTGCGGTAGGCCTTTTCATTGCTGCCGAGCAGCACGCCCAGCGGCACGCCGATCACGCCGGCCATCAGGAAGGCCTGAACGGTGCGGTTCAGCGACGACAGGAAGTCAGCCAGCAGCGGGCCGCCCGCCATGCCCTTGACCAGCGCCACGATGGTCGCGCTGGGCGTGGGCAGCAACACCGGACTGACAAGCTGCAGGCGGACCACCAGGTCCCACACCACAAAGAGCGCGAGCGGGCCGATCAGCGGCAGCAGGCGCGAGGTGTCGAACTTGCGCGGCGGCTTGGACATGGCCGGTTGCGCCTTGGCGGGCTGCGTCTTCGCCGGCGCGGTGGCAGAGGCCTGGGAGGGAGCGGGCGTGGCGCCCGTAGCCGTGGTTGCGGTCATGGATCAACCCTTGTAGAGCATGGTCGAGACGTCGACCTTCTGCGCGAAGACGCCCTTGTCGGTGAACAGGTCGAAGAACTTCTGGAAGTACTGCACGTCGCTGGGCGTGAACTCGTTGTGCAGCGTGTAGGCGGCCAGCGGCACTTCCTCGGTCATCGGGCCTTCGATGGCGGTGTAGCCCTTCAGGAAGGGGCGCGCCTCTTCAGGCTTGGTGCGGATCAGTTCGATGCCGCGCGCATAGGCGGCGATGAATTTCTTGCTTTCCTCGGGATGCTTCTTCAGGAAGGCGGTGGTCAGCGAAGCCGAGCCGCCGAACCACGGCGCCATCGGATCGCCCAGGACGTACTTGGCGATGACGCCGGTCTCCAGGACGCGGGTCGTGCCGTTCAGGCGGCCCACCGTGCCCGTGGGTTCCAGCGTGTAGCACGCATCCAACTGGCCGGCGGCAACCGCGGCGACGTGCTGGCTGATCGCCAACTCGACCACGGTTGCCCCCGTTGCGCCGGCGCGCTCCAGGACTGCTTTGGCCAGCGTGGAATTCTGGATGCCGGGACCAGAACCGACCTTTTTCCCCTTGAGGTCTGCGATGGATTTGATGGGACTGTCTTTTGCGACGATGAACTCATCCAGCACGTTCTTGGCGTTGCTGGGATTGGACGCAAAAATCTTGAACAGGCCGGGCGAAGCGATCTCGCCGATGGCCAGGTTGGCCGAGCCCGTGCCGTTGGCGCTGCCATCGGCGCGGCCCGCAAGCATGGCTTCCATGACCTGCTGCGCGCCCGCGAACTTCAGCGCCTCGACGTTCAGGCCGGCCTCCTTGAAATAGCCTTTCTCGATCGCGGCGTAGAACGGCAGGCCAGCGGCCACGGGCCAGAAGCCGATGCGGATGACCGGACCCGATTGCGCGCGCACCAGCGCCGGGGCGGCGAGCGCCGCCGCGCCCATGGCGGTGCCCTGGATCAGGCGGCGGCGGGTGGCGTTGAAGGCGTAGGGTGCATTGCGATGGATCATGTAAGGCTCCTGGGCTGCTTGATTGGGGGCGCTTGTAGACAAGCTTGCATACCAGTCATCAAGCAATAGCCGTGCCAGGTTTTGTGCGCGGTGGTTTCCTCCGTGGCGCGCGGTCACGCCGCTTCAGGCTGGTGCCCGGCATGAACCAAGTTGGTGCAGGGCGCACCACATAAGGGGACATAACGTGTCCTCTTGCCGTGCCCGCTCGCCGGCAGCGACGCGTCCCGCCCCGGCTGCGTTGGCAGTAGCATCGGCGCATGAACACGCGTTTTGTCGAAGCCTTTCTGTGGTCCGCGCGGCTGGGAAGTTTTCGCGCCGCGAGCGACCGCCTGCATATCACGCAGGCGGCCGTGGCCAACCGCATCGCATCGCTGGAAGAGGACATCGGCGCGCGCCTGTTCGAACGTGACGCCAAGGAACTGAAGCTCACGGCGGTCGGTACGCGGCTGCTGGATTATGGCGAGCGCCTGCTCGAGATCCGCCAGCAGATCCTGTCGCTGGGCAAGCGCGGCGACGAGGTCGCCGGGCTGGTGCGGATTGGCGCCATCGAGACCGTGGTGCATACGTGGCTGATCGGCTTTCTGACGAACCTGCGGTCCACGTATCCCGGCATCGAGGTCCAGCTGACGTCCGAGACGGTGCGCGCCCTGCATCGCGGGTTGCGCGAAGGCACGCTGGATATCGCGTTCCAGACCGACGTGCTGAACGACACGGGCATCATCAGCATGCCCTGTCTGCCGATGGAGATGGGCTGGGTTGGGCCGCCAGGCAGCGAGGAGACGATGACGGCGCACGATCTGCTCGGCGAGCCGGTGCTGACGATGAGCCCGGGATCGCAGCCGCACGAGGCGCTGAAGGCCCTGTACCGCGAGGTCGGCATGCCGCAGGGCAAGGTGCATTTCGTCAGTTCGATCTCGGCGCTGGCGCGGCTGGTGCGCAGCGGCTTCGGCCGTGCGCTTGTGCCGTTGCCGCCCATGTACGAGTACGTTGCGCGCGGCGAGATCCAGGTCATCCGCACCGATCTGCCGGTGCCGCCGCAGCTACTGGTGGTGAGCTATCTGGAAAGCGGCGGCTCGGACGCAATCCGGCTGGTGGCGGAACTGGCGTGCCGCGCCTCGGATCAGTTCACGGCCGCCGTCGTGGCCCCGGGTATGGGATCAGCCCATTAACCGAGCGTCAATGCGCCTGCGGGTCGAACTTGCGTACCAGCACGGCCCACTTGTCGTGCTCGCCCTTGATGAAAGTGGCGAATTGCGCTGGCGTGCCGCCGACAGGCTCGGCGCCTTCGCGAATCATCTGCTCGTTCAATGCGGGCAACGACGCGTTGACTTCGCGGTTGACCAATTCCACCACCTGCTGCGGCGTGCCCTTGGGCGCAAAGAAACCAAACCACGAGCCCGCGTCAAAGCCTGGATACCCCGACTCGGCGATGGTCGGCAGTTCGGGCAGGGTGGCGGACCGCTGCAGCGTGCTGACCGCCAGCGCGCGCAGCTTGCCCGAACGGATGTGGCCGATCACGGACGGAATGGTGGCGAACATGAAGTCGATGCGGCCGGCCAGCAGATCGTTGACCGCGTCCGCGCCCTTGTAGGGCACGTGCGTGGCGTTCACCTTCAGTTCGTCCATCAGCATGTAGCTGGACAGGTGCGAAGACGTGCCCACGCCGGTCGAGCTGTAGTTCAGTTCGCGCGCGCCCTTGACGTATTTCAGGAAGCCCTGGATGTCCTTGGCGGGCGAGGAGGGCGGCACAACCAGCACGTTGGGCACTGTGGCGATCTGCACCATCGGGACCAGGTCGGTCAGCGGGTCGTAGTTCAGCTTGTTCAGCGTGGGATTGACGGCGATGGGGCCGACCGAGTTCACGATCAGCGTGTGCCCGTCGGGCGCGGCGCGCACCACGTATTCGGTGCCGATGTTGCCGCCCGCGCCGGGCTTGTTTTCCACGACGAAGGGCTGGCCCAGCTTCTGCGTCAGCGTGTTCGTGACGCTGCGCGTAAGCGTGTCGGTGGTGCCGCCGGGCGAGAACGCCACGATGACCTTGACCGGCTTGTCGGGGTAGCCGGCGGCGCTGGCGGCGGGCGCGATACAGGCGCCCGCCAGCGCCGCGCAAGCCAGCAGGGCTTGGGCAGTGTTCATGAATGTCTCCTCGCGTGGTCGTTGTCGTGTGGGATATCGCGCCGTGCCGCCACGCCGGCCGGCGCTGGAAATGTTCAGGGGGATTCCGGGCGCGGCCTCAGTCCCGGTAGCCGGGGTCGATGCGGTCCAGCTTGCGCAGCAGCGCGGGCCACTCCATGACGCCATACGGGCGGCGCGTGCCGGGCTGGTAGTTGTTCCAGGTAGCCTCCAGGACGGGCGGCGGCACGGCTTGCAGCGGGGCGCCCGTCGCCATCGCCGCCAACTGCGAGCGGCAGGCCAGTTCCAGACGGTGCATCCAGTTGAAGGCTTCGCCCACGGTGCGTCCTACGGTCAGCGCGCCGTGATTGCGCAGGATCAGCGCCTCGCCCTGGCCCAGGTCCTCGAGCAGCGACGCCTGTTCCTCGGTGCCCAGCACCACGCCCTGGTAGTCGTGGTAACCGATCTTTAGGAAGCGCATGGCCGTTTGCGTCAGCGGCAGCAGGCCGCACTCCAGTGACGACACGGCCATCGACGCCCAGCTGTGCGTGTGGATGACGCAGTCCACCTCGTGCCGGTGGGCGTGGACCGCGCTGTGGATCACGTAGCCGGCCTTGTTGATGCCGTAGTCCAGATCGCCGAAATCGGGCTTGGACAGAATGGTTCCGTCCACGTCGACCTTGATGAGGCTGGACGCGGTGATTTCCTCGTACATCATCCCGTAGGGGTTGATGAGGAAGGCGTTGTCCTCGCCGGGCACGCGGGACGAGATATGGTTGGCCATCATGTCGGCCATGCCGTAGAGCTCGACCAGGCGATAACAGGCGGCAAGGTCCACCCGGGCCTGCCATTCCGCTTCGGAGCAGTGCGCCCGCATGGAGGAAATGCCCAGCCGGCCGGGACGAGAGGGGGAAGTGGTCATCGGATTTCGTGAAGGTTGATCGTCGCATGCACCGCGCTGCGACTTGATGTGGATCAATTTATCTTCAGAAAATCCGACCGCCTAGGCATCCCGAGGCTATGGGGGCATCACGAATCCAGAAGGGTTGCCCCCGGCCAGCCGCCGTGCCGGACCAGTCCGCGCATGGCGTCCAGCAGCACCACGCGCGCGGCCAGCGCGGCGGGCGACAGCTCGTCGTCACTGATGCAGTAGATGTGGTTGCGGCGGAACAGATAGGGATCATCGATGGGATGCATGCTGAGCAGGCCGGTCTCGACGCGGGCCACGGCCGCGCCCGGCTGGATGGTCGCGATCGGATGGGCCTGCACCAGGTCCATCAGCGTCGTCAGGCCGTCGACCTCGACGCCGATCCAGGGTTCGATGCCGGCCCGCTCGAAGGCCGCTTCGACCCAGGCGCGCAGACCATGCGCCTTGCTGGTGACGGCGAGCGGCAACCCGGCCAGATCGGTCATACGGACTGGCTCGCCATCGGGGCGCTCCACCATGCCGCGCGGCGCCAGCAGGAACAGACGCTCGTCCAGCACGGGCACCACGCTGCGGCCCTGCGCGGTGTCGTTCTGGAACAGCACGGCCAGGTCCAGCCGGCGGGCGTTGAGCAGGTCGCCCAGATTGCCCGAAAGCCCCTCGACCAGATGCAGGCGCACGTTGGGATAGCGCTCGGTCATGGCGGCGTAGAACGGGCGGGCCAGCAGCGACGCAGTGGTGGGCGCAAAGCCGACGCTGACGGTGCCGGCCAATCGCGCCTCGCGCGCGGCCGCCACGGCGCTTTCCGCGTGGCGCAGGGTCAGTTGGGCCTGGCGCAGGAAAGCGGCGCCGGCCGGCGTGGTGGTCACGCCGGTGGGGCTGCGCGTCAGCAGCCGCGTCGCCAGCTCGCTCTCCAACCGGCTGATCTGCTGGCTGAGCGCCGACGCGACCACCCCGAGGTCGCGCGCGGCGCGGCCGATGCTGCCCAGCTCGGCGACGCGGACGAAGTAACGGAGTTGGCGCAGTTCCATGAGGCGATTTCCAGGCTGAAGAAAACGGGGCCGGCGGGGCCCCGGGTGACCTGCCGGAGCATACTTTTTTCGTTCAAAAATATGTCAGCTATCTGAACAACGCCTGAATATCAAACGAAAATTGTTTACACTCGCATCCACAAAATTCAAGCCGGAACGGGCCGCCGCGGGGGCGGGCCGTCCGAATTACGGGAGAAAGACGATGCGCAAGTTGCTTTTGGGTGCGGTGCTGGCCGCCGCGGTGTATGGCGGAGTGGCGCAGGCCGCCGTCGAACCCAAGGCCGTGGTCGCCACGTACTCCGACCTGGCGCTGGCCGGCTACGAGGATTCGCTGACGGCCGCCAAGAAGCTGCGCGACGCCATCGACGCGCTGGTCGCCAAGCCCAGCGCGGAAACCCTGAAGGCCGCGCGCGAGGCATGGATCGTGGCGCGCGTGCCGTATCAGCAGACCGAGGCCTACCGCTTCGGCAACCCCATCGTCGACGACTGGGAAGGCCGCGTGAACGCCTGGCCGCTGGATGAAGGCCTGATCGACTACGTCGACGCCTCCTACGGCACGGAAAACGACCAGAACGCGTTCTACGCCGTGAACGTCATCGCCAATTCCAAGATCTCGGTGGGCGGCAAGACGGTCGACGTCAGCAAGATCACGCCCGAGCTGCTGTCCGACGTGTTGCACGAGGCCGACGGCAACGAGGCCAACGTGGCCACGGGCTATCACGCGATCGAGTTCCTGCTGTGGGGCCAGGACCTGAACGGCACCGGCGCCGCGCCCGCGGACCGCAAGGGCACGCCGCAGGAGCGTCACTCGGGCAATCGCCCGCATACGGATTTCGATCCGAAACAGTGCACCGGCGGCAATTGCGAACGCCGCATTGAGTTTTTGAAGGCGGTAACGGATTTGCTGGTGACTGATCTCGAAGAAATGGTGGGCAACTGGAAGAAAGACGGCGCGGCGCGCAAGGCGGTCGAAGAGGATCCGAAGGCCGGCCTCATCGCCATGCTGACCGGGCTGGGCAGCCTGTCGTACGGCGAACTGGCGGGCGAACGCATGAAGCTGGGCCTGATGCTGCACGATCCCGAGGAAGAGCACGATTGCTTCTCGGACAACACGCACAATTCGCACTATTACGACCAGATCGGCATCCGCAACGTCTATCTGGGTTCGTACACGCGCATCGATGGCAAGAAGGTGACTGGCGCCAGCCTGTCCGAACTGGTCAAGGCCAAGGATTCCAAGCTGGACGCCGAAGTGCGCGCCAAGCTGGACGCCACCGTCGCCGCCATGCAGGCCATGAAGACGCGCGCCGAAACGGTCGAGACCTATGACCAGATGATCGCGGAAGGCAACAAGGAGGGCAACGCGGTGGTGCAGGCTGCCATCGACAGCCTCGTCGCGCAGACGCGCAGCCTGGAACGCGTGATCGCGCTGCTGGACCTGGGCAAGGTCGCCATCGAAGGGTCCGACAGCCTGGATAAACCTGACGCCGTATTCAAGTGAAACTCGCATTAGCCGCCGTACTGGCGGCGTCGGTTCATGCCGTCGCCGCCGCCGCGCCCGCCGCTCCCGGCGGGCGTGACGATCTGACGCCCGAAGACCAGAAACGCGTCACCGCCATCACGGCGCCCACCAGCGATTTTTCGAAGGTCGAATCCTTCGAGACCATGCAGGCCGGCGCCACGACGACCAACAAGCTCATCAACGCCGACATCTTTTCGCAGCCGTCGGCCAACATGAGCTTTGAAGGCCGCCAGGAGTTCATCGTCGGCAACGGCCTGTTCCGCAAGGATTGGGTGTCCGCGCCTTCGTCCACGCAGGCGTCCGACGGCCTGGGCCCGCTGTTCAACGCGCGCTCCTGTCAGGCCTGTCACACCAAGGACGGCCGCGGCACGGTGCCGGGCTTCGATCCGCTGGAACGCACGGATGCGGTCGCGCTGCTGCTGCGCCTGGCCGTGCCGGAAGGCGCCGATCGCGGGCATCCCAAGCTGGGCGCCGACGAGATCGCGGCCTTGCCCGAACCCGTCTACGGCGTGCAGTTGCAGAATTTCGCGGTCGCGGGCCTGCCGGCCGAAGGCCGCATGGAAATTGAATACGAAGCCGTGCCCGTGGCGCTGCGCGGCGGCGAGACCGCCACGCTGATGAAGCCCACGTATCGCATCGAGAACCTGGGTTACGGGCCGATGCGTGCGGACACGCAGATCTCGCCGCGGCTGGCGCCGCCGATGATCGGGCTGGGCCTGCTGGAATCGATCCACGAGTCGGACATCCTGGCGAACGTCGGCGCGGACAAGCGCGACGGCATCGTCGGCAAGGCCAACAGGGTCACCGATGCGCGCACCGGCGCGCGCGTGCTGGGCCGCTTTAACCTGAAGGCAGGCCAGCCGACGGTCGAGCAGCAGAGCGCTGCCGCATTCTCCAACGACATGGGCCTGTCCACACCGCTGTTCCCCAAGCATTCCGGCGAATGCACGCCCGCGCAGACGCAATGCCTGGACATGCCGCACGGCGCGCAGCCGCGCTTTGGGCCGGAGGAAGTGCCGGGCAAGCTGATGGACTTCGTCACCATCTATTCGACCAACCTCGCGGTGCCCATGCGGCGCGATGCGGATGACGCGCGCGTGCTGGCGGGCAAGAAGCTGTTCTACGAAGCCAATTGCGTGGCCTGCCACGTGCCCAAGTACGTGACCAGCCGCAACGCCAAGCAGCCGGAACACCGTTTCCAGCTGATCTGGCCGTACACCGACATGCTGGTGCACGACATGGGCGACGACCTGGCCGACGGCGTAAGCGACGGCATGGCCACCGGCCGCGAATGGCGCACCCCGCCGTTGTGGGGCATTGGCCTGACCAAGACCGTCAATCCCAATGCGACCTGGCTGCACGACGGGCGCGCCCGCACGCTGCTGGAAGCCGTGCTGTGGCATGGCGGCGCGGCCAAGCCCGCGCGCGACCGCGTCGTCGACATGACGCCCGAAGAACGCGCGGACCTGATCCGCTTCCTGGAGTCCCTGTGATGGCCCGCCATTTGTTCATGCGCGCTGCGGCTGCGGCATTGATGCTGACGGCGCCGATTGCCGTGGTTGCGGCACAGGCCGCGCTGCCCGCCGACCTGGGCGAACGCCTGGCGCGCGACTACGCCCGGCCGGCGGTTGCGAAGATGACGGACGCCGCTGCCGCGCTGGAAAGCGCGCTGGGCGGCTGGTGCGCCAAGCCCGATGCGGCCGGCGCCGGGCGCGTCGGCGATGCGTTCAAGACGCTGGCGCACGCATGGTCGGGCGTCGAGATCCTGCGCTTCGGCCCGCTGGTGCAGGCCAACCGCTTTGAACGCCTGGCCTTCTGGCCCGACACGCGCGGCGTGATGCCCCGCCAGGTGCAGACGCTGATCGCGGCCAAGGATGACGCGCTGCTCAAGCCCGGCGCGCTGGCTGGCCGCAGCGTCGCGGTGCAGGGCCTGCCCGCGCTTGAGTACGTGCTGTACGGCGAGCCCGACCTGCTCAAGCAGACCGGCGAGCCCAGCTTTGCGTATGCCTGCGGCTACGCCACGGCCGTATCCGCCAATGTCGCCACGATCTCGCGCGACCTGGGCGAGGCCTGGGATGCGCAGGGCGAATTCGGGCGGCAGTTTGCCAAGCCCCAACCGGGCAATGACCTCTATCGCAGTTCGCAGGAAGTTGCCGCCGAAGCCATGAAGGCCCTGTCCACCGGCCTGCAGTTCGCGCGCGACGTGAAGATCGAGCCGGTGCTGGGCGATTCGCCGCAGGCCGCCCGTCCGAAGCGCGCGGCGTTCTGGCGCAGCGGCCTGTCGATGCGCCTGCTGGCGGCCAACCTGGATGCGCTGAAGGCGTTCTATGTGGCGGGCGGCTATCCCTTGCCCGCGGGCGAGGAATGGATGGATGCGTCGGTGCGCGGCGAATTGTCCAGCGCCGCAGAGACGCTGCGTGCGGTGCCGGCGCCGCTGGACCAGGCGCTGGCGGGCGAGGAAGGGCGCCGCCTGCTGGTCCTGGCGTCTCTGACGCTCAAGAACGCGAAGGCCATCGTTGACGAGAACCTGGCGCCTGCTCTGGGCGTCACCATCGGCTTCAACGCGCTCGATGGAGATTGACCGGCGCCGCTTCCTGGCGCTGGCCGCGGCGCTGGGCCTGTCGCCTTCTGCGGCGCGCGCCGCGCTGCCGGCCGATGGCGGGCAGCTGTACCTGACCGCGCGCAAGCGCGGCGGCCGCGATGAAGCCGTGGTGCTGGACGGGACGGGCCGCGATCGCCTCACGATCCCCATGCCCGCGCGCGGCCACAGCTTTGCGATCGACGCCACCGCGCAGCGCGCCGTGGTGTTCGGCCGCCAACCCGGCTTTTTTGCGCTGGGCTTTTCGCTGGAAGGCGGCGAGCCCGCGGCCTTGCCGCTGCCCGATGACCGGCATTTTTTCGGTCACGGCGCCTTCGTGCAAGGCGGCCGCCTGCTGGCCGCCACGGAAAACGACTTCGAAGGCGGACGCGGCGTGCTGGGTCTGTACGACGCCACCCCCGGCGGCGGCTACCGGCGCGTGGGGGAGTTCGATTCCGGGGGCATCGGACCGCACGAGGTCGTGTTGATGCCCGACGGCAAGACGCTGTGCGTGGCCAACGGCGGCATCCTGACGCACCCTGACTACGGCAAGCTGGAACTGAACCTGGACACCATGCGGCCGTCGCTCGCGTATATCGACGCGGCCTCGGGGCAACTGCTGGAGAAGGTGGAGCTTGCGCCGGCGCTGCACCGGCTGTCGATCCGGCACCTGGCCCTGGCGGTCGATGGCGCGGTGTGGTTCGGTTGCCAATACATGGGCCCGGCCGCGGATCGTCCGGCGCTGGTCGGCCGCCATCGCCGCGGCGCGGCGCTGGAACTGTTCGACGGCCCGGCCGAGACGCTGCGCAACATGCGCAACTACGTCGGCTCCGTCACGGTCGACGCCGCCGGTGGCATTGTGGCCACGTCCAGCCCGGTTGGCGGGCAGGTGATCTACTGGGACGCCGCCAGCGGCAAATGCCTGGGCGTCACAGCACTCGCCGACGGCTGCGGCGTCGCGCCTGCCGTGCAAGGGGGCTTTCTGGTCAGTAGCGGATTGGGCGCGATGATCCGCGTTGACGCGCCAGGCAAGGAAAGGCCGGTCCTGCCGCCATCGCGTGACATGTCCTGGGACAACCATTTCCGCATCGTGCCGGCGTAACGCCGCTTTGCCTGCCGGCGCGGCAAGACCTATGCTGCATGTCTGACCGATTCGGGTGTCAGACACCGGAATCAGTCTTACGCCGTACGCTGCGGCGGCACGCGCTGCTCCGCTTTACAAAGCCTGACACTCCCGTCGGGCGCTGCGCCGCTTTGTGCCAGCCGCTTCTGATACATTCTGCCGTCGATTTTTTTCGCAGGAGGTTCCATGGATGAGGCCGTAAAAGAGTTCTATATCTGGGCCCCGAGGCTGATGGATATGGGCATCAATCTGCTCGTCGCCTTGCTCATTCTCGGTATTGGCTGGTGGGTGTCGTCGTTGCTGGGCAACTGGGTTCGCCGGGCCGCTACGCGGTCGCCGAAGATCGATCCCACGATCGTGCCCATGTTCTCCACGACCGTGATGTGGGCGGTGCGCATCTTTACGGTGATCGCGGTGCTGGCGCGCTTTGGCGTGCAGACGGCCAGTCTGATCGCCGTGCTGGGCGCCGCGGGTCTTGCCGTCGGTCTGGCCTTGCAGGGCACGCTGCAGAACATTGCTGCCGGCATCATGCTGCTGATCCTGCGTCCGATCCGCGCCGGCGAGTACATCGCGCTAAGCTCTGGCGCGGATGGCACGGTCGAGGAAGTGGGCCTGTTTCTGACGCGCCTCGTGCAGGGTGACGGCATCCACATGACACTGCCCAACAGCACGGTCTGGAACGCCACGATCACCAACTACAGCCGCAACAAGACGCGCCGCCTGGACATCCCGGTGCCGGTTCGCTATGGCGATGACCTGGATGCGGTGGTCGCCAAACTGCAACAGATCGTGGACGCGCGTCCCGATGCGTTGAAGGACCCGGCCCCGCAGGTGAAGGTGTTCGACTACAAGGAAAACGGCGTCACGGTGAACGTGCGCGTGTGGGCCGAGTCGAGCAAGTATTGGGAGCTGCGCTGGAGCCTGTACCAGGAGATCCGCCGCTCGCTCGAAGAGGCCGGTTTCCAGGCCCCGATCCCGCTGCGCGAGATCCAGAACCCCAAGACGGGCGCAGCTGCTACCTGATTGCGGGTCTTGTTTCGTCAGCCATGAAAATGGGCGCCTCGTAGGAGGCGCCCATTTTTATGTGGCGGCGAGATGGCGTGCACCAGCAAGGCGTGACGGCATGACCGCTTCTCGATCCTTCGGCTTCCCGGCTTAACGGCCTGGATGCGTGACCACGACTCAGCCGCGCCCCGGCACCTTGCCAATCAGGCCGGCATCGCAAGCCGCGCCAGTTCCGTCTTGATCCAGCCCGCGATCTCGCGCTGTCGCTGCGCGGGCATGCGGTCGATGATGGCGGTGACGCTGACGGCCAGCAGAGGCGCGCCCTGCGCGTCCAGCAGCGCGCAACCCACGCCCAGCGCGCCACGCACCGCGTGGTTGCCCACCACCGAATAACCGCGCGCGCGCGTGTTTTCGATGAGGCGGAACATTTCCTGGGGCGTCATGCCGCCGTACTCGTCCAGCCTGCCCGAATTACGTTCCACGATGCCGCGCGCGATGTCGTCGGGCAGGGCAGCCAGCAGCGCCATCCCGCCCGATCCCACACCCAGCGGCTGGCGCTTGCCCGCATAGGTGGCAAGGATTTGCACGGGATAGCTGCCGATTTCGCGATGCAGGCTGATCGAATCGTCTTCCTCGCGCACCACCAGGAACACGGCGTCGCCGGTGCGGTCGGCCAGGCGGCGCAGCACGGGGAGCAGTTGGCGCACCCGCGGATCGCGGGAACGCGTGTCCGGATCGACGGCAAGCTGGGCACGGTACTTCTTGGTGCCCGCGACCGGCAGCACGAGGCCCGCGTCGAGCAGGGCGGCCAGCAGTCGGTAGATAGTGGGCCGCTGTATGCCGGTCAACCGGGCGATATCGGTCACGCTCAGGCCGTCCGGTCCCTGGTCGCGCAGGGCGGCCAGAACGGCGAGGCCGCGTCGCAGAGTACGTGGGCCGGCGGCCGCGGCATCGCTGTCTTGCATGCAGATCTCTGAAAACTAAGGGTTATCAACGTACGGACGAGGGAAAACCATCGTCCGTAGGGTGGACTCTACCTTGATGGCCAGCGCATGTATAGCGCAGAATGCGTTCATCCAATAATTCAAATCGTCCATCTAATGGACAGTACCTGCACGGAGACACTATGACTACAGGTCACAAGCCTGGCATGCGGCGTTTGGCCGCCACCCTTCTGGCCACCGCCGCAAGCGCATTTGCAATGGGTTCCGCCCACGCCGCCTATCCCGACAAGCCCGTCCGCATCGTGGTCGGTTTCTCGGCCGGCGGCACCACCGACGTGATCGCCCGCATCATGGCCAAGGAACTGACCGAGTCGCTCGGCCAGTCCTTCGTGGTTGAAAACAAGCCGGGCGCCGGCAGCAACATCGCGACTGACCAGGTCCAGCGCGCCACGCCGGACGGCTACACGCTGCTGTTCGTCGCAGTGACCAGCGCGATCAACCAGACCCTGTACAAGAACGTTTCGTTCGACCTGACGAAGGACTTTGCTCCGGTCGCCCTGGGCGCCAAGGTCCCGAACATCCTGGTGGTCAATCCCCAGGTGCCGGTCAAGTCCGTGCAAGAGCTGGTCGACTACGCCAAGAAGAACCCGGGCAAGCTGGCTTTCGCCTCGTCCGGCAGCGGCACCTCCATCCATATGGCAGGTGAGCTCTTCAAGATGAAGGCGGGCATCGACGTGCTGCACGTGCCGTACAAGGGCAGCGCCCCGGCCATGACCGACCTGATCGGCGGCCAGGTGCAGTTCATGTTCGACAACATGCCGTCGGCCTGGCCGCACGCGCAATCGGGCAAGCTGAAGGCGCTGGCCGTGACCACCGCCGACCGCTCCAAGAGCGCGCCGGATCTGCCGACCATGAAGGAATCGGGCTTCACGGACTTCGACGTGTCGTCGTGGTTCGGCCTGCTGGCCCCGGCCGGCACGCCGCCGGAAGTCATCAACAAGCTCAACGCCGCCATGCAGCAGGCGCTGGACAAGCCTTCCGTGCAGACCAGCTTTGAAAAGCTGGGCGCCGTGGGCGTGAAGACCACGCCGGCCGAATTCGGCCAATTCATCAAGTCGGAAGTCGAAGGCTGGGCACCCGTGATCAAGGCCTCGGGCGCCACGGTGGACTGATCGGCGTCCCTGCCGGTTACACGCCGGCAGTTGGCACAGTAAAAAGGGACGGTCATGGACCGTCCCTTTTTCGTGCGTTGCCCGCCAAGGGCGAATCCAGCCGGTTCTTCGGACCCGCTATTTCTTCTTGGCAGCGTTCAGCATCGCCGTGCAGACCCCGCGCATCATGTCGACCTCGTCGCGGGTCAGCGCCAGGCGGGAGTACAGATGGCGCATGCGCGGCATCAATTTCTTGGGATGGGCCGGGTCGAGGAACTGTACGCCGACCAGCGCTTCCTCCCAGTGCGCCAGAAACGCCTGGACCGCCTCGCTGGAAGCCGGCTCCGCGCCACGCGAAGGCTCCTGAGCGGTGGAACGCGGCAGGAGTTCGGCGCCCTGGTCCACCAGCAGCGCATAACGCAACTCCCAGGCGGCCAATTGCAGCGCCTGGGCGACGTTCAGCGAGCTGTACTCGGGATTGGCAGGGATGTGGCAGATGCGGTGGCACAGCGCGATCTGCGCGTTCGTCAGACCGGCGCGCTCAGTGCCCAGCACAACGGCGGTCACGCCCTCGGCCGTGTCCGCCAGGTGGGCGCAGGCCAGGTCGGCTGCCTGCCGGATGTCGCAGGGCGGGGGACCCAGGTCGCGCACCCGCGCGGTTAGCGCGAATGCCAGCGTGACGGGCGCCAGGGCTTCTTCCAGCGACGGATAGATGCGGGCGTTCTCAAGCACGTCCAGCGCGCCGCTGGCCAGCGCCACGGCCTCCGGCTGGCTTGTTACATCCGGGAATTTGGGGTCCACCAGGACCAGTTCCGAGAAGCCCATCGTCTTGATCGCACGGGCCGCGGAACCGACGTTTCCGGGGTGGCTGGGGTTCACCATTACGAAGCGAACACGTGAAAATGCTTGAGTCATTTAAAATGGCACGTTTGGCTTCGTGCCTTCCTGGTTTTTTGAGTCGATTTCCCCGCGGGGGCGACGGCGTGCCGGGGGGCGGCAAGCGGCCTATCATCAAGCCAACTCATCGCATACGTACGGAATTTTATGCACCCGATGCTCAACATCGCCATCAAGGCGGCCCGGCGTGCCGGCACCATTATCAACCGTGCCAGCATGGATTTGGAACGACTCAGCGTGGCTCGCAAGGGGCCGCGCGATTATGTCACGGAAGTCGATCGGGCCGCCGAAGAGTCCATCGTCGAAACGCTGCGCGCTGCCTACCCGGACCACGCCGTCCTGGGCGAGGAGTTCGGTCTGCAGGGTCCGGACCAGGCGGAATTCCAGTGGATCATCGACCCGCTGGACGGCACCACGAACTTCATCCACGGCCTGCCCAACTATGCCGTGTCGATCGCGCTGACGCAGCGCGGCCAGGTCACGCAAGCGGTCATCTATGATCCCTCGCGCAACGAACTCTTCACCGCCAGCCGTGGCAGCGGCACGTTCCTGAACGACCGCCGCGTGCGCGTCTCGGGCCGCACCCGCTACCACGACGCGCTGCTGGGCGCGCACTGGCCCAACGCCGGCGATCCCGAACAAGGCTCGCAGCGGTTCCGCCAGATGGCCGAAGGCGCCACCGGCGTGCGCCGCCTGGGCTCGACCGTGCTGGATCTCGCCTACGTGGCCACCGGCCGCCTGGATGGGTTCTGCGGCGTGGGCCTGAAGCCGTGGGATGTGGCGGCGGGCAGCCTGATGGTGCTGGAAGCGGGCGGTCTGGTCGCTGACTTCGACGGCGAACAAGGCTGGATGGACAGCGGCAACGTCCTGGCCGCCAGCCCCAAGATCTTCACGCAGATGCTCTCGACGCTGAACCCGCCCTCGGCGGCCTGATCGGCGCGGCGGGCAATAAAAACCGGCCCTGAAGGCCGGTTTTTCGTGTCAATGCAAACCGGCCCTGGCGGCCGGTTTTTTCATGCGGCGCGCAATCAGGCTTCGCCGGTCTGCGCTACCAGCTGTCCATCTGGCAACACCATCCACGCCTGCACACCCAGGCTGCGCACCAGCGCGGCGGTGCGTTCCAACGGCATGTTCGAGAACGCCGTGGACAGGGCATCGGCAGTTGTGGCGGTGGATGCCATGACCGACACGCTGCGATAGAGCGGCCGCGCCCGACCGGAGTGCGGATCGAACAGGTGCGAATACTGTCCCGCGGCATCCAGCGGCGTGCCGTAGCCGCCGGAAGTGGCAAGCGCCTGGTTGCTGATCGGCACCTGCGCCAGGATCTGGTCCGGCGACATGGGGTCGGCCAGCCCGACGCGCCAGCCCGTTGCGTTGGCCGTCGCATCCAGTCCGCGTATCTCGCCCATGTCGACCAGCGCGCGTTCCAGCCCGGCGTTGCGAAACAGGTCCGTCACGCGGTCGGTGATGTAGCCCTGCGCGATGCCGTTGAGCGTCAGCGCCATGCCCGGCTGCAGTTCGATGCGCTGCGGGTCGATCTTGATGTCCTGGTACGACACGCATCGCAGCGCCCGGGCGATGTCCGCCGGCGCGGGACCATCCTGGGACGCGCCAGACCGCGCGAAGTGATCTGCGTACACGCGCCACAGCGGCTGCACGGACGGATCAAAGAGGCCTCCCGTCAGGTCCGCGTAGTGCCGGCTCTCGCTGAGCAGGCGGACGAGGTCGGAGGGAGGATCGACCAGAAACCCCTGGCGGTTCAGGATCGACAGCGCACTGTCGTCGCGGTACAGGCTGAACACGCCCTCGAGGCGACGCAGTTCCTGCAACGCCCGCTCGATGAGCTGTTCGGCGGCCTGGCGGTCGGGATGGTAGAGCCGCAATTCCGCATCCGCGCCCAGCGCCACGCCTTGCCAACGCGTTGGCGAGATGGCCGCGTGCGCGCGGCGCAGGAAGCTGGGAGCGAGGGCCAGCGCGGAAGACGCGGCGATGATGCCGAGGAAGCGGCGGCGGGCGGGAGGGTTCATGGCGATATCAACTGATTAAGGCGCGATTGGCGCGGGCACATGAGGCAGGTCGGAGGGCTTGGCGCTATTGAGCAAACACATAGTCCTCGGGCACGTCGGCAAAACGCACGACACGCCCGCCGTGGGTCTGGGCGAAGGCCAGCGCACGCGTTTGATCCGAAAACGGAATGGCGTCTTCGGCGCCCATGCCGCCGATGAAGCTGGAGTTGATGACGTAGAAGGCTTGCCGTGCGTCGACCCATGCTTTCAGATCCGCCGCGCCATCGGGACCGGCGGCTGCCATGTCGTTGACGTAGATGGCGGCCAGGCCTTTGGGTTCTTCGGGCAGCAGCGTGTAGGCGAAGACCTGCTTGATGGACGAGAACCACACCGGCGCGGCGCGGCCCTTTACGAATATCTGGCCCTTCGGCCCCGCATGGTCCAGCAGCATCATGCCGCAGTAGTGGCCGACGGCGTCGGCGGAGACGGCCTGCGGCGCGGGTGGCGGCGCGGCGGGTTCGTCGCCGCCGCAGGCCGAGACCGCCAGCACGACGGCCGAGAAGGCCGCCATTGCGGCCCAACGTTTCAGCGTCATAGCTGTTTCCTCCGGAAGCAGAAGGCGGCCAGCAGAAACGGCACCGCGATCCACAGCAATTGCGCCGCCACCAGCAGCGGCACGGGCATGTGGGCCTGGTCGCTGACGCCGGCCATGCCCGCATACATGGAAATGTTCTCGAACCCGGTCAGGTTCAGCAGGCGGTAGACGTCGGACGGATTGGCCAGCAGCAGGGCATTGAGCATGCCCGGCGTGACGTGGCGACCCTGGTCCGCGGCCAGCACGCCCAGGAGGCCCATGTCGTAGATGACGACAAAGAACAGCCAGACGCCCAGCGCGATGCCCGCTGCCGTGGCGCGTTCCCGCACCAGCGTGCTGATGAGGTAGCCCATTGCCAGAAAGCTGGCGCCCAGCAGGACGCTGGCCCCGATCAGCATGGCGAAGGGCCGCCAGGCGCCGGCGTCCATGCCCCCGTAGACCCATTGCAAAGCCAGCCCTGCCGACCCATATCCCGCACCGGTCGCGATGGCCAGGATGGCCAGGTGCCCGATGAACTTGCCCATGATGACCTGCCAACGCGACACCGGATAACTGAGCAGCAGCGCCATGGTGCCTCGGTCTACCTCGCCCACGATGGCGTCATACGCCAGCAGCATCGCGATGAGCGGCACCAGGAAGATGGAGAGGCTGGACAGGCTGACCACCGTGACGGTCAGCGGATCGACCTTGACCGCACCGGTGGGGGCGCTGCCCAAGAGGCCGAGCGCGAGCGCCAGTGCGGCCAACAGGAGCGATGTGGCAAGGACCCAGCGATTGCGCAGGCCGTCGCGGATTTCCTTGCCGATGATTGTGCTTACGGCGTTCATGCGTCTTCCCGTTCAAGCAGATGGGCGTAGATGTCGTCCAGCCCCGGGACCTGGATGTCCAGGTCGCTGATGGGCGCCCCGATGGTGCCGATGCTACGGATGGCCTCGACCTTGTCCGATTCGTGGCACAGGCGTTCGTAGCGGTTGGCGTCGACCTGGCGCCAGGCCGAGGAGGGCGGGGCGGATGCGTTGTCCGGCCCGAGCGTGACGCTGATGCGGATGGGCAGCCCGGTGTCGCGGCGCAGCGCCGACATGCCGCCGTCGGCGATCTTCACGCCCGCCTTCATGACGACGATGCGGTCGGCGTGGCCGGCCAGCTCCGACAAGGCGTGCGTGCTGAGGAGAATGGTGGCGCCGCTTGCGCGCAGTTCGTGCACGATCTCGTAGAACTTGAGACGCGACGCCGGATCCAGGCCGGTGGTGGGCTCGTCGAACAGCAGGATGCGGGGCGCGCCCAGCAGCGCCTGGGCCAGCGCCAGCCGCTGGCGCATGCCTTTTGAATAACCGCCCACGCGGCGGTGCGCCGCGCCGGAGATCCCCACTTTCTCGAGCAGATCCGCGTTGCGCGACACGGGTTGGCGCTTCAGGCGTGCGTAAAAGGCCAGGGTCTCGGCGCCCGTCATCGCGGGATGCAGCGCCACCGTTTCGGGCAGGTAGCCGATCCGGTCACGCAGGCGCGCGGCGGCCGGACTGTGCGCGTCCTGGCCGAAGAGCGTGACGCGCCCGTGCGTGGGTCGGATGAGTCCGAGGATCAGCTTGATGAGGGTGCTTTTGCCCGCGCCGTTGTGCCCGGCCAGCGCCACGCATTCGCCTTCGCGCAGGTCCAGGTCCAGGACGCTGATCGCCCTGTGGCCGCCATAGTGTTTGCTGACGCCCGCAAGCGTCACCAGTGGGTTGCTCATTGATTGTCCTCGGCGCGCTTCGCGCCGTTTATTGCGACGGGGTTGGCGGCGCTTTTTGCATCAGGCGATGCACCGGGCTTCGCGTTGGCCACCGCACCGCCGTAATCGATCCGTTCCCGCACAGGTTTCATCAGCGGCCTACTGTCGATCACGCCGCCTGGCAGGATTGCGGGGAACTGCGATTGCGCCCAGCGCACCACCGAGATGGCGGGGCTATTGAGCAGAATCCGCGCGGCGGGCGCGCGCCACAGCAACTGGTCCACCACGTCGTTCGGGCGGTAGGCCGTGTCGGCGATGCCGTCGCCGTCCAGGTCGAAGGCGGTGTTGTCGCTCCAGTAGTTGCCGCGGCCGTTGTTCGACCATTCCATCACCCGCGTGCCCACGTACTTGACCTGGTTGCGGTTGTTGATGAAGGCGTTGCCTGAGATCCGGTTGCCCTCGGAGCCGGCGGTGAAGTGGATGCCGATGTCGCAGTTGGAGAAATGGTTGTCCGCAAAGCGGTTTTTGTTGGCGTTGTAGATGAACACGCACTTGCCCGCGCCATCGACGGTGTTGCCGGAGATGTCGGAGTTGTTGGCGTAATTCATCATCAGCCCCTGCTCCACGTTGTTCACCGCCACGTTGCCGGTAACGACCAGGCGGTGCGAGTACATGATGGCGTAGCCGATGTCGTTGCCGGTGGACACGTTGCCGCTGATCTCGCTGTCGTTCGTGTACATGTAGTGCACGCCATAGCGCAGGTCATGGAAACGGTTGCCGGTGAACCGGTTCTGCTTGCTGGTGTTCACGAAAACGCCGTCGCGGCCGGCGGAGATGTCGTTGTCCACCACCGCGCTGCCCGGCGTGTTCCATAGCGACACGCCGTTGCCGCGCTCGGCCACGCGCAGTTCCTGGTTGCCGACGATGCGGTTGCCGCGCACCATCGCGTCCTGCGGGCCCCATACATAGACGCCGAACAGGTTATCCAGGATGTCGTTGTGTTCGACCACCGCGTGGTGCGCGGTGCGGTCCAGAAAGATGCCCGCGTCCATGGCGGGCAGGTCCAGCCCGGAGCGCGTGACGGTCAGGTTGCGCAGAGACACGTCCGCGGCCTTGACCCACAGCGTGCGTCCTTCGCGGGTGCCGGCGATGATGGCGGAACGGTCCTGCGGTCCTTCGATGACGAGGGGTTTGTCGATGACGATGGCGCCGGGGTAGGTGCCGGGCGCCAGCCGCAGCGTGTCGCCGGGCTGCGCCGCGGCCACGGCCTGCGCCAGGTCGGCGCCTGCGGCGACCTCCAGGGTGGCGGCCGCGGCCGCCCCGTGCAGGGCCGGGCCGAAGCCGGCCAGCACGAAGCCGGCCGCGGCCCACGCCGCGTTTCGCAAGGTTGCGATGGCAGCCATGGATCGTTACGCAGACTTCTTGGGGTGCACGATCATCTGGCCGGACATTTCCATGTGCAGCGCGTGGCAGAACCACTGGCAGTAGTACCAGTAGATGCCGGGGCGATCCGCCTTGAACGTGATGGACGACGTGGCCTGGGGTCCGATTTCCATGGCGATGCCGTGGCCTTCGAGCGTGAAGCCGTGCGTCAGGTCTTCGATCACTTCCATGTTGGTCACGAACACGGTGACCTCATCGCCCTGGTTCACCTCGAACTGCTTCAGGCTGAACATCGGCGCGACGGCCATCATGTACACGCGGACCTTGTTGCCGTCGCGCACGACCTTGGCCGCGTCTTCCAGCGACACGCCGTCCTTCTTGGCGATCTGGCGGGCGTCTTCCCACATGGGGTCATCGCGCTTCCAGACGCTGATCGGGTTGATCTTGGAACGGTGCACCAGGCACATGTCGTGCGGCTCGGCAAAGCTGGGGCCGTCATGCACAAGCTTCATCTCGTCGCCGGAGATGTCGATGAGCTGGTCGTTTTCGGGCTTGAGCGGACCCACGTTCAGGAAGCGGTCTTTCGAGAACTTGTTCAGCGACACCAGCCACTTGCCGTCGGCTTCCTTGGTTTCGCCCATGGTCGAGTGGTTGTGGCCCGGCTGGTAATGCACGTCCAGCTTCTGCAGGATCGGGTCAACTTTTTCGCCCTTGTACGCGCGCTTGGCCTTGTCGATGTTCCACTTGACCATCTGGCTGTCGATGAACAGCGTGGTGTAGGCGTTGCCGCGGCCGTCGAACGCGGTGTGCAGCGGGCCCAGGCCCAGTTGCGGTTCGGCCACGACGCAGTCGCGCGGCTTGATCTTGTCGGCGAACAGGTCGTCCAGCTTGCGCACGTCGATCACGGTGACCGTGGGCGAGAGCTTGCCGTTCAGCATGAGGTGGATGCCGTCGGGCGCGGCATTGCAGCCGTGCGGCGAATTCGGCACCGGGATGTAGCGCGTGTACTTGGACCCGTGGCGGCCGTCGACCACCGGCACGCCGCCCATCGTCTTGAAGTCGCCGTCCTTGACCGCCTTCTCGATGCGCTTGAGGTCGAAGACCACGACCCAGTCCTGCTCGTTGGCGGACATTTCCTCGACAGTGACGCCTTTCTCGGAGTTGTAGCAGGTGGCGAACGAATACTTGCCCTGGTAGTCGGCGTCGCCGTTGTCCAGGTTGCCGTCGACCAGCACTTGCCACGCCACCTTCATGGTGTCGCCATCAATGGCCGAGTACACCGAGAAGAAGTTCTTCTTGGGATCGTCCAGCACCTTGCCGTCGTTGGGCAGCGGGATGATGTGCTCGCCGTTGGCAAACACGTAGCCGGTGCGCGGATAGCGCTGCGGACGCAGGCCGTGCACGCCCGACACGTTGGGCAGTTCAACGATTTTGTCCGTCTTCATCACGTCCAGACGGATGCGGGCCACGCGGTTGTTGGCCTTGTCGTTGATGAAGAGGTAGCGGCCGTCGTAGGTCTGGTCGGTAAACGACAGGTGGGGATGGTGGGCGTCGCCGTTGGGGAATACGCCGCCCTTGTCTTTCAGGTACTCGCGGGTTTCAGGCGTGAGGCCTTCGGTCAGCACCTTGCGGCTTTCGTTGGTGCGGCCCCAGCCGGTGGCGCTGCAATGGTTGAACACGGGGATACGCACGAGTTCGCGCATGGACGGCAGGCCCAGCACGCGGACTTCGCCGGACTGGCCGCTGGAGTTGAACGCATAGTATTCGTCGAGCTCGCCCGGCGCGACATGCCCGAGCACGGCGCCGTTGCCTGATTTGCCCTCTTTGCCGTGCGCGGTGGACATCTGCGCCCCGGCTACGAGGCCGGCCGCGCCGGTGATGGCTGCGGTGCCCAGGAAGCTTCGGCGTGTGAGGCCGGCTTTTTCGGGGGTCTTGTCGGACATGGATAACTCCTAGGTAGGGACGGCGCAGAGCGCCGCGGTACGAAAACCGTGTTTCACGATTCCCGGTTGGGGCGATTTGCCGAGTTGGGCGTCGGCATGCGGTGCAGAACGACTTCCTGCACCGACGGCTCAGGGGGCGGAGCCGGGCGCCGCTCACGCTTAGCCTGCTTCTGGATCAGGTGAGGGCACTTCTGTTTGTGGTGGTAAAGCATTTGGCAGTGCAGGCACTGGATGCACTCGTTCGGGTTGATTTCGCCGGAGGGGTCGATCGCCTGAACGGGGCATTCGATGTTGCAGCGCTGACAGGGGTTGCCGCAGTCGCGGTAGCGCTTGAGCCAATTGAAGATGCGCAGGCGGGCGGGGATGGCCAGCGTGGCGCCCAGCGGGCAGAGGTAGCGGCAGAAGAAGCGTTCGATGAAGAGGCCCGCGGCCAGCAGCGCCACGGCGAACAGCACGAAGGGCCAGTGGCGCACGAAATGCAGGATGATCGCGGTCTTGAAGGGTTCGACTTCGGCCAGTTGTTCGGCGACCGCCAGGTCGTACAGCGAGAAGCCGAAGAGCAGCAGGAAGATCACGTACTTGAACGTGGACAGGCGCTGCGCCACGCCGTGGCGGATCTTGAGTTGGCGCACGCCAAGCCGCCGGGCGATGCGGTTGGTCAGTTCCTGCAGTGCGCCGAACGGGCACAGCCAGCCGCAGAATGCGCCGCGGTTCCAGAACACCATGGAGATGGCGGTGGCGCACCACAGGATGAACACCAGCGGGTCCATCAGGAAGTATTCCCAGCGGAAGTCGGTGCGCAGGGCCGAGAAGAACGTCAGCACGTTCACGATGGACAACTGCGCCTGCCCGTACCAGCCGATCCAGAACAGCGCGAAGGCCAGGAACGCGAGGCGCAGGCGGTCGTGCAGCAACGGGCGCGACGTCAGTTGATCCTGGAAGAAGAAGATGCCGACCAGCACCGTCAGGGCGACGGTCAGGATGGCGATCTGGCCAGCCTTGCGTTGCCAGATTTGCTTCCACAACGCGGGCGGGGCGGTTTCGACGTCGGGCGAGGGCGCGGGTGCAGTGGCGGGTTGGCCTGCTGCTGCGGGTGCGGTCGGCGGCGCGACGGCGCGGGTGTAGGCCGTGGGCAGGTCATACGGCAGATCGAACGTGACGAACGCCTTGTCCGACACGCTGAGCACGCGCTGCACCATCAGTTGCAGCCGCCACGGTTTGACCGGGTCGAGCGAGGCGTCCTCGGGCACGACGAAGAGGGCGACTTCGCGCAGCGCGGGCGCGCCCTTGGCGTTGACGTCGGCCAGCCGCTGGTGGTTGCGGTCGCGGAACCGGAAGGCGCTTTCGTCCTGGATGACCTCGATGCGGTCGAAGATGCCGCCGCGCACGTAGCCCGAACCCTTGAATGAATAGAGACCGTTGCCGGCGACCAGCACGGCCTGCTGGCCGGGCTTGAGGCGTTCTTTCAGGCGCTGCCAGCCGATGTCGCCCAGCAGGCTGCGGCCGATGGACGGGGCGCTGACCAGTGCGGCGTACAGGTCGATGAAGGTGTCGTCGGGGCCGCCTTCGCCGTGTTCGGCGGCGTCCTTGCGGCCGGACCGCAGAAACGCCTGGTTGACGTCGTCGGGCGTCAGGCGCAGGTTCTTCACGGCGCCGGCGTCGAGCAGTTCCTGCCAAGTCTGCACGGTGTCTTTGCTTTCGTCGATGACGCGGGTCGCCGCTGGTTGCGCGGTCTGGCGCGGCGCGCCCGACTTGTCGATGCCGTGGGCGCGCGCCACCGCAATGGCGGACCGCGTGATCGTGTCGCCGATCACCATCAGCGTGACCGTAGCGCCGCTGACGATATCGACGGGCGGCGGTGCGCCGTGACGGGGCGGGGCGTCGACGAAGTTCAGGCCGACATAGCCCTGGATGAAGTGATCGACCTTGGCTTGCGGGATGCCGATCAGCACGATGGGCTCGTGGTGTTCGACCAGCTTTGCGCCCATGATGCGGCCGCTGTCGGAAAGCCCCACCAGCACGTCGATGGGTTTGCTGGAGTAGCCGCGGGTGTTGACGACGTCGGTGGTCAGGTAGACAAGGCCCAGTGGCTTGTTGCCTGCAAACACGCGGGCAATCGCGGGCTTGCCTTCGACGGGACCGGTGCGGTCGGCGCCGGGGAACACGTCTGTGATGGGTGTGCTGGCAAGAAAGTCAGGCAGGCGCTGCGCCTGCGCGGTTTGCGCCAGGAACAGACAGGAAAGCCATAAAACAAAGAACGCGGCCTGAATGTGTTTGGTGAACCGGTGGGGTACTTCGGTACTGCCGCGCATGCTGAACTCTGTTCGTCGTGTTTGCTTACGGCCATCCTACGAACATGCACCCAGGACCGGATTGCGGTTTGTCAATCTGCCAGAGTCGAAGGCCTAATAGCCCTACGAAATGTAGGGGAAGTTCCTGAGTTTTGAGGGGTATCCGCAGGGGGTGTTGATGGATGTCAAGAGAGCGAGGGGAAGGCAGTCCTACACTGATCCGCGGCGGCAACGGCGTCTGCATCTGGCTGGCGTACGTGCATCGACCGCTGTGTCATCGGAGAATTTCATGCTGGCAAAAGCCACCCTCGCCATCCTTCTTTCCGCCTCCAGCCTGCCCGTGCTGGCCGCGCAATGTGAAGCCACCGTCGAAAGCAACGACGCCATGCAGTTCAACGTCAAGGAAATCGTGGTCGACAAGAGCTGCAAGGAATTCACGGTCAACCTGAAGCACGTCGGCAAGATGGCCAAGGTCGCAATGGGCCACAACTGGGTCCTCACCAAGGAAGCCGACAAGCAGGCCGTCGCCACGGACGGCATGGGCGCCGGGCTGGCACAAGACTACGTCAAGGCGGGCGACACCCGCGTCATCGCCCACACCAAAGTCATCGGCGGCGGGGAATCCGACTCCGTCAAGATCGACGTCTCCAAGCTCGCCGCTGGCGAAAACTACGCATTCTTCTGCTCCTTCCCCGGCCACTGGGCCATGATGAAGGGCACGCTCAAAGTCGGCGGCTGATGCCCCGACGGGTCTGTTGAGACAAGCAAGAGCCGGCCGGGGGGCCGGCTTTTTCATGCCCGCATCGTTTGACGCGCGGCGCGCGTAAACCGGGACACACGGCCCGTTTCAGGCGCTTGCAAGCCTTAGTCCATACGGCTCAAAGCCTCTGTCCATCAGGCTTACGGAGGGGATGCGTCACCGGCATGTCATGGATTTTCCATGTACGATTACCGGTCGTGTAACTTCTGGAGCTCCTGATGGAGTGGCTGCTGGACCCCGCTGCGTGGGTCGGCTTGCTTACCCTGGTCGTCCTTGAGATCGTCCTGGGCATTGATAACCTGATTTTCATCGCCATCCTGGCGGACAAGCTGCCGCCCGCGCAGCGCGATCGCGCGCGCATCATGGGCCTGAGCCTCGCGCTGATCATGCGCCTGGGCCTGTTGTCCGTCATGTCATGGCTGGTCACGCTGACTACCCCCCTGTTCAATATCGGTCCGCTATCGCCCTCGGGGCGCGACCTGATCCTGATGGTGGGCGGCCTGTTTCTGCTGTTCAAAGGCACCATGGAACTGCACGAGCGCCTGGAAGGCAGCATGCACACCGGCTCGTCCGGCCCGCGCGTCTATGCCAGCTTCTGGGTGATCGTCACGCAGATCGTGGTGCTGGATGCGGTGTTCTCGCTGGACTCGGTCATTACCGCCGTCGGCATGGTGGATCACCTGGCCATCATGATGATCGCGGTCATCATTGCCATCGGCATCATGCTGATCGCGTCCAAGCCGCTGACGCGCTTCGTCAACGCCCACCCGACGGTGGTGGTGCTGTGCCTGGGCTTCTTGCTGATGATCGGCTTTTCGCTCCTGGCCGAAGCCTTCGGCTTCAAGGTGCCCAAGGGCTATCTGTACGCCGCCATCGGGTTCTCGGTTGCCATCGAGGCGCTCAACCAGGTGGCGCGCCGCAACCTGCTCAAGCTCGACGCCCGGTTTCCCATGCGCGAACGCACCGCCTCTGCCGTGCTGCGCATGCTGGGCAAGCGGCCGCCGGCCAGCGACGAACCCGACCTGCCCAACGCCGGCAGCCCGGCAGTACAGGCCTTCGGGGTCGAAGAACGCAACATGGTCAGCGGGGTGCTGACGCTGGCCGAGCGCTCCATCCGTTCCATCATGACGCCGCGCACGGACGTTTCCTGGATCAATATCGACGACGATCCCGACAACATCCGCCGCCAGCTCACCGAGGCGCCGCACAGCTTCTTCCCGGTGTGCCGCGGCTCGCTGGACGAAGTGCTGGGCATCGGCCGCGCC
Organism: Achromobacter sp. GQ309; assembly: GCF_059759315.1. Lineage (NCBI taxonomy): Bacteria > Pseudomonadati > Pseudomonadota > Betaproteobacteria > Burkholderiales > Alcaligenaceae > Achromobacter > Achromobacter sp. GQ309. The sequence goes on from NZ_JCAXDP010000001.1 coordinate 203,878, forward strand.
AAGGATCTGATCGCGGACCTGATCACCGAGGGCAGGGTGCGCCGCAACCGCCTGCGCGATCCCATCATCGTGCACGAGTCGATCGGCATCCTGCGCCTCATGGACACCCTCAAGCGCTCGCGCGGCCAGCTCGTGCTGGTGGCTGACGAGTTCGGCGCCATCGAGGGGCTGGTGACGCCGATCGACGTTTTCGAGGCCATCGCCGGCGAATTCCCCGACGAAGACGAGCTGCCCGACATCGTGGCGGACGGCGACAACACCTGGAAGATCGACGGCGCGGCCGACCTGCACCACGTCGAGCAGGTGCTTGAAACCGAAGGCCTGGTCGACGACGCCCAGGACTTTTCCACGCTTGCGGGCTATCTGCTCTCGCGCTTCGGACACCTGCCCAAGCCGGGCGACGTGTGCGAATACCAGATCCATCACCAGCATTTCCGCTTCGAAGTCCTGGAAATGGATGGCCGCCGCATCGCGCTGGTGCGCGTCGAGAAGCGCCCCGAAGAGCATTTTCCTGACGAAGCAACCCTAGCCAACGACTAACAGAGAGAGACCCCAGCCCGTGACCGAGAACTCGCTCTATCTGATCAAAGCATTCATCCTGGGCATCCTGGAAGGCCTGACGGAATTCATCCCCGTGTCCAGTACGGGCCACCTCATCCTGGTCGGCGACTGGCTCAATTTCGATTCGGGCGACGGCAAGGTGTTCGAGGTGGTCATCCAGCTGGGATCCATCCTTGCCGTGATGTGGGTCTTCCGAGCCCGGCTGCTCAAGCTGATCCGCGGCACGCTGACGGGCGTGCCCAGCGAGGTGGCCTTCACCCGCAACCTGATCCTGGCGTTCCTGCCGGCGGCGGTGATCGGCGCGATCTTCATCAAGACCATCAAATCGGTGTTCTACCACCCGGCGGTGGTCGTGGTGACGCTGGTGCTGGGCGGGCTGATCATGCTGTACGTCGAACGCCGCACGCGCCACACGCCGGGCGATGCGCCGGGCGCTGCTGACGACACCGCCTCGGACGAGCGCGCGTCGGCGCACACGCTGGAACAGATCACCTGGAAGCAGGCGCTGGGCGTGGGCGTGGCGCAGTGCTTTGCGATGATTCCCGGCACCTCGCGGTCGGGCGCCACCATCATCGGCGGCATGATCGCCGGCATCCAGCGCAAGACGGCCACCGAATTCTCGTTCTTCCTGGCCATGCCGACCATGCTCGGCGCGGCGGCCTACGACATGTACAAGAACTTCGGCCTGCTGACCCAGCACGACCTGTCGGGCATCGCCGTGGGCTTCATCGCGGCGTTCCTGAGCGCCATGGTGGTGGTGCGGGCCGTGCTGCGCTTCGTGGCCAACCACACGTACCGCGTGTTCGCCTGGTACCGGATCATCTTCGGCGGCATCGTGGCGGCCTGGATCTTCACGCGCTGATTCCTCCCGCCACACGGCGATCGCAGAAAGAAAAAGGGCCGCTTTCTCAAGCGGCCCTTGTTTTTTGTCCGGCGTGGGACGGGTGGCGTCTACGCTTCCGTTTCCAGGTCGTAGAACTGCAGCCCGTCGCGGTCAATGACCAGCCAGCCGCCGCGCGGCGGCGACACGTGATCGCAGTCCCAGTCGGGCAGCACCCAGCGCTCGCGCTTTTGGCCGTCGACATCGAGCACGTGGCGGTTAGGGCGATGCGTGTGGCCATGCACCAGCACGCGCACGCCCGTCTCGCGGAAGATCGATTCGATGGCGTCCGCGTTGACGTCCATGATTTCCATGGACTTCGTCTGGTTGGCCGCCTGGCTCTCGCCCCGTGCCTGCTGCGCCATGGTCAGCCGCTCGGGAATGGTCTTGGCCAGGAATTCGGCCTGCCATTGCGGATTGCGGACCATCTTGCGGAACTGCTGGTAGGCGGCATCGTCCGTACAGAACTCGTCGCCGTGCGTCAGCAGGACCTGGCCGAAATCGGTTTCCAGCAGGGCCGGCTCGGGCAGCAGGCTGGCGCCCACGGCCTTTGCCAGTTCCTCGCCGATGAGGAAATCGCGGTTGCCGCGCCCCAGCCAGACCGGGATGCGGGCGGCCGTATTGCGCAGCGCCACCAGCACCGTGGCAAGCCACGGCGGGGCGGCGCGGATCACGTCGTCGCCAATCCAGGCGTCGAAGATGTCGCCGGGCAGCAGCAGGGCTGCCGCCTCTTCCTCTGCCGCCTGCAGAAAGGCCAGGAAGGCCTCCGAGGTGGCCGGCGTGGCCGGCCCCAGGTGCAGGTCGGATGCCAGCCAGACCGGGCCGGGCAGGGAGATCTTATTCAAGAACTTCGGCCTTCTCGATGATGACGTCTTCGTTCGGCACGTTCTGGTGGAAGCCCTTGTTGCCGGTCTTCACGCCCTTGATCTTGTCGACCACGTCCTGGCCTTCGGTGACGGCGCCGAACACGGCATAGCCCCAGCCGTTCGGCGTGGGCGACGTGAAGTTCAGGAAGTCGTTATTGGACACGTTGATGAAGAACTGGGCGGTGGCCGAGTGCGGATCGCTGGTGCGGGCCATGGCCAGGGTGTACTTGTCGTTCTTCAGGCCGTTGTTGGCCTCGTTTTCGATCGGGGCGTGGGTCTGCTTCTGCTTCATGCCGGGTTCGAAGCCGCCGCCCTGGACCATGAAGCCGTCGATCACGCGATGGAACACGGTGCCGTTGTAGAAGCCTTCCTTGACGTAGGTCAGGAAGTTTTCGACGGACTTGGGCGCCTTGGCGGCGTCCAGGGTGATGACCATGTCGCCTTGGTTCGTTTGAAGCTTGACGCGGGGATTGGTGCTCATGGTTTTGGTGCCTTCGGAGGTGGAGGGAGAAGAAGAGGCTGCGGGGGCGGCGCTGACGAACGCCGGAGCGAATGCAGCCAGTGCGAACGAGCACGCCGTCAGGCGCAGCAGGTGAAGAGGGGAGTAACGGGACATCATTTGCCTTGTTTATCCTTCAACATTGTTTCAACTTCGCGGACCTTTTCCCGCATGCCAGGCACGCCGTCGCCGGCGGCCTCCTTGTAGGTTCGCAAGGCCTGCAGCAGTTGCAGGTCGCCGAGGTTGGCGCGGGCGGCGGCGTAGTTCGGGTCTGCGCGCAATGCCATCTGGAGGGCATCCTGCGCACGGTCGAGTTCGCCGCGTCCAGCATATAGAGCTGCCAGATTGTTCCAGGGTTCCGGCAATTCCGGGAACCGCGTGGTCATATCGTTGTAGATGTCGATGGCTTCGTTCGTGCGGTCCAGGGCGGCGAGGGCGCGCGCATGCTGGAACATGAGCTGCACGTCGGTGCCGCGCTGGTCCTTGATCTCGGCCTGGCGCTTTTCGATCATCGCCAGCGCTTCCGCGTTTTCGCCACGGTTCAGCATGCGCTCGATGTGCGTCGTGATCTGCGACGCGGACGGGATCAGCCGGGTGTCCACGCTGGGCTTGGCGGCTTCCAGCAGATTGGCCAGAGCGTCCCAGCCGCCTTCAGGCGGAATCGGGTCCAGGGTGGTGCGGGTGGCGTTAGGGTTTTCTCCCGCGCCGCCGCTCATCGACTGGGCGAGGGCGACGCCCGCCGGCGCGCCGGCCAAGGCCAGGGCGAGCAGGGCAACGCAAAAACGCGGCTTGATAGTCACGTGGGCTTTCCGTTAAAAGTCTTGGCCGGCTGGCGCTTACGCGCGCGACCGGGCCGCTTGCTATACTTGACGACCGCCATTTTAGCCCCGGTTGCGTTTTTGGCTCGACCATCGCGTTCAAGGCAGTAGGGAATAGGGGCCACCGGAAGAATACGGGCCATCGATCCCGCACCGACAGCTGTGCCGGAACAGGCTGCCGGGACAGCACTGCCGGGACAGACTGCCAGGACAGCGCTGCCAATGGACTGCACTGCCAATGGACTGCACTGCCATCGGGGCGGCAATGTAAATGGGGCGGCGAATTGGGCGGCACGCGTTGACGGTATTTTCCGTCGACAGCAACTTTCCGAAACCGCCACGGAACACTAAACGAAACCTATCGCGCCATGCTGCAAATCTACAACACGTTATCGCGTACCAAAGAACCGTTCAAACCGGCCCAGGCCGGCCAGGTGCGCATGTACGTGTGTGGCATGACCGTGTATGACTTCTGCCATCTGGGCCACGCCCGCATGCTGGTGTCGTTCGACGTCGTGCAGCGCTGGCTGCGCGCCAGCGGCTTGTCGGTGGACTACGTGCGCAACATCACGGACATCGACGACAAGATCATCCGCCGCGCCGTGGAAACGGGCCGCCGCATCGGCGAAGTCACCGAGTTCTACATCGAGGCCATGCATGCCGACGAGCGCGCGCTGGGCGTCGAATCGCCTGATCGCGAACCCCGTGCCACGCAGTACGTGGGCGAGATGCTCGACATCATCGGCAAGCTCGAAACCAACGGGCTGGCCTACCAGGCCGAAGACGGCGACGTGAATTACGCCGTGCGCGGTTTCCCCGGCTACGGCAAGCTGTCCGGCAAGACGCTGGATGACCTGCGCGCCGGCGAGCGCGTGGCGGTGGGATCCAGCAAGCGCGACCCGCTCGATTTCGTGCTCTGGAAATCCGCCAAGGCCGAAGAACCCGCCGACACCAAGTGGGAATCGCCGTACGGCCTGGGCCGCCCGGGCTGGCACATCGAGTGCTCGGCCATGAGCAAGTCGCTGCTGGGTTTGCCGCTGGACATCCACGGTGGCGGTCCGGACCTGAAATTCCCGCACCATGAAAACGAGATCGCCCAGACCGAGGGCGCGTTCGGCGGCACGCTGGCCAACATCTGGATGCACTGCGGCCCGCTGATGGTCGATTCGGACAAGATGTCCAAGTCCCTGGGCAACTTCCGCACCATCCGCCAGACCGTCGCGCAGAATGACCCGGCGGCTGACCAGTCCGAGTACCAGGTGAACCCGCGCGAAGCGGAAATGGTGCGCTTCTTCATTGTGCGCAACCATTACCGCAGCCCGCAGAACTACACGCCGGACAACCTGATCGACGCGCAGAACGCACTGGATCGCCTGTACCAGGCCCTGCAGAACGTGCCGGCCGACGATCAGGGCATTGACTGGAACGAGCCGCAGGCACAGGCCTTCAAGGCCGCGATGGACGACGACTTCAACAGCTCGGGCGCCGTGGCCGCGTTGTTCGAACTGGCCTCCGAGGCCAACCGCACCAAAAGCGCGCGCAGCGCCGGTCAGATGAAAGCCCTGGCTTCGCTGCTGGGCCTGCTGCAGCAGGCGCCCGCCACGTACTTCCAATCCGCCACCCGCTATTCCGCGGCCGCTATCGAGCAAGGCGCGCGCAGCACGCTGGATGCCGACGCCATCCAGTCTCTGATCGACGCGCGCGCGGCCGCCAAGGCTGCGCGCAACTTTGCCGAAGCCGACCGCATCCGCGCCGAGCTGCGCGAATCCGGCATCGAGCTGGACGACAAACCGGGCGGCCTGACGCAATGGCGCCGCGCGTGACCCCGCAGGATACGCCGGACATGTCCACCGCAGATCTCGAGATTCCCAAGCCTGAATACTGGGAGGCCGCCGTGGCGCACCTGATGCGCCGCGACCGCATTCTGAAAAAGATCATCCCCCAGCACCCGGAGGTCTGGCTGACCTCGCGCGGCACGCCGTTCATCACGCTGGCGCGGGCGATCATCGGGCAACAGATTTCCCCGAAGGCGGCCGATGCCGTCTGGACCAAGTTCATCGACGCCGTGGGCAAACGCCCCACGCCCGTCGCCGTGCTGCGCGTTGGCCTGGACGGCCTGCGCAAGGCCGGACTGTCGCAACGCAAGGCCGAATATGTGCTCGACCTGGCCGTGCATTTCGGCGAGCGCCGGGTCCATCCCGAGAAATGGGCGGCCATGGACGACGAGGCCGTCATTTCGGAACTGGTCGCCATCCGCGGCATCGGACGCTGGACGGCGGAGATGTTTTTGATTTTCAATCTACAGCGGCCTGATGTCCTGCCGCTGGATGATCCCGGGTTGCTCAAGGCAATCTCGCTACACTATTTCAGCGGCGAGCCTGTCTCTCGCTTCGAGGCTCGCGAAGTCTCGTTGGCGTGGCAGCCCTGGCGTACCGTGGCGACCTGGTATCTGTGGCGCAGTCTGGAACCGACGCCGGTCCAATACTGACGCAAACCAGGCAGCCCATCTACGGAACCACACTACATGCGCAATACATTTCTGGAATTTGAACAGCCGCTCGCCGAGCTTGAGAACAAGATCGAGCAGCTGCGCTATGTGCAGGCCGATTCGGCGGTAGACATTTCCGATGAAATCGGACGTCTGCAGCAGAAGAGCCAGACGCTCGCCAAGGAGATCTACGCCAAGCTCACGCCCTGGCAAACAGCGCTTGTTGCGCGTCACCCCCAGCGTCCCTACACGCTGGACTACGTGCGCGAAATGTTCACCGACTTCCATGAACTGCACGGCGACCGCATGTACGCCGACGACCAGTCCATCGTGGGCGGCCTGGCGCGCTTCAACGGCACGCCGTGCATGGTCATCGGCCACCAGAAGGGCCGCGACACCAAGGAGCGCGCTGCGCGCAACTTCGGCATGCCGCGCCCCGAGGGCTATCGCAAGGCCCTGCGCCTGATGCGCCTGGCCGAAAAATTCGGCATTCCCGTCTTCACCTTCGTGGACACCCCGGGCGCCTATCCCGGCATCGGCGCCGAAGAGCGCGGCCAGTCCGAAGCCATTGGCCACAATCTTTACGCCATGGCCGAACTGAAAGTCCCGTTGATCTGCACGATCATCGGCGAAGGCGGTTCGGGCGGCGCGCTGGCCATTGCCGTCGGCAACGCCGTGCTGATGCTGCAATACGCCACCTACGCCGTGATTTCGCCGGAAGGCTGCGCCTCGATCCTCTGGCGCAGCGCCGACAAGGCCCCCGAGGCCGCCGACGCGCTGGCCATCATCGCGCCCCGCCTCAAGGATCTGGGTCTGGTGGACCGCGTGGTCAACGAACCCGTCGGCGGCGCTCATCGCGACCCCCGCGTCATGGCCCGCCTGCTGCGCCGCGCGCTCGGCGACGCCCTGCGCCAGCTGCAGGGCCTGACCCCCGAACAGCTCGTCGAGCAGCGTCTCCAGCGCGTGCGCTCGTACGGCGCCTTCCAGGAAGTGCGCGCGTAAAGCGGGCAGGGCGCCGGCCCTTCAGCCGGCGCCGCGGCCCCCGCGCCCTTGCACGCTCATGACTGACGTCCCGCCGCCCGGCAGCCATCCCCGGGCCGACGCGGGCGCCATTCCCTCCCTGCCCATCTCCACCGCGCTTGCCGCGGCGCTGCGCCAGATGCTCCAGGCACTGCCCGAGCGTCCGCGCCGCATTGCCGTGGCGTTCAGCGGCGGCGCGGACTCGGCCATGCTGGCCGTACATGCGGCCGCCGTGGCGCCGCTGCTGGGCATCGAGGTGATGCTTTTCCATGTGCACCACGGTTTGCAGGCGCAGGCCGACGAGTGGGCGCAACACGGCCAGACCCTGGCCGCAATACTGTCGGTTCCGCTTATCGAGGCGCGCGTGCAGGTCGAGCCGGCCAGTGGCAAAGGAATCGAAGCCGCCGCGCGCGATGCGCGGTATGCCGCGCTCGCCAGGTTGGCGCAGGAGCACGGCGTCCACCACATCCTGCTCGCCCACCATCGCAACGATCAGGCGGAAACCGTGTTGCTGCGCCTGCTGCGCGGGACCGGGTTGTCGGGCATGGCGGCCATGGCGCCGGTGACGCAGCGCGATGGCGTGTCGTACGTGCGCCCGTGGCTTGAGCAGGATCGCAGCGCAATTCTTCAGGCGGCAGATGACGTAGAGGCAGCCATCGGCTGGCGCGCCGTGCAGGACCCAACCAATGCCGATCCGCGCTACACCCGTGCCGCGCTGCGTGAATTGCTGGCGCCCGTGCTGGATGCACGCTGGCCCGGCTGGCGCGGCATCGTCGCGCGCCATGCGCGGCACATGGCAGAGGCGGCAGAGATTCTGGACGAAGTCGCCCGTGAAGATTTCGCACGGCTGGATCCCGGTGCCGATGACGCCAGTTTTTCGTTGCAGGCGTGGCGCGGACTATCGCCCGCCCGTCAGTCGCAGGTGTTGCGGTATTGGCTGGAGCGAAATGGGGCGCGGATGCCCACCGACGCGCGCATGGCGGACCTGCTGAGGCAGTTGCGTGGCCTGCACAGCCTGGGCCATGACCGGCAATTGCGAGTGGAGCAGGCGGGCCACGTGATTCGATGTCACCGCGGCCGCGTGTGGGTGGAGCGCCGGGACCGGGCCGGTTCGTAAGCCGGATCGGACGCCGGATCGGCCGCAGGTTTGCGGCAGGAGGTCAGCTACTCCGATTTGGGGCGGTATCGACAAGCCCGACACCGTATTCACCCCGAAAATGGACATAAATCTGCGCAAACTGCGCAAATTTTTACCGTCGCGCTAGAATATATGGTTTTGCCCGTCAACACTTGCGGCGGGTGTCCAGCCAGAGTACGAGATGTCCCTGATCGTTCACAAATATGGCGGTACTTCGATGGGCTCGGTCGAGCGCATCAGAAACGTGGCGCGTCGCGTCGCAAAGTGGCACGCCGCCGGCCACCAGGTTGTTGTTGTTCCGTCCGCCATGGCGGGCGAGACGAATCGTCTGCTGGGCTTGGCGCGCGAGCTCTCGCCCCAGCCCGACGGCCGCGAACTCGACATGATCGCCGCCACCGGCGAGCAAGCCAGCAGCGGCCTTCTGGCCATTGCCTTGCAGGCCGAAGGCGTGTCCGCTCGCAGTTATGCCGGTTGGCAAGTGCCCGTGCGCACCGATTCGTCGTTCACCAAAGCCCGCATCACGTCCATCGACGACGCCCGCGTGCGCGCTGATCTGGACGCCGGCCGCGTGGTCATCGTGACGGGCTTCCAGGGCATCGACCCTGACGGCCACATCACCACGCTGGGCCGCGGCGGCTCCGACACCTCGGCTGTAGCCGTGGCGGCCGCCATCAAGGCCGACGAATGCCTCATCTACACCGACGTGGACGGCGTCTACACGACCGATCCGCGCGTCGTGCCCGAAGCGCGCCGCATGTCCGTCGTTTCCTTCGAGGAAATGCTGGAAATGGCCTCGCTGGGCTCCAAGGTCCTGCAGATCCGCTCGGTCGAATTCGCCGGCAAATATCGTGTTCCGGTCCGGGTCCTGTCCTCGCTGACCGACCCCCTTATCCCGCTCGACGAAGAAATGGTCTCGGGCACGCTGATTACTTTTGAGGAAGACGAAAAAATGGAAGCCGCCGTTGTCTCCGGCATCGCCTTCAGCCGCGACGAAGCCAAAATCACCCTGCTGGGCGTTCCCGACAAACCCGGCATCGCATTCTCCATCCTGGGTCCCGTCGCCGCCGCCAATATCGACGTCGACATGATCGTGCAGAACCAGTCCGTGGCCGGTACGACCGACTTCTCGTTCACCGTGAACCGCAACGAATTCACGCGCGCCGTTGACCTGCTCAAGCGCGAAGTCATCCCCGCCGTCGGTGCCCGTGAACTGTCCACCGACGAAAAGGTCGCCAAGGTCTCCATCGTCGGCATCGGCATGCGCTCGCACGTGGGCGTCGCCAGCCTGATGTTCCAGACGCTCTCGCAAGAGGGCATCAACATCCAGATGATCAGCACCAGCGAAATCAAGACCTCCGTCATCATCGACGACAAGTACATGGAACTGGGCGTGCGCGCACTGCACAAGGCCTTCGGTCTGGACCAGGCGCCGGCCACCAAGGTCTGATGAATCAGGTCCGGCACGATTTTTTTGCATGAACGCCCCGATCGCGGGCAAGAGCCAAAAAAATCGTGCTAGAATCTCGTTCTCTTTTCGGAGACGTGCCCGAGAGGCTGAAGGGGCTCCCCTGCTAAGGGAGTATGTGGCTAAAAACTGCATCGTGGGTTCGAATCCCACCGTCTCCGCCAAAGACACTTGCACCAGTGAACCAAGGTTGCCTCAAGACCCGCATAGCTTATTGCTCTGCGGGTTTTTTGTTTTCTACGCGGTAATTGTGCGCGTTTGACCACGCGTAGCCGTAGTCCTGGTTGCAGTTGTAGTCCTAGTCTCGATACGGTTGCGGTGATCTACGTCTTTCTTCCGATCAACGCCCGTGCCTGTTCAACCACATCCGCGTCGTTCGGCCGGAAATCCACCTGCACTGCTTGCGCAAGGCGCACGAAGTGCGATTGCGAACTGCGCGCGTACGCCGGGTCGTAGTGCCTGTCGATCAGTTCGCGCGCCAGGTCCTCGCGGCGCCCTTCGTCCACCAGCGTTATCCAGCCCTTGATGGTTTCTCGGCTGTGCAGTCCCACCATGCGCTGCAACTGCGCTTTGAGCCAATCCGGCGTGTCGAACAGCCGCGCGTAGTCCTGCTGCAGGAAGCGCGTGCGGTCGTCGCGGCTGGCGCGGACTTCGACACAGTCACCCTGATGCATGGCCTGCAGCAAGGATGCGGGCAGTTCCACCGCGCCGATCTTGCGGCTTTCTGCTTCGACGAACACCGGTTGGCTGGCGTCAAGTTCGCGCAGCCTGACTGCGAGCAGCGTGTCGAAGCGCTTCTGCGTGGGCTGCTCCGCGCCGGGCAATGCACCCAGCAGCGAACCCCGATGGGAGGCAAGGTCTTCCAGGTCCAGCGTCTGCGCGCCTGCGTCGCGCAGCGCGTGCAGCAAGCGCGTCTTGCCGCTGCCGGTGGGGCCGGTCAGTACGACGAAGCGCAGCGGTTGTGGGAGCGTTTGCAGGCCGTCCAGGGTGGCGCGCCGGTAGGTCTTGTAGCCGCCGTCGAGTTGCCGGGCGCGCCAGCCGATCATGTTGAACATCAACGTCATCGAGCCCGACCGCTTGCCGCCTCGCCAGCAGTAGATCAGCGGACGCCAGCCTTGCGGGCGGTCGGCGAAGGTCGTCTCCAGATGGCGGGCGATGTTGCGAGCGACGATGGCTGCGCCCGCGCGGGATGCTTCGAAGGGAGATACCTGCTTGTACATCGTGCCGATCAGGGCGCGTTCTTCGTTGTCGAGCACTGGCGCGTTGCGGGCGCCCGGAATGTGATCGTCGGCGTATTCCAGCGGGGTGCGCACGTCGATGATTTCGTCGAAATCATGCAGTCTGTCCAGACTGACAAGCAGGTGTTTCACGCGGACCGCCCTCAGTAAGTCGATCTGCAATTCTCGCACGCTGCGCTGCGGTGTCGAGCTGGATCCTATTGAGGATGGATAGAATGGCAGCCCTCGCCAGGATGGGTGTCTGACACCCTCGGAGGGCGCAGTTTCATGCATGTAGTCCATCGATGCGGATGCCAGACACCGAAGCCCCACCTAATCGCGAAGCGTCATCACCCCAACGCAAGACACTGCGTAAGTCACCGCAGGCCGCCCGCGCGGCCGAACGGGGACGGGCAACGCAAGATGCTTCTGGCCCAAGAACCTCTGCGCAAAAACGCCAAGCACACAGACCGCCCCAGCGCCCGACAGGTTTCAAATGCTAGAGTCCGGTGCGGTGGTGTCCCGGGGTGCGCGGGGCGTCGATAAGCCCGAGGGAATCCGTAGGAGTCGCCGAAGGCGAGGACGAGGATGACGATGGGGCAGTCCGGAGCGAAGGCTCCGGACCGCAATCGTGGCCCCGCGCACCCCGGGACGCCACCGTGCCGGACGCCTCAAGAACCCACACCGAAAAAGTAGCAATGGACTTTTCCTTCAAGTGCACCGCCTGCGACGAGTTCCACCACGGCCTGCCGAGCTTCGGCGCCGATGCGCCCGCAACGTACTACGCCGTACCGCCCGAAGATCGCCCCCAGCGTTGCGATCTGGGCAGTGACGATTGCGTAATCGACGAGCAGCACTTCTATGTGCGCGGCTGCATCGAGCTGCCGATCGCGGGCCACCCAGAACCCTTCGTGTGGGGCGTGTGGGTCTCGCTCAGTCTGCAAAGCTATGAAACGTGGGTGCGGATGTCGGACGAGGCAAAGCGTTCGCACACGCCGCCGCTGTTCGGCTGGCTTACGACGCGGCTCGATCCGTATCCCGACACGATCGGACTGAAGACGCACGTGCATCTTCGGGACGACGGCATCCGGCCGTACATCGAACTGGAGCCGACGAGTCATCCGTTGGCGGTGGAGCAACGCGAGGGGATCACGACCGGCCGCGTTGCGGAGATCTATGCGCTGCTGGTGCACGGGCAGGCGGGCGCGGCGTAGAGAGGGCGATTCGCCCGACGGATCGCCGCCCGACGGATCGCCGCCCAACGAATCGCCGCCCCGCCAGCCCGCGTCAGGCGCCGAACGTCAGCGCATTCGTCAGATCGCCCATCGCCGCTTGTCCTCGCGCCGTCATGGCGTCATCGCGCGCTTTCAAACCATCGAGCATCGGCAGGTCGAAGAGCCGCGTGGCAAGACGCAGGATGGAGCCCGTGTCGTAGATCGTGTGGTCCACCGTGCCCTTCTTGGCAAAGGGTGACACGATCACCGCCGGGATACGCGTGCCCGGGCCCCAACGGTCGCCTTGCGGCGGCGCAACGTGATCCCACCAGCCGCCGTTCTCGTCCACCGTGATCACCACCACCATGTTCTCCCACTGCTTGCTCTTCCTCAGGCTGTCCACGATGTGCGCGATGTGGCGATCACCCGAGTCCACGTCCGCGTATCCCGCGTGCATGTTCAGGTTGCCCTGCGGCTTGTAGAAGGTCAGCGGCGGTAGCGTGCCCGCTTCGGCGTCGGCCAGGAATTTGTTGGTGGAATTGAGATCACCCAGGCCGCCGTCGCGGATGTGCACCGTGCGCGCCTCGGTGCCCGGCCCCGTGCTCTTGAAATAATTGAACGGCTGGTGATGCGCCTGGAAGTTCGGCGATGACGGAAAGCCCGTGCTGGCCGTTGAATCGACGGCGGCTTTCCAACCGCCTGCATACCAAGCCCAGTCCAGGCCCTTCGCACTCATCAGATCACCGATGTTGGCGTGCGTTTGCGGAACCATCGTTTGCGGGCTGGCCGGATCCGCCAGTGTCGGATCGGTGGCATCGCGGCTGAACGACGGCCAGTAGGGCGGGGCCATCGTATTGACGCCATAGCCGTCGGGCGTGAGTGCGCTGGCGCCGAACTGCGGGATGCCGGTCAGCGCGCTGGCGGGTGACGTGGCCTTGGGTTCCAGGCGCGGATCGGTGGGGTCCGCGCTTTGCAGTTGCGCGATCTGCGTCTTGGCGACCGACGTGGCGGCGTCGGGATAGAAAGGCGGACGCGCCGCGACCAGGTACTGATGGTTCAGGAACGAACCGCCAAAGGCGCCCTGGAAGAAGTTGTCGCACAGCACGAATTCCTGCGCCAGCTTCCACAGCCGCAGGTTGTACGCCGAATCGCTGTAGTGCCCCATGACGAGCGCGCCGGAATCAGCCCACGCGACGAACTTGTCGTTCTTGCCGCCGTTGATCTGCATCTGGTTCTGGTAGAACACGTGCCAGAGGTCGCGCGTCACCACCCCTTGCGGCAGCGGGTCGCCTTGCGGTCCCTGCAACGCGAAGGGCGCGTTGGGCAGGTTATTCATGTAGGCCGCGGCCTGATCCACCTGATAAGTAATGTGGTTGACCTGCTGCGACGTGGGCACCATGCCGTTCCAGACCGGCGGCAGCACGGGCAGCGGCGTGCCGTCGCGATCGAGCTGCGTGTAGTCGGCCGGCGTCAGCGCGGACAGCGGCTTTTCCACGCCGGGGAAGTTGGCGAACAGATTGTTGAAGCTGCGGTTCTCGGCAAAGATCACCACCAGCGTCTTGACGTTGTCGCGCAGCTGCGTGGTGAGGTCAGGAGCAGGGGCGGGTGTGGGTTCCGGCGCGGGCGCGGGGGCGGGGGCCGCAGGACTGTCATCGTCGTCGTCGTTGGAGCATCCGGACAGCGCGCTCATCGCGGCTGCGCTCGCGCCGAGTGCGGCAATGCCGGTCAGAAAGCCGCGGCGCGTGGCGCGCACCGGCGTCGTGCTGGGGGCGTCCTGGGAAGGTTCTCCAGTGCTTTTGTCTTTGTCGGACATGAAAGGTCTCTTGAGCTTGCGGATGACGTGGCGCACTGTCATTGCGTCACGAAGATCGCCGGATGACAGCCGGCATCGTTAACGGCCGCTAGGCTAAAGAGACAACGTTCTATCGATGTGACCATCCGCTGTCGGGAAGCTGTACGCAGCCATCCACGCGCCTTCCGACTTGCGCAACGCGTGAAACAACGCTATTATTCAAGGCTTGCTTTTTCAAGCGCCCGTAGCTCAGCTGGATAGAGTACCTGGCTACGAACCAGGGGGTCGTAGGTTCGAATCCTGCCGGGCGCGCCAAGTTCTTTTTTGGGTTGTTTGTGTTTTGCGCAGACCTGCCGGAAAGGGAATAAAAAGCAGGCGTAGTGAAGTACAAGTTGCCGCAAGAAGTTCTGCGATAAGTTTTACTGCACTACAAACATGGCACGATTATTCTGATATAATTTTGCCTCTTTGCCGGAGCGCCCGTAGCTCAGCTGGATAGAGTACCTGGCTACGAACCAGGGGGTCGTAGGTTCGAATCCTGCCGGGCGCGCCAAACTTCACGGTCTAAACACCGCGATGTAAAAGCGGCAAAGAAAATGAAAAGGCCTTTGATCTTGAATCGAAGGCCTTTTTGTTTTGTGCGTCAAATTGGTGAGGCGTACATCGGTGGGCGTACATCGGTGGGCATCAATAGGTGGGCATCAATAGGTGGGCATCAATAGGTGGGGCATCACACCGATGCGCATCAAATAACTGCGCATCCCATCGATACATCCAATACAGCCCCATCGCATCAATGCGCAGCCTCTTCCTTTTCTTTCGATTGCGGCTTGTCGTCCGCTTCATCGAAGCCCCAATCTCCGAATAGATACCAATCTTCGCCGAGCGATTCCGCCGGGTGCATGGTGCGGCCCGAGCCGTTGCCACAGGCCATGGAGTCGGTGGAGCAGTATCGGTCGCAACCCCAGCAGATGCGTTCGGGATGCTTGGGGTGCAGGGGAAATTTCTTGGCCATGCTGTCTGCCTGATGTGTTCTTGTTGAACTCAGCGTACTGCTGCCTGGCCGTGTGTTTCATTGACATCCCGCAAACGCCAGGGCGCTGTCTGTGCCAGTACGCCATTTAAACGGGGCCGATTTGCATGGCACGGTTCTTTCGTGTTATAAACACGCCTCTTTCGGGGCGCCCGTAGCTCAGCTGGATAGAGTACCTGGCTACGAACCAGGGGGTCGTAGGTTCGAATCCTGCCGGGCGCGCCAACTTATTCGAGGCCATGCTTCACGGCATGGTTTCAGCCAGAAAGACGCAGCAATGCGTACGCGAAAAGCGGCTTGATGAATTCATCAAGCCGCTTTTTTTTCGCCGCAGATTTTGCGCATCTTGGCAGCAGCGATACCCGGCATCACCACACGCGATATACCCGCCCCGTCTGCGCGCCTTCGACGCTGCGGCTGTAGGCCAGCGCGACACGGCTGGCCGGCGCGGCTTCGAAACCCTGGAAGTACGGACCATAGTTGTCCAGCGATTCTTCCAAGACCGTGGGGCTGACGGCGTTGATGCGGACGCCTTGCAGTTCTACCGCTGCACCACGCACGAAACCGTCGATGGCGCTGTTCACGGCGGCGGCATTGGCGCCAAAGCGGATGGGTTCATCGCTCAGGATGCCGCTGGTCAGCGTGATCGAGCCGCCCGCGTTGACGTAGTGCTGGCCGATCAGCGCCAAGTCGACCTGGCCCAGCAGCTTGTCATGCAGGCCGATCTTGAACTGATCCGCCGTCATCTCGGCAAGCGGCCCGAAATGCAGGCTGCCGGTAGCGGAAACGATCGCGTCTACCTTGCCCACGCGTTCAAACAGGTCGCGAATGCTGTCGCTGCGGGTCACGTCGACCTGATACTGGCCGCGGGTCTTGCCCACTGTGATGATGTCGTGCCGATGGCCCAGCTCGCGGGCGATCGCGCTTCCGAGGGTGCCGCTTGCGCCGATGAGGATGATCTTCATGAGGTTCTCCGGGAATGCCGATAAAGCGCGCCGGCAGGACGCCGACGCATGGACGCATTCTGCGCGCCGTATTCCGCCCGAAAAATCCTAGAATTGTTGGATCAGTCAACACTCGGAGTGTGTAATCCATGGATCGCCTGCTCAGCATGGAAGTCTTTGTGGCGGTGGTGGAACTGGGCAGCCTGTCTGCCGCGGCAGCGCAACTGGATATGTCGCCTGCGATGGCGGCCAAGCATGTCAAAGGCCTGGAAAACCGGCTGGGGCTGCGGCTGATGAACCGCACGACGCGGCGCCAGAGTCTGACCGAGGCGGGCCAGGCTTACTTCGCGCGCTGCAAGACAATCCTTGCCGACATCCGCGACGCAGAGCAGGGGGCCGAAGCGCTGCGCTCGGCGCCGCGCGGGCATCTGCGCATCACCTCGTCCGTATCGTTCGGGTCATTTGCGCTGGCGCCGGCCATCGCCGAATACCTGTCGATCTATCCGGACGTCAGCGTGGAGCTGTCGCTAAGCGACATGGTGGAGGACGTGGTCGCGTCGCGTTTCGATGTGGCGCTGCGCATCGGCGAGCCTGCGGATTCCGGCCTGGTGGCGCGCCGAATCGGCCTTTACCAGATGATCATCTGCGCGGCGCCCGCATATCTGGCGCGTTACGGCACCCCGGCCGTGCCGGGCGATCTGTCCCGGCATCAGTGCCTGGATTTCTCGCATTGGAGCCGGCGCACCGGCTGGCGGCTTGGCACGGACGAGGGCGGAGAAATGGGGTATCCGACGGGGCGGTTCGTGTCGAACAACGGGCAGGCGCTCCGGCAGGCCGCGCTGGCGGGCTTTGGCATCGTGCTGCAGCCGGAGCTGCTGCTGGCCGACGACGTGCGCGCCGGCCGCCTGGTGCCTATCCTGCAGCCTTACTGGCCGGTGGCCCGGCCCATCACGCTGCTGTATGCGAAGGACCGCCAGGCTCCGCCGAAACTCACGACATTCGTGGATTTTGTCGTGACGCGTTTCGGGCGGTAGTGGCGGGCTGTCGTGGAGAACGTTGGCAGCGGCCGTCAGGCGCGTCGTCGGTCCACTGCGGTCAGGGATGTGCCGCTCTTGAGAAGCTGGTAGGTCTGGCCGCCCAGCCACGCAACCTTTTCACCGGAACTGGTGCGGCAGACGCAGTGCGTCTTGGGATCGAAGCGTGGCGTGCCCAGCGCGGAATATGCGCCAGGATCGGAAACGAAGCGTTCAATGCGATACAACGTGCCATCCGGCGATGTGGCGAGCACGTCGGTCAATCGTCTTGCGGTGCCGAGCATATTCAATACCTCCATGCGCGGGCCGTCAGGTGTCGGCGCCAAAGTCGTTTGAACAATTCATGGCGCGGGCGCGGGGCAATGCCGTCGCGCGCTGCGCTAATGAAACTGTCCTCCTAACAATGAATCATCGAGTTGTTCCGGCGAAACGCCGAGGGCTTCGGACACGCGGTCAAGAATGACCTGCCTGGGCCGCGGGCGGGGCCGTTCCAAATCGATATAGATGGAGTGATCGACGCCAAGCCGGGCAGCCATGTCAGCAGTGCTGATGTTCAGGTGCTCGCGCCAGGCGCGGATCAGGCTCCAATCGTTGCCGGTTTTTAGATTGACTACAGCGGGCGGCAGGCGCGCTTGAGCCCCGGCAAATGTCTTGCGAGAGGCGCGCGGCGCGGTGGCCGGCTTTTCATCGCTCGGGGCGGAGACGTTGTGCCGCGACTCGCCTCGAGGTGTGGTGTGCGCGGTGACGGCGAGAAAGACGGCGCCGCCGTTCAACTGGCGGTATTCGTCGTTGCCCACCCAGCACAGCGTTTCGCCGTTATCGAGCTTGCATTCGCAATCCAGATGGGTATTGCTTGGCATGCCTTCAAGCAGGGCGATGGTTTCCGTGGTCGTGGCGTGACGCACCACACGGTGCAGCACACCGTCCGGCGAACGTACGAAGACGTCAGGAAGTCTCCAGGAAAACGGAATGATCATCTCCACAAGCGAAGCTCATTACACCACTGTATAGCGCGGTTGTAATGGTGAAAGTGAGGGTTTCCCCGCGAGTGTGGCGCAAGTGTCATAGACGTGTGATCCGGTTACGGCGGATCCTCACCAAACCTCGCTGCGGCAAGCACCTTGGGCATCATTTCGGCCGCGGCGCCGCGCAGGTTGTGGTGGGCCAGACCGTCCAGGGGCGTTGCGGCCGGGTTGACCTGTACGACCGTGGCGCCGCCTGCGATGGCCAGCTGAGGCAGTTCTGCGGCGGGGTACACGAGCGACGAGGTGCCGATGCTGAACAGCAGGTCGCACTGCTGCACGGCGACGGTAGCGTCGCGCCAGGCCTGCGCGGGCAGGCTTTCGCCGAACCAGACGACGCCCGGCCGCACCGGGGCGCCGCAAGCCGTGCAGGCAGGCGGCGGGATGCGGCGGCCGGCATCGGGTTCTTCCGGTGTTTCCGTGGCAAAGGACTGGGGGGCGCCGCAGCGCGAACAGCGCGGCGCATGCAGGCTGCCGTGCAAATGCGTGACATCGCGGCTACCCGCGCGCTCGTGCAGGTCGTCCACGTTCTGCGTGATGACGGTCAGTTGGGGGACATGGCGGGCGAGCGTCGCGATGGCATGGTGTGCGGCGTTGGGCGAAGCGCGCAAGACCTGCGCGCGCCGCCATTCGTACCAGCCCCAGACGATGTCGGGATGCGCGTGAAAAGCTTCGGGCGTGGCCAGCGCCTGTGCGTCAAAGCGCGACCAGAGCCCGGTCAAGGCATCGCGGAACGTGGCGATGCCGCTTTCCGCGGAGACCCCTGCGCCCGTGAAGACGACGACGCGGCGTGCGTCGCGCAGCGCCTGCGCCAGCGGGGGCGGAATATCGTGATGCGTGTTTTTCATTTCCAACCTTGCAGACAGTCCGATACGCTGCACGCGCCGCCACGGGGATGTCAAGCGTGGTTGCGCGATGTTCGGCCGAGCCGGAAGCGGCAGGCGCGTGCGTCGCCGTCCTGAATCGTGGATACTCTTTTTTCATTCTGGGATTTGATCCCGCCTGGAGACGTGCAATGCCTGAATCGACCACCGGCCTGGAACGGCTGCGCCGCTTTATCGCCACCGCGACGCGGCTGGCCACGCCGCAGGCGCTGGCGCAGAGCCCCGAACTTGAGGCAGCGTTCTCGGACCTGGTGAGCCACGACGATTGGCTGCCCGAAGCCTGTACCGCCCCGCACCCGCAGTTCTATCAGCAGTACCTGCTGCACTGCGATCCGCTGGAACGCTTCTCGCTGGTGAGCTTTGTCTGGGGGCCCGGCCAGTTGACGCCCGTGCACGATCACGAGGTCTGGGGCTATGTCGGCATGCTGCGCGGCTCGGAGATCAATCAGCGGTTCTCGCGGGACGTCGACGGGCGTTTGGCCATGGCGGGCGAGCCCACGACGCTGCGGCCCGGCGATGTGGAGCGCCTGTCGCCGGCCGAGGGCGACATCCACCGGGTGTCCAACGCGTATCCCGACCGCGTCTCCATCAGCGTGCATCTGTACGGCGGCAACATCGGCGCCGTGTCGCGCCACGTGTACGACCCGGTCACCGGCGTCGCCAAGCCGTTCGTCTCGGGCTATTCGTCGCCCACCCTGCCCAATTTGTGGGACCGCTCTGCCGCTGTCCGCGCCACGCTGGCCTAGCGCGGGCATTGCGGCAAATCCGCTGTTCCCGCGGCGTGTCTCGTGCTATGTTCCCGTCCTAAATATTAGGAAAAATAACGAATGGACAAGACGCTGCTTAAAGGGCTGATGGTGCTGGAAGCGGTGACCGATGTGGACAATCCGCCGCGCACCATCGATGCGCTGGCCGCGCGCGTGGGCCTGACCCGCAGCAATACGCATCGCACCCTGCAGACGCTGATTCACGCCGGCTACGTCATCAAGGACGACGACGGCGGCGGTTACCGCGGGGCCGTGCGCCTGTTTGAACTGGCGGCGAGGCAGTTGGCGCAACTGGACGTGCGCAAGCTGGCCGCGCCCTACATGCGCACGCTGGCGGACCAGACCGGCGAGACCGTGCACCTGTCGGTGCTGGACGGCTTTGACGTGGTGTACGTGGACAAGATCGACAGCCCGCAGCCCATTCGCGCGTACTCCATGGTGGGCGGCCGCGCGCCCGCCTACGCGGTGGCGACCGGCAAGGCGCTCCTGGCCTACCAGCCCGAAGGCTACGTCGAACGCTACGCGGAGCAGATGGTGCGGCACACGCCGTCCACCATCGTGTCCATGCCGCTCTTGAAAGACGAACTGCGCAAGATCGCGCGTGCCGGCTACGCGATCAATCGCGGTGAATGGCGTGAAGGGGTCGGCGGGCTGGCCGTGACCGTGTTCAACAGCCTGGACCAGCCCGTGGCCGCGGTCGGCATCTCCGGGCCGCTGGACCGTCTGAGCGCCGCTAGGATGAAGCAGCTTGCGCCGGATGTGGCGGCCTGTGCGCAGTCCATCTCTCAGGGGATGGGATATCGCCGGGGATTTCTGGATCAGTAGCGGGCGCGGCGCGCAGGGTGGCCGCGATCCGTTCGGCCTGATCGCGCGCCAGCCGGGCATTTACGTCCATGGACGTGGTCCAGAAGTACGTGCCGCCTGCCAGGCTGCCCAGCACCGAGACGCCCGCCACGATGTGGCCACCGGCGTTCTTCAGGCAGCCGGTGCCGTAGTCCAGCGCCAGGCCGCCATGCGGATCGGCCTGCGCGTGACCGTCGCGCAGCAACTGGGACACCAGCGGATCGGCCGTGCGCTGCGCGTCCACGGAAAAACTCGTCGCATTGATCAGATACTGGCTTGTGTGTTCGACGTGCTCACCTGCCGTGTGCAGCCGTGTGCGGAACAGGCCGGTGGCCGGATCGTGATCGCAGCCGGCAAAGCCGGCGGCAACGTGGAGCTGCTTGGCGCCGAGCAATGCCTGCAACTTCAAGGCGTTGCGCATCGGGAAGGTCGCGCGCCTAGCCATCCATAGCGAACGCCAAGTCGACTGGAAGCGGCGCCGTTCGGTGTCCGGCAGCAGATGCCAGATCCGGTCCACCGCCCCATTGGTGGCGGCGGCCACCGCCTGCCACGGACGCGGCGCCGTGGCCGACCGGCGGATTTCATCATCCAAGGCGGCACGCGCGTCGCCGTCGATGCCCAACACATCGTCGTCGTCCAGCGAGCCGTGCAACGCCATCACCTCGTCCCGCAGCGCCTGCCAGATGACGTCCAGCGTCAGCGCGCCGCCGTGCCGAGCCGCCAGTTGGAGCGCGCCGTCGGCGCTCAGCTGTTGCAGCGTGCCGGGCGCACGGTTGTGCGGACTGCGCACCGATGGCAGCCGCCCGTTGCGCGAGACGCACAGAATGGGCCCGCGGTGTCCGGCCTGCTGCAATGCAGCCACGGCGTCCACGGCGCTCAGGCTGGTGCCGACGACGCACACGGACGCATCGGGCGCGATTGCTTGCGCCAGCGCCGACACCGGATACGGGCTGTTGAAGTAGCCTGCCACGCCATCCAGCGCAGGAAACGCCTGCGAAGGCAGGTTGCCGTTGCACAGCACGACGTGGCGCGCCACGATCGGCGCACACTGAGCGGGCTGGACATGCACACGGCCATCAGGCTGCGGGACCACGCGGAGCACGCGGTCAGGCACATGCGCCAGCGTCACGCCCAGCGTTTCAGCAAGCTGGCGGCAGCGCTCGTAGACGGCGCGCATGTAGGCGCCGAACAGCGGACGCGGCAGGAAGTCGGCAGGGTCGATGGCCGTGACGCCGTAGCCGTGCAGCCAGTCCGCATCCTGTTCGCGCAGCCAGTCGACGAAGTCCAGCCGATGATCGGCGCGCGCGGACATGTTGCCTGCCGGAATGTTAAGCAGGTTGCTGCGCAAATCGTCCTGGTACGCACCGCCCGGACCGGGGTCGGCCTGCGGTTCGAAGAGATGGACCGTTGGCGGGCGCACGGCCGGCGCGGCTTGCAGCGCCACCAGGAACTGATACAGGAAGCTGACGCCAACCGAGCCGCCGCCGACGATGGCGAGGTCGGAGGTGGCCGGCTGGGCCAATGCGGTGGCGCGCGTCATTTCGCCGCCGACAGACGCACCACGTCGGCCCAGCGCGCGACTTCCTGCTTGAGCATCCGGCTGGTGTCGGCGGGCGAGGTGGCGATGGCGTCGGCACCCAGCTTCAGCGCGGCCTGCTGCACGGATTCCATCGCCGCGGCCTTCTGCATGCCGTCCGACAGCCTGTCCACGACCGCGGGCGGGGTGCCTGCCGGCGCGAGCAGGGCATACGTGGTGGCAACCGAATAATCCTTCACCCCCTGTTCCGCCAACGTCGGCAGGTCGGGCAACGCGGTGGCGCGCTTGGCCGTCGTGACGCCCAGCAGCCGGATCTTGCCGCTGGCGACCTGCGGCAGCAGCGCGGGCAGCGTTTCGATCACCATGTCGATCTGGCCGCCCAGAAGATCTGTAATGGCGGGACCGCTGCCGCGGTAAGGCACGTGCATGAGCCGCGTGCCGGTGACCGCCTGGAAGAGCTCGCCGGCCATGTGCTGCGAAGTGCCGGGTCCGGCTGACCCGAAGGTGATAGATCCGGGTTTGCTCTTGGCCAGCGCGATGAGTTCCTGCACGTTCTTGGCTGGAATCTTGCTGCTGTTCACGGCCACCGCCATCGGCATGCTGGTGGCCATGGACACGCCAACGAATGCCGTGCCGAAGTCGTAGCCCGGCTTGTCGGGCATGGCGGCGTGGATGGCATGGCTGCCGACTGCGCCCATCAGCAGGGTGTAGCCGTCGCCTGCGGACTTGGCGACAAATTCCGCGCCGATCTCGCCGCCCGCGCCGGCCTTGTTCTCGACGACCACGCTCTGTCCCAGGAAGTCTCCCAGATGCTGCGCATAGATGCGCGCGGCCGCATCGGTTGCGCCGCCCGGCGGAAACGGCACCACCATGCGGACGGGTTTGGTCGGCCAGTTGTCGGCCGATGCGGGGTTGGCCGACAGCGCCAGCACCGTGCTGGCCAGGGCAATACGCCACGACAGTCTCATGCAAGTCTCCTCGGTGGACGGGCCAGCATGCGACGGAGGCGGTTCGCGATTGCGGGGCGCCGGGGCCGCTGCAGTCCTCTTTTGTAAATCCTAAATATTAGGATTGACGTTTCAATAAATGGTTTACCTAGAATTCCACACGGTGCTATGCTGGTCAACAATTAACCGCGGCTCTTAGGGATTGCACTAGGATTCACCCGGACACCAGCGGCTTTCCCGGGGGGCGCGTCTGGATGATGCCATCGATGAAGGCCGCGTCTTATACTGTTTTCCGCATCCCAAATATTGAATTTTCATAACGAGAGGTCAGACATGACACCCAGTTCGGCGCTAGCCGGCATTACGGTGCTGGAGATTTGCAACGTCGCGGCGGGACCCTTTTGCGGCATGTTGTTGGCGGACATGGGCGCGGACGTGATCAAAGTGGAGAACCCGGAAGGCGGCGATACGCTGCGCAGCTGGCCGCCCATCTCGGACGGCTACAGCGAGAACTTCGCCTCGCTCAACCGCAACAAGCGGTCGGTGACGTTGAACCTGAAGGACCCCGGCGATCTGGCCTTGGCGCGCGAATTGGCGTTGCGCGCTGACGTCCTCATCGAAAACAACCGGCCGGGCGTGATGGAGCGGCTGGGCCTGGGCTACGTGCAACTGCGCGAGGCCAATCCCCGGCTGGTGTACTGCTCGATCTCGGCGTATGGCCAGTCTGGACCGCGTTCGCAGGAAGGCGGCTTTGACCTGACCATCCAGGCCATGAGCGGCATCATGAGCGTCACCGGCGAGCCCGGCGGCGAACCGGTCAAATGCGGCGTGCCGCTGGCTGACTTTTCCGCGGGACTGTACGGCGCGTTCGCCATCGCATCGGCGCTGCGCGCGGCGCAGGCCAGCGGGCAGGGCACGCACATCGACGTGCCGATGCTGGGCGCCACGCTGGGCATCGCCGCCTTGCAGACGTCCGAGTTCTTCGGCAGCGGCAAGGATCCGGTCAAGCTGGGGTCGGCCCATCCGCGCAATGCGCCGTATCAGGCGTTTCGCTGCAAGAACGGATACTTCGGCATGGCCGCGGGCAACCAGGCGTTGTGGAAGGCCGTGTGCGTGACGGTGGGACGTGAAGACCTGCTGGGCGATCCGCGCTTTACCGATACCAGCGCCCGCGCTCGCAATCAGACGGCGCTGCGCGACATCCTGGAAGCGATCTTCGCTGAGCACGAAGCACAGGACTGGCTGGCACGCTTTCGCGCGGCCGGCGTGCCGTGCGCGCCGATCAACACGTATTCGGAGGTGCTGGCCGATCCGCAGGTCGAGCACATGGGCTGGGTGCAGGCGCTGGAACTGCCGAATGGCGTGCAGACCCGCACGTTTGGCCTGCCGGTGCGGTTTGACGGCGAGACCACGGCGCTGCGCCGCCGGCCGCCCGCGCTGGGCGAGCACAACGACGAGGTGCTGGGACCGCTGCGCGTGTCTGCCAAGGGAGGCAAGCGATGAGCGTTCTGCGTATCGACCGGCAAGGGCCGCGCCACGTGCTGACGCTGGCGCGCCCCGAAAAGATGAATGCGCTGTCGGCCGACCTGGTTGAGGCGCTGATCGCCGCGCTGGACGAGGCCGAGGGCGCACGTGCCCAGGTCATCGTGCTGCAAGGCGAGGGCAAGAACTTCAGCGCCGGCTTTGACTTTGGCGATTGGCAGACGCAGAGCGAAGGCGATCTGCTGCTGCGCTTCGTGCGGATCGAGACGCTGCTGCAGCGGCTGGCGGCCTCGCCGTGCCTGACCGTGGCGCTGGCGCATGGGCGCAATTTCGGCGCGGGCGTGGATGTGTTTGGCGCCTGCAAGTGGCGCATCAGCGCGCCGGACGCGACGTTCCGCATGCCCGGGTTGAAGTTTGGCCTAGTGCTGGGCACGCGGCGTTTCGCGTCGCTGGTGGGCGCGGAGCGCGCGCGCACGATTCTTGAACAGGCCGCCACCTTCAACGCTGAAGACGGGGTGCGCGATGGCTTCGTCAGCCGATTGGCCACGCCGCAGGAATGGCCGCAGATCGGCGAGGCGGCGCTGGAAACGGCGAGCGCGCTGACCGACGCGAGCCGCACGCAGCTCTACGCGGCCCTGTCTCAGGAGACGCCGGACACGGATCTGGCGCGGCTGGTGCGTTCGGCCGCGGCGCCCGGCCTGAAGGACCGCGTGGCGGCGTATCTGCAGGCGCGCTAGGCGCGTCCCATCAAGCAGGAGGAAGACAATGGCTTCAGGATTCAACCAGAAGAACAAGCAGTGCAGCCTGCAGGAACTGGCGGCGCTGGTGCCCAACGGGGCGTCCATCGCGCTGGGCGGCAGCTTTCTGCACCGCGGACCGTTCGCCTTCGTGCGCGAACTGATCCGCCAGGAAAAGCGCGATCTTGAACTGATCAAGCAGTCGCCGGGCTATGACGTGGACATCCTGTGCCGCGCGGGCGTGCTGCGCCGCGTACGCGCGGGCATCGTCGCGATGGAAGGCAACTTCGGGCTGGCGCCGTGGTATCGGCGCGCCGTGGAGCGCCACGAGATCGAACTTGAGGAACACGCTTGCGCCAGCCTGACGGCCGGGCTGCGCGCGGCGGCCTTTGGCGTGCCGTTCCAGCCCTGCGGCGGTCTGCATGGCAGCGGCCTGCCGGAGCTGAACGGCTGGAAATGCCTGGATGATCCGTACGGCAGCGGCGAGAAGACCTGGGTGGTGCCGGCGATACGGCCGGACTTCGCCGTGATCCAGGCGTCCGAAGTGGATGCGCTGGGCAACGTGCGCGTGCAGGGCACGGCGCACTGGGACCGCATCATGTCGCGCGCCGCGGGCAGCGTGCTGGTCGTGGCCGAAAAGCAGGTGGACAGCGCCGTGTTCGAGGCGCAGCCCGAGTCCACGCTGGTGCCGTATTTCATGGTGCAAGCCTTCGCGGTCGTGCCGCAGGGCGCGTGGCCGGGTTCGTGCTGGCCCGATTACGCCATCGACTATCCGGCGGTGGAAACCTACATGGACAAGAACAGCGATCTGCGCGCGCATATGGCCGCGGCGCCCGAAGCGCGGGAGGGAAATCATGGCTGAGCAATGGTCGGGATTTTCGTACATCGTCACCAATCTGGCGCGATTCATCCGTCCTGACGAAATCACCTTCAGCGGCGTGAATTCCACCATGCCGATGCTGGCGTGCCTGCTGGCCAAGCGCGCGTACGACTGGGACTTCGTGTACATCAACGTGGCGGGCGGCGTGAACCCGCGGCCGTCGCACATTCCGTTGTCCAGTTCGGATCCGGTGCTGGCCGAGCACACCGCGTCGATCTTTTCCAACGAAGATTTCTACGACCTGTGCACGCGCGGCCGCATGGACCTGACCTTTCTGGGCGCCGCGCAGATCGACGGCGCGGGCTGCGCCAACAACTCGTGCATCGGCGACTGGCATGAACCCAAGGTTCGGCTGCCCGGCGGGGGCGGCGGGGCGGTGATGCTGCCCACGGCCAAGCGCGCCTGCACCTGGCGCACCGAGCATTCGCGCCGCACGTTCGTGCCCAAGCTGGACTTCATGACGTCGTGGGGCGGCTTTCATGGCGTGGTGACGCCGATTGCGGTGTTCATCAAGCGCGACGGCCGGCTGGCCCTGCAGTCGTGGCATCCGGAGTCCAGCATGTCTGAAGTACGCGAACGCACCGGCTTCGAGTTCGACGCCAGCGGCGCGGGCCCGACCGAACCGCCGACCGAGCAGGAAGCGCGCGCCTTGCGCGAGCTGGATGCCGATGGACAGTTCGAACGCGACGCCGCCGTCGCATTGCGCTGACAGCGCCACGCATCAACGAGCCCGGTACAGGGGGAGTAATCATGACGATTGCCGATGCCACGATCGTGGCGGCGTTTGCGCGCTTGTGGGACCAGCCGGAATGGGCAGCGCGCCCTGCGCTGGTGACCGCCGAGGAAACGGTCAGCTACGCGGACCTGCGCCGCCGCGTGGGACAGGCGGCGGGTGGCCTGCGGGCCGCCGGCGTCGCGCCGGGCGAATACGTCGGCGTGGCGATGGAGCGCGCGGTGGCGCAGGTGGTTTCCCTATTGGGCGTCATGGCGGCGGGCGCTTGTCCGTGTCCGCTCGAGCCGCGGCTGTCGGTCGAGGAAACCGCGCGGCGTGTGGCGGCGGTGGGCTTGACGTGGATGCTGGCGGACGCCGACAACGCCGCTACGGCCAGCGCCTGCGGCCTGCCGGAAGCGCGCGTGCTGGATGCCGCCAAGGTGGCGTCGAATGTGGCGTCGAATACCCCGGACTGGGCGGGCGCGGACATTGCGCCGCAGGCGCCGGGGCTGCTGCTCTTCACGTCGGGCAGCACGGGCAATCCGAAGGGTGTGCTGCTTTCCCATCAAGGCCTGGTCAACAACGCGCGCGGCGTGCTGGGGCACACGGGGCTGACGCCTTCGGATCGCCTGCTGCACGTCATGCCGCTGCATCACACCAACGCGCTGAACAATCAGATCTTCACCCCGCTGTTGGCAGGCGCCAGCGTGGCGCTGGCCGGCCGGTTCCGCGCGCAGGACATGCCCGGTCTGCTGGACGCTTTCAGGCCCACGATCATCACCGGCGTGCCGACGATGTATGCGCGCATGCTGGAACTGACGTTCGATCCGGACAGCCTCGCCGTGCTGCGTTTTGCGCGCTGCGGTTCGGCGCCCATCACCGAGGCCTTGCATCGGCGGATCGAAGCCTTTCTTGGGTGTCCGCTGGTTGTGTCGTACGGGCTGTCAGAGGCCACGTGCACATCCACAATGAATCCGCCGGACGCGCGGCGCGTGGGATCGGTCGGGACGGTGCTGCAAGGACAGGACGTAACCCTGCGCTTGCCCGATGGCAGCGTGGCGCCGGCCGGCGCGGAAGGGGAGATCTGCATCGCGGGCGACAGCCTGATGCTGGGCTATCTGGGCGTGGACAGCGCAGACGCGGGTGCACCCACGCTGCTGCGCACCGGCGACCTGGGACGCTTCGACGCGCAGGGCTACCTGACCATCACCGGCCGCATCAAGGACGTGATCATCCGGGGCGGCGAGAACATCTCGCCCGCGCTGATCGAAGGAGTGGTCACCGGAATGCCGGGCATCGCGGCCTGCTGCGTGGTGGGGGCGCCGGACGATGATCTGGGCGAGACGCCGGTGATCTTCGTGCAACGCAATGGCGAAACCGCGCCGGATGCGGCCGAGATACAGGCCGAGGTGCTGGCGCGGCTGGGCCGGATCTATGTGCCGCGCGACGTCTGCTGGATCGACCGGCTGCCCGAGAACGCGGTGGGCAAGGTGGACCGCAAGGCGCTGGCGCGCCAGGCGGCGACGCGGGAGACGGTGCAGTAAACGCGAAAGGGGGGCGCGATGCCCCCCTTGCGTGTGCATGGCTCAAGCGTCAGTCATTCGACCTTGCCGATCCGCTTGACGGCCACTTCCAACGAGGCCGAATCCTTTTTCCAGTAGTCGTCGAATGCCGGCGCGTCCAGGTACTGCATCGGGCTGCCGGTGCCCGCAATGCGCGCCTGCACGGCCGGGTCGGTCGCAATCTGCTTGACGGCCTGGCGCAGCTTGTCGATGACGGCGGGCGGGGTGCCGGCCAGCGCGAAGACGCCGGACCACTGCACGAAGCTGGCGTCGTAGCCCTTGGACGTCAGCGACGGCACGTCGGGCAGGCTGTCCAGCTTGCCGTCGCCCCAATGCGCCAGCGGCCGCACGCGTCCAGCCTGGATCAGCTGCATGACGCTGGACGGACCGGTTGCCAGCGCGTCGACCTGGCCGCCGACGAGCGCCTGCACCGCGGGACCTGCGCCCGTGAACGGCACGTGCATCATCTTGACGCCCGCGGCGTTCTGCAGCATTTCCATCGGCACGTGCATCGTGCCGTAGATGCCCGAACTGCCGTAGCTCAGCTTGCCGCCCTGTTTTTTCGCGGCGTCGATGAACTCGTCCAGCGTCTTGTATGGCGCATCCGCGCGCACGACCAGCACTGTCGGGTCGGCCGTGATGCGGGCGATCGGCACGAACTGGTCGAGCTGATAGGCCGGCTTGCGTTCCAGCAGGCGGTCTGCGGCGGGCAGGATGGAGATCGACGACAGGCTCAGCAACAGCGTGTAGCCGTCGGGCTTGGCGCGGCCCGCCTGGCCAATGCCGATGGCGCCGCCCGCGCCGCCCTTGTTTTCGATGACGATGGGCTGGCCCAGCTTGTCGCCCAGGGCCTGCGCCAGCGGCCGGGCGATGGTGTCCGCGACGCCGCCGGGCGGGAAGGGCACCACCATCGTGACGGGCCGCTCGGGATACCCGGCGGCCATCGCGGCCGTGGCCCCGAGGCATAGCAAGGCGGCCGCGGCCGCCCGTCTGGCTACATGCTTGCAGCGCAGGTTCATGTCTCACTCCTTAGGTTTTTTGCGGCGCGGCGCCGGTTTCTTGTGACCGGCGCTCGTTTACGCGGGCGTCAGACGAATCGGTTTTCGATGCGTCCAATGCCGTCGATTTCGATCCGGACGACGTCTCCGTGCTTGAGGAACTGCGGCGGGTTCAGACCCTGGCCCACGCCAGCGGGCGTGCCCGTGGCGATGACGTCGCCGGGGTACAGGGTGATGCCGCGCGAGCAGGTCTCGATCAGCGTGGGGATGTCGAAGATCAGGTCTTCCGTGTTGCCGTCCTGGCGCAGTTCGCCGTTGACCCAGCAGCGCACACGCGTCTGGCGGCCGTCCAGTTCGTCGGCGGTGACCAGCCACGGACCCATGGGGCAGAAGGTGTCGAACGACTTGCCCAGGTCCCACTGCTGGTGGCGCATCTGCACGTCGCGCGCGGTGACGTCATTGACGACGGTGTAGGCAATGACGTGGCTCATGGCTTCGGCGCGCGAAATGTTGCGGCCGCCTTTGCCGATGACGACGGCCAGTTCGGCCTCGTAGTCGATCTTGTCGGAAATGCCGGTGGGCAGCGTCACGTCTGACCAGGGGCCGACCACGGTCTGCGGCACCTTGGTGAAAACGATGGGCCAGGATTCCGGATTGGCGTCGTTGTCCTTGAACACGGAATCGCGCAGTTCCTTGGCATGCGCGTGGTAGTTGCGGCCGACGCAGAACAGGTTGCGCGGCTGCGCGGGCAGGGGCGCTTCGTGCTCGACCTGATCCCAGCGATAGGCCGGACCCGTTTGCGCGGGTAGGGCGCGGCCATCGGCCAGCCATTGCACCGCCGTCAGCGCGCCGGCTGCCGCAAGTTGCGGCGGGAAGTCCAGCGCGGTGACCGTGCCGCCATCGTCCGACACCACGCCCACGCGCCGCTCGCCATTGATTCGAAATACCGCGATTTTCATGCTTGCTCCTACGGCGGCCGGGGCCGCCCGTGATGACATACCAAAAGATACCAATTGGCCGATTCTCAGGCCCAATTGCTGGTGTTGGGCAGGATAAACCAAAATTGTTCCCAGGCGAATCGGGTAATTCGCGGACGAGAAAGAATTTATTGGTCTGTTTTGGTATCATTTGCGGCGTCATCATCCGGGGACATCCATGGACAAAGCCTCCGCCATGCGGGCGGTCATCATCGAAAACCTGCAGTCGGGCGAATGGGCGCCAGGCCACCGCCTGCCGACCGAACGCGCGTTGAGCGAGCAATTCGGCATCAGCCGGTCAACCGTGCGCCGAACGCTGACGCAATTGAAGGAAGAGGGCCTGATTTCGCAGCGCGTGGGCAGCGGCACCTACGCCAACCCGCCCTCGGCGCTGGCGCAGACCGAGGCGCTGCTGCGCGGCGAGGTGCTGTCCACCAGTCCGGCCGAACTGATGGCGGCGCGGCTGGTGCTGGAGCCGGCCATCGCGGCGCTGGTCGTGCAGCACGGCACGCCGGCGGATTTTGCCGCGATGCAGAACGCCTGTGATGAAGCGGAGACCGCAGCCAGCTTTGAACAATTCGAAGTCTGGGACGCGAAACTGCACGAACTGATGGCCACGGCCACGCACAACCTCTTCATCGAAAAGGTGTTTGCGCTGATGACCGCGGCGCGCTCGCAGGCGACGTGGGGCGCACTCAAGCGCAAAAGCCTGACGCCCGAGCGGCGCGCGGCGTATCAGGTCGAACATCGCGAGATCGTCGAGGCGCTGCACGACCGCGACGCGGACCGCGCCATGGCGGCCGTGCGGCGGCATCTGGTGCACGTCAGGGAGAATCTGCTGGGGTAAGGGGGCGGGGCCTAATTCACCCGCAAATGCCGTTGCAGCGTATCCAGGAACACCTTGGCCCGCGCCGGCGTCACGCGGTTGTCGGATAGGGCGTAGATGGTGGCCGGCGGCAGTTTCCAATCGGGCAGGATCTGTTCCAGCGCCAGTTCCCGCAGCGTTTGCGACAGCGCCTGATGGCTGGGCATCCAGGCGATCCCCAGCCCGGCGGTGGCCAGCTGCACGCCCAGCGCCGCACTGTTGGTGCCGATGTGGGTCGGTCCGCGAACATTCAGCAGGCTTTCGCCTTCCCCCAGCGTCCAGTCGGGCAGGCCGCCCGTGACGATGCGCTCGTGCAGGCCCAGGTCTTCCGGGCAGGTCGGGCGGCCGAAGCGGTCCAGATAGCTGCGGGCCGCCACGAGAATCCACTGTACCTGCGCCACGTGTTTCTGGATCAGCGCGGAATCCTCGAGCTCTCCCGTGCGCAGCATCAGGTCGAAGGGATGGCCGCTGCGGGCGGCGCCGGCCGAGCCTAGCTCCACCTCGAAGGAGATCTGCGGATAGGTTTCGCGCAGTTCCTTCAGCACCGCCGGCAGGATCATGGTCAGACCCGGCATCACCGACACGCGCAGGGTTCCGGCCAGATGGTTAAGGCCGGAATGGATGCTTTCGTGCGCGGACAGGGCGGCTTGGACATGCGTCGCGCATTGGTCGAAGTACTGCTGGCCGATCGCGGTCAGGCTGACGCTGCGGGTGGTGCGGTTCAGCAGCTTGTACCCCAGCGTCTGCTCCAACTGCGTCAGGCGCCGGGACAGCGTGGCCACGGGGAGGCCGAGTTCGGCGGCGGTGGCGGACAGCTTGCCGCGCTTGGCGACTTCCACGAAGTAATGGATGTCCTGCATCGAGATAACGTTTCTGTTCATGATGATTTCCGGGCGCGAGCCTTGATTGCCTGGGTATTTTCGGGGTGATCGCGCGGGGCGATTGTTGTCATTGCGGCAACATCGTGGTCCCTGCGCCGGGGCTACTGCCGCGCTGCGCGCCGGCCTACGATTTGGGCGTCGAACAAGCCAGCGCAAAACCCGATAACCCCATCGGGGCAGCGCCCAACCCACCCAGGAGTCACCATGAGCCAACGTCTCAACGCCTTTGCCCAGTCGCCCGAACTGTTCAAGAAATTTGTCGAATTCAGCATGCTGGCCAAGGCCGGCGCGATCGAGGAGTCCATCCTGACCCTGGTCGACATTCGCGCCTCGCAGATCAATGGCTGCGCCTTCTGCCTGGACATGCACATCAAGCAGGCCAAGATTGCGGGCGAACGCGAACTGCGCCTGCATCACGTCGCCATCTGGCGCGAATCGAACCAGTTCTCGGCGCGCGAACGTGCATGCCTGGCCTGGACCGAAGCGCTGACCACGCTGGGCGTGCACGGCGTGCCGACCGAGGTGTACGAGCGCGTGCGCGGTGAACTGTCCGAAAAGGAAATCTCGGACCTCAGCTTTGCCATCATGGCCATCAACGGCTGGAACCGCCTGAACGTGGGCTTCCAGACGGTGCCGGGCTCCGCCGACAAGGCATACGGGCTGGACAAGGCCCAATTCAACTAAGGAACGATCATGAAAATCCTCGTCATCGGCGGCACGGGCCTGATCGGCTCCAAGCTCGTCAAGCTGCTTACGGAACGCGGTCATGAGGCCATCGCCGCTTCGCCCGCGACCGGCGTGAACACCATCACGGGCGAAGGCCTGGATGCGGCCCTGGCCGGCGTTGACGTGGTGGTCGACGTCGCCAACTCGCCGTCCTTCGAAGACAAGGCCGTGCTGGAATTCTTCCAGACCTCGGGCCGCAACCTGCTGGCCGCCGAGAAGCGCGCCGGCGTGCGCCATCACGTCGCGCTGTCGGTCGTCGGCACCCGCCGCCTGGCCGAAAGCGGTTACTTCCGCGGCAAGATCGCGCAGGAAGACCTGATCGAGGCGGCCGGCATTCCGTACACCATCGTCCATAGCACGCAGTTCTTTGAATTCCTGGGCGGCATCGTGCAGTCCGGCACGCAGGGCGAGGAAGTGCGGCTGTCGTCCGCCTACGTGCAGCCCATCGCGTCCGACGACGTGGCGCTCGCCATGGCCGACGCCACGCTGGGCGCGCCCGTGAACGGCATCGTGGAGATCGCCGGTCCCGAAAAGGTCAGGCTGTCGGAACTGGCGCAACGGTACATGGGTAGAATCGGGGACACTCGCACCGTGCAGGCGGACGCCGGCGTGCGCTACTTTGGCGCGCTGCTCGACGACGACACGCTGGTGCCGGGATCCGGCCCCCGCCTGGGCAAGATCGACTTCGAAACCTGGTTCAGCCGTTCGGGCGCAAGAAAGTAGCGGCGGGCACAAGGACCCACATGAGCAAACTGCGGCCTCCTCCCCAAAGCCTCCTGGACAAGTACCGGGGCGGCGACTTCCGTCCCCTGTACACCACCAGCGTGACGGTGCGCGGCGGGGAGGCCGCGCACGGGCGCGCCTCAGGCATTGCCATCTCGGACGATGGCGAACTGAT
Organism: Achromobacter sp. GQ309; assembly: GCF_059759315.1. Lineage (NCBI taxonomy): Bacteria > Pseudomonadati > Pseudomonadota > Betaproteobacteria > Burkholderiales > Alcaligenaceae > Achromobacter > Achromobacter sp. GQ309. The sequence continues at coordinate 237,565 of NZ_JCAXDP010000001.1, forward strand.
CGTGGAATTGCGGCTGCCGGTGGAGCTGGGCGGCACGGGCGGGGGCACCAACCCCGAACAGCTGTTTGCCGCCGGCTATGCGGCATGTTTCCACGGCGCGTTGAGCATGCTGGCCGAGCGGTCCGGCCTGTCGATTCCCGAAGCCTCGGTCACGGCCACCATTTCGTTCGGACGAGACCCGGTCGATGGCTTGTTTGCGCTGACCGCTGACGTCAACATCCACCTGCCGGGCCTGGAGAGGGCCCTTGCCGAAGAACTGGTGCGCAATACGGAACGCCTCTGTCCGTATTCCAAGATGGCGCAGGGCGGCATTGAAAGCGTGGTGGCGCTGACGCAGTAGCGCGGCCTTCTTCACGCCTGCTTCGCCAGCAGGCTGTCCAATATCTGCAGGTCCATTGCGCGGATGTGTTCGGTCATGTAATCGATGAACACGCGCATGCGCGCCGGCAAGTGCTGGCGGCTCAGGAAACAAAGGTAATGGCCGCGGTCCTCGGGCGCATATTGCGGCAGGCAGGCGACCAGCGTGCCGGCGCGCAGGTGGTCGCAGACCTGGTAAGCGGCCATCTGCGCAATGCCGTGACCATCCAGCACCGATTGCAGCACCAGGTCGGCATCGTTGAACGTCAGCATGCCGGGCGGCGCCACCTTGCGCAGTTGACCCGCCACCTTGAATTCCCACTCGAAAACGCGGCCCGACGCCAGCTTGAAATTCACGCAGGCATGGTCGGCGATGTCGTCGACGCTGCCGGGCAGGCCGTGCGCGGCGGCATAGGCGGGCGAGGCGCACAGCATCATCTGCATCGGGATGATCTTTTTGGCGATCACCTGGCTGTCTTCCATGCGGCCGTTGCGGAAGGAGACGTCGACCCGGTCGGTGGTGAAGTCGGTGGGACCGTCGTCCAGCAGCAGCTCGACCGAGATGCCGGGATTGGCCTCACGAAACCCCATGAGCAGCGGGGCAACGACCTTGCGGCCGAAACCCACGGTGGCGCACACCCGAAGCTGGCCCGACGGCGGGCCTTCGCGCAGATCGCGCATGTCGTCCAGGGCCTGGATGATGCGCTCGACGCCGGGGTGGCATTGTTCGTAAAAACGGTGGCCCTCGGGCGTGAGCGAGGTGCTGCGCGTGGTGCGCACGAAGAGGCGGGTGCCAAGCTGGTCTTCGAGCTTCTGGACGCTGCGGCTGACGGCAGAGCGGCCGATGCCGAGCCGGTCGCCCGCCTTGGCAAAGTTGCCCTCGGCGGCGACGGCAATGAAAGCCATGACACCGGCATAGCTGGTGGCAAAGCTGTCGGCCAGGGAATCCGGTCCGTTTGAAGGGGTGTCGGAGGAGGGAGGGTAGGGTGTCGACATGGTGGCGGCGCCGCAAGTGGGTTGATCCTACAGCTAAGACGGCGCGCGCCGCAATCTTGTGACATCGGGCGCAAAAAAAAGAAGGCCTTCCGCTTTGGGAAGGCCTGCTGGCGTTCTGAAGGGCGGGGTCCGCCCGGCGTCCCTATTTGACTGGTGTCAGAGCGGGCGCGCCTTGCTTCTTGATGAGGACGACCACGAACTTGGCCGGCTCGGTCTGGCTGGCGTTGCGGCCGACGGTGTGGATGTCGTCGGGACCTTCATAGAAGGTCTGGCCGGGCTTGAGCGTGACTTCCTTGCCGCCCTTGACCTGCATGACGATCGTGCCCTCCAGGACGTAGACGAAGGCGGAGGCGTCGTGGCGGTGGACGGGGTCGGCGCCGCCGGGCGGGTAGTCGACGACGAGCATCAGGGCTTCCTTGCCGGGGATGTCGGGCAGGGCCTTTGTCATTACTTCGGTGACGACGGGGTCGGTTGGCTTGGGGGTGGCTTGGGCGTGATGGGAGGCGGCTTGGGTGGGCTGGCTGAGCAGCGTCGCTGTGGCTATGAAGGGCAAGACGAATTTTGTGAGCTTTGACATGGTTTGTCCTTTGAGGGGTGACGGGTCCATCGTAGGTTTGGTGGGGGCGGGGCGGTAGGTCCGTGGAGGGGATCACGGTGTTGCCTGTCAGGCACCAACGTTCTTGGGTCGCACGACGTTGCTGTTACCGTAGTCGCTGTAGGTCGCCCGACGCCGTGGTCACCGGGGAGGCGATCGCCCACGATTGCGGTCCGGAGCCTTCGCTCCGGACTGCCCCTTCGTCATCTTCGTCCGCCTTCGGCTCCCTTCAGATTCCCTCGGGCGCATCGACGGCGCTCGCCTCCCCGGTGACCACGACGCCGTGCTACGAGGGTCTTTGGTTTGGGGCGCTGTAAGACCTGTGGTCAGGGCAGGAGATCTGCGGGGCCGCCGGGTTGCTGCCGCCCGGACGGCGGCAACCCGGCATTGGGTCGGTGGGGCGTCGTGGCGGTGTGCGCTTGCGCGCTGGTGGTGGTGGGGGTGCTGATGGGCCGTCGTCACGGGGGAGGGGCGGTGATGGGCGGCGCGCGTCGACGGCCAGCCACAACCTGCCGACCTGTACGCGCGCCGCCCATCGGGCACTGGAGTTCAAGTGGCGATTGGGGACGCGCCGCTTGAGGTAGGCGAGAACGTCTGCCGTTGCCGGTATCAGACGCCTGACGCAGAAGCAGCTACGCGCGAAGCGTCATCGCTGCCGGTGTCTGACACCTTTGGGAGTCGGACTTGGCATGACGCAAATTTCGCCAGGGTGTCTGACACCCGACGCAGAAGCAGCCACGCGCGAAGCGTCATCGCTTCGACGCAAGACGCAGCGTAAGCCCACGAAGGCCGCCCGCGCGGCCGCCCGGGGGCGGGCCCCGCAAGATGCTTCTCGTCCTCTCAAGTGTGTGCAAGAACCTTAAGAACTCAAGCCGCCCCAGCGCCCGTAAAGATCAATCAACTAGAGCCCGGTGTGGCGTGGGCCTGGGGTGGGCGGGGCGTTTAGATGCGCCCGACGGAAACCGAAGGGAGCCGAAGGCGGACGAGGTTGAGGACGGGGTAGTCCGGAGCGAAGGCTCCGGACCGCAATCGGAGCCCCGCCCACCCCAGGCCCACGCCGCGCCGGGCGTCTAAAGAACCCAAAAACCTCAAACCGCGCCCGCCTGAATTCATCAGGCACGCTTGAGCGAAGCAGCAATACGAGCCAGCTTATCCGGATTCCGTTGCACCAGCACCCGCGTCAACCGCTCGCCATCGGTCTCGTAAGACTGCACGGATTCCAGCTCGCCATCGATGAAACGCAACAAGGTCCATTGCCCATTCACCTGCACCACCTCGACGTCCAGCGCATCGCGATACCGGCGCTTGCCCGCATAAAAAAGTTGCGCCAGTCGCTTGCCGCCGACCAGGCTGGCAAATGCCGTGACCTTGTCGCCGCCGTCGCCGATGAGCTCGGCGTCGTCGCTCAGCAACGCAAGCAGCCCGTTGAAATCACTGCGCTGCATCGCATCCGCAAACGCCTGCAACAGACGCTGCAGCGTTGCCCGCGGCACTGTTTCGCGCGGTGCGCCCTGGCGCAGTTGCTGCCGCGCCCGCCGCACCATCTGGCGGACGGCAGCCGGGTTCTTGTCCAGCGTTTGTGCGATGTCTTCGTAGTCCGCGTCGAACACATCGCGCATCAGAAACGCCGCGCGGGCATCTGGCGAAAGTCGTTCCAGCATGAACAGAAACGCCACCGAAACGTCGTCCGCCATCTCGTGGATCTGCTCCGGCGTCGACGGCGCGGCCATCAGCATCGGTTCGGGTAGCCAGACGCCCACGTAGTTTTCGCGCTCGGCCTTGGCGGCGCGCAGGCGGTCGATGGACAGGCGCGTCGTGGCAGTGACGAGCCAGGCCTCCGGGTTCTGGATGCAGGCGCGGTCGGCGCCATGCCAGCGCAGCCAGGCTTCCTGCACCACGTCTTCCGCCTCGGCCACGGCGCCCAGCATCCGGTAGGCGATGGCGTAAAGGCGGGAACGGTGCTGGTCGAAGAGGGCGACAGAGTCGGTCATGGAGGGGGCCAGCGCCGGGACGAGGGGGGAGGGAGGCAGGTATTTTGCCGCAGGGGCCTGCCTGCGACAAGCGCGCGGGACGTCCATGGCGGTCTCCCCTCTTGAGCCGCGAGAGCTACAGCACGATGTCATTCGTGCACAGCGGCGGCAGCGCCGTGGCGCCGCGCATCTGCCTCAGGTCCCGTTCCACCATCGTGCTCAACTGACTGATCGGCACGTCGTTGGCATTGCCTTCAAACGGATTTTCGGTGCTCTGGCCCACCTGCTCCAGCGAGGTGTAGATCCACGAAATGATGACGCTGAAGGGCGCGGCCAGCCACGCCATCTGGCCCTGCATGAAGCCGCCCGCAGCGTCGCCGATCAGGTCGAACTGCGCGGTCAGGCCAAAAGGCAGCGCCACGCAGAACGCGCGCACGAAAAGCGTGTTGATGATCGCGTACTGGCGCGGATACGGAAAATCCTTGATGCGTTCGGCCTGCCCTTGCAGGTCGAGCAGGTCGCGCAGTCGCCCGTTAAGGTCAGCGTATTCCGACGCCGTGATCGCGCCGTCGTCCAGCAGTTGCCTTGCCGCGCGGGCTTGCCCATCCAGCAGTTGCACCGCCTTGTTGTCGGCCGTCGCCAAGGCTGCGATTTCCGCCGCTGGTAGGTAACGGGCTAGCGCGGAATCAAGCGGCATGCGGCGCTCGGGGATCACGTAGCGCTTGCCGTATTCCGCATTCGGCCGGTTCTGCATGGACTCCCAGACCCGGGGCGCGCGAAGCTGATAACGCAGGGCCGTCAGCCACGCCAGATGCCGGTCGACCAGCCCTGCGGCGCGCCCGGCGTCACCCGCATAGTGGCCGCACAGCATGCCCCACGCGCGGCTGGCGCTGACGATGCCCATCCAGATCTTCTGCGCTTCGACCGTGCGCGTGTACGTCTGCACATTCTTGAAGCCCACGACGAATGTCGTTGCCGTTCCCAGCAGCGTTACCACCGACAAAGGCAGCGTCAGCCATTTCATGCCCGCCACCTGGTACAGCAGCACGGGCACAAGGCTGAGGGCGGCGAGGCCATAGATGGTCCGGCGCGTCCAGACCACGAATTCGCACAGGCGATAGGATTTTCCGAGGTGCATGATGTCGATTCCTGATTGCCTTCAGACGTCCGTTCAAGGAGCGGTCGGGCCGGCCTGGCGCGCCGCTTTCACGCCCCACGCGCGCCGGGCATAGCGATACGCCAGGAACAGCACCGCCGCCGCAATGGCTACGACCGACGCGCGGCCGCCCAGCGCGCTCAGTGCTGCCAACAACGCTTCCACCCGCGCGGAAAACACTGCGCCCAGCACCAGCCCCACCGCGGCCCACAGCGCCAGGCCCGCGCAGTCGTGCCAGACGAACGACCGCAGGCGCGTGCCGCTTGCGCCGCACAGCGGCACGGCCACCATCGACAGACCGGGCATGAAGCGCGCGACGATCAACAGGCGCACGCCCCAACGGTTGAAGAAGCGCTCGGTCCTGCTGATGCAGGCCTCGCGCGAGAGCGACAGGTTGCACACGGTGTGCAGCGTGCGCGGCCCGTAGCGTCGGCCGCCGCGGAACCACAGCAGGTCCGCCAGCACGCCCGCCAGCACCGCGGCGGCCAGCACGACGGCCAGCGGCAAGGCGACGTGGCCCGCTGCGCCGGCCGTCGCCGCCTGGCTGGCGCCCACGGCGATGAGCGTGGGCATGACGGGAAGCGGCAGGCCGAGCGATGCGCCCAGCACGTTCAGGAACACGGCCAGCACGCCGTATTGCGCGATCCATTCATGCGGCAGCATGCGGCGCTCCCTGCGTATTGCGGTGGGGCGCGATGGCGGGCGTGGACATGTGGGATCTCCTGGAATCGCCGCGCCGCGGTGCGTGGCCGGTCAGGACAGATCCTAGAGGTGGCGCTTGCGGCGCGGTAGACCCGCGCAGGGACGCACGGTGTTGTCCGGGCGACAACAATGCGCTGCGGGGATGCTGCCGGCCAGATTTATGCGCTGTCGCGAGTCACGATGCGAAAGCCGATTTCCACCACCGATTGCGCGGGACGCTGGCCGTTCGCGCGCAGGCCGATCATCTCGGCCGCCTGCGCGCCGATGGCGGCGCCATCCACGTGCACGGACGTGATGGCCGGGGACATCGACGCGGCGATCTCCATGTCGCCAAAGCCCATCACGGCCAGTTGCCGCGGCACCTCCAGCCCCTGCGCCGCGGCCTCGGTCAGGACGCCGGCGGCCATCATGTCCGAGCTGCAGAACACCGCGTCGATGCCCTGGCCAGAACGCTGCAAGGCGCGCAGGCCTTCGCGGCCTTGCGCGTGCGTCGTCGGCGCGGGCATGTAGTGCACCAGCGGTTCGGGCAGGCCCGAATCGACGGCGGCGCGGACCAGGCTTTCGGCGCGCAGCCGGGCGCGGTGGTCGTCGCCGCTAAGCACCGCCTGCCGCGTCTTGCCGGCGTCGCGCAGATAGTGGCTGACCGCGGCCCCGATCGCGTCATGCGACAGGCTGAGCAGCATATCGATGGGCGCGTCCGTGGCGTCCCACGTTTCGACAATGGGGATGCCGGATGCTTTCAGCAATTGCCGGCCTTGCGGGGAGTGCATCACGCCCGTCAGCACGATGCCGTCGGGGCGGCGCCCGATGATGGCGCGCAGCAGGGCGTCCTCGCGCGGTGAGTCGTAGCCGCTTTGGCCCACCATGAGCTGGAAGCCCTTGGCCTCGAGCGACCGCGTCAACGCCGTGAGCATGCCGCCGAAAAGCGAGCCTGTGATCGAGGGGACCAGCACCATGACCAGGTTGCTGCGTGACAGGCGCAGGCTGCCGGCCATCAGGTTGGGCACGTAGCCCAGCGACTGGATCGCGGCATTGACCTTGTCGAGCGTGGCCGGGGAAACCTGCTGCGGCGTATTGATGGCGCGCGACACGGTGATCATGGACACCCCGGCCGCCTGCGCCACCTCGCGCACGGTGACGTTGGCGCGCTCCGGGGAGCGGGAAGGCGAATCGGCGGACGGCATTCGGGACGGGCGCATCGTAAAGGGAACAGGAACGGACGTGAAACTGGGGTCAAGCCTACCTGCAGACGTCAATCTTGCGGGCCGGAGGCGGTTAGGGTTTGTCCGGATAGTAGCCGGACAGGGCGAAGAAATATTCTAAAAAGGCCGTGATGTTAACGTTAACAAAAGAAATGTTAACGTTAACGTTCATAAAAGAACCTATACCGGAGACAGTAATGACGAGCAACGCGCGCAAGTGGATTGTTGGTTTGACCCTGATGGCCGCAGCCGGCGTGGCGCACGCCTGGCCCGACAAGGCCGTCACGGTCGTCGTGCCGTTCCCGCCCGGCGGCGCGACCGATTCGGTGGCGCGCGCGCTGGCCAACAAGCTTGGTGAACAGCTCAAGCAATCCTTCGTCGTGGAGAACAAGGCCGGCGCCACCGGCACGATCGGCGCCTCGCAGGTGGCCCGCGCCGCGCCGGACGGCTACACCCTGATGGTCACGTCGCTGGCCCCGCTGGTGGTGGCGCCGCACCTGATGAAGGGCATCACCTACGATCCGGCCAAGGACTTCACGTACCTGACCGTGGCCGTGCAGACCCCCAACGTGCTGGTGGTCAGCCCGCAGCTCGCCTCCAAGGTCAACAGCGTGCAGGACGTGCTGGCGCTGCTGAAGGAAAAGCCGGGCGCGATCAGCTTCGCGACATCGGGCGCGGGGTCGTCGGACCACCTGACTGCCGAACTCTTCTGGCAGAAGACCGGCACGAAGGGCCTGCACGTGCCGTACAAGGGCGGCGCACCGGCCATTTCCGATCTGCTGGGCAATCAGGTGGAGATGTCCTTTCAGAACGTGAATGCCGTGCTGCCGCACATCAAGTCCGGTAAGCTCAAGGCCATCGCCGTCACGGGTTCCAAGCGTTCGCCGGTGCTGCCCGACGTGCCCACGTTCGCCGAAGCATCGGTGCCGGGTGTCGACGTCTACGCCTGGCAGGCCGTCGTGGCCCCGAAGAACCTGCCCGCAGACGTGCGCGACAAGCTGTCCGCCGCCCTGACCGCCGCCCTGAAGGATCCGGCGATCAGCAAGCCCTTCACCGACATCGGCCTGGAGGTCGTCGCCAACTCGCCCGAAGCCTTCACGAAATTCCAGCAGCAGGAAAGCGCCCGCTGGAAGCAGGTCATCGAGACCGGCGGCATCTCCGTGCAATGACGCAACGCGCCCGGCCGTGGCGGCCGGGCTTTTTCAAGAAGCAATCATGACTCTTCACGCATCCCAAGCCTCCCAGACGCCCACGATCACCGGCATGCGCGTCGTGCCGGTGGCCGGCCAGGACTCCATGCTGCTCAACCTGAGCGGCGCTCATGCCCCTTACTTCACGCGCAACCTGGTCATCCTGACCGACAGCGCGGGCAACACCGGCGTGGGCGAAGTCCCCGGCGGCGAAAAGATCCGCACCACGCTGGAGGACGCACGCGCCCTGATCGCGGGCAGCTCCATCGGCAACTATCAGCACACGCTGAATCAGATGCGCCAGGCCTTCGCTGGGCTGGACAGCGCCGGCCGCGGCGCCCAGACCTTTGACCTGCGCGTGGCGATCCATGCCGTGACGGCGGTGGAATCGGCGCTGCTGGACCTGTTGGGCCAGCACCTGGGCGTGCCTGTCGCGGCGCTGCTGGGCGAGGGCGTGCAACGCACGTCCGTGCAGATGCTGGGCTATCTGTTCTACGTGGGCGACTCCGCACAAACGCCGTTGCCTTACCAGACGGCGCCCGATGCCGAAGGCTGGCTGCGCGTGCGGCACGAAAAGGCGATGACGCCCGAGGCCATTGTCCGGCTGGCCGAGGCTGCTCACGAACGCTACGGCTTCCAGGATTTCAAGCTCAAGGGCGGCGTGCTGCGCGGCGAAGAAGAGGTCGAAGCCATCCGCGCCTTGCACGAGCGCTTTCCCGAGGCGCGCGTCACGCTCGACCCGAACGGCGGCTGGCTGCTCAAGGACGCGGTGCGCCTGTGCCGCGATCTGCATGGCGTGATGGCTTATGCGGAAGACCCGTGCGGCGCCGAAGGCGTGTTTTCCGGCCGCGAAGTCATGGCCGAATTCCGCCGCGCCACCGGCCTGCCGACCGCCACCAACATGGTGGCCACCGACTGGCGCGAGATGGCGCATGCGCTGTCGCTGCAATCGGTCGACATCCCGCTGGCCGACCCGCATTTCTGGACCCTGCAGGGCTCGGTGCGCGTGGCGCAAACCTGCCAGGCGTTCGGCCTGACGTGGGGCTCGCATTCCAACAATCACTTCGACGTGTCGCTGGCGATGTTCACGCATGTGGGCGCCGCCGCGCCGGGCCGCGTCACCGCGATCGACACGCACTGGATCTGGCAGGACGGCCAGCACCTGACCCGCAACCCGCTCCAGATCCGCAACGGTTATGTCGAGCTGCCGCAGACCGGCGGGCTGGGCATCGAGTTGGACATGGAAGCGATCGAGCGCGCCCATCAGCTTTATCTGCAGCACGGCCTGGGCGCGCGCGACGATGCCACGGCGATGCAGTATCTGGTGCCTGGGTGGAAGTTCGACAACAAGCGGCCTTGCATGGTGCGCTGATCTGCATCGCGCCGACCGGTGAAGAGGCAGGGCGCGGGGCAGGGAACTACCTTGCCCCCGCACGCTCCAGTGTGTGGGACAGGCAATAGACGTCTGACCACGCCGGGCCACCACCCGTCATCGCGCGCATCTGGGCCGAGTTCAGAATGTCGCCGTCGCAGGCGGTCACCGCGTTGATCGCATAACCATTGACGATGTAGATCCAGTCGGCCGCGCGGTCTTTTCCGCCGCGTATTTTCTGTTCCGTGGTGGCGTTCATTGCCGGCGTGTCCGTCACGATCAGATGCGCGCCGGACAATCCCGGCTGCGCCGCCGCGGCCGCCGCATGCGCCTTCAGATACGCACGCAGCGCTTCCTCCGACCCTGGCAAGGGGGACAGGCGAATCGTCAGGGCATATCTGGCCAAGCCGCCGCCGACGCTCTCGACCACGCGGCATTGGCTGCGGATCATGTTGCGGTGCTGCGGCATGAGCTTCGTGGACCACGGCGTGGGCGCGTTGAGCCGCTGGAGGTAGCCGGGGGAGACCAGCGTTTCGTAGGCGTCCAGCTCGTACAACACGAAGAATCCTTCCCCGCCCTGGGCGCTGGTCCAGCGCGTGCCGCGCAGAAACCCGGGAACGCCCATGCGCTCCGGGAAGTGCTCATGGGTATGCCAGTCTTCGAACTCCGCGCGCCACGCCGGCGCAATGTCCCACCACATTGCGATCGCGGCCTTTCCGAGCATGGCCATGATCAGTTTTTGGCCCGCAACGCGGTAAGTTCCGCGGTAACCTGCTGCATGACGTCGGGTCCGATTTCGCCCGCGAACTTGTCCACCACCGGTTTGACTGCGCCGCGCAGGCGCTCGACCGCTTCAGGCGTCAAGGTGTTGACCTGCATGACCTTGCGCAGATCGTCGATGGCCACCGCTTCCTTGGCCTGCGAGATCCGCCGTTCTTCCGCCTTGGCCTCGGCGGCCGCTTCCAGGATGATCTTGCGCTCGGCCTCCGACATGCTGTCCCACGTCTTGCGGCTCATCAGGAACGGCATGCCCGTGTAGATATGGCGCGTCAGCGACAGGTATTTCTGCACTTCGGCAAACTTGGCGGACAGGATCACGCCCACCGGATTGTCCTGGCCGTCGATGGCCTTGGACTCCAGCGCGCCGTAGACCTCTCCGAACGTCATCGGCACCGGGTTGGCGCCCAGCGTCTTGAACATGTCGATGTAGACGGGCGCGGCGATGACGCGCATCTTCAGGCCTTGCAGGTCCTGCGCCTGCGCGATCGGGCGCTTGCTGTTGGTCATGTTGCGAAAGCCCAGGTCCCAGATGCCCAGGCCGATCAGGCCGTGATCGGACAGGCCATTCAAGAGGCGCTGGGCAACGGGTCCGTCCGAAACTGCGTACGCCTCGCGTGCGTCGTTGAACAGGAACGGAAGGTCAAAGACCATGAACCGCTTGTCGATGCCGGCCAGGAGGCCCGTCGCCATCGAGGTGAAGTCCAGCGTGCCGCCGCGAACGGCCGACAGATTCTGGGGATCGCCGCCTAGCACCGCATTGGCGTAGATCGACACCTTCATCTTGCCGCCGCTTTTCTCCGCGACCAGATCGGCAAATTTCTGCGCGCCCTGGCCCAGGGGATGGTCCGCAGCCAGGCTGAACGCGAATTTCATCGTGCGCGCCTTGATCTCTTGTGCGGCGGCGGTTCCCGCTACGGCAAGGCAGGCCAGGATGGTCGCTGCGGCATTCACGGCGATGCGCAAGCACGTTTTATTTGAATTCATCACAAGCACCTTCTTCGGTTGTCGTTGGCAAAGGTCCGGTTGATGCGGTTACGGCGGCGGGCCATCGTGTGAATACCCGGCTGCGAGCATAGGGCATAATTTTGAATCCCGTTCAAAATTTGATCGAATTCAAAAATTGAACGATTCCATGGATGGTCACCCGGAGAGCGCGATGAGCGGGGCAATCGAAAAAACACTGGCGTTGCTTGAATACCTGGCTGCCCATCCCGACGGCGCGAACCTCGCCGACATTGCGGACGACCTGCACCAACTGCGCAGCGGATGTCACCGGACCCTGCACGAACTCATGAAGTTCGGCTACGTCCGGCAGACGTCGGTGCGGGGCGAATACGCATTGACGACCAAGCTGGCGTCGATGGGTTTGAGTTTCCTGAGCCGGTCCGGCGTGATCGACATCGCGCAGCCGGTCATCGACCGTTTTGCAGCGGCAACCGGTGAACTCGTGCGCCTGGCCATCGTCGACGGCAAACGCCTGACGCTGGTGGCCAAGGCGCAAGGCGCGAAATCCGGGCTGCTGTACGACCCGGACATGGGCATCGACCTGCGCCTGTCGTGCAGCGCGGCCGGCCACGCGTGGTTGATGACGTTGCCTGAAGACCAGGCCATTGCCTACGTCACCGAACAGGGGCTGGGAAAACCGCGGGATTTCGGGCCGAATGCCCCCACGTCGATCCGCGCGTTGCTGGCCAGCCTGGACGCGCATCGGCGGCGCGGCTACAGCATTCTGCAGGACGTCTACGCGGCCGGCATGAGCGCGATGGCGGCGCCCATCCGGCGTCCCGGGCATCAAAGCACCGGCATTCTGGTGGTGGCCGGTCCATCGCAACGCTTGACCGTTAAAGCCATGGAGAAATTCGGGCCGGCGCTGCTGCGCGCGGCAAGCGAGCTGGCGCAGGCCGGAGACGCCTCGCCGTTGCTGCGCTCCGCGCGCGTGGGCACCTGGGGAAACGGCCCCGCGCAGGGTGAAGAGCCGGCGGCGGATTAATCCGCGGACGCCTCGTCTCCGGAATTGCGGCCCTGCATCGGGAAGCGCGTCCGGAACATCGGCGATGCCAGGCTGGCCAGCGCCAGTTCCTGCGCAGCCGCCAGCAGGTCGGGACCCAGCGCTTCCATCCGCGCTTCGGTCAGGCGCATCGCCGGACCGGCAATGCTCAGTACGCCAATGGCCGCCTCGCCCTTGCGCTGCACGGGCGCTGCCATCGCGGTCATCCCCGGCGCGAACACTTCGTTGATCATCGCGTAGCCGCGCTTGCGTCCGGCCTGAAGCATCTTCGTCAGCGCGGCGATGGTGGTGGGGGCATTGGGACCGTATTCCTCCGGCGAACCGAAACCCTGGCGCGAGACCAGGTCCAGCGCGCGTTCGTCGGTCATCGTCAGCATCCACGCGTGGCCCGAGGCGCTGCACGACAGCCTGGCTTCGGATCCCATCTCCGGGTCGTAGCGCAGGCCGTGACGCGCGCCCTGCGCCTTCGCAACCCAGGTCAGCCGCTCTTCGTTGTCCACGATGGCCAGCCGCACGAGTTCGCCGGAGATGTCCGCCAGCCGATCCACCAGCGGCTGGGCGATGTCGACGATGCCTGTCGCCGCAAGGTAGCTCAACCCGATTGAAGCGACTCGGGCTGTCAGCGCGTAGTCGCCGTGATCCCGGATCTGGCGCACGTAGCCGCAGCGGCAAAGGTCTGTCAGCAGACGGTGCGCGGCGCTCTGCGGAATCTCCAGTTGCTGGGCAAGTGAAGCGAGGGGCACGCCTTCGGGTCTGGAGGACAGGTACTCCATGACGGCGAGCGCGCGTTCGAGGACTCCGGCCATGTCATCTCAACAAGTAGTGGGGTGATGGATGATAACCCTAGGTGGAAAACTATTCCACTCGGAATTACATTCCACTACCGAGTCTTGCCAGACATCGAAAAAATTCCAAATAACACCGGAGACAACGATGAAGACCAGCCTTTTCCGCATTGCATTGATGGCCGCGCTGTGCTCAAGCGCCATGACGGCCGCCGCGCAGGACGTCCAGGAACGCACAATACGCTTTGGCCATCTGAACAACACGGATCACCCCGTCAGCGCGGGGGTGCAGAAGTTCGCGGAACTGGTGGCGGCCAAGAGCGGCGGAAAGCTGAAGGTGAAGGAGTTTCCCGCCTCGCAGCTCGGCAATGAAATGCAGCAGCAGTCCGGGCTGCAGGGGGGCGTGCAGGAGATGTCCGCGCCGGCTTCCACGTCGCTGGCGGGCATCGTCAAAGAGTTCGGGCTGATCGATCTGCCGTTTTCCGTGACGGACTTCGGGCAGGCCGACGCGCTGCTGGACGGCCCGCTGGGCAAGGCCCTGATCGCCAAGCTGCCCGAAAAAGGTCTGGTCGCGCTGGGCTTCTGGGATCTGGGCTTTCGCAACGTGACGAACTCCAAGCACGCCATCGGCAAGCCGGAGGACCTGGCGGGCCTGAAGATCCGCGTGATTCCCAATCCCGTCTTCCTCGATACGTTCAAGGCCTTCAAGGCCAATCCCGTTCCGATGCCCTTTGCGGAGCTGTATGGGGCGCTGGAGTCGCGGGCGGTCGACGGCCAGGAAAATCCCTATTCGGTGATCCTGTCCAACAAGTTCTATGAAGTGCAGAAGTACGTCAGCGCGACCAACCACGTGTATGCCGCGAACATCGTGCTGGTCAGCAAGAAGTTCTGGGACAAGCTGTCGCCCGCCGAGCAGAAGATCCTGCAGGAGGCGGCCGATGAAGCGCGCGGCTACCAGCGCAAGGTCAGCCGGGCCGCCGCGCAGAAGGCCGTGACGGAATTGCAGGCGAAGGGCATCCAGTTCAACACGATCGAACCGGGCGAAAAGGCCCGCATGCAGCAGGTCGTCAAGCCGGTGATCGAGCACTTCACCAGCAGCTACGACCCCGCGATCGTCAAGCTCTACAACGACGAACTCGCCCGCATCCGCAAGTAACCCGCACCGGCATCCCCATCATGAAGATCCTTGTCCTGCACGGCCCCAACCTCAACCTTTTCGGCCGCCGCGAGCCGCACATCTACGGAACCACGACGCTTGCGGAGATCAACGACCGCCTGGCGGCGCTGGCCGCGGAATTGGGCGTCCAGTTGTCGACGCTGCAATCGAACCATGAGGGCGCGTTGATCGACTTTCTGCACGAGAACATCGACTCCGCCCAGGGCGCCTTGGTGAATCCTGCCGGGCTGACCCAGCACGGCGTGCCGCTGCACGATGCCATCAAGGCCATGCCGTTTCCCACGCTGGAGGTGCACATGTCGAACATCGCCGCCCGTGAGACCTGGCGCGCGCATTCAATTATTTCGCCGGCGGTGCGCGGCACGGTGCAAGGGTTGGGCCCCCAGTCCTACCTGACGGCGTTGCGTGGCCTGGTCGGGCTTTTGCAGGACGCCAAGGCATGAGCCCGGCGCCCGCGCATCCGACGCCGCAAGGAGGCTGGCCATGGTAGTCATAGACAGATTCATCGGCGCGGTCTGCCGTGTGCTGGAGTTTGCCATCGCCTTGCTGCTGGCGGCGATGGTGGTGCTGGTCTTCGGCAATGTCGTGGCGCGTTACGGCTTTAACTCCGGCATCACGCTGTCGGAAGAGCTGTCGCGCTGGATGTTCATCTGGCTGACGTTTCTAGGGGCGGTCATCGCCCTGAAGGAGCGCGGCCACCTGGGCATGGACATGGTCGTGGCCAAGCTGCCCACGGCGGGCAAGAAGATCTGCCTCGTCGCGGGACAAGTCCTGATGCTTTACATCGTGAGCCTCATGTTCAAGGGAAGCTGGGATCAGGCGGTGATCAATGCCGACGTCAGCGCGCCCGTGAGCGGCCTGCCGATGGCCATTGTCTACGTGGCCGGATTGGTGTTCTCGGTGATGGCGGGCCTGATCATCGCCATGGATCTGTACCGCGTGCTCGCCGGCAAGCTGCAGGACCAGGATCTGATCATGGTCCAGGAGTCCGAAGAGGCGGTGCAGCTCAAGCAGATTCTCGAGGATGCCGGCAACGGCGCGCCCGGGAGAAGCGCATGACGATCGCCGTGTTTATCGGATCGCTGCTGGGGGTCATGGCGCTGGGTGTGCCGATCGCCTTTGCGCTGCTGGCCAGCGGCGTGGCGCTTATGTGGCATCTGGACATCTTCGACGCGCAGATCCTCGCGCAGAACGTCATTGGCGGGGCGGACAGCTTCCCGCTGTTGGCGGTGCCGTTCTTCATGCTGGCCGGCGAAATCATGAACGTGGGCGGGCTGTCGCGCCGTATCGTCGATCTTGCGCTGGCGCTGGTCGGGCACGTGAAGGGCGGGCTTGGCTACGTCACGATCATGGCGGGCTGCCTGCTGTCGGCGCTGTCGGGATCGGCTGTGGCGGACGCCGCTGCGTTGACGGCGCTGCTTCTGCCGATGATGGTAAGCGCCGGTCACAAGAAGCAGACCGCGGGCGGCCTGATTGCCGCGACAGGTGTGATCGGTCCGGTCATTCCGCCCAGCATCGGACTGGTCATCTTCGGCGTGGCGGCCAATGTGTCCATTTCCAAACTGTTCATGGCGGCGATCGCGCCCGGCCTGATGATCGGTGGGGCGTTGTGGCTGACATGGGCGTTTCTGGTCCGGCGCGAAAAGATCGTGCCTCCGCCGCGCAAGTCTGCGCAGGAAATTGCCACCGCGTTCCGCAAGGCGATCTGGGCGTTCATGCTGCCGGTGATCATCCTGGTTGGGCTGCGGATGGGTGTCTTCACGCCGACCGAAGCCGCGGTCGTCGCTGCGACCTACGCGCTGCTGGTGTCGACGCTGGTGTACCGCGAACTCAAGCTCAATCAGCTCTACGCAGTGTTCGTGTCGGCAGCCAAGACCAGCGCCATCGTCATGTTCCTGATTGCCGCCGCCATGGTCAGCGCGTGGCTGATCACCGTGGCCGATCTGCCGTCCAAGGTCGTGGACATGTTGCAGCCTTTCATGGGCAACAAGATCCTGCTGATGGCCGCGATCATGGTGCTGGTGATGGTGGTGGGCACGGCCATGGACATGACGCCGACCATCCTGATCCTGACGCCCGTGCTGATGCCGGTGGTGCGCGCGGCGGGCATCGATCCGGTGTATTTCGGCGTGCTGTTCATCATCAACAACTCGATCGGGCTGGTCACGCCGCCCGTGGGCACCGTGCTCAACGTGGTGGCCGGCGTGGGGAAGATGAAGATGGACGACGTGACGCGCGGCGTCCTGCCGTTCATGGCCGCCGAGTTTCTCGTCATGTTCCTGATGGTGGCCTTTCCGGCCCTGGTGATCATTCCCGCGCGGTGGTTTGGCGGGTAGGCGCCAACGCACCTCCCGCGCCGCTCGCCGGCGCAACCTGAAGCTCGATTCATTGGAGATTTTTCGCGATGTCCGATCTTGCTCAATACCGGCGCCCCTTCTGGGACACCCAGCCGGGCTACCGTTTCGATCCGTATGGATCCACGCGTTTGCGCTCGCCGAACGAACCGCTGATCGTCGTGCCGCAGACGCTTTCGGAGGTCACGGGGCCGATGTTTGGTGCGGCGTTCGTCAAACAGGGCGATAACGACCTGACCCGCGTTTCCACGGCGGAGGCGATCGGCGAGCGCATCATCGTGTCCGGCCGGGTGCTGGACGAGAACGGCCGGCCGGTGCCGGACGCGCTGATCGAGATCTGGCAGGCCAATGCCGCGGGCCGCTATCTGCACAAGCGCGATCAGCACGATGCGCCGCTGGATCCGAACTTCAGCGGCGAAGGGCGAACCGTCACGGACGCGCAGGGGCGCTACCAGTTCAAGACGATCCGGCCGGGGGCGTATCCGTGGGGCAACCATTACAACGGATGGCGTCCGCAGCACATTCACTTTTCGCTGTTTGGCCGAGCCTATGCCACGCGTCTGGTCACCCAGATGTATTTCCCCGGCGACCCGCTGCTGGAGTTCGATCCCATCTTCCAGTGCGTGCCAGACGCCAAGGCGCGCAACCGGCTGATCGCTGCGCTGGATTGGGAGACCACCGTGCCCGAGTACGCGCTGGGCTATCGCTTCGACATCGTCCTGCGCGGCCGCAACGCCACCCCCATGGAGTAACGCATGCTCTATCCCACCAGTTCACAGACTGTCGGTCCCTATCTGCACATCGGGCTGTCCGGGTTGAACCGTGACGATCTGACGGCAGGGTGCGGCGACCTGGGCGCGGCGCCCGTCGTCATCGAAGGACGCGTAATCGATGGCGAGGGCAATCCCGTGCCGGACGGCATGGTCGAGATATGGCAGGCCGATGCGCGCGGTGTGTACGGGCATCCTGACGATCCCCGGCATGGCGAGGGCAGTGCGGGCTTCGGCGGCTTTGGTCGTGTGGCCACGCAGCCAGACGGCGGCTTTCGTTTCACCACGATCAAGCCGGGCTGTGTGCCCGGCCCGGACGGACAGATGCAGGCACCGCATCTGGTGGTGTCCGTCTTCATGCGCGGCCTGCTCAAGCATCTGTCGACGCGGATGTACTTTCCGGATGAGCCCGGCGCCAACGAGCAGGACTGGATCCTGACCAAAGTGCCCGCACACCGGCGCGGCACGCTAGTGGCAACAGCGGCGGAGGCGGGCGTTTTGCGCTGGAACATCGTCCTGCAGGGTTCGGAAGAAACCGTGTTCTTCGACATCTGAGCCGGTGTGCGACAAGGTCTACACGATGAGCAACCTTTCCGGGCTGACCGAATCCATCTATTCGGATGACGCGATCCTGTCGCTGTTTTCGGGCGCGGCGACCCTCGGCCAGATGCTTGCCGTGGAGGCGGCCCTGGCGCGCGCGCAGGCGCAATGCGGCGTCATTCCTCAAAGCGCCGCAACCGCCATCAATGAGGTCTGCCGGCGTGGCGAAATCCGCGACGTGCTGGACGTGGACGGCATTGCCAGGGCTGCGGTGGCAGCGGGCAACATCGCCATCCCCTTCGTCAAGCAACTGACCGCGGCCGTCGCGCGCGTGGATGCCGAAGCCGCCCGCTACGTGCATTGGGGCGCCACCAGCCAGGACATTCTGGACACCGCGCTTGTCCTGCAGTTGCTTCAGGTGGCGGCCAGGCTGGACGCGGGGCTGGAGCGCGCCTCGCTGGCGTGTGCTCGACTGACCCGCGCGCATCGGGACACCATCATGGTCGGACGCACGTGGCTGCAGCATGCGCTGCCCACGACATTCGGCGCCAAGACGGCGGGCTGGTTGGAGGCGCTGGAACGTAGCCGGCTGCGCGTGCGGCAGGACACGTCACAGATGGCGCTGCTGCAATTCGGCGGCGCCGCGGGCACGCTGGCCAGCCTGGGACCGTCGGCAAATGAGGTGGTGCAGGCGCTGGCCGCCGAGCTGGGCCTGGGCGCGGCTGCGATGCCATGGCACACGCACCGCGACCGGCTTGCCAGCCTGGCCGCGTCGCTGGGAGTGCTGACCGGCACGATGGGCAAGATTGCGCGGGACCTGTCGCTGATGGCGCAATCCGAGGTCGGCGAAGTGAGCGAGCCATCGGGCCCGGGGCGAGGCGGATCGAGCACCATGCCGCACAAGCGCAATCCCGTGGGCTGCGCGGCCATCCTGGCCGCCGCGATCCGCGTGCCGCCGCTGGTGTCGACGATGCTGTCGGGAATGATCCAGGAACATGAACGCGCGCTGGGCGGCTGGCAGGCCGAATGGGATGTGCTGCCCCAGATTGCCGCGCTGACCGGCGGGGCGTTGCGCCATTTGACCGGCGTGCTGGACGGGTTGGAGGTGTATCCCGAGCGGATGGCGCAGAACCTGGCGCTGACTGACGGTCTCATTCTGGGCGAGGCCTACATGTTGGCGCTGGGCACGCGGCTGGGCCGTCTGCCCGCCCACGCGCTGGTGGAACGCGCGTCGCGCGATGCTGTTGCGAACGGGCTTTCGCTCAGGGATGCGCTGCGCGAGGCGTTGGAAAGCGATGCCGCGACGCGTGGAATGCTCAGTGACGATGACCTGGATCGTCTTGGCAATCCGGCGAATTATGTGGGCGAGGCGCCGGCGATCTGCGACAGCGTGTTGGCGGCCTGGAAGGCGAGCGGGAACGGCGCGAAGGCGGCTTGAAGCGCCTTGAAGCGCCTGCGCATCGCAGCGGCTCAGAACGCTGAGAACCGCATCGCGCGCGTTGCGTTGTGATTCAGGACTGCCCGCGCAGTCGCGCCAATTCCGCCGACAACTCCGCCACCAGCGCCTGCGCGCGCGCCAGCGGATCCTGTGTGTTGACCGGCGCCTGCGGTTCGGGCGCGGTTTCATGCAGCCGGGGCTGCACGCTTTCATGGCCCATGCTGACGTCCACGTCGAACACCAGCTGTTCGGCGCGGTGCCATGTGGTGAACCATTCCAGCGGCTTGCCGTGCTGGTCCATGCCCTGGCCCTGCAGCATCAATAACGGCGTGCCGGCCTGCGTGTCCAGCAGGGCCGCCAGCGCGCTGTCGGCCGCGACCGCGCGGATCTGGTTGCGGCCGGCGCCGGGGCGCAGACCGAACTGCCGCGTCAGCACGCCGTGCAGGGAGGCGTCGGCCAGGTGTTCAGCGCGCAGGCCGGGCACCGCGTCGGCGGGCAGCCAGGTGCGCACGTAGGCCAGCGGCGCTTCGGCCACGTGGCGCAGGCGTTCGAGCATCAGGAGGCGGGTGGTGCCGAAGAACTCGGCAACCTCGGCGGGCGGCTCGGCCGGGCCCAGCGCCAGCACGCGCGTGCGCAGCGCAACGCCCGACTGGGCAAACTGTTCGTACAGACCGGTGGACCGCTGCACCAGGCGGCGGTGTTCCTGCGGCGCCGCCACGGTGGCGGGGCGGCCGGTCTCGCGTTGGATGAGGCCTTCGGCGGCAAGTGCCGCGAGGGCCTGGCGCACCACGCTGCGCGCCACGCCGAAGCGGTCGCACAGCGCGGCCTCGCTGGGCAGCACGGCGCCCGCCGCGAGCTTGTTCGTGCGGATGTATCCGCGCAACCGCGACGCCACCTGGGCGTGCAGCGGGATGTCTCCCGCGCGGTCAAGATCGGGCAATGCGTCGTGCGTGGCGGGCGCCATGGGAATCAACCTCCGGTTTGTGCCCGCGCAGTTTCCCATACATGCGTCCAGCCCGGGGCCAGATGCGCGGCGCGCTCGGCGGCCAGGATCAGGCTGTCTTCGCGCGCGATGCCCTTGCCGGCGATGTCGAAGGCGGTGCCGTGGTCGACGGACACGCGCACGACGGGCAGGCCGACGGTGATGTTGACGCCATCATCGCCGTACACGGACTTGAAGGGCGCGTGGCCCTGGTCGTGGTAACAGGCGATCACGAACTTCCATTTGCCGCGCACGGCCTGCGGGAACAGCGCGTCGGCCGGGATGGGACCGGCGGCCAGGATGCCGGCGGCGTTGGCTTCGGCCACGGCGGGCGCGAGGATGTCGGCGTCTTCGCTGCCGAAGATGCCGTTTTCGCCGGCGTGCGGGTTCAGGCCCGCGACGGCGACGGGTTCGTCGGCGCGGCCCAAGGCCGTGGCGAACGAGCCGGCCAGGCGCAGGACAGCGCGCATGCGGGCAGGGTTCACGTCTTCGATGGCCTGGCGCAGCGACACGTGCGTCGTGGCGTGGAAGATGTAGAGGTCGCCGGCCGACAGCACCAGCGAGAAGGTCTTGACGCCGAACTCATGCGCCAGCAGTTCGGTGTGGCCGGGCCACTTGTGGCCGGCGGCGTGCATCGCGGCCTTGTTCAGCGGGGCGGTGACGATACCGTCGATCTCGCCGGCGCGCGCCAGGGCGCAGGCCGTGGTGACGAAGCGCACCGAGCCGTCGCCGGCGTCCGCGCTGATCTCGCCCAGCTTGACATGCGCGAGCGACGGGCCGGCCTGCAGCACTTCGATCACGCCCGGGGTGTTGGTGGCGTCGGCGGGACGTTCGATCTTGCGCACGATGGCGGGATCGGCGCCCAGATTGCGCACGGCATTGGCCATGACGTCTGCGTCGCCAACGACGAAAAGGCGCGCCTTCTGGCGCAGTTCGTCGTGGCCCATGAGCATCTTGGCCGTGATTTCCGGCCCGATGCCCGCTACGTCGCCCAAGGTCACGGCCAAGAGGGGCAGCTTTGCGGGAGGGGTTTGTGTCATCGCTTGAATCTCCTGTCGCGGATCGCGCGCACCGCGCGAACCAGTACGTCTTCGGTGCCAAAGCCGCCGGCCTTGGTCACCACGGGCAGGCCAGCGGCCGTGCCTCCGGTCAGCGTGCCCAGTGGCACGCCGCCCATTACTTCGTCCACCAGCGCAATGCCGTTGGCCTGCAGGGCCACCAGCACGCTGCGCGCGCCGTCGCCGCCGGTGGCGACGACCCCTGCCGCGCGCGAGGCGGCGATCAATTGCGCGGCAAGGCTGCCGAGGCGGTCGGCGACCTTGTCGGAATCCAGGCCGGCGCGTTGGCCTTCGGGGGCCAGCAGCAGAATGGTGCCGGCTTCCAGCGGGGCCTGCGCGTGCGCCTGCAGGAGCGGTTGGCTCCAGGCATGCCACTGCGCGTCGTCGGCGAGTTGTTCGAGCGACGGGCGCCAGGTGTCGGCGCCCGCAGCCTGCAATGCGGCAGCCTGGCCGCGTGCGGCGCTGTGCTGCGAGGTCACCACGACGACAACGGGGGCGGTCTGGTCGGCGCCCGCCCAAACGCGGGCCAGCGGGACGGCCAGGCCGCCCGCGCCCACGGGCAGGGCGCGCTCGCCCAGCAGGCCGACGGCGCGCGCCAGCCGTTCCAGGTCGGCATCGGTGGACGCGTCCACCACCACGGCGCCGCCCGCGTGCGCGATGCGCGCGGCCAGCGTTTCCGGCGTGTCTTCAGCCAGTGGCGCCACGTGGGCGCAGCCGAGCAGGGTGGGGATGTGGCTTTCGGTCACGGGGGTGACCGGATCGGTCGCGGCCGAGGTTTCGGTGACCGGCTTGCCGTTCACATAAAGAATGCCTTGCTCGACGGTGCGGCCCGTCGCCGGAAAGGCGGGGCAGACCACCGCGATCGCGTCATCGCCCCAGGCGTCGCGCGCCGCGTCGATCTCGGCCTTGAAGGCGCCGCGCAGCGTCGAATCCACTTTCTTGTACAGGCGGGTCACGCCGGCATCGCGCAACTGACGTACGTTGCCGCGGATGACCTCGGCCGCATCGGCCGCGCTAAGCGCGCGGCTGTTGGTCGTGACGGCCAGCACCTCGACGCCGTCGTGGGCGGGCCCGGACAGGGCCTCGTCCGCGCCGCCGATCGACAGGTGCGTGCACCAGCCGGCGCGCACGAATTGCACGGCGGTGTCGCCGGATCCGGTCAGGTCGTCGGCAACGATGGCGATGGTGGGTTTCACAGGGCCTCTCCGCGGGCTTCGGTCAGGGGCGGGGCGACGGTGGCGTCGGCGTCCTCGGACTTCAGTTCACCGGCGCGCTTGAGGAACCAGGATGCCAGCACCGGGGCCAGAATGGAACTGATCAGCACGCATGCGGCGACCTGCGCGGTGGCGGTGGACACGTATTGCTGGAAGTTGGGGTCGGCTGCCGCGACCACGGCGGGCGTGGCGATGGCGTTGCCGGCGGTGGTGCCGGCTGCGAAGCCCAGGCCGCTCCTGCCGCCGCGGCGCAGGATCATGCGGTAGCCCAGGTAGACCAGGCCGCCCGTGATCGGGCTGATGATCAGGCCCAGGATCAGGCCGCTGATGCCGCCGCCAACCACGGCGCCCAGATCGATGCCGGTGCCCAGCGCAAAGGCGAAGAACGGAATGACGATGTTGGGCACGGGCTTGAGCACGTCACGCCACTTGGGGTCCAGGTTGCCGACGACCACGCCCAGCAGGAAGGGCACCAGTGCAGCGACCAAGGCGATCATCGGGATGTCGGCCAAGCCGGACGCGCCCAGGAACAGCAGGCTGAAGAAGGGGCCGTCGTTGACCGCGCTGGCGACGTAGGCGCCGCGGTCGCGGGCATCGCCGTATTGACCGGTGTAGGCCAGCCACAGGCCGCCGTTGCTGTTGTCGAACGCGGCCAGCATGGCCAGGATCGACACGCCCCACAGACCGTCCAGACCGACGTAGCTGCCGAGGATGATGATGAGCGTGGCGGGCACCAGCGTTTTCATCAGCAGGATGGTGCCGGCCGTGGCCAGGATCGGGCCGCCGGTGCGGGCGTTTACGTGCGTGCCGGTCGCGAAGATCAGCAGCGCGATCAGCGGCAGCGCGCTGTTCTTGAAGAGGGCGGTGGTGAAGCCGCCGATGGCGAGCGCATCAGGGGCGAAGGTGCCGATCAGGGAACCCAGGATCAGCGGCACCAGCATCAATCCACCAGGGATTTTCTGCATCGTGCCAAAAAAGGGCGAGCGGGTAGTTGCGGTCGACACTATCGAGGTCTCCAGGACGATTTTTCTGGGTTGCAGACGTTCATGCGCGCGTCTGTCGGACGGGTGAAAAAATCGTAGTGTACACCTGTACGTACAGCATGTACGTACAGGTTGGCCTCAATTGCCGTCCCGGATATGGGGACGGTTTCGTCGTCAGAAGCGGTAGGCGCCGCTCAACATCACCGTGCGGCGCGCACCATAGAAGCAGTCGCCACGGTCCAGGCAGACCACTTCATACGTGCGGTCCGCGATGTTGTTGACGTTGAGCGCATAGCGCCACGGTCCGTTGGTGTAGCTGACCATCGCGTCGAACAACGTCACGGACGGCGTCTCCGGCGCGCCGCCGTCGCGGAACTTGGACAGGAAGCGCGTGCCGGCGCCGACCGCGAAGCCGGGCTGGCCCGCGATCGCGAAGCGATACTTGCTCCACAGCGACACCATGTGCTTGGGCATGCCTTCGAGCTGCGGATCGATGTCGGTGTAGATGTAGTTGGCGATCACGTCGACGTTTTGCGTGACGCGTCCGCGCATCTCCAGTTCGACGCCGCGTGTACGCGTCTTGCCCGCCTGGATCTGATTGTTGGGATTGTCCGGATCGTTGGTCTGGCGGTTGCTTTCGCGCAGGTCGTACGCCGCCGCCGTGAATTCCAGGTCGGCACCCGGGGGCATGTACTTCAGGCCCAGTTCCCACTGCTTGCCGCGCATGGGCTTCCAGCGCTGGTCGTAGAAATCCGCGCCCGCGATGGGGGTGAAGGACTCGCTGTAGCTCACGTACGGCGACCAGCCGTTGTCGGCCGCGTACATCAGGCCGAAGCGCTTGGTCGTGGCCTGATCGGTTTCCTTGTCCTGGCCCTCGGCCGTGCTTTCGACGCGATCACGGCGGATGCCTGCCAGCAGGATCCAGTTCTTGTCGAACGTGATCTGGTCCTGCGCATAGAAGCCCAGCTGCTGCTGGCGCTGCTTGGGCGAATCGCTGAGCGTGTAGTCGGGCGCGTTGCCATACACCGGGTGGTACAGATTCAGCGGCGACCCCAGCCCGCTGTCCGATTGGCTGGTTTCGCGATAACGCGTGTAGTCCATGCCGACGATGACGGTGTGCTGCGTGCGGCCCCAGTTCAGCTTGCCTTCCAGGTTCTGATCGGCGAGCAGCGTGCGCATGCGCGGCTTGTTGATGTAGTAGTAGCGGTCGACGGTGGTCTGTTCGGGATCGATGTAGGAATCGCCGCGGCGGTCGCCATACACGTTCGGGTACAGCGATTTGTAGTCCACGCTGCTGACCGTGTTGCGGAAGCTCTGGCGGACCTTCCAGGTGTCGTTGAACTTGTGTTCGAACAGCCAGCCGACGTTGAATTGCTCGGTGTCGTAGGTGTCAAAGCCCGGTTCGCTGGCAAAACGGCGCGTCGGAATGCGGCCGTTGGGATTGTGATCCACGGTGCCGCTCCATGGCAGGAACGATTGCGTCGTGCCGGAACGGTCCTTCTGCCAGGAGGCCTGCAGCGTCAGCGACGTGGCTGCGCTGGGTTGCCACGTGAGCGACGGCGCGAGGAACATCCGGTCGTCCTGCGCATACTGCACCTGCGTGTCGCTGTCGCGGCCCAGCGCCACCACGCGATACAGCCACTGGCCGTCCTCGGTCAGCGGGCCGGTGATGTCGGCCTGGATCTCGCGGCGGTTGAAGTTGCCCAGCTGCACGCCGATTTCACCCTGCTGCTCGGCCTGCGGGCGCTTGCTCACCAGGTTGACGATGCCACCCGTGCTGCCCTGTCCGTATAGCATCGACGACGGGCCGCGCAGCACCTCGACGCGTTCCAGGCCATAGACCTCGGTGCGCGGGTTGTTGAAGCTGAAGAACTGGCGCAGGCCGTCCAGGTACTGAACAGGTTCCACGCCGCGCACACGCACGTAGTCGCCGCGGTTGTCCACGCCATAGGCGTTGGGCCGCACGCCGGCTGCGTAGTTCATCGTGTCCTGCACGTTCTGCGAACCCTGGTCGATGATCTGCTCGCGCGGGATCACGGTGATGGCCTGGGGCGTTTCGGACAATGGCGTGTCGGTCTTGGTGCCGGTGGCGCTGCGACGGGCCACGTAGCCGTCGACGGGACCGGTGGCGGTTTCGCCGGTGCCCAGCACCTGCACGGCGGGCAGGGTGGCGGGCTGTTCGGGCTGCGCATGCGCGGCGCCCGCGCCCAGGCAGGCGGCCAGCGCGGCGGCGGCGGGAACACGGGTGTGCAGCCGCGCGCGCGAGGCGGCGGGGGTGTGGTGGTGCTTCAAGAGGATCTCCCCACTGGCGTCGGTTGGGTGCGGCCAGTTACGTATAGAAATGACAACGATAATAATTATCAATTGTGGCGATGTGCTCAGCCAATAGCGCGCGTCGCGGGAAGATGTAAAAAAGCCCTGCGGCGCTCCGGCGTGGCAGGGCTTGCACAGGAATCCCCTGTGAATTCATCGAGTTGAAGCGCGGCTTGATGCGGGACGCTGCCGCGGCCGCTGTTGGCGGCGCGCGACAGTGTTGCACGCGCAAAAACGGGGTGCGGTCGGCGGTGCGCCGATCAGTCCTGGCGGGTCGCCTGATTCGCGGGGGCCGGAGGGTTGGCGGCGGGCGTGGCGGCAGGCGCCGGCGCGTCGGGACGCAGTTCGCGCCGCAGAATCTTGCCCACGTTGGTGCGCGGCAGGTCGTCGCGGAACTCGATGTGGCGCGGCACCTTGTAGCCGGTCAACTGGCTGCGGCAATGCGCGATCAGCGTTTCCGCGTCCAGCGTGGGGTCCTTGCGGATCACGAACAGCTTGACCGCCTCGCCGGAGCGTTCGTCCGGCACGCCGACAGCCGCTACCTCGCGTACACCAGGATGCAACGCGGCCACGTCCTCGACCTCGTTCGGGTACACGTTGAAGCCGGACACCAGGATCATGTCCTTCTTGCGATCGACCAGGTACACGTAGCCGGTCTCGTCGACATAACCGACGTCGCCCGTGCGCAGGAAGCCGTCCGGGTACATGACGAGCGCCGTCTCGTCCGGCCGGTTCCAGTAGCCCCGCGTGACCTGCGGACCGCGCACGCAGATTTCGCCGTTTTCGCCGATGCCCAGTTCGCGGCCCGCGTCGTCGCGGATCGACAGATCCGTGGAGGGCACGGGCAATCCGATGGATCCATTGAAGATCTTTGTGTCCAGCGGATTGATGGTGACGGCGGGCGACGTTTCAGTCAGGCCGTAGGCCTGGGCGATCGATACGCCGGTCGTTGCGCGCCACCGGTCCGCCACCGACCGCTGCACCGCCATGCCGCCGCCCATGGTGAGCCGCAGGCGCGAAAAATCCAGGTGGGCGAAATCGGGGTGGTTAAGCAGCGCGTTAAAGAGCGTGTTGACGCCCGTGAAGGCCGAGATCGGCACCTTGCCCATTTCCTTGATCAGGCCGGGGATGTCGCGCGGATTGACGATGAGAAGGTTGCTCGCGCCCAGCTTCATGAAGGTCAGGCAGTTCGCCGTCAGCGCGAAGATGTGATACAGCGGCAGGGCCGTGACGATGCATTCCTCGCCGTCTTTCACCAAGGGTCTTACCCACGCGTAGGCCTGGCTCACGTTGGCGACCATGTTGCCGTGCGACAGCATGGCGGCCTTGGCCACGCCGGTCGTGCCGCCCGTGTATTGCAGGAACGCCAGGTCGGCAGGCGAGAGCCGCATGTCGGTGTAGGGAAGGTCGCGCGCCGCACGCAGCACGTCGCCCAGCTTGTGCGAGCCGGGCAGCGACCACGCGGGCACCATGCGCTTGACGCGTCGGACCGCGAAGTCCACCAGGCGACCCTTGATCGGGCCCAGCATTTCTCCGATGGACGTGACCACCACGTGCTCGACCTGCGTGCCGGGCAAGGCTTTTTGCAACGTGGCCGCGAAGTTGTCCGCGACCACGATGGCGCGGGCGCCAGCGTCGGCCAACTGGTGTTCCAGTTCGCGCGCGGTGTAGAGCGGATTGCAGTTGACCACGATGCAGCCGGCGCGCAGGGCGCCGAACAGGCAGACCGGGTATTGCAGCAGGTTGGGCATCATCAGCGCGACGCGGTCGCCGCGCGCAAGGCCCTGGGCGTGCAGCCATGCGGCAAAGCGGCGCGTCAGCGCGTCCAGTTCGGCATAGGTGATCGACTTGCCCATGCTGATGTAGGCCGTCTTGTCCGGAAAGCGCCGGAAGCTTTCCTCGATGATCGTCACCAGCGTTGTCTCGCCGTCGGTCTCGATCTCGGCGGGCACACCGTAGGGATAGCTCTTGTGCCAGATTCGTTCCATGTCTTGCGGTTCCGTTGGGGCGCAAGGCCCTAGTTGCCCAACAGGGCTTTCTTCAGGGAAGCCTGCGCGGGGCTGTCGCCCAGCCAGACGCGCAGCAGGGCGCGGGCGAAGGCGGGATCGTCGATGCGTCCGCGCGGCTTGCCGTTGCTGGCGATGGCCACGCCGCGGGCGTCGAAGTCCAGGTCGATGACGTCGCCTTCGCGCGCGGCGCCGATGTCGGCCATCAGGCGCGACAGGCGTTCGGCGGGTTCTTTCAACGCGGCCAGCGCCTGCGAGGGCGTATTGTCGCGCAATCCGTCCTGCAGCGCGCCATCCAGGCTCTTGCTGTCCACGTCGCGCAGCATTTGCAGACGGATCCGACGCGGCTCGGTGCTGCCGATGATCGCGGCGGGGTCGTGGGTCTTCGTGGTGACGTACAGCGCCGCCACGTAGACCTTCACGACGAAGCGGGTGCGCAGGCCGGCGCCGTTCAGCGTCAGCGCGTGACCGCCTTCGGCAAGCTGTTCGGGCACGCGCACGCCGGCGACGTCGACGTCAGCGTGGGCCGGCGCGCCCGCCAGGCTGGCGGCAAGGATCAGACTCAGGGCGGCGGCGCGCCCTCCGGGGTTGAAACGCATTGGTCACCTCCAGTGTTCTTCTGTTTGTAGAACTTCTTGTCTGCGATGTAGATCGTGCGTTCCACGACGGCGTACACGACGTCGTCCTTGTCCTTCAATTCGACCGTGTAGGTGCGGGTCGTTTCGTGATGCGAGGCAAGCAGGCGCCGGATTTCTGCGATCTCGCCCGGCGGCAGCCGGAAATCCACGTACAGCGTGGTGTAGGCCGGCTTGCGAAAGCGGATCGATGCCGCCTTGTCCCACACGATGTGATCGGCGCCCAGCGCCGACATCAGCATGGTCGGATGCGCGCCGTCCGTCACCGCGAACAGCGAGCCGCCGTACATCGACCCCACGATATTGCGCGTGCGGCGCAAGAGCGGCAGCTTGATGCGGATGTGCTGGAAGTCCGGCGACACGTGCAACACGCGGCCGCCGGTTGCGCGAAACGCCGGATGCAGGTTGAAGCCCACCCGCATCAGCCGCGCGCGCCACTCGGGCGACAGGTTCTTGAACCAGTAGGGCTTCACGCTGTCCGCCGCCTGCTTACAGGGCCTCGAACAGGCCGGCGGCGCCCATGCCCGTGCCGATGCACATCGTCACCAGCCCGTACTTGCCGCCGGTGCGGCGCAGTCCGTGCGTGATCGTGGCGGTGCGGATCGCGCCGGTGGCGCCCAGCGGGTGGCCCAGCGCAATGGCGCCGCCCAGCGGGTTGACCTTGGCCGGGTCCAGCTTCAGCTCGCGGATCACGGCCAGCGACTGCGCCGCGAAAGCTTCATTGAGTTCGATCCAGTCCAGCGCGTCCTGCTTGATGCCGGCGCGGTCCAGCACCTTGGGAATGGCGGCGACCGGACCGATGCCCATGACCTCGGGCGGCACGCCGGCCACGGCAAAGCCCACAAAGCGGGCGAGCGGGCTGAGGTTGAATTCGCGCAGGATGCGGTCGGACACCAGGATCACGGCCGCCGCGCCATCGGACATCTGCGAGCTGTTGCCGGCCGTGACGCTGCCGCGCGTGGAGAACACGGGCTTCAAGCGGGCCAGCGCTTCCAGGCTGCTGTCCGGGCGCGGGCCTTCGTCGACCTCGATAAGCCGGCGCGCCACGCGTACCGCGCCGCTGGCGCCGTCCGGCAGATGCGTGACCACTTCATAAGGCGTGGTCTCGGCGCGGAAGTGGCCGGCAGCGATGGCTGCGCACGCCTTCTGGTGCGACGCCAGCGCAAAGGCGTCCTGGTCTTCGCGCGACACCTTCCAGCGCTCCGCAACCTTTTCGCCGGTCAGCCCCATGCCGAACGCCATGCCGACGTTCTCGTCATGGGCAAAGATTTCCGGATTCATGGACACCTTGTTGCCCATAATCTGCGGCATGGCGCTCATGGATTCGGTGCCCGCGCCGATCATGATGTCGGCCTCGCCCATGCGGATGCGGGCGGCGGCGTCCGCCACGGCCTGCAAGCCGGACGCGCAGAAGCGATTGACGGTGACGCCCGCCACGCTTTGCGGCAGCCCCGCCAGCAGCAGGCTGATGCGGGCCACGTTCATGCCTTGTTCGGCCTCCGGCATGGCGCAGCCGGCGATGACGTCCTCGATGCGGGCTGCGTCCAACCCCGGCACCTGCGCCAACGCGCCATTCAGCGCGGCGGCCAGCATGTCATCGGGGCGGGTGGTGACGTAGGCGCCATTGCGCTTGCCCACCGGCAAGCGCGTCGCGGCGACGATGTAGGCGTCTTGGATCTGCGTGCTCATATCCATTTCCTCAACTAACAATAGCGAGACATATCAATCGGACCCCCCCACAAAACGGTCTCCCACAAGCGGGGCCGCGCGGATCCGGCTTTGCCGGTCCGCTTGCGGCGCCCCTGGGGGAAGCGCCGCAGGCGCAAGGGGGGGACTAATTCCGTAGTGGTTTGCCGGTTTCCAGGGTGTGGCGGATGCGCGCCTGCGTTTCCGGCGTGCGCAGCAACGCCACGAACTCCTTGCGCTCCACGGCCAACAGCCATTCCTCGTCGACCTTCGTGCCGGTCTCGACCTCGCCGCCGCACAGCGCGACCGCCGCGCTACGCGCCACGCGGTAATCGTGCGCGCTGATCATGCCGCCTTCACGCATGTTGACCAGCACCATCTCGAAGTTGGCGATGCCGTTGCGGCCAGCCACCGGCACGTTTTGCAACCGCGCGGGCGGGGTGTAGCCGGCCTGCGCGGCGGCGCGCGCCTGGCCGATGGCCACGTAGAGCAGTTCGCCGGGATGGAACAGCACGATGTCGTGCTCGCGCGCGAACCCGGCGTCGATGGCTTCCAGCCCGCTCTTGGCGACCTGGGCCATGGCAATGGTCTGGAAGACCGGCTGCAGATATGGAAAGACCTCGCCGGGCGTGGCCGTCTTGGCCGCCAGCGCCGCAGCGCGCGCGGCAAATTCCTTGCTGCCGCCACCCGCCGGGATCAGGCCCACGCCGGCTTCGACCAGGCCGATGTAGCTTTCCAGCGCCAGCACGCGGTGCGAGGCGTGCATCAGGAATTCGCAGCCGCCGCCCAGCGCCATGCCCTGCACGGCGGCCACCGTCGGAATCTGCGCGTACTTGAACGACTGCGAGGCGCGCTGGAATTTTTCGACCGTGGCTTCCAGCATCTCCCATTGGCCCGCCGCGCAGGCTTCTACCACCTGCTGCAGGTTGGCGCCCACGGCAAACGGCGCGTCGTGCCAGATGACCAGGCCGTCGAATTCGCGTTCGGCCTTGGCCACCGCCTGCAGCACGCCTTCCAGCACTTCGGCGCCCAACGTGTGGTTGCGCGACGTGACGGACAGGATGGCGATGCCGGCGTCGACCTGCGGCAGGTTCCACAGGCGCACGCCCTCGTTTTCCCAGACGGTGACGCCCCGGTCGTCGGGGGCTTCGCCTACGACGCGCTCCGGGAACAGCTGGCGCGCGTACACGGGCAACGTCGAGCGCGGATGCAGCTTGCCGGTGCGCGCGGAATACGAGCCTTCCGGCGCATGCACGCCCTGGCGGTTGGACTCCAGCACCCAGGCGGGCAGGGGCGTGTTGCTCATGGCGCGGCCGGCGGCGATGTCCTCGGCCACGGCGGCGGCAATTGCCTGCCAGCCGGCGGCCTGCCACGTTTCAAACGGACCTTGCGACCAGCCAAAGCCCCAACGCATGGCCAGGTCCAGATCGCGCGCGTTGTCGGCCACGTGCTCAAGCTGCACGGCGCTGTAGTGGAAGATGTCGCGGAACAGGCTCCACAGGAATTGCGCCTGCGGATGGTCGCTGGCGCGCAACGCGGCAAAGCGCTTGGCCGGATCGCGTTCCTTGAGCAGCGCCGCCACCTCGTCGGCCAGCTTGCCGGTGCCGGGGGCGTAATCCTGCTTTTTCAGATCCAGCACCTGGATCTCGCGGCCCTGCTTGCGATAGACGCCGGCGCCGCTTTTCTGGCCGAGCGCGCCCTTGGATATCAGCGCCGACAGCCATTCCGGCAGCGCGAAATACTGATGCCACGGATCGTCGGGCAGGTTCTTTTCCATCGTGCCCACGACGTGGGCCAGCGTGTCCAGCCCGACCACGTCGGCGGTGCGGTACGTGGCGCTCTTGGGGCGGCCGATCTTGGGGCCGGTCAGCGCGTCGACTTCGTCGAAGGCCAGACCCAGGCGCGCGGTGTGGTGCATGGCGGCCAGGATCGAGAACACGCCGATGCGGTTGGCCACGAAGTTCGGGGTATCCAGCGCGCGGATCACGCCCTTGCCCAGCGCAGACGTCAGCCAGGTTTCCAGCTGGTCCAGCACGGCCGGCTGCGTGTGTGACGTGGCGATGATTTCCACCAGGCGCATGTAGCGCGGCGGATTGAAGAAATGGATGCCGCAGAAGCGGTCGCGCAGCCCGGCGGGCAGCGCGTTGGCCAGCGCGTCGATGGACAGGCCGGAGGTGTTGGAGGCGACGATGGCGCCGGGCGCGACATGCGAGGCAATGCGCTCGTACAGCGCCGTCTTCCAGTCCATGCGCTCGGCGATGGCTTCGATGATGAGGTCGCAGCCTTGCAGGCGCTCCAGGTCGTCATCGTAGTTGGCGGGCGTGATGAGCGCCAGGCGTGATGCGCCGGCCAGCGGCGCGGGTTCCAGCTTCTTGAGACCGGCCAGCGCCTTCTTGACGGTGCCGTTGCGGTCGCCTTCGCGGGCGGCCAGGTCGAACAGCGTGACCGGCACGCCGGCATTGGCCAGGTGGGCGGCGATCTGCGCGCCCATGACGCCGGCACCCAGCACGGCGACGTGTTTGACGACGAACTTGCTCAAGGGAGTCTCCTGAAAAGGCGGGCGGACGGCGCGCGGCCGTCCGCCCGTTCACGGCTAGAAGCGGGACGAGAGCTGCAGGCCGAAGATGTGGCCGCTGCTGTCGTAGGTGCCCGCGACGCGGCCCTTGGTGGCCTGGCTGCCGGACGTGGTGTCGATGTCCGTCTTGCGCAGGTACAGGTACGTGTAGCCGACGTCGATCGTGGTGGACTTCGTGGCGGCCCATTGCACGCCGGTCGAGAACCAGTAGCGGTCGTTGTCGGGCAGGGAAGTGGGACGGTCGGCCGCATCGTGCACCGGCGATTGGTCGAAGGCCAGGCCGAACTTCCACTTCCAGGCCGGGGCGAACTTGTAGTTCGCGCCCACGGCGACGCGCCAGGTGTCGCGGAAGTTGAGCGGCAGCTCGTCGTCGCGCGCGCCCGGGCCCGAGTTCTTGATCTTGAGCTCCGGAATGCTGCTCCAGCCCGTCCAGGACACGTCGCCCAGCAGTTCCCACTTTTCGTTGAGCTGGTGCGTGGCGCTCAGGATCAGCGAGTCGGGCAGGTCGACGTTGGCCTTGGCGTCAAACGACACGGATTGGCCGGTGGGGCCGATGTTGTCGATGTCGGTGTCGCCCTTGGCCGAGTGCTTGATCTTCGAACGGTAAGACAAGCCGACGCGCGTGTCTTCGGTGGGTTGCAGCATGAAACCGACGTTCCAGCCCCACGCGTCACCCTTCAGATTCAGGTCCGCGTCGCCATTCGTGGCCAGCGGCAGGCCGGCGATGGGCACGACGGTCTTTTTCTTGTAGGTCGCATCGATGTGCTGCCAGTTCACGCCAAAGCCCATCGAAAACTTCTCGTTGACCTTGTAGGCGATGGACGGGTTGACGTTGATGGTCTTGATGTCGAACTTGTTCGAGTGGTACTGGCCGACCCAACCGTCGTCGTATTCGGTCATCAGGCCGAAAGGAGCGCCGACGCCCAGGCCGATGTACCACTGCTCGTTCAGTTGCCAGGAGGCATAGATATTGGGCACGACGCCCAGGTGGCCCGCGTCCCCGCCATTGCCGCCGGTGGGAACCGAACCGTTCAAGCCTGATCCGGGAATACCGGGCACGCTGGGATTGCGGCTGTTTCCGTTGTCCGAAAACTTGAACGACGGTTTGATCAGGTTTACCCCGCCGGAGAAATTGAGCCCTGGCAGATAGGTCAAGCCTGCCGGGTTGAAATACATGATGCTGGCATTCTCCGGGTTTGCCGCCGAGCCGGCATACGCGTTGCCCAGGCCGCTGGCGTTCTGCTCCAAGAGCTGAAAGCCGGCAGCGTAGGACGTTGCGGATGCGCCCAGGCCGACCAGGATGGCCGACAGGGTGCTCAGGGACAATGGACGTCTGCGCATGGTACTGACTCCTCGAGTTGAATGTGTGTCTCTCTCTACCACTGCCGGCCTGTTGCTGCCGGTCTATTCGGCGCGAGCCGCTGTGCTGCGGTGCTGCTGGGTGCTGCCGTCTTCGTAATGCAAGGGGCCGCCCGTGAAAGGCGCGAAGCCCGTTCCAAAAATCACGCCGGCGTCGGCCAGGTCGGCGTCGGCCACGATGCCGCTGGACACGCGTTGCCGCGTGGCGTCGATCAGCGGCTGGATCAGGCGCTGCGCCAGGCCTGCCGGGGCGGCGGCGGGGTCGCGTTGCTTGACCGGCTTGCCGTCGCGCCAGGTGTAAAAGCCCTTGCCGCTTTTCTTGCCGAGTTCGTTGCGGGCCAGACGGTCTGCCAGGCATCGCGGCGGCGCCGCGCCGTCGGCAAGCTGCGCGCCAGCGTCCCGCGCGATGTCCAGGCCCACGGTGTCCGCCAATTCCAGCGGCCCCATCGGCATGCCGAAGGCCACCATGGCGGCGTCCACGGTTTCCGGCGCGACGCCGTCGTCCACGCTGCGCATGGCCTGCAGCATGTAGGGCGCCAGCACCGCGTTGACGAGAAAGCCGGGCGCGCTCTTGACCGGCAGCGCCAGCTTGTCGATCTGGCCGACAAAGGCGCAGGCGCGGGCTTCTATGGCGGGGTCGCCATCGTCCGCGTGCACGACTTCCACCAGCGGCATCTTGGCCACGGGGTTGAAGAAGTGGATGCCGACCAGACGATCCGGACGGGCCAGGCCCTCGCGGAGCGTTTCGAGCGACAGGCTGGACGTGTTGGTGGCCAGCAGCGCGTCGGGCTTCATGCGCGGCTCCAGCGACTGGTACAGCGCGCGCTTGGCATCGGGCTGCTCGCTGATGGCTTCGATGATGACGTCCGCCAGCGGCACGCCGCCGCCTGCCGGATCCGGGACCAGCCGGTCGAACGCGGCGCGCGCCAGGCGCGGATCCTTCAGGCGGCGCGCGTAGAGTTCGGCGGCGCGCTTGATGGCGGGCGCGATGCGCGATATCTCCTGGTCCTGCAGCGTGACGGTCATGCCCTTGAGCGCGCACCAGGCGGCGATGTCGCCGCCCATCACGCCCGCACCGACCACATGGACGTGACGGGCCGGCGCGACGCCGGGCTGCTTGCCATTGGCCTTCAGGCGCTCCTGCAGGCGGAACACGCGCAGCAGGTTGCGCGCGGTGCCGGACGAAATGATGCGGTCGATCAGGTCGGGCGCCTTCAGCGCATTGCCCCCATGTTTTTCCCAGATCTCCACAATGGCCGGCGCAGCCGGGTAGTGGCCGAGCGGATCCTTGGCCGCGATCTGCTTGCGGGCGCGGTTGGCGACGATGGCCTTGAACGGCCAGCGGTTCAGCAGTCCGCCCAAACCGCGCGCGCGCCGGGCAGGCTTGCGCGACAGCACGGTCTGGCGTGCCGCGGCGAGCAGCAGCCGCGGGGGAACACGCGCGTCGACCAGCCCCAGTGACGCCGCGCGGCGCGCATCGGCGCCGCGGCCGGTCAGCATCATGTCCAGCGCGGCGGGCGCGCCGATCACCTGCGGCAGGCGCAGCATGCCGCCCCAGCCGGGGAAGATGCCCAGCATGACTTCAGGCAGGGCCAGCGAGGCGCCGGGCTGATCGGCCACCAGCCGGTAGCGGCAAGCAAGTGCCAATTCAAGGCCGCCGCCCAGGCAATGACCCTGGATCAGCGCCAGCGTGGGATAGCGCACGCCGGCCAGGCGATTCATGAGGTTCCAGCCGCGCGACACCAGCCCGCGCGCCTGCTCGGGCGTGTCCAGGGTGGCGAATTCGTTGACGTCGGCGCCCACGATGAAGCCCGTGGCCTTGCCGGATTGGATGATGAGGCCTTTGGGCGGATCGGCGTCCAGCGCGTCCAGCACCACGGAGAGTTCGGCCATCGTGTCGGCCGACAGCGCGTTGACCGCGCTGCCCGCGCGGTCGAAGGTCAGCCAGGCAAGTCCGTCGGGGTCGCGATCCAGGCGCCAGTGGGAAAGCGTGTCCAGTGTCGTCATGGGCGGTCCTCGTCCAGGGTTTCGACCAGCATCGCGCCGCCTTGACCGCCGCCGATGCAGATGGCCGCCATGCCGCGCCGGGCGCCGCGGCGCTTGAGCGCGTGCAGCAGATGCAGCACGATGCGGGCGCCAGACGCGCCCACCGGGTGGCCGATGGCGATGGCGCCGCCGTCGACGTTGAGCCGTGAGGGGTCCAGGTCGCCCCAGGCAGGTGTGCCGAAGTTCTGCTGGCAGTAGGCCTCGTCCCGCCACGCGGCCAGGCAGCCTAGCACCTGCGCCGCGAAGGCCTCGTTGATCTCCCACAAGTCCAGGTCATTCAAGCCCAGGCCGTGGCGCTGCAGGATCGGCGTGGCGGCATGCACGGGGCCCAGCCCCATGATCGCGGGATCCAGCCCGGCCCATTGCGTATCGATGATGCGGCCCAGCGGGCGCAGGTTCCATTTCTGCACGGCCTCTTCCGAGGCCAGCACCAGCATCGCGGCGCCGTCGGTGACCTGCGAGCTGTTGCCTGCGGTGATGTTGCCCCAGGGCTTGTCGAACACGGGCTTGAGCTTGGCCAGCTTGTCCGGCGTGGAGTCGTCGCGCACGCCGTCATCGTGGGGATGCAGCTTGCCCTGCGTGTCGATGAGCGGCGTGATCTCGGGCATGCCGGCCGCGCGCGCCGCGAGCGCGCGCTGGTGGCTGCGCGCCGCATAGGCGTCCATCGCGGCGCGGTCGATGTGAAAGAGCGTGGCGACGTTTTCGGCGGTCTGTCCCATCGACAGTCCCACCACCGGGTCCGTCAGCCCCTTGAGCAATCCGATGACGGGCGCCAGGTGTTTCGGTCTGAAGCCGCCCAGCGCCTTGAGCTTGGCGCCCAGGCCGCGCGCGGCATACCAGTGCGACAGCCAACGCACCATGCCGTCCGAAAACAGCACCGGCGCGCGCGACAGCGCATCGGTGCCGCCGGCCAGCACCAGGTGCGAACGGCCGTTCTGGATGTTGGCGATGGCGGAGTCCAGCGCCTGCATGCCCGACGCGCAGTTGCGCATGACGGTCCACCCCGGCACCCGGTCGCCGCAGCCTAGCCGCAGCGAGATCACGCGGCCGATGTTGACTTCCTCGGGCGAGGGCGCGGCGCAGCCGACGATAACCTCGTCCAAATCCGTGGGCGCGTAGGGTTGGCGCAGCAGCAGGGCGCGGCCGGCCTGTACCGCCAGATCCCCGGCGGAGAAGGGTCCCGGGCCCGTACGGGCCTTCAGGAAAGGCGTGCGTGAACCATCGACGACGTAAACCGGTTTGAATGCCATCCGCTTCCTCCCTCAGGCGACTTTGCGTTCGGCCGTGGGCCGGTCTGCGTCGGCGGCGCCGAGGTCAAAGGGGAAATCATCCACTTTGACGACGGTATCGCGCAAGCGGTTGCGGCGTTTGACGACCGCATACTCTTCGGCGGTGATCGCGCCGATGGTGACCGCCGCGTCGGCGATGTCGCGCACGTTGGCTTGCGGATTGCCGTCCAGCACGCCGCGTTTTTCGATCTCGCGGATCTTGGCCTCGATGGGCTCGGCCTCCAGCGTGGCGGCCAGCGCCTGCTCGATCGCGCCCACGGGTTCGTCCGCGGTATCGGGCAGGTGGCAGCCTGCCGTCAGGCGGTCGCGCGTTGCGCTGGGGCTGATCAGCAGCCGGGCCACGTCCTGGCCAAGCTGGTCGGACGGCGGGATCTGGCTCTGGCCCCACGGGAACACGATGCGGCGGATGATCCACGCGACAGCGCGATTCGGGAAGTTGTCCAGCACGCCGTCAAAGGCCTCCTGCAACTTGCACAGCGCGTCCTGGATCGACCAGTGCGCCAGCGGCGCGTCGGCCTTCTGGCGGCCTTCGTCCTCGAAGCGCTTGAGCGTGGCGCTGATCAGGTACATCTGCGACAGCACATCGCCCAGGCGCGCCGACAGACGCTCGCGGCGCTTCAGGCTGCCGCCCAGCACCAGCATCGACGTGTCGGCCAGCAGTGCAAAGGCGGCCGAGTAGCGGCCCAGGAGCTGGTAGTAGCGCTTCATGTCCGGTGCGACGTCGGCGTTGACGGCCACAAAGCGCGCGCCGGTCAGCGAGGTGCCCAGCGCCCGCAGCGTGTTGCGCACCACGAAGCGGGCGTGGCCCCAGAACGCGGCATCGAAATCGTCCAGTCCCTGCTTGCGGTCCGGCGATTGCGCGGCCTGCATTTCCGCCAGCACATAAGGATGGCAGCGGATTGCGCCCTGGCCGAAGATGATCAGGCTGCGCGTGAGGATGTTGGCGCCTTCCACGGTGATCCCGATGGGGATCTGCTGGTAGGCGCGGCCCAGGAAATTGGACGGTCCCAGGCAGATGCCCTTGCCGCCGATCACGTCCATGCCGTCGTTGACGACCTGGCGCGCGCGTTCGGTGACGTGGTACTTCACGATGGCCGACACGACCGAGGGCTTCTCGCCCAGGTCCACCGCGCCCGCCGTCATGGTGCGCGCGGCGTCCATCATGTAGGTGTTGCCGCCGATGCGGGCCAGCGCCTCTTCGACGCCTTCGAACTTGCCGACCGGCATGCGGAACTGGCTGCGCACGCGGGCATAGCCGCCCACTGCGCGCGCCGTCAGCTTGGACATGCCCGTGTTGGAAGAGGGCAGCGAGATCGAGCGCCCCGCGGCCAGGCATTCCATCAGCATGCGCCAGCCCTGGCCGGCCATGGCGGGACCGCCGATGATGAAGTCCAGCGGCATGAAGACGTCAGTGCCGCGCGTCGGGCCGTTCATAAACATGGCGTTCAGCGGGAAGTGGCGGCGGCCGGTGTCCACGCCGGGGTGGTCGTGCGGCACGAGCGCGCAGGTGATACCCAGGTCCTTCTTGCCGCCCAGCAGCCCGTCCGGGTCGTACAGGCGGAACGCCAGGCCCAGCAGCGTGCAGACCGGCGCCAGCGTGATGTAGCGCTTGTCCCAGGTGACGCGCATGCCGATGACTTCGCGGCCCTGCCATTCGCCCTTGCAGACGATGCCGCTGTCGGGGATGGCTGCGGCGTCCGAACCTGCCCACGGGCTGGTCAGCGCGAAGGCCGGCACCTCTTCGCCGCGCGCAAGACGCGGCAGGTAATGGTTCTTCTGCTCCTCGGTGCCGTAATGCAGCAGCAATTCTGCGGGACCGAGCGAATTCGGCACCATGACCGACACGGCCAGCGCGGAGGACCGCGTGGACAGCTTGGTCACGATTTCGGAGTGGGCGTACGCGGAAAACGCGAGGCCGCCGTATTGCTTGGGAATGATCATGCCGAGGAAACCCTCGGACTTCAGGTAGTTCCAGACGTCGGCGGGCAGGTCGAAGCGCTCTTGCGTGACGTTCCAGTCATTGACCATGCGGCAGGCGGCTTCGGCCTGGTTGTCCAGGAAGCGCTGCTCTTCGTCGGTCAGGCGGGGGCGCGGATATGCCAGCAGGCGGCTCCAGTCGGGACGGCCGCGAAAGAGTTCGCCTTCCCACCAGACCGTGCCGGCCTCGAGCGCATCGCGCTCGGTGTCGGACATCTGCGGCAGCACTTTGCGGTACAGGTTGAAGATCGGCGCGGACAGCAGCGCCCGCCGGATGGGGCGCACGCCCAGCAACACGGCGGCCAGGAGCGCAATGACAACCAGCGCGACGATGACTGCGTACATTTTCTTGTCTCCTCGTTGTTCTTCAGTTGCCTGGCGGTGACCGAAGGCGGCTCGCCGGCCTGTTGCGGTGGAAGGCGGTCAGGCGCCTCCGGGGCTTGCGTTCAAGTGCGGCAGAGGCGAGCGCAGCCCACCCAGCAGGAAACTCATCAGGCGCGGCAAGAGCAGCTCGCGGTCGTTGGGCTGTTCCGCCTCGTCGCCGGCCAGACCGGTGACCGAGCGCAGCAGGTCGGTGCCCATGATGGCGTACGACGTCGCGCCCAGCATGAACTGGAAGCGCCAGATGATCTCGGCGCGCGGCACGTCGGGCAGGGCGGCGAACAGCGCGTTGCGGTAGCGCGCGAGCACGTCGGCATATTCCTCGGCAAACAGCGCGCGGATGAAATCCGTGGGGTCGGTCATCGTGCGCTCCAGCAGCGGCAGAAAGGTGCTGCCGGCCTGCGCCGGATCGGCGGCCAGGCGCAGGAGGGTGCCGAAGAACGCGTCCACGATCTGGGAGGGCTTCAAGGGCTTGCCGCCGGATTGCGCCTCGAGTTCGTCCAGAAGGCGCATGCGCTCGCGATTCAGCACTTCCAGGCGGCGTTTGAGCACCGCCTGCACGAGTGACTCTTTCGAGCCGAAGTGATAGTTCACCGAAGCGAGATTCACACCGGCCGCGCCCGTGATCTGGCGCATCGACGTCGCTTCGTGTCCCTGTTGCGCAAACAGGGACTCGGCGGTGTCAAGGATGGTTTCTCTGGTGGACGTGGCGCGGATTTCTTGCATAAGGTTGAATTCAAACGTTTGTTTCAAAGCATTATGCGGGAGGCAGGGATGAGAGGCGAGCCTCTGCTATCCCCAATAGGGTTTACCCCTAACCATGCGCGCGTGATATGTCGGTTTTGCGGCACGTGCGCTTCGCATCGGGCGTAAGGACGAGACCCGCCGGAAAGAAGAATGAGGCGCGACATGTCCGCCAGGTTGAGTTTTGGCCGATCGGCCTCGGACACCGGCCCTAGGATGAATGTGCTCTGGAACGCACGCCCAAAACCCCGCAGTATCAGCGCGAGAACATGAACGCATTGCCCCGGGTGTGTGCCGGGCGGAGGCACCCGCGCAGTCACGGCGCGGCAGGCCAATCGCCCTGATACAGGAGCACGAGAAATGAAGACGTACAAGGTGGGACTGCTGGTTGACGGGTATGAGCAACCCGGCTGGATGCACGAGATGGTTGAGTGGTTACTCCATAGCCAGGATTTCGACCTGACGGCACTGCTGGTGATGAACGGCGAAGCCGCCGATACCGCGCCCAGGCTGAGCGTGAAGGCACTGTTTGGTTCGCTGTCGCGTCTGGAAGGCAAACTGCTGCCGCAGAAGCAGCGGGACATGCTGGCCTGCCGCGACATGCGCGATGGCCTGCAGGAGGCGGGCGCGTCGGTGATCCCGCTGGCGCCGGGGGACGAGGATCCGCACGCGCGCGCCGAGGTCCAGGCGCTAGGGCTGGACCTGGTCATCACGCTGGGTGCGTCGCCGGCCACACGGGCGCAGCTCGCCAGTTGGTCGCGGCTGGGCGTCTGGCAGTTGAGCTATTCCGATATTGCGGTGGCGACAAGCCGATATGCGGGTTTCTGGGAGGTCTTTCAGCGCGAGGATCACACCACCGTGAAACTCTGGCGCGTGGGCGCCAGGCAGGAAGACGACGAGCTTCTGGACCAGCGCAGCTTCAATACGGAAGTGTTCTGGCTGAAGAATCAGGCGCGCGCATTCAGTTTGGGAAACTTCATGGTCTACGACGCCTTGCAGGCGCTGGCCCATGACCGCCCGGGCGTCGCCCCGCCCGCCATGCAGATCATGAGCGGCCCGCGCCGGGCCGATCCGGCGGAGTGGGATAGCGCTGCATATATTGCGCGCCAGGCTTGGTTAATGTCCGATCTCGTTGTGCGCCGCATCATGAAACGCAATGTCCGCTGGCGGATCGGTATGTTTCCGTCTGCACGCCAGCAGGCCGTGGTCTCCGAAGCCATGGTATTGCAGCCGCCAAAGGGCCGGTTTTTCGCCGACCCTTTCGTTTATACGCACGATAAAAAACCATATATATTTTTCGAGGATTACGATTTTACGTCCCGCAAGGGCACGATCTCGGTCGCGACCTACTCGGACGGGGCTTTCCGGCTGCTGG
Source organism: Achromobacter sp. GQ309 (assembly GCF_059759315.1). Classification (NCBI taxonomy): domain Bacteria; kingdom Pseudomonadati; phylum Pseudomonadota; class Betaproteobacteria; order Burkholderiales; family Alcaligenaceae; genus Achromobacter; species Achromobacter sp. GQ309. The sequence goes on from NZ_JCAXDP010000001.1 coordinate 279,580, forward strand.
GCACCGCGCTGAACCTGCCCTATCACCTCTCGTTTCCATATATTTTTGAACACGAAGGCGTGACGTACATGGTTCCGGAAACGTGCGGAAATCGCAGTATTGAACTGTGGAAGTGCACTGAATTTCCGCTGAAATGGGAGCTTGACGTTAATCTGATGACCAATATTTCGGCCGTGGATACCATTATTTTTAAACACGGCGAATACTGGTGGCTATTAACAAATATCGACCGGACGGACGGGCAGAGCCATTGCGACGAGCTGTTCGCGTTCTTCTCCGATTCGCCACGTTCCACGACCTGGACGCCGCACGCCTGCAACCCGATCGTGCGCAACCCGATGCGCGCCCGCAACGCCGGAATCGTTGTCTCGCCTGGGGGAGACGTGATCCGGTGCGCGCAGTACCAGGGCTTCTGTCACTACGGCAAGGGCGTCTCGCTCAACCAGATCGAGGAATTGACGCCTTCCACCTATGTCGAAACCGACGGCGAAATCCACTACGCAAACTTCCTGAGAAAACGCCATGCTTCAATGCACCATTGGCATCATCAGGGGGGGCACACGGTATTTGACTTCGCCTATATGGAGTAAATCCGCCTGCGGGCGTGTAAATAAAAAATGTTACCGTTATTTCGAATACAGGGACTGTTCACGGGCTTGATGTGTCTGCGGATACAAGTTGACAGGTTTCCCTCTTCCACCGGCTATTCGACGCCGCGTCCGGCTGATGTCCCGACGCGGCTTTTTTTCGTCTGTAACAAGGGCCAGAGCGCCTGTGCAGGCCGCCCTGACGGGCCGTTTCATAGAGGGAGACACGTCCCCGAAGCCCGTCGCCGCTGGTGAAAACCCTAGCGGCGAAAAGGACGAGATGAACTTCTCATCCATATTTAGGAACGTGATTAAGGCTAACGATTGATTTCTGATTTTGTCGGATTATATCGCCCTGAAACGTCTTGATTTTGACAAATCCGAACCATAAGATGGGTTCCATGCCATCCGTTATGTTGGCTACCAAAGTCGCCCAGCCCAAACGTCCCGGTTCAGCTTCATTAGATATTCCGGGATATGCGGACCACCCCCGCAGGGCTGGATAAAAAATAGTCTTCAGCACAGCGAAGATCCCTTCTAGGCCCGTCGAAAAACCGGGAGGACACCATGGCCAAGATGGTCCTGATTGAAGCTCATCCGCTACTGCGGTTGGGTTTGTGGCAGATTCTTAGCAAGTTGGATGATGTGTGGGAGATCGAGGGGATGGGCCTTGCGGACGTGTCCAAGGCCGACGGCGTGCACGCGGGCGCCGATCTTCTGATCTATGGTTTGCCAGTGGATACCGATGAAGCATGGAGCGCGTTGCACGAGATTCAGCGCGTTCTGACGCCCAAGCGGATTCTGCTTTTGACGGACGTCATGCCCTTGCCCATGCCGGTGCAAGGCCTGCCTGGCGCCAGCGTGTACGGTTGCCTGATGAAAACGGCCTCGGTCGAGATCCTCGAGGCCGCCATCCGCCTGGTGATGGCGGGCGGGCAATGCTTCCCCAGCGAACAGGCGCTGCAGGCTCCGGCCTCCACCGTATGCGCCTTGCCGTCGCGGGACGCGGAAGAAGCCGGCTCGAAGGGCACCATGCCCGTGAGCGCGGGGGCACAGCTCCTGCAGATCACGCCGCGCCAGTACGAAGTGCTGGTGCTGCTTGCACGGGGTTATCCCATCAAGACCGTCAGCCGGATGTTGAACATCTCGGTGGCGACGGCCAAGACGCACGCGTGCACGCTGTATCAACGCCTGCATGTCAAGAACAAGGGCGAAGCCGTTTACGCGGCGCTGCAACGCGGTGCGACCTTGGAATGGCATGAACCGAACGGGCGCGAAGTGGATGCCGGGCAGATCTATGGGCGCAAGCTCGGTTGAGTCAGGTTTGCGCTGCCTGCCCGGCAGCAGGAACGCTCAGTTCCAACGCTGCCGGGGTTGCGCATAGCCAATACGGCTAAGGCATAGAAAGCAGGTGTTCGGGTTGCTGTCACCTCGCTTTCCGCCACCAATCATCCTCCTGAACGAGATTCAGCGAACGTAGCCGCTGATAGCATGAGTTGTGTCCGCAAGCATGGATTGATAGGGCGAATCACTTAGTCTCGCCACTGCAATCCCAAGGCTGCGGACAGGATTCCCTTGAACCTGGCGACGCGCGTGAACCCGCGCCTTGCGCGGCGTCGCGCCAGCGTCATGGGAGCCGTAATGGGCCATGCGTCACAAGGTTCTTCCCGGGATGACAACCGTACTGATCGAAGACTACGCTCTGCTTCGTGTCGCAATTCAGCATGTGCTGGAACGTGTGCGCAACGCCGACGATATCCTGGCCATCTCGCCAGCTCACCTTCTCAATATGTCCAGCTCGATCAACAAGCCAGTGGAGTTGCTGGTGGTCGGTTGCAGCGGCACTGCGGAGCAGGACATCGGGCTTCTTTCCCAGGCGATGGCATTCTTCATGCCCCGGCTGGTGCTGGTGCTGTATTCGGCGATGGACCAGAGCGTCATGGCCGCGTGTGCGCGCGCCGGCGTCGCGGGCTATCTGCCCAAGGCGTCCAGCCCCGACGCGCTGGCCGCGGCCGTCAGCCTGGTGATCGCAGGCGGCGAATGCTATCCCCAACCCGCAGGCAGGCCGCCCAGCACGACACACGCGTCCGTGCAGGAGCTGCGTGAACTTACGCAGCGGCAGGAGGAAATCCTGCAGCTCCTTGTGCAGGGTAAGACGATGCGCGAGATCGGCCAGCAGGTCGGCATCTCGGTCGCCACCGTCAAGAGCCATGCGCGCACACTGTACTGGAAGCTCAATGCGCGCAACCAGGCCGAGGCCGCGTACATCGCGGTGCAGATGGGGTTGGTGCGAAGCTCGAATGGGCAGCCCGCGCCCGGGAAGGGCGAAGCGGGTTGATGCGATGGCGCGAGTCAGGGCCTGTGCGGGTGGCGATGCTGCCTGCACGGGCCCTGCTTTTTTTTGGGCGCGTGAAAGTTATCGCAATAAAAGTCGTTCGTTGAGCGTTGCGTCATCGGATGCTGTGCCACTGAGCATTGCAGCGGCGCGTGGCGGGTCCCGGCCACGCCCAAGGTTGCGAACCCGATCAAGTTCTCAGCTGCTGCACGTCAAAATCATACGTGTCTGATATCCAAGCCTGTGTTGGCATGCCGTAATGGCCGGGCGCGGGCTGAGCACTCATCGGGGATGAGAAAGGCCTGTCGTTCCCGGGAGCACGCCATTTCTATCCAGTCCGATTTGCGGTTCACATTTGCCGTCTACGACAAGTCCTTCGTCGTCGTCGATTTCACGTTGCAGAGAGGTCTGTCCAGGAACTTCGTGATGCATGTGGCCCTGGCTATCGCCAATGCGGCCGCCGACATGCGCAATGTTCTTGACCAAGCAGCGGCGCTCACGATCCGGTGTCACGCCATCTTGAGGAACCCGACATGAAGCAGCCCTACAAGAAAGCACTGGGTCCCGACCGTCCCAATGAAAAACAACTGGGCAAGGCCATCTCACCGCCAGCGTGTCAGCGATGCGTGCCCATCTATCCTTTGCGCTATGGCGTTGCAGAGCGCTCCTGGGAAGAAGGCGTGTTTCCGACGCTTAGCACCGATGGCTATCCCGAGCTGGCCGCTGGCAAGGCATACGGCCTGCGCGTGCTGCGTCCCGGCGCCTACGTCTACCTGTGCTATTTCCAGCACGGCCGTATGTGGACGCAGCACTATCAAGTCACCGATGACCTGCGCTTTGCACGCATTTGGTGGACTCGCGAAGACGATCAGGATGACATCCCGGGGCGGCTCGCTCGCCCTGAGATCGCCAGCGCCAGACCCTATCTATCTGCCCCAGAGAGCAAGACAGCGGACGTTGTCTACCTGCTGACCAGTGAGACGATGCTCACCCATGCTTGGCTATGGAGCATTGAGAATGATGCCGATGGCATCCGCACCAGGTTGGCGACAACGGTCAGACCGTCCGGTGGCGTTGAACAGCCCCACGCGTTCAACATTGCGCTGCTTGCTCACGCAACACCGGAACTGCGACGACCCGGCTCGAACGAAAAGCCGGGCTACACATGGAGCGAGATATCTCTCCCCGAGTCGTTCACGACCTACGACACCGTCATTCCAGGCGCTCACGTCGAGCTTGTTCCCATAAAGGATATCGTTCCGCTGGCGGTCGTACTGCACGACCCGATCGGCGTCGTGAGTGAATTGGCGCATCTCGTCGCTGTTGCCGCGGCAGATCGGCAAGTTTATGAAATCGATAACAATCACGCATACACGAGCGCGACCGTCATCAAACAGTACTTGCAGAGCGTTCAGAAGCAGGCGACCCCGCAAGCCCACGCCAAAAGGCGAGATCTGGTTCGCTTCGATCAAAACAGCAATGCGGATGTCTTGTTCGGCAATGCGGTTCCATACATGCTGGCGTACGAAGAAGCCGTCAAGCGGAAACAGTCCGCCATCGACACGCTAGTGAACGACCTGGAGAGTTGGATCAAGACTGGCGGCAGCGCCATCGCCGACGATTGGCAGGGTGGGTGGTTCAGCAAGGTGCTGTCCTGTTTCGACCTGGGCGCAAAAGAGAATGCGCAAGACTACGAGCGGGTTGTTGCCCACTGCGTTGGTAACCTGACTCACAGCGAAAGCGGTCGATCCACCTACCGAAAGATGTTGTTGGCCCAACCAGAAAAAAGTCCTGTCTGGTTGGCGCTGGGTCACGGCATCCGAGCGCTGCACGGCAACTTCGCCAACCCTCCGCTGCTGAAAAATGTGCTGGACATTGGGGTTGCCGCCTTTGCGCCTATCTTTCAATTCAATGTTTCTTATCCGGCGACTAAAGCCTCAGATGTACTCGTCAACCAGATGCTGTCACAGCTGGGTGATATGAGTTTGCCCGATGCTACGGCCGACAGGATAGTTCGACGATTACGCCTATTTGCTGAAGTTCGTGTTGGCAGCACGATCGTCACGTACCGCGTGTCCAGCGCTGAGGCGCGCTTTCAATACGCCCAGTTTCATGGTGAGCAACACATGAACACCGAACGGCTCAGGAAGTGGGGTATTACGGTCAAGCGGCCATTGCGCAACCAGGCGGCATCGGTGCTCCTATACGAAGAGGTGCGCGTGGGCGACCAGGTGAAACGCATTTCTTCCGCTCCATCCACAGCGAACAATCGACAGCCTTTCCAACTTGAAGGAAATGTTTTCAGTCGTATGCTGGAGCAGACCCGTCAAAGTCGAGCTTACGGCGCCGCGCAGGCTGGAATTGTGCGCGCGGAATATGGGTTCACAGGCCTTGCTGCCGTATCAGCCATCATGGCACTGCGCTCTTCAATCAGAGATCTCGTGAACGGGAAGGATGATCGGTCGCTTGTAGGTATGGTTAACGGCGTCAGCGCATTAGCGGCAGTGGCAGCTGTGATTAGCTCCGGTTTGTTGGTGAAGGGCGATCTGATCCAACTACATGCATTGGCGAAAGGGAAGTCACTTGCTTTAGCCCGATTAGCCGCTTTCGAAGTGCGAAGACTAGCAACGATGTATGGCGCAGGAGCTGCTGGCCTTGGAGCTGTCGCCGACGGAATACGTGCTGCTATCGCATTCACGACGCAGCAAAATTTCGAAGCGGGCCGAATGTATCTTGCGTCTGCTGGGTGCGGAGTGTTGGCGACCGCGGGCTTGGCTTTAAGCGCCTCCGGCACCGTCCTTGGCATTATCGGACCAGTCGGCTGGGTCGTGCTGGCCTTCATCGCCACTGTTGGAGTAATTTATTTCAGCATCCAGGCCGCTTTCGCGAAGTTTCAGCCCGACGAAGTCTGGTTGGCCCACTGTTATTGGAGTCGGGGAGATCAAGCATATCGCTATAAATCTATGGGCCAGGAACTCGCTGCTTTTCACGGCGCCGTCTACGGCGTTCGCGTTATAGCGAGTTGGGAGACGCCCTCGATGTCGGCGCGCGACATCATAATCCGCAGTATCCCTGTCTACGGTCTCTGGCAAGACAGCGTTGATCTAAAGCGTGCTGCGGCCAAGGAAGGCATAGGGACGCTTTCCCTATCTGTAGTTCTGCCCGCGTATCCTACTTTAAACGAAGGGCCGCCGCTCATAAGCCATGACGATGTTTTCCAATACACGCTCAATGCCAGGAGACACGGTCAAAGCCTGAATATAGTCCGCGGACCCATCGCAACTGGTCCGGGTTACCGCTTTCCGTATGACACGGAATGCATGGTCGTTGGTAAGGACTATATTCGAGACGGTACCCGCCATGTGAGTTGGCAAATTACTATGCGGGCAGACACGGAGATCATGCTGGATTACTGTTACAGGCCGGATATCGTGAACGAACCTGGCCTCGCGATGTTCCCACAGCAGGAGCCGCTTGTCTTTACACACGGTACGTGGCTCACAGATCCCATCGACGAAGCGCTGCTTGCTCCAGTCCAGGAGCCTAAATGATGCGGACTACCAAGCAGCTTCGGCAGCTCCGCCCAACGTTCAGGGACGTTCAGAGAAAGTGGCGGCTGTTTCGCTTCGCAAGTACGTTATTGCCACTGGACGCTGACTCACGCGAAACGCCCGCCATCGAAGCAACGCGATTCAATGAAAATTGCGTCGAAGTGGTTTCCGATACTTTGCAAACCGGAAAGGAGGGGGCGCTTCTACGAATTTTCGTTTTCTCTGGAATTTTTTTATTTCTCTATGCGTTGATCGGAGGCTTTGGCGGCTGGTCTGCAGGCGTGTTGATACTGTCACTCGGCCTCCCTGGTATTGGTCTTCTGTCGTTTTTCATTCCTCGTGTCTTGAGTCCGCGCTATCGATATCGTTGTTCGAAAGTGCGTTTTGATCGCCGTAGTCGTCGTGTCTACTATGTTCCGTATCCGGACGAAAGCTCGGAAGCGGTGTGGGAGCTTGATTGGGATCAGTTGCTGGGAATTCAATGGTCAACAGGTCAGGCGCAACCGTATCTTTACCTTGTTGGCTATACGTGCAACCTCCCCGAGCCTCAATTGGTCAAGATACCCGTAATTTTTAACGAGAAGATTTTCGGAACCCAGATCTGGGCTTGGCTTCATCTGTTTATGGATAAGGTCGGAAACCTTCCCCCACCAAGAATCATCCTCTTCCCTCAGAATCCGGGCGACGTGCTGATGCGCTATGGTGGCCGCCGGATCTTTAGGTCCCTAACGACGAGGAAGGGGTGGTTATGGTTGCCTGTGACGATCTGGGTGGATTTGGCGATTCTGCTTCTATACATGCCATCCTGGGCCTTGCCGCAACTGATCGTCCTCAAATATCCGGAGATTCAATTTCCGGAAGAGAACAATCGACATTGTGGCTTTTCTTCGGGCTAAACAAGAACGCAGATGCGCCGTCGCATACTGCCGTGCCGCGGCGCCCAAAGTTTCGTAGATTTGCGCGTTGTAGCTGAGCTTGCGCACTACCTCTGCCATCGCCACGTGGTGGCGTTCATTGCCACAGCAGGAGCAGCTTATTTCAGTTTCCAGGCCGCTCTCGCCAAATTCCAGCCCGACGAAGTCTGGTTGGCACATAGCCATTGGAGTCTGGGTAATCGGGCATATCGATATAACTCGCTGGACCAGGAACTCAATGCATTCCACGGTGCCGTGTACGGTGTCCGCGCTGTAGCGAATTGGGAGACTCCCTCAATGTCGGCAGGCGATATCGTAATTCGCAGCATCCCTGTTTATGGCCTTTGGCTAGACAGCGCTGATCTAAAACGTGCTATCGCCAAGGAAGGAGTGGGAACGCTTTCGCTCACAGTGGTCTTGCCCGGCTATCCCACTTTGGGCGAAGGCGAGACCGTCATTAGTCATGCCGATATTTTCCAATACACGCTCAAAGCCAAGAGGAACGGCAAAAGCCTGAATATGGCCCGCGGGCCCATCGCTACACCTCCGGATTACCGCTTTCCCTATGACACAGAATGCATAGTTATTGGCAAGGATTCCATCCGCGATGGCACCCGCCAGTTGAGCTGGCAAATCACTATGCGTGAAGATACGGAGATATTGCTGGACTACTGTTACCGACCGGATGTGGTGGACCAACCCAGCCTCGCGTTGTTTCCACAAAACGAACCGCTTGTCTTCACGCGCGGTACTTGGCTAAAAGATCCCATTGACGATGCGTTGATCGCTCCGGTTCAGGAACCCACGTGATGCGGGCTACCAAGCAACCCCGCCGCCCGCGCCCGTCATTTAGAGAAATCCAGAAAAAATGGAGGCTATTTCGCTTTGCATCGACGCTACTGCCTCTGCAGCCCGACGCGCAGGAATCCTCCGCCATAGAGGCAACCAAGTTCAACGAGCATTGCATCGAAGTCGTATCCGATATGCCAACCGAAGGTGAGGGGCTCATTCTTCGAATGTTCACTTTCTTTGGGCTGGTTGTTTTTTTTATTGCAGTGGTCGTAGGCGTTGACGACTGGTTCGGATTGATTTGGCTGTTCGTTCTAGGCTTTCCAGTCATAGGGCTTATGTTGTTCTTCCTTCCTCGCGTATTGGGACCGCGCCATCGATACCGTTGTTCGAAAGTTCGTTTCGATCGCCGTAGTCGTCGGGTCTACTACGTTCCATATCCCGAAGAAAGCTCGGAGGAAATATGGGAACTTGATTGGGATGGGCTTCAGGGCATCAGGTGGATGACGGGTCATGCGCAACCGTATCTTTACATCGTGGGCTATACCTGCAACCTGCCTGTGCCGCAATTAGTCAAGATACCCATAATGTCCAACGAGAGAATTTTCGCAGACCATATCTGGGCTTGGCTTCATCGGTTTATGGCCCAGATCGAAGACTTGCCCCCACCCAAAATCATCACATTCCCCCAAAGTCCGCGTGATGTGCTGATGCGCTACGGTGGCCGTTGGATCGTAAGGTCTCTCACCACAAAGAAGGCGCGGCTATGGTTGCCGCTGACAATCTGGGTGGATTTGGCGATTCTGCTTGTGTTCATGCCGTCCATGGCCTTGCCGCAATTGATCGTTCTCCTATACCCGGAGATTCAATTTCCGGAAGAGAACAATCGACATTGTGGCTTTTCTTCAGGCTAAACAAGAACGGCGGGGCAAGGCGACGCTGTGCATGATGTCCCGAGCCCGCCAATGCGTGCGCCAAGTCCGACAGACACCGCCTCTCAAACATCCCCCTCACTCGCCCGCGTCCCCGCCGGCGCTCCGCGGCCCTTGCTCTTCGCAATCGCCATAAACTCCCGCTCCGCCGCACCTAGCACCGCGTCCACATGCAGATGCGCCATCGCATACTGCCGTGCCGCCGCGCCCAAAGTTTCGCGGATTTGTGCGTTATAGCTGAGCTTGCGCACCGCTTCGGCCATCGCCACGGCATCCTCGGGCGGTGTCAGCAGCCCGCACCGCGAAACCACACTGGCCAGCTCCGTACCGCGCGCCGCGCCGCAGACCACCGGGCGGCCGCTGGCCAGCATGCCGGTCAGTTTTGAAGGCATCACCAGGTCGGCGGCGCCGGCGCGTTGGGGCAGGAGGTGGATGTCCGCGGTGCCCAGCAGCGCGCCCAGGCGTTCCGCTGGCTGCAGATCCAGAAAGATGACGCGCGTCAGGCCTTGGCACTTCTCTTCCAGCGCCGCGCGTTCAGGCCCTTGCCCGCAGAACAAAAACCACAGGCGGTCCTCGCGGTTGAGACGCCGCGCCACGTCCGCCAGAATCTGCAGACCCTGCTTGCCGCCCATGTTCCCCGAATACAACGCAACGATGGCGTTATCCGGAATGCCGAGCTGCGCACGGTAATCGCCGCCTTCGGCCAGCGGCGTGATGGCGTTGACATCGATCCAGTTGGGCAGCAGCACCGCACGGGCGGGTTCGATGCCTTTGGATAGCGCCAGATCCAGCATCCGGTTTGAAATCGTCGACACGCGATCGAACCGGCGCATCAACCAGCGCTCGGCGCGCTTGACCATCGATCGCAAGGCGCCGCCCTTCAGCAGCCCCAGTTCAAACGCCGCGTCGACCTCGAAGTCCTGGATGTGCAGCCAGGCGCGCGCGCCGGTCAGGCGCGCGGTCAGCCATGCGGCCGGGGCGCAGAAGAGGGCGGGTTCGACGACCAGGATGATGTCCGGGCGGCGCATTGCGGCGCGCAGCAGCGACGGCAGGCTGGACAGCGCGAAGCTTGCCAGGTGCACCAGGCGCTTGGCGCCGCCAGGTCTTTCGGGCACCCACAAGGGCGCGCGTCGCACGGTCACGCCGCGGCGCGTTTCCTTGGCATAGCGCGAGCCGCGGTAGCCCTCGTGCACCTTCCATTGCGGGTAGTAGGGCGGGGCGGTGACCACACTGACTTCGTGCCCGCGCGCGGCCAGCCATTCGGCCAGTTCGGCGGTGTACTTGCCGGTGCCGGTCAGTTCGGGCGCGTAGTTGATGCCATAGATGAGTATTTTCATGTTGGCGTGGCGGTGCGGGGCCGGATGGGTCGGCACGGGTTGCCGTGGCAGACCATTGCGGCGGGCATGTTGCGGAACACCGAACTGCGTGCGCCGATGACCGCCTCGCGCGCGATCGTCACGCCGGGTCCGACGAACACGTCGGTCGCCACCCACGCGCCGTCTTCGACGCGCACGGCGCGTTCACGCAGCGGGAAGTCGGGCCGGCCGGCGTCGTGGTCCGCCGCGCACAGATAGCTGCGCTGGGACACCACGGCGTGCGCGCCGATGTGGATGGGGCCCAGGCTGTAGATCACCGCGTCGTCGCCGATCCAGGCGTAGTCGCCGATCTCGACCTTCCAGGGGTAGGTGACCGTGGCCGTGGGCCGGATCAGCACCTTGTGGCCCACGCGCGCCCCGAAGCAGCGCAGCAGCCAGCGGCGAAAGCCGTAGGCCACCTGCGGCGACCAGCGAAAGAGCGTGCCTTGCACCATCCACCACAACTGCACGGTCAGCGCCGAACGCCCGCGCTGACCCGGCGCCAGCGCGAACTGGTCCAGGCGTTGCAAGGTGCTCATTTGGCCGCTCCCGCAACGGCATCGCGCTGCGACGCGGCCTCGCTGGCCCGGCGCGCCTTCAGGATTTCTTCGGTCTTGATGCGGATCTGCCAGTAGTACATGGCGCGCGCGACGGCGTAGTCATAGCCCGCCTTGCCGTCCAGGAAGCCCAGCTTGAAGACGTAGGAATGCAGAAACGAGATGGGCGCCTTGAACGGCATGGCCTGGAAGATTTTCTTGAGCAGCGCGCGTCCGCCCACATTGGCTTCGCGCGGGTCGTTCATCAGGCCCTTGGTGCGCAGGTTCGCTTCCCAGTCCGAATAGCGGTTGTGCTTGTCGAAGTAGTGATAGAGCGAATCGTGGTCGTTGTGCACCATGCGCTGGCGCAGCGCGAACGTTTCGCCCTGGACCTGCGGCTGGTAGTGGCCCTCGACCTCCCACATGTTGGCGACGTCCAGGTCGTCGTAGTCCAGGAAGCGCGAGCGGTCGCGCGCCAGCAGCGCCAGCTTGTAGACGCGGTGGCCGTGTTCGAGCTTCTTGCCGCAGAACACGTAGTCGAACGGCACAAAGGCGCCGCCCGCGCCGGCCGCAAAGCGCGGCAGCACCTCGCGGATCTCGGCGGCGAGGCTTGGCGTCATTTCTTCGTCGGCGTCGACATACAGGACGACGGGGTGCGAAAAAGGAAGCTGCTCCAGGCACCACTGCTTTTTCTTCGGATACTTGCCGTCCCAATTGAAGTTCGACACGTGCGCGCCCATCGCCGTGGCGATCGAGCAGGTTGCGTCCGTGCTGTTGGAGTCGACGACGAAGACCTCGTCGAACTCCACCAGCCCCTTCAAGCACTTCGCGATGTTGCGTTCCTCGTTCTTCGTCATCACCACGACGGATACCGGTATCTTCTGCATGATGCTGTCCTGTTCAGGGCGTTCCGCGCTGCATGAGCGGGCGGAAGAGATCGATGACGTTGCGGCAGTGCCGCTCAAGGGAAAAGGCGTCCGCGCGCTCGGGGCCCTGGGCCGCCAGCTTCTCGCGCATCTCGCCGTCGTAGGCCAGGCGCCGCACCGCCTCGGCCAGCGCCTCGGCGTCGCCGACCGGCACCAGCAGCCCGTAGCGGCCGGCGTCCAGGATCTCGGCCGGACCATGCGGGCAGTCCGTGGAGATCACGGGCACGCCCAGGCACAGGGCCTCCACCAGCACGTTGCCGAAGCTCTCGCGCACGGAGGTGAGCGCAAAGGCGCCAGCACCGGCGATGACCGGAAAGGGGTTGTCGATATGGCCCGCCAATGTGACCTGCGTGCGCGATGGCCTGTCGTCGATGCGCTTTTGCAGGGCGGCATGCTCGGAGCCTTCGCCCAGGATCGTGAATGCGATACGCGGGTCGTCCAGCAGCGCGGCCGCGTCGATCAAGGTGGCATAGTCCTTCACCGCCTCGAGCCGGCCCACGGCCACGACGTGGTAGGGAGACTCGCCACCGTCGTTCAGCCTGGGCTGCGCGCCTTGCCGGCGCACGTTATCCAGCGGCACGCCGTTGTAGATGGTGTGGACCTTGCCGCGCAGCGGCGGGAACATGCTGACCAGGTCTTCCTTCACACCGCGCGACACGCCCACCACCGCGTCATGGCGCCGGTAAGTCTGACTGACCAGCCAGCACTTCAGACGGCGCATTTTCGATGCGCCGTAGTGGATGGCCGGGCTGCTGTGCTCGAAGGCCACGGTTCGGAAGTTGCCGCGCAGGACCTTCTTGGCCAGCACGACCAGCATGTTGCACAACAGACCGTGCGAGCAGACGATGGCGGGCTTTTCGCGGCGGATGTGCTGCAGCAGCTTGAAGAACGCCACGGGCAGCGCCAGCCGCAGCTTGGTTGGGGACTCGATGATCGGAAATGCGCGGGTGACCTTGGGATTGGCGATGGGATACTCGCGATTGCGCGAACGCAGCAGGAACAGGGCGGAGTCCACCCCCTGTTCCGGCAACGCATCCACAATGAAGGCGACGCATCTTCCGACGCCGCCATGCAAGTCCGGTGCGACAAACAAGACATCAGACATGGGGTATTACTCGCGTGGGTGGCGCCCGGCGCACGATATCCGGGCGAGGGCTGGGAGCGGGAGATTCTTGGCGAGGCACCGGCATGATCTGTGCATTGCGCATCAGCGACAGGCAATAGCACAGCAGGAAGCCGGTAAACGCGGTCTTGGGCGCATAGGCCAGACCGCCGGACATCGAGTCGATGAAGATGTAGATGGGCGCGGTGGCGAGCAGATATCGCCGGTGCATCTCCAGCCCGGGATGGGCGTAGCGCCGAAAGAGCGAGAACAGCAGGATCAATAGTGGCGGCAGCATGATCATGATCGTGCCGACCACGCCGAACTTCATCAGGTAGAAGGCCCATGAGTTGTGCGCGAACGTGCTCAGCTCGAAGCCGTTTTCGCCCATCACCCAGCTGCGAAAGCCCGCGCCCTTGCCGAACACGGGGCTTTCCGCGAAGAACTGCATCTGGCCTTCCATCTCCTGGACGCGCGCGCCGTAGCTGGAGTCTTCGTCCAGGCGCTCGACGCTGAAGATCCGATCGGTCAGCACGTCCAGATAGCCGATGGCGCCGAAGATCAGCACCCCGGCCACGGCCGCGGGCGCGAAGATCATCACGGCGCGGCGCCGGATGTCGGCGCTGCCGGCCAGCAGCACGGCGATGATGACGGAGATCGCCAGCTGCAGGTACTGGCTGCGGTTCAGCGAGAACACCAGCGCCATCACCATGTAGAGCGTCAACATGTAGGCCTTGGGGCCCGATACGTTCAGCGTGCGGCGGAAGTACAGCAGTGACACCACGCCCATCGGGATCGCCCACACGCCCAGCCGCACGTTGCGCAGGGGATTGGCGACGCTGAAGCCGGCCGCCTGTTCCACCAGCATCAACGTGGCAACCGCCAGACTCGCCGCAACGATGTACTTCTGCAGGATCGCATAGGCGTGCGGACTGTCGATGTCCTTGTAGCAAAGGAACGGCGTGCAAAGGAAGTAGAAGACGATGCGCAGGTCGCGCGCGACGTCGCCGGTCTCGATGCCGGGGTGATGGCTCGACACCACCAGCAGATAGATCACCGAGATCGCCTGGATGCCCAGCAGCACCCCCAGCGCGCCGCGCGGGAACGCGTACGCGCCCGGGTCGGCCAGCCGGAGCGCCTTGACGCCCAGCATGGCCACGAACAGCAGGTCGAAGGGCGAGAGCTTGAAGCTCCCCACCCCGATGACGAACCTGTCGTCGTTCAGCGCCAGCGCGGTGAAGACGAACAGGCCCAGGAGGTGCAGGGTGGAAAGCCGGCGCGTAGTCATTGCAGTTCCGTATCAGTGTCGGTCCGGCCTAGTGCGCGGCCCAATCGTCGCGTCCGAAGATCTTGGTGGTCAGCTTCTCCAGCAGATACGTCAGATCGCCCTGGCGTGCGTGCGCGGCGACTTTCGAGGCGCGGCAAGACAGTTCGAACAGCTTGCCCAGACCCGGTTCGGTACGCCGGATGCGGCTGACGATCTGTTCGCGCTCTTCCAGCAGCACGTCCTGCATCAGCGCCGTCTTGGTCTCGTCGTGGGCGGTGTAGACGCCCAGCGCGTCCGGCACGATCAGGTTCTTGCCTTCGCGCAGCAGCCGGCTCCACAGCTCCAGGTCCATGCAGTAACGCATGCTTTCCTGCAGCAGGCCGTACTTGCGCAGCAGGTCGCGGCGGAAGATGGCCGACTGGTTCGGGATCGACGCCTTCACCACCGTCAGCGTGCCGCGGTTGACGGGCGTGTAGTGGATCTTGCGGAAGATGTGGTTGTTGGCATCCGCCACGAACAGGTTGCCGCTGACGATCGGCGCGCGGCCCTTGGCGGCGGCCGTGCCCAGCTTGCGCAGCGCGCCCGGAAAATACAGGTCATCCGAGTTCTGCCAACCGACGTAATCGCCCGTGGCGCGTTCGAAGCCCTTGTTGATCGCGTGCGACTGGCCGCGGTCCGGTGTGCTTTCCCAGTAGGACAGGTAGCGCTCGTACTTCTTGATGATGTCCACGCTGCCATCCGTGGAGCCGCCGTCGATGATGATGTATTCCAGCCGCGGATACCCCTGGTTCAGCACGGACAGGATGGTGCGCTCCAGGAACTTGGCCTGGTTGAACGAGGGCGTCACGATCGTCACCTTGGGCAGCAGGCCGCTGGCGATGGGCGCTGGCGGACGGAGCTCGCGGACGAAGTCGATGAGCTGGCGTGAATACTCGTTGTGGCGCTTGCGCATGTAAGACCTCAGCATGTTGGTTATCGGGTGGCCGCAGGCATGGCGCCCGGAAACTCGGGGCGGGATTGACGGATGGCGAGGGCCACGCCGGCCAGCGTGATCGCCGCGTAGGCCATGCGGCCCCAGGCTGCGGCGTGTTCCCCCGCCACGTGAACCAGTCCCGCCATGACGCACAGCATTGCCAGCCCGCCCAATCCGTTCAGGATCGCGACGGCGCGGGAATTGCCGAGCCCCAGCAGGGAGAAATGCGCCGCAGCGTTCAGGGACAAGAGGCCCGACGCCACGATCAGCAATTGGAATGTGCCCAGATGGCCGCCGGCGACGTCGTCGCCCAGCAGCACGTTCAAGAGCGGCCGGCTGACCGCCAGCACCGCCAGCGTGGCGCCGGCCGACAGCGCCAGGTTCCACAGCATCATGCGGCGGATCTCTCGTTCGGCCGCGCCCGGGTAGGGCGGCGAGACCGAAAGGCGGGTCACGCGCGGCATGGCCTTCTGGAAGATGGCGACGGACGCGGTGTGGATGATCTGGCCCACTTGCACGCCCACGGTGTAGATCGCCAGCGCCGCCGGCCCCATCAGGCTGCCGACCAGCACGCGGTCGACCGAGCCGAAGGCCAGCGCGCTCAGGCTGTTCAGCCACGACCAGCGCGAGAACCGGAAGGCGGCCATCATGGCGCCGCGATCGCGCACGGGCCGCACGATGTAGCGGTCGTAGGCGCGCGAGAACACGCGCATCTTGACGCTGCCCGCGATCAGGAGGCCCAGCGCCTGCGCCAGTCCCGTCCACGTGGGCGAGGCGGTGTACCAGGCGGCCGCGCACGCGAGCGCCATCGTGCCCGTGCGGCTGAAGACCTCGCACAGCGCGGTGGCGCGAAAGTCCTCGCGCCCCTTCAGGCAGCCGGAAAAGAGCTGGTCATACTGCTGCGTGAGATAGATGGCGAGCGCGGGCATGGCCAGCATCGTCACCGCCACGCCGCCGAACGTGGCTTCTGGCCAGCCCAACCCCACCACGCCCCACAGCAGCACGGCAGCCAGGGTCACCACGGCCAGCGCACAGCCGATCAGCGACATGCTGACGCCGGCCGCGCGATAGGCGCCGCCGGGTTCGTGCGCGCTCTCGGACACCAGCTTGGTCGCAGTCACCGCCGCGCCCAGGTTGGCCGCGTTGCCGAAGCCGGCCAGCGCGATGATCATCGAATACTGGCCGAAGCCGACCGTGCCGAGCTGGCGGAACAGGATCGGCAGCGCCACCAGCGCCGCGACGGGACCGATGCCGTACTCCACCAGCCCCCAGAAGGAGGCATTGCCGGCGATGTGTTTCTTCACGAATCCAAGCATCGGTAACCCTGTCTGTCATGCTGGCGCGGCCGTCAGGCCACCGGCAGCGCCTGTTGCGTGCGCTCGCGCAGGAAATGGCCGTAGGCCAGCGTGATGCCATGCGTCAGAGAGATCTCCGGCCGCCAGCCCAGCGCCTGCACGCGCGACGAGTCCATCAGCTTGCGCGGCGTGCCGTCGGGCTTGGAGGTGTCGTAGACGATCTTGCCCTCGTAGCCGATGACGCGCGCCACCAGCCGCGCCAGGTCCGCGATGGAGATGTCCTGGCCGGCGCCGATGTTGTAGATGCCCTCGGCGTCCGGATGCTCCATCAGCATGACGCTGGCCTGCGCCAGGTCGTCCACGTACAGGAACTCGCGCAGCGGCGACCCGGTGCCCCAGATCGTCACGCTTTCCGCGTTGGCCTCGCGGCCCTCGTGGAACTTGCGGATCAGGGCCGGCAGCACATGGCTGCTGTGCAGGTCGTAGTTGTCGTGCGGGCCGTAGAGGTTGGTGGGCATGGCGCAGATGAAGCGCGCGCCGTGCTCCCGCTGATAGGCCTCGCACAGCTTCAGGCCGGCGATCTTGGCGATGGCGTACGGTTCGTTGGTGGATTCCAGCGGACCGGTCAGCAGCGCGTCCTCGCGGATGGGCTGCGGCGCCTCGCGCGGGTAGATGCATGACGAACCCAGAAACAGCAGCTTGCGCACCCCGGCCGCATACGCGGCGCGGATCACGTTGCACTGGATCATCAGGTTCTTGTACAGAAAATCCACCGGATGCGTCTGGTTGGCCAGGATGCCGCCCACCTTGGCGGCGGCCAGGTACACCACGTCGACCGGCGTGGTCGAAAAGAAGCGGTGCACCTGGTTCTGGTTTTCCAGGTCCAGTTCCGCGCGGCTGCGGGTCAGCACGTTCTCGTAGCCGCGCCGGTGCAGTTCGCGGGTGATCGCCGCGCCCACCATCCCGCGGTGGCCGGCGACGAAAACGCGTTGGTCCAGGTTCGTCATGGCGGGCTACTCCTTGTAGGCGTAGATTTCGTAGCCGTTCTGTTCGACCAGCGCATCGCGCCGCGCGTCCTTCAGGTCCGCCTCGACCATCTCCTTGACGAGCTGCGCAAACGTGGTGCGGGGCGACCAGCCGAGCTTTTCGCGGGCCTTGGTGGGATCGCCCAGCAGGGTCTCCACTTCAGTCGGACGGAAGTAGCGCGGATCGACGCGGACGATGACCTGGCCGGCCTTGACGTCATGCACCGGCGAGAACAGCACCGTGGCCGTCTCTTCCAGGCCTTCGCCTTCCCACGCCAGCAGGATGCCCAGTTCGCGCGCGGCGGTGTTGATGAACTCGCGCACGCTGTACTGCATGCCCGTCGCGATGACGTAGTCTTCGGGCGTGTCCTGCTGCAGCATCAGCCACTGCATTTCGACGTAGTCGCGGGCGTGGCCCCAATCGCGCAGGGCGGACAGGTTGCCCAGGTACAGGCATTCCTGCAGCCCCAGCACGATGCGCGCCAGGCCGCGGGTGATCTTGCGCGTCACGAACGTTTCGCCGCGCTTGGGCGATTCGTGGTTGAACAGGATGCCGTTGCAGGCGTACATGCCATAGGCTTCGCGGTAGTTCACGCTGATCCAGTAGGCGTAGAGCTTGGCGGCGGCGTAGGGGCTGCGCGGGTAGAAGGGGGTGGTTTCCTTCTGCGGCGTTTCCTGCACCAGGCCGTACAGCTCGGACGTCGACGCCTGGTAGAAGCGCGACTTGTTTTCCAGCTTCAGGATGCGGATGGCTTCCAAGAGGCGCAGGGTGCCCAGGCCGTCGGCGTTGGCCGTGTATTCCGGTTCCTCGAACGAGACGCCCACGTGGCTTTGCGCGGCCAGGTTGTAGATCTCGTCGGGTTGCACCGACTGGACGATGCGGATGAGGCTGCACGAGTCCGTCATGTCGCCGTGGTGCAGGACGAAATTGCGGGGCTGGTCGTGCGGGTCCTGGTACAGATGGTCGATCCGCGCGGTGTTGAACAGCGAAGCGCGCCGCTTGATGCCGTGGACCTCATAGCCCTTGGCCAGCAGAAGCTCCGCCAGATAGGCCCCGTCTTGGCCAGTTACGCCGGTAATCAGTGCCCGTTTTGGCATGGTTGTGTCCTTAAGACTTAGTGACTGCACGAAAGGAGCCGATGGCTGCGTTACCAATGTGCAAAGAGATTACTGTTGCACCAGCCGCTGAGATATCGGCCAAAAGGTCTAAGAGTTCAGCCTCTCGGTAGGGAAAAAGGGACTGGATGGATTCGTCCACCACTCCCAATGCGGTAACCGCCAGCATGGCCACCAGCGCCGGGCGCCGGTTGACCGATACGTAGATCAGCCCGGTCAGGAAGGCGTAGGCGGCCAGATGCAGCCGCTTGTCGCCAAAGGCATCGGACATGTCCGCCGCCAGCCCGGGAAGATTGCCCACCGTGATGAGCACGATGAAAAAGAGGGCCGCCACGGGCAGGCAGATCTTGGCCATGCCCGGGCGCCAAAAGGGAACCCGCTCCGGCTCTTCGCCGCCGGGCCGCCCCAAGGCGAAGACGGCCCCCTCGGGGGGCAGCAAGCGCGCGGAGCGTGTGCGGCGTGGGGGCTCCCTAAACACGGCCGTAGATGTCCTGGAAACGCACGATGTCGTCTTCGCCGAGATAAGCCCCCGACTGCACCTCGATGATTTCCAGCGGAATCTTCCCGGGGTTCTCCAGGCTGTGGATCTCGCCCAGCGGGATGTAGGTCGACTGGTTCTCGGTCAGCAGGTACTGCTTGTCGCCGTTGTAGATGCGCGCCGTACCCGACACCACGATCCAGTGCTCGGCGCGGTGGTGGTGCATCTGCGACGACAACCGCGCGCCCGGCTTCACAGTGATGCGCTTGACCTGGTATCGCGGCCCCTGGCCGACCGAGTCGTACGACCCCCACGGCCGCTGCACCTCGCGGTGGTGGTTCAGTTCGCTGCGGTGCTGCGACTTGAAGACCTCGACCAGGCGCTTGACGTCCTGCGAGCGCGACTTGTGCGCCACCAGGACCGCGTCGGCCGTCTCGATGACCACTATGTCGTCCAGGCCCACCGAGGCCACCAGCCGGCTGGTCGAATGGATGAGGCAGTTGCGCGAATCCTCCACCATGACGTCGCCCGTGGTGGAGTTGCCTTCCACCGACTTCTGGGCGATGCCCCATACCGCATC
The DNA here is from genome assembly GCF_059759315.1 of Achromobacter sp. GQ309. NCBI lineage: Bacteria > Pseudomonadati > Pseudomonadota > Betaproteobacteria > Burkholderiales > Alcaligenaceae > Achromobacter > Achromobacter sp. GQ309. The sequence goes on from NZ_JCAXDP010000001.1 coordinate 299,341, forward strand.
CCACGCACCCACGTCGCTCCACGAGGCGGCCAGCGGGATGACCACCGCGCTGTCGGTGCGCTCCATGATGGCGTAGTCCATGGAATCGCTGGGGCATGCCTCGAACGCCGGGCCGTCCAGATGGAAAAGGCCGTTGTCGCCATGCCCCGTCGCCACGGCCGACTGCGCCTGCGCGAGGATCTTGGGCGCCAGCCGGCCCAGCTCGGCCAGGAAAACCGACGCCTGGAAGGCGAACATGCCGCTGTTCCAGTAGTAACCGCCGTCGTCGATGAAGCGCTGGGCGACCTCGGGCGACGGTTTTTCCACGAACCGGCGCACACGGCGCGCCGGGGCCATGGCGCCGGGCTCGTCCGCCTGGATGTAGCCGTAGCCGCTGAGCGGCGCGGTCGGCTTGATGCCGAACGTCACCAGTGCGCCTTGGCGGGCCGCGTCGTACGCCTGGGCAAACGCCGTGCTGAGCACCTCGCCGTCTTCCAGCACGTGGTCCGACGGCATGATGAGCATGATGGGATCCTCCCCATCCTGCATGGCCCGCAGCGTGGCGGCAGCGATGGCCGGCGCGGTGTTGCGCGCATACGGCTCCAGGATGACCTCGACGTCCTTGATGCCCAGCTCATCAGCCTGCTCCGCCGCGATGTAGCGATGCGCCTCATTGCAGACCAGGATGGGCCGCTCTTGCGCGCCCGCCGACTCCAGCCGTCGCAGGGTGTTCTGCAGAAGGCTGCGGTCATCGGTCAAACGGATGAACTGCTTCGGCAACAGTTCGCGCGACAGCGGCCACAGGCGCGAGCCTGAACCACCGCAAAGAATCACTGCCCGGTACGGAGGACGGGGGTTGGTCATGGCTCTCACTCCTTGAAGTAGGCCTGGGTGTACGGATGCACGCCGGGATCGGCGGCGATCACTTCCCGCGGCAGCCAGCGATAGCCGCTGTGCTGGGACAGGGGAAGGCTTGCGGTATCCAGAGAAAGCTCGGCCTCATACGCGAGGACGACGTAGTGGGTGGAGCGTCCCGCCTCACCCGCGAAATTGGTGCCGTAGAAGTGCTCGTACACGCCGCGCGGCGTCCACTCGAGGTCGGGCAACGACAGGCCCAGCTCGTCGTGGACGATGCGGCGCAGCGCGTGGCGCAGCGACTCGTTCTTGCGGATCCGGCCACCCGGCACGAACCACGCGCCCTGGGCGGGCGGATTGGCCCGCAGCCCTGTCAGGTAGTTGCCGGCGCCATCGCGCAGCAGGAGATCGATCGACACCAGGGGCAGCATTTCCACGGCCTGGCGGAAGTCCGAGCGGCCAAGCATGCCGCCACGAGGCCCCGGCGCTTCACGCACGGGCCATCCCAACGGTTCAGTAGACATTGCGGCCCGTCCATCCCGAAATCGCGGTGCGCGCGATGATCAGCAGGTCCATCCTGAACGTCCAATGCTGGATGTAATAGATGTCGTGTTCGACGCGGTCGCTCATCTTGCGCAGCGTGTCGGTCTGGCCGCGAAAGCCGTTGACCTGCGCCCAGCCGGTGATGCCGGGCTTGACGCGGTGGCGCATCATGTAGCGCTGCACCAGGTCCTTGTACATTTCGTTGTGCTCCAACGCGTGCGGGCGCGGGCCCACCACCGACATGTCGCCCATCAGCACGTTCAGGAACTGCGGCAGCTCGTCCAGGCTGGTGCGGCGCAGGAAGCCGCCGATGCGCGTGACGCGGTTGTCGTTGCGCGTGGCCTGGGTGACCACGCCGTGTTCCTGGTGCACGGTCATGGTGCGGAACTTGTAGACGTGGAACACCTTGCCGTCCACGCCGAGGCGGGGTTGCGTGAAGAACACGGGGCCGCGCGACGTCAGCTTGATCAGCATGGCCACGGTCAGCATGACGGGCGCCAGGCCGATCAGCGCGCACAGCGCGAAGCTGCGGTCGAAGGCTTCCTTCGCCCAGCCGCGCACGCCGGCGGCGGGCAGGCTGTTCAGTTGAATCGCGGGCAGTCCCAGGAACTCGCCGATGCGATGGCCCAGCAGCTGGATGGACATCACATCGGGAATCCAGCGGATATCCACCAGGTCGTTGCGCAGGTGATAGAGCACTTCGCGCAGCTCCTGGCCGGCTTCCATCGGCAGCACGATCCAGATCTCGCGAACCTTGTTCTCACGAACGAAGTCGGTCAGGTTGTCCAGGTCGTGCAGACGGCGGACCTGCGGCGGCAGGATCTCATGCGGTTCGGCGTAGATCCCCGATATCTGATAGCCGGCCTCGCGGTACTTTTCCACGCGGCGCCACATGTCGTGGCCCAGCGCGCCAAAGCCCACGAGCAGCACCCGCTTCTTGTCCATGCCGCGATCGCGCGCCGCGCCCAGCGCCGCATAGACGGCGATGCGCACGCCGGCCAGCGCCAGCGCCGTCATGCCGAACCAGGTTGCAGCCCATAAGCGGGATATCGCGCCGGTCTGGTGCATGAGAAAACTGACGAAGATGCCCAACGCAAACACGGTGGCCCACGCGGCAAGGCTGCGCACCACCAGATCGGTGAGCAGGCGTCCGCGCCACGACACATACAGGCGGAAGGCCGGGAAGAGCGCTATGACGCCCAGGCCGCACAGATAGATCAGGAACAAATGAATCTGCGGAGGATCCGTGAAAGCATCTTCCGAGAACTTCAAGCCGGTGGCAGTCAGGCCGCAGGTGATGACGATCGCGGCGTCGAGCAAGCGATACAGATAGCTTGCCCCACTGAACCTTGCCGACGTGTCCGTTTGGGACGGGTCCATCGCGCACTCCTGTTCGGGGAAACGCCTTGCGCAATGCAAAAACTGTGCAGTGCCGCAAAGCATGTGGCTACCGACAAAATCTTATTGAGTGCGCAACTCACCCGAAACCTCCAAACGGTGTAGGAGAAGGCTTAGGGCATCCGTCGAATGTGCGGGCTTAGGAAAAGCGTGTGGAATGTCGCAACCCGTTACGCATCGGGCTCCTTTCCAGGCAACGAAGTCATTCACAGTGGATTCGCCATGACTACATTTTTCGGAACGATGAGCCGAGCCATAGCCGCTATCGCGCTCGTGTCCTCGCTAGGCGCTTGCGCCCTATCACCCGGTATGACGTTCAACGCCAATCAGCTCGCGGATCCGCTGGACCCGAACTCCAAGGCGGTCATCAAACAGATCACGCCGTCCCTCGTTCTTGAAGAGCAGCGCGCACGTGAAGCGCTGATCGATAACGAAGGCATCGGTCACCTCATCGGCAAGCCGGCTCCCTACCTCATCGGGCCGGGAGACATCCTCTCGATCGTCGTGTGGGATCACCCCGAGCTCGTGCTTCCGACGCAAACCTACGCCATCGGATCAGGGGCAACGGAATTAGCTATTGGGGATACCGCCTCGGGCATTCCGGGCTATACGGTCTCATCCGCTGGATATATCCAGTTTCCGTATACGGGACTGCTGAAAGTGGCGGGGTTGACTGAACTTCAGGCGCGCAATCTCATAGTCAATAGTTCGGGCAAGTACATACAGGACCCGCAGATCACCGTACGCGTTCTGGGATTCCGCAGCAAGCGCATCTTCGTCGATGGCGAGGTAACCACGCCGGGTACGGTTGCGATCAATGATGTGCCCATGACCCTGTTGGAAGCGCTCAACAGGGCCGGAGGCATCCTGCCAACCGGAGACCGCAGTGCGGTTTATGTGATCCGCGATGGCAAGCGTACTCGCGTGAACCTTCCCGCGCTGATCGAGCGCGGCCAGGACCTGAACCAGGTCATGCTCAAGGCAGGGGACATCGTGAGAGTCACGCCGCGCGAGGATAGCAAGGTGTTCGTGATGGGTGAGGTGTTCATCCCCGGGGCTTCCGTCATGCGTGATGGACGCTTGTCGCTGACCGAAGCATTGGGTCTTGCTGGCGGGCCCAACCAGATCACGGCCGACACCTCGCAGATTTTCGTCGTGCGCGCCACGGAGGAGGCAAAGCCTTTGGTGTATCACCTGAACGCCGCATCGCCGCAGGCACTGGCGGTGGGCGCCAAGTTCGAATTGCAACCCAAGGATGTCGTGTTCGTGGATTCGGCGGGCCTGGTGCGGTGGAACCGCTTCATCAGCAACCTCTTCCCGAGCGCGCAGACCGTACAGACCGTCAGGTCCATCGATTAGTCCGCCTCAAAACCCCGCCTTTGGGGGCGCCGCAACCGCGGCGGCGCCCTCTCCTGGAGAGCTGCATGTCGTTGCCCATCGAATCGTTCGAGCCGTCAGTACCGGCCCGTCAGCAGGAAACCCCGTTGTCGTCCCACGTGGACGCCATTTTTTCCAACCGCTGGATGATCATTGCGATCACCATGTTCGCGTTTCTCGGCGCGCTCGCCTATGTGATGGTGACGCCGTCGGTCTATTCGGCTGACATCATCGTGCAGGTGGAGGAGGAGCTCCCGAACGGACAGGCGCGCAGCCTGCTGGGCGATGTCTCATCCATGTTCGACACCAAGGCGGAAACGTCGGGCGAAATGGAAGTGCTGCGCTCGCGCATGGTCGTCGGTCCCGCCGTCGACAAGTTCCTGCTCTACATCCATGCGAAGCCGCGCTACTTCCCCGTGGTGGGCGAATGGCTGGCGCGGCGCTACGAAAGCCTGCCGTATCCGTCCAGCCTGCCGCGCGGGGGCTATGCGTGGGGCGGCGAGTCCATTGCAATCTCGCAACTGGACGTGCCCAACGAGTGGCTGGGCAAGCCGTTCCGGCTGACCACGCTGGGCGAGGGCCGCTACACGCTCAGCGACAAGCTGACCGGCGCCACGTTCACCGGCACGGTGGGCAAGCCCGAGCGCTTCCTGTTGCCGGGTGGCGGCGCGATGGACGTGCACGTCGACGCGCTGTCGGGCCGTCCCGGCACCGAGTTCACGGTGTCGCGCAGCTCGCGTCTGGCGGCCATCGAGAATGTGCAATCGCGCATGGGCATCTTTGAGCGTGGCCGCACGTCGGGCGTGATCGGCGTCACGCTGGAGGGCAACGATCCGGCGCTGACCACCGCAGTGCTGAACCAGATCGGCCAGGAATACGTGCAGCAGAACGTGAACCGCAAGTCCGCGCAGGCTGAGAAGTCGCTGGTGTTCCTGGAGCAGCAGCTGCCGCAACTGAAGGCCGAGCTTGATGCAGCGGAAACCAAGTACAACCAGCTGCGCAACAAGCGCGGCACGATCGACCTGAGCGAAGAAGCGAAGCTGATCCTCGGGCAGTCGGTCGACGCCCAGACCCGCGTGATGGAACTGCGCCAGAAGCGCCAGGAACTGATCACGCGCTTTGCGCCGACGCACCCGAGCATCGTGGGCATCGACCGTCAGATCGCATCTCTGACGGGCGACGTCAACCGCCTGGGCAACAACATCAAGCAACTGCCGGATCTGGAACAGGACGTGGTGCGCCTGGTGCGCGACGTGCGCGTCAACACCGAGCTCTACACGGCGCTCTTGAACAACACGCAGCAGCTCAAGCTGATCCGCGCCGGCAAGGTGGGCAACGTGCGCATCCTGGATGCCGCCGTGCAGCCTGACAAGCCCGTGCGTCCGAAGGGCGCGATCATCATCGGCGTGGCCACCGCAGCCGGTCTGATCTTCGCCATGCTGTGCGCGTTCGTGCGCAACGCCTTGTTCGGCGGCCTGTCGGAGCCGGAAGACGTCGAGCGCCATACCGGCCTGCCGGTGCTGGCCGCCATTCCGTACAGCGACGTGCAGGACAAGCTGTGGCGCCGCAGCCGGCGCAAGAACGCCACCGTGCCTGCGCTTCTGGCGCAGAGCCAGGGCAACTCGCCACCGATCGAGAGTTTGCGATCCTTCCGCAACGTGCTGCAGGCCTCGCTGCGCCAGTCCGCCAACAACATGGTCATGTTCACCGGTCCGGTCGCGGGAGTGGGTAAATCCTTCCTGTCTGCAAACTTTGCCTTCATCCAGGGGGGCGTCGGCAAGCGCGTGCTGCTGATCGATGCCGACTTCCGCAAGGGCCAGCTCAACCGCTATTTCGGCGTGCCGAAGGAAGATGGCCTGTTCGAAGTGCTGACCGGCACGATCCCGCTCAGCCGCGTCCGCAAGCACAGCGTGTCCGAAGGCGTGGACTTCATCGCCACGGGCGCCGTGACGTTCGATCCGTCGGAGCTGCTGGCCTCGCCGGTGTTCGGCGAGACCCTGCGGGAACTGGCCACGCAGTACGACATGGTGATCCTGGACACGGCGCCCGTGCTGTCGTCGCCGGATGCCGCCGTGGTCGGTACGCATGCCGCGGCAGTCATGGTGGTGGTGCGGTCGGGCATGAATACGGTCGGCGAGATCCGCGAAACGGCCAAGCGCCTGATCCAGGCGGGCGCGCCGGTCGATGGCGTGCTCTTCAACGGTCTCAAGCTGCTGCCGGAACGTTTCGGGTTCCGGTCCAAGTACGGTGGTTATCGCTACTCCCGTGCGGCGTACTACGGTGATTTCAAACAGAACGGTCCCAAGTGAACGCCACACGGAGAAACTGGCATGCACGGAACTTTTGGCTGGGACACGCCGCAAATTCTGGATGCGGTTTTCAAGGCCTATGACATACGGGGAACGGTCCCGGACGAGCTGGATGCCAGGTTTGCCCACAGCCTCGGGATGGCGGTGGGCGCCAAGGCGCACGCACAGGGGGTGCGGTCGATCGTGGTGGGGCGCGACGGCAGGCTGAGCAGTGTCGAGCTGTCCGCGGCGCTGCAGGCCGGGCTGCGCTCGGCGGGCATGCACGTGATCGACATCGGCATGGCGACCACGCCCATGGTGTATTTCACGGCCCGGTTGATGGACACCGGGACCGGCATCGCGGTGACGGGCAGCCACAACCCGCCCACGCACAACGGCTTCAAGATCGTGATGGAAGGCGGCTCGCTGTATGGCGACGGCCTGACCGCGCTGCGCGACGCGATGCGCCAGCCGATCGATTCGGCGCCCACGCCCGGCGGCCGCACCCAGATGCAGATCACGCCCTGCTACGCGGCACGCCTCGTGGGCGACATCCGCATGGCGCGGCCCATGAAGATCGCCATCGACTGCGGCAGCGGGGTCGCGGGCGCGGTGGCGCCGGCGCTCTTCCGGGCGCTGGGCTGCGAGGTGACGGAGCTGTTCTGCGAGGTGGATGGATCCTTTCCGGGGCATCACCCCGATCCGGCCGATCCCCATAACCTGCAGGACCTTATTTACTGCCTGCGCTATTCGGACTGCGAGGTCGGACTGGCGTTCGACGGCGACGGCGACCGGCTGGGCGTGGTCACAAAATCGGGACAGATCATCTGGCCGGACCGCCAGCTGATCCTGTTTGCCCGCGACGTGCTGGCGCGCAACCCGGGCGCCGAGATCATCTACGACGTCAAATGCAGCCGCCACGTGGCCCGCGCCATCACCGAGGCGGGCGGCAAGGCGACTATGTGGAAGACAGGGCATTCCCTTATCAAAGCCAAGATGCGCGAGTCGGGAGCGCTACTTGCTGGGGAGATGAGCGGCCACATTTTCTTCAAGGAGCGCTGGTACGGCTTTGACGACGGCATCTACGCCGCCGCCCGCCTGCTGGAGATCCTCTCGTCGGCGCCGGACCCCTCGGCTTTGCTGGAAAGCTTGCCCCAGTCCTGCGCCACCCCCGAATTGAAACTGGAGACCACGGAAGGCGTCGAGCTGGTGCAGGCGCTGCGCGATCAAGGGGAATTCCCCGGCGCAGTGTCCATCAACGAGCTCGACGGGATCCGTGTGGACTACGCGGATGGCTTCGGCCTTGCGCGACCGTCCAACACCACACCGACGGTGGTACTCCGGTTCGAAGGAGACAACGTGGCCGCGCTGGCTCGTATCGAGGAGGACTTTCGCAAGGCGTTCAGGCGCATTGCACCTCACATTCGTTTACCGTTCTAAGGAGCATCACGCGATGGGAAAGGCTCAACAGGCGATTGAGGCGTTAAGGGCAGACTCCGGACTGGCAAACAGCCCGGAGTGGGTGGCTTTCGCGCAGGCTGCGCAAAACGCTGAACTGGACGCCAGTGCGCTCAAGGTGATCGAAGCGGCAGGATTGTGCGTGGACTTGACCATGCAACGCCAGTCGGCGTCGCTGGACGGCGCGGGACAGGCGCTGCTGCAGGCGCGCGGATTGGAAGAGGCGCGCCGCGCGCTGTTTGCCGGGGAACCGGTCAACTGGACTGAAAACCGGGCGGCATGGCATACCGCGCTGCGCGCCGGGCGCACCCGCGAGCAGCCGGAAGGGCAGGACGCGGATTCCGTCTGCGAGTATTCGCGCATGACCGACTTCGTGCGGCGCGTGGACCAGACGGCGGACTTCTCCACCGTCCTGCACATCGGCATCGGCGGCAGCGACTGGGGTCCGCGCCTGGCCGTGCAGGCATTCGGCGGACCGCAGCAGCGCCGGCAGATCCGCTTCGTGTCCAACATTTGCGGCCATGCCTTCCATGACGCCGTGGCCGGGCTGGACCCCCGCCGCACGCTGGTCGTCATTTCCTCCAAGTCCTTCACCACGTCGGAAACGCTGCACAACGCTCGCGCCGCCATCGCCTGGCTCAAGCAGGGCGGCGTGGCCGACGTGTCCGACCATCTGGCGGCCGTGACCGCCAATGCGCCGGCCGCGCGCGCGCTGGGCGTGCCGTCCAGCCAGGTCTTCAAGATGTGCGACTGGGTGGGCGGACGCTATTCCGTCTGGTCGGTGGCCGGCCTGTCGATCGCGCTGACGGTGGGCTTGGACGTGCTGATCGGGATGCGCGCGGGCGCCGAGGCCATGGACCAGCATTTCCTGCAGACGCCGTTTGCGTCCAACGCGCCGGTGCAACTGGCGCTGGCCGGCCTGGTCAATTGCAGCGTGCTGGGATTCAACTCGCTGAATGTGGCGGCCTACAGCGGGCGCCTGCTGCACCTGGTGACCTATCTGCAGCAGCTCGAAATGGAGTCGCTGGGCAAGCGGGTCGCCGGCGACGGCGCCGCGGTCGGCGTGCCGACGGCGCCCATCATCTGGGGCATGCCGGGCACGGACGGCCAGCACACCTTCTTCCAGTGGCTGCATCAAAGCGAGGAAGGCGCGCCGGTGGACTTCATCGCCAGCTTGCAAGGGCACGCGGACAGCCCCGATGCGCATCGCATGCTGCTGGCCAACTGCCTGGCGCAGCGCCAGGCGCTGATGCGCGGCAAGAGCCTGGAGCAGGCGCTGCTGGACGTCGCTCACATCGACAACCAGGAGCGTGCGCTGTCGCTGGCGCAGCACATGGTGCATCCGGGCGGACGGCCGTCGACGCTGATCGTGCTGCGTCAGCTCGATCCGCGAGGCCTGGGCGCACTGCTGGCCCTGTACGAGCACAAGGTGTTCGTGCAGAGCGTGGTGTGGGGCATCAACCCCTTCGACCAGTACGGCGTGGAACTGGGCAAGCGGCTGGCCAGCGGCATCGAGCGCGAACTGGCGGTGCCGGTGTCGGCGGGCGTGGTCGACTGGGGGCATGACGCTTCCACGTCGTACTGGATCGACCGCTACCGCAGCCATGCGCAGGCCCCGCGTCCCCGCCATGCGTGGGTGCCGGGCATGACGGCCCACCTCTGACGGAGCATGGACATGCCGGACACGCAAGTGTTGGTGACGGGCGGCGCCGGCTACATCGGTACGCATACGCTGGTGGCGATGATCGCCGCCGGCCTGCGGCCGATCGTGCTGGACAACCTCAGCAACGGCAGCCGAGAGGCTGTTCGCCGGGTTGAACAGCTTTGCGGTGCGCCGATACCGCTGATCGAAGGCGACATCCGCTCGCGCGGCCTGGTCGCGGCCGTGCTGGCGGATGCGGCGGCGCGGGGCTCGCCCGTGCAGTCCGTGCTGCATCTGGCCGGCTGCAAGGCCGTGGGTGAGTCGGTGGCTGACCCGCTCAAGTACTACGACAACAACGTGCAGGGGTCGCTTGTCCTGTTGCGCGCCATGCGCGAGACGGGCGTGTCGCGGCTGGTCTTCAGTTCGTCGGCAACGGTGTATGGCGAACCGCAGTATCTGCCGTTTACCGAGGCCCATCCGCTGGCGCCGGCCAATCCGTACGGCCGCACCAAGCTGATGGTCGAGGAGATGCTCCGGGACGTGTGCGTGGCGGATCCCGCATTCAGCGCCGTCACGCTGCGCTACTTCAATCCGATCGGTGCGCATCCCAGCGGACTGATCGGAGAGAGTCCGCGCGACCTGCCCAACAACCTTTTTCCGTTCATCACGCAGGTGGCGGTGGGGCGCCAACCGTTTCTGCGCGTATTCGGCGACGACTACGACACGCCGGACGGCACCGGCGTGCGCGACTATCTGCACGTCATGGATCTGGCGCGCGGCCACGTGCAGGCGCTGACCTATGCGGACAGCCATCCCGGCTTCGTGGCGGTCAACCTGGGCACGGGGCAGGGCACCAGCGTCATGGAACTGGTGCGGGCGTTCGAACGCGTCAACGGCTGCAAGATCCCGCTGCGCATCCTGCCGCGGCGCGCGGGCGACGTCGAGCGCATGTGGGCCAACCCCGATCTGGCGGCGACGCTGCTGGGCTGGCGCAGCACGCACGATGTGGAAGCCATGTGCGCGGACGGCTGGCGCTGGCAGCAGGGCAACCCGCAAGGGTATGAGGCGGAGCCGGGGTTGGTCCCGGCCGCGGCATAACCCCAACGCCGTGTCGGAGGACTTCCGGCGCATACGCCGGAGCGGTTACAGTTGACGGAATTATTGCGAAGCAGCATTCCCCGGGGCATTGCGCGGGGGGCTTCGCATCGTCAGCGAGGCAAACCCATGTTCGTTATCCATCCTTCTGCCGCACGCGCCGGCTCCCTGTCCGGAGTCCGGCAATGAGCGGCCCCAGCTATTTCCCCACGGCGCACTGGAACCTGGACGGCATCGTGTCTGGACTGCGCGATGCGCGCGTTGCGTGGCGCGGTCCGCGCGGCCGCCTGCGCGACGACGCCGGCCTGCGTGAATTCCCTTCGCAGGAAAGCCTGCGCCAGATCATCAAGGACCTCTGTGGCGCCTTGTTCCCCATGCGCCTGGGGCCCATCGATTTGCGCGAAGAGGTCGAAGACTTCTACGTCGGCCACACCATCGGCGCCGCGCTCGATGCGCTCCTGCATCAGGTCTGTCTGGAACTGCAGTACGAAGGCCGGCATGATCCGGCCCAGCAAGCGGACACGCAGCAGCGCGCCACCGAGATCGTGCGCCGTTTCGGCGCCGAGCTGCCGGCCGTGCGCGCCGCGCTCGATCTGGACGTGATGGCGGCCTATCAGGGCGACCCGGCGGCGCACAACGTGGACGAGGTTCTGCTGTGCTATCCGGGTGTCGCGGCCATGATCCATCACCGCCTCGCCAACGTGCTGTACCGGCTGGGCGTGCCGATGCTGGCGCGCATCGTGGCCGAGATCGCCCATGCCGACACCGGCATCGACATCCACCCGGGCGCGACCATCGGCCGCAGCTTTTTCATTGACCACGGCACGGGCGTCGTGATCGGCGAAACCGCCATCATCGGCGACCGCGTGCGGCTCTACCAGATGGTCACGCTGGGCGCCAAGCGCTTCCCGCCGGGCGAAAACGGCGAACTCAAGAAAGGCCTGGCCCGCCATCCCCTGATCGAGGACGACGTCGTGATCTACGCCGGCGCCACGATCCTGGGCCGCGTCACCATCGGCAAGGGCTCGACCATCGGCGGCAACGTCTGGCTCACGCGCAGCGTGCCGCCCGGCAGCAACGTGACGCAGGCCAGCCTGGTCAGCGACATGCCCGATTGCGGGCTGGGCGGATGAACACGGCGGGCCGCGCGGCCTGATTGCCGCGCGGTGGCGGGACGCAAGGAGCGAGGATTGGATACTGCACTTCCGGAGCTGGCCGCGCTGCGCGGCTTTGTAGACCGCCATCCGCGGCTCTTCGTCCTGACCGGGGCCGGGGTCAGCACCGATTCCGGCATTCCGGACTACCGCGACACCGAAGGCGAATGGAAACGCCAGCCGCCCATGACGCTGCAAACGTTCATGGGCGCTGAGCTTTCGCGGGCGCGATATTGGGCGCGCAGCATGGTGGGCTGGCGCCGCTTTGGACACGTCAAGCCGAATGCGTCGCATCTTGCGCTGGCGCGACTGCAGGATCGCGGTCACGTCGCCATCCTGGTGACGCAGAACGTGGACGGCCTGCACGAAGCCGCGGGCAGCCGCGATGTCGTGGACCTGCACGGACGCCTGGATGCCGTGCGCTGCATGAACTGCGACTGGCGCGGCGGCCGCCACGATTGGCAGGAAAAATTGCACGCGCTGAACCCGGACTGGGTGCAGCTTGAAGCCAGCGACGCGCCCGACGGCGACGCCGATCTGGACGGCTACGATTTTTCGCGGTTCACGGTGCCGCCGTGTCCGCGCTGCGGCGGCATCGTCAAGCCCGATGTGGTGTTCTTCGGCGAGACCGTGCCGCGCGAGCGCGTCGAGCGGGCCAATGCCGGCCTTGAGAGCGCCGACGCCGTGCTGGTGGTGGGCTCGTCCCTGATGGTGTATTCCGGCTATCGCTTCGTGACGGCCGCCTCGCGAGCCGGCCTACCCATTGCCGCCATTAATCTGGGACGCACCCGCGCGGACAGCCTGTTGACCCTGAAAGTGGAACAACCCATCGCGCTGGCGCTGGAAGCGCTTTAGAAAGAAGCGGGGGCGGCCGGTTTTTGACCGGTCTAAGCAAGTGCTTGCCCGGCAACGATTTTTTCGGCCGGTTACAGACCTTTCCATAGGGTTGTCCACAGGAACTGGGGATAACTCCTAGGGATAACCCCAGTTTTTTGGGGTGATCCCGGCCGCAGTTGTCAAGTCTCGATGCCTTCCAATGCGTCCCCCAGCAGCGCCTTGCGCGCCGCGTGCCAGCTGCCCGCGTCGGGCGCGTAGAGCAAGCCGCCCGTGCGATGCGTGGGCTTGTAGGGGGAGCCGTCGAAATGCGCCGCATAGCCACCGGCTTCCCGATGCAGCAGCCAGCCGGCAGCGTGATCCCACGCCGTCAACTGGTTGTACAGCGCGACGTGGCAATGGCCGGCGGCGATCATGCGGTATTCATGCGCGGCGCAGCGCAGCGAGGCCGTGCTGCCCAGGCGCGACAGGTTGCTGTTGACGGTCGTGCGCAGCGGCTCGGGCAGGGCGCCGGTGGAGATCAGGCCGTCCATGTCCTCGGGGGGCGCGGGGCTGGCGACGGCCAGCGGCAGCCGCTTGCCGTTTTCGAATTCGAGCCAGGCGCCTTCGCCGCGCACGGCCAGCGCGCTGTCGCGGCTGACCGGATCGTAGATCACGCCCGCAATCACGTCGCCGCGATGGCAGGCCGCGATCATCATTCCGAACAGCGGCAGGCCCGCCACGTAGTTGCGCGTGCCGTCGATGGGATCGATGAGAAAGGCGAGGTCGGCGTCGACCAGCATGTTCAAAAGGGCGGGATTGCGCGCCGAGGCTTCCTCGCCGATCAATACGGCGCCCGGATGCAGCTTGGACAGGCGCGCGGCGATGAGGCGTTCGGCGGCTTCGTCGGCGTCGGTGACCAGATCGCGCGGCGAGGTCTTGCCGCGCACGGCGCCTTCGGGCAGGTTGCGAAACCGCGGCATGACCTCGGTCTGCGCGGTTTCCGCCAGGATGGCCGCCAGCTTGCGGGTGTCCTCAAGGGTGAAAGTTCTGCTCATACGGACTCGTCCAGGGAACGCGCAAATCTAACATGCCTGGATGGTATCCGAGTGAATGTGGCGCATACATCGGCCACGCGGACGACAGGCGCGCGCGGCAGGACGCCGCGCGCGCCGGACTTCACGCGCCGAGATCGACGCAGAGGTACTTGATCTCCAGGTACTCTTCGATGCCGTACTTGGAGCCTTCGCGGCCCAGGCCGGATTGCTTGACGCCGCCGAAGGGGCCGACTTCGTTGGAGATGAGGCCGGTGTTGATGCCGACGATGCCGTATTCCAGCGCTTCGGACACGCGCCAGATGCGGGCGTAGTCGCGCGTGAAGAAGTAGGCGGCCAGGCCGAAGATGGTGTCGTTGGCCATGCCGATGACTTCGTCTTCCGAATCGAAGCGGAACAGCGGCGCGACGGGACCGAAGGTTTCCTCGCTGGCAAAGCGCATCGATTGCGTCACGTCGCGCACGACGGTCGGTTCGAAGAACGTGCCGCCCTTGGCGTGGGGCTTGCCGCCGGCGATGACCTTGGCGCCGTTGGCCGTAGCGTCGGCGATGTGCTCCTGCACCTTTTCAATGGCGTTCTTGTCGATCAGCGGACCTTGCGTCACGCCGTCTTCAAAGCCGTCGCCGACCTTCATGGCGTTGACCTTGTCGACCAGGCGCTTGGCCACTTCCTCGTACACGCCGGCCTGCACGTAAATGCGGTTGGCGCACACGCAGGTCTGGCCGGCGTTGCGGTACTTCGAAGCCAGGATGCCGTCGACCGCGCGGTCCAGGTCGGCGTCGTCGAACACGATGAAGGGCGCGTTGCCGCCCAGTTCGAGCGACAGCTTCTTGATGGTGGGCGCGCATTGCTCCATCAGCGTGCGGCCGACTTCGGTGGAACCGGTGAAGCTCAGCTTGCGCACCACGTCGCTTTCGCACAGGGCCGCGCCGATGTCGCGCGAGCTGCCCGTGATGACGTGGAACACGCCAGCCGGCACGCCGGCTTCTTCGGCCAGCACGGCCAGCGCCAGCGCGGTCAGCGGCGTCTGTTGCGCGGGCTTGACGACCATGGTGCAGCCGGCGGCCAGCGCGGGGCCGACCTTGCGGGTGATCATGGCGGCCGGGAAGTTCCACGGCGTGATAGCGGCGGTGACGCCGATGGGCTGCTTGAGCGCCATCAGGCGCTGGCCGGCCTTGGGGCTTTGCAGGATGTCGCCGTCGATGCGCTTGGCTTCTTCGGCAAACCATTCCAGGAACGACGCGGCGTAGGCGATTTCGCCCGCGGCTTCGGTGACCGGCTTGCCCTGTTCGGACGTCATGATGGCAGCCAGGTCTTTCTGGTGCTGCATCATCAGCTGCGCCCACTTCAGCAGGATCGCGGCGCGTTCCTTGCCCGTCTTGGCGGCCCACGCGGGCAGCGCGGCCTGTGCGCTGGCGATGGCCTGCTCGGTTTCCTTGCGGCCCAGCTTGGGCACCGACACGATGGTCTTGCCGGTGGACGGATTGTCGACGGGGATCGATGCGCCTTCGCCGGCGCCGACCCACTTGCCGTCGATGTAGCAGGCGTCGCGCAGCAGGTCGGGACGGGCGAGGGGATGGGACAGTGCTGTCATGTTGGAAGTCTCCTTGATGGGTGCGGCGGGCCAAGCGATTGCGGGCGTGGCGGGCGTGCGGCCTGTTTATCAAGCCGCCTGCCTGCTACGCCCGCAATCGTTGTTCCTGCCAGCCGAATAACCGGTTATTCAGGGCCTTTGCCTTAAGCGGCAAGCGCCTCGGACAGGATGTCCAGCGCGCGTGCGAACTGGGCGTCGGGAATGGTCAAGGGATACAGGAAGCGCAGGACGTTTCCGTATACACCGCAGCTTAGCAAAATCAGGCCGGCGTCGAGCGCGCGCTGCTGCACGCGCTTGACGGCTTCAGCGTCGGGCTTGCCGGCCGCATCGTTCAGTTCCAGCGCGACCATCGAGCCCAGACCGCGCACGTCGGCGATGCCCGGCACCTTGGCCCGCAGGCCTTCCAGATGCGCGCGCAGCTTTTCGCCCAGTTGGGCGGCGCGTTCGCACAGCTTTTCTTCAGCGATGACGTCCAGCACGGCGTGCGCCGCGGCCACGGCCAGCGGATTGCCGGCGTACGTGCCGCCCAGGCCGCCCGCGGCGGGGCCGTCCATGACATCGGCGCGGCCGACGATGCCCGAGATCGGGAAGCCGCCGCCCAGGCTCTTGGCCATGGTGATGATGTCGGCCTGCACGCTGTGGTGTTCCATCGCGAACAGCTTGCCGGTGCGGCCAAAGCCCGTCTGGACTTCGTCGGCGATCAGCAGGATGCCGTGTTCGTCGCAGACCTTGCGCAGCGCGGTCATCAGTTCGGGCGGCGTGATGTTGAAGCCGCCTTCGCCTTGCACCGGCTCGATGATGATGGCTGCGACGCGCTTCGGATCGATGTCGACCTTGAACAGCAGGTCCAGCGCCTTGAGCGAATCGGCCACGCTGATGGATTGCGTGGCGTTGGGGAACGGCACGTGATAGATGTCGCCCGGCATGGGGCCGAACGACAGCTTGTAGGGGGCTACCTTGCCGGTCAGCGCCATGCCCAGCATCGTGCGGCCATGGAACGAACCCGAGAAGGCGATGACACCCGAGCGGCCGGTGGACGAGCGCGCGATCTTCACGGCGTTCTCGACGGCTTCGACGCCGGTCGTGAAGAAGGCGGTCTTCTTCAGGCCGTCGATGGGGGCGAGACGGTTGATGCGCTCGGCCAGCGAGATGTAGCCTTCGTACGGCACGATCTGATAGGCCGTGTGCGTGAAGTTGTCGAGTTGCGCGGCGACCGCGGCCTTGACCTTCGGGTGCAGGTGGCCCGTGTTCAGGACGGCGATGCCGCCTGCGAAGTCGATGTATTCCTTGCCTTCGGCATCCCACAGCGTGGCATTTTCCGCGCGCACGGCGTAGAAGTCGCACATGACGCCGACGCCGCGCGGCGTGGCCAGGGAACGGCGGGTATTCAGATCCTGATTCTTCATCTCGGTCTCGATGAGAGTGATGGGCGGTAAAACACTTATTTAATGCTACGATGGCCCCACTTGTGGGAACCACTTTGATAAATCAGGTAGAACCAATTGCGGTCCATCGTCGGTGACTTGCTGCTGCTGCGCCTGGCCGACGGCGCCAGCGAGCCCATGAACAAGCGGCTCTATCGCGGCATCCGTGAAGCCATCCTGGATGGATCCATTGCCGCGGACTCGCGCCTGCCCGCCACCCGGGACCTGGCGGCCGAACTGGGCATTGCCCGCAACACCGTCGTTCACGTCTACAGCCAGCTGCTGGCCGAAGGCTATACCCGCAGCCGGCAGGGCAACGGCACCTTCGTCAATGCCTCGGTGCCGGATTCGTATCTGGCCAGCGGCCGCCGCGCGCGGCAGGCGCAGCAGGCGCCGTCGCGTCCGGCGCTGTCGCCGCGCGGCGCGGCCATCGTGGATGGCGTGTCGGCATCGCCTTACCAATGGGGCGCGTTCATGCCGGGGGTGCCCGACCTGACTGAGTTCCCGCACAAGAAGTTCGGCCGCATCTTCAGCGCGCTGTGGCGCAATCCCGCGCCGGATCTGCTGACGTATTCGTATGGCGGCGGCCTGCCGGCGCTGCGCGAGGCGCTGGCGCAGCATCTGGCGCTGACGCGGTCCATCGACTGCGATCCCGAGCAGATCATCATTACCGAGGGTTCGCATCAGGCCATCGACCTGACCACGCGCATCCTGGGTGAGGCCGGTGAAACGGCGTGGGTCGAAGACCCGGGCTATTGGGGCGCGCGCACCATCCTGCAAGCCAACGGCCTGCGCACCGTGCATCTGCCGGTGGATGAAGAAGGCATGCGTGTGCCTGACGCCGTGGACACGCCGCCGCGATTCATCTTTGTCACGCCGTCGCATCAGTATCCGCTGGGACCCGTGATGTCGCTGGCACGCCGGCGGCAGTTGCTGGCGGTGGCGCGGCAGTGCGGCAGCTGGATCATCGAAGACGACTATGACAGCGAGTTCCGCTTTTCCGGCCGGCCGATCGCATCGCTGCTCGGTTTGGAGTCCGACGCGCCGGTGATCTACATGGGGACCTTCAGCAAGACGCTGTATCCGGGCCTGCGCGTGGGCTATCTGGTGCTGCCCAAGACGCTGACGGCGGCTTTTCAGGCGGCGCATGCGGAGCTGTACCGCGAAGGGCATCTGATGACGCACGCGGCGCTGGCCACGTTCATTTCCGAAGGCCATTACGCGGCGCACATCCGCCGCATGCGCATGCTGTACGGCCGCCGACGCGCCATGCTGGTCAACCTGATCGAGCGCCGGCTGGGTCCGGACTGGCTGCATCGCGATGCCAGCATGGCGGGCTTGCATCTGGTGCTGACGCTGCCCGCGGACATGGACGACCTGCGCGTCGTTGAGGTGGCGCGCAGCAAGGGCGTGCTCACGCGCGCGCTGTCGCGGTATTACGTGAACGAGGAAGGGCGTCGGCCGGGGCTGCTGCTGGGATATGCCTGTGTGCCGGAGCACGACATCGCGCGCAAATTTGAAGTGCTGCTGGAGAGCTTGGCGGAGGTGGCGCGGCCGGCGGTAAGGACGAGTGCGAAGGCGGGTGTCTGACCCCCGTCACAGGCCCGGCAGTTGCAACGCCGACGCGAAGGCCGCCGCGTTGCGCATGCCCTGGTCTTCGAAGTTGGTGTTGAACACTGCATGCGCCTGCGCCGATTGCGAGGCCAGCCGCGTGAAACGTGCGACCAGTTCGGCCAGTTCCGTTTCCGAATATTCGTACTGAAACCGCCCCGACGACGCCGGCCCTGACGCGTTCCACTTGGCCGCATTGCGCCCGTGCAGACGCAACAGCGTCAGCTCCGGATGGGTGCTTTCCCAAACCGCGGGCACGGTGTTCTCGAACCCTTGCGGCGCGTCGACAACCGTGTGCACGACACCCAGATCCCGTTCGAAGGCCAGCGTGTCCGCCGTGGCCGCCGGGCTTTCGAACCAGCTGTGGTGGCGGAATTCCACCGACACCAGATGTTCTTCCATCCGCCGCGCGCAGTCCGCCACGCGCGCCATGCCGCGGGCGTCGCGCCGTACCCAAGGCGGAAACTGGAAATGCACCGCGCCCAGCTTGTCCGCCATCCGCAACGGCTCGATGGCCAGCTGGTAGCGCCGCCAGAGCTCGTCGCGCAGGTCGCCCGGCATGCGGTCGTGGTAGATGATGGGCTCCGGCCAGTCCGCCAGTTCGCGCCGGATGTCGCCGGGCAGGGCGGTGAGCGGCGTCTGGTGGCCGGTAAATAGCCGGAACGCCTTGATGTTGAAGACGAAATCGTCCGGCGTGCGGGTGGACCACAGGTAGGCGTTGTCCGGCGTGGGCATCGCGTAGAAGCTGGAGTCGACCTCGGCCAGCGAAAAGCGCGACGCATAGAATCGCAGCCGCGATTCGGCGCTGCGCGCATCGGGCGGGTAGAAGCGGCCGCAGGCCAGCAGGGTGGGGTCGGTCCAGGAGGCGGTGCCGGTCAGGATGCGGGGAAAATCGGGCATGGCGCCGGGCGGTTCAGACGGAAGTCAAAAAATTCTGTATAAATATACAGTGTTCACCCGGAGCCAGCCTTGGCTCCTTCCTTTTTTGCGGCCGCAGCGCTGCGGCTCCGCGACATGCCAGACCAAGATCAGACTCCCAGCACGCCCGACAACCCCCAGACCGCCGCCCGTCCGGCCGAGCGGCCCGATCCGCTGGCCGACCTGAATCCCGCGCAGCGCGAGGCCGCCGAATTCGGTGTGGCCGGCGCGCCCGGCAACGACGGCCCGCTGCTGGTGATTGCGGGCGCGGGGTCCGGCAAGACCAATACGCTCGCGCACCGCGTGGCGCATCTGATTCTGAACGGGGCGGACCCGCAGCGCATGCTGCTGCTCACGTTTTCGCGCCGCGCGGCGCTGGAAATGGAGCGGCGCGTGGGGTCGGTGCTGCAGCGGGTGATGAACCTGCGTTCGTCGCAGCAGGCGCCGTCGCTGCCGTGGGCGGGCACCTTCCATGCGATCGGCGCGCGTCTGTTGCGCGATTGCGCGCTGCGTATCGGCCTGTCCGAAGCCTTCACCATCCACGACCGCGGCGACGCCGAGGACCTGATGGGCATGGTGCGGCACGAGCTGGGCCTGTCCTCCACAAAATCCCGCTTTCCGCTAAAGGGCACGTGCCTGGCGATCTACTCGCGCGTGGTGAACAGCCAGACGCCCGTGGGCGACGTGCTCAAGACGTCGTTTCCGTGGTGCGCGCAATGGGAAGACGAGCTCAAGAATCTGTTCCGGGCGTACGTCGCGGCCAAGCAGGACCAGCAGGTGCTGGACTACGACGACCTGCTGCTGTACTGGTCCGAAATGATGTCGGACGCGGAGATAGCAGCGGATGTCGGCGCGCGCTTCGATCATGTGCTGGTGGACGAATACCAGGACACCAACCGGCTGCAGTCGGCCATCCTGCTGGCCATGAAGCCAGACGGCCGCGGCCTTACCGTGGTGGGCGACGACGCGCAATCCATCTACTCGTTCCGCGCGGCCACGGTCCGCAACATCCTGGATTTTCCCAACCTGTTTCCCGCGCCCGCGCGCGTCATCACGCTGGACCGCAACTACCGGTCGTCGCAACCCATCCTGACTGCCTCCAACGCCGTGATCGCGCAGGCGACCGAACGTTATGCCAAGGACCTGTGGACCGACCGCAAGTCGTCGCAGTTGCCCGAGCTGGTCACGGTCAGCGATGAAGCCGGTCAGGCGCGCTGGGTCGCCGATCAGGTGCTGGCGCAGCGCGAGGGCGGTGCGACGCTCAAGTCGCAGGCGGCGCTGTTTCGCACCGCCAGCCACAGCGCCGCGCTGGAACTGGAGCTGACCCGCCGCAACATCCCCTTCGTCAAATTCGGCGGGTTGCGCTTTCTGGAAGCGGCGCACGTCAAGGACCTGTTGTCGATCCTGCGCTGGGCCGAGAACCCGCGCGGCCGCATGGCGGGTTTCCGCGTCGCGCAACTGATGCCGGGCATCGGCCCCGCCACGGCGGGCAAGCTGATGGATGCGATGTCCGCGTCCACCGAGCCGCTGCGCACGCTGCGCGAGTTCAAGCCGGGCGCGGCGGCGCAGGAAGAGTGGGGCGCCTTCGCCGACACGTACGCCGCGCTGTGCGACCCCACGCTGAAGTGGCCGGCCGACGTGGACCTGGCGCTGCGCTGGTATAGCGGCCAGCTCGAGCGCCTGTACGACGATGCGCGCGTGCGCAAGACAGATCTCGACCAGCTTGTGCGCATTGCGTCGGGCTATCCGACACGCGAGCGCTTCCTGACGGAACTGACGCTGGACCCGCCCGACGCCACCAGCGACGAATCCGGCGCGCCGCTGCGCGACGAGGATTACATGATCCTGTCCACGATCCATTCCGCGAAAGGCCAGGAGTGGAAGGCGGTCTACGTGCTGAACGTGGTGGACGGCTGCATCCCGTCCGACATGAGCACGGGCACGGCCGAAGAGATCGAGGAAGAGCGCCGGCTGTTGTATGTGGCCATGACGCGGGCCAAGGAACGGCTGCAGCTTGTCGTGCCGCAGCGCTTCTACGTGCATCAGCAGACGGGGATGGGCGATCGCCACGTGTACGGCTCGCGCACGCGGTTCATCACCAACGCCATGCTGCCGCTCTTTGACCACCTGCCCAAGCTGCCCGATCTGCCGCCCGGACGGGCCGAGCCGCGCGAGCCGCAGGCGCCGCGCATCGACGTGGCCAAGCGGGTGCGCAACCTGTTCTGAGGCGTCGGCCCGCCCGGAGGCTGGGCTATCATCGGCCGATAATCACACGCTGCACCGCAGGGATCGATTTGTCCGAGGATGTCTATGTCTACTGAAGAGCAAGCCGCCGACGCGCCCAAGGGCGAAGTCGTGGCATCGATCGCCTACGTGAACGGACGGCGGGACCGCGAGGTCCCTATCGAAGAGGCCGGCCAGTACGTTGCCCAGCGTCAGGGCCAGAGCATGCTGTGGATCGGGTTGCGCAACCCCAGTCCGGAGACGCTTGCCAAGGTGTCGCGCGAGCTTGGCGCGTGCGACAAGAACCAGGAAGAGATGCTGGAAGCCCACCGGCGTCCCAAGATCATCGACTACGGCAACATGATTCTCATCGTCGCCGTGACGGTCGAAGTCGAAGCGGAGCGTCCCATCTTCGGCGAGACGCAGTTTCTCATCGGCGACGGCTTCCTGGTCACCGTGCGGCGCGGCGCCACCGCCGGGCACAGTCCGCTGCGCGAGCGCCTGGAAGCCTCGCCCGACCTGCTCAAGCGCGGCAGCGACTACGTGGCGTCCGAGCTGCTGGACTGGCTGGTGGATCGCTACGTGGCGGCGGCCGTCAAGATCGAAAGCGTCGTCGAAGGCGCCGAACAGAAGCTGCTGATCCGAGGCGCCAAGGACTCGGACATCCGCAGGCTGTACCGGCAGCGGCGGGATCTCTTGCGCATCCATACCGTGGTGTCGCCGCTGGCCGAGATCTGCCGCCGGCTGGCGCGCGTCGAAATGTCCGCGGTTGACGAGCATGCGCGGCCTTACTTCGGCGAAGTGGCGGATCGCGTGCTGCGCGTGGATGAGCTTTTCAATTCGCTGCGCGAGTCGCTGGCGTTCGCCTTTGAAGCCAGCCTGATGATCGGCCAGGCGGCGCAGAACGACACCACCCGCAAACTTGCGTCCTGGGCCGCCATCCTGGCCGTGCCCACCGCGATCGCCGGCATTTATGGCATGAACTTCGAGTTCATGCCGGAACTGAAATCCCCATGGGGCTATCCGGTCACGCTGGGCGTCATCGCGTCCGTGTGTTCGGTGCTGTATTGGCGGTTCCGGAAGTCGGGCTGGTTGTAATCCCGGGGTGTCAGACGACATCAACCAGGCGTCTACAGCGAGCTCCCTTGTGGCAAACTCGCTGTCGTTTTCCCTCTGGAGTTCCGCCGGTGCGTGGCAAATCCCCCTTTCGCGGCGGCAGCAAGCTGACCGCCCTTGTCGTCGCCCTGGTTCTGGCGGCGGCGGGCGCCATCGTGAACTGGCTTTCCCCGCAGGACTCCGCGCCGCAGCGCCCGGGGCCGACGGCAACCGGCAAGCCCACGGGGACAGCGCCGGCGGGCGGTAAACCGTCGGCCACGGCGCCTGCGGGCGGTGTGCCGCAAGGAACCTACACGTTGACGGGCACGATCGTGAATGTGGCGGACGGCGATACCGTGACGCTACGGGCGCCCGACGGGCAGCGGCGCATCCGGATGGACAGCATCGACGCGCCGGAAGAGGGCCATGGCACGGATCAGCCCGGCCAGCCTGACGCCGAGGCGGCGCGCAAGCATCTGGCTGGACTGGTGGCCGGCAAGATGCTCACCGCGCAGTGCTACGAGCAGGATCAATATGGCCGCGATGTCTGCGCGCTGATATTGGACGACGGGCGCTCTGCCAACCGCGTGCAGGTCGAGGCTGGCTACGCCTGGGCCTACACGGCCCGCAAGGGCGATTACCTGCGCGACAAGGCCATGCCGGATCTTCAGCGCCAGGCCAAGGCGGCGGGGCGCGGGCTGTGGGCGAGGCCGGACGCCATGCAGCCCTGGAAATGGCGCTATGACTGCTGGCGCCAGCGCCAGTGCGGCTGAGCGCCGCCATCGGGGTGCTTCGCCGTCATCCGGGCTTCTCACCTTCATCCAGCCGCCCAGCCGGCACCCCAACGCGCGCCGGCCCGATCCGCCCGTAGCGCCTCTAAGGGCATGCCGGGGTATTTCCCCGGCCCCCCTTTTGCTATCCTCTGTCGCTACGAAACGAAGGGAAGGTTTCCATGGGTGTACTGAAGCGGCTCTGGGCGTCGGCCATGCTGCTGTCGCTGGCGTTGGCGGGCTGCTCGCAAGAAAGCCCCATCAACAGCCCCTATCCATCCGGCGCCGAAAGCCAGAACACGCTGTATTCCGCGTTCGTCAAACGCTCTCCGAAGTACCTGGACCCGGCCAGCTCCTATTCCGGCGACGAAACGCCGTATACCTACAACATCTATGAGCCGCTCTACGGGTATCACTACCTGAAGCGGCCCTACGAGCTGATCCCGCGCGCGGCCGCGTCGATCGATCCGCCGGTGTACCTGGACAAGGACGGCAACACGCTGCCCGCGGACGCGCCGGGCGACCAGATCGCGCAAAGCATCTACGACATCAAGATCCGGCCGGGCATCCGCTTCGCGCCGCATCCGGCCTTCGCCCGCAAGCCGGACGGCAGCTACGCCTACTTTCCGCTGGCGCCCGGCGAACTCGACGACAAGTTCTACATTCCCGACTTCCCGCTGACCGGCACCCGCGAGCTCACCGCCGACGACTATGTCTATGCGTTCCGGCGCCTGGCCAGTCCGCGCGTGGTGTCGCCCATCTATTCGCTGATGGCCGAACACGTGCAGGGCCTCAAAGACTACGGCGACCGGTTGCGCAAGCGCGACCAGGACCTGCGGCGCGACGTGCCCGGCGGCGCGGGCGCGTCGCCCTGGCTGGACCTGCGCGAGGACGACGGCTTCAAAGGCGTCGAGGCGCTGGATGCCCACACGCTGCGGATCCGCGTCGACGGCAAGTATCCGCAGTTCAAGTATTGGCTGGCCATGACCTTCACCGCGCCCATCCCCTGGGAAGCGGACCGGTTCTACAACCAGCCCGGCATGGCCGCCCACGACCTGTCGCTGAACACCTGGCCGGTGGGCACCGGCCCGTACATGCTGGTCGAATCGCTGCAGAACCGCCGCCACGTGCTGGGCCGCAATCCCAATTACCACGGCGAACCCTATCCCTGCGAAGGCGAACCCGGCGACAAGGCCGCGGGTCTTCTGGCCGACTGCGGCAAGCCTACGCCCTTCATCGACCGCGCCGAGTTCAGCGTCGAAAAGGAAGCCATTCCTCTGACCGGCAAGTTCATGCAGGGCTATTACGACGTGCCGCAGATCGAGCGCGGCGAATACGGCGTGGCCATGCTGGTGGCGGCCGGCGACAGCCAGGACAAGGCGCGCAAGTATCAGGAACACGGCATCAAGCTGCCGACCACGGTCGAGACCGCCAACTGGTACATGGGTTTCAACTGGCTGGATCCGGTGGTGGGCAAGGGCGACACGCCCGAGCAGCAGGAACGCAACCGCAAGCTGCGCCAGGCCATCAGTATCGCCTTCGACTGGGAAGAGTACGTGGCGGTGTTCGAGAACAGCCAGGCGTCGGTGGCCTATGGCCCGGTGCCGCCTGGCGTGCTGGGCTACCGCGATCCGCCCGAAGGCATCAATCCCGTCGTGTATGACCTGGTGGACGGCAAGCCCGTGCGCAAATCCATCGATGTGGCCAAGCGGCTGCTGGCCGAGGCCGGCTACCCGGACGGCCGCAACGCGCAGACGGGCGCGCCGCTGGTGCTGTACTTCGATTCCATGTCCGGCGGCGGCTCCAACCCGCAGTCCGACTGGATGCGGCGCCAGCTGGCCAAGATCGGCGTGCAGCTCGACGTGCGCGCCACCGACTACAACCGCTTCCAGGACAAGATGCTGCGAGGCGCCGCGCAGATCTTCCTGTGGGGCTGGAATGCCGATTACCCCGACGCCGAGAACTTCCTCTTCCTGCTGTATGGCCCCAATGCCAAGGCCAAGGGCGGCGGTGAAAACGCGGCCAACTATGCCAGCCCCGAGTTCGACAAGCTGTTCGAGCAGATGAAATTCCTGGATGACGGCCCTGAGAAGGCCGCGCTGATCGCCGAGATGATCGCCGTCGTCCAGCGCGATGCGCCATGGATGTTCGGCTACTTCCCGATGTCGGGCGGGGCCTATCAGCAGTGGGTCGGCAACGCCAAGCCCACGCAAATGGTGCGCAACACGCTGCAGTACATGAAGATCGACCCGGCACTGCGGCAGCAGAAGATCGACGAATGGAATTCGCCCATCTGGTGGCCCGTCGGCGTCTTCATCCTGCTGCTGGCGCTGGCGATCTGGCCTTCGTATGTGGCGCTCAAGCGGCGTGAACGCCAGACGGCGTTTGTGCCGCCCGAACGCAAGGAGCATCAATCATGATCGGCTATGTCATCCGCCGGCTGTTGTACGGCGTGCTGATTCTGATCGGCGTCAATCTCTTTACCTTCATCCTGTTCTTCGCGGTGAACACGCCCGACGACATGGCGCGGCTGGCCATCGGCGGCCAGCGCGTCAGCCAGGACGCGGTCGAGAAATGGAAGGCCGAACGCGGCTACGACAAGCCGCTGTTTTTCAATGCCGAGGCCCAGGGCACGGCGCAACTCACGGACACGGTGTTCTACCGGCGTTCGGTGCCGCTGCTGGTGATGGATTTTGGCGCGTCGGATGGCGGCCGCGACATCGGCCGCGAGATCAAGACGCGCATGGGGCCCAGCCTGGCGCTGGCGGTGCCCACGTTCTTTCTGGGGTTGTTCGCCAGCATCGTGTTCTCGTTGACGCTGGTGTATTTCCGGGCCACGCGGCTGGACTTCTGGGGCGTCGTGCTGTGCGTGATGCTGCTGTCGATATCAAGCCTGTTCTACATCATCGCGGGGCAGTGGCTGTTCGCGAAGCTGCTGCGGCTGGTGCCGTTCTCGGGCTATTCGGGCGGACTGGATGTGATCAAGTTCCTGGCGCTGCCGGTGCTGGTGGCGATCGTGTCGCGGCTGGGGCCCGAAGCGCGCTTCTACCGCACCCTGTTTCTTGAAGAGATCGGCAAGGATTACGTGCGTACCGCGCGCTCAAAGGGCCTGGCCGAACGCGTCGTGCTGTTCCGCCACGTGCTGCGCAACGCCATGCTGCCCATCCTGACCAGCACGGTCGCCGCGCTGCCGCTGCTCTTCATGGGCAGCCTGATCGCCGAATCGTTCTTCGGCATTCCGGGGCTGGGCAGCTACACCATCGACGCCATCAATGCCCAGGACTTCTCCATCGTGCGCGCGATGGTGTTCCTGGGCGCCGCGCTTTACATCGTGGGGCTGATCCTGGCCGACATTTCCTACACGCTGGCCGATCCCCGCGTGCGTTTCGAGTAGCCGCCATGCCCAAGTTCGTCTTTCTCTGGACCGATATCGCGCTGTGGCTGATGGTGGCAGGCGCGCTGGCCTACGTCTGGCACGTGCGCCGCAGTCCCAACCTGCGCGCCACCTGGGCGCGTGTCGCGCGCGATACGCCCGCCATGTGTTCGGCCGTCATCCTGGTTGCCTTTTCGGTGGTCGGCCTGCTGGATTCCGTCCACTACCGTCCGCTGCTGCCGCCCGCACCGGGCGCCGCCGCCGACGCCCCGCCGGTCTATGCGCCCGCGGTGCGGTCCGCGCTGGACGGCCTGTTGGCCGGCACCGTGCTCACGCGCCCCGAAAAAACCTATTCCGAGCCGCTGGCCGCGCATCAGTTCACCAAAGAGACCATGCTGGTCGACGATAAGCCGGTGCGCGATTTTCCGCGGCTGCGCGGGGCGGCGCTGCACCTGACCGATCCCGAGAAAGAGCGCGGCGGCGATATCGCGATGCGGCTGGGGTGGGGACTGGCCGCGGGGCTGGCCGTTGCGTTGGCCGGCGCGGTCCTGCTGTTTGCCTGCCTGACGCGCGCCACCGGATCGGCGTCCCATGCCGCCGAGGGATTGCTGGCCGGCCGCGCCGACATTCCCTGGCGCGCCATGACGATCACCTTCGCCCTGTTGTGCCTGACGGTGGGGGCGCTGGCGGGGCTGTCCACCGGCTATCACGCGCTGGGCACCGACCGCATCGGCAACGACGTGCTGTGGCAGGCGCTGAAAAGCATCCGCACCGCGCTCGTCATCGGCAGCCTCACCACGCTGGCGATGCTGCCGCCGGCGATCATTTTCGGCATCGCGGCCGGGTACTTCAAGGGCAAGGTCGACGACGCCATCCAGTACCTGTACACCACCATCACCTCGATTCCCGGCGTGCTGCTGGTGGCCGCCTGCGCGCTGATGATGCAGGTGTACATCGACAACCATTCCGACCTCTTCGACACCTCGGCGGCACGCGCCGACCTGCGGCTGTTCCTGTTGTGCATGATCCTGGGCCTGACCGGTTGGGCCGGGCTGTGCCGCCTGCTGCGCGCCGAAACGCTCAAGCTGCGCGAGCTGGAATACGTGCAGGCCGCGCGCGCCTTCGGCGTGTCGCACTGGCGCATCATGACGCGCCACCTGCTGCCCAACGTGGCGCACCTGGTGCTGATCACCGTGGTGCTGGAATTCTCGGGTCTGGTGCTTTACGAGGCCGTGCTGTCCTACCTGGGCATCGGCGTGGATCCCAGCATGAATTCCTTCGGCTCGATGATCGACGGCGCGCGGCTGGAAATGTCGCGTGATCCCATGATCTGGTGGAACCTGATGACCGCTTTCCTCTTCATGCTGGCGCTGGTGTTGGCCGCCAATCTGTTCGCGGACGCGGTGCGCGACGCCTTCGACCCGCGCACGCGGCGCTACAAGCCCAGCCGCCTGGCGCGCCTGGGCTTTCTTGGCCGCCGTCCGGAAGCCATGCTGGCGGCGGACGGCCGCGCCTCCAAGACCGGAGAGGCGCCATGAGCTACGACACTCCCTTGCTGACCGTAGACGGCCTGGACGTCGACGTCGCGGGCGAAAGCGGCATGACGCATGCGGTCAAGCGCCTGCAACTGGCGATCTCGCAGCGCGAGACCTTCGCGCTGGTGGGCGAATCGGGCTGCGGCAAGAGCATGACCGCGCTGGCGCTGTTGCGGCTGCTGCCGGACGCCGGACGCATCGTGGGCGGGCAGATCGACCTGGACGGCGAAGACCTGAACCGCCTGCCGGAAAGCGCCATGCGCGGCGTGCGCGGCGGGCGCATCGGCATCATCTTCCAGGAACCGTCCACCAGCCTGAACCCGGTCATGCGCGTGGGCGACCAGATCATCGAGACGCTGACCGCGCACACGCCGCTGCGCGGGGCCGCAGCGCGCGCGCGGGCCATCGACTGGCTGCGCCGGGTCGGCATTCCCGATCCCGACCGCCGCATCGACGACTATCCGTTCCAGTTTTCCGGTGGCCAGAAGCAGCGCGTCATGATCGCCATCGCGCTGGCGGCCGAGCCCGTGCTGCTGATCGCCGACGAGCCGACCACCGCGCTGGACGTGACGGTGCAGGCGCAGGTGCTGGACCTTCTGGCCAGCATCCAGCAGGAAATGGGCATGGCCGTCCTGCTGATCACGCACGACCTGGCCGTGGTCAAGAACGTGGCGCATCACGTCGCCTTGATGCGCAGCGGCGAGATCGTCGAGAGCGCCAGCGCCGAGGAATTCTTCCGCGCGCCGCGCCATCCGTATGCCAAGCAGCTCTTCGAAGCGATCCCCACCTTCGATAAGCGTGGCGTGCCGCTGACCGAACAGGGACGTGCCGTGGCCGCGCAGCAGCGTCAGCAGGCCGGGCCGGATCGCACGGCAGGCGTGGTGCTGGATGTGCAGGATCTGAAAGTCCATTACCCGGTACGCAAGGGGCCGCTGCGCCGCATCGTGTCGTGGGTCAAGGCCGTGGACGGTGTGACCTTCACGCTGCGCGCGGGGGAAACGCTGGCGCTGCTGGGCGAATCCGGCTGCGGCAAGACCACCACCGGCAAGGCCTTGCTGCGGCTGATCGACGGCGCGCGCATCTCGGGCCGCGCGATGCTGCAAGGCCAGGACCTGCTGACGGCCGACCGCCGCCAGCTGCAGCGGCTGCGGCAGGACATCCAGATCGTGTTCCAGGACCCGTACGCCTCGCTGGATCCGCGCATGCGCATCGGCGAGATCCTGGACGAGGGGCTGGCGTCGCTCAAGCGCGGCATGAGCCGGCAGGACCGCGAAAAGCACGCCGCGCAGCTCATCGAGCGCGTCGGGCTGCCCGCCAACACGCTGACGCGCTATCCGCATGAATTCTCGGGCGGACAGCGCCAGCGCATCGCCATTGCGCGCGCGCTGGCGGTCGAACCCAAGGTGCTGATCTGCGACGAGCCCACGTCGGCGCTGGATGTGTCGGTACAGGCGCAGATTCTGGATCTGCTGCGCGAATTGCAGGCCGATCTGGGCATCGCGTATCTCTTCATCACCCACAACTTCGGCGTGGTCGAATACCTGGCGGACCGCATCGCGGTGATGGACAAGGGCCGCATCGTCGAGCTGGGTCAGGCCGAATCGGTCTTGCTGGCGCCGCGCCAGGAAGTCACGCGCCGGCTGCTGGCCGCGGTGCCGCGTCTGCATTTCGGGCCGCCTGACGCGGATTGATCCGTCTAATGCCGCGTGAATGGGTTGAAGCCGGATCCGGCCGATGTGGCCGGATCCGGTTGAAGCGGCAGCAGGGTTTAGGCCCTGCCGCCGCCTACCCAGGCTGATGCGCGCTGCCCGCCTCCAGCCAGTCCAGCGTGTCTCGCTTCACGCCGCGGCCGCAACGCGTCAGGAACCCGTGCACGGCCTCCAGGTCCGCGGTGTCGTAGTTGCAGGACGCCATCGCGATGGTTTCGGCGATCCACTGCCGCTCCTGCGCGAGCACCCGGCACTGCGCCTCGACCGGCCGGATCACGATGATCCGGCGGTCAAGCGGGTGGCGGCCGCGTTCCACATAGCCGGCCGCTTCCAGCCGGTTGATGAGCGCGGTGGCGCCACCCGAACTGATGCCCATCAACCGCGCCAGATGCCCCGTGGGCAGGGCATCGAACGCCATGACCAGCTCCAGGGCCTTCAGGTCCGCCACCGTCGTGCCCAGCTTCTCGGCCAAGGCCGATTGGCAGGCGGTGTTGTAGGCGGCAAACTGCCGGCCGAGCAGCAGGCCGATCTCGTCCAGCATCCCGGACCGCCGGCTGCTCTTTGATGGCTCGACCATGCCGGTCATGGGCTCGTGGTGATGGTAGGTCTGTTGTTGCAGCATGATGTGGTTTCCTGGCGATTAGGGGGATTATTTCTTGCCGGCCAAGCCGCCGAGCAACCCGCCGAGCAAGCCGCCGTTGGGCGCACCGCCCGTCGTGCCACCTGTCGTGGCGCCCGTCACCCCCACCAGCAGACCGCCGAGCAGGCCGCCGTTGGCTGCGCCACCCGTCGTTCCGCCCGATCCTCCCGAGCTGGCCGGCGCGCCGGTGGTGACACCTGCGCCCGCGCCAGCGCCCGCACCCGCCGCGACGTTCACGCCACCCAGCAGCCCGCCCAGCAGGCCGCCGCCGTTCGTGCCGGCCGAGGCGCCTGCACCAGCCGAGGCGCCCGCACCGGCGGTGGCGCCGGCGCCACCGGTCAGTCCGCCGGTCACCCCACCCAGCAGCCCGCCGCCAGCCGCGCCGCCCGCCGCGCCATTCAGGGCGCCCGTCACACCGCCCAGCAGTCCCGTCACGGGCGCCAGCAAGCCACCCGCGCCATTGGCGTCGCCGGTCACGCCGCCCAGGCCTCCCGTCAGCGACGCAACCGCGCCCGTGGCGTTGGCCAGCGTCGAGCCCAGCGGATTCGCGTTGCCCGGCGTGGCATGGACCAATCCGCCTGCACTGGCGACGGCCCCGCCCAGTCCTTGCAGCACGCCGTTCAAGCCGGGTGCAGCACCTGGCAACGAGCCGCCCAGATTCGTGACCGTGCCGCCCAGGCTGGTCAACAGGTTGGCGACCGGTGCGCCCAGCTTCGTCGTGTCGCCCACTTGCTGAGTCAGGCCCACGACGTTGGCGGCCAACGGGCTGGCGGTGGGGTCGAGCGCGCCGCCCACGCCTGCCAGTGTCGTCTGCAGGCCCAGCGGCAGCACGTTGTCGACAGTCTTGCCGACATTGCCCAGCGCGGGCTCGAGCAGCGGCGTGGTCGGGCCGTTGAGCACTCCGCCCGTCACGCCAGCCACGACCTGCGTAATCGGTTGCAGCAGACCGCCCTGGCCAGCCAGCGGGCCGGTCAGCGCGCCCACCGCGCCGGTGGCATTGCCCAGCACCGTCGTCAGGGGATTGGGATTGTTCGCGTCCGCATGCAGCAGGCCGCCCGTGCTGGCCACCGTCTTGCCCAGACCATCCACCAGCCCGCCCACGCCAACCGACAAGCCGCCGGGCAGGCCCGCGCCCTTGACGTCCGTGCCCAGGTCGCTGACCGCGCCTCCCACCTGCCTGACGATGCCGTCAAGGGGCTGGCCCAGGCCGGTCGTGGCGCCCACCTGCTGCGTCAGCCCGACCACGGTGTCCGCGACCGGCTTGATGGTGGGGTCCAGCGCCTTGCCCACGCCGCCAAGGGTCGAGTCCAGGTTCAGAGGCAGGGCGTTGTCGACTGCGCCGCCGGTGTTGCCCAGCGTCGTTTCCAGCACGCCGATGACGCGGGGCGGGTTGGTGCCGGGATCGGTGCCGCCACCGCCGGGATTGGTGCCGCCTCCCGGGTTGGTGCCACCACCGGGGTTGGTGCCCCCGCCGGGGTTCGTACCGCCGCCCGGGTTGGTGCCTCCCCCGGGGTTCGTTCCACCGCCGGGGTTCACGCCGGGATCCAGGCCGCCTCCGCCGGGGTTGGTCGGGATATCGGTTCCTGGGAGACCTGCGGTTTTCTTCCCGCTGCCGCCGTTTCCTCCGCAGGCGCTCAGTGCGCCTACAAGCGCGGTGGCCAGGACGGTGGCGGAGAGGACGCGATGGAGGCGGCGCTTTTCGGAATGGATCTGCATGACGAACTCCTTTGGCTGGAAGAATCGGGTCCTGAAACAACCCGGTACGCTTCCTGATGCACAAACCATGCCAAGATTTTTCAGATCCGACGCAAAACACCAGTTTGGGTAATGCTGTGCCGAAAAATCCCCTTTGTTATCAGGCCCATATCCAGAGCTTTAAGGGTTTTTCCCTGGTTCCTGATAATCGTTGTTTTGGGATGTCGGCGACCCTGCGACTGTTACGAAAAGCCGGTCATCGGCCGTAACGTTACGGCCGACGTTACGTCGGGCGTTACGTAACATCGGCGCCTTTTCCGAATTAAAAACGCCCGTCGAAACGGGCGTCTTTAAACCATTGCCACAACCGCGCGGGGCAGGGGTTGGCAGTTATAGTGCGTCCCAGAAGAGCGAATAGTTGGCGTTGAAACGCACGTCACGGTCGTTATTGACGGTGGCCGATCCCACCGGCTTGGCCACGTTGAAGTCGAAAAGATAATGCTTGTCGTCGGTGATCCGCACGCCCAGCGCTACGGATGACAGGTGCCGGTTATTCAGCGTCTGCAGGTCCTTGTTGTTGTACCAGGTGCGCGCGTAGTCGACCAAGGCGTAGGGCTGTACGCTGGAAAGGTATGTCCAGCCCACGCCGAAGCGGCGATTGATTTCGGCCGACACGCCGACGCCTTTGTCCCCGCTTTGCTCACCCTGCGGATAACCCATGGCAAACCGCCAGCTGCCAAAGGAGATCTGCTCGGAAGAGGGCAGGATATTGCTGGAATACTGCCCCGCGCCGGAGAACACAAGTCCGAACTGGTGGGGCAGCGCGAATGTCTGCCGGGCGTTCAGGTTGTAGCGCGTGAAGTCCAGGTCCAGCCGTGGCGTCGCGGAATAACCGTAGTTGGTCGAGATATCCTTTTTTGCGCCTGCGGCGTCAAACCCCTTGGCGGCCGTCAACGTGACGTCCGTCGCTTTGGTTTCTGAAACCTGGATATAACGCATCTCGGCTGTCGCGGCGCGCACCTGCGCGTCTTGCTGCAGCCACCGGTCGGATTCGCGGGCTTCGTAACGGTCTTTGGAATTGGCGGCATATACCCCCAATGTCCCGGTCAGCGAACGCCGGTTGTTCAACAGGAACGGATAACTGACGCCGACGCCGATACGATCGTTTTTGACTCGCCGATCAAAACCCAGCAGCTCGATCGCGTCGTCGTGCGGGCGCGCATCATAGTAATAACCGTCAACCTTGACCGACAGGCCATCTGCGCCGATCGGCACCCGGATTTCGCCGGACACGTATTTGACGTCATCGGTATTGAACGGCACTGCCGCAGTGAGCTTCACTTGCTCGCCCAATGGCGTCAGGCTATTGGTCGTGACATTCACTACGGGTTGCATGCCGGTGCCCAGGTCCGCAATGTCGCCGCTCAGGTTGACGGGCTGGCGGCTGGCCGTCAGCGACAATTCGGTGGCGCCGTCTGCGCGGCGGGGCAGATCCAGGCTGGGCGTGAACCTGACGCCTGGCACGGTACGCATGAGGTTCAGCTGGCGCTCTAGCGTGACCTGGCTGAGCGGCCGTTCCGCGAGCATCGGCGCGGCCAGTGTTTCAAGGCGGTCCTGCGCATTGCCGATGTCGCCGTCGATCCGAACATTGGCGATATAGCCTTCGACCACCGTCACGACGACCAGGCCGTTTGCGAACGTCTGGTTCTGCACCAGCGCAAATGACAGGGGATAGCCCTTGTCGCGGTAGAGCTGCGTGATCTTGTCCACCTGAGCGACCAGCTCACCCAGGCTGATTTCCTTGCCCGCCAGCGGGGCGAGTATTGCGGACACTTCCTCGAACGGAATGGCGCGCACCCCGGTGACGTCGAAGTTACGCGGCACGATCCGTTGCGCCAGCCGGGCCTGCAAGGCCAGTTGCTCCGGGGTGGCGGTCTGGACCACCGGCGGCGGCTGCCTTGCCGAGGGCGGACGTTCCAGCCTTGGCAGGGCGTCCACCGGATTGCCCCGTAACGGTCCCTCCGCGCGGGCGGGCGAGGCCGTTGCCATCATGCAAAACAGGGCCAGGGCCAACGGGCCGCCCTGAATTTTCACTCGTGTGCCTTTTTTATCTTTCATTTCTGCTTGCTCATGTGAAGGCCGAGCCGATAAAGATCGCGTGTCGAGTGGAATAGGGGGTTGCGTCACCAGTAATGGAAAGTTTCGATTAAGGCCGTTTATATGGTGCCAGTATTGTCTGAACAATGACAATGGATTTCAAACTGCGGTTGTACGACGTGCAATATGTCTTCCGCGCTCAATTGTCCCGATGTCCCCATTAATTCGTTGGTTGAAAGATAGGCGAGATTGGGGTGTTTTTTATACGATTCCCTCGAAGTTGGGAGTATCCGTTACAACTGGCG
This sequence comes from Achromobacter sp. GQ309, assembly GCF_059759315.1. NCBI lineage: Bacteria > Pseudomonadati > Pseudomonadota > Betaproteobacteria > Burkholderiales > Alcaligenaceae > Achromobacter > Achromobacter sp. GQ309. Next base: position 333,987 of record NZ_JCAXDP010000001.1, read on the forward strand.
TGTCGCAACATTGCGAAATTCAGTGAAAACCCTGATGCGTATGATTTGGCAATATATAAACTGAGGTCACGTATCAAAAATACGCAAAATGTGTGGACCCTCCCGGAGATTCATATGGCTGGGAATTACTGCGAGATGCACTGCAATTACCTGCCGGCCGCACATAACCGCTGCCGGTCACCACACAAGGAGCTTTCATGAGCCCGGGCGACATCGTCCCGCTCTCCTTCGATAGCGGCCTGGTGGCGCTGTCGTTCCTGATCGCGGCCCTGGGCTCGTACGTCGCCCTGCTGGCGGCGGCGGGCATCCGCGCCGAAACGCAGGACGGCGAGATCCGCCTCGGCTATGTCGTCATCGGCGCGGTGGCGATGGGCGGCGTGGGTATCTGGAGCATGCATTTCATCGGCATGCTGGCGCAGAACCTGCCGTTTGAAGTCGGTTATCAGATGGGGCTGACCCTACTCAGCTTTCTGGTTGCCGCCGGGTTTTCCGGTTGGGCCTTCTGGTATGTCGGCCGCGACCGATTCACTTTTATCCGGTGCCTGATCGGCGGGTGCGCCGCAGGCTTCGGCGTCGCGTCCATGCATTATGTCGGTATGAGTGCCGCGCGCATGCCGGCGGTTCTGCTCTGGAATCTTCCCCTGGTGGTCTTGTCGGTGCTGATTGCCGTCATTGCGGCCACCGCCGCACTCTGGCTTGCATTCAATACGCAGAATGAACGCCAGCGCATCGGCGCCGCCATATTGATGGCCGTCGCGGTATGCGGCATGCATTACACGGGCGCGGCCGCCGGCGCGGTTATCTGCACCGCCGCCAATGACGCTGCCGGCGGGTATATCGGGGGCGCCATGCTGCCGTATATCGCATTCGCCTTGTCCATCATTACCTTGCTGCTCATGCGCTGGCATTTGCAGCGGGCTTCCCAACGCTTTCGCGCGCGCATGGCGCAGCGTATCGACTCGATCATTGAATCGGCGCCTGCTGAGGCGCCGCACAGATCTCCGGGCGCCTCACCTGGTCCGGGTTAGCAGGTCCCTGGATCCCCGTCGCGGCAGTGCAGTGGCGTGCGGGCGGTTCAGGATTTGAAGGGGCTGGTTCTGTTCACGCAACAACGGCCTCGGTCGTCAATCGATGCTCATGGAGCTTGTTATGAAAGCAACACTTGCGCAGTTCTGGAATGACGAAGACGGCATCACCGCCCTGGAGTACGGGCTGATCGCAGGCATGGTAGCGGTGGCCCTCATTGTGGCGGTGGGCGCCTTTACCGGTTCCTTGAAAGGCATGTTCGAGGACCTTGGCACCAAGCTGGACAACGCCAAGGCAGGTACCGGCACCACGCCGCCGGCTGGCGGCGCCGGCTGAGGCGCAAGCGGAATCGCGCTGCGGTGGTCGGGCCACCGCAGCGCGACGCCGCAACCCGGCCTCGTTTGGTTGATGGGGGCTGCGTCCGCCATGGCGCGCCTGTCGTGTTACCGGATTTTTGGAAGGTCTAGCCTTGTATCCAGGGGTGCTGCTGTGGTGGCTGTTGTTCACATGCTGGATTCTGGCGCTGATCCATGGCGATCTGCGTCATCGCCGCGTCCCCAACCGGCTGATCGTCGTGGGATTCGCGGCCCAATTGCTTTGGCTGCTGGCGGCCTTGCTGGCGCCCGGCTGGGCCTATCCGCCGCGATGGAGCGGAGGGCTGCCGACGCTGGCCGGATTTCTGACTGCGGCGCTTTTCCTGCCGCTGTGGCGCTGGCGTCTGATGGGGGCCGGCGATATCAAGGCCATCGCCGTGCTCGGATTGCTGCTGGGCTTTGCGCCGCTGATGGTCACTCTGGTGCTGGCCAGCGTGCTGGCCGGTCTGCACAGCTTGCTGTATCTGGCCGTGTCGGGCGTCTGGGCACTGAGCGACCGCGCGCGCCAGATTCCCTATGCCGCATATCTGGGCCTGGCCGCCTTCAGCGCGGCGCTTATTCCGTGGAATTCGCCCTGGTATTCGTGGTGTTCTTCCTGGTGTTCTACGGGATCCTGACGTATTCCCTGGTGGTCGCCGCGCAGCATTCCGTGACGCTCGCCGCGCAGGACGGCGCGCGCAAGATCCTGCAGTGGCAGCCGGGCACCGGGTCGCTCTCGGCGCGGGCGGGAGCGGGACGAGAATCGGCGCTGTCGCAGGCGGCGTGGATCAGCGCCATGTCCGCCGGACCCGTACAGGTTGCGGTCTGCGGCAGTGCGGGCGTCCTGACCAGCGCGGCCGGCGGCGCGTGCAGCGGCTTGCCGCTGGCGCAGGATCAGGTCGAAGTCAACGTGTCGTACGCGTACGGCGCCCATCCGCTCCTGCCGGCCGTGCCATTTTTGAACACGGCGCTGATGCCGGCTTCCAGCGTGCTGAGCGCCCGTGCCACGGTGCATCTGGGCGACGCCCTGGGCGGGGGTAGCTGACATGCGCGCGACGCCGAGAACCCTCAACCGCATCAAGACCCGCGCGCGCCAGCGCGGCATCGCGGCGCTGGAGTTTTCGCTGGCGCTCACGGTGCTGCTGCTCTTCATCTGCGGCGTGGTCGGATTCGGTGCGCTGTTCTGGATGCAGCAGCAATTGGCCGCCGCCGCCGCAGACGGCGCGCGCGCCGCCGTCCATGCGCGGTTCAGCGGCCAGTCCGACGTGCCGGCCATCGCCTGCGTGGCGGCAATGCGAACGTTTTCCGCCGGATCGGCGGCGCTGTGCAGTGCTACGCGCGCGCCGTGCGCGTGGAGCGGCGCAGGCGGGGCGCAGGCCGACTGCGCCACCGTCGCCATGACCTACAACACGCAGACCTGGCCGCTGCTGGAGACCGTGCGTGGCCTGGTCACCGCCTTGCCGGGCGCAAACCGCAACTGGATTCCAAGCAGGCTGCATTCGCAGGCTGTCGTGCAGATATCGCAGGGGACGCCATGAGCAGTCTGAGCAAGATCGTCGCGGGGTTGTTGCTGGTGGCGGGCGTCGCGCTTGCGTTCGTGGCCTGGCGTCTGGCGTCGGCGCCGCCGCGCCCGGCAGCCACCGTGGCGCCGGCGCCGGTGGCTGTTGCGCCGGCAGAGCCGGTCAAGCTGTATCCGGTGGTTGTGGCGCGCGAGGCGATCCCGGCCGGTTCACGCATCGACAGCGCACGCATGCTGACGGTGGTGCAGTGGCAGGCTGCGTTGTCCGGCGGATTTGCCGACGTCGCGCCGCTGGATGGCGCGGTGACAAGAGTGGACATTGCCGTGGGCGATCCGATCGTGCCCAGCCTGCTGACGCAGGGGCTGGCGCGCCAGCTCAAGGCGGGCGAGCGCGCCGTCGCCATCGCGGTGGACGAGGTTGTCGGCGGGGGCAACCGCATTGTCCCGGGCGACATGGTGGACGTGTTCTTCATGATCGAGAAAAGCCCCGAAGTCGCCTCGGGCCAGGCGCGCCTGTTGCAGTCGCAGGTGCGCGTGCTGGCCTATGGCCAGGCCACGGTGGAAGGACCGGACGAGAAGCCTGCCTTGCAGCAAGGCGGTCCTGGCCAGCCGGCGCGCACCGCGGTGCTGGCGGTGCCGGTGGATCGCGTGAACGAATTGATGCTGGCCAGCCGCGCGGGCCGTCTGCAGCTGGCCCTGCGGCCGGTGGGCGACGACAGCATGCCGGATGTGGCCCTGTTCGCCCCGCGCGGCACGGTGTTGCCGGTGCGGGCGGATCTGACGCCCGCGCAGCGCGAGTCGCTGCTGACGGGCCCGAACCGCGCCTTCGCGGGCGAAAGTTTGGTACAGCTCGATGGCAGCACGGCCGCCGCTCTGGCGCCCGCCGCGCGTGGTTCCGCAGCCCGGCCGGCAGCCCGGCCCCAAGGGACCGGCGGCGGCCGGACGGTGGAAATCATTCGAGGAGACAAATCCGAGCACGTGCGCTACTGAACGGGGCGGCGGGCGCACCAGGCGCGGCCCGCAGCCGAAGAATCCCATCATCAGATCCGGCACTATGAAGAAACTTCAGCGCACTACCATGATCTGCCTTCTGTCGGCCGCCGCGGCGATGACGCACGAGGGAATCAGCCTGGCACAAACCGCGGCCCCAGCGACCGGCGCAAACGCGCCGGCCCGCGATATTTCAATGGCGGTCAGAGAGCAGCAGACCGTCATGCTCGACCACGGCGCGCCGTCGCGCATCGCCATCGGCGATCCGGACGTGGCCGATGTAAAGGTGCTGCCCGCTACCGGCAACCGCGCGGGCGCCGTGCTGCTGTACGGCAAGAAGCCCGGCACCACGCGGCTGCAGGTCTGGACGGGCGGCAACGCCGCGCCGCAGGTCTGGACCGTGCGGGTCGGCAGCGGCGTGCAGGGCGCACTGGCCAGCCGTGGTTTGGGCGGCGGCGCCAACGTGGACATTGCGGACGGCCACGCGGTCGTGTCGGGCCACGCCGAATCGCCACTCGGGCAGATCGCCTCGGCCACCATGGCGGCCGCCGCCGTGGGCGGCGACAAGAATGTGGTGGACCTGTCCACCGCTGGCACGGGCGGGGTCGTGCAGGTGGAAGTGAAGGTGGTGGAAGTGTCGCGTTCGGTGATGAAGGCGGCCGGCATCAGCTTCACGGCCAGCAACGGCCCCTGGAGCGGCGGCAGCTCCACCATGCCCGCCAGCCTGGGCGGCGCGCTGGCGTCCGGGTTCTCGCTGTTCTATGACTCCAACAACTTTGCGGCGCGCCTGCGCCTCTTGCAGACCAACGGCATGGCGCGCGTATTGGCCGAACCGACGCTTGTCGCGCTGACAGGCCAGAGCGCCAGCTTCCTGGCGGGCGGCGAGCTGCCGATTCCACAAGCCGGCGGACTGGGAACCGTCAACGTAACCTTCAAGCCCTTCGGCATCGGCCTGACCGTCACGCCCACCGTGCTGTCGCGCGACCGCATCGCGCTGAAGGTGGCGCCCGAGGCCAGCGAGCTCGACTACACCAACGGCATCGCCATCAACACCAGCGAAGACACCAGCACCATCATTCCGGCGCTGCGCACACGGCGCGCCGACACGATGGTCGAACTGGGCGATGGCGAAAGCTTCGTGATCAGCGGCCTGGTGTCGCGCCAGACGAAAGCGATGGTCAACAAGGTGCCCATGCTGGGCGACCTGCCCATCATCGGCGCGTTCTTTCGCAGCGTCGATTATTCCCAGGAAGACACCGAACTGGTCATCGTCGTGACGCCGCGCCTGGTGCGCCCGATCGCGCGCGGCGTGGCCCTGCCGCTGCCGGGCGCGCGGCAGGAGCAGACCGACACGGCGTTCAATGCCTGGGGTTATTACCTGACCGGCCCGGCAAGCGGCCAACAGATGCCGGGATTCTCACGGTGACCAATATGAAGACACATGCCAGCGAAGGAGTGGGCCTGCAGAACGGCACGCGGTTCCTGTTTTGTTCTCAGGGCAGTGCGATCGCCGCGCAATTGGGAATGGCGTTGGGTGACCTGGGCGTGCTGACCCAGGAGTCGCCGCGCATCGAGGAACTGGCGCGGCGCCTGACCGAGCTGGCGCCGCAGGTGGTGTTCCTGGATTTCTCACTGAGCGACGACGAACCCGGCAAGCTGTTCAAGTCCGCCGAACTGGCGCGCCTTCTGGCGCGCATCGCGCCAACGCTGCCGCGCGTGGCGGTCGGCTACGTCAGCCAGCCGGAGGGCGCGATCGCCGCGCTGCGTGCGGGCGCGGTTGATTTCGTCGATCCGTCCGTGGCGCCGCAGGAAGTTCGGGAAGTGGTGCTGCGCGTGCTCGACCGGCCGTCGGGCGGGCGCACGGACGGCACGCGCCGCAGCGTCGTGCTGATGGGCGCGCGTCCCGGCGTGGGCACCAGCACCTTGTCCGTCCATCTGGCAGGCATGGTGCAGGACCGCCTGAAGCTGGCGCACAACCAGCGCGCCGCCAAGGCTTCCCAACCGCCGGGCGAGCCGCTGCCGTTGTCCAGCCGCGTGGCGCTGATGGACCTGGGCTGGCCCGTGGGCGATTGCCAGCTGTACCTGAACATCGGCGGCGACTTCGATTTTGCCGAGGCGGCGCGCAATCTGCGCCGCCTCGATTCCACGCTGCTCGGATCGGCGATGGCGCACACGGCCAATGGCCTGAGCGTGCTGTCGCTGCCGCGCGATCTGGGACAGATGCGCGAAGTGTCGCAGTCGGATTCGCTGCTGGTGTTTGAACGCATGCGTCAGCATTTCTCGGTGGTCGTGGCCGACGCGGGCGGCTTCACCAATGCCGAGTTCGTGTCGGGCCTGGCGCGCAACTCGCAGCTGAACTGGATCGTGACCGACCAGAGCGTGGGCGCGCTGGTGTCGCTGGCCGGGCTGTTGCAGGAACTGGAGCAACTACACGTGGACCGCTCCACCCTTGGCCTCATCGTCAACCGCTATGACGAGCGCTACGGCATGACGGCCAAGCAGATTTCTGAGCGCTTCAACCTGGAACTCGTGGGCACGCTGCCGGACCGCACGCTGCCGCTGATGGTGTGCACCAACCGCGGCCATCTGCTGCACGAAGAGGCCGAGCGCGACGTCTACGTGCGCGCGGTGCAGACGCTGGCCGAACGCCTGTGCGCCGAGGAAACCTCGCCCGGCGGGCACGCAAGCTGGCTGGCGACCTGGCTGCCCGGCGTGCATCGCCGCATGGTGATCGGCTGAAGGCCAACAGCGCCTGACGGCGAAACAGACGGACGGTTACGGAATCCGACATGATCATGACAGCGACGATAGAGTTCGGCGGCGACGGCGACAAAGGCTTCTCGGCGTCGGACCGCTACCAGGAAGTGAAGACGGCGGCCTACGAGCATCTGCTGTCCCGCATCGAGGAACTGGGTGCGGAATTTGGCCGGTGGGCGCGATCGGCCATTCAGGAATTCGTGGACATCGAGGTCGCGAGCTTCGTGCGGATGCGCCGCGTCGCGATCAACGAGAGCGAAATGCGCGCCATCGCGGAGGCGCTGACCAAGGAGCTGGCGGGCCTGGGGCCGCTGGAAGACCTGCTCGCCGACCCGGCCGTGGAAGACATCCTGATCAACGGCTACGACAACGTCTTTGTCTCGCGCCGCGGCGTGCTGGCCCGCGAGTCGCTGCGCTTTACCGACAACCAGCATGTGCTGCGCATCGTGCGCCGAATCCTGGCGCCCATCGGCCGCCGGCTGGACGAGTCCAGCCCGATGGTGGATGCGCGCCTGCCCGACGGCGGCCGGCTGAACGTGGTGATCGAGCCGCTGGCGGTGGACGGTCCCATGGTGTCGATCCGCAAGTTCCGGCAGGACCCGCTGAAGCCGGCGGACCTGCTGACGCTGGGCACCTTCGACGAAGCGATCTACCGCCTGCTGAACGAGGCCGTGAAGAACCGCTGCAACATCCTGGTGTCCGGCGGCACCAGCTCGGGCAAGACGTCGCTGCTGAACGCGCTGGCGTTCTTCATCCCTGAGAACGAACGCGTGGTGACGGTGGAGGACACCGCGGAACTGTCGCTCAACCATCCGCACGTGGTGCGGCTGGAATCGCGCCAGGGCGGCTTTGACGGAAGCGGCGCAGTGACCATCCGCGAACTCATCCGCAACAGCCTGCGGATGCGGCCCGACCGCGTGGTGGTGGGCGAAGTGCGCGGCGCCGAGGTCATGGACATGCTGCAGGCCATGAACACCGGCCATGAAGGGTCGATGGCGACCATTCACGCAAACTCGCCGCGCGAATGCCTGTACCGGATCGAGATGCTGGCCGGCTTTGCCGGATTCCAGGGCAGCGAAGACAGCCTGCGGCGCCAGATTGCCAGCGCGCTGGATTTCATTGTGCAGATCGGCCGCCTGTCCAACGGCAAACGCCGCGTGCTGTCGGTTACCGAGATCACCGGCATGGGCGACAACGTCATCTCCACGCAGGAGCTATACCGCCACGACCCGTTTGCGACGCCGGATGGCGAGGAACGGGATCGCTGGAACTGGCTGGGCATCCATCCCCATACGCCCAAGCTGGCCAAGCTGCGCAACGAGGCGCGCGCCAACGACAACGCGCCGGACGACCGCGATGGCGGGGGTGGCTTCTGGAGCCGGAGGCGCTGATGCAGGACGTGATGGCGCTGTTGAGTCTGGCGGCGGTGCTGGCCGTGGGCGCGGTGCTGCTGTGGCGCCACGCCGACCGCAGCGCGCGCCGGGCCGCCAGTTCCGCGTTTCTGGACAGCCAGTTGGCGCGCGGCCGCGAAGAGACGGCGGGCGACGCGCCCTTTGCCGAGAACGCGCGCGAGTTCCGCAGCGGCCACGCCGGCTGGGACCGTCTGCTGCGGCTGGCCGGCCTGCGGCAAAGCGTCGGCCTTTACCTGCGCATCGCGCTGCCTGTCGTCGTGGGCGGGGCGCTGGCGTGGGCCTTTCTGGGACCGCTGTCGGGCGCGGTGACGTTCCTGCTGCTGGCCGTGTTTGCGTACTTCCTGCTATGGCTGAGGGCCGACAAGCGTCAGCGCCGGATGATTTCGCAGTTGCCCGCCTTCCTGGACAACATCGTGCGCCTCTTGACCATCGGCAACAGCATCGCCGCGGCATTCCGCACGGCGGCGGCCGCCACCGATGAGCCGCTGCGCGAAGTGGTGGAGACGGCCGCAAGCCTGAGCAGCTCGAAAGAACTGGACGCGGCGCTGGCGCACGTGTCCCGCATGTACGGGCTGAAGGAGCTGTACATGGTGGCGGCGGTTGTGTCGCTGGCGATGCGCTTTGGCGGGCGCAGCGATCAGGTGCTGGAGCGCATGGCGGCCTTCATGCGCGATGTCGCCCAGGCACGCAATGAGCTGACGGCAAGCTCGGCAGAGGTCCGGCTGTCCGCCTGGATCCTGGCGTTGCTGCCCGTAGGCGTGGCCGGCTTCATCATCGTCGCCAACAACAACCTGTTCATGGGCCTGTGGGAAGACCCGCAGGGCTTCAAGATGCTGCTGACCGCGGTCTGCCTGCAGATCGGCGGCTGCTATTGGCTGTATCGCATGGCCAAGGCCATCTGAGGGGAGGCGGCGCATGGACACCCTCCAATCCTTGAACGCGAACACCGTGCTGGCGATGGCGCTGATGCTGGTGGCGGCGGGTCTGGTGGTGCTGGGGCTGGGCATGGCGCGGCGCCTGCGCAGCCAGGACCGCAGCCGCCAGGTGGTGGATCAGGCGCTGGCGGCGAGGGAAGGCGCAGCGGCATCGGCGGCGCCCAGAGAAGAAAGACGCGGCAGGCTGGCCGCGGCGGCGCGTGTGGCCGATACGTTCGGCAAGCGCCTGAGCGAAGGCCGGCTCGCCGACGCGCTGCTGGCCGCCGAAGACCGCAAGCTGGTCGACATGGCTGGCTACTCCCAGCCCGGCACCGCGCGTTCGCGCTTCGTGCTGGTCAGGTTTGGCCTGGCGCTGCTCTTGCCGGTGGCTGTGATTCTGCTGGACTGGCACAAGCAGTTGCCGCAGATGCCGTTGCGCGCGTTTGTCGCGGGATTCGTGGCGTTCGCCATCGGCTACATGCTGCCCAAGTGGATCGTGCAGCGCCGCCTGGCGCGCCGCCGCCGTCAGGCCGCCGACGAGCTGCCTTTGCTGATCGACCTGTTGCGTCTCTTGCAGGGCGTCGGCTTGTCGATCGACCAGAGCCTGCAGGTCCTGGTCAAGGAGTTCGGCCAGGTGCTGCCGGTGCTGGCTTCGGAATTGCGGCTGGCTTCGGAACTGTATGTGCGCGGGCGCACGCGCGAACAATCGCTGGCCCGCATGGCCACGGGTTTTGACAACGACGACCTGTCCGCCATCTGCCGCCTGATCGCGCAGGTGGATCAGCACGGAGGCGCCGTGCAGGAGCCGCTCAACCGCTTCGGCGAGCGCCTGCGGGACAAGCGGCGCCTGGAGCTGAAAGAGAAGGTGGGCAAGACCACGGTCAAGATGACCGGCGTCATGATCGTGACGCTGCTGCCCGCCCTGTTGATCGTGACGGGCGGCGCGGGGTTTATCGCGGTGTTGCGCGGCTTGTCGCGCATGGGAGGGATGTGATGGACGGAAGAATGGAAAACCGGTCGCGCTGGGGGCTTGTGGTCACGGCGCTGGTCATTGGCGCGGGTCTTGCCGGATGCCAGACCAACAAGGCGGAATCCGCCTGGCAACTGATCCAGCAACAGCAGCAGGAGCAGGCGCTGATGCGGCAGCAGGAGGACGAGGCCGAAAACAAGCGGCGGCCCAAGGAGCCGGAGCTGATGCTGTCCCTGATCGTCGAGGCGCAGCGGCAGGACCGCTACTTCGCGTCGCTGGCGTATATCGATGGCTTTCAGCAGAAGTTCGGCAATGATCCGCGCGTGGCCGTCCTGCGCGCCGAGGCGCTGCGCCAGACCGGCCAGACCGCGTTGAGCGAAGCGGCCTACCGCGCGTTGACCACCACCGATCAGGCGGCCGAGGGCTGGCATGGCCTGGGCCTCATCGCCGGCGGGCGCGGGCAGTTCGACCAGGCGGCGGACTACCTGGGGCGGGCGGCCCGGCAGTCGCCCATGGACGCGCGGATCCTCGGCGACCTGGGCTATGCGCGGCTGCGCGCGGGCGATCCGGCGGGCGCGCGCGTGCCGCTGGGGCAGGCGGCCGAGTTGACGCCCGATAGCGGCAAGGTGCTGGCGAATCTGGCGGTGCTGCTGCTGGTGGAGGGCGATGCGCTGCGCGCGCAGCAGGTGATGGCGCGCGCGCAACTGGGCGAGGAGGCGCGTGGGCAGGTGCTGCGCATGGCCGCCGAGATTCGTGGCCAGTTGGCGCCCGCGCCCAGCGCGTCTTCCGCGTCGGCCACCCGGGTGTCCAGCGGCGAGCAGGTTGTGTTGCCCAGGATGAGCCCGCTGATGGAAGGGCTGGGCAATGGTCCCATCGTGCGCTAACCCAATGTTCAGGAAATCCGCCATGATCCGTTCCCTTCCGCACGCGCTTTTGATGCTGGCCTGCGCCGCGATGGCGCCTTCTGCGGCACACGCGCAGACGAATGCGCCGTTGACGGGCGGCATGTCCGCCGTGCCGGGCGCCGCGGCGTCCCCGACCGCCATGCCGAACAGGCCGGTGGTGCAGCAGGTGCAGACGCCGATGCCGGCGGCGCCGGCGGCAGCAACGGCGACGACGGCATCGGCCGCCTCTTCGGCCCCCGCCGCGCCGGAGGCCTTCGGCGACGTGACGCGCGGGCTGCTTGCCGCGCAGGCCGACGGACGGCGGGCCGGCAATGCGTTGCCCGTGCTGGGGCCGGTCTCCACGGCCGCGTGGAACCGCTACGTGGAAAGCTTCAAGCAGCCCATTCCCGTGTGGTTCGACCGGAACGTGGAAATCCCCAACGTCCAATAGCTCCCCTCGGCGGGGCGCTCCCGCCGCATGCCCAGACGGAGTCGCAAGCGCATGTCAGCCGGCCATCAACGTTTCCCTCCGCCGCCGCGGCAACGCGGCAGCATGACCGTCGCCGCCGTGTTCGCGGTGCTGGTGGCGGTGGTGTTGCTGGGCGTGCTGCAGTTGGGCTACGGGGCCTACATGAAGCGCGAGATGCAGAAGGCGGCGGATCTGGCCGCGTTGTCGGCGGTGCAGGTCCTGAATCTGGGCGCCAGCGCGGACTGCACGCGCGCCGCCGCCGCAGGCCGCGCATCCGCCCTGGCCAATCTGCCGGACATTCTTGACACGTTCACGGCCGCCGACCTGACGGTGGAGTGCAAGGTGTGGGATCCGGCGCGGTCCGACGCCAGCGGCATGCACGTGTTCGACGCGGCGGGCGGGCAGGCCTACAACGCGGTGCGGGTGGCGGTGCGCAAGCAGCTGGCCAATCTGGTCCCCGGCGTGGACGGCGTCACGGCGTCGGCCGCGGCGGTGGCGACCCGCACGCCGCCGGTGGCCGCCTTCACGGTGGGATCGCGCCTCCTGCGGCTGGAGCGCGGCGGGTTGCTGTCGCAGCTGTTGGCGACGGCGGGTGCTTCGCCGTCGCAACTGGACGTGCTGGATGCCGCGGGGCTGGCCAACGTCAACATCACGCCGGCCGGTCTGCTGGAAGCGCTGGGCCTGCCGCTGTCGGCCGTGGCCGGCGTGGGCACGCCCGAACAATTGGCCGCGCTCAACACCCTGACGCTGGGCCAGTTGCTGAACGCGACGCTCAGCGTCATCGACAAACAGGCAACGGCCACCGCCGACGTGGCGCTGCTGCGCAACGCCATCAACACCGTCCTGGCCGTGATGCCGCTGAACCTGCCGGTGAAACTGCTGGGCGACGGCGGTGTGCTGGATCTGCACGTCGCGGGCGGCGACGCCAGCGCCGCATTGCAGGCCGAGGTCAACGCGCTCAACATCCTGGAAACCGCCTTGGTCATCGCCAACGGCAGCAACCTGATCAATCTGGGACTGAGTGTGCCCTTGCTTGGCCTGGACGCACGTGTTCGCATCGTCGAGCCGCCGTCCGTGGGCGTGGGCGGCGTGGGCACGCAGGCGATCAGCGCCGGGATTCGCGTCTATCTGCGCGTCAACACCACCAACATTCCGCTGGTCGGCCCCTTGCTGGCCAACACCCTGAACACCAAGGTGGACCTGCCCATCATCATCGACGTGGCGCAATCGACGGGTACGCTGCGCAAGCTGTGCGAGGCGCCGCTGCAGGAAAACCAGGCGGTGATCGACGTGACGTCGGCCGCAGCAAGCGTCTGCCTGGGGCGCTTTCCCGGCATGAAGTCGGCCACGGACAGCAGCGCCGCAAACTTCCAGTCGCTTACCAATCGCTGCGAACCGAGCGCGTTCACCGCAATCGGCCGCCATCAGGTCCTGAACGTGCTGGGCATCCTGCCGCTCACGGCGCGGGTAACGCTGCCGGTGTTCAGTTCGACGGCGCCCGTTTCGGTCACGCTGACCGAGCCGCCATCGCCCAACGCCACGGCCACCGTCAACGCCACGAACGTAAACCTGTCCAAGCTGGCCGCCAACCTCACGGACGCGCTGATCGGCGGCATCCTGGGCGACCTTTTCAACACCGGCACGCCATTGACCGAAGCGCAGCGCAAGGACCTGGCGACCCAGTTGGTGGGCGGCGACAAGAACAACGCGGGCAAGACGATCTCCAAGGTGGTCAACGACATGCAGTGGTCCAAGACCGCGATGGACCAGTTGAGCGCGCGCTTGACTACCGGCGGCCTGACCGGGGTGCTGGGCGGCACGCTGCAACTGGTGGGCGGCATTCTGAACTCGCTGCTGCTGGCGCCCATCAGCGATGTGACGTGCGCGCTGGCGCTGACGCCGGATGCGATCCGGCAGTGCCGGGTCAACGCGGTCGGCACGCTGGCCCTGAACGGCAGCGGCCAGGTCGGCGGCGTGCTGTCGGTCGTCATGGTGCTGCTGGACCCCTTGCTCAGCTCGCTGTCCGTGGCGCTGCAGCAATTGCTCGATGTGCTGGGCCTGAGCGTGGGCCAGACCGACGTCGCCCTGATATCCGTGGATTGCGGCAAACCCCGCCTGGTGTACTGATGACAACGCTCCTGAATTCCATTTCCTTCCCTCCCGCATGGGCCAAGCGATGAGCGAGAATTTCGCGCGCGAAGATTTTGACGTGTACGTCTGGGAAGGCGCCTCCGACATCGCCAGCCGCGCCGAACGCTGTCTGGCCGGCATGGACGTGTCGCTGATCCGGGCCGACGCCGGCACGGCGTTCCCGCCGCCACGCGACGTGTCGCGGCGCGCGGTGGCGCTGGTGTCCGTGTCCGTGATGGGCGACAAGCGCTTCGGCGGCTACGACTGGCTGGCGGCGCAAGGCATGCCGGTCATCTGGGTGGCGGCGGAGGCGCGAGGGCGCGATCCGCGCTTCTACCCGCCGGAATACTCGTATACGCTGCCGCTGTCCTTTACCAGCGCGGACCTGCGCAAGTTGCTGACGGAATTGCTGGGCACGCTGAACCAGCTGGACCGCGCGGCGCCCCGGCGCGAGCAGCCGCTGATCGCCGTATCCGCGGCCATGCAGGACCTGCTGGCCGAAGCCGGGGTCTACGCGGACTGCCGCAGCAATGTGCTGATCCACGGCGAAACCGGCGTGGGCAAGGAGCGTATCGCGCGCCTGCTGCATGACGAGGCCGCATGGCGCGCGGGTCCGTTCGTGGCGGTCAATTGCGGCGCCATCCCCGAAGGCCTCTTCGAAGCGCATTTCTTTGGCCACGCGAAGGGCGCGTTCACGGGTGCAATCGGTGCGCACAAAGGGTATTTCGAGCAGGCGCACGGCGGCACGCTGTTCCTGGACGAGATCGGCGATCTGCCGCTGTACCAGCAGGTCAAGCTGTTGCGGGTGCTGGAACAGAACACGGTGACGCGGCTGGGTTCAACGGCGGAGGTGCCGGTGGACTTTCGTCTGGTTGCCGCCACCAACAAGGATCTTCGGATGCTGGTGGGGCAGGGCGAATTCCGCGCGGATCTGTATTACCGGCTGGCGGTCATCGAGCTGCGCATTCCCAATCTGGAGCAGCGCGGTCCGCACGAGAAGGCGGCGATCTTTCGCGCCTTGCTGCTGAGCCAGGGCGTGCAGGACGAGCCCCCGCCATGGCTGCTGGACCGCGTGGCGCGCACGCGTTACGAGGGCAACGTGCGCGAACTGTCCAACGTGGCCGAGCGCGTGGCCATCGTGCGGCGACAGTTCCAGGCCTGGGACCAGCCGCGCATCGAGCGCATCTTCGATCAATTGGCCGAACCGCTTCGGCTGGCCGGCACGGCGGCTGTGCGATTCGATCCCGCCAGCTTCACCGATGCCGAACGCGCCGAACGCGAACGCGTGCTCGCGGCGCTGGAAGCCAATGGCTGGCGCCGTCAGGACACCGCGCACACGCTCGGCATCAGCCGCAAGGTGCTATGGGAAAAGATGCGCAAGCTGCACTTGGGCGCCGCGCAGAACGAATCGGCCGACGGCCTTGCCGAGACGACTTGAACCCGCAATAGGGAATGGCCCGTACGGGGCCACAGTTTCGAAGCCGAATCAGACGAGCATTGCTCTGTCGGCAGAAATAAATTGATATAGTTCCGCAACCGTTTTTTTGGGGTGAATATGAACGTCCAATTTATCCGTGGCGCCACCCGCGTGGCGTTGTTGGGCTCGGTCCTGACAAGTCTGGCCGCTTGCGCCAGCGCGCAGCCGGAACCGCCCCGGCCCACGGTTAAACAGGTCGAGGACACGCAGGCCGCCTCCACGCCCGTGACACCGCCCGCGCCGCCGCCGGCTGCGCGTCCGGCCTCCACGGTGTCGGAGCTGCAAAGCCTGATCCAGAACCGCCAGGTGTCGGAGCTGCGCACGGCCTACAACGGCACCTACGGCGCCAGCCTGTTGTTCAAGCCCGACGACCTGACGTATTACGTCGCGCTGTTCCAGCAGAAGGACTTCTGGCGCGTGATCAAGACCAAGTCCGACAAGCAGGCCGAAGCCACGTATCGCGCGTTCGTCGCGCAGTCCGCCGAGCTCGCCGAAGTGGACATCAAGCGCATCAAGATGCAGGCCGAAAACGCGCATGCCGAAAAACTGCTGGCCAGCCGCAGCGCCGAACTGAGCGCGCTGCAAGCTGACCGCACCGTGCGGCTGCAGCAGGAAGAGCAGGTCGCGGCGCGTCAGCAGCAATCACGCGAGGAAGCCACGGCGCTGGCCGGACAGCAGAAGGACGTGCGCCAGCAACTGCGCGACCTGCAGCGTCAGATCGACGCCTTGCAGGCGCAACAGGCACAGGTCGGCAATCCGGCAGCGCAAACCCGGGCCAAGTAGCACGCCTTCTTGTACTCTGGGCGTTGCACCCCATATAGACGCCATGGCTCTGAAAGTTTTTGACCTCCAGTGCGACCACGACCACATCTTTGAAGGGTGGTTCGGGTCGCACGAAGACTACGACGCGCAGCAAGCGCGCGGCCTTGTCACGTGCCCCGTCTGCGGGTCGGCCACCATCACCAAGCGCCTGTCCGCTCCCCGTTTGAATGTCGCCCACCTGCACGCGCCCGCGGCCCAGCCGCTCGTGCCGGCCGGCGCGTCCGACGCGGAAAAGATGGCGGCCCTGCAGGCCGCCGTCATGCGCCAGGTTCGCGCGCTGGTGCGCAGCACCGAAAACGTCGGCCCCCGCTTCGCCGAAGAAGCGCGCCGCATCCACGAAGGCGACGCCGACGACCGCCCCATCCGCGGCACCGCCACGGTGGAAGAACGCGAAGCCCTGGCCGAGGACGGCATCGAAGTCATGGCGGTCCCGGATTTTCTGGACGACGAACGATTGCAATAGCGGGCCGAGGTGTCCGGCTCTCCTGGCTAGATGATCTGCAGTTTGAAGCAGCGTCTCAAAGGGTGTCAGACACCTTGCCACCCACCGCCCAAAAAAAAGCCAGACCGAAATAGGTCTGGCTTTTTTGCGCTGGGCCGGATCAGTTGTTGACGCGGCTGCGGTATTCGTTGGTGCGGGTGTCGATTTCGATCTTGTCGCCAATGGCGCAGAACAGCGGCACGTTCAGTTCGTAGCCGGTGTTGATCTTGGCCGGCTTGGTCACCTTGCCCGAGGTATCGCCACGGACGGCGGGTTCGGTGTAGGTGATTTCGCGCACGAGCGTGGTGGGCAGTTCAACCGAGATGGCGCGGCCGTCGTAGAAGACCACTTCCACGGGCATCGCTTCTTCCAGGTAGTTGAGCGCGTCGCCCATGCTTTCGGCTTCGATTTCGTACTGGTTGTACTCTTCGTCCATGAAGACGTACATCGGGTCGCCGAAGTAGGAATACGTGCATTCCTTGCGATCCAGTTGAACGACTTCGAACTTTTCGTCGGCCTTGTAGACCGATTCGCTGGCCGAGGCGGTCAAGAGGTTCTTGAACTTCAGCTTGACCACGGCGGCGTTACGGCCAGACTTGTTGTATTCGGCCTTCTGGACCACGAGGGGATCCTTGCCGACCATGACCACGTTTCCGACTCGCAATTCCTGAGCGGTTTTCATCGATAAAACTCCGGGGGTGATGGGTGCACTCGCCGTGCTTGCATAAGCCGCGTGAGGCTTTGCACACCCCGGGAGGCGTCATAGTTGAGGCCCGACAGATTCAGGGCAACTCAGAAAACTCTCTATTCTAACGTTTCTTGGCCAACTCTGCGCAAAACGTGGCCAGATTTTCGGCCAGGCCGGGCAGGGCCGACTGGCTGGCGTTCCAGGCGAGGGCTGCGTCGGACCACGCGCGCCAGGCGTCGGGCGCCAGCGCGGCGCTGACGGCCGGGGCCGTGCGGCCGGGTTCGGACTCGTTCCAGGCGCGGATCAGCGCATGCGCCATTTCGGGGGCCGGGTAGCGCGCCAGCCAGGCTTCCAGCTTTTCAAGATGGACGTTTTCGTCCTGGGGATAGATCTGCCAGACCAGCGGCCGGGCGGCCCAGGCGGCCCGCACGAAGGAATCTTCGCCACGCACGAAATTCAAGTCCGCGCACCACAGCAGGCGGTCGTAATCGGGCTGCGCCAGAAAAGGCAACCGGACGACGCGCGGCGCGCCAGCCGACTGGCAGGCCGCTTCCAGCGCGGGCGCGACGCCCTGCGGCACCAGCAGCAGGGTAGGGCGCGTGTCGGCCGCCAGGGCCTGGGCCAGTTCGGCCACCGGCGCCGACGGATAGCAAAACAGGGACACGGTGCGCGCGCCACTGCGCCGCAGCGCCAGCGCATCGTCTGGCACGCCGGCCGAGCGCAGGAAGGCGTCCTGCATGTCCGCCGAGCCCTGCAGCGCTTCGCGCTCCACGGCCAGGGCCGGTTCGCGCAGCAGGCCGCCCGTGGCCGGCGTAAACCCCGGGAAAAAGAAGTGCTTCACCAGGCCGTCCGGCCGCTGCGACGGCAGCCCGTGGCAGCTTTCGACCCACGCTTCGGCGCTCAGATATTCCAGGTTGATCCAGACGGGGTGGCTGCGGCGCATGGACGCGACGAAGGTCTCGGGCGGATCGCACGCGAACGCCTCGATCACGACGTCGCGCGCCTGCAGCGTGGCGTCGGGTGCATCGGACCAATGCATGACGTCGACGCCCGACAACTGCTGGTGAGCGGCGTCGGCCAAGATGCCGGGCT
The DNA here is from genome assembly GCF_059759315.1 of Achromobacter sp. GQ309. Taxonomy (NCBI): domain Bacteria; kingdom Pseudomonadati; phylum Pseudomonadota; class Betaproteobacteria; order Burkholderiales; family Alcaligenaceae; genus Achromobacter; species Achromobacter sp. GQ309. Next base: position 351,971 of record NZ_JCAXDP010000001.1, read on the forward strand.
GGATGTGCGAGAAGCTGGCCAGGTCGTCGACCCACAGGCGGACATCCCAGCGGAAATCGCGCGCGAGCTGGCGCGCAAGACGCCAGCAGACGCCGATATCGCCGTAGTTGTCGACGACCCGGCAGAAAATGTCCGCTTGCATGGCTGGCCTAGTGGAACTGGGCGGGGGCGGCCTCGGCGTCCTCGGGCAGTTCGGCATGCACCAGTTCGCCCAGGGGATTCGGGAAGTAGGGCGCGCCGCAGTCCTCGCAGTACTCGGGCGGCAGCACGCCGGGGATGCGGCGAACGTCGGTGACCCCGTATTCCTTCAGCAGTGCCGCGATTTCGTCGACCACGTCGGGCTGGCCTTCGTCCATGACCAGGTCTTCCTCGCGGCCGTACAGAGGCCACACGCAGCCGTAATACACGTCGTTGCTGCTGCGCGCGGTAAAGCCGATGCGGTATTCGTCGATGCGGCCTTCGCCGCAGCCGGCCACCACGGCCCGGAGCTGCGAGGCTTCAAGGTTGACGGCGCCTTCCAGCCAGCTGACCGCCGCGCGCAGCGACAGCGGGCGCACCTGACGGTCGGCTTCGCGGTTGCTGACGTAGTAGGCGTCGGGCAGCAGGGCCTCGAAACCGCACCCCGGCAGCAGCGCGGCCAGCGTGGGCTGCGCTTGCGCGGCCCATTGCGCCAGGCAGGCATCACGGCTGGCGTCGGCATCGCCCAGCTTTTCCTGCCAACGGAAGATCGGCTCGCCTTCGGGCACGGCGACCGTGCCGACGATGTAGCGCGTGTCGGCCAGCATGTTCGCGGTTTCGGTGTCGGTGTTCAGGGCCGGCTTGGTGGTCTCGGCGCCCAGCGCCTGCGAGCCCAGGCGTTGCAGCCATTGCCAGGTCTCGGAGAACGTGCGCGGCATCTGGTCCACGCTGACCAGCAGCGGCATCAACGTGGTGCGCGCATTGCTCGACAGGACATGCCCGTGAAGCTGGGCCAGCAGGGCTTGCTGCGCGCTGGCCGAAATGGGGCCGGTAGGAATGGCGTAGCGGGTCCAGGCGACGATGGGCGCGACGATCAGCAGGATGTCGTAGCGAACGCCGTTTTTCTCGATCTTCATCGATTCGGACAGGGTTTCGGCCTGTTCGATCAGAACTTCGTAGGCGCCCACGTCGCTTTGGGCAAGGTGGTCCAGCGCCGCTTCGAGCGGGGCGTCCTGGCCAGCCTTGAGCAGCTTCGGGATCGCTTCGCCAAGCTGGGTCTCCCAGAAGACGTCTTCGACGCGGCTGCCCGAGCGGTTCAGCGCCTGGGCAAGCGCGACCAGCCGGGTAGCGTCACGGGTCATGCGGGGAGCGGATTGGCTGCGGGATCGGGCCATAACTTCGGGGAACGTCCATTCAGTGTGTAACGACGTAGTTTAACGCCCGGCACCCTCGGCGGGGTGATGGCCCATTGCACTCCGACCAGACTGACCCCGCCGCCGTTCGGTAGGGGCGTGACTACGGCGGAATTCTCAAGCGCGCGCGGTCTTCATTGATGCTTATCGGGCAACAGATTATCCCGAGACCGGGGGTTTATTGCTCGTTTGAATCGGCCGACAATGACGGCATCGTTATTGTTTCTGGAGGCACAGCCATGCGTTGGCCTACGCTTTTCGTATCCCACGGTTCTCCCATGCTCGCCGTCGAGCCCGGCCGCACCGGCCCCGCACTAGCGGACTGGAGCGCCGCGCAGGGCCGCAAGCCGCGCGGCATCCTGGTCGTTTCGCCGCACTGGATGGGCGAGGGGCTGGCGCTCTCGACCCGCGATCAGCAGGTCGCCTGGCACGACTTCGGCGGCTTCCCGCAGGAGCTTTACGCGCTGCAGTACGCCGCGCCCGGGTCGCCCGAACTGGCCGCGCGCGTGCAGGCGCTGCTGGCCGAATCGGGCATCGCCGCCGATCGTGATCCCCGGCGCCCGTTGGACCACGGGGCCTGGGTGCCGCTGCGCTATCTGTACCCGGATGTGGACGTGCCGGTTGTGCAACTGTCACTGGACATGGGGCGCGACGCGGCGGGACAGATGGAACTGGGTCGCGCGCTGGCGCGCCTGCGCGACGAAGACATCCTGATCATCGGTTCGGGGTCGCTGACGCACAACCTGCGCCACGTCCGCATGCCGCAGAACGCGCCGGCGGCCGAGTACGTGCCGGGCTTTCAGGCGTGGTACGCGGACAAGCTGGCGCATCACGACGTGCCTGCGCTGCTGGATTGGCAGGCGCAGGCGCCTGGCGCGATGCAGGCGCATCCGCATGACGATCATCTGATGCCGCTGTATGTGGCATTGGGCGCGGGCGGCACGAAGGCGCGGCGGCTGAATGACGAGGTGTCGTACGCGGCGTTGGCGATGGACGCCTATCAGTTTGATTAAGCCCGCGCCATTACCTGGTGTCTGACACCCGTTGAGAAACGGCGGCAAGCCGAAGATATCTCTGGAGGGTGTCAGACACCTCCGCCGCCCATGAAAAACGCCCCGGAACCGCAAGGTCCCGGGGCGTTCTTACTGCGCTGCAGCCGTTGACGATCAGGCAGCAAGCAGCTGGCGCAACACAAACGGTAGGATCCCGCCGTGCTGGTAATAATCGACCTCGATCGGCGTGTCGATACGCAGCAGCACGGTCACGTCCTGCTTCGAACCGTCCTTGCGCGTGATCGTCAACGTCACGTCCTGCATCGGCTTGATGCCGTTTTCCAGGCCCGAGATGTCGTACGTTTCTTCGCCGGTGATGCCCAGCGACTGCACACTGTCGTTGCCCTTGAACTGCAGGGGCAGCACGCCCATGCCCACCAGGTTGCTGCGGTGGATGCGCTCGAAGCTGCGCGTGATGACCGCCTTGACGCCGAGCAGCTGGGTGCCCTTGGCGGCCCAGTCGCGCGACGAGCCGGTGCCGTATTCTTCGCCGCCGAACACCACGGTGGGCGTGCCGGCCGCGACGTACTTCATGGCGGCGTCGTAGATCGACATCTGTTCGCCGGTGGGCTGGAACAGGGTTTCGCCGCCTTCGAAGCGGCTGCCGTCCGGCAGCGCGGGAATCATGAGGTTCTTGATGCGCACGTTGGCGAAGGTGCCGCGCATCATGATTTCATGGTTGCCGCGGCGCGAACCGTAGCTGTTGAAGTCGGCCTTCATGACGCCGTTTTCCTTCAGCCACTTGCCGGCGGGCGAGCTTTCCTTGATGGAGCCGGCGGGCGAGATGTGGTCGGTGGTGACCGAGTCGCCGAACACGCCCAGCGCGCGCGCGCCCTTGACCGTGGGCATCGCGCCCGGCGTCATGCCGAAACCTTCGAAGAAGGGCGGTTCGGCGATGTACGTGGAGTCGGGCCAGTTGTAGGTATCACCCGTGACGCCCTTGATGTTTTCCCACAGCTTGCCGGGGTTGCTCTTGACCTGGCCGTAGTTGGCCTCGAAGGCCTCGGGGTCCAGCGCGTACTTCAGGAGCGCGTCGATTTCCTCGGTGGTCGGCCAGATGTTGCCCAGCCACACGTCGCCATTCTTGCCGCGGCCGACGGGCTCGGTCATCAGGTCGCGCGTGACGGTGCCGGCCAGGGCGTAGGCCACGACCAGCGGCGGCGAAGCCAGGAAGTTGGCCTTGATGTTTGGGTGGATGCGCGCCTCGAAGTTGCGGTTGCCCGAGAGCACTGCCGAGCAAACGAGGTCGTTGCTGGTGATGGCTTCGTTCAGGTCAGCCGTTAGGTCGCCGGCGTTGCCGATGCAGGTCGTGCAGCCGTAGGCCGCCACGTCGAAGCCCAGCTTTTCCAGGTAGGGAAGGAGGCCCGTCTTGGTCAGGTATTCGGTGACCACGCGCGATCCGGGGGCCAGCGAGGTCTTGATGTGCTTGGGCACTGTCAGGCCGGCTTCCACGGCCTTCTTGGCCAACAGGCCCGCCGCCAGCAGCACGCTGGGGTTGGACGTGTTGGTGCAGGACGTGATGGCGGCGATCAGGATGTCGCCGTTCTTGACCTTGGTGCCGGTGCTGGTGGTGAAGGTCTGATCCAGCTTTTCGGCGGGCTGGTTGAAGCCGTTTTCGGCGACCGGCTTGGAGAACAGGTCGATGAACGTGTTCTTGACGTTGCCGATCTCGATGCGGTCCTGCGGACGCTTGGGGCCAGCCAGCGACGGGGCGACGGTGGACAGGTCCAGCGTCAGCAGCTTGGTGAAATTGATGTCCTGGGCCGCGGGAACGCCGAACATCTTCTGCGCCTTGAAATAGGCCTCGAAGGCAGCGATTTCCTCTTCGGTGCGGCCGGTGCCGCGGAAGTAGTCGATGGTGCGTTCGTCGACCGGGAAGAAGCCCATGGTGGCGCCGTACTCGGGCGCCATGTTGCCGATGGTGGCGCGTTCGGCCACGGTCAGGCTGGCGGTGCCTTCGCCGCAGAATTCGACGAACTTGCCCACCACCTTTTCACGGCGCAGCATTTCGGTGATGGTCAGCACCAGGTCGGTGGCAGTGACGCCGCCGCGCAGTTGGCCCTTGAGCTCGACACCCACCACATCGGGCGTCAGGAAGTACACGGGCTGGCCCAGCATGCCGGCTTCGGCTTCGATGCCGCCCACGCCCCAGCCGACCACGCCGATGCCGTTGATCATGGTGGTGTGGCTGTCGGTGCCCACCAGCGAATCGGGGTAGAAGACGTTGTTCTTCTTGTCCTGGTGCACACCGCGCGCCAGGTATTCCAGGTTGACCTGGTGGACGATGCCGAAGCCCGGCGGCACGACGCCGAAGGTGTCGAACGCCTGCATGCCCCACTTCATGAACTGGTAGCGCTCCTGGTTGCGCTTGAACTCCAGCTTCATGTTCAGGTCCAGCGCGTTCTTGGTGCCGAAGTAGTCGATCATGACCGAGTGGTCCACCACCAGGTCCACGGGCACCAGGGGTTCGATGCTCTTGGGACTCTTGCCCATCTTGTCGGCAACCGAGCGCATGGCCGCGATGTCGGCCAACAGCGGCACACCGGTGAAGTCCTGCAGCACGACCCGGGCGACCACAAAGGGAATTTCGTCTTCGCGCTTGGCGTTGGCCTGCCAGTTGGCGAGCTGCCGCACGTGTTCTTCGGTGACTTTCTTGCCATCGCAGTTGCGCAGCACGGATTCCAGCACGATGCGGATGGAGACCGGCAGCCGCTGCACGTCGATGCCGAGCGATTTGCCCAGCGCCGGCAGCGAGTAGAACTGACAGGACTTGTTGCCGATCTTGAAATTCTTGAGTGTGTCTAGGGTGTTGTGCGGCATGATGGACTCCGTGGTTTTGCCCAGGCTGAAGGCGGCATTTTCAGGCGTTTCGGCAGGTTTGTCATTGTCTCTTGGACAAGTTTGCCGAGGGTCTATATCTTGGTTTATGTCTTATATCTTATATAAGACTTGGGCGACGCGTCAAAGTTCCGGCCCTTTATCGACCCAGACCGGTCCGGATTCGGCGAAACCCTTACTTTGGCGGACGCGCGCCAAGCCTGCAAGACCCTGCGCGCGCAAGAATGGCCCTTAGATCAGGCGCGCCGGCAGCTCCGCCGCCACGTATTCAAGAAATCGTTTCAACGCCAGCGGCTCGCCGCAGCGCGCGGGCATGACGGCGTAGATTCGCGCGGGCGCCGCCGACCAGCTGGGCAGGATATGCGCCAGACCGCCTTGGTCGAGTTCAGGGCCGCACAGATAGCGCGGGACCAGCGCCACGCCCAGCCCCGCGCCGGCCATTGCGCGCAGCGTGTCCATATTGCTGCTCAGGCTGCGCGGCTGGAACTCCACTGACTGCATTTCACCGCCCGGCCCGGTCAGCCGCCAGGTGTGCGGGCTATCCTGCGTGCCGTGGGCCAGCAGGGGCAGGGTAGCCAGATCGCGCGGGTGGCGCGGTGCGGATCTGGCCATCGCAGGGCTGCACACCAGCGCCAGCGGCACTGGGGCAATTTCCAGCGCATTGAGCTTGGCATCCGTGAGCGAAGACGCCTGGGCGCGGAACGCCAGGTCGTAGCCTTCACCGACCAGATCGATGATCTGGTCGCGGGTATCCAGCAGCACCCGCACGCGGGGATGGTCCGCGCAGAAACGGGCGACCAGTCCGCCCAACACCCGCGTCGCAAGCGGCGCCGGCGCGGTGATGCGCAGCATGCCGGCTGGCGCATCGCCCATCGACGCAGCCAGATCGAAGACGCTGCGCGCTTCGCGGGCCAGCGCCTGGGCGTGGGCATGTATCTGTTCGCCCATCGGCGTCAGCGACACACGGCGCGTATTGCGTTGAAGCAGCCGCACGCCCAGGCGCGCTTCAAGCTCCGCAACCCGGCGGCTGAGCTTGGAACGTTGCATATTCAACACACGTGCGGCCGCCGAGAAGCCACCTTTTTCGACTACTTCGCTGAAAAGCAGCAGGTCTTCAAGGCGATGAACGTAGTTAGGCATACAGCGTTTTAATAGGAGAAATTCGAAAATTTGATGGCATTGTCCTGACAGCCGGGACAATTATTCCTGAAATTGGCCCCTACTGTCCGGCGGGCCGACCTCATAAGCTGTCGCCGCAATACATGTTCAGCAAACAGCAAGGCAGCACTTTTTGACTCTTCATCTCAGCGCCGTCATCGCCGGATCCAGCCGCTACCTGGGCGACGCCTGCACCATCCGTCAGTTCCGCCATACCGATTTTTCGGGGGGCATGTCGCCCGTGGTGCTGGTGGACCACTTCGTCATGACGGGTCCCACGTTTGAGCCACATACGCACGCCGGCGTCAGCGCCGCGACGCTGCTGCTGGAAGACAGTACGGGCGTCATGCAGAGCCTGGAAGGCATCGAGAACAATCGCGAAATCCGCGCGGGCGACCTGCAGTGGACACAAGCCGGGCGAGGCATCGTGCACGCGCAGCGGCCGGCGGGCGACGCCACGCTGCACGGACTGCAGATCTTCATCGACCACCCGGCGCATCTGAAGTCCCTGCCGCCGTCTACGTCGTTGCTGCGCGCTGCGGACATGCCGGTCATCCAGACCCCCTCGGGCAAGGTGCGCGTGGTGGCGGGCAGCTATGCCGGTCTTGAATCGCCCTTGTGCACGCCCGAACCGCTGCTGATCCTGGACGGCTGGCTGCGGCCGGGCGCGACGACGCTCCTGCCCATGCCACCTGGCTGGAATGCCTGGTTCTATGCGGTGCAGGGCGACTTGGGCGTGCGCGCCAGGCACCGTAGCAAGGGCGGGCCGCCGCTGCCCAAGGTGGCGGGGGGCGATCCGGACTTTGCGGTGCTGCCCGCCGGTTCCGCCGCTGCCGCCAGCGCCACGCCGGATGGTGAAGAAGGCGTGCTGCTGCTTATGGCGGGCAAGGTGCCCGTTCATTTTGTGCTGGTGGCCGGCCCCGCCGTCGTGGCGGCGTCGGAGCAGGGCGCCGGCATCACGCCGGCTGCCGATGCGGCCCTAGCCGAGGCGCTGACGGCATACGACGCCGTGGAGAGCCCGGCGGCGGAAGATGCATTGAGCATCTGCTGAATCAGGACGGAATCTGTTGTTCAGCCGCAACGTTGGACACGGATTCTTCTTGAGGGACGCAATGAGAACGATTCTCTTTTGGTAACATCTAGCGCGTCAGATCTCTCAAGCGGATCTCCCCACCGCACCGCGGAGCTTGTTTCCGCACCACCAGCGTCCCCCTATGAAAATCAGAACTCTCGCTTGCATGGCCGCCGCGCTGCCGTGCTTTGGCGCCGTCCACGCCCAGACCGCGCCCCAGACAGCCCCCCAGACGACCCAGCCCGCCACGACCAGCGGTCCCGTGACCTCGATGGACGCCATCCGGGTCGAGGCGAGCGCTGACGCGTCCGCCGGCGGCCTGTCGGCGCCGTTCGCGGGCGGCCAGGTGGCCCGCGGCGGCCGTGTCGGCATCCTCGGCACCGAGGATTTCATGAACACGCCGTTCAGCGTGACCAGCTACACGAATGAGCTGATCCAGGATCGTCAGGCGAAGAGCGTGGGCGATGTGCTGCAGAACGACTCGGGCGTGCGCGTGGCGCGCGGCTTCGGTAATTTCCAGGAGTCGTACTTCATTCGCGGCTTCATCCTGAGCTCGGATGATGTGGCCTACAACGGCCTCTACAGCCTGCTTCCCCGCCAATACATTGCCACCGAACTGTTCGAGCGCGTGGAAGTGCTCCGCGGCGCAACCGCCTTCCTGACGGGCGCGACGCCCGGCGGCGGCGGCATCGGCGGCGTGATCAACCTGGTGCCCAAGCGCGCGCCGAACGAACCGCTGACGCGCGTCACCACGGGCGTTTCCAGCGGCGGCCAATTCCAGCTTTCCACCGACATCGCGCGCCGCTTCGGCCCGGATGACAGTACCGGCATCCGCCTGAACGCCGCACAACGCAGCGGCGACACGGCGATCGATGACGAACACAGCCGCACCAGCGTCGTTTCGCTGGGCCTGGACTGGCGGTCGGCCGACACGCGCCTGTCCGCCGACATCGGCTGGCAGGAAAACAAGCTCAAGCGTCCGCGTCCCAACGTGACGCTGGGCGCCGGTGTCACGACCGTGCCCGATGCGCCGGACGCCAGCTCGAACTATGCGCAGCCGTGGACCTATTCCAACGAGCGCGACGTCTTCGGCACGTTGCGCGCCGAACATGACTTCAGCGACAAGCTGACCGCGTACGGCGCGTTCGGCATGCGCCGTAGCGACGAAGCCAATTCGCTGGGCAACATCACGCTCACCAATGGCAGCACCGGCGCCGGCAATTTCTACCGCTTCGACAACACCCGCGAAGACAGCGTCAACACGGGAGAAATCGGCCTGCGCGGCAAGTTGCGCACCGGTCCCGTGGGTCACGAATTCGTCGTGTCGGCCTCGTGGTTCGATCTGAAGAAGAAGAACGCGTACGTGATGGACTTCCGCAACACGTTCCCCACGAACATCTACGATCCCATCTCGTACGACAAGCCTGCATTCAGTGCCGGCGCGCTGCGCGGCAACGATCTGGACAACCCCGCGTTGCAAGGCCGTACCCGCCTGAGCAGCTATGCCATCGGCGACACGATGTCCTTCCTTGACGACAAGGTGCTGTTCACCGCCGGCATTCGTCATCAGCGCATGTCGCAACGTGACTACGCCTACAACACCGGCGCGGAAAGCGGCGCCTACGACGCCAGCCACAATTCGCCGGCCTTCGGTCTGGTGTTCAAGGTGGCGCCGAGCGTTTCGCTGTATGCCAACTACATCGAAGCCTTGGTTGCCGGCCCGACCGCGCCTGCGACGGCAGGCGGCCGTCCCGTGCCGAACGTTGGCCAGAGCCTGCCGCCCTTCGTGTCCAAGCAGAAGGAAGTGGGCGTGAAGTACGAAGGCGAGAGCCTCGGCGGCGGCCTGGCGTTCTTCTCGACCGACAAGCCGCGCGCGGCCTACAACGCCAGCAACGAGCTGACCAATTCGGGCGAAGACCGCCACCAAGGCGTCGAACTGACCGTCTTCGGCGAGCCCGTGCGCAGCGTGCGTCTCCTGGGCGGCCTGACCTGGCTGGATGCCAAGCAGGTCAAGACCGGCACCGCCTCGCTGAACGGCAACCGCGTGATCGGCGTGCCGCGCTTCCAGGCCAACATGGGCGTGGAATGGGACATCCCGGGCGTGGAAGGCCTGGCCATCGATGGCCGCGTGGTCTACACCGGCTCGTCGTATGCCGATGACGCCAACACGCTCAAGGTTCCCGGCTGGACGCGCTTTGACGCCGGCCTGCGCTACATGATGGACGTGGACGGCCACGTCGTGACGCTGCGCGCCCGCGTCGACAACATCGCCAACCGCAACTACTGGTCGTCGGTGGGCGGCTATCCGGGCAACGGCTACCTCGTCCTGGGCGGTCCGCGCACGTTCTCGCTGTCGGCCAGCATGGACTTCTGATCGCTGCGGGCTGATGCCCGTACATGAAAAATCCCCCGAATGCCTTGCGGCGCGGGGGATTTTTTTGGCCTGTCGCCGCATAGGTGCACAACGGTGTCTGACACCCTCGGCACAACGGTGTCTGACACCCTCGGCACAACGGTGTCTGACACCCTCGGGAGACGATCCTCAGCCTGTACCGCCGTCTCTGCGGGTGTCAGACACCCGACAGGCGACGCCTTACCAGAACCATCCGCCCCGCGACAGGCTCGACTCGCAGCTCTTGTACTGCGCGGTAAATTTCTCGGCGCGCGCCTGCACTTTCTGCGACACGGTCTTCAACCACGCCTTACGGTCATAACTACGGTTGCGGTATCCGGTCCAGCCTTCGTGATAGTTCAGGTACTGCCCATACGCATCCCACTTAGAGATCCCGTTGATGCGCTGCGTCTTGCTCATGTACCAGCCCATGAAGTCGAGCGCGTCGGCAAAATTGTCCCGGCTGGACGTCCAGCCGCCCGCTTCGCGCTTGTAGTCGGCCCAGGTTTCGTCCTTGGCCTGCGCATACCCATAGGCGGAACTGACGCGGCCCCAAGGGATGAAGCCCAGAAAGTAATAGCGCGGCGGCAAAGCGTCGTGCTTGAAGGACGACTCCTGGTACATCATCGCGATGGGCACCGGCACCGGGGCGCCCCATTTCTTCTGCACGTCCAGCGCCGCGTCGTGCCATTCCGGTTTCTCTCGGAAGATGGCGCAGATGTTGTCGGGATTCGAGGGCGGCGCGGTGGCGCAGCCGGCTAGCGTCAGCAACAGCGTCGGCGGCAATAGCCGGATCATTGGCAGGCTTCCTCCAGGAAAAATGCGCCGGGGCTTCTCCGGCGTTGGCGGCCGACGTCTCACCGGCATGCCTGGATTGTATTGAAACGTTTCGTTATACAGGCTGCGCGCCGATCCGAATTGCCCGGATAAAGGCAAAAAAAACGGCCCCGGGCGATTGCGCGGGGCCGTTGTTCAGGCTGTCAGGCCTGGCAGGGGAGTCGGGATCAGACCTCGATCACGTCCGCCACGTCCTTGTAGTCGGCGATCTTGTCGAAGTTCAGATACTGGTAGATCTGGTCGCCGCTCTTGTTGATGACGCCCATGTCGGCCATGTACTCGTCCTTGGTCGGGATGCGGCCAAGCTTCGAGCAGATGGCGGCCAGTTCGGCCGAACCCAGGTACACGTTGGTGTTCTTGCCCAGGCGGTTCGGGAAGTTGCGGGTGCTGGTCGACATGACCGTCGCGCCTTCGCGGACCTGCGCCTGGTTGCCCATGCACAGCGAGCAGCCCGGCATTTCGGTGCGGGCGCCGGCGGTGCCGAACACGCCGTAGTGGCCTTCCTCGGTCAGTTGCGTGGCGTCCATCTTGGTCGGGGGAGCGACCCACAGCTTGACCGGGATGTCGCGCTTGCCTTCGAGCAGCTTGGACGCAGCGCGGAAGTGGCCGATGTTGGTCATGCAGCTGCCGATGAACACTTCGTCGATCTTGGCGCCGGCGACTTCCGACAGCGTCTTGACGTCGTCGGGGTCGTTCGGGCAGGCAACGATGGGCTCATGCACGTCGGCCAGGTCGATCTCGATGACCGCGGCGTATTCGGCGTCGGCGTCCGGCTCCAGCAGCTTGGGATCGGCCAGCCAGGCTTCCATCGCCTTGATGCGGCGGCCCAGCGTGCGCTCGTCTTCGTAGCCGTTGGCGATCATCCACTTGAGCATCACGATGTTGCTGTTGATGTACTCGATGATCGGTTCCTTGTTCAGGAACACCGAGCAACCGGCGGCCGAGCGTTCGGCCGAGGCGTCCGACAGTTCAAAGGCTTGTTCGACCTTCAGGTCGGGCAGACCTTCGATTTCCAGGATGCGGCCGGAGAAGATGTTCTTCTTGCCTTGCTTGGCAACCGTCAGCAGGCCTTGCTTGATGGCGTACAGCGGAATGGCGTTGACCAGGTCGCGCAGCGTGACGCCGGGCTGCAGCTTGCCCTTGAAGCGGACCAGCACCGATTCCGGCATGTCCAGCGGCATGACGCCCGTGGCGGCGGCAAAGGCCACCAGGCCCGAGCCGGCAGGGAACGAGATGCCGATGGGGAAGCGGGTGTGCGAGTCGCCGCCGGTGCCGACGGTGTCGGGCAGCAGCATGCGGTTCAGCCACGAGTGGATGACGCCGTCGCCGGGACGCAGCGACACGCCGCCACGCGTGCTGATGAATTCCGGCAGCGTGTGGTGCGTCTTGACGTCGACGGGCTTGGGGTAGGCGGCGGTGTGGCAGAACGACTGCATCACCAGGTCGGACGAGAAGCCCAGGCAGGCCAGGTCCTTCAATTCGTCACGGGTCATCGGGCCGGTGGTGTCCTGGCTGCCGACCGAGGTCATCTTCGGTTCGCAGTAGGTGCCCGGGCGGATACCCTTGCCTTCCGGCAGACCGCAGGCGCGGCCGACCATCTTTTGGGCCAGCGTGTAGCCGCGGCCGGAATCGACCGGATCCTTGGGCAGGCGGAACAGCGTCGAGGGCGCCAGACCCAGCGCTTCGCGGGCCTTGGCGGTCAGGCCGCGGCCGATGATCAGCGGAATGCGGCCGCCGGCGCGCACTTCGTCGAACAGCACGTCGGACTTGACCTCGAATTCGGCGATGACTTCACCGTTCTTGATGGCCTTGCCGTCGTAGGGGCGCAGTTCGACCACGTCGCCCATTTCCATCTTGGAAACGTCGAGTTCGATCGGCAGGGCGCCAGCGTCTTCCATCGTGTTGTAGAAGATCGGGGCGATCTTGTTGCCCAGGCACACGCCGCCAAAGCGCTTGTTCGGCACGAAGGGGATGTCTTCGCCCGTGAACCACAGCACCGAGTTGGTGGCCGACTTGCGCGACGAACCCGTGCCGACCACGTCGCCCACGTAGGCGACCAGGTGGCCCTTTTCCTTCAGGGACTCGATGAACTTGACCGGGCCGCGCTTGCCGTCTTCTTCCGGTTCGAACGCAGCGCCGTCGCGCTTGTTCTTGAGCATCGCCAGGGCGTGCATCGGGATGTCGGGACGCGTGGTGGCGTCGGGGGCGGGCGACAGGTCGTCGGTGTTGGTTTCGCCAGGAACCTTGAAGACCGTGATGGTCAGGCTTTCCGGCAGTTCCGGACGGCTGGTGAACCATTCGGCATCGGCCCAGCTTTGCAGCACGGACTTGGCGTTGGCGTTGCCCTTGTCGGCCTTTTCCTTCACGTCGTGGAAGGCGTCGAACATCAACAGGGTCTTCTTGAGCGCATCGGCGGCGATGGTGCCGATTTCCGCATCATCCAGCAGGTCGACCAGCGGGCCAATGTTGTAGCCGCCGAGCATCGTGCCCAGCAGTTCAGTCGCCTTGGCACGGCTGATCAGCGCACAAGCTTCCTTGCCCAGCGCCACGGCGGCCAGGTAGGAGGCCTTGACCTTGGCGGCATCGTCCACGCCGGCCGGCACGCGATGCGTCAGCAGCTCGACCAGGTTCTGCTCCTCGCCAGCGGGCGGGTTCTTCAGCAGTTCGATCAGTTCAGCGGTTTGTTTGGCCGTAAGGGGCAGCGGGGGAATCCCCAGAGCCGCGCGTTCGGCGACGTGTTGGCGGTAAGTATCCAGCATGTGAGGCCTGCTCAAAGTCGGGTTGGAAGAAGGGTTGTCGGCCGGAATTGTAGAAGCAAGTGGGGGCCGGTAGCAAATGTCTTATATCTTATATAAGACTTGAGCCGATAGCTGTTGTTCGGTGGCGACGCCTTGGCCGGGCGACGGGCGTCCCGCGTTAGTCGTCGGCTGCGGGCCTCGGGCGGCTGGAGTCATGCGGCAGGAGTCGGGCACGCGGCAGCGGGGTGGGGAGGTGGGGGCGCCTGGACGACAATGGCCCAGGCGCCCCGCAAAGAAAAAGCGGCCCCGAGGGCCGCTTCGGTATAAAAGCCCACCGCCAGCCGGTCAGGGCGCCGTGGCGTCGTACACCACGCCGACGCGGGCGAAGTTGCCGCCGTATTGCTTGACGTCCACCTGGAACGGCGCACTGTCGCCCGGCGGCAGACGCGGCACCCGCAATTCCTGGAACGTGGCGCCCGTGAGCTGATCCTGCGCGTCGTACAGGCTGACCCACACGCGCACCTTCTCGACCTCGCTGCTGCTGTCGTTGCGCACCCTGCCGTGCACCGTCACGTACTTGTAACGGAAGCGGTAGGTAAAGTTCAGCGTGCCGGTGCCGATGGCGGCTTCGGTGTTTTCCACCGTCACGGCCAACTGCGGACGCGGACCGGGCAGGGCAGCGCGTTTGGCGGGCAGCCAGTTGGTTTTCACCTCCGTAAAGCGTTCGACGCGCCCGGTCAGCGCCACGGGCACGCGCTCGCCAGGGTACAGATGCGTCGGCAGGCTCCAGGCCTGGCGCAGCTCGAGCGGACGCGACCCGTCGAACACCGCGATTTCCGCCCGGGGCGACAGCGCTACGAACTGGTCGCTGGTGTTGACCAGTTCGGCATACAGCACCGGGCGTTCGATTTCGTCCAGCAGCCGGCGAGGTGCGGACAGCTTCAACGCCCCGGCTTCAAACAGGGCGAAATCCGGGTCCAGCAGTTCTTCGGTGGTCAGACGGACATGGTCGATGACCCGCGTGTTGGCCGGGCTGACGCGCACGATGCGGCTGACGGGCGGCTTGGCCACCGGCGCGGCGGGTTTGGCCGCGGCCTGCGCCGGGGGCGGGGGCGGGCTGGCGGATCCCAGCGCGGCGTATTTCCACGCGGCATACCCGCCCGCGCCAAACAGGATCAGCGCCAGCCCTGCCAGGGCCGGCCGCGACAGGCGCCGGGAGGAGGAGGGATCAGCTTTCACTTTGCACCATGTAATCGTAGGAGGCGACCTCGCCATCGCGCAGCATTTCGCAGCGCACGTCGAAGGACGTCAGCGCGTCGGGGGCCAGCGGGCTGGCGGTCGCGTAGCCGTTGCCCGTGCCGATCAGGCCGCCGTCCGCGCCGTACAGCATGACGGTGATCTGCGTGCTGCTGGCAGGGTTGGTGCCCTGGTTGCGGATCAGACCGACCAGACGGTAATTGCCGTCATTGCGCACAAGCTGAACGCGGCTGGCAGCCACGTCGTTGTTCTTGCCGCGCGCGGGCGACGGCGTGCCGACCTGCAAGTCGTAGCGGCTGTACGCCTTGGACGGCAACGATATCTTCAGCGGCGTGTACTCCCCCGGTTCCAGCGAGCGCGCGGGCGCCGAGCCCGACACGGTGGACAGCGACAGGTCCCCCTGGAAGAACGATGCCGTCACGCGCGGCACGTCGATCTTCCGGCCGGTCTCGTTGCGCACGATCATGACCAGCTCGTTGCGCCCGCGCGTCTTGATCTCCTGCACGTCCGTCAGCTTGACCAGCGAGGCGTCGATGGGCGGTTCGACAATGCGGGCGGGCAGGGGCGACGGGCGCGAACCCAGCGATGAGACGACCAGCGGAATGACGACGGCGGCAAGGATCGCCGCCGAGATCGCCGCGATGGCGGCGGGCTTGATGGGCGCAGGCTTAGGCTGCTGGATGTTGCGCAGGATCTTTTCCAGCCGCTGCGCGACGTTGTCTTCGACCAGCGTCACCGCATGGCAGTGGCTGCACTGGTATTCGTTGGTGTCCAGCTTGGTGAAACTGGCGCTGCCGCACGTGGAGCAGGTCAGCGTCACCGTGTTGATAGTGGTCTGTTTGGGCGTCATTCTCGCTGGGCGTCTTTTGCGCTACGCAGGCGGTCCGGCCGCGCGCCGCGATCCGGGACGGCGCGGCGGGATCGGCGTGAAGGGCTTACCGGGCGGCAAGGATAGCGGCCGTCGGCCGCACCCGGGGTGCATGAGCGCATCAGTTTGTGACCATATGTGTGGAATCGGCGATATCGGGGCCGGAATGCGTGCCGCACCCGGTGCTATCATCCCCGGCGAAAAATCGTTGTCACATCAACTATTACGCTGCCGTTTCCCGTCGATCCGCTCTCCTGCCGCCCCAATTGGCGCGCAGCCGGGCAGAGCCGAGGTCTGGCTCTCCTGTATGAGCATCTATCAACATCTGCTTTTTCTGGCCTGCGTGGCGCTTGCCACCTATGCCCAGACGATGACGGGCTTTGCGTTCGGCCTGGTGCTGCTGGGCCTGTCGGGCGTGTTCCAGCTTGCCTCGGTATCCGAGGTGGCCAACGTGGTCAGCGTGCTGTCCCTGGTCAATGCGGGCGTCACCTTGCTGCGCGCCAAGCCGCAGGTGAACTGGTCGCTGCTGACTCCCGCCGCGGTAAGCAGTCTGGCCGGCGTCGGGGTGGGCGTGGCCGCGCTGACGTGGATCAGCGGGTCCATGGCGGTGTTGCTGCAATTGCTGCTGGGCGTCACCATCCTGGCGTGCGCCATTTTGCTCGTGACGCGGACCCAGCCGCTGGCGCAGTTGTCGTCCCGCACTTCCAGCGTATTTTTCGGTGGCGTTTCGGGCGTGCTGGGCGGCCTGTTTTCCAGCGCCGGTCCGCCCATGGTCTATCACCTGTACCGCCAGCCGCTGCCGTTGGCCACCATCCGCAACAGCCTGCTGATCCTCTTCTCGCTCAATGCCACAGTGCGCCTGGCGCTCGTGACCGGGCAGGGCGCGTTCATGGTGTCGTCGTTCTGGTTGAGCGTGCAAGCGCTGCCGGTCGTGATCGGCGTGACGTGGTTTGCGCGCCGCTACAGCACCGAGAATTCGATGAAGAAGGTCAAGCGGATGGTGTTCGTGCTGCTGCTGGCCGCCGGCCTGGGGCTCATCGTCCCGGCGACGAGGATATTGGCGGCCGGCTAGATACGGCCGGTTAGGCGCGGCCGGCTAGGTACGGCCGGTTAGGTGCGGCCGGCTAGGCGCGGCCGGCTACGCGCTGTCGGCTAAGCGCGGCCCATCGGGCGCAGCCGGCGAGATACCGCCGGCCTTACTCACCCGTCAACCACGCTCCCCCGTGATGTAGCGCTCGAGTTCATGAATGATGAATTTCTGCTCGCTCATCACGTCCTTGACCAGGTCGCCGATGGACAGCAATCCGATCAGCTTGTCGTTGTCGATGACCGGCAGATGGCGGAAATGCCGTTCGGTCATCATGGCCATACAGTGTTCCCGCGTGTCGGTGGGGCTGACGTAATACACCGAGTCCGTCATGATGTCGCGCACCTTGGTCGTGCGCGACGACCGGTCCTGCAGCACGATCTTGCGCGCGTAGTCGCGTTCGGTCAGCATGCCCAGCACCACGTCGCCTTCCACCACCACCACCGCCCCGATGCTGCGGTCGGCCATCGTCTTGATCGCGTCGAAGACCGACGAATCCGGCGAAACCGTTACGACGGCGTGATTGGCCTTTTCCCTGAGAAGCTCAGCAACTGTCTTCACGATGTGCTCCCGAATCGGTGGTGAGGATCGAAGCACCATCCTAAGCCTGCCTGCGGCATTGCCGCAAGCAGGGCGCGTTACATCGTGTTTTTGACGCGAAACGCTGGCGCGGATCGGCCTTCATGCCGTTTCCTTGCCGTACAACGCCGTACGCAGATAGGTCAGCGCGTCGCTGCGGCTGCTGAGGGCGTCAGCCCCGATGCGGTCATGCCAATACGATTCCGATCCCGCCGCGAGCCGCCATTCGCGCAGCCTGCGCGTATACAACTGCAGGTCGTACTCCTCGGTGACGCCAATGGCGCCGTGCACCGCGTGCGCGATGTCGGCCACGCGCGGCACGGCCTGGCTGGCGCGGGCCTTGCCCAGCGCGGCGAGCAGCGGACGGGGCAGGCCGTCATTGCCCTGAAAAGCCAGTTGCGCGGCCATGCGGGCGGCCCACACCTGTTCGGCCATCTCGCTGATCTGCTGCTGCACGGCCTGAAAGCGCCCGATGGGCTTGCCGAACTGCGCGCGCTGGTTCGCATAGTCCAGCGTCATCGCCAGCACGCGGTCCATGGCGCCCGCGATCAACCCCGCGTAGGCGGCGGCCGCCATCGTATCCAGCGGCGCCGGACTGTCGAGGCGTTCGGCGTCGGACAGCGCGCAGGAAACGCCGCCGTCCAGGCTGCCGTGCACCCCGTTGGATTCGACGCGCACCGCTTGCATGTGCAGCAGCCAGGTCTGGCCATCGATGCCAGCCAGCACGTAGTCAGCGCTGCGCGCCCACGCTACGCTCACGCCCGCGATGCGCCCGCCGTCGATCGCAAGGCCGTGTGGCGCCAGCGCGATGGCCCCCGCCGCCTGCGGCCGCTGCACGCGGCTCAGCCACGCGCGCGCCAGCAGCGTATGAGCAATGGGGTAGGGGCACAGATGGCGCCCCGCCGCCAGCACGACGGGCAGCACATCGGCCAGGCCCAGGCCCGCGCCGCCATGATCTTCCCGCACCAGCGCATCCGCGAATCCCGCATCCTCGCAGGCCTGCCACGCGTCACCGGACGGCTGGCCCCGCTCCACGCGCCGGATGACATCCGGGGTGCAGGTCTGGGCAAAAAGGCGTTCGGCGGCGTCGCCAAAAATGTTGTCCATGACGGTCGTCCTTATCGAAGGCCAAGGCCGCGGGCAATGATGCCGCGCAGGATTTCGCGGGTGCCGCCGCGCAGCGAAAACGTCGGCGCGACCTGTTCCAGATAGGCCAGCGTGCGCAGCAGCGGAAGCGGCACGGGGCGGTCGGAGTGCCTGCCCAGCGTATCGCCGATCAGGCGCGGAATCGTCTGTTCAAGCTCGGTGCCCAGATCCTTGACCAGCGACGCCTCCGTGGCGGGGCTCAGGCCCGCCGCCAGCTGGCCGGCCACGGCCAGCGACATCGCGCGCAGCACCGCCATCTGCGACAGGATGCTGCCCAGCGCTGTCCGGCTGGCGGCATCGGCATCGCCACCGCCATCGCGGCAATGCGCCAGCCAGCACTCCAGCAGAGCGATGCTGGAGTACAGGCGCTCGGGGCCGCTGCGCTCGAAGGCCAGTTCCGCATTCACTTGCGCCCAGCCGCCGCCTTCCTCGCCGATCAGCGCCTCGTCGGGCAATTCGACGTTGTCGAAGAAGACTTCCGAAAAGTGCGCATCGCCCGCCAGGTCTTCGATCGGGCGCACCGACACGCCGGGCAACGACAGGTCCACGATCACCTGCGACAGCCCCTGATGCCGGTCGTCCGCGGTGCCGGACGTGCGAACCAGCGCAATCATGTAGTGCGATCGGTGCGCGTTCGTCGTCCAGATCTTGCTGCCGTTCAACCGCCAGCCGCCAGCGAAGGGTTCGGCCCGGGTGCGGATGCTGGCCAGGTCCGAACCGGAGCCCGGCTCGCTCATGCCGATGCAGAAGAAGGCCTGCGCGGCGCAGATGCGCGGCAGATAAAAGTCCTTTTGCGCTGGCGTGCCGTATTTCAGGATGAGCGGCGCGCTCTGGCGGTCGGCAATCCAGTGCGCCGACACCGGCGCGCCCGCGCCCAGCAATTCTTCGGACAACACGAATCGCGCAAAGTGGCCGCGTGCCGCGCCGCCGTATTCGCGCGGCAGCGTCAGGCCCAGCCAGCCGCGTTCGGCAAGCTGGCGGCTGAAGCCCGCGTCAAAACCCATCCATGAACGGGCGCGCTCATCCGGCTCCAGGCCGTCCAGCGCATCGGCCAGGAAGACGCGCACCTCGGTGCGCAAAGCTTCATCCTCGGGAGGAATGGCAGTGAGTTCCAGCGTGTCGATCATCAGTCGCTCCGGGTCAGGCGAGGGCGCCGCGACAGGCGCCGACAGCCACTATCCGGGAATGCACTGATAGCTGTCCAATATTATTTTGCGGGTTTGCGATATGGGTTTTGTATCGAGTGGCGGGCAGTATGATGGAACGCACTTCATGGACCGCATCGCGCGACCCACAACGCACGAACCACAACGCACCACAAGGAGGAAACACCATGAATGAAGTCATCGTCGCTTCGGCCGTCCGCACCGCCATTGGAGATTTCGGCGGCGCGCTCAAGGATGTGCCCCCCTGCGATCTGGGCGCCACCGTCATCCGGGCCGCGCTGGAACGCGCAGGCGTCTCGGGCGACGAAGTCGGCCATGTCGCCGTTGGACACGTGATCAACACCGAGCCGCGCGACATGTACCTGTCGCGCGTGGCCGCCATGAATGCCGGCATCTCCAAGGAAACGCCCGCGTTCAACGTCAACCGCCTGTGCGGTTCGGGCCTGCAGGCCATCGTGTCCGCTGCGCAGACCATCATGCTGGGCGATGCCGACATTGCCGTGGGCGCTGGCGCCGAAAGCATGAGCCGCGCGCCGTACATCGCGCCGGCCCAGCGCTGGGGCGCGCGCATGGGCGACAGCGTCATGCTGGACATGATGACCGGCGCGCTGTCCGACCCCTTTGGCAAGATGCACATGGGCGTCACGGCGGAAAACGTGGCCGCCAAGTTCGGCATCAACCGGCAGGACCAGGACGCCACGGCGGCGGAATCGCACCGCCGCGCCGCCGCCGCGATCGATGCGGGTTACTTCCGCGACCAGATCGTGCCCGTGAAGATCAAGTCGCGCAAAGGCGAGATTGTGTTCGACACCGATGAGCACGTGCGCCGCGACGTCACGGCCGACAGCCTGGCGACGCTCAAGCCGGTGTTCCAGAAGGAAAACGGCACCGTCACGGCGGGCAATGCGTCCGGGTTGAACGACGGCGCGGGCGCGCTGGTGCTGATGAACGCGTCTGTCGCGGCCAAGCGCGGCGTCAAGCCGCTGGCGCGTCTGGTGGCCTACGCGCATGCGGGCGTGGACCCCGACATCATGGGCATCGGCCCGGTGCCGGCGACGCAGGCGGCGCTCAAGCGGGCTGGCCTGACGGTCGATCAGCTGGACGTCATCGAGGCCAACGAGGCGTTCGCCGCGCAGGCGTGCGCGGTGTCGCGCGAACTGAAGCTGGACGCCGCCAAGGTGAACCCCAACGGCAGCGGGATCGGCCTGGGCCACCCGATCGGCGCGACCGGCGCCATCATCACCACCAAGGCCCTGCATGAACTGCAGCGCGTGGGCGGACGCTATGCGCTCGTGACCATGTGCATCGGCGGCGGGCAGGGCATCGCCGCGATCTTCGAACGGATCTGATTCGTTCGGCTCGGCAAGCCCGCGAGGTTCCGGCAGCGCCGGATCCTCGCGGGTTTTTTCATGGGGCCTCCTGGCCCAGATAATCCTTTGCCCACGCCTGGCATTCGGCATGCAGCATTGCGCCCATCTGCGCCCGCCGCGGCGCGTCGAGCCGGCTGCTGATCGCGCCAAAACTGAACGCCACCCAGGTCAGCTCCGACACCGGAAACGCCACGCCCACGCCGGACACGCCGGGCGTGATGGTGTCCACGATCTCGGAGTATCCCGCGTTGCGCGTCTGCCTGACCGCCTTCATCAGCGCGGTGCTGGAGACGCGGATCTGCGCGTAGCTGGCCGCATGCCTTGCGTACAGCGCGGCGATCTCGTCGTCCGGCAGGGCCGCCATCAGCGCCAGGCCGCCCGCGCCCACGCCCAAGAGCCGCCGTTCGCCCTGGTCGATGGTGAATACCTTGACCGGAAATGAGCCGGCCTCGCGCAGCAAACATAGCGCGTAGTCGCCCTGGCGGATCACCAGGAACACGGTGTCGCCAGACAGGCGTGCCAGCTTCTGCGCGAACGGGCGCAGGGCGTCCAGCAAAGGCGTGCGCCGCAAGGCGGCAAACCCCAGTTGCATCGAATCCACGCCCAGCCGATAACGGCGGGTGGCGCGGTCGCGTTCGGCGAACTGTTCTTCCAGCAGGCAACTGAGCAGGCGGTGCGCCGTGGAACGCTCCAGGCCGGTGGCGGCCATGACGCCCTGCAGGTCGATGCCGTCTTCCTGGTGCTGCGCCAGCACGCGCAACAGGCCGAGCGCGCGTCGCATGCTCTGCGTGCCGCCGGTGGATCCTAGGTTGTTCATATTGTGGGAAAAATGGTTCGAATATTTTGTATTTTAGGATTTGCGGTGCGTTAATTCAATGCATGGAGATCGCGCTGCATCCGACGGCGCGGCATGACAAGGACGAGGAGACCATGGAATACGCCACCCTGGCCGTCGAACGGCACGACGCGGTATGCCGCATCAGTCTGGCCCGCGAATCCGCGCGCAATGCCCAGAGCCAGCAGATGCTGGACGAACTGGATGACGCCCTCTCGCGCGCCGAGCAGGACGATGCGGTGCGGGTGGTCATCCTGGCCGGCCGCGGCGCGCATTTCTCGGCCGGGCATGACCTGAAGGAAGCCCAGGCCAAGCGCGCCGACTTCACGGTCGAGGAACGCTGGGATTACGAGTCCCGCCACTACTACGGGTATTGCCTGCGCATCTGGGACTTCCCCAAGCCCACCGTGGCGCAGGTGCAGGGCGCGTGCGTGGCGGGCGGATTCATGATCGCCAACATGTGCGACCTGGTGGTGTGTTCGGACACGGCGTACTTCTCGGACCCGGTCGGGCACACCCTGGCCGCGGCCGCCACCGAGGTGCTGATTCATCCCTGGGTCATGGGGCTGCGCAAGGCCAAGGAAATGCTCTACACCGGCGAGAAGGTCGATGCGCAGGAGGCATTGCGCATCGGCATGGTGAACCGGGTGGTGCCCGAAGCCGAACTGGATGCCGCCACGCTGGCGCTGGCCCAGCGCATCGCGCAGGCGCCGCCGTTCGGACTGCGCCTGATCAAGCGGTCGCTGAACCGCACGGCGGACGCGCAGGGCTTTCGCACGGCGCTGTCGGCGCACTTCGACACGCATCAGTTGTCGCACCTGAGCGAGGAATTCCAGGCGGTGCGCGAGCGCGGCCTGGCGCAGGCCATCCAGCGCAACAAGAAAGGCGAAGCCGCATGACCTCACGCCTTGAACCGCTGCTGAATCCGCGCTCGATCGCCATGATCGGCGCCAGTGCCAACCCGGGCCGCATTGGCGGCATGCCGCTGGAACTGCTGACGCGCTTTGGCTTTTCGGGCGGCATCTATCCCGTCAACCCGAAATACCAGGAGGTCTTCGGCCTGCGGTGCTGGCCCGATATCGAAGCCGTGCCCGAGCCGGTGGACCTGGCGGTGCTGGCCATCGCCGCGGCCGACGTCACGCCCATGCTGCGGCGCTGCCATGCCAGGGGCATCTCCGCGGCCATCGTGTATGCCGCGGGCTTTGCCGAGGCGGGCGGCGAGGGCGCGCGTTTGCAGGACGAACTGGAGGCCTTCGTGTCGGAAAGCGGCATGGCGGTCGCGGGCCCGAATTGCATGGGCTTCGCAAACCTGAACACGCAGGCGCATACCGCCTTCGCGTCGGTCTTCAAGACCGCGCCGGCGCAGGAGGGGCCGGGCTCGGTCAGCCTGCTGACGCAAAGCGGCAACGTGTGCGCGGCGGTGTACGCGATCGCGCGCCGGCTGGGGCTGCCGTTCTCGCACTTCATCAACACCGGCAACGAGGCCTGCCTGGATTTTTCGCAGTACCTGGAATATCTGGCGGCGGACCCGCAGACGGAAATCGTGCTCGGCTACATCGAACAGTTGCGCGATGGCGGCCGCTTCGTGCGCGCGTGCCGCGAGCTGGAACGCCAGGGCAAGCTGCTGATTGCCTTGAAGGCAGGCGCCACCGATAAGGGCGCGCAGGCCGTGCAGTCGCACACGTCGGCGCTGGCCGGCGATCGCCGCGTGTATGCGGCTGCCTTTCGCCAGTTGAACGTCATCGAGGCCACGGACTTCGCGCAGATGGCGCATCTGGCCAGTCTGGCGACGCTGCGCCACCGCACGGCCGGCAAGCGCGTGGCGGTGCTGACGATGTCGGGGGCGCTGGGGGCCATCCTGGCCGACAAGTTCATCGGTGCGGGGCTGGATCTGCCAGACCTGCCGCCGGATCTGCAGGAGGTGCTGCGCGGCGGCATTCCGGATTACGGCATGGTGGGCAATCCGGTGGACGTGACCGGCAACGTGGTCAACGATCCCGCCTTTGTGCGCACCGTGCTGCAGGCGCTGGGCACGTCGGACGCCATTGATGCCGTGGTCGTGTATGCGCCCGGCTACATGCTGGACCGCATGGCCGACGCGTTGGCCGAAGCGTCCCGGGAGCACCCGCGGTTGTTCGTCGCCATCGATACGGGCCTCGCGCAAAGCCGTGCCGCGCTGCGCGAGGCGGAAGTCGCGGTGTTCGAGGATCTGGGTCTGGCCGTCGCGGCGCTGGCGCCATATTTGCTGTGGTGTGACGCGCGCACTGCCCGGCGGCAGGCGGCGGCGCCCGCACTGGATATGGCCAGCGCGCCGGCTCTGCCATGCAACGAAGCGGACGCTCGCGCCTTCGTGGCCGCATTCGGTCTGCCCCAGGCTGTCACTGCGGTGGCGCGCAGTGCGGACGAGGCCGTGCGCGATGCGCGCATTGCAGGCTATCCCGTCGCCCTGAAGGTCCTGAGCCCCGACATCGCGCACAAGACCGAAGCGGGCGGCGTCGCGCTGAACCTTGCGGACGACGAGGCGGTGCGCGTGGCCCATGCCAGCGTGACGCGGGCGGTGACGCGCGCGCAGCCCAATGCGCGTATCGACGGCGTCATGGTCCAGAAGATGGAGCGCGGTGTGGCGGAGATCATCGTTGGCGCCACGCGCGATCCGGTCTTCGGCCCCGTGCTGACGGTGGGCCTGGGCGGGGTGCTGACCGAGATCTACCAGGACACCAGCCACCGGCTCCTGCCGGTGGACGAGGACATCGCCTTGCAGATGTTGCAGGAGCTCAAGGCGTTTGCGCTGCTGGACGGTTTCCGGGGCAAGCCCCGGGGCGATCTGGCGGCGGCGTGCAGGAGCATCGTGGCCGTGGGCAACGCCTTGCTTGCCGCGCCCGCGCATGTGGCGCAAATAGAAGTGAATCCCTTGCTGATCAATGAGGCGGGACAGGGCGTTGCGGTGCTGGACGCGCTGATCCTGCCCGCAACCCCGTAGCGCGTCTGCGCATTCCTCAGGAGGAGACAAGCATGATCAAGACAATATTGGCCGGCGTCGCACTGGCCTGCATCGGCGCCACGAGCGTCGCGCAAGCCCAGGACAACTACCCCGCGCGCCCCGTGCGTATCGTGGTGCCGTTCTCGCCCGGCGGCGCGACCGACATCATGAGCCGTCTGCTGGCCGAAAAGTTGAGCGGAAAACTCGGCCAGCCGGTGATCGTGGAAAACAAGCCGGGCGGCGGCACCATGATCGCGTCCGATTACGTGTCCCGCGCCGAGCCCGACGGCTACACGCTGCTGATGGCCGCGTCGTCGCTGGGCATCGCGCCCAGCATCTACACCAAGGTCAACTACGACCCGGTCAAGGACTTCGCCCCGATCACGCAAGTCGCGTCGGTGGTTCACGTGCTGGGTGTCCACCCGTCGGTGCCGGCCAAGAATGTCGGCGAGCTGATCGCCTACCTGAAGGCCAATCCGGGCAAGGTGAGCTACGGCTCCGTCGGCACGGGCAGTTCAACCCACCTGGAGGCCGAACTCTTCAACAGCATGGCCGGCGTGCAGATGGCGCACATTCCCTACAAGGGCAGCGCGCCCGCGCTCAACGACCTGGTTGCGGGGCGTCTGCAGGTGATGTTCGATGCGTGGGCCTCGTCGGGCCCCTTCGTCAAGGACGGCAAGCTGCGCGCGCTGGCGGTCACGACGGCCAAGCCTTCGGCGTCATTGCCCGAGCTGCCCACGGTGGATGCGTCCGGCCTGCCGGGCTATTCGGCCATGCCGTGGCTGGGGCTGGTCGCGCCCGCGCGCACGCCGCAGCCCGTGATCGACAAGCTCTACCAGAACCTGGCGCAGATCCTGCAGCAGCCCGACGTGAAGAAGCAGTTCGAGGGGCTGGGGCTGGACATCATCGGCAGTGATCCCAAAGCCTTCGGCGCGTTCATCCAGAAAGACGTGGCGACCTGGGCCAAGGTGGCGCGCGACTCGAACATCCGGCTGGAGTGAGGCATGACGATGCAGCAAACCGCCGTGCCCGACAGCGCGGCGCTGGACGACGAGGCGTTCCGGCAGACGCTTCGGGGCTGGCTCGACACGGCCTACGCAGCGTTTGCACGGTCCTGGCCCGGCGGGGCCGACCCGCGCAATCTGGACTACCGGCGCGCCTGGGAAGACACGCTGTGCGCAAACGGCTGGTCCGGGCTGGGCTGGCCGGCGGCATACGGCGGCAAGGCGCTGCCGCTGTCGCGCCAGGCGGTCTTCCATGAAGAGCACGCGCGTTGCGGCGCGCCGCTGGGCGTGAACCTGATCGGCCACGGCATCCTGGCGCCCACCTTGCTGCATTTCGGGTCCGAGGCGCAAAAGCAGCGCTTCCTGCCCGGCATCCTGTCGAACCGCGAGGTGTGGTGCCAGGGATATTCAGAGCCGGGCGCCGGGTCCGACCTGGCCGCCGTGCGTACGCGGGCGGAACCGGCGCCGGGCGGCTTCCGCGTGAACGGCCACAAGATCTGGACCTCGTTTGCGGACCGGGCGCAGTGGTGCTTCGTGCTGGCGCGCACCGATCCGGACGCATCCAGGCACAAAGGCCTGAGTTTTCTGCTCGTGGACATGCGCAGTCCCGGCGTGCGGGTCGAACCCATCCGCCAGCTCACGGGCGAAGCCGAGTTCTGCGAGGTCTTTTTCGAGGACGTGTTCGTGCCGCAGGACGCGCTGCTGGGCGGATTGAACCAGGGCTGGCGCATCGCGATGGCGGCCGCAAGCTTCGAGCGCGGCACGTATTTCATCCCGCGACTCGTGCGTTTTTCGCAGGAGCTGCGCGAGGTGCGCGCGCTGGCGCTGCAGGCGGACAAGCAGGGCCGCGTGCCGGCGTCATCGGCATCGGTGCGGCATCGCTGGGCGCGGCTGGCGGCCGACAGCCACGTGCTGGCGCTGAAATCGCAGCGCGCGCTGGCCGGCGCGACGCGGGGCGATCCGCCCGGACCGGAAGGATCGTCCACCAAGATCCACTGGAGCGAGGCGCACCAGCGCCTGCTCGAACTGTCCATGCAATTGCTGGGCGAGGACGCCTGCCTCGGCGTGGACGCAGCCGACACCCGCGCGGCGTCGCTGACGCACGCCTATCTATGGTCGCGGGCCGAAACCATCCTGGCCGGCACGTCCGAGATCCAGCGCAACATCATCGCCGAGCAGATGCTCGGCCTGCCCAAGGGCTGACCGTAAATGAATCTGCATCTGAGTGAAGACCAGCGCATGCTGCGCGACGCCGCGCACCGTTTCCTGTCGCAGCGCCATCCGGTGGCCGTGGCGCGCGGCGCTTGTCATCAAGGTGCGCCGGCCCGCCAGGCGCTGTGGCGCGATCTGGCCGAACAGGGCTGGCCCGCCTTGCTGGCGCCCGAGGCACAAGGCGGACTCGGCTTGGGCATGCGCGAGGCCTGGATCGTCGCCGAGGAAGCGGGTCGCCATCTGCTGAGCCTGCCGCTCGTGTCCAACATGGTGATGCTGCCGACGCTGTGCGAGGCGGGTGGGGCGGTCGCGCAATGGGCTGGCGACATGATGGCCGGTGACACCTGGTACGCCGACGCGGCGTTGCGACCCGACGGGTCGGCCTTCATCGAAGGCGCCGGCGAGGGCGTGCGCGCGCTTGCCGTGCGCGAGGCCGGTCCGGCGTCCGTGCGGCTGGATCTGCTGTCGCCGGTGGCGGGCGTGGCGGGATTGGATCCGACCATGCCGGTTGGGGTCGCGGCGGATCCCGCGGTCCTGGAAAGCACCGATGTCCAGGTCAAGCCGAGCACGTGGCATCTGCTGCGCACGCGTCTGCGCCTGTTGCGGTCGGCGGAAATGTTGGGTGCGGCCTCGGCGGCGCTGGACGTGGCAGCGGGGTACGCCCGCGAGCGCCAGCAGTTCGGCCGCCCCATCGGCGCCAATCAGGCGATCAAGCATGGGCTGGCCGAGGACTGGATGGCGATGGACGATGCGCGGCTGGCGGGCTGGGCGGCGGCAACTGCCCTCGATGACCGCGCGGCGTCGGCGGCAACCGATTGCCTGTTCGCGCCGCTGCTGGCCGTCGAAGCCAGCCGCCGCGCCACCCAGAACGCGATCCAGACGCATGGTGCGCTGGGCGTGACCTGGGAGTGCGATGCGCATCTGTACCTGAAGCGCGTCCTGCGGCTGTCGGCCAGCCTGGAGGCTGAAGTGTCCGGCCCGGACCTGCTCGAGCGCATCTGGGAAGCAGCGGCGTAATCGGCGGCCGGGGACGGGGCGGCCGGCCTACAATCGCGCCCATGTACAAATCCAACTTCCCCTCCGAACTCGACCAGCCGACGCTTTCCGAAGCCGACGGCGTCCGCTATCTGCACTTCAACACCGAATGGGTGCAGGGCGCGATGAACATCAAGAGCCCCGCCGATCTGGTGCTGGAATACACCGCGCAGATGATGGCCTGGCTGCTGTTCCTGGAGCCGCCGAAGGAAGAGGCCATCGGCATGCTGGGCCTGGGCGCCGGGTCGCTGGCGCGCTTCTGCGCCAAGCACACGCGCGGCCCGCTGCTGGCCGTGGAATGGAATCCGCGCGTCACCGCCGCCTGCCACATGTTCTTCCGCCTGCCGGGCGCGAACCGCTTGCAGGTCGAGCACGCCGACGCCGGCGCGTGGGTGGCCGATCCGCTGAACGCCGGGCGCTGCCCGGTGCTGATGGTGGACCTGTACGACGCGGCCGCCGAGGGCCCGGTACGCGACAGCGTGAAGTTCTACCGCGACTGCCGCCGGGTCCTGGGCGACGTCGGCATCCTGGCCGTGAACCTGTTCGGCCGGCACGAAAGCTTCGGCAAGAACATCGACAACCTGTCCAAGGCCTTCGACGACCGCATCGTGCTGCTGCCCGAGGTCGAGGCCGGCAACCAGATCGTTCTGGCGTTTTCCGGCCCGAGCCTGGCGATCACCCCAGCTGAATTGCTGGCGCGCGCCGAGATCGTGGAAGGCAAGTACGGGCTGCCTGCTCGCCGCTGGGCGCGATCGTTGACGCGCCACGCGGTCGACGGAGTGCTGCATTTTTGATGGACGCACGCGCCATCGGCGGATTCATTCCGAATCGTCCCGGTCCAGCGATTCAACCTGCGCGAAGGCTTCGGTGATCCGCTGTTAGGGAAGGTCCCAATCCGCCCCGGCTTTACCTTTCTCCAGCCCCGGGTCTATCATCGGCTTATTCATAATTATGAATTACGGCATTTCCCCGCCGTCTGCCCATGACCCTACCTATCGTCCGGCAAGCCCTGTATCTGGAAGTCGCGGACCGCCTGCGCGGCATGATCCATGCGCGGTCGCTGCGTAACGGCGAATGGATCGATGAACTCCGCTTGGCCGGCGAAATGGGCATTTCGCGCACGCCGCTGCGCGAGGCGCTGAAGGTGCTGGCGACCGAAGGCCTCGTCCGGCTGGAACCCCGCCGCGGCTGCTTTGTGAACGAACTGTCCGCACAGGACCTGGAAGACATCTTCCCGCTGATGGCCATGCTGGAAGGGCGCTGCGCCTTCGAGGCCGCGCGCAAGGCCACCGACGCGCAACTGGCCGAACTGGAACCGCTGCACGCCGCGCTGGCCGGCCACGCCAAGGCGGGCCGCATCGACGCCTACTACAAGACCAATTACCTCATTCACGAAGCCGTCCAGGCGCTGGCCGGCAACCAATGGCTGTCCGACATGGTGGGCAATCTGCGCAAGGTGCTGAGCCTGTCGCGCCATCGCAGCCTGTCGCGGCCCGGCCGCATCGAGCAATCCTGCGCCGAACACCTTGCCATCTTCGAGGCCCTGAAGGCCCATGATTCCGACGCCGCGCAGGCGCTGGCGCACACCCATCTGATGCGCCAGCTTGAAGCGCTGCGCGTCCTTAGCAACGAAGACGCCGCCGACGCGGCGCCGTCCGATCCCATCGTCATCGAGGAGCCCGCCCATGTCCGCACCCGCCAATCTCGCGCCCGCGCGCGGCGCACGCACGCCTGAGCCCGAGGCCGATCTGGTCGATGCCGCCGCCGCGGCCGAAAGCGCCAGCCTGATCACGCGGCTGGGCCGCCTGTGGGAGCGCGGGCGCCTGCCCAGCGAATCCGAAGTCCGCCGCCTGTTCGAGGCGCGCCTGACCGACGTGGCCGCCAACAAGCTGGCGCGCCGCTGGTGCGAGCAATACGCCGCGGCCGACGGCAAGGATCGCCGCCTGATGCTGGCCGCGCTGGCGCAGATCCGCGCCACGTATGCGGGCGATGGCGGCGAGGGGGTGCGCCTCTTCAAGCGCTTCAACGCCCAGCCGCAAGGCCTGCGCTTTCTGGTGGAACTGCGCGCGGACATGCTGCGCTGGCGCAAGCAGGTGGCGGGCATCCAGTCGCTGGACAAGGAGCTGGAAGGCCTCTTGTCGGCCTGGTTCGACGTGGGCCTGCTGGAACTGCGTCCGCTGACCTGGGATTCGCCCGCGTCGCTGCTGGAAAAGCTGATCCTTTACGAGGCCGTCCACGAGATCAAGTCCTGGGACGACCTGCGCCACCGCGTGGCGCCCGACCGCCGCTGCTATGCGTACTTTCATCCGCAGATGCCGGGCGTGCCGCTGATCTTCGTGGAAGTGGCCTTTGCCAGCCAGATGGCCGACAACGTGCAGGTGCTGCTGGACAGCACGCTGCCGCCGCAGGACCTGGACAAGGCGCGCTGGGCGATCTTCTACTCCATCTCGAACACGCAACCGGGCCTCAAGGGCATCAGCTTCGGCAATTTCCTGCTCAAGCGCGTGGTCGAGCAGTTGCTGGAAGAACTGCCCAAGCTGAAGGCCTTTGCCACCTTGTCGCCGATTCCGGGCTTTACCGATTGGCTGGGCAAGCAGGACGCGCAGGCCGTCGAGGCGATCGTGCGCGAAGACAAGACGCGCGCCAAGGACCGTCAGCGTGAAGGCGTGCCCGACGGGCAGCGCTGGGTCGCGCGTCTGGCGAAGGCCGCGCAGGGCAAGGCGCCCGACGTGGTCAAGCGCGCCGGCTTCCGGCTGGCGGCCTGCTATCTGCAGTCGATGAAGAACGGTCTGCCGGTCGATCCCGTGGCGCGCTTTCATCTGGGCAACGGCGCGCGCATCGAACGCCTGAACTGGGCGGCGGACACCTCGCCCAAGGGCCTCAAGCAGTCGTGCGCCATGATGGTCAATTACCTGTATGACCTTGACGAACTGGACACCAACCTTCAGCGCCTGAACGAGGGCAAGCCGCAGATCAGCCGCGGCGTGGGGCGCGTGGCCTGACCGCCGGAAACACGGCGGCGGGTTCCTGACAATCACAACAAGGGCAGGGGACATGACGGAGAACGTGGCAGGCCAGAGCCAAGGCCAAGGCAGTGTGCGGCTCGATCGCGACGGGCATCTGGCCTGGGTGACGCTGTCGCACCCGGGACGCCTGAATGCGATCACGGTGGGCATGTGGCGCGAACTGCGCGATGTCTTCACGCGCATCGCGCAGGATGACGCCGTGCGCTGCGTGATCGTGCGCGGCGAGGGGGGCAACTTCGCCGCCGGCGCCGACATCCGCGAGTTCCCCGCCGAACGCGCCGACATGGCCGGTGTGCAGCGCTATCACCGCGAGATCCTGGCGCCCGCCCTGCGCGCCGTGGCCGAATGCCCGCAACCGGTCATCGCGCAGATCGACGGCGTGTGCGTGGGCGGCGGGCTGGAGATCGCCTGCCAGTGCGACCTGCGCATCGCCGGCGCGTCGGCCCGCTTCGGCGTGCCGATCAATCGCCTGGGTTTTCCGATGGCCCCGGACGAAATGCGCGGCCTGCTGGCGCTGGCGGGCAGGGCCGCCACGCTGGCCATTCTGCTGGAAGGCCGGGTGTTCGGCGCCGCCGAAGCCAAAGACCTGGGTCTCTTGACCCGCATCGTCGACGACGGCGACGTGGCCACGTCCGCCCGCCGCAGCGCCGACCGCATCGCCCAGGGCGCGCCGCTGGCCGCCCGCATCAACAAACGCTTGTCCGCCAGGCTCGCCACCGGCGCCGCCTTGACCGAGGACGAGTATCGCGATTATTTCTCCTATGCCGAAAGCCGGGACCACAGCGAGGGCGTGCGCGCCTTCCTGGCCGGCGAAGACCCATCCTTTACCGGAGACTAGACAGGTGAGCAACGCCAACCTATACGCTGTCCTGCAAGGCGGCTTTCCCAAAGACCGCAGCAAAGTCGCGCTGGAAACGCCCGACCTCCAATACACCTGGGACGACATCGACCGCGCGACCGCGTGCCTGGCGAACCTGCTGCAATCGCTGAACCTGCCCGACGGCGCGCGCGTCGCCGTGCAGGTCGAAAAGTCGCCCGAGGCGCTGCTGCTGTACCTGGCCACGCTGCGCGCCGGCCTCGTGTACCTGCCGCTGAACACCGCGTACCGCGAATCCGAAATCGAATACTTCCTGGGCAACGCCGAGCCGTCCGTCGTGGTCTGCGCCAGCAAGAACCTGGACTGGGTCAAGCGCGCCGCCGACAAGGCCAACTGCCCGCACGTCTACACGCTGGACGAGGACCGCACCGGCACGCTGCTGGACGCGGCCGGCGGCCTGTCGCAGACGTTCAAGACCGTTGAAAGCAAGCCGGACGACCTGGCCGCCATCCTGTACACGTCGGGCACCACGGGCCGCAGCAAGGGCGCGATGCTCTCGCACGGCAATCTGGCGGCCAACGCGCGCACCCTGCATGAATACTGGGGCTGGCGCGAGGACGACGTGCTGCTGCACATGCTGCCGATCTTCCACGTGCACGGTCTGTTCGTCGCGTCGCACGGCGCGCTGCTGGCGGGCGCCCGGATGATCTGGCTGCCCAAGCTGGACGCCGACCAGGCGCTGCACTATCTGCCGCAAAGCACCGTGATGATGGGCGTGCCGACCTACTACGTGCGTCTGCTGGCCGATCCGCGCTTCAATCGGGACGTCTGCGCCAACATGCGCCTGTTCATCTCGGGCTCCGCGCCGCTGCTGGCCGAAACGTTCTCCGACTTCAAGGAACGCAGCGGCCATCCCATTCTTGAGCGCTACGGCATGAGCGAAACCGTCATGCTGACCTCCAATCCGTACGACGCCGCGCTGGGCGAGCGCCTGGCGGGCACCGTCGGCCGCGCCTTGCCGGGTGTGGATGTCCGGGTGGTCGACGACGCCGGCAAGCCGCTCGCGCCGGGCGAGATCGGCAACGTGCAGGTGCGCGGTCCCAACGTGTTCTCGGGCTACTGGCGCATGCCGGAAAAGACGCGCGAAGAATTCACCGAAGACGGCTGGTTCAAGACCGGCGACGTGGGCCGCTGGGGCGGCGAGTCCGCCGGCCGCACGGCGCCGGACGACTATCTGTCGATCGTCGGCCGCAGCAAGGACCTGATCATCTCCGGCGGCTACAACGTGTACCCCAAGGAGATCGAGACGCTCATCGACGACATGCCGGGCGTGTCGGAGTCGGCGGTGATCGGCGTGCCGCATCCGGACTTCGGCGAGGCCGTCGTGGCGGTGGTGGTGCCCAAGGACGGCGCGACGCTGGACGCCTCGGCCATGCAGGCGGAGTTGAAGAGCCGCATCGCCAACTTCAAGGTGCCCAAGCGCGTTCATATCATCGACCAACTGCCGCGCAATACGATGGGCAAGGTTCAGAAGAACGTGCTGCGCGACACCTACAAGGCGCTGTAGTCCATACCGAAGCCGGTCCCCGCGGGGCCGGCTTTTTTATCACCGAATTCTTTCACCGCGTTCATTTACCGCAGCCAAGGAGAAGCATCCCCATCCAATGCCCCGATAAGACCTGCCCGCCGCATTCAGAAGAAAAAAATATCTCAGCGACGAGACGCCAGAAAACAGGCGCCGTCCCCCGATGCAGCAAGAGGAGACAAAATGACTTATCGCACCACCGCCGCGGCCGTGTTCGCCGTGGCAGCCCTGGGTTTCGGCGGCGTTGCCGCCGCGCAATGGCCCGAACGCCCCATCACGCTGATCGTTCCGTTTCCCGCCGGCGGCGGCACGGACACGTTCGCCCGTCCGCTGGCCGCGCAGCTCACCACGCAGCTTGGCCAGACGGTGGTCATCGACAACAAGGGCGGCGCGGGCGGCACCGTGGGCGCCGGCGTGGCGGCCAAGGCCAAGCCCGACGGCTACACGTTCTTCATGGGCGGCGCACACCATGCGCTGGCGCCTTCCCTGTACAAGAGCCTGAGCTACAACATCCAGAAGGATTTCGTGCCGGTCGCCCTGGTGGCGCAGCCGCCGCAGGTCGTCGTCATCAACGCAAGCAAGCTGCCGGTCAAGACCTTGCAGGAGTTCATCGACTACGCAAAGAAACGCCCTGGCGAAATTAACTTCGGCACGGCAGGCAAGGGCAGCACGCACCACCTGGCCGGCGAGCTGTTCGCGATGCAGACGGGGGTCAAGCTGGTGGACGTGCCGTATCAGGGCGCGGGTCCCATGCTGTCGGCGCTGATCGGCGGTCAGGTGGATCTGGCGTTTGACGGCCTGGGCTCGTCGGCTGGCCACATCCGCGCCGGCGCGATCAAGCCGCTGGCGGTGGCCGCCACCGAGCGTTCGCAATCGCTGCCCGACGTGCCCACGGCCGCCGAAGCCGGCGTGCCGAACTACGTCGTGTCGACCTGGTACGCAATCTGGGCGCCCGCGGGCACGCCGAAGGAAGCCACGGAAAGAATGGCCGCCGAGATCACGAAAGCGCTGAACACGCCCAAGCTCAAGGAGACCTGGGCGGGCAACGGCACCGGCGTGCCCACGCTGACCGGCGCCGAGTTCGGCAAGTTCGTCGACAGCGAAGTCCAGCGCTGGGCCAAGGTCGTCAAGGACTCCGGCGTAACGTTGGACTAAGCGGTTGGACTAAGCGGCTGAACTAAGCGGCTGAACCAAGCAACCTCAGCGCCAATCGCTGGCCTGGCTCAGCCGGGCCAGCTGGTCGCGCGTCAGCGTCAGGCTGGCGGCCTTGACCAGTTCGTCCAGCTGGGCGAGCGACGTGGCGCTGACGATGGGCGACGTAATGCCCGGCTGCGCGATCTGCCAGGCCAACGCAGCCTGTGCGGGCGTGCAGCCGGCGTCCTCGGCCACCTCGTCCAGCGCCTTCAGGATGCGGTAGCCACGATCATTCAGATACGTGTCCACGATCTTCTTGCCGCGCGCGCTCTTGCCTGCGTCTTCGGGACCGCGGTACTTGCCGCTGAGAAACCCGCTTGCCAGCGCGAAGTAATTGATCGTGCCCATCTGTTGGGTCTTCACCAGGCTTTGCAGACCGGATTCGAAGGGCTCGCGGGTGTACAGGTTGTACTCGGGCTGGATGCTTTCGTAGCGCGGCAGGCTGTGCCGCTCGCTGGCGATCAGGGCTTCCGACAGCCGCACCGCCGTGTAGTTGGACGCGCCGATCGCGCGCACCTTGCCGGCTTCGATGTGCTTGGCGTATTCGGCCAGCGTGTCGGTCAGCGGCGTGTCCGGGTCGTCCTGGTGCGATTGGTACAGGTCCACGTAGTCCGTCTGCAGGCGCGCCAGCGATGCGTCCAAGGAGCGCCGGATGTAGGCGGGCGACAGGCCTTTCTGGCCCGGACCCATCTCCATGCCGACCTTGGTGGCGATCAGCACCTGGTCGCGCTTGCCCGATCGCTTGAGCCACTTGCCGATCAGGGTTTCGGATTCGCCACCCTGGTTGCCGGGGACCCAGCGCGAGTACATGTCGGCCGTGTCGATGAAATTCAGGCCGGCGTCCACCAGCGCATCCAGCAAAGAAAAGGTGCCGGCCTCGTCGACGGTCCAGCCGAAGACGTTGCCGCCGAAAGTGAGCGGGGGAACCTGCAGGCCGGATCGGCCCAGTGCGCGTTTGATCATGGTGGCCTCGGGATGCCGTCGGCGGGCACGCGGAACGGGATGAACGGCGTTTGCCCGGCGGTTGTCAGTATATTCACGCCGCCGCCCCGGGACGGGGCGAGCCTGTATGGATGCACCATTACAGGGATTCCCCCCAAGTCCATTTGGTGGACGGCACGTTAGACTATACGGCTTTGTGGCAGGACAAACGGATCAAAAACCCGCGCCCGCCATGAAGAAACCGGCAAATTCAACAAGCAACACCCAGGGTTCAAGGAGCAAACATATGCTGATCGGAAAAAAACATTTTCTGACGGTTGGCGCGATGGCGCTGGCGATGGCTATCGCCGCACCGGTCGCCGCGCAGCAAAAGTCCGTCGCGGTGACCGCCATCGTCGAGCATCCGGCGCTGGACGCCGTGCGTGACGGGGTGCAAGACGCCCTCAAGCAAGCCGGCTACGAGCCGGGCAAGAACCTGAAGTGGCAGTATCAAAGCGCGCAAGGCAACAACGGCACGGCCGCGCAGATCGCCCGCAAGTTCGTCGGCGACCGCCCGGACGCCATCGTCGCGATCGCCACGCCGTCGGCGCAGGCCGTCGTGGCCGCCACCAAGGACGTGCCGGTGGTGTATTCCGCCGTGACCGATCCGGTTGCCGCGCAACTCGTGTCCAGCATGGACGCCTCGGGCACCAACGTGACCGGCGTGTCGGACCTGCTGGCGCTGGACAAGCAGGTTGAGCTCATCAAGAAGATCCTGCCCAACGCCAAGCGCGTCGGCATCGTCTACAACCCGGGCGAGGCCAACTCGGTCGTCGTCGTCAAGAAACTCCAGGAAATCCTGCCCAAGTCGGGCATGAGCCTGGTCGAAGCCGCCGCCCCGCGCTCGGTGGACGTGGCATCCGCCGCCCGCAGCCTGATCGGCAAGGTCGACGTCATCTACACCAACACCGACAACAACGTCGTGTCGGCGTATGAGTCACTGGTCAAGGTGGGTAACGACGCCAAGATCCCGCTGATCGCGTCGGACACCGACAGCGTCAAGCGCGGCGGCATTGCCGCCCTGGGCATCAACTACCGCGATCTGGGCGTGCAGACCGGCAAGGTCGTCGTGCGCATCCTGAAGGGCGAGAAGCCCGGCGCGATTCCGTCCGAAACCAGCTCCAAGCTCGAGCTGTACGTGAATCCGGGCGCGGCCGCCAAGCAGGGCGTGACCCTGCCCGAGGCGCTGATCAAGTCCGCCGCGGTGGTCGTGAAATAATACGGCGCGAAATCGGCCCCGCCATGCCTATCCGGCGTGCGCGGGGTTTTTCTTGCGTTTTTCGTGGTGTGCTTACCCGATGTTCCACAGGGCGGCAGCGTTCACAAGATGCTCGCGGCCCGGCGTTGTTGCTTCCTTGACAGGTCTCGTGCTTTCGCTGGCTGCGCCGGCGTGTAGGCACGCGGGCGGGAAACGAGAGAAAATCCATGCCGGGAAACGTTCATTGCGAAAGCTCGGGTAAAACTGACCCGCGAACGCAAGAAATCGTACGTTTCACTTCTTTAATATGCTCGTTTCTTATCTTGATTGGATCTGACCCATGTCATTGTTCTCGTTGTTAGGCGCGCTGGAGATCGGCTTGATCTTCAGTCTGGTGGCCTTGGGCGTGTTCATCTCCTTTCGCCTGCTGCGCTTCCCGGACCTGACCGTGGACGGCAGCTTTCCGCTGGGCGGCGCAGTCTGTGCGACGCTGATCGCCTCGGGCACCGATCCGTTTTCCGCGACCATCATCGCCACCATCGCCGGCGCGGCCGCCGGGCTGGTCACCGGCTGGCTGAACGTCAAGCTCAAGATCATGGATCTGCTCGCCAGCATCCTGATGATGATCGCGCTGTATTCGATCAACCTGCGCATCATGGGCAAGCCCAACGTGCCGCTGATCACCGAACCCACCGTCTTCACGATCCTGCAGCCTGCGTGGATTTCCGACTATGTCGCCCGCCCGCTGCTGCTGATCGTCATCGTCATTCTCTGCAAGCTGGCGCTGGACTGGTTCTTCGCGACGCAAACCGGCCTGGCCGTGCGCGCCACCGGTTCCAACGGCCGCATGGCTCGCGCGCAAGGCGTGAACACCGGCCGCATGATCCTGGGCGGCATGGCGCTGTCGAATGCGCTGGTTGCACTGGCCGGCGCGCTGTTCGCGCAGACGCAAGGCGGTTCGGACATCTCGATGGGCATCGGCACCATCGTGATCGGCCTGGCCGCGGTGATCGTCGGCGAAAGCATCCTGCCGTCGCGCAAGCTGGTGCTGGCCACGCTGGCCGTCATCATCGGCGCCATCGTCTACCGCTTCTTCATCGCCCTGGCGCTCAACAGCGATTTCATCGGCCTGAAGGCGCAGGACCTGAACCTCGTCACCGCGGTGCTCGTCACGATCGCCCTGGTCATCCCCATGCTCAAGCGCCGCCTGGTCGGCAAGAAGGGGCGCTGATATGTTGTCCGCAAAAGACCTGAAAATCACCTTCAACGCGGGTACGCCCATCGAGACCCGCGCCCTGCGCGGCCTCACGCTGGAAATCCCGTCGGGCCAATTCGTTACCGTGATCGGTTCCAACGGCGCGGGCAAGTCCACATTCCTGAATGCCGTGTCGGGCGACCTGCCCATCGATTCGGGCCGCATCGACATCAATGGTGTGGACGTGACGCGCAAGCCCGTGTGGGCGCGCGCCGGCAGCGTGGCCCGCGTGTTCCAGGACCCGATGGCGGGCACCTGCGAAGACCTGACCATCGAGGAAAACATGGCGCTGGCGCAGATGCGCGGCGCCTCGCGCGGCTACAGCCGCGCCGTGAAGGCCTCGATGAAAGCGGGCTTTCGCGAGCGCCTTGCCACGCTGGGTCTGGGTCTGGAAAACCGCCTGACCGACCGCATCGGCCTGTTGTCCGGCGGCCAGCGCCAGGCGGTCAGCCTGCTGATGGCGGCGCTGCAACCGTCGCGCATCCTGCTGCTGGACGAGCACACCGCCGCGCTCGACCCCCGCACCGCGGACTTCGTGCTGCAACTGACGGCGCGCATCGTGGCGGAAAACCAGCTCACCACCATGATGGTCACGCACAGCATGCGCCAGGCGCTGGATGTCGGCGACCGCACCGTCATGCTGCACCAGGGCCAGGTCGTGCTGGACGTGTCCGGCGACGAGCGCCGCGGCATGGACGTGCCGGACCTGCTGGCCATGTTCGAGCGGGTGCGGGGCGAGAAGCTGTCGGACGATGCGCTTTTGCTGGGCTGAGGACGAAAAGGCGCGGTAAAAAGCGCGGTCAACAATGCGGTCCTTCAAGGACCGCATTTGCCTAGATGAAGCGGCCGGGCCGGAAGGCCGCGTGGCGCGACGCCGCCGCACCGTCCAGCATCAGTTCCGCCAGCACCTTTGCCGTGCCCGGCGCGGTGCTGAAGCCGATGTGCTGGTGCCCCAGCGCCAGCCACAGGCCGGGATGGCGCGGCGCTTCGCCGATCATCGGGCGGCTGTCGGGTAGGGTGGGGCGGCGGCCCAGCCAGGCGGCGGCGTCCAACCGGTCGCCCAGCGGGAAGGCCTCGCGGGCGCGCTGTTCCGCCAGATCCAGCTGCTCGGGACGCGCGGGCGCCTCGCAAGCGTTCAGCTCGACGCCCGTCGACAGGCGCAGCCCGCGCGCCATGGGCGACAGGACGTAGCCGCCGCCGGTGTCGTAAACGGGGCGGGTGACGCGTGCGCCGTCGCGGCCGTTGTAATGCATGTGATAACCGCGTTCGAACGCCATGGGCAGGTCGATGCCGGTGGTCTTGAGCAACGCCTTGGACCACGGTCCCAGCGCGACGACCAGCCGGTCGGCCGACACCGATTCCGATGCGCTTGTCCCTTGCACCGCCCAACCATTGCCATCGCGGCGGATGGCGGCGGCGTCCATCCGCTTGAACGTGCCGCCCTCGCGCTGGAACAGGCGGGCGTACGCGCCGACGACCTCGTGCGGATCATCCACCGAATACGAACCCTGAATCCACAATGCGCGGTGAAAGATCGGCGACAGGGCGGGTTCGACCTCGGCAAGTTCCGCAGGGTTCAGCTCGCGGGTCGGCACGTCGTACTGCGCGAAGGTGCGGCGCGCCAATGCGCCCGCGTTCCAGGCCGCCGCCGTGCGGTACAGGAAGATCCAGCCGGTGTCGCGCAGCCGGTGGCGCGCGCCGCTTTCATCCAGCAGCTTCAGGTGTTCGGGCGCGGACAGCCGGATCAGGCCGTCCAACGCGCTTGCAGTCTCCTGGAAGACGGACGGCCGCGCGCTCATGAGGAATCGCGCTGCCCAGCCCAGGTTCGAGGCCAGGTAGGGCCAGCGGTATCGGAACTGGACGGTGTCGTTCTTCAAGAGACGCGGCAGTTGTCCCCAGAGGCCAGGGTGATTGAACGGCATCAGTGAACTGCGGGCCAGCACCCCGGCGTTGCCCATCGACGTTTCCATCCCGGGCGCCTGCCGATCCACAAGCGTGACCGACATGCCGCGCCGCTGCAGTTCCAGCGCGCAGCAGACGCCGACGATGCCGGCGCCCAGCACGATGACGTGATTACCCATGTCTTGTCTCATCCTTGTCGATGGCCGCCCAGAATACGCGCTGCTGCCGTCACGCCCCACCATGAGGCTTCTTCAAAAACCGAATACCCCGACAGGTCGGCGTGCGCGAACAGCACCGGACCGTCCACCGCACGCAGGGCAGCCAGGCCCGGATTGGACAGGTAGCCGCACACCGGCGTAGCCATTGCGTGGCCACGCACCGTGATCTCCAACTGGCGCGCATTGCGCCAGAACTCCTTGCCATACGCCGCCACCAGATCCACCGCAGCCACGTCGCGCAGGTCTTGCGGGCTGGCGCGTGTCAGCCATTCGCGCGCGGCCTGCGGCGTCTGGCCGCTCAGCGCGTGATACGCGGTGAACACGCTGCGCGGCGTACGCGCCACGCGCAGCAATTGATGGGTGGACACGACGTAGCCCAGCGCCTGGCCTTCGTAGACGACGTTGTCCCACGACAGCGGCTCGCCCGGCGCTTCCAGCGGATAGCCGTCCATGACGAAGTTCGACACCATCCAGGCCGCGTGCGGCGCGGCATGCGTGGCCGGGTCGTAGCCGTACGCGCGGATGTCCGGCAGCAGTCGCTGCGCGACAAAGAGCGGCATGGCGCAGACGGTGCGGCGGGTTTGCAGGGCATAGGCGCGGGCGGCGCCATCGGCCGAACCCTCGATGCACAGGACGCGCGGGCCGGTGGCCAGTTCCTCGATACGCACCGCCGTGCCCGGCAGCAGCCAGTCTGCGTGGCCGAGCTTGTGCGTGATGGCCGCGCGCATCCGTTCGGCCAGCGTCGCCAGCCCGCCCGGCCAGGTCAGCACAGCGCCTTCGCCGGCATTGGCGGCATGGCCGTCGCGGCTGGCAAAGTAATGCAGCCCCGCCCACGCGGAGACGACCTCGATTCCCGCGCCGTAGTCGTCCCGGCAGCAGTAGTTCAGATACCAATGCAGCGCGGGCGAGGTATAGCCTTCACGCGCCAGCCAGTCCTTGAACGTCAGCGCGTCCAGCGCGCGCCACGCCGGATCGCGCGACGACAGGTCGAGCGGAATGCAGAACACCTTGCGGCCGTCGCTGCCGACCTGTGTGCGCAGCTGATCGACCAGGGCCAGAAAGCGCTGGTGCTGGGCGGCGTCGGCATCCGGCACGTCCGTCATCGGCAGCAGGTGTTCTTCCCAGCGCCCGTTGCGCAGCAGTCTTTCCTGCGGGGAATGCACCAGGACGGCTTCGTCGTAGTAGGGACGCGCGTCGCCCGCGCCGCGCTCGATGATGCCGAAGTCGGCCAGCATTTCACGCACGTGGGCGGACGCCAGCGAGGGCAAGGGCAGGTAGTGCGCGCCCAGCGGATAGTCCAGCCCATCGCGCACGCCCGCCGCGGCGTTGCCCGCGAATTCGGGGCCCTGCACCACGACAAAATCGGTGAAGCCTTCTCGGGCCAGTTTCCACGCGCAGGACAGGCCCGCCACGCCGGCGCCCAGGATTGCAACTTCATGCTGCCGCGTGGCCGACGGCTGCGGCAGGGCGGCCTTGTCGCGCAGCGCGTGGCCGGCCTGCATGCCGGGATAGTGCACGTCGGGCGTCGTCTCGACGACGCGCGCGCGCCAATAGCCGACCGAGCCCGCCGCGGCGGCCGTGGCAGCGCCCAACAGGAAGCTGCGGCGCCGCATCAGCGGATGACCTTGCGCCAGTCCTCGTCGAAGTAGCGCACGAGCGATTGTTCGTTCAGGCGGTTCGGCGGCATGGCCAGCGCCGGCATGTCGGCGGGAAAGTGAAAGAGCTCGCGCACGGTGACGGCGTCCAGATAGCGCGTGGGCACGGTGATTTTTTCGGGCGGCGCGTAGTCGCGCCGCTTGCTGGCCAGGATGAAACCCCAGTCGCCGAACGACGGCACGTAGGAGTGATACGGCCAGGTGTTCAGGCCGGCTTCCTTCAGGGTTGCGTCCACGCTCCAGAACGAACGCGGCGCGAAATAGGGCGAGGTGGACTGCACGACCATATAGCCGTTTTCCGCCAGATGCCGCGCCATCAGGTGATAGACCGGCACGGAATACAGCCGTCCCAAACCGAAGTTGGACGGATCGGGAAAGTCCACCACGATGAAGTCGTAGACCTCGGCGTGTGTCTCCAGCCACCGCCCCGCGTCGTCATTGATGACGGTGACGCGCGGGTCCTTGAGCGCGCCCGCGTTCAGCGCGACCAGCGGGTCCGAACGCGAAAACAGATTTGTCATGGCCGGATCCAGATCCACCAGCGTGACGTGCTCGACGTTCTTGTATTTCAGGATCTCGCGCACCGCCAGGCCGTCGCCGCCGCCCAGCACCAGCACGTTGCGCGCCCACGGCAGCACCTGCAGGCCGGGATGCACCAGCGATTCGTGATACCGGTGCTCGTCGCGCGACGAGAACTGCAGGTTGCCGTTGATGTACAGGCGCAGGTCGTCGTGCCAGCGCGTCACGGCCAGGCGCTGATACTGCGTGGTCTCGGCGTGGATGATGTCGTCGCCATACAGGCCTTTTTCGGCCCAGGCGGTCATGCTGCCGGAATAGACGAATCCCAGGCCCAGAATCCCCAGCACCACGCCGGCGCGCACGGCTTTTTCGCCGGGGCGGGTGACTTCGGCGCGGAACAGCCAAGTGGTCCACAGCGCGACGCTGGCGTTCAGGATGCCGAACAGGAAGCTGGTGCGCAGCAGCCCCAGCTTGGGCGCCAGCAGCAATGGGAACACCAGCGACACGGCCAGCGCGCCCAGGTAGTCGAAGGTCAGCACGCGGCTGACGATTTCGCGGAATTCGGCCTTGCGCTGGTTGAAGACCCGCATCACCAGCGGGATCTCCATGCCGACCATCAGTCCGATGATGAAGACGCCGACATACAGCGCCGCGCGAAAGGGCGCGGACAGCCACGCGAACACCAGGAACAGGACTGCGGCCGACACGCCGCCCAACAACGCCACCAGCAGCTCGACGTCGATGAAGCGATTCAGAACGTCTTCGTCTCTTACATATTTTGACAACCATGAACCGATGCCCATCGCGAAGAGATAGCATCCGATCACGGAAGAGAACTGAAGGATCGAATCCCCAAGCAAATAGCTGGCGAGCGCGCTGCTGATGAGCTCGTAGCCCAACCCGCAGGACGCAACGATCAATACCGAGAGAATGAGAACGCGGTCGCGCATGGGAGTGTCCGAGCCAAAAAATGCGTTCGCAGTATATCGAACGCGACGTATATACTGCGCGCAATTGGGAGGCTGGCAATGGGAGAAGCAATGCATCCGGCGGTGACCTATCTGATCTATATCGTCTCGGCGCTTGTCATGCTGGGCGTTTTTACGGCGGTCTACACGGCCATCACGCACTACAAGGAATTCGACCTCATCCGCGAGGGCAACATTGCCGCCGCCCTGTCCTATGGCGGCGCGCTGGTCGGCTTCAGCCTGACCCTGTGTTCCAGCATCGCGGTCCACGCCAGCTTCGTCATGTTCGTGGTCTGGGGCGTGGCGGCGATGATCGTGCAGATCGTCGTCTACGCGGTGGTGTCCAAGGCCATACGCGGCATGACCGACGCCATCGCCGAAAACAACATCGCCATGGGCGGCCTGATCGGCGCGATTTCGCTGTCGGCCGGCATCGTCAACGCCGCCTGCCTGACCTGAGCGGCGCGCACTCTCCGATCTGACACAGGAGGACTTTCCATGAGTCTCGGTTCATTCATTCGCAAGCAGTTCATCGACATCCTGCAATGGAACGAGGATCGCGACGGCGTGCTCGCCTGGCGCCATCCGATGCAGGATTTCGAAATCCAGTACGGCGCCAGCCTGACCGTGCGGGAATCGCAGATGGCGGTGTTCGTCAACGAAGGCAAGGTGGCCGACGTGTTCGGCCCCGGCATGTACAAGCTGACGACGCAGACGCTGCCGATCCTGACCTACCTGAAGAACTGGGACAAACTGTTCGAGTCGCCCTTCAAGTCGGACGTCATCTTTTTCAGCACCCGCCTGCAGTTGGGCCGGCGCTGGGGCACGGCGCAGCCGGTGACGTTGCGCGACAGCGAATTCGGCATGGTGCGTCTGCGTGCGTTTGGCGTGTATTCGTACCAGATATCCGATCCCGGCAAGTTCTACCG
Source organism: Achromobacter sp. GQ309 (assembly GCF_059759315.1). Taxonomy (NCBI): domain Bacteria; kingdom Pseudomonadati; phylum Pseudomonadota; class Betaproteobacteria; order Burkholderiales; family Alcaligenaceae; genus Achromobacter; species Achromobacter sp. GQ309. The sequence goes on from NZ_JCAXDP010000001.1 coordinate 396,214, forward strand.
CGAAATCAGCGGCACGCGCGACGTGTACACCGTGGACGACCTTGAAGCGCAACTGCGCAATATGGTCGTGGCCGCCATGACGACCGCCCTGGGCAGTTCCAAGGTGCCGTTCCTGGACATCGCCGGCAACCAGGGCCTGATGTCGCAGAGCATCGCCGAACAGCTCGCGCCCGTGTTCGACCGCTACGGCGTCAAGCTGGACAACTTCACGGTCGAGAACGTGTCGTTGCCCGAAGAGCTGCAGAAGGCGCTGGACACCCGGATTTCGATGGGCATGGCCGGCGACCTGGGCAAGTTCACGCAGTATCAGACGGCGACGTCGATTCCGCTGGCCGCGCAGAACGAAGGCGGAATTGCCGGCATCGGGGCGGGCCTGGCGGCCGGCGCGGCGCTGGGCCAGACGATGGCGCAGGGGCTGGGCGTATCTCAGGGCCAGCCGCAGCAGCCGGCCCAACAGCAGCCGGCCCAACAGCAGCCGCCGCAACAACCCGCCGCTCAGCCCGCGCAGGCCGATCCGGTGCAGCGCCTGCAGCAATTGAAAGACCTGCTGGACAAGGGCCTCATCACGGCGGCGGACTACGACTCGGCCAAGGCCGAGGTGCTGAAGAAACTCACCAGCTAAGGCCCCATGCAGCAGGTTCTGTGTCCGCAGTGCGGCGCCCCAGTCAAGTTCACGTCCGCGGCCTCCGTCATGGCGGTCTGCGGCGCCTGCCGCAGCACCTTGCTCAAGGATGCCGAGTCGGTCAGGCGCATCGGCGAGGCGGCCGATGTCCTTGAGGACTATTCGCCGCTGTGCCTGGGCGCGACGGGCACCTATGACGGCAAGCGCTTTGACGTCATCGGCCGCATCCAGATGCGCTTTGACGAGGGCTTCTGGAACGAGTGGTACGTGTGGTTCGATGACGCATCCGACGGCTGGCTGTCGGACGCCTCGGGCCAGTATGCCGTCACGCGACGCCGCAAGGTCAAGTCCGTACAGGAGATGCCGGCGTTCGACAGCATCTCGCCCGGCGACGAACTGAAACTGGACGGCCAGCGCTTCGTGGCGGCGGACGTGCGCACCAGCCAGGCAGGCGGCGCGCAGGGCGAGCTGCCCTTCGTGCCGGGCGACGGCTGGCAGGCCAAGGTGGCCGACTACCGCAGCCTGGACGCGTTCCTGACGCTGGATTTCTCCGACGGTCCGCAGCCCGAACTCTATATCGGCAAGGCGTTCGACCTGTCCGCCATGCAGGCGGGCTCGTTGCGCACCAAAGAACAGGTCGAGGAAACCGCGGGACGCTTCCGCGGCCAGATCAAGGCGCTGGACTGCCCGAACTGCGGCGCGCCGATCTCCTTCGTGGCCGCCATGGCCACGAATGTCGTTTGCCCGTCGTGCGCCGCCGCCGTCGACTGCTCGGGCCCCACGGCCGAGGTCATCGAAAAGGCGCGCAAGGTGCAGAAGATCCGCGCCACGTTGCCGCTGGGCTCGGTCGCCAAGATGGAAGGCGCCGACTTCACGCTGATCGGCATGATGAAGTGCGCCGATCCCGATCCCGAAGAACCTTCAAGCTGGATGGAATACCTGCTGTTCAACCCGGCCAAGGGGTTCGTCTGGCTGGTGGAGTCCGACGAGGGTTGGGAACGCGTGCAGGTCTGCGACACCTGGCCCAGCCACAACAACGCCACCAGCGTGCGCTGGCGCAACCGGGTGTACCAGAAGCTGTACGACTACACCTCGCGCGTTGAAATGGCGCTGGGCGCGTTCAACTGGCGCGTCAAGGTGGGCGACAGCACGCAGATCACGGATTACCAGGTCGGCACGTTGAAGCTGACCCGCGAACTGGCCGACAAGGAACTGGGCTGGTCGGCGTCGGCGCCGGTGTCGCCGGCGCAACTGGCGCAGTGGTTCGACCGCCCGGAGCTCAATCGCCAGAAGGCGATGCGGATGGCGTCGGCCAAGGGCGGGGGCGGCTATCGCAAATGGGCCAAGGGCGCGCTGATCGCGATGGTGTTCCTGAACTTCAACAATATTTTTGCCGGCCGCTTCATTCCGGTTTTGATCGGGATGGTGTTTCTCTGGCTACCGGCCATGCTGGCCGACATGCTGACAGGCGAGGACGAATAGATGAAGGGCAAGTTGTTGTATGCCATGTACGCGATGGTGGTCGTGCTGGCCACCACAAGCGCCAGTGCGCCGGGCACGCGCCTCTCCGGCGGCAGCAGTAGCAGCAGTTGGGGCAGCAGCTCCTCGGGCGGCTCGGGCTGGTCCTCGGGCGGATCCCACAAGTGACCGTGTACGGGACACCGGGCCGGCACGTGCTGGCGGACTTCCGCGGCGTGGCGCCAGACCTCCTGACCGACGCGCAGGCGCTGGAACGGCACATGACCGCGGCGGCGCGCGCGGCCGGGGCGCAGGTGCTGAGCACCCATTTCCATCATTTCGGGGAAGGGGCGGGGGTAACCGGCGTGATCCTGCTCAGCGAATCCCATATCAGCATCCATTCCTGGCCGGAGCACTGCTTCGCGGCCCTGGACATCTTCATGTGCGGCGCGGCCCGGCCCGAAACCGCGTTGGACTTTCTGCGCGTTGCGCTGGCGCCCGAGTCCGTGCACGTCACCACTGTCGACCGCGGCTGATTCCGCCGCCCGGCGTCTCCCTTGATATTTCATAAACCCCTGTGGCGAGCGAAATTGACGACCGTTATATACCTGGATATATTTCGATCCTGACACGCCGCCATCCACAGGAGAAATACATGTTGCACAAACGCCCGCTCGTGGCGCTGACCGTGGCGCTCGCCGCCTGGAGCGCCAATGCCAGCGCCGGAGAAATCGTGGTGTCGGCCGCCGCCAGCCTGACCAATGCCTTTAAGGAAGTGGCGCAGGGCTTTGAAAAGGAACATGCCGGCACCAAGGTGGTCCTGAACTTCGGCGCCTCCGACGTGCTCTTGCAGCAGATCGTGAAGGGCGCGCCCGCGGATGTATTCGCGTCCGCCGACCAGAAGGCGATGGACAAGGCGGTCGAGGAAAAGGCCGTCAAGCCCGCCACCCGCGTGGACTTCGCGGCCAACCAGATCGTGCTGATCGTTCCGACCGACAGCAAGGCGGGCATCAAGTCGCTCAAGGACCTGGAGCGCGACGAGGTCAAGCGCATTGCTTACGGCAATCCGGCCTCGGTGCCGGTCGGCCGCTATACGCAGGCTGCGCTGCAGGCCGAGGGTCTGTGGGACGCCGTGCAGGCCAAGAGCGTGCTGGCGCAGAACGTGCGCCAAAGCCTGGACTATGTGGCACGCGGCGAGGTCGATGCGGGCTTCGTGTTCGCGACCGACGCGGCCATCATGCCGGGCAAGGTCAACGTCGCCGTGCGCGTGCCGTCGACCACGCCCGTGACCTATCCGATTGCGTTGACCACACGCGAGGCCGCGGCCAAGGAAGCCGAAAGCTTCGTGGCCTATGTCATGTCGCCCGCCGGGCAGGCGATACTGTCGCGTTTCGGCTTTCAGAAGCCCTGAGTCTTTGTTGAATCGTAGGTATCGATGAGTGATCCGGTCTGGGTCCCGCTGCTGCTTTCCCTGAAAGTGGCCGGTTGGGCGACGCTTTTGGCGACCGTGGCCGGCACGGCTGCGGCGTACGGCCTGTCGCGCTGGCGCTGGCCCGGCCGCGACCTGTTGGACGCCATCCTCACGCTGCCGCTGGTGCTGCCGCCGACCGTGCTGGGTTACTACCTGCTGGTGCTGCTGGGCCGGCGCGGCATCATCGGCGAGACGTTGGCGCGCTGGAATATCGAGCTGGTCTTCACATGGCAGGGCGCCGTGATCGCGGCGTCGGTGGTGGCTTTTCCGCTTGTGTTCAAGTCGGCGCGGGCCGCGTTTGAAAACGTGGATGGCCAGCTTGAAAACGCGGCACGCGTGCTGGGCGTGGGCGAGGCGGGCGTGTTCTTTCGCGTCACCTTGCCGCTGGCTGCCCGCGGCATCGCGGCCGGCGTGCTGCTGGCGTTTGCGCGGGCGCTGGGCGAATTCGGCGCCACGCTGATGATCGCCGGCAACCTGCCGGGCCGCACGCAGACGCTGTCGGTCGCCATCTACGAAGCGGTGCAGGCGGGCGATGACGCCACCGCCAACATGCTGGTGCTGGTCACATCCATCACCTGCATCGTCGTGCTGCTGGCCGCCGGCAAGCTGGTGCCCATCGGCGCTGGCCAGCGCAACGGAGGCGGGCAATGAGTATCGACCTTGCCGTGCGCAAGCATATGGTGTCGGGCGACCGCAAATTCGAACTCGACGTGCAGTTCAAGTCGGCCGCCAAACGCATCGCGCTGTTCGGGCCCTCGGGCGCGGGCAAGAGCCTGACCTTGCGGGCCGTGGCCGGATTGCTGCGCCCCGACGCCGGGCGCATCGTCATCAATGGACGGGTGCTGTTCGACAGCGAGTCGGGCATCAACCTGCCGGCGCGATCGCGCCGCGTGGCGTACCTGTTCCAGGACTACGCGCTGTTTCCCCATCTGACCGTGGCGCAGAACATCGCATTCGGCCTGCGCGGCGGTTGGCTCAATCCGCCACGCCGCGAGGTGACGCGCGAGGCGCAGCGCTGGGTCGACGCCTTTGAACTGGGCGCCATCGTCGGCAGCTATCCCAACGAGATTTCGGGCGGGCAGAAGCAGCGCGTCGCGCTGGCGCGGGCGCTGATGCTGCAGCCCGACATCCTGCTGCTGGACGAACCGTTTTCCGCGCTGGACTCGCAGTTGCGCGGCAAGATGCGGCAGGAACTGGATGCGTTGCAGCGGCAGCTGGATGTGCCGATGCTGCTGATCACGCACGATCCCGCGGACGTGGAGGCCCTGGCCGACGAGGTGTTCGAGGTGCGCGAGGGCAGGGTGGGGCGCCACGACGAGAACGTGGGACTGTAATCAACATGGTGAAGGCCTGATTCACCTGACGGCCGGACTTGGGTGAAGGCCGCCGCGACTGCAGAAGTCAGTCCAGCACGCCGAGAATCACGCTGGACGCCTTGAAGATCGCCACCGCCTCGGCGCCGACATCCAGCTTCAGGTCTGCGGCGCTCTCGTTCGTGACGATGGCCGCCAGCGTGGCGCCGCCGTCCATGGCAATCAGGATTTCGCTGTTGACGGCGCCCGGGCGCAGATCAGTAATGCGCCCCTGCAGCTGGTTGCGCGCCGACAGGCGCAGTCCCGGCCCCGGCGCGCCGACGATGACCGACGACGCCTTGACCAGCGCGATGGCTTCCTTGCCGGGCGCAAGGCCCAGCTCTTTGGTGCTTTCGCGGGTGATGGTGGCCGTGACCGCGTGGCCGCCGGCGATGCGCAGCACCACTTCATCGTTGACGGCGCCTTCGCGGATCTCGATGACGGTGCCCAGAAACTTGTTGCGTGCGCTGGTCTTGAGCATGAAACGCCTCATCAGGTCGATGTCGCCGCTGGCATCCAGCCCCGCGCGCGTCAGGTTGTCCATGAACTTGCGGTGTTCGACTTCAAGCGCCCGGAAGGTCGTGATCAGGCGGCGCGCCCGGTCCGTCAGCTGCGTACCGCCGCCGCCCTTGCCGCCCGCCGCGCGCAGCACCAGCGGTTCGCCGGCCAGGTTGTTCATGGCGTCGATCGCGTCCCACGCGCCCTTGTAGCTCATGCCCACGGCGCGCGCCGCCGCCGTGATCGATCCGGTCGCGTCGATCTGCGCCAGCAGATCAATGCGGTTCTTGCCGCCCCAGGTCTGGGCGCCGGAGCGAAACCAAATGGAGCCGTCGAGTTCAAGCATGGGCGTGTCTGTAGGGATGGCCGGAAGCGACCGGAAGTGTAATGGACCCGGCGCGCGGGGCGTTGGGGAAGTGGTCCTGCGCGGCGTGGAAGTCGTCCTGCACGGCCACGGCAGTCCGGACGCGCCGGTGAACAGGCACCCCCAATCTGGCGGCAAGCGCGGCATCGCGTGATCTTGCCTGGAATTTTGGTGGTTGCGAATGAGATTCTGTTGAAACTTTGATGGCTTCGCGGCACTATGTGGTCGCCTTGAACTCACGGAGAGATCGACATGAAAGCGTTGAAATTGCTGACGGCGGGTTCCATGACGGCATTACTGGCGGCCTGCGCCTCAGGCCCAACGGTCAAGAGCGATTACGACCACCAGGCAAATTTTGCGCAGTATCAGACGTTCGGCTACATGTCTCCGCTGGGGACGGACAAGGCCGGCTACAACACGCTGCTGACCGAACGGCTCAAGAGCGCGGCCCGCGGCCAGATGGAAATGCGCGGCTATACGTACAGCGCCACCAATCCCGATTTGCTTCTGAATTTCGGCGCCAAGCTCCAGCAGCAGACCGAAGTCACGCCCGGCTTCGCGCCCATGGGCCCGTATTACGGGTATCGCACCGGCTTCTACGGCGGCTGGCCCGGCTACGGCTGGGGCGACGACGTCTACCAATACACCGAAGGCACGCTGAGCGTCGACCTGGTGGATGCGCGGCTGCGGCAACTGGTCTGGGAGGGCGTCGCCGTGGGCGAGGTCCAGAATCCCGACAGCGCGGGTTCGGCGGAGAACGTGGACAAGGTGGTGGCGGAGGTCTTCGCCAAATACCCGTTCCGCGCCGGCGTCGGCACGCCGCAGGTGCCGGACAAGACCAAGCGATAGAGGACGCCGCATGACCGCTCGCCGCAAGGCCCTGGCCGAAGACACCGGCGATACGCCGCCCTACGATACCGTCGCGCTCGTGCTGCAGGGTGGCGGCGCGCTCGGTTCCTACCAGGCGGGGGTGTACCAGGGCCTGCACGAAGCCGGCATCCGGCCCAACTGGATTTCCGGCATTTCCATCGGGTCGATCAACGCCGCCATCATCGCAGGATCCCCGGAAGACGAGCGGGTCGACCGCCTGCGCGGCTTCTGGGAAAGCATCTGCCGGCCTACCGGTTTTGCCTCGTTGCCCTGGGGTGATGCCTTCACCCGCATGTTCGAGGGCCAGCCGTTTGGCTTTGGCTCGCCCGCGATGAACGGGCAGGTCTCGGCAATGCAGGCCCTGTTGACCGGCCAGCCCGGTTTCTTCAAGCCGCGCTTTCCGCCGCCCTATCTGGTGCGGGGCCGCGGCGCCGCTTCCACCAGCTTCTACGACACCACGCCGCTGGCCGACACCCTGCGCCAGTTCGTGGATTTCAAGCTGCTCAACAGCGGCGCGGTGCGGGCCAGTTTCGGCGCCGTGAACGTGCGCTCAGGCAACTTCGCGTATTTCGACACCCTGCATCACACGCTGGGGCCCGAGCATGTCATGGCCTCGGGCGCCTTGCCGCCGGGGTTCCCGTCGGTGGAGATCGGCGGCGAGCACTATTGGGACGGCGGCGTCGTCTCCAACACGCCGCTGGCGCAGGTGCTGACCACCGAAAACATGCGTGACACGCTCGCGTTCCAGGTCGATCTCTGGCCGGCGCGCGGCGAACTGCCCACGTCGCTCGAAGAGGTGGCCGAGCGGCAAAAGGATATCCAGTATTCCAGCCGCACCCGCCTGGTCACCGATCAGCTGCGGCGCGTGCTGAAACTGCGGCACGGGCTGCAGCGGCTGCTTGAGCGCCTGCCGGAAAGCGAACGCGACGCGCCGGACCTGGCCGACATCCGCAAGCTTTCGCACACGCCGGCCACCAACATCATCAACCTCATCTACGAGGCCAAGCACCGCGAGCGGTACTCCAAGGACTACGAGTTCGGCACCGAAGCCATGCGCGAGCACTGGGAGTCGGGATTGACCGACATCCGCCGCACGCTTGAAAAGCCGGGCATCCTGGCCCGTCCGACGCAGGACAGCTGCTTCGTCACGCACGACATTCATCGCAACGGCACCCATCATTCGTAGCGGGCGGCGGGATCATCCGGCGGCGTAAAAGTCGGATTGGTCTGATAGATGAGCGGCGACGGGCGCAGAACCCCGCCGTGAGGGTAGCCTTCCGGGACAAACCGCAACCTTGTTCCGGGACGGGCCGCCCCAAAGCGTGCCACCGGCCGTCCTGGTGGAGATCCGCCTTGAACGCTCCCTTTCCTTATCCCGGTATTGCTTCCGTTCACGCTGGCGTTTCTGCCGGCGTGGCTCCTGGCATGACGGCTGGCGTTGCTGCCGGTGTTAATGCTTCCGGCCCGTGGTCTTCCAGCCAGGCGCACGAGCCCGTCGACGGCTGGTGGAGCCTGCTCTATTGGGGCTGGACGCTGCAACTGCCCAACGGCGTGCGGCTGGATCTCACCGAGGTCGAGCGCGCCTGCTTTGCGTGCCTGTTGAAGAACCCGCGCCGCGAACTGGCCCGCAGCGAAGTGAAATCCTTGCGTGGCGGCATGAACATGCGGTCGCTCAACGTCGCTATCTGCCGGCTTCGCACCAAGGTCCGCCTTGCGGGCGCAAGGCTGCCGCTGCACACGGTGCATGGCGTGGGCTACGCATTCCTGGGCAATCTGCGGGAGCTCGCCACCGGCTAAAGATTGTTGCGGAATTACTCCCGAAAGTTCCCCCGAACTGCCCGAAAGTACGTGATTTCCCCAATATCTGAGTTACATTACTGGGCTATTCATGTGTCGTTGGTGACGCTTGGTCATGATTTGATCGCTGCCTCCTGGCACGTTCGGATTGCTGCGGTTCCTGACGCGATTTCACGACGCGATTCATTACGCTACGCGGGGGTTTCAATGCGGTTTTCGCCTAAACGATTTTCGGGTCTGGCTGTTTCCGGTGGCGTCCTCGCGCTGATATTGGCGGGTTGTGGTGAAAAGCCCCAGATGAATCCTGGCATGCCCCAGGTCAGCGTCGTCACCGTGCAGCCGCAGCGCGCACCCATCGTCTCTGAACTGCCCGGCCGCGTGGACGCCGTGCGCGACGCGCAGATCCGCGCCCGTGTTACCGGCATCGTGCAGCGCATCACGTTCGAGCAGGGCGGCGATGTGAAAGAAAACCAGCTGCTGTTCAAGATCGATCCGGCGCCCTACAAGGCCGCCTACGATCAGGCAACTGCGCAGTTGAAGCAGGCGCAGGCCAACCTGTTCAGCGCCAAGCTGCTGGCCGACCGCTATGCCCCGCTGGTCAAGGCCAACGCCGTCAGCAAGCAGGAATATGACAACGCCGTGGCATCCTTCCGCCAGGCCGACGCCACCGTCGCCGCCGCCAAGGCCGCGCAGGACAACGCCGCGATCAACCTGAGCTACACGGACGTCACCTCGCCGATCACCGGCCGCATCGGCAAGCCGCTGGTCACCGAAGGCGCGCTGGTCGAATCCACCTCCGCCACGCAGATGGCCACGGTGCAGCAGCTGGACCCCATCTACGTCGACTTCACGCAGTCCACCGCCGACCTGGCCGCGCTGCGCCGCGCCTTTGCCAGCGGCCGGCTGCAGCAGGTGGGCAAGGACGCGGCCCGCGCCACCGTCGTGCTCGAAGACGGCTCCGAATACGATCACCCCGGCAAGCTGCTGTTCACGGGCATCACCGTGGATCCCAGCACGGGCCAGGTGAACCTGCGGGCCGAAGTCCCCAATCCCGACGGCATCCTGCTGCCCGGCATGTATGTGCGCGTCCGGCTGGAGCAGGGCTTTGACGACGTTGCCCTGATGGTTCCCCAGCAGGCGCTGCAACGCACGGCCGATGGCAAGCAGAGCCTGATGCTGGTGCGCGACAACAAGATCGCGCAGTCGCCGGTCACCACCGGTGGCGCCTTCCAGAACAACTGGTTGATCACCAGCGGCCTGAAGGCCGGCGACGTGGTGGTGGTCGAGGGCTTCCAAAAGATCCGCCCCGGCGCGCCGGTGCAGGTCAGCCAATGGAAACAGGGCGGGGCGCCTGCACAGGGCGGCGCGCCAGCCGCGCAGCCTGGCGCCAAGCCCGCTGAGGGTGCCGCAGCCCCCGGGGCAGCCCCCGCCGCCAAGCCCGCCGAATCCGCCCCGCAGCCCGGCGCCAAGCCGGCCGAACCTGCCCAGCAGGACAAGGCCGCAGGCCAGAAATCGTAAGCGGCACGCGGCGCAGCAAGCGCCGCGTTCCTCTTTGGTGAGCATCGCTTTCAGAGTCAGCCCACATGCCGCAATTTTTTATCGATCGACCAATCTTCGCCTGGGTAGTCGCCCTTTTCATTCTGCTGGCAGGGGTGTTGGCCATCCCGAACATGCCGGTCGCGCAGTACCCCGATGTGGCGCCGCCCGCCATCACGATCACGGCCACCTACCCGGGCGCGTCCGCCCCGGAAGTGGCCGAGTCGGTCACCAGCATCATCGAAGACCAGCTCAACGGCGCCAAGGGCCTGATCTATTACGAGTCGGTCAGCGATTCCTACGGCACGTCGACCATCACCGCCACGTTTGCGCCCGGCACCAATCCCGACCTGGCACAGGTGGACGTGCAGAACCGCGTGTCCAACGTGATCGCCCAGTTGCCCGCCGCCGTGCAGCAGCAGGGCCTGCAGTATGAGCAGACCAGCACCGGCTTTCTGATGATTGTGACGCTGTCGTCCACGGACGGCACGCTGGACCAGACGGCCCTGGCCGACTACATCACACGCAACGTGAAGAACCCGGTGTCCCGGGTGCCGGGCGTGGGCCAGTTCCAGCTCTTTGCCGCGCCGCGCGCGATGCGCATCTGGGTGGACCCGGCCAAGCTCGTGGGCTTCAACCTCAGCATGTCAGAGGTCAATAACGCCATCGCCGGCCAGAACGTGCTGATCTCCGGCGGCAGCATCGGCGCGCCGCCCAATCCGGATTCGCAGCGCATCACGGCCACGGTCACGGCCAACGGCCAGCTCAGCACGGTCGACGGCTTCGGCCGGATCGTCCTGCGCGCCAATACCGACGGCTCCAAGGTGCTGCTGCGCGACGTCGCCCGCATCGAGGTCGGCGCCGACAACTACCAGTTCGGCGCCCGCCTGAACGGCAAGCCGACGGCCGCCTTCGCCATTGTGCTGTCGCCCAACGCCAACGCGCTGGCCACGGCGCAAGGCGTGCGCAACCAGATGCAGGAGCTGTCCAAGTACTTCCCGGACAACATCCAGTACTCGGTGCCGTACGACACCGCGCCCTACGTCAAGGTGTCCATCGAACAGGTGCTGCACACGCTGGCTGAAGCCATGGTGCTGGTGTTCCTGGTCATGTATCTGTTCCTGCAGAACGTGCGCTACACGCTGATCCCAGCGCTGGTCGTTCCGGTGGCCATGCTGGGGGCGTTCGCGGTGATGCTGGCGCTTGGATTCTCGATCAACGTGCTGACCATGTTCGCGATGGTGCTTGCCATCGGGATTCTGGTGGACGATGCCATCGTGGTCGTCGAAAACGTTGAACGGATCATGGCGACCGAGGGCTTGCCGCCCAAGGAGGCCACCAAGAAGGCCATGCCGCAGATCAGCGGCGCCATCATCGGGATCACGCTGGTGCTGGTGACAGTGTTCCTGCCGCTGGCCTTCATGAGCGGGTCGGTGGGCGTGATCTACCGTCAGTTCTCGGTGGCCATGGCCGTGTCCATCTTCTTCTCGGCACTGCTGGCGCTGACCTTCACGCCGGCGCTGTGCGCCACGATCCTCAAGCCGGTGGCCAAGGGCCACCACGAGGACAAGAAGGGTTTCTTCGGCTGGTTCAACCGCAAGTTCGACGCCACCACCCACGGCTACCAGAACTGGGTGTCGCGCATCCTGCACAAGGGCGGCCGGATGATGCTGGTGTTCCTGGTGCTGGTCCTCTTGCTGGGCTGGCTGTACCTGCGTCTGCCGTCGTCGTTCCTGCCCGAGGAAGACCAGGGCTATGTGGTCAGCAACATCGAGCTGCCCACCGGCGCGAGCGCCAATCGCACGGTCGAGGTGATTGAGCAGGTCGAGAAATACTTCCAGGGCATTCCGGCCGTCGAGAACATCATCGCCGTGCAGGGCTACAGCTTCAACGGCAACGGCCTGAACGCCGCCATTGCGTTCACCACGCTCAAGGACTTCAAGGACCGCAAGGAGCGCCAGGATTCCGCCGGCGCCATTGCGTTCACCGCTTTCGAAAAGCAGCTCATGGGCATCCATGATGCGCAGGTGTTCACGCTGGTGCCGCCGGCCATTTCGTCGCTGGGCAACGCCACGGGCTTCGACCTGCGCCTGCAGGACCGCGGCGCGGCCGGCACCGAGGCGCTGGCCGCGGCCACCGCCCAGCTGATGGGCGAGGCCATGAAGAGCCCGATCCTGTCGCAGGTCCGCATCACGGGCCTGTCGGCGGGCACGCAGCTCACGCTGAACATCGACCGCGACAAGGCGGCCGCTTTGGGCGTGGACTTCAATGAAGCCGCCTCGCTCATTTCCACCGCTGTCGGCTCGGCGTATCTCAGCAAGTTCCCCAACATGGGCCGGATGCAGAACATCTGGGTCCAGGCCGATGCGCCGTACCGCATGCAGTTGTCCGACGTGCTCAAGCTGAACGCGCGCAACGGGCAGGGCGGGATGGTGCCGCTGTCGACGTTCGTGTCGGCGGAATGGGTTCAGGGGCCGGTGCAGGTGGTGCGCTACAACAGCTACGAGTCCATGCGTATCGGCGGCGCCTCGGCGCCGGGCTACTCCACCGGCCAGGCCATGGAAGAAATGCAGCGTCTGGTCGCGCAGTTGCCGCAAGGCTTCGGCTACGAGTGGACCGGGCTGTCCTACCAGGAATTGCAGGCCGGCAACCAGGCCCCGATCCTGATGGGCCTGTCGCTGCTGGTCGTGTTCCTGGTGCTGGCCGCGCTGTACGAAAGCTGGGCCATCCCCATTTCCGTCATGCTGGTGGTGCCGCTGGGCATGCTGGGCGCGGTGGCGCTGGTCAGCGCGCTGGGCATGTCCAACGACGTGTACTTCCAGGTCGGGATGGTGACCGTGATCGGCTTGGCGGCCAAGAACGCCATTCTTATCGTGGAGTTCGCCAAGGACCAGTACGCCCGCGGCATGGGTCTTTATGAATCCGCGGTCGAGGCGGCGCGATTGCGTTTCCGTCCGATTCTGATGACGTCGCTGGCGTTCATCCTGGGCGTGATCCCGCTGGCGATGGCCACCGGCGCCGGTGCGGCCAGCCAGCGCGCAGTGGGCCTGGGCGTGCTGGGCGGCATGCTGGCCGCCACGCCGTTCGCCGTGATTTTCGTGCCGACGTTCTTCGTGGTGGTGCTGGGTCTCTTCAAGACCCGCCCGCGCCTGTTGGGCGCCGAAAAGCGTCTCTTCGAGGAAGAACAGGCTGCCAAGAAGGCGGAGGCCGAAAAGGCGTCCTTGCCCGGAACGCCGCAGCCCGCACAACCCACTGGTGGCCAGGAGGGCAAGGAATGAAAGCCCTGATGTTCAGACAGACCGCCTTGTCCGCCTTTGTGGCGGTGGCGTTGGCCGGCTGCTCGCTGGCTCCCGATTACAAGCGTCCCGACGCGCCGGTCAGCCCGGCGTGGCCCGACCAGCCCAAGGTGCAGTACGGCGCGTATACGCGCGCCACCACGCTGGGCTCGCAGCCCGCCGCCGACGTGATGCCGCAAGCCGGCACGCCTGCCGCGGACCTGGGCTGGCGCGAATTTTTCCGCGACCCGCGCCTGCAGGCGTTGATCGAACTGTCGCTGGTCAACAACCGCGACCTGCGCGTTGCGGTCCAGCGTGTCGAAGAAGCCAGGGCGCAGTATGGCATCCAGCGCGGCGCGCAGTGGCCCAGCATCGGCGCCGGCATCCAGGGCCAGCGTCAGCATCTGCCGGCCAACATGCGGGCCGGCGGTCCCGATTCCAGTTCCATCAGCAGTTCGTACCAGGCCGGGATTGGTCTGACGACCTTCGAAATCGACCTGTTCGGCCGCCTGCGCAACCTGTCCGAAGCCGCGTACCAGCAGTACCTGTCGACGGAACAGGCACAAAAAAGCGTGCACATCACGCTGGTCGGATCCGTCGCGCAGTCGTATTTCAATCTGCGCGCCGCCGAGGTCCAGCTGGAATTGACGCAGCGTACGCTGGCCTCGCGCCAGGAATCGTATGACCTGGTCAAACGCCGCTTCGATGGCGGCGTCGCGTCCGAACTGGACCTGAACCAATCCAAGTCGCTGCTGGACACGGCTTCCGCCGACCTGGCGCAACTGGCCCGCGCCCGGTCGCAAGCCATGAACGCGCTGGTGCTGGTGGTGGGCACGCCGCTGCCCGACACGCTGCCCCCGCCGGCCACGTTCGGCCGCGACCAGTTGCTGGCCACGGTGCCGTCCGGCCTGCCGTCCGACCTGCTGGAGCGTCGTCCCGACATCGCGGCCGCCGAAAACCAGTTGCTGTCCGCCAATGCCAACATCGGCGCGGCGCGCGCGGCGTTTTTCCCGACCATCTCGCTGACCGGCCTGTTGGGCGTGGCCAGTCCGTCGCTGGGCGACCTCTTCAAGGGCGGGCAGGGCTACTGGAGCTTCTCGCCGTCGATCACGACGCCGCTGTTTGCCGGCGGCAGCATCCGCGAGGGACTGAGCCTGGCCAAGGCGCGCGACAATATCGCCGTCGCGCAGTACGAACAAACCATCCAGCAAGCGTTCCGCGAAGTGTCGGACGCGCTGGCGGGCGAGGCCACCTACGGGGCGCAGCTTGACGCCCAGCGCGCGCTGCAGGATTCGTCGGCGCGGACGCTGGAGTTGTCGAATTTGCGTTATACCAACGGTATCGACAGCTACCTGCAGGTGCAGACCGCGCAGGTGGACTTTTTCAACGCCCAGCTGTCGCTCGTGCAAACCGGCCTGGCCGCGCTGATCAACCGCGTGGAGCTGTACAAGGCGCTGGGCGGCGGCTGGGAAGAAACAACGAAAGTGCAATGATAGAACTCGGTGTAAATATTGATCACGTCGCCACGCTGCGGCAGCAGCGCCATACGGCTTATCCCGACCCGATCGCCGCGGCGCTGCGCGCCGAAGATGCTGGCGCCGACCTGATCACGCTGCATCTGCGCGAAGACCGGCGCCACATCCAGGACGCCGACGTCTACGCGATCCGCCCGCAACTGCGCACCCGCATGAACCTGGAATGCGCGGTCACGCCGGAAATGCTGGAGATCGCCTGCGCGGTCAAGCCCAGCGACGTCTGCCTGGTGCCCGAAAAGCGCACCGAGCTCACGACCGAGGGCGGGCTTGAAGTGGCTGGCGCCTTTGGCCCCGTATCCGACGCCGTGGCGCTGCTGGCCGAAGCCGGCATCCGCGTGTCGCTGTTCATCGATCCGGACCCAGTCCAGATCGCCGCAGCCGCCAAGGCCGGCGCACCCGTCATCGAACTGCACACCGGCGCCTACGCCGAAGCCGAGGGCGAAGCCGCCGAAGCGGAACTGCAACGCATCCGCCTGGCCGTGGCCGAAGGGCTGCGCCACGGACTGCGCGTGAACGCCGGCCATGGCCTGCACTATGGCAACGTCAAGCCGGTGGCCGCGCTGGACGGCATTTCCGAACTCAACATCGGCCACGCCATCGTCGCGCAGGCTATCTTCGACGGCTGGGAAAAGGCCGTGCGCGATATGAAGGCGCTGATGGTGCAGGCGCGCCTGCACGCGCTGCGCGGGCTTTGAACGCGGGCCGATGACGCGTTTTGACCGCTAGCCAGGCGATGCCGATGTCCGACTCTTCTTCCGCCACGCCCGCCGGCGCCATTGCCGGCATCGGTATGGACCTTCTGCGCATCGACCGCATCGAACGCGCGCTCGCCCGTCACGGCGACCGGTTTGCCGAAAAGATCCTCGGCCCCGAGGAACTCCTGAAATTCCACGCCCGCCGCGCCCGCGACCCGGTGCGCGGGCTGCGCTTTCTGGCGACGCGCTTTGCCGCCAAGGAAGCGTTTTCCAAGGCGATCGGGCTGGGCATGCGCATGCCGATGACGTGGCGGCGCGTGCAGACGCTGAACGCACCGGGCGGCCGCCCCGTGCTGGTGATCGCACCAGAACTGCTGAGCTGGTACGCTGACCGGTTTGGCGCGGCCCACGTTTCCATTACCGATGAATCCGACATGGCCGCCGCGTATGTGGTGGTCGAGCGCAAGCCCTAAGCCCTGCACTCGGGGCCATCCCCGCCGGCTTGCCGCACCCAGTTACAAGGACAGCCTCCATGGCCAAGAAAAAATCCAAGGCGGTCCTGCCCCCCGGCCCCGTGATGGTCGATGTGGCGGGATATTCGCTCACCAAGGCGGAAAAGAAGCGCCTGCGCCACCCGCTGGTGGGCGGCGTCATTCTTTTTGCCCGCAATTTCGAGAACCGCGCCCAGCTCACCGCGCTGACGCGCCAGATCCACAAGGCCCGCAAGGAGCCGCTGCTGATCCTGGTGGATCACGAAGGCGGCCGCGTGCAGCGCTTCCGCGAGGACGGCTTCACGCCCTTGCCCCCGATGCGCGCGCTGGGCGAACTGTGGGACACCGATCCCCTGCAGGCCATGCGCCTGGCGACCGAGGCCGGTTACGTCCTGGCCGCCGAGCTGCGCGCCTGCGGCGTGGACATGAGCTTCACCCCGGTGCTGGACCTGGACTACAGCGTCAGCAAGGTGATCGGCAACCGCGCCTTCCACCACGATCCCCGCGTGGTGACGATGCTGTCGCGCGCCCTGGTTCAGGGCCTGGCGCTGGCCGGCATGTCGTCCTGCGGCAAGCACTTCCCCGGCCACGGTTACGTGGGCGCCGACTCGCACCACGAGATCCCGGTCGATCCGCGCACGCTCGATGAAATCCTGAAGGACGACGCCGCGCCCTATGCATGGCTGGGCGACGCCGTGCTGCCGTCCGTCATGCCCGCGCACGTCATCTACCCCAAGGTGGACAAGCATCCCGCCGGTTTTTCCAAGCGCTGGGTGCAGGACATCCTGCGCAAGCGCCTGGGCTACGATGGCGTCGTGTTCTCGGACGACCTGACGATGGAAGGCGCCTCGGTCGCGGGCGACATCCTGGACCGCGCCAACGCCGCGCTGCGCGCCGGCTGCGACATGGTGCTGGTGTGCAACCGCCCGGACCTGGCCGACGACCTGCTGGCGCGCCTGGAATTCGACCATGCGCCCGAGTCCGTGGCGCGCATCCGGCGCCTGATGCCGCGTTTCGACGCGCCCGATTGGGACACCCTGCAAGCCGAAAGCCGTTACCAGAATGCCCGACGACTTCAATCTCAAATCGTTCCTGTCTGACCTGCCGCATCTGCCGGGTGTCTACCGGCACCTGGATGCGGCCGGCGAGGTCATGTATGTCGGCAAGGCGCGCGACCTGAAGAAGCGCGTCTCTTCGTATTTCCAGAAGACGCTGTCCAGCCCGCGCATCGCGCAGATGGTGGCGAAGGTGGCGCGGCTTGAGGTCACGGTGACGCGCTCGGAAGCCGAAGCGCTGATCCTGGAAAACAACCTCATCAAGAGCCTGAAGCCGCGCTACAACATTCTGTTTCGCGACGACAAGTCCTATCCATACCTGCACATCACCGGGCATGAATGGCCGCGCATCGCGTATTACCGCGGCGCCACCAACAAGCGCGGACAGTTCTTCGGCCCGTTCCCCAACGCCTGGGCGGTGCGCGAAACCATCCAGATCCTGCAGAAGGTGTTTCGCCTGCGCACCTGCGAAGACAGCGTCTTTGCGAACCGCTCGCGTCCCTGTCTGCTGCATCAGATCGGGCGCTGCTCCGCGCCGTGCGTCGGCGCGATCGAAGCGGCCGAATACGAGCGCGACGTGCACCGGGCCGTGCGCTTTCTGAACGGCGAGGCCAAGGACGTCATGGGCGAGATCGAGGCCCGCATGCTGCAGGCCTCCACCGAACTGCGCTTCGAGGAAGCCGCGGCGCTGCGCGACCAGATGGGATCGCTGGCGCGCGTGCTGCACCAGCAGACCATGGAAAACGTCAGCGGCGAGGACACCGACATCATTGCGGTGGCCATCGCCGGCGGCAAGGTCTGCGTGAACCTGGCCATGGTGCGCGGCGGCCGCCATCTGGGCGACAAACCGTTCTTTCCGTCGCACGCCGAGGGCGAGGCCGCGCCGCAGGTGCTGGAGGCCTTTGTGGCCCAGCATTACACCGACAACGCGATGCCCCCCATCCTGGTCTGTTCGCATACCTTGCCCGATCCTGAGCTGATTACGCTGCTGGTCGAGCAATCCGGCGGCCGGCCGTCCCGCGTGCTGACGCGCCCGCAAGGCACTCGCCGGTCCTGGCTGGAACAGGCCGCCAAGAACGCCGAGATGGCGCTCGCCCGCGCGCTGACCGAGTCCGGCGCCCGCGCCGCCCGCACGCTGGCGCTGGCCGAAGCCCTGGATCTGGACACGGACGAAGCCGCGCTGGACGCCCTGCGCATCGAATGCTTCGACATCAGCCACACTGCCGGCGAAGCCACCCAGGCGTCCTGTGTGGTGTTTGAACACCACGACATGCAGCCCTCGCTGTACCGCCGCTACAACATCGCCGGCATCACGCCCGGCGACGACTACGCCGCGATGCGCCAGGTGCTGACCCGCCGCTTTGCCAAGGTCGCCGACGGCGACGCGCAGATGCCGGGCCTCGTCCTCATCGACGGCGGCAAGGGCCAGGTCGAGGTCGCACGCAAGGTCTTCGCGGAACTGGGCCTGGACATCCAGACGCTGGTCGGCGTGGCAAAAGGAGAAGGGCGCAAGGTCGGCCTGGAAACCCTGGTCTTCGCCGACGGCCGCCCGCCCGTCGCGCTAGGCGGCGAATCCGCCGCCCTGATGCTGATCGCCCAGGTGCGCGACGAAGCCCACCGCTTCGCGATCACCGGCATGCGCGCCCGCCGTGCCAAGACGCGCAACGTCTCGCGCCTGGAAGAAATAGAAGGCGTAGGCGCCCGCCGCCGCCAACGCCTCCTGGCCCGCTTCGGCGGCTTCTCCGGCGTCGCCCGCGCCAGCATCGAGGACCTGGCTTCGGTGGACGGCATCTCGCAAGACCTGGCAATCCGCATCTACGAGGCGCTGCGCTGACGCCCCGGAATCGCCCAGATGTCACGAACTTGTGTCACCCTCGCCGCCGGCCAACAAGAGGCCAGAGCGTTCAGCCTCGCCGATAGGCTCGACGACGTGCCAGGGCGAACGCTCCAATCCAAACCTCCCTCATCAACCCGCCCCCAAATTTCAACCACCCGCCCCGACGAGCAATCCGGGCCGCGCGGATCCGGCTCCGCCGGTCCGCAGAGGCGCCCCTGGGGGAGGCGCCAAAGGCGCTTCGGGGGGGACCGCCCTCTGTTAGGATACGGACACTATGCCAATTAACGTTCCCATTATTCTGACGTGGCTGCGTATCGCCATGATTCCGCTGGTGGTCGGGCTGTTTTATCTGCCCGAAAGCTGGATGTCTGTTCCCATGCGCGACACGCTGGCGGCATGGGCATTCATCATTGCCGCGCTGACCGACTGGTTTGACGGCTGGCTCGCCCGGCGCTGGAACCAGACATCGGCATTTGGCGCCTTCCTGGATCCCGTCGCCGACAAGCTGATGGTCTGCGCCGCCCTCATCGTGCTGCTCGACCTGAGCCGCGTCGATGCCTTCATCTCCCTCATCATCATCGGCCGCGAAATCACCATTTCTGCGCTGCGCGAATGGATGGCCAAGATCGGCGCCAGCGCCAGCGTGGCCGTGCACCGCTTGGGCAAGTTCAAGACCGCCGCGCAGATGATCGCGATTCCGTGCCTGCTGTATAACCAGTCCATCTACGGCATCAACACCAAGCTGCTGGGTGACATCCTGATCATCGTGGCCGCGGTGCTGACGGTCTGGTCGATGCTGTATTACCTGCAGCGCGCCTGGCCCGCGATTCGCGAAAAGGCCATGTGACCGATTTGCCGGGCCGGCTGCGCAACAGCCGGCCCGGTGCAGTTGCAACACCGCACGGCGGCCCGGCTCGCGCAAGACGGCCGCCGTGTCACTTCAAGAGCGATACGCCGGCTCGATCCGGCACGGCACGCGCGCCGCAATCGCCATGAATACGTCGCCCGGACACAAGTCTGCGCGACGCCGGAGACAACCCGCGATCCGCCCAAGGCGGCCCGCAACCTGCCGCCCATGCGCGGCCCTGTGCAATGAACACCGCTACCGCCGCCACCCCCTTGCTCTCGGACGCCGACGTACGCCGTCGCGACTGGAAAATCATCCTGCTCATCGGCGTGGCGCATGCCTCGTCCCACTTCTTCCAGCTGGTCCTGCCGTCGCTGTACGTCGCGCTGGGCCAGGAATTCGGACTGGACTTCGCGCGGCTGGGCCTCCTGGTGTCCACGTTCTACGTGGTGTCCGGCATCGGCCAGGCATCGTCGGGTTTCGTGGTCGACCGCATTGGCGCGCGTCCCGTGTTGTGGTTCGGGCTGGCCTGCTTCGTGCTGTCGGGCGTGCTGATCGGCTCGGCCACGGGGTACGTCATGCTGATGGCCGCGGCCGTCGTGGGCGGCATCGGCAATTCGGTGTTCCACCCGGCGGACTACTCCATCATCAACCACCGCATCACCGCGCCGCGGCTGGGTCACGCCTTCTCCACGCACGGGCTGACCGGCAACCTGGGTTGGGCGCTGACGCCCGTGTTCATCACCACCATCACGCTGCTCGCCAATTGGCGCGTTGCGGCTTACAGCGCCGCCGGTCTCGTGGCGCTGGTGCTGCTGTTGACGGTGCTGGGCCGCAACCTGCTGGGCGGCCCGTCCCCCGTGGACGCGGGCGGCGACGCCAAGGACGCGGGAATTGCGCCCAAGCCCGCCGCCAAGCCGCAAGAGGGCGTGCTGGCGACGCTGTCGGCGCTGCTGGCCAAGCCCGCGCTGTGGGGCGCATTCCTCTTCTTTGCCTGCACGTCCATCGCGCTGTCCTCGGTGCAGAACTACACGATCCCGCTGCTGGGTCAGCTGTACGACCTGTCCAAGGTCACGGCCAGCTCGGCGTTGTCCGGTTACATGGTCGCCTCGGCCGTCGGCATGGCGGCGGGCGGCTTCCTGGTGTCGGCCAATCCGCGTACCGAGCGTACCGTCATGGTCGCGCTCATCCTGGCCGGTCTGACGCTGGTCGTGCTGGCGCTGGGCCTTGTGCCCGCCGTGCTGGCTGCGCCGGTCGTGGGGCTGGCGGGCTTCTGCTCGGGCGTAGCCGCGCCGTCGCGGGACATGTTGATTCGCCGCGTGACGCCCAAGGGTTCGACGGGGTCGGTGTACGGCCTGGTGTATTCGGGCATGGACGTTGGCTCGGCCCTAGGGCCGCTTGCCTTCGGTCTGCTGCTGGACGCCGGCTTGCGGCAGGGGCCGTGGGTGGGCGCGGGCGTGGCGTTCGCCGTGGCCGCCTTCCTGGCGCAGTGGATCGCGGTGCAGGCGCGCCGCGCCGAACCGCCCGCCGCGGTGGCCGCCGCGCGCCCCTGACCGCTGGACACCCTTGATCCGCCTTGACGGCGCCGACGCCACGTTGCGCGCCGTCAAGCTTCGGTTTCGGCCTCTGGCGCCGGCCGGCGCCGATTGACGCCTCGCAAGGTCACGGCATGGCTTCCTCGCTGTAATAACCACATGGTTGGTCTGGTTATTCACAGGAGAAGCAAATGAGAAAGAAAACAACGTTGCTGGCTGCGGGGCTGGTACTCGGACTGTGGGCAGGGCAGGTCTGGAGCGCATCGCAAGAGCCCATCCAGCCCATCGAACCGGCGGTCATCGAAGAGCCGGCCAAGGTCGAGCTGGGCAAGAAGCTCTTCTTCGATCCCCGACTGTCGCGCTCCGGCGCAATCTCCTGTAATTCGTGCCACAACCTGGCCATGGGCGGTTCGGACAACCTGAAGGCCTCCATCGGACACAAGTGGCAGCAGGGCGGCATCAACTCGCCCACCGTGCTCAATTCCAGCCTGAACATTGCCCAATTCTGGGACGGCCGCGCGAAGGACCTGCGCGAGCAAGCCGGCGGCCCGATCGAAAATCCGATGGAAATGGCCTCCACGCACGAGCTGGCGGTACAGGTGCTCAATTCCATCCCCGGTTACCGCGCCGAATTCAAACAAGTCTTCGGCAAGGACAAGATCACCATTGACGAGGTCACCAGCGCGCTGGCCGCGTTTGAAGAAACGCTGGTCACGCCGAATTCGCGCTTCGACCAATGGCTCAAGGGCGACAAGAACGCGCTGACGGTGCGCGAGCTGGCGGGCTATGAGCTTTTCAAGAACAGCGGCTGCGTGGCCTGCCACAACGGCGTGGCGGTGGGCGGCAACTCGTTCCAGAAGATGGGTCTGGTCACGCCCTACGTGACCGAGAACAAGGCCGAAGGCCGCGCCGCGGTCACGGGCAAGGACGCGGACCGCTTTAACTTCAAGGTGCCGACGCTGCGCAATGTGGCGCTGACCTATCCGTACTTCCACGACGGCGAAGCGGCCACGCTGACGCAGGCCGTCGACGTGATGGGCCGCCTGCAACTGGGCCGCACATTCACCGCCGAGGAAAACGGCCAGATCGTCGCGTTCCTGAAGACGCTGACGGGCGACCAGCCGGTCATTCAGTATCCGTTCCTGCCGCCGTCCGAAGACGATACGCCGCGGCCCGAGCCGTTCGTGAAGTGATGCGAAAGCCGTGAAGCAAAAGCGGTAGAACAGACGCGCCACAACAACACGGCCGCCCCGAGGGGTGGCCGTTTGCGATTGGCGCCTTATCCGGGGCTCATATCCGAGGCCCATATCCGGGGCCGATGTCCCGGGCCGATATCCGGGCTCGATATCCGGGGCGGTTTTGCCGGTCTGCTTACTGCCGAACCGTGCGCACGTCCGCGGGCGGCGCCGCTTCAAAGTTGCTGCGCCACGGATTGATGTCCAGCCCGCCGCGCCGGGTATACCGCGCATACACCGTCAACTGCTCCGGTCCGCAGGCCTGCATGATGTCGCTGAAGATGCGCTCGACGCAGTGCTCGTGGAATTCCGCGTGCTGGCGGAACGACACCACATAACGCAGCAGGGATTCGCGATCGATCGGCTTGCCCCGGTAGCGGATCTGCACCGTCGCCCAATCGGGCTGGCCCGTCACCGGGCAGTTCGACTTCAACAGGCGCGACGCCAGCGTCTCCTCGACCACATCGCCCGCCCGGGTACGCAGCAGTTCGGGCGCGGGCTCGTAGGTGTCGATCTCGATATCCAGCTTGTCTATATAGATGCCGTCCAGCTCGCCCATCTGCAGCTCGGAAAACCGCTGCGGCAGGAAGAAGTCCAGGCCGACCGGCGCGCCCGCGGCTGCGCTCAGGTCGCGTTCCAGCCGGCCGCGCAGGGCTGCCGAATTGACCAGGCGGGTCTGGTTGAACGAATTCAGGTACAGCTTGAACGACTTGGATTCGATGATGTTGGGGCTGTCGGCCGGCACCGAAAACGTCGCCATCGCCACCCGCGGCTTGCCCTTGGCATCCAGCCACGACAGCTCATAGGCGTTCCACAGGTCCACGCCCGTGAACGGCAGGTTGCCGGCGGTCAGATTGAGCGCTGCGCGGTTGTGCGAACGCGCAATGGGAAACAGCAGCGAGGGATCGTATTGCGAGGCGTAGGCCACGCTCTGCCCAAGCGGGCCGTGAGACAGGGTCATAGCAGAGACAAATAGAACGGGGATGGCGGCATTGTAGGCGCTTAAAAAGCGTCCGATTTTCCGCAATGTGAAACGTAACTCTCGGGATGTGAAAGTCCGTGCTGCGCAGCAGCGGGACGGCATTTCACAAACGACAATGGCGTTTCATTATACAAAATCCCGTCTGTAACCCATTGATTTAACTGACTAAGATTTTTCCTCTTGTATAAGACCCGGCGTCACATTGCTCCGCAGCACAGGCATAGACTTTCTCCCATCGATTCACGCAAAGCCAGACGCGAATCTTTTGAAGTCTCTTATCACTGACCAGGAGCATCACAATGAGCAATCGCGAAACCGAAATCCGCAATCTCCAGAAAGATTGGGCCGAAAACAGCCGCTGGCAGGGCATCAAGCGCGACTACAGCGCCGAAGACGTCATCCGCCTGCGTGGCTCGATCAGCGTCGAACACACGCTTGCCCGCCGCGGCGCCACGCGTCTTTGGGAGCTCCTGCACAGCGAGCCGTTCGTCAATTCGCTGGGCGCCCTGACCGGCAACCAGGCCATGCAGCAGGTCAAGGCCGGCCTGAAGGCCATCTATCTGTCGGGCTGGCAGGTCGCCGGCGACGCCAACCTGGCCGGCGAAATGTATCCCGACCAGTCGCTTTACCCCGCCAACTCCGTGCCGCAAGTGGTTCGCCGCATCAATAATTCGCTGACGCGCTGCGACCAGATTCAGTGGATGGAAGGCAAGAACCCCGGCGACGAGGGCTACATCGATTTCTTCGCGCCCATCGTGGCGGACGCCGAGGCCGGCTTTGGCGGCGTGCTCAACGCGTATGAACTGATGAAGGCCATGATCGAGGCCGGCGCGTCGGGTGTCCACTTCGAGGATCAACTGGCTTCCGTGAAGAAGTGCGGCCACATGGGCGGCAAGGTGCTGGTGCCGACCCGCGAAGCCGTGGCCAAGCTGGTGTCGGCCCGCCTGGCCGCCGACACGATGGGCACGCCCACGCTGCTGCTGGCGCGCACCGACGCCGACGCCGCCGACCTGGTGACCAGCGACGTCGACGAAAACGACCGTCCCTTCATCACGGGCGATCGCACGGTGGAAGGCTTCTTCCGCACCCGCGCCGGCATCGATCAGGCCATTTCCCGCGGCCTGGCCTACGCTCCGTACGCCGACCTGATCTGGTGCGAAACGTCCACGCCCAACCTGGAATACGCCCGCAAGTTCGCGGACGCCATCCATCGCCAGTTCCCGGGCAAGCTGCTGGCCTACAACTGCTCGCCGTCCTTCAACTGGAAGAAGAACCTGGACGACGGCACCATCGCCAAGTTCCAGCGGGAACTGGGCGCCATGGGCTACAAGTTCCAGTTCATCACGCTGGCCGGCTTCCACGCGCTGAACTACGGCATGTTCGAGCTGGCCCACGGCTACGCCCGCCGCCAGATGAGCGCCTTCGTGGAACTGCAGCAGAAGGAATTCGCCGCCGCCGAAATGGGCTTCACCGCCGTGAAGCACCAGCGCGAAGTGGGTACGGGCTACTTCGACGCCGTGACGCAGACGATCGAGGGCGGCAAGTCGTCCACGACCGCGCTGACCGGCTCGACCGAGGAAGCGCAGTTCGAACACGGCAAGACGCAGAAGGCCGCATAACGCGGCGGTGTCGGCCGGCGGCGCCCGCACCCCGCAAGGGATGCCGGGCGCCGCATGCAGGTGTGTAGTTGCAGGTGCTGTTGTAGGGTGGATTCAAGGGTGCCTGCGGGCACCCTCTTTTTTTGCCCGCACCACCCGTCCGCGCCGCCGCATTACAGATCGAACTCACAGATCGAACTCACAGATCGAACTCACAGATCGAACACGGCCGAATACACCAGCCGCTCCTCCACCACGCGCCGCTGGCGCACGGCGCCCGCGCGCTGCTCGGGCACGGTGCTGTCGGTGTAATAGCGCTCGTACTCGCGCACTGCGACCCGTGCCGGCTTGCCGCCAAGATCGGGCAGGGGGACGCCCGCGCTCCAGATGACAGGGTCCAGCAGCTCGCCCAGCACGGGGCCTTCGAACACCGGGGGAAAACGCACCACCGGACCGGCAACGATCTCGCCCAGCCGGGCCGGCGCCTCGTGCAACGACACGTCGCGCGGGGTCAACCGGCGCGCCACGTCGGTGACCGCCGGGCTGATCGTCTGCGCGATGCCCCCGCTGGCTGGACTGAGCAGGCTGGAGGCCAGCACGCTGGTATCGGTCCACGCCAGGTCGGTGTCGAGCGCCGGGTCGCGGGTCTGCAGCACCAGCTCGACCCGGTTGCGGCCGGTTTCGCCGGTCTGGCCGGGTCCGGGGATGAACGAGATGTCCAGATACTCGGACTCCATCGGGAATTGCATCGGCCCGTGCGCCGGAACCACGCCGCGCAGCGTGAACGCCAGACGGCCGCGCTGGCGGGTGAAGACGGCACGGCGGCGCGGCAGCACCTGCGAGAACTCGGCCAGCACGACGCGAGAGAGCTTGGCGCTGTCGATCGCGTTGGGCTGATACCGCGCCAGCGCCAGCCGCGTAAACGGCATGTAGCTGCGGCCCGGGTCCAGCTCGATGTCGCAGTACCAGCGCGCACGCTCGTCGTCCCATCGCACGCGGTGACCGACCACGCGCACGCGCTGGCCGGGCATTTCCTGCAACGGCACGTCCTCGTCGATGACGCGCGCCGGAAAGTCGGCGGCGCGGGTGCGGTGCTTGGGCAGCGGCGCGTCCCACAGCGGATCCATGCCCCACTGCGTGACCAGCGGCGTCAAGGCGTCGGGCACGTCGGTGAAGTTCTTGTTTTCACCGTAGATCACCACGCCCAACAGTTCGCCGTCGCCCGACGAGAACCACGGGCGCTCCAGCCACACGCGCAGCCCGTTGCCCAGGCGTGTGATGTCCAGCGTGCCGTCGCCCGCGGTCTGCTGCCAGCGGAACGTGGGCAGCACGTACATGAGGCGCGGCGCATCGGGCGGTGCGCTGGCCGGCACGATGGTGTTGGGCGCTTCGCCGGCCTGCGCCAGCACGGGTGCGCCGGGGTCGTCCGGGGCGCCTTCCTGCACCAGCGGCCCCTGCGCGATGGGCCCCAACACGGTCACCTTGTCCGTCTGGTCGTAGAGCGCGGGCGGCAGGTACTCGCGGAACCGAGTGGTGGCGCGCAGCCGGTACCGGATCAGCCGGAAGCGCGTATCGCCGAATTCATGGCGGTTGCCCGGCGCGCGCTGGCGTGTGCCGTTGAACGACTGTTCCGCGATGATGTGGCTCAGGCTGAAGAGGTTGGGATAGTTCTCGGCCAGCGGCATTTCGGCCAGCACGCCGTGACCGTCGAGCCGTCTTGGACGCGGCCGCGCCGGATCGTCTTCCCATTCGTGCCAGTCGGCCTCGATCTCGATCTTGCCGGTCGTCGGCCCGTGCAGCCGCACGCGCGCTTCCAGATCGACATGCGCCGCGCCGGGCTCGCGCTGCGGTTGGCCGGGCAGCAGCAGGAGCGGGTCGCAGTCGGGCTGCTGGGTGGCATGCACCAGCACGAGCGGGCGGTACGGCGTCAGCATCCAGCAGTTGCCCAGGATGGCGGCGGTCTGCAAGGTCTTGCGGCCGGCGTCGGTGCCGGTCCATTCCGGCAGGCCGAACGTATTGAGCAGGCCGTGGTGCACGAAGCTGGAATAACGCAGCCGCGCAATCATGCCCTTGGGCAGGAAGAACGTCAGGATCCGGTTGTCCTTGTCCCACTTGGGCATGCCGTCGTCCGGATAGCTTTCGGCGCACGGCGGATCGGTCAGCGTGGCGGGGCGTTCGGCCAGCGCAATGCGCAGGCCCTGCGTGTCGGGCCATTGGCCCGCGTAGGTGACCAGCAGCACCAGTTCGCCGGCGGAAGGCGTGGCCAACACGGCGACGCCTTCCCCCAGCAAGGCCGGGCCCGTGACGCCCGGCAGGCTGTAGCCGGGTTGCGCACGCAGGCAGATGCCCCAGGCGGCCGCGTCGGGCAGATACGGCGTGCGCACCTGCGCCTCGCCGTGGATCACGTATTGGCCCGCGGCCAGACGCTGACCCGTGGGTTCTTCGGCGTTGGGCTGCTGCGGCGGCACCTGATCCGTCCGGGCGACCTCGGCAAGCGCTTGCGGGGTAATCAACTCCACCTGCGAGCCGGGCAGTTTGTCGAACAACGTGCCGATGTCGCGCGCCGAAATCTCGTACGCCTTCTTGATGCCATCCGCGGTGCCGAACATGCTGTCGAACAGCCCATGCGTTTCGCATTGCAGCTGGGCGGCTTTCGGTGGCACCACATGCCGTTCGTTGACCGGACTGTAGGTGAAATCGGTGGTGGTCACCGACGCCAGGAAATCCGGGCTGGCCAGATAGACCTGCGGATCCTGGCCGCGGTTGCTGCGGATCACCAGGCGTTCCAGCGATTCGCCTTCGCTGGTCCGCGTGCGATGCACCAGCGCGGGCGGGTCCACAGGTTCAAAGCGCCAATAGGTCACCGGCTGCGTGACATTGTCGTCCTTCTCCAGCGACGGATCATCCGGCGCCAGGCTGTTGCCCGCCAGGTCGACCAGACGCGCGCGCAGCCGGTAAGGCATGCCGTAGCGCAGCCGCGGCAGGCTGCCCTTGACCGCGCTGAAGGTCACCGCCAACCCGTTGCCCTTGTCCGTGACCGCGTCCTGCACGTCCTCGGGCCGTTCGCCCTGCACGCCGCTTGCCGGGTCCGTCTGATCGCGCAGCGTGCGCCCGGGGCGCGGAGCGACGAGACTCCAGCCCGTCCAGCGGAACAGCGATTCGTGCAGGTAGTGATCGTCGGGCTGTCCGCCGCCGGTGGCGGACGCGCCTTTGACGTAGCCTTCATCGTCCGGCAGGTCCAAGTCCGGGCCGCCGTCGGTACAGCGGTACACGCCGTGGCGATGACAAAGCGATTGCCACTTTTGCGGGTCATTGGCCGGGTAGGGCTGGACGTCGATACGGTAGCCGCGCAGCAGGTCTTCCGTGTAGAGCAGCATGCTGCCGGGCGCACCCTCCAGCGCCGCATTCTTGAGCGCCGCCGAGGCCGCATTCTGCGCGACTTCGCGCGCACGGTCGCGGCGCGAAATGCCCAGGCCGCCGGAACGCAGCGCCGCCACCGGCTGCTTGTCTCCGGTGCTGTAGGTCACCTCGCCGTCGGCGCCGTGCTTCAGGCTGCGGCCGATCAGGTTCTGTGCCGTCAAAACGAAGTCGACCGTCTTGAGCGCGGCGCCGTCTGGGTCCAGCTGGTAGACGTCGAACAGCGGATTGCGCGGCTCAGTAAGATTCCACCGGTCGTCGGCGCTGCGCAGCCGCAGCATGCCGCGTTCATGGTCGGGGCTGCGCGGCCGCGTTGTGAAGCGCTCGGCATCGCCCCGCCAGGCCGTCGCGGGAAAGGCGCCACCCTCGGGCTGCCCGCCGTCCCAGCGCGGCGCCAAAAAGATTCGGCCCTGGGCTTGCTGCCCGGCGGCAATCCGCTTGTCCAGCGGCGAATCGGCAGGCAGCACGCAGTCGATCACCAGCCCCAGCCGCCGCATCAGCGCCGGGTAATCGCCATACGAGGCCACGATGGCGTGGAAATCCATCTCGGGCTGCTTGGGCGGAGGCGGTACGTTCTTGCCGTCGGGCCGCCGGATCGCACGCTGGGCGGCAGTGGGCGGATCGCGGCGGTAGAAGCGGTTGGCCATGAAGAGCGTGTACTCGCCCTGCGAGCGCCAGCTCGCCATCAGGCTCTGGTCCACGCCTTGATGCGCCGGGTCCTGCCACCGGCCCGGCATGGCGCGCAGCGCAAACGTGGGGCCGGCCTGCGGCTTGCCATCGGCCTCGCCGCCAGGGGCAGTGGTCTTGCCGGGATACACGCTGTGCTCGCCATAGACCTGTCCGCGCAGCGCGCGGTCGATGCCGCCTTCGCGATCGCCGAAGAACCGGTCCAGGCCCGGCACCAGCTGTTCGACGCGCTCGCGGCCGTCGCCGCGCACGTGTTCGGTCCGGGTGCCGCAGGCTTCCAGCAGGCCGCGCAACCCGGGATGCGCGTTGCGCCATGGCAGCAGCGTCGGGTGCGTGGTGGTGGCGTTGAGCGCCAGGTTTCCATAATGCTCGCGCGTCAGGCTCAGTACGCTGGCGACGGAAAACGAAAACAGGTTCACGCGGCTCATGTCGCGGAACACGAAGCCGGCCACGGGCGTTGCGGGCGGCAGGAGCCGCGTCCAGAGCTGCGAATCGGCCTGCGGCAGCGTTTCCAGCGGGATCTCCTCGCCATCGGCGTCAAGTGCGAAGCGCGCGCGGGCAAGCGTGGCGGGCCAGTCGACCCAGTCCGCGTAGGCATCCAGCCGCTGCTCGTCGGCGGCCTGCGGCGTGAGCCGGGGCGACGCCACGATGGACACGCGCAGACGGCCGGCGAATTCACCGTCCGGCACGCGGCCGTTGGGAATGACGGTCCACAGGATGGTTTGCTTGGGCATGGGCAGTCCTCAGGCAAAGGCTTCGGCGTATTCGCGCCAGGCGTAGCGGCTGTCGTCGTCGATGAGCGCCAGTTCCTCGTCCAGCGGCAGGTCGGGACGCGGGCCCATCAGGTCGCGGAATCCCGGGTCGCCGTTGGCGCCCGCGAACTTGCGCTCGCAACTGATCTCCACGGTCTTGGAAAACATGAAGATCTCGATCTCGATCGTCAGCGTGGCGCGTCCGGCGCACTTGCCGCTTTCGAACTCGTAGCGCATCTCCAGGTAAAGCTCGATCGACACGCTGATCAGGCCCAGCACGCTGACGTACCCGCCCATGCGGAAGTACCCGGTCAGCGAGCACGCGGTCTGCTCCATGCGGAAATAGATGCCCGCCATGACGTGCACGCCGCCCGAGGCCACGCCCAGGTTCACGGACACGCTGGCGCCGAACTCAAACGCCGCCTCCATGATCTGCACGCCCTTCGGATCCAGCGTGATGCCGAAAAAGCCCCCGCCGCCGAACATGCAGACGGACAGGTTGAAGGGTTGCTCGCGTGTGCAGAAGTTGAAGCGCACAGACAGCGGCTGGCCGATGAAGGGCACCGTGAAGCCCGCGCCCAGACTCAGGTTGGACAGGTTGAACACGCCGATGGCGATGGCCGGCAGCGCCACGTTGTAGCCTGCGTCGATGCCTTGCGGCGTGATGTCCAGATGCGGCGGATCGGAGAAGCCGTCCAGCGGAATCAGGTCGCGCAGCGTTTCCACGAACGACAGCGGCCCGACGAACTTGATGCCCGTCAGCAGCACGTCCACGTTCATCTTGGACGCGGTGTCCACGCGAAACTCGATCTTCTCGAAATTCAGCTCCAGAAAGCTGGCCGGCGCGATCAGCACCAGGTCAAAGCTCTTGAGCGAACACGTCACCGACAGCTTGGGCGCGCTCTGGCCGTTCTTGCGCACCTTGGCTTCCACGGCCACGCGAAAGCCCTGCGGGTCATTGGCGCGAAAGAGCGGCGGTTCGCCCGCGACCAGCGACCAGCTCTTGATCGCGGGGTTCCAGTCAAAGCGCAGAGTCAATTCGTCGCCGGTCAGCATCTCCAGCAGCTCGGCGCTGGCCAGCACCGCATCCATGGCGGTTTTCACGGCGCGCAGCGCGGTGGTCAGCAATTGGCGCGGCGCGCCGTCCAACAGTACGGAAGCGGCAATCGTGTCGGCCAACGGCTGCACCGCCGCGGAAACGGCCTGCAGCCGGGGCTTGAGCACCGTGGGGTCCGAGAAGATCGCGCCCAGTTGATCGGGTTGCCCGACCAGCGCATCCAGCGCGTCGTACAGCGTCTTGCCTTGCGTCAGCAGCACGGGCACGACGCCCAGGCCGTTGACCAGGATTTCGGCTGTCCGTGCCGCTTCCAGCAGCGACTGGCGCAGACCCGACGGCAGCGAGACGCCGCCGACCTTGGCATCCGCCGCGCCCCGCAAGTTGGTGATGGCGCCTTGCGCTGCGGTCAACGCTGCTGGCAGGCCGGGTAGGGCGGGCGCCGTGTCGAAGGACATGCCGGCCAGCTGCGCTACCTGGGCGCTGATCGCCGTGGCCGCCGCCGCCAGCGCGTCCACCTGGTCGCGCGCGTTCTGCACCAGGGGTTGCGCGTACGCCTCGGCCTGCGCCTGCAGGTCGTCCAGCGTGTCGTCCAGCGCGGTGAGGGCGCCTTGCGCGATGCGGCCCGGTTCCTGCACCATGCCCGCCACCAGCCCGTACAGCCGGCCCGCGTCGTTCACCAGGCTTTCGAGCTGCGAGCAGGCCTCGGCCACGAAGCGCGGCACCTTGTCCGCCTGCCCGGCCACGTCCTCCACGACCTGGATCACGTCGCCCAGCGGAATGCAGCCAAACAACAGCGGCAACGGCAGCCCGCCGCCCGACGCGGGGAACACGTCGGCGCCGATCATGCGCCCGGCGATGAAGTCGTCGGCCTTGCCGCTGATCGGGCCCGCCAGCCGCGACAGCGCCGTGGGCCGCAGATTCGGCTGCACGAAGCCGCCCGAGCGATCGCCTTGCGCCGAGAAGTCCAGAGACGCGCCGCCCTGGTAGCCGGGCTCCGCATCGATGTCGCCGAACACCTGCCCTGCGTTGCCGTCAAAGCCGTGCGCCAGGTAGTACGGATTCCATGTCAGCGTGCTGTTCTTTGCGCTGCCGGTCAGCTTGGCCAGCGCGGCGATGCGGATGGCGGCGCGCCGGATGTACGGATAGAAGACGGGGCCGGTCAGGTCGTCGCTGTACGCCCGCAACTGCACATTGCCCTTGTCGACGACCGCGTCGAATTCCAGCGAGTCGGCTTGCGCCGCCGTGTCGCCCGCCTTCTGGCTGGGCGCCAGCGTTACCTGCTGCTGGTTCATGGGCGCGCTGCGCTGCGACAGCGGGGCGTTTCGCCACGCGGTCCGGGCGGTTTCGGCAAAGTCCTCCGCCTTGTCGAACATGGGCGTCAGCCATTGCCCGGATTGCTTGCGCGGGCAGGCCTCGCCGCCGTCCATGAAGATCATGGGCAGGTCGAACTGCATGACGCGCCCGTCGATGTCTGTGGCCGCGCAGGCGAAGCGGAACGGTGCGCCGCCCACGTAGGGCCAGAACAGCAGTTGGCCCGAGATGCCGCCGGGCGATGCCAGCGGCGAATCCAGGTTGGGCGTGGACGAGGTCAGGATGCGCACGCTGGTCAACGGCATCTGACGGTGCAGGAATACGGTGTTGCCTGCGGGATCGCGCGTCACGTAGTCGGGATGCGCAAAGACCTTTTCGCGCTCGCGCACGACGATGAAAAGGCGTTGGCGCAGGTACGCCGGATTGCCGCTGCGATCGCGATGGAACTTGCGTTCGCTGACCTTGATGAGCGAGACGCGATGGCCGAACGGAAACAGCAGACCTTTGTAGACCACGCGCACATAGTGGTCGCGGCCCATCGCGCCGCGATGCGTCCATTCTTCCAGCGACAGCCCGGGCGCATCCCAGTTGCCGCGAGAATCCAGCCATGCGCCCAGCGCGGACAACATCAGCAGGTTTGTGCCGATGGCCTGCGGCGCGTAATTGGCCACCGAGAAATTGGAAGACAGATGCGCGATCTGGAACCGGTCGAAGTCGTCCATCGGCATGCGGAAGGGGCTGATGCCGGGGGCGGGCAGATACGTGCTGGCCGGCACGGGAAAGGCCGATTGCATGGGCTTCGTGGTGCCTTCGCCGCCCAATGCCCAGACCGCGCGCACGGTGCGCTGGGCGTCGGCCTGCGGCGGTTCGACGTCGGGATCGGCCGACGCGGGCGCCAGCAGCCGCGAATGCCACAGCTCCGTATGCTGTGTGGCCGCGGACGTGGCCGGCGACTTCGCGTGGCGCCAGCGCTCCTGTGCATATGGGCTGAGGATCAGCCGCCACGGCAGTTCGATCGCCGTCTGCTGCGCCGTTGGCGGCGCGGGGCGCGGCCCCCGCGGCACGGGGATGGCGATGTCGCCGGCGCGCAGCGGCGGTACGTCGGTCCGGACGGCCGGCAGGCGGTAGGCCCGCAGTCCCGGACTGCCGCTTGCCTGCCGCAGCAGCAGATTGGCGCCGGGGGCGTCGGGCTGCATGGCGATGCGCGCGTTGCGCAAGGCAAAGCTCGACAGCGCCGCGCGCTGCACCGGGGGCAGCTTGGCCACGCGCTTGTCAAAACCGATCTCCAGCAGGTCGTGCCAGCGAAGCGGGGGGCGCGGCGCCTTGGCCGTGGGCGGCCGTGCGTTGGCGGGTACGGCCAACGGCAGCGACTCGACGGCCTGCAGCACGCCCTCCAGCGTGTACGGCACGTCAAAGCCGTCCGGCACGGTAAAGGCCAGCCGGGACTCGTTGGCGATGCGGGCGCGCACCGGCGGGCCGGTCGGCGGCTCGGCGCCGCCGCCGGACGGCTCGGGCTTGGCGGGCGTGCCGGGACGCGGCGGGTCGGGGTTCTTCGTGCCGGCGGCCGCAGTCTCGAAGAACGTTTCCTCGGCGATGGACTGCGGCGGAAAGTGCAGGATCAACGTCGCGGCGCCGCTGGCGGTTTTTTGCAGCCGCGGCGGCTGTCCCGGCGTGATGGTCAGGTTGCGCAGTTCGATGCGCAAGGCCAGCAGATCGTCGGCGCGCAATACCGGATGGCCGGGCCGCGAGCCGTCGAAGAAGTTGCGGTTGTGATCGGGCGGAAAGAGGGGAAGGATGGGCGGGATGCGGACAACGCCGCCATCGATCACCACCCTTGGTCCGCCTGCGGCGGGTCCGCCCGTTGCAGGTTGGCCCGCCGCCGGGCCGCCTGCCGCAGGTTCGCCTGCCGCAGGTTCGCGGCGTTTCACGGTGTCGGTCTTCGCGGCCGGACGAGGCTTTTTCGTGGCCATGCCAGTTCTCCAAACAAGGAACCCGGGAAACAAATCCCTGCCCATGCCCGTGTACGGGCGATGGTCCAGCTACCTGCGAATCGAACTGCGCACAGCGAACTGCTTGAATGTCGGACTGCTTGATTTGCCCGATCTGAATCGAACGGTGCAAGTGGCGAAAATCTATCCGCCCGCCGCGTCTGCCGTCAATGTCGTGACGGGAGGCCGCGCGTGCCCCGGCTGCGCCCGCACGCGATTCCACGAGCGACCGCAGCAACGGCCGGAAAAGCCGGATGGATGTGAACGAAGGTTGTAGGACGGATGAGGCCAGAGGAACGGTTGAAGTGAATTCTCAACCTTTTGTCCTAAGCGATGCGGCGTAGGTCTGCGGCGCGCAGGTCGGCCGCCATCCCGATTGACGACGTGAATCCGGGTCCGCTTTTTTTTGTTTGCATCCGTAACGAACCCGGCCCCGCTTTGCCTTGCGTGCGTGTTGACCTACGCGGCGGCGCGTTCTTCCTTCAGCGAAGCCATGTCGATCACGAAGCGGTATTTGACGTCGTTCTTCACCAGCCGCTCGTAGGCCTCGTTGACGGCTTGGATCGGCACCATCTCGACATCGCTGACGATGTTGTGTTCGGCGCAGAAGTCCATCATCTCCTGGGTCTCTTCCATGCCGCCGATCGCCGAGCCCGCCAGCGACTTGCGGCCCATGATGAGGTTGGCGCCGGGGATAGGATCCAGCGGCGTCAATGCGCCCACCAGCGCCATGGTGCCGTCCAGCGCCAGCAGCGCCATGTAGGGATTGACGCGTGGCTGACGGGAACGGTGTTCAACAGAAAGTCGAACGTGCCGGCGTGCGCCGCCATGGCGTCGGCATCGCGCGACACCAGCACTTCATCCGCGCCCAGACGCTTGGCGTCGCGCGCCTTGTCGGCAGACGTCGTGATCATCACCACGTGAGCGCCCATCGCGTGTGCAAACTTGACGCCCATGTGGCCCAGGCCGCCCAGACCGATGACGCCCACCTTCTTGCCGGGGCCGACCTTCCAGTGGCGCAGCGGAGAGTAGGTGGTGATGCCGGCGCACAGCAGCGGCGCGACGGCCTTCAGGTCGAGCTTGTCGGACACCTTCACGACAAAATGCTCGCGGACCACGATGCGATCGGAATACCCGCCAAACGTCAGCTGTTCGCTGCCGCGTTCCTTGTCGTTGTAGGTCAGCGTGGCGTTTTCCTCGCAGTACTGTTCAAGGTTCAGTTGGCATGCCTTGCAATGGCGGCACGAGTCCACCATGCAACCCACGCCGGCGTAATCGCCCACCTTGAACTTCGACACGTTCTTGCCCACTTGTGCGACGCGGCCGATGATCTCGTGGCCGGGCACCATGGGGTACATGGAATTGCCCCAGTCGCCGCGCGCCTGGTGCAGGTCGGAGTGGCAGATGCCGCTATACAGGATGTCGATCAGCACATCGTCATCGCCGGGTTCACGGCGCGTGAAGCTGAAGGGGACGAGCGGGGTGTCGGCGCTGTGGGCGGCGTAGCCTTGGGCTTGGATCATGACGGCCTCTTGGGATGTTTATTGAGCAGGCGTTCACAATAATCCCGGGCTGCTTTGCGGTTCAAGCTAGAATTTCGGCATGATTTATTGAACAAATTTGCACAATCATGGCGCTCGACAACCTGTCCCACCTTGCCGCGTTCTCCGCGGTGGCCCGCCTGGGCAGTTTCCGCAAAGCGGGCGAAGAGCTCAGCCTGTCCACGTCGGCGGTCAGCTATGCCATCCGCAACCTCGAAGAGCGGTTGGGCGTGAACCTGTTCAACCGGACCACACGCAGCGTCGCCCTGACTGAAGCCGGCCACCGCCTGGCCGAGCGCCTGCAGCCGGTACTGCACGGTCTGGACGATGCGCTGGACGAAATGAACCACTTTCGCGGCTCCGCCGCCGGCACGCTGCGCATCAATACGTCGCGCGCGGCGTCGTACCTGCTGCTGATGCCGATGGCGGCTCAGTTCCTGGCCGCCTACCCGGACATCCGCCTGGAGATCGGCGAAGACGACAGCTTTGTCGACATCGTGAAGTCCGGCTTCGACGCAGGTGTGCGTCTGCTCGAAGCGGTGCCCGAGGACATGGTGGCCGTTCCCATCGGCCCGGCGCTGCGTTCCGTGGTGGTGGCCTCGCCGGATTACCTGCGGGAGCGCGAGCCGCCCCGGCATCCGGCTGACCTGATGAGGCACGAATGCGTCCGCTATCGTTTCCCCAGTGGCCGGTACTTCAAGTGGGAATTCAAGCGGGACGGCGAGGTGCTGGAGTTCGACGTGCCGGGGCGTCTGGCCCTGAGCGACGTGCATGCCGAGGTGCGGGCGGCCGCCGACGGCATCGGCATCGGCTACGTGCCGGAAAACTACGTTGCCGGACTGTTGGCATCCGGCAAGCTGGTGCGGCTGCTGGAGGACTGGTGCCCGACGATCCCCGGATTCATGTTGTATTACCCCCGCCAGCGCCGTGTGTCATCGGCGCTGCGGGCGTTCATCGACATGGCGCGGCAGTGACGCGCCGCGCACGAAGCCGCCGGCCCGGCTAGTCCGCTTCGGCCTCTGCGCTGTACAGCGACGCCAGACATTCGGTCAGCGGCGCAATGCCTTTGGCTAGTTCGTCGACCGCGGCAGCGTCCACACGCGGCAGCGGCGGTATCTCGGCCAGCACCCGCACGCGGCCAAAGCGTTCGATGGCTTCCTTGTTGCCCGCGGAGAGCGGTCCGCTCATGACCACGCCAAGCACCGGAATGCCGCGCCGCTGCAGCGCCGCGAGGCTGAGCAATGTGTGGTTGATGGTGCCCAGTCCGCTGCGCGCCGCCAACACCACCGGCATGCCCAGGCGCGCGATCAGGTCGATCATCATGTGCGTATCGTCGATCGGCACGTACAGGCCGCCCGCGCCTTCCACGATCAGCGGCGCGCGTGTCGGGGGCGGCACGATGCTGGTGGCGTCGACCACGGTCTCTTCCAGCGTGGCTGCCGCCCATGGCGATAGCGGCGCCTGGAGGACGTAGGCAGGTAAATGCAGGCGGTGGGGCGGCAACTGCGCCAGCTGGGCCACGGTGTCGGTATCGCCCGGATCCTCGGCGACACCCGTCTGCACGGGTTTCCAGTAGTCGGCGTTCCAGGCGCGGGCGAGGATGGCCGACACCAGCGTCTTGCCGATACCGGTATCGGTGCCGGTTACAAAAACCCCGACGGGGCGCCGCGTCGATGTCTTCTGCATACCGCAAGCCAGGTGAATGGTCACCACGGCCCCATGTTGGTCGAGCGCGGCCGGACAGCGCCGGAAACTGCGGACGTGCCGCGGGCGTAGGGGAGGCGGCTGCGGCAGCGCAATGGACAACCGCATTGGCCAGAGCACCGTTTTATCAGTTGCCCCGTCCGCGCGCCACCCGTCACATAGATCAGTGCCGGAGGATGGGCGGGCGGCATGTTGCCGAAGCGCGGCGGCGGGGCAGTGGCAAATCGTCTTTGGCGTCTTGATTCAGATCAAGGCGGTCGGGGACAGGCCTGACTACCATCGGCAACATGCGTGCCAAATCGATTTTCGCCGTCCCGGCCAGCCTGCCCGATGCCGACCGCCAGCAACGCCGCCATGCGCTGGTGCGTCTGTCGCTGGCCTGGCTGGCAATGATGCAGGTCATGATGTTCGCCTGGCCCGGCTATCTGCGCCATGAATCCATGCCTGCCGACGCGCTGGAAACCCTGGACTGGGCCATCGTCCTCATGAACTGGGCCAGCTTCGCGCTGACCGTGCCCGTCGTCCTGTATTCGGCATGGCCCATCTGGCGCCACGCGGGCGCCAATCTGCGGCAGGGCCGCGCCGGCATGGATGTGCCGGTGGCGCTTGGCATCATCGCCGCCTTCATCCCCAGCGTCCACGCCACGTATACGGGGCGGGGCGAAGTCTATTTCGACTCGGTCACGATGTTCGTCGCGTTCCTGCTGACCGCGCGCTATCTGGAACTGTGCGCCCGCCAATCCTTCGGCGGCGCGGGTTCCGCCGGCCGCCGCCATGCCCGCGTCGAAGACCAGCGCCTGTTGCTCGGCACGCGCGCCGACCGCGTGGCGTCGCGTTTCGTCATGGTGCAGGTCGCGCTGGCCTTGGCCGCCGCGGCGGGCTGGGCCTACATCGATCCCGCCCACAGCATTCCCGTCATGGTGGCGCTGCTGGTCATGAGCTGTCCCTGTGCCATGTCCATGGCCGTTCCCACCGCCATGGCTTCCGCGCACAGCGCGCTGGCGGCGCATCCCGACATGCCCGAGGCCGCGCTTGACGCGCTGCTTGCCGAGGCCCGGCGCAAGGCGCGGCAGAATCTTTACGGCTCGCTCGTCTGGCATCTGCTGATGACGCCGCTGGCCCTGGTGGGCTGGGTCACGCCCTGGCTTGCCGCCATCACCATGCTGGTGTCGTCGCTGGCCGTGGCCTACAACTCCTGGCGCCTGTGCCGCCGCGACTGGTCGGGCCGTCTGGCCGCTGGCGCCGCACTGGGAGCAGCGCCATGACCATCCTCTACCTGCTACTGCCGCTGTCGCTGCTTTTCGTGCTGGCGATCGGCGTGTCGCTGTGGTGGGCCGTCTTCAACGGTCAGTACGACGACACCGACAGCGCCGGCACGGCCATCTTGCGCGACGACGACAGCGGCGCCGCCGGCCGCCGCTGATCGCCGCGGCGCAAATTACCGCCGCCGATGCGCCTCTGCGGACCCCGCCGCAGCGCATCGGCCAGGTCTTTTCACGGCCCGATACCCCTAATAGCGTTGCGGTTATGCAGCGATGTCCAAGGCGTCGCAACCCGGTTGATCCAAATCAACGCCTCCTCGAGTGACTAGTCCCATCATCGAAGCCTGGAAGTTCTTGTTACTTTAGGGGATGGGTGATGAACGATTGCCCCGCAATCGCAAGCAAGTCCGATACCTTCAACTACAAGGTCGTGCGGCAGTTCGCCATCATGACCGTGGTCTGGGGCATTGTCGGCATGGCT
The DNA here is from genome assembly GCF_059759315.1 of Achromobacter sp. GQ309. Lineage (NCBI taxonomy): Bacteria > Pseudomonadati > Pseudomonadota > Betaproteobacteria > Burkholderiales > Alcaligenaceae > Achromobacter > Achromobacter sp. GQ309. The sequence continues at coordinate 435,467 of NZ_JCAXDP010000001.1, forward strand.
GTCGGTGTTTTTCTGGCCGCTCAGCTAATTTGGCCTCAATTGAATTTCGACACCGCATGGCTCAGCTACGGCCGCCTGCGCCCGCTGCACACCAACGCCGTGATCTTCGCCTTCGGCGGCAGCGCACTTTTCGCGACGTCCTACTACGTCGTCCAGCGCACCTGTCAGGCGCGCCTCTTCTGCGACAAGCTCGCCGCCTTCACGTTCTGGGGCTGGCAGGTCGTCATCGTCGCAGCCGCCATCACCTTGCCCATGGGTTTTACCAGCAGCAAGGAATACGCCGAACTCGAATGGCCCATCGACATCCTGATCACGCTGGTCTGGGTCGCCTACGCCATCGTGTTCTTCGGCACCATCATCAAGCGCCGGTCCAAGCACATTTACGTGGCCAACTGGTTCTTCGGCTCGTACATCCTCACCATCGCCATCCTGCACATTTTCAACAACATTGAAATGCCGGTGTCGATGTGGAAGTCCTACTCCGCCTACGCGGGCGTGCAGGACGCCATGGTGCAGTGGTGGTACGGCCACAACGCGGTGGGCTTCTTCCTGACCACCAGCTTCCTGGGCATGATGTATTACTTCGTGCCCAAGCAGGCCGGCCGTCCCATCTACTCGTACCGCCTGTCCATCGTCCACTTCTGGGCGCTGGCCTTCACGTACATGTGGGCGGGCCCGCACCATCTGCTGTACACCTCGCTGCCCGACTGGACCCAGTCGCTGGGCATGACCTTCTCGCTGATCCTGCTGGCGCCTTCCTGGGGCGGCATGATCAACGGCATCATGACCCTGCAGGGCGCCTGGTACAAGCTGCGCACCGACCCGATCCTGAAGTTCATGGTCACTGCGCTGTCGTTCTATGGCATGTCCACCTTCGAAGGCTCGATGATGTCGATCCGCACCGTGAACGCGCTGTCGCACTACACGGACTGGACCATCGGCCACGTGCACTCCGGCGCGCTGGGCTGGGTCGCCATGATTTCGTTCGGCTCGCTCTACTACCTGATCCCGCGCCTCTATGGCCGCGAAAAGATGTACAGCGTCAAGGCCATCGAACTGCACTTCTGGATCGCGACCATCGGCGTGGTGCTGTACATCGCCGCCATGTGGATCGCCGGCGTGCAGCAGGGCCTGATGTGGCGCGACACGGCGCCGGACGGCACCCTGGTCTACAGCTTCGTCGAAGAACTGAAGACGCGCGTTCCGTACTACCTGATCCGTTTGCTGGGTGGAACCCTGTTCTTGTGCGGTGTGTTCGTCATGGCCTGGAACGTATGGAAGACGGTGAGCGGCGCGACCGCGGTCAATCCCGCCATTCCGCAAGACGATCCCCATGCCGCCCGTCCGTCGGTCCCCGCGACCGCCGTGCCGGCCACTGTTTGACGAGGACATCATGGCCAACAAGAATCACGGCTTCTTTTCTCATCAGACCCTCGAGAAGAACATCGGCTGGATGATCATCGCCAGCATCCTGGTGGTCTCCTTCGCAGGCCTGGTGCAAATCATCCCGCTGTTCTTCCAGCACAGCACCACCCAGCCCGTGGCGGGCGTCGAACCCTACAGCCCGCTGCGGCTGATGGGCCGCGACGTCTACATCCGCGAAGGCTGCGTGGGCTGCCACTCGCAGCAGGTGCGCGTGCTCGCCGCTGAAGTCCAGCGCTACGGGTCGTACTCGCTGGCGTCCGAGTCGGTGTTCGATCACCCGTTCCTGTGGGGTTCCAAGCGCACGGGTCCGGACCTGGCGCGCGTCGGCGAGCGCTACTCCGACGACTGGCACCGCATCCACTTGCGCGATCCGCGCAAGGTCGTGCCCGAATCCAACATGCCCGCCTATCCGTGGCTGGAAAAGACGGTCATCACCGGCCAGAACGTCGACCAGCGCATGCGTGCCCTGCGTGCCCTGGGCGTGCCTTATACCGACGAGGAAATCGCCGCCGCGCCCAAGGCCATCGAAGGCAAGACGGAAGAAGACGCGCTGGTGGCCTATCTGCAAGGCCTGGGTGTCGGCGTGCGCAAGGCGCAGCTTGCCAAGCAGGCCGAAGAGGCCAAGAAGGCTCAGCAACCTGCCGCCCAATCGGCCGTGCAACCCGCCGCGCAAGCGGCCACGGGAGGCTGATCGTGGTCGGCTACCTGAGCGCAATCGTCACCGCCATCTCGATGGCAACCTTTTTCGGCATCGTCTGGTGGGCCTGCTCGCGCGGCCGCCAGGGCGCCAACCGCGAGTCGGCCATGCTGCCGTTCGCACTGCCCGATGAATTCGGGCAGGCACAACAAGATGGAGCGAATCGGTCATGAGCGATTTCGTCAATGGCTTCTGGGGGTATTTCATCTCGATCGTCGCCGTGGGCGGGGTGGTGTGGTGCGTGTGGCTGCTGTACACGCAACGCCGCTGGCTCACCGCCAAGCCGGCCAGCGGCCAGGTCGAGGACACCGGGCACGTCTGGGACGGCGACCTGACCGAACTCAACAACCCGGTCCCCACCTGGTGGACGTGGATGTACCTGCTGGCCTGCGCCTTTGCACTGGGATACCTCTTCCTGATGCCGGGCCTGGGCGAATACAAGGGCAAGCTGGGCTACAGCAGCGCCGACGAAGTGGCGCAGCAGCAGGCCAAGATGGCTGAAGCCGTGCGTCCCATCTATGCGCGCTTCGAGACCATGACGGTGCCGCAGATTGCGCAGGATCCAGGCGCCCGTGAAATCGGCCAGCGTCTCTTCCTGAACACCTGCGCGCAGTGCCACGGCTCCGACGCTAAGGGCGCGCCCAGCTTTCCCAACCTGACGGACGGCGACTGGCTGCACGGCGGTTCGCCCGAAGCCATCATGCAGACCATCAAGGAAGGCCGCCACGGCATCATGCCGCCCTGGAAGGCTTCGATCGATCCCAAGATGGCCGGCGACATCGCGCAGTACGTGCGTTCGCTGTCTGGCCTGACCGCCGATCCGGTCCGCGTGTTCCGCGGCAAGCGCGAGTTCGCCAACTTCTGCGTCGCCTGTCACGGTGTCGATGGCAAGGGCAACCAGCTTGTCGGCGCGCCGAACCTGACGGACGACGTGTGGCTCTACGGCAGTTCGGAAGCCAGCATCGTCAAGACCATTCTTGATGGCCGCGACAACCGCATGCCGGCGCACGAACACATCCTGAGTCCCGAGCAGATCAAGATCCTGACTGCGTGGGTCTGGGGACTGTCCAACAAGCCCGACGCGTCTACGCAGACCGCTGCCGCGCCGGCCGAGGGCAGCACTGCCAAGCAGTGAACCGGCAGCACGTAAATGGGAGGCCGCGCGGCCTCCCATATCACTAAGCACTTACAAGCACGGAGCAGCAAATGGAAGATGGGTCAACCGCAAGCGTCAGCAGTTCGCCTGGCGGTGACCCGCCGCCCTGGCGGCCGCATACGCGGCCGCCGCGTCCTGGCCAGGAGACCCTGGAGCAGACGTTGGCGGGGGTGCGCAGCAAGATCTATCCGCGATCCGTCAGTGGCATCTTTGCCCGCTGGCGTATCGCGTTCGTCTTTATCACGCAGATCATCTTCTACGGCTTGCCCTGGCTCGAATGGAACGGCCGCCAGGCGGTGCTGTTCGACCTGGGCGCGCGCAAGTTCTACATCTTCGGCCTGGTGCTGTGGCCGCAGGACGTCGTGTACCTTGCCGTGCTGCTGGTCATTTCGGCATTGGCGCTGTTTCTCTTCACCGCGGTGGCCGGGCGCCTGTTCTGCGGCTACGCCTGTCCCCAGACCGTCTACACCGAAATCTTCATGTGGATCGAGCGCAAGGTCGAAGGCGACCGCATCGCGCGCATCCGGCTGGACGAATCCCCCTGGAGCTGGCGCAAGTTCCGCCTGAAGTTCACCAAGCACTTCCTGTGGATCGCCTTGGCCTGGTGGACCGGCTCTACGTTCATCGGCTACTTCGCGCCCATCCGCGAACTCGGCCACGAACTCTTCGCGCTGCAGCTCGGACCCTGGCAGTGGTTCTGGATGCTGTTCTACGGTTTCGCCACCTGGGGCAACGCCGGCTTCATGCGCGAATCGGTGTGCAAGTACATGTGCCCGTACGCCCGCTTCCAGAGCGTGATGGTCGACCCGGACACCTTCGTCGTCACCTACGACAAGCGCCGCGGCGATCCGCGTGGCGGCCGCTCGCGCAAGGTGGACCACAAGGCGAAGGGGCTGGGCGACTGCGTCGATTGCAGTCTCTGCGTGCAGGTCTGCCCGACCGGCATCGACATCCGTGACGGTCTGCAGTACATGTGCATCGGGTGCGGCGCCTGCATCGACGCCTGTGATCAGGTGATGGACAAGATGCAGTACGAGCCGGGCCTTATCCGCTACACGTCCGAGCGCGCCATGCTGGATGGCCTGTCCACGAAGAGCGCGCGGTCGCATCTGCTGCGGCCCCGCGTCCTGATCTACGGCACGTTGATCCTGTTGCTGGCGATCGCCTTCGTCGTCTCGCTGGTGGTCCGCAACCCGCTGCGCGTCGATGTGATCCGCGACCGCGGCGTGCTGGGCCGCGAGGTGGCAGGGGGCATGATCGAAAACGTGTATCGCCTGCAGATCATCAACACGTCGGACGCGCCCATGCGGCTGCGCCTGACGGCCGAAGGCATGCCCGACCTGGCGGTGCTGGCGGGCCAACAGGGATCGGACGTGGTCGAGGTCGAACCCGCCGCCAACAAACTGGTGCCGATGGTCATCCGCGCCCCGGCGGGCGCAGCGCCCGGCGCCCATCCCATCACGCTGCGCGCCAAGGGGCAGGATGGCGAGAACCGGCAGGTTGAAACCGACGAGGCTGCCAGTTTCTACGTGCCCGAGTAGGGCAGACACCGCCCTGGTCACCAAAAGGAATCTTCATGAACGCTGCACAAATCACCGTTGACGCCGCCGACGCGGCGCATCCCGCCAAGCCCTGGTACCGCGAGCCCTGGCCGTGGATCCTGATGGCGGGTCCGTTCGCCGCCATGGTCGGCTGCTTCATCACGATCTACTTCGCAATGACCCAATTCGCCAGCCAGCCCATCCAGGAGGGTGTGGTCAAACGCGGTCTGGTCATTGAACAAACGGCGTCCGGCGCGACCGCGAGCCCGGCATCGACGCCCGCCGGCTCTGCAGCCGCCAAACCTTGATCGGGGGAGTTCACGCATGGGATTGCGATCTTTGATGTGGATCCTGTGGCCGTCGTTCATGGCGGCCGCTGCGGGTAGCGCACTGATCTTCGCCCTGATCGACCCGCTGGACGTGGCCATTTTCGGCTACGTCCCAACCGGCAGAATGGGCTTCTATACGGTGTCGTTCTTTGTCTTGTGGGTGATGGCCGGCCTGTCCAGCGCGCTGACGGCGTACCTGATGCCCAAGGTTGAAGAAGACGACGACTTCTAGTTCCAGTGTTCCCAAAAAGAAAACACACCGTTCCGCCAGGTTGAACAAGCGCGGGCCGCGCGACGGGTAAAATCCTCCGGCTATGGTCAAGTTGGGGGCTCGCGTGCAGCCAGTCATTTCAGTACAAGGCTTATCCAAGCAATATGCGTCGGGATTCCAGGCGCTCAAAAATGTCAGTCTGGACATCCAGCGCGGCGAAATCTTCGCGTTGCTCGGGCCAAACGGCGCGGGCAAGACGACGCTGATCAGCATCATCTGCGGCATCGTCAATCCCACCCACGGCACGGTGCTGGCTGACGGCCACGACATCGTGTCCGATTTCCGCGCCGCCCGGTCCAAGATCGGTTTGGTGCCGCAGGAAATTTCCACGGACGCCTTCGAAAGCGTCTGGAACACGGTCACCTTCAGCCGCGGGTTGTTCGGCAAGCCGGCGGACCCCGCCTACATCGAAAAGGTCTTGCGCGAATTGTCGCTGTGGGACAAGAAGGACAGCCGCATCATGGCGCTGTCCGGCGGCATGAAGCGGCGCGTCATGATCGCCAAGGCGCTGTCGCACGAACCGGCCATCCTGTTCCTGGACGAACCCACCGCGGGTGTCGACGTCGAATTGCGGCGCGGCATGTGGGAAATGGTGCGACGGCTGCGCGAAAGCGGCGTCACCATCATCCTCACCACGCACTACATCGAAGAAGCCCAGGAAATGGCGGACCGCATCGGCGTGATCCGCAAGGGCGAGATCATCCTGGTCGAGGAGAAGAATGCGCTGATGGCCAAGCTGGGCAAACGCCAGCTTGCGCTGACACTGAAGGCGCCGCTGCCCGGCATTCCGACGGCGTTGGACGCCTACCAGCTTGAGCTTTCGCCCGACGGCTACAAGCTCGTCTATACCTACGACAACGAGCGCGGCGGCGATATTTCGCGTCTGCTGCAGGACCTGAGCCGCCTGCAGATCGAATTTGCAGACCTGAACACCTCGGAAAGCTCGCTCGAGGACATCTTTGTCAGCCTGGTGCACGGTCAATCATGAACTTCTACGCCATCCGCGCCATCTACCTTTTCGAAATGGCCCGCGCCTGGCGCACGCTGATGCAAAGCGTGCTGTCGCCGGTGATTTCAACGTCTCTTTACTTCGTCGTGTTTGGCTCCGCCATCGGTTCGCACATGGTCGAGATTGACGGCGTGAGCTACGGCGCGTTCATCGTGCCCGGCATGATCATGCTGTCGCTGCTGACGCAGAGCGTGGCCAACGCCTCGTTCGGCATCTACATGCCGCGCTTTTCAGGCACGATCTACGAAATCCATTCGGCGCCCATTTCGTATGTGGAAATCCTGATGGGCTACGTCGGCGCGGCCGCCAGCAAGTCCATCATCCTGGGCCTCATCATGCTGGCCACCGCGCGCCTGTTCGTGACGTTCGACGTGGCGCATCCGTTCTGGATGCTGTCGTTCCTGGTGCTGACCGCCGTCACGTTCAGCCTGTTCGGTTTCATCATCGGGATCTGGGCCGACGGGTTTGAAAAGCTGCAGATCATTCCGTTGATGATCATCACGCCGCTGACCTTTCTGGGCGGCACGTTCTATTCGATCAACATGCTGCCGCCGTTCTGGCAGACCGTCACGCTGTTCAATCCGGTGGTCTACCTGGTCAGCGGTTTCCGCTGGGCGTTCTTTGGCGTGGCGGACGTCAGCATCGGCGTCAGCGTGGGCATGACGCTGGCCTTCCTGGTTGCATGCCTGATCGGCGTGCGGTGGATTTTCAAGACGGGCTACCGCCTGAAGACCTGATACAACAGCAGCGTCAGACCTTGCACAATGCGAGAGGCGCCGCATTTCCGTTCAGGACATGCGGCGCCTTGTTTTTCCGAGGCGGCCGTCGTGGGCGGCGTGACTGCGTGCCCGTCAGCGCCCGGGCTTACCGCGCAGGCTGCATCTTCATCAGGCGATCACGAAGCTGGGGATCCTGCTGCACGGCCTGGCCGATGCCGTTGAATTCCTCGACCGACAGCCCGTCCGCGCGGACCAGCTTGACCATTTTTTCGTCGGCTTCCTTGACGACCTTCTGCTTGGCGTCGTCGGTCTTGGCGGCTTCGACCTTCGGACGGTACTCGTCAACGACGCCAGAGATCTTCTGCGACGCCGAAGCGAACTTCTGCAATTGCTGATCCGTCGGCTTCTGCACGGCGGGCGCCATGCCCGGCTGAGCTTGCGTCTGCGCCGGAGCCTGGGCGGCCTGTTGAGCCAGGGCAGGGGCACCGGACAGCGCCGTCGTCAGAATGGCGGCGGATAGGAATGCATATTTGGAACGCTGCATCAAAACTCCTTGTTCCGGTTGAAAGTCCGACCATGATGACCAGCCGGACCGCCGTGGGACAAGTTTCGCGATGTGTTTTCCTGTGTCGGCAGAACACGAGATCTCCGGCGCGCGGCGCGGGGGCAGCCCCGGGGGACGCCGGCCCCTTGCGTTCGAAACGTTTTGCGCGGTTTCGTAGTCGCTGCTGGCCGCGATGTGTCCTTAGGTTTGTCCTTCGGAAGCGGATCGGGCGCCTTTGCGGGCTTACGCCGCGTACCAGAACACCGCGAAGAAATGGCAGACGGTGCCGGCCAGCACGAACAGATGCCAGATGAAATGGCTGTAGCGCCAGCGGTTGTCGAACACAAAGAAGACCACGCCGCCCGTGTAGGCGAGGCCGCCAGCCACCAGCCACCACAGGCCGCCGGTCGGCACCAGTTCAAGCAAGGGTTTGACCGCGATAACGACGATCCAGCCCATCGCCAGATACAGGCCCGTGGATAGCGCGGGCCGGTTGAGCCGCTTGCTGGCCTTCAGGCCCACGCCCAGCAGCGCCAGGCCCCACACCAGTCCGAAGAGGGTCCACCCCCACGGGCCGCGCAGCGCGCCCAGCGCGAACGGGGTGTAGGTGCCCGCGATGAGCAGGTAGATGGCCGAGTGGTCCAGCACATTGAAGATCTGCTTGGCGCGGCAGCGGGGCAGGGCGTGATAGATGGCGGACGCGAGGTACAGCAGGCACATTGACGCGGCAAACACGGCGGCGCCGGCGATGAAGGCGGCATCGCCCTGGCGCACGGCGGCGGCAATCAGGAGCGGCGTGCCGGCCAGCGCGCCCAGGGCGCCCAGGCCGTGGCTGATGCTGTTGGCGATTTCTTCGCCCAGGGTCTGGGGTCGGTCGTTGGGAAACATGGGGAGCCTGTTGATGACAAGTTTTCCACCTTAGGCTTTTTGGCATGCGTCCTCAAGGCGCGCGTCGGGTCAGCTTGACCGATCGCAACGTCGTTACGCTGTGATACATTCGTCCCGCGAACAAACCGCCCAATAGAGGCGTCGCATGTTCTTCACTCCGGGCTTGCACGTCGGCCGCGCCAGGCGCTGCCGTGATCGACACTCTTAGGGGAAGCACTCATGAATCCGGCACCAGGTCTTTCGGTTGGGGCGTCCTCTCCGCCCATCCACGCGTGCGCACCAGACGACAGGCATCCGCCTTGCGGAGCGGCGTAGCCGCGGCGACCGCCGTCCGGCGCTGCCAACCCCGGCACCCCGGGCGGCGCGGCAAACAGGAACTTCCGAACAGGCCCTAACAATGGCGCGCAGTTTCAGCAGTCTGTTTTTCAAAGCGGCAAAAAAAATCACCCGCCTCCAGCGCACGGCAATGCGCATGGCGGCCCCCAAACCAGCCCGCAAGCGCGCCACGCCGGCGCGCAAGACGGCCGCCGGCTCCACGGCGGGGCGGGCGGTCAAGACGGCGCGGCCGGGCGGGACGGCGGGCGCGGGCAGGGCAGCGGCGCCCGAGGCGGCGTCGCTTGGCGCCGGCCGCTGGGAAGCCTCCCGCCAGTTCACGGACAAGACCGGCCGCCGGCTGGCCTTTGCCCGCTACACCCCCGCTTCCGTAAGTGCCACAGCCGCCGGCATGCCGCTGGTCGTGATGCTGCACGGATGCCGACAGACAGCCGAGGCTTTCGCGCGTGGATCGCGCATGAACCAGTGGGCGGACGCCGGGGATTTCATGGTGCTGTATCCGCAGCAATCCCTGGCGCGTCAGGTGCAGCGCTGCTGGCGCTGGTTTCAGCCGGACGACGATCATGGCGGGGCCGAGGCTGATCTGATCGCGGCCCTGATCCGGTCGGAAGTCGTGCGCCACGGTCTGGACCCCGAACGCGTCTACGTGGCGGGCCTGTCGGCAGGGGCGGGGATGGCGGCCCTGGTCGCCCTGCGTCATCCAAGCCTGATCGCCGCGGTGGCCATGCACTCGGGGCCGGTCGTGGGCGACGCGCATAACGCCGGCAATGGCCTCAGCACGATGCGGCGCGGCAGTATCAAGCCGTTGGCGCCGCTGGTGCAAGCCGTGGCGGACCCCGCCGTTTTCGACCTGGGCATGCCGGCACTGATCCTGCACGGCCAGCTTGATCCGGCCGTGGCGCCGCGCAATGCCAGGCAGTTGTTCGAACAGTTCCGCAACCTGAATGCCGCCGATCCGCACGCGTTGCCGATCGAGCGCGTGCTGGGGTTGGGCACCGAAAAGGCGTACCGCCGGGTGGATGTGCTGCGCGGCCGCAAGACGGTGCTGCGGCTGTGCGAGATCACGCGGCTTGAACACGCCTGGAGTGGCGGGGATCCTGCCATCCGGTATCACGCGCGCAGCGGTCCTGATGCCTCCGCGCTGGTCTGGCGGTTCTTTCAGAGTCAGCGGCGTACGGGCGCGATTGCCGTTGCGCAATGACGGACACCGGCGTCAAAAAGGACTGGCCGGTGGCTGGCGGTGGGCAGCAGGCAGGTGGTCGGCTGCGGTGCGCTATTGTCCGGGCATCCAGAATGATGTTGTCGCCGGCACCGGCGTCCGGGCGACCCCGTGGCGGCGTAACATCGCTGCATCCCAAAGCGCCCGGCGCCCGTTGATACCCTTCGCCAACACCCATTTTTACGGAAATCGTCGATATGCCCCTGTCCATGTACCAGGCGTCCGTGCCTGTCTTCATCCGCGGCCTGAACGTGCTGGCCGCGCTGCTGGAAAAGGCTGCCGCGCATGCGCAAGCCACCGGCATCGACCCTGCGGAACTCGTTAACGCGCGCCTCGCGCCCGACATGTATCCGCTGTCGGGCCAAGTGCAACGTGCCAGCGATGCGTCCAAGTTCGCGGCACAGCGCCTGTCGCAAGGCGACGCCCCGAAATTCGCCGACACCGAGACCACGCTTGCGCAATTGCAGCAGCGCGTCGCGGACACGATCGCATATCTGGAAAGCGTCAAGCCCGAGCAGGTCGACGGCGCCGAAGGCCGCCGCATCATGCTGAGCTTTGGCAACTTCAAGCCTGAATTCCAGGGCGACGAGTATCTGCTGACGTTCGCGCTGCCCAACTTCTACTTCCACGTGACCACCGCCTACGGCATCCTGCGCCAGGCCGGCGTGCCGATCGGCAAGCTGGATTTTCTGGGACCGTACCCGCAACTGGCCCCCTGATGAAACCAGGCGACGCGGTGTCGCCCGCGTCGCGCCACAGCCTCATTTTTTTGACGGGTCCCCGCAGCCATCCATCGGCCCCATCTTCGCCATGTTCTGCTGGATCTCCTCGGGCGTGAGGTCCTGCATGTGCGTGGCGATGGACCAGCGGTGGCCGAATGGGTCCACCACCTGCCCGTAGCGGTCGCCCCAGAACATGTCGGCAGCGGGCATCGTGACTTGCGCGCCCGCCGCGACCGCCTGCTGGATCGCGGCGTCTGCGTTGGTCACATACAAATGCAGCACCGCGGGCGTGCCCTTGAGCGCCTTCGGTCCCAGGCTGCCCCATTCCGGAAAATCATCCATCAGCATCAGGACCGAATCGCCGATCCGGATGGCCGCGTGCATGATCTTGCCGTTGGGTCCGGGCAGCCGCATCAGCTCCTCGGCATTGAAGGCTCTCTTGTAGAAGGCGAGGGCGTCGGAGGCGCCCTCGCAAATGATATGCGGCGTCAGCGTGTGCATGCCGTCGGGAATGGGCTTGGCTGCTTTGGTGGACATGATGTGTCTCCAGGTTTATTGAACGGCTGCGGGTTGAATGGTTGCGCTCGGGGCGTGGCCTCGCACGCTAGTTGCCGACCAGCGTGGCAAAGCCGCCCCAGCACATGCGCTTGACGTCGAACACGCCCTCGCAGCACATTTCCGCCAGGCGCGGATCGGACATCACCTTGGCGTTGATGCTGTTGCGCGCTTCCTTGCTGGGGTACAGGATCCACGCAAAGACCACGACTTCGCCTTCGCGCGCGCCGGCTGCCGCGCTGAACGACGCGAAGCCTTCTCCGTCGATGTCGTCAGCCACGCCTTCGCGGTAGTCCAGCGCGCCGTGCTCGCGCCAGATGCCTTCGGCGTGCGTGGCCATTTTCTTGTACGTCTCCAGGTTGGCCTTGGGTACGCACAGCAGGAAACCGTCTATGTACTTGTCCATCGATCACTCCTCACGTCCGCGTTGTTCTGGTTTGGGCCGGCACGTCCGCAATCCGTTCCGGCCGCCGTCCGGATTCCTGGATCGGCAGGAACCACTTTATCGGGATCCGCGCGGCTTTCAGATAGGCAATTGCGACAATCTTGCGGGTGGATTGCGTCAGCCTGCAGGCGTATGCTTGGCAACATGAAAAACGTCGCGTTCCTGCTGCCCAAGGGGACCAATATTGCGTCCCTGGAAACCGCGCGCCACGGCTTCATGGTGGCCAACGAATACCTGCGCGCGCACGGCCGCGAGCCGCGGTTCCATGTGCGCACGCTTGCGCTGACGCGCGAGGTCAGCCTGGACGACGGACGCATCAAGGTGCAGGCCGACATGGTGCTGGCCGACGCCACCGACATTCATATCTGCATTGCGCCGCCGCTTCTGGGTTCGGTATCGGACGCGGTCCTGTCGAACCGCGAGCTCATCGAATGGCTGTCGCGCCATCACCGCGAGGGCGGCGAGGTCGCCAGCTTGTGCATGGGCGCCGCGCTGCTCGCCGCGGGCGGCGTGCTCGACGGGCAGCAGGCGGTGGTGCACTGGGTGGCGCAGAATCTGTACGCCAGCCTTTTTCCCACGGTGCAATGGACCAGCGATCGCGTTGTCATGGCGGAAAACGGGGTCTATACGAGCGGCGGCGCATTCTCGGCCGCGCATCTGGTATTGCACCTGATCGAAAAGTACACCGACCGCGATACCGCGATCTGGTGCGCCAAGTACTTCCAGCTGGACTGGAGCCGCCAAAGCCAGTTGCCGTTCTCCGTCTTCATGGGTCAGAAGTCGCACGCGGACGAGATCGTGCGGGCGGTGCAGGAATACATCGAAGGCCGCTACCAGGAAAAGATCACCGTCGAGGAACTGGCCGGCCGCCATGCACTGGGCCGCCGCACGCTGGAGCGGCGCTTCCGCCAGGCCACCGGCAACAGCATCGTGGAATACGTGCAGCGTGTTCGCGTCGAAGCCGCCAAACAGCGGCTGGAAAGCTCGCGCAAGAGCGTCGCCGAAGTCATGTACGAAGTCGGCTACAACGACACCAAGGCCTTCCGCGACATCTTCAACAAATACTGCGGCATGTCGCCCGTGGGATATCGCGAGCGGTATCAATAGCACCGCGATTGCGCGGCAAACACCGCTTGAACCCTGCCGCACGCGGGCCGACGTCAAGCTTGTTTCAGCAGTGTTGCTGCGCCATGCCTTATCTTCGCTGTCTTTGTGGAATCGCAAACAACGCTGTGCGCAAATGTTTGCGAAATGTGTCGGGAAACATAGACTGGGGTTTTCCCTGAGGCCCCTCTATGAAGCTCCGCACCCATTTCGGCAATCTTTCCATCGGCACCAAACTGGGCCTGGGCTTCGGCGTCGTGCTCGCCCTGCTGCTGGCCCTGGCCGGCGTGTCGCATTTCGAACTGACACGCATCGGCAGCATCAACCGCGCCATCACGCAGGAAACCTGGGTGAAGGCCAACGCGATCTCGGTGGTCGACGTCACGACGCGCGCCAACGCCCGCGTCAATCTGGAACTGATCGTCAATGCCGACCCGGCCGCGATGGACAAGCTGTTCCAGCAGATCGAGGCCAACCGTAAGCGCATCGACGACGCCCTGGCCACCCTGCGGCCGTTGATGGCGACGGCCGATGCCAGCGCCCGGCTGCGCACGCTGGAAGAGGCTCGGGGCCGCTACGTGAAGTCCTTCCAGTCGGTGGGCGCCCTGCTCAAGAGTGCTGATCGCGACGGCGCCCGCCAGCGCATGCTGCAAGAGACGTTGCCCATTCTGGACAGCCTGCAGGATCACATCATCGCGTTGTCCCGGGAACAGTCGGCGGACATGGATGAGGCCGGCATTGCAAGCCAGGCCGTCATCCAGGAAGCCGAGCGCCTGAACGTTGGCCTGGCCGGCCTGGCGCTCGCCTTGGGCGCGCTGCTCGCGTGGCGGGTCAGCCGGTCGATCACCCGTCCGCTGGCGCGTGCGGTCAAGGCCGCGGAAACCGTGGCGGGCGGTGACCTGGGCCAGCGGATCGAAGCGGGCTCCCGCGATGAGACCGGGCGCCTGCTTCACGCCTTGCAGGACATGCAGGAGCGGCTGGCGGGCGCCGTCCGTGCGATCCGGCACGGGTCGGAAACGATTTCCAGCGCCTCGGGCCAGATTGCAGCGGGCAACGCCGATCTCTCCAGCCGCACCGAAGAACAGGCGGCATCGCTTGAGGAAACCGCGGCGTCGATGGAAGAGCTGGCCTCGACCGTGAAGCAGAACGCGGACAACGCGCGCCAGGCCAACCACCTTGCAGCCAGCGCATCGGAAATCGCGCTGCGCGGCGGGGCGGCGGTGTCCGCGGTGGTCGGCACCATGCAGGAGATCTCGGCCAGCTCGCACAAGATTTCCGACATCGTGTCGGTGATCGACGGCATCGCGTTCCAGACCAACATCCTTGCGCTCAACGCGGCCGTTGAAGCGGCCCGTGCGGGCGAGGAGGGCAAGGGCTTTGCCGTGGTGGCGGGCGAAGTCCGCTCGCTGGCGCAGCGCAGCGCGCAGGCCGCGCGCGAGATCAAGGCCTTGATCGAGGATTCCGCCGGCAAGGTGGGCGCGGGCGCGCGTCAGGCCGAGGGCGCGGGCGCCACCATGCAAGAGATCGTCACCGCCGTGCAGCAAGTGACGGACATCATGGGCGAGATCGCCGCCGCGTCGCACGAGCAGGCCAGCGGTATCGATCAGGTGAACCTTGCCGTGGCGCAGATGGACGAGGTGACGCAGCAGAACGCGGCGCTGGTCGAGGAAGCCGCCGCGGCCGCCGGCTCGATGCAGGACCAGGCACGCGAGCTGGTGCGGGCGGTGGGCGTGTTCCGCTTGTCCGAAGACGCCACGCGGCGCGGACCGGAGCAAGATCCCACTCGCGCCCCGGGCACGTTGATGCTTGCTTAGCGCCGCTATTTTCCGCAGGCGGCCTGCAACGCCTTCATCTGCGGGCTGCCTGGCGCAAAGCGCACGAACTGAACCTGGCTTTCGTCCAGTGTCTCGTCCTTGACGGTGGTGACCAGGGTGTCGTTCAGGAAGTAGCTGGTGGCCGGCAAGAAGCCGACCTGCGACCGGCGGCAATCGAACAGCACCTCGGTCACCGAACGGTCATAGCGCACGGGCTGTTTGTCCGCGCCCGGAATGGTCTGCGCAGCGGTGTAGCGCAGTTCCATCCTGCCCCGGGCGTTGCCCGACGCTTGCTGTGTGTTGGGCAGGCCCCCGATCCGGATCGAGACGTTGGGGTGATCGGGACGCGGCGGCACGTCGAACCATTGCTGCGCGTGAGCGCCGGAGCCGGCGAGGAGCGCGGCCAAGGTTAAGGCGGAAACTGCAAACGGTAGGCGCATGGATTGTCCGTGATCGAAAGCGGTTTTCTTCTGCCACCGCCCTGTGGCGCTTCAATCGTGCGTCGCCTCGGAGCAGGGCGTTCAAATGTAGCAAAATGCGGTCTGGCGCCGCGTGCGAAGTTCAGTTGCTACCACCCGCGCTACCGTCCGCGCTGACGGCGCGGCAAGATTTATCGCTAATACGTTGTCCAGATACGCATCAACATGAATTCCTTTGAATCCCTCCGGGCGCAGTTCGCCCGGTTTGGCGAACTGCGCCCGCAGCCGCGCGACGCGTGGCAGGGCGACATTGCGCTGCCACAGGTGCTCGCCGACTTTTACGAACAGGTGGGCCCGTGGGGCGCCACCTATCACCAGAACGTGGGACCGGTCGGCATCACGCTTTCCGAAACCAACATCAGCTTTCCGCCGCTCTACAAGCTCTGGGAACGGCAGGCCGGCTATCGCTGGGACGCGTCGAACGGCGAACGCGTTGCCGAATGGCAGGACAACTGGCTGGTGATTGCCGACCAGAACGCGGACCCCTTCATCCTGGACACGGAAACCGGCAAGATTCTTTACGCCATGCACGGCACGGGCGCCTGGGACGCCGACGTGGTGGCGCCCGATCTGCCGACGTTCGCGGCCGCGCTGGCCGCGGTGAGCGTCGTCTGCCTGGAGGCCGACGAAGACCTGCGCAACGATGACTGGGAAATCAGGCCCGAGCATCGGGCGCGTGCGTTGCAGGCGCTGACCATTGTGCTGGGCGACCCCGTCGAGGCCGAATGCTTTCTGGATGTGCTTGAGTTCTGACGAAGGAAGAAGACGAATGGCAACGTTTGCCGAATTGGCCGAGCACTGCGGCGTAGCCTTGCCCGGCATGCTGGCCCGGTTGATCGATGCCGGCCGCACCGGCTATGGCGAGGACAGCGCGGCGTGGCGCGCCGACTGGAAGAGCAACACGCTGGCCGCGCGGCCCGTGCTGTCCTGCATGGATGACCTGGAATGGATCGACGCGCAGCAGGCGCGCGAAACCGCCGAGGAATGGCTCAATCCCGGCTATCAGCACGGCAGGCGCTTTCTGCCGTTTGCAGAGTCCGGCGCGGGCGATGCCTATTGCCTGACGCCCACGGCGGGCGGCGGCGTGGGCGTTGCGCTCGTCTGGCATGACAGCAGCGATGCGCGCGTGGCGTGGGTGTCATTCGAGGCGTTTGTGTTCGACGCGCTGGTGCGTAGCGCGGCGGACGTGGGGCATCTTGTCGAGGATGGCTTCACGGCGGCCGAGGCGGTGGCTTGTGTCGCGGCGAACATCAACGCATTGAAGGAATACCTGCCGCCGGTGATGCAGGTGGAACTGGACCGGTTGATGGCGGATGCCCCGCCAGCGCCGGCGGACGGGGCGACGGTTTGGATCGATGAAGCGTCCGCTAGCGCGGCGTTGGCGCTGTTGCCGGTGGCAGAAGATGCGCCTTTTGAGGTGGTTCCGCGTTGGGAGTGCGGAGAAGCGTAGTCAGGGAATCCCCGTCAGCAGATGCGGCGCAGACCCGGAGGCCGCGCGCCGGAAGCGCGACGGCGACACGCCCATGTGATCGCGAAAGAACCGCGAGAAGTTGCCGGGCGTCGAAAACCCCAGGTCCATCGCCACCGAGGTCAGCGGCTGTTCCTGCTGGACCAGCCTGCGCACGGCTTCCTCCACGCGCACCGCGCTCCAGAACACCTGCGGCGTGGTGTTGAGCTGGTCCCGGAAGAGCGCAAAGAAGTGGCCTCGCGACAGCCCCACCTTGCTGGCGATATCTTCCACGGCAACCGGTTCGTGGACGTTTTCGCGCATGTACAGGATGGCAGTGCGAAGCCGCCGGTCCAGCGTCTGCGGGCGGGAGGCCGCGCCGGGCGGGCGCCTGGCCTGGGAGGACGATTCGATCGCCGCCTGCAGCAGCGCTTCGACCTCGGCGTCGATGTCGGCGCGCGGATGGTCCTGCGGCGCGACGATCTTGTCCAGCAGGCTCCAACAGCCCTGGCGCACGGCCGGATCGATTGGCACGCCGGGCGCGGTGAAATGAAACGGGCGGCCGGTGGCGGCGCGGCGCTCGTCCAGCCAGGGCTTGGCGATGTACAGGACAAGGAAGACGGCCGGACCCGAGCGGTCGAGCAGGCGGGCGTCATGGGATTCGTAGGTGTTGGTGCCCAACGCCAGGTGTTCGCTGTAAGGCACCAGTTTCGAGCCGACGTGCGCCTCGGCTCTTGCGCCGCCCAGCCACAGGGCAAGCTGCACTTCCGCATGCGCATGCGCAATCAAATCCCCGCGCAGCTCCAGCACGACCGCGCGGCCGAACGCGCCTTCGTGCAAGGCGTAAGTCTCTTGCATGATCTGTCTCCCAGTTTCTGATCGGGCGATGAGCGCGCGCTCGCCTCGCCGGGGCCACCTGTCCGCCGGGGCCTTCTGCGGGAATTTTATGGGCGTGGTTTCGGGCATTGCCGGGCTCTAGGTGTATACACCTATCACGCCATCTGACTCTGCGATAAGTTCCCGCACCGAACGATAAGCGCGGCCACGCCGGCGCTCCTAAAGTCGCGCTGACGGCGAGGCATGAACCGCTCGCCGATTTTCCGAAGCACGAAGGAGACTGCGGTGCGCATTGCAAGTTACTTGATGAATGGAGAGCCCGGCGTCGGCCTGGTCTCGGACGACGGCCTGACGGTCGCGCCGCTGGCGCTTGACGACGCGGGCAGGCAGCTCGGCGCGCAGGCCGTGATCGACCTGTTGACGGCGGGCCACCCGCTGCCCGGCACGTTGGCGCCGCTGCGCCTGTCCGACGTCGACCTGCGGGCGCCGCTGCCCCGGCCTCGGCGCAACGTCTGGTGCGTGGGGCGCAACTACCACGCGCATGCAAAGGAGTTGTCTGCGTCCGTCTTCAAGGACAACGACGCCAATCCGGAATCGTGGCCCATCGTCTTCACCAAGGTGCCGGAATGCGTGGTGGGGCCGCGTGCGCAGGTCCTGCTGCCGGTCGGCGTGTCCGCGCAGATCGACTACGAGGCCGAGCTGGGCGTGGTCATCGGCAAGACGGGCAAGAACATCGCGCGCGGCGCCGCCATGGATCACGTCTTCGGCTACACCGTCATCAACGACGTCACCGCCCGCGACGTGCAGATGCGGCACCAGCAATGGGACATGGGCAAGTCGTTTGATACCTTCTGTCCGATGGGGCCGTGGATCGTCACCGCGGATGCGTTCGATGGGACGAGAACGCGCGTGCGCTGCTGGGTCAACGGCGAACTCCGGCAGGACGGTCCCACGGAAAACATGATCTTCGACATCCCGGCTTTGATCGAAACGATCTCGCGCGGCATCACGCTGTACCCGGGCGACGTGATTGCCACCGGGACGCCGGCGGGTGTCGGCATGGGCATGACGCCGCCCCGGTATCTGGCAACCGGCGACGTGGTGCGCGTGGAGGTGGAAGGGCTGGGCAGCATCGAGAACGAATTCGTGGAGAAGGCGTCATGACGACAACGACGATCAATGGCCTGACGGTGGAAGTCGACGGCGACGGGCCCGCATTGCTGTGCATCCACGGGCTGGGCGGCTCGTCCAACACCTGGACGCCGCTGATGGGCGCGTTGACGGGGTATCGCGTCATCCGCCCGGATCTGCCCGGCAGCGCCAGGTCGCCTTTGCCGGATGGCGAACTGTCCATCGCGGGCTATGTCGATGCGCTGGTCGCGGTGCTGAAAGCGCTGGATTGCGGCGCGGTGCACGTTGCGGCGCATTCGTTGGGGACCATCGTCGCGCAGCATCTGGCGTTGAAGGAACCGGCCCAGGTCCGGTCGCTGGTGCTGTTCGGGCCGCTGGCCGAACCGCCGGAGGCGGGGAGGCCGGGCATCCGGGCACGCGCGGCGCTGGCCCGGCAGGGCGCGCCTGCCATGCAGGAGATCGCCGATGCCATCGTCAAAGGCGCCACCAGCCGCCGCACCAAGGCGGATCTGCCGGCGGTGCTGGCCCTGGTCCGCGAAAGCGTGATGCGGCAGCCGCCGGACGGGTATGCGCAAAGCTGCGAAGCGCTGGCCGACGCGAAGTCTGCCGATCTTGAACGCCTGGACGTGCCGGTGCTGCTGGTGACGGGGGACGAGGACGGCGTGGCGCCGCCAGCGAACGTGCAGGTGATGGCAGGGCGTATCCCGGGCAGCCGCTGCACCATCGTGCCGGACTGCGGGCACTGGACCACGTTTGAGCAGCCGGGTGCCTGCATCGAAGCGTTCCAGGCGTTTCATTCGGGCCTGGTCCGGTGAGGCGCGGCTGACTGCCAGGCTCGCCGTACCTGGTCCGCAGCACCGGCTTCGCAGCTTCGATCCGCAGCACCGATTTCGCATCAACACTTTTCATACAAAAATTCCGGCCCTGCGCGGGCCAGGAGGAGACTACGCATGTCCAAAATCGCAATTACCAATGCCGTCATCTTTGACGGAAGCGGCGACGACGTCTTTGACGGAGAGATACTCATCGACGGCGGCCGCATCGCCGAGGTGGCGCGCCTGCCCGAACGCGTCAACCGGGACGGCGCCCGCGTCATCGATGGCAAAGGCCGGTTCCTGATGCCGGGCATGACTGAGGCGCACACGCATTTCTCGTGGAATGACCAGCCCACGCTGGCGGCCATTCAGTTCATGCCGCCCGAGGAGCACATCCTCTGGTGTGTCCGCGTGGCCAAGCGCTATCTGGAAATGGGGTGGACGTCCGCCATTGGCGCGGCGGCGGCCAAGCCGCGGCTGGACGTGGTGCTGCGCAACGCGATCGAGGCCGGCGAGTGCCCGGGGCCGCGCTACCTGGCTGGCAGCCAGGAGATCACGACCATCGGCGCGCTGGGCGACAACACCTTGCCGCACATGCACTTCGAGGAGCTGAGCTTTGGCAGCGTCTGCAGCGGTCCCGAAGAGATTCGCCGCTCGGTCCGGACGTTCATCAAGTACGGCGTCGACCATCTGAAGATCAATCTGTCGGGCGAATACATCGCCGGCCTGCCGGCCGAAATGTCGCCCTTTGCGGAAGACGAGATCGCCATGCTGGCGTCGGAGGCCAAGCGGTACGGCAAGCGGATCGCGGCCCACGCGCGGTCCAGCGAATCGGTCAAGCAATGCGTGCGCCACGGCATCGAAATGGTCTATCACGCCAGCTTCGCGGACGACGAAGCGCTGGACATGCTGGAGGCCAACAAGGACAAGCATTTCGTCGCGCCGGGCATCGGCTGGCTGGTCCGTACCGCTTATCATGCGTCCGACTACGGCATCACGCCCGCCATAGCCGAAAGCATGGGCTACAAGCGCGAGCTGGAAATCGCCGCGGAGAGCCTGCGCAAGATGCACAAGCGCGGCATACGCATCCTGCCGGGCGGCGACTACGGATTCGCCTGGATGCCGCACGGCACGAATGCCAACGACCTCCAATACTTCGTTGACTACATCGGCATGACGCCGGTCGAGGCGCTGGTCGCGGCCACGCGGCTGGGCGGGCAAATCATGCAGCGGCCTGACGAGCTGGGGATGCTGCGGGCGGGGTATCTGGCCGACGTCGTCATGGTGGACGGCAACCCGCTGCACGATCTGTCGCTGCTGGTAGATCCCGCGCGGATCGTTCTGGTGATGAAGGAGGGGAAAGTCTGCAAAGACATAGTCGGCACGGTGCAGGACGGCACGGGGATCGGGAATGCGGCTCAGCCGCTGCGCGCGGAGCCGGCCTTAGCCTGACGCAGGGCGCAGGGCGAAGGCGCGCCTGCGCCAGGCCCTGAGGCCACGGCAGGGAGGGAAAAATGCGCGTGGATGGACGCGCGTCGCGGTACGATTCAGCATCGCCGCGCCGCCCATCCCGCCGGTTTGTCCGTCCCCCTCCCTGAGAACGTTGCATGACCACCCGTAGACACCTCTGCGCCGGCCTGCTTTGCGCCGGCCTTCTTCCCGTTGTGTCCGGTCCCGCCCTTGGCCGCTCTGAATTGCCCTACATCGACAGCGTCGTGAACGAAGCGGCCCGCGCGGTCATGCGGCAGCACGACATCGCGGGCATGGTGATCGCCGTCACGCATCAGGGCCGCCAGCGCTTCTACACCTACGGCGTCGAATCGCTGGAAACGCGGCGCGCGGTCACTCGGGACACGCTCTTCGAGCTGGGGTCGATCAGCAAGACCTTCACCGCGACGCTCGCCACCTACGCGCAGGCCAAGGGGCTGCTGACGCTGACCGACAGCCCGGCGCGGTTCGTGCCTGAGCTTGCCGGCACCGCGTTCGCCAAGCTGACGCTGGTGAACCTGGCCACGCACACCACGGGCGGCTTCCCGTTGCAGGTGCCCGACGACGTGCGCGATAACGCGCAACTGATGCAATACCTGAAGGCATGGAAGCCCGAACACGCGCCGGGCACGTATCGGACGTATGCCAACCCCAGTATCGGCATGCTGGGCGTCGTGGCCGCCGCCAGCATGAAGCAGCCGTTTTCGCAGGCGATGGAAAAGGACCTGTTTCCGAAGCTGGGTCTGTCCAGCACGTACATCAACGTGCCCGCCGCCAAGATGTCGCGCTATGCGCAGGGCTACAACAAGCAGGGCGCGCCGGTGCGCGTGAATCCCGGCGTGCTCGCGGCCGAGGCCTACGGCGTCAAGTCCAGCGCGCGCGACATGCTGCGCTTCGTTGAAGCCAGCATGGACATGGATGTGCTGGACAAGGACATCCGCCGCGCGCTCGCCGACACCCACGTCGGCTATTACCAGGTGGGCGGCATGACGCAGGACATGGCGTGGGAACAGTTTCCGTATCCGGTGGCGCTGGACACGCTGCTGACGGCCAACGCCGGCACGCTGAACAGCCAGAGCCATCCGGCCCAGGCGCTGCAACCGCCGTTGGCGCCGCTGGCCGAGAGTTGGATCAACAAGACGGGCTCGACCAACGGCTTTGGCGCCTATGTGGCGTTTGTGCCCGCGCGCAAGTTGGGCATCGTCATTCTGGCCAATCGCAACTATCCGAACGAAGCGCGCGTGCGGTTGGCGGCGGAAATCCTGGGCGAGCTGGACGAGCAGCCGTCCTCGGCCCGCGCCGCGCGTTGATTGCGGGTTTGCGCCGCACGCCGGCAGCAGGCCCGCGGCGCATCGGCATGGTTCAGGAACGTGTGCACTGACGCGTTGCGAAGGGTGTTGCGCGCGGGCCATGGAATGGCGCGCCGATTTCGATACGAATTACGACGTGTGCCGGTACGGGATGCGCCCGCCGGCACGCAGGGGGAACCGCTTTGGCGGTCATGACGGACCGCTCGAACCTGTTTCAACATATCTCCGGCGTATCCCGTCCCCAATAAATAAACGGATTTCTTGTCCGATAATGCAGGTCGTCGCCCCACGCCGGACCTCTCATGCCTCGCGTCACCCGCCGTATCACTTTTCCGTTGTTTGCCACGCTGACGGCCGTCCTGGCCGGATGTTCTTCCCCCAAGCCCGTCTACGAACGCGAGGACTTCGCGCAAACGGATACGTATTCGCGTAGCGTTCCGGCGGCCAGCAGCGCCGCGTGCGACGCGGGCCGGCGCGCCTTGCTTAGCCAGGGCTATCTCATCGACAAGTACGAGCCGTCTCGCGTCACGGGCCACAAGAACTTCGAGGGCGAGGACGGGCAGCATACGCAGATCAGCTTCAACGTCGAATGTGCATCGGACGGCGGTGCGAGCGACCGCACCACCGTATTTGCGAACGCCGTGCAGGACCGCTATTCGATCAAACGCACCGGCAACTCGGCCAGCGTGGGCGTCAGCGTGTTGGGCCAGGTGTCCATGCCGTTTGGGGGCAGCGACGATTCGCTGGTCAAGACCGCCAGCCAGACGGTGACGCGGCCCAAGTTCTATGACGGGTTCTTCCAGTTGCTGCAGCGGTTCCTGCCGGATGCCCAGGCGGCTGCCGCGCCGCATGAGCCGCCCGTGCGGACGAAGCGCGCCGCGCCCAAGTCCGCCCCGGCGCCCGCGCCCGCAGACCCGGTGGTGGCTCCGAATGCGCCGGCGGATACGTTGAATCCGACGGAGGCTGGCGGTGACAAGCCAGCACCGGCTGGCGATGCAGCGCCTGCGAAGACGCCTACGGGGGGAGCGCCTGCCGCAGGGTCGCCTGCCGCAGGATCGCCTGCCGCAGGTTCGCCTGTCCAAGGGGCGCCGGCTGCCGGATCGGCCACGGAAAAAGCGCCCGCAGCAGCGACGCCCGATACGGGTTCGCCTGCCGCCCCAGCCACGCCGCCCGCGCCGCAGTCCGGCAACTAACGCCCCACACCCTGGCGCATCGACCGCCGCCCGGTTTGCCGTATCGCAAACTGCCTGCGCGCACGCGCCGCACGGGTCTTCCGGCGAGCGGCGATAATGCCGCGCATGACATATCAACTCCTCAAAATGGCCCACGTCGCGGCCGCTGTCGCGTGGCTTTGCGGCTCGCTCTTCGTTGCCCTGTTTCTTCTGACCTCGCAGCCGCAGGAAGGCGAAGATGCGCCGAAGGAACGCAAGATGCTCCACGCGCTACGCCGCTGGACGCTCTACGTCACCACGCCCGCCATGGTCATCACCTGGCTCATCGGCCTGCATCTGGCCATGACCTTCGGGTGGTTCGCAATGAACTGGATCTGGATCAAGGTGGCCTTTGCGCTGAGCCTGTCGGCGTTGCTCGGCATGCAAAGCGCATCGCTGCGGCGCATGGCCGGCGGCAGCGGCAAGCGGCCGCCCCTGATCGATCTGCAGGCGCCTTATGTCGTGCTGGCGGCGACGGCCATCGTGACGCTGGCGGTGGTCAAGCCGTTCTGATCGACCCGGCCTGATCGACCCGGCCTGACTGCGCGTTCGGCACCGCGCCGGCGCGCCATATGCCAACGCGCCATATCCAAAAAACCCCGTAATAACGACTCAACCAACTATTCGTTCGCGCGCATAAGCCCCGTCCCTAGAATCGTCTCTCTCATAACTGCGTTGACTTAGAGGCGATTCCATCATGACTATCCGTATTCTTGCCGCCGGGGCTTCCGCGGACGCAGGCGTTTCCCAAGGCGCGCAGCAATCGCGCATGGCATGGACGCCGCTGTTCAAGCGCCTCTTGGGCGCCGTGCTGGCCTCGGCCGCCATGTTCCACGGCCCGGCGTTCTCGGCAGACCCGAAGCCGCTCAAGGTGGGTGTGCGCGGCGGCGTGGACGAGCAGATCTGGGAAGTGGTGACGCAGGTGGCCAAGAAAAACGGCCTGGCCGTCGAGCCCGTCGTCATCACCGGCACCGCGAGCCCGAACGAAGCGCTGAACAACGGCGACCTGGAAGCCAACGCCTTCCAGCACATTCCCTTCCTGAACGACCAGATCAAACAGCGCGGCTACAAGCTGGTGCCGGTCGCCAACACGCTGATCTCGCCCATCGCGTTCTATTCGAAGAAATACAAGTCGCTCAAGGACTTGCCGGAGGGCGCGAAGGTCGGCATTCCCAATGACCCCAGCAACCAGACGCGCGCGCTGGTCATCCTGCGCGACCAGGGCCTGATCACGCTGAAAGACGGTTTCGACCCGGCCACCGGCACCGCCACGCTGGCCGACGTGACGTCCAATCCCAAGAAGCTCAACTTCGTGGAAAGCGCATCGGTCGTGCTGGCGCGTTCGCTGCCCGACGTGGACACCGCGGCCATCGTCAACAGCTTTGCGTACCAGGCCGGGCTGATCGCCACGCGCGACGGCATCGCGGTCGAGAAGAAAGAAAACAATCCGTACGTGAACATCATCGTCGTGCGCGAGAAGGACAAGGACGCGCCGTGGGTGCCCGCGCTGGTCAAGGCGTATCACTCGGAAGAGGTTCGCCAGTTCATCCTGACCAAGTTCGAAGGTTCGGTGATTCCGGTCTTCTAAGCCAAGATGCAACGCGAACTTTCCCTGGCCGCGGACGCGGCCGGCGCAGCGCCATCGCCGGGGCGCGACGCGCACATCGTGTTCGAGGGCCTGCAAAAGCAATATCAAGGGCCCGCGGGCCCCGTCGTGGCGCTGTCGGACGTGTCGTTCTCGATCGCGCGCGGCGAGGTGTTCGGCATCATCGGCCGCAGCGGCGCGGGCAAGTCGACGCTGCTGCGCTCGATCAACATGCTGGAACGTCCCAGCGCCGGCCGCGTGCGGGTGGACGGCGTGGACGTGGGCAGCCTGGACGAGGATGCGCTCGTCGGCCTGCGCCGCCGGATCGGCATGATCTTCCAGCACTTCAATCTGTTGTCCGCCAAGACGGTGGCCGAGAACGTCGCGCTGCCGCTACGCGTGGCCGGCGTGAAGCCCGCCGCGGCGCGGGCGCGGGTCGAAGCGCTGCTTGAGATGGTGGGCCTGCGGGACAAGGCCGACGTGTATCCGTCAAAGCTGTCCGGCGGCCAGAAGCAGCGCGTGGGCATTGCGCGGGCGCTGGTCCACGAGCCCGAGATCCTGCTGTGCGACGAGGCGACCTCCGCGCTCGATCCCGAAACCACGCAGTCGATCCTGGGCCTGCTGCTGGACATCAACCGCAAGCTGGGCCTGACTGTCGTGCTGATCACGCACGACATGGCCGTGATCCGCGAGGTCTGCCACAACGTGCTGGTGCTGGACGGCGGCCGCAACGTCGAACTGGGCGAAGTGTGGCGCGTGTTCGGCAACCCCCAGGCCGACGCCACGCGCGCCCTGCTGCGGCCGTTGCAGCACGACCTGCCCGCGGACCTGGCGGCCAAGCTGGTGCCCGACCTGCAAGGACGCCCCGGCGTCGCGGTGCTGCGCCTGCGCTTCACCGGACAGGACCGGCCGGAGGGCGTGTCGCTTCAGGCACTGGCGGCAATGGGACCGGGCGCCACGCTGCTGCACGGCGGACTGGACCGGCTGCGCGGCCATGCGCAGGGCAGTCTGCTGGTGTCCGTGCCCGCGCACGCGCTACAGGAAGAGGCCGCGCGCGCCGCGCTGGTGGCCGATCAGATCAAGGTGCTGGGCTATGTCGCTACCGATGCTTGACAAGTACCTGCAGGCGTTTCTGCAGACCCTGACCATGGTGAGCATTTCCGCCGCCATCGCCATCGCGACCGGCCTGGCGCTGGCCGTGGTGCTGACCATCACGGCGCCCGGCAATCTCTACCCGCGTCCGCGGTTCAACAAGGCGCTGTCGATCACAGTCAACACGTTCCGCGCCATCCCGTTCATCATCCTGCTGGTGGCGATGCTGCCGTTCACGCGCTTTTTGGTCGGCACGACGCTGGGCACATGGGCCGCGATCGTGCCGCTGTCGGCCAACCTGATTCCATTCTTTGCGCGCATTGCGCAGGTCAGCCTGAACGACGTGGACCCCGGTCTGGTCGAGGCGGCGCGCGCCATGGGCTGCCGGCGCTGGCACATCGTGCGGCACGTGCTCCTGCCCGAGGCGCTGCCGGGCATCATCGGCGGCATGACGGTCAGCGTCATCGCCATGATCAACGCGTCGGCGATGGCGGGCGCGGTGGGGGCGGGCGGCCTGGGCGACCTGGCGATCCGCTATGGCTATGAGCGCTACGAGACCCGGGTGATGTTCGAGGTGATCGTCATCCTGATTGCGCTGGTGTCGATTGTGCAGTTCACCGGCGAGTGGCTGTCACGCCGCGCCGACCACAAGCGGTGAACGATGCGAGCCGCGCGCGTGACATCGTCCGGTTCAGCGCAACGGCGCTTGCGGCATGGCGGCCAGCGACTGCGTCGCCAGCTTCTCCTGCTCGCCGGCCAGCCGGTTGACGGCGTCCTGATGCTGATGAAAGCGCGCCAGGTCGGCGTCGCGGCCGAACATCAGCTCGTCGCGGTCCGCGTACCAGAACTGCCGGTTGTCATCGAGCAGCGTGATCATCATCCCGAACTCGTGCAGGATCTGCGTCTCCAGGTCCCAGACGCGCGCCAGCTTTTCGGTGCTGGCCGCCCGCGAGTCCTGCAGCGCCTTCAGGATCTTGTCCTTTTCCGGCTCGGATATGGTCAGCGAGCGCACCAGCGCCGGCATGCCGTCCAGCACTTCCATGCTTTGTTCGCGGTACCCCGGTACAAGCTTTTCTGCCTGTTCCAGGATCAGGCGGCTTTCGATCAGGCCCGAGTCGCGCGCCAGCCGCCGGGCGTCGAACAGCTTGGGCAAGCCGATTTCCTTGAGTTCCTGCAGGTAGGCGCGATGCTGCGCCAGCCGTTTGCCCGCGATGGTCTTCATGGCCCGTTCCATTTCGCCGTACGGGCCGGTGGCTTTGGGCGAGGGGTCGATGGCGGGTACGTCCTCGGGCGCGCCACTGCCGCCACCGGCCTGCAGGCGCAGCGCGTCGATGGCTTTGCGGATTTCGGTGTTGGCAATGTCGCGCTGGCGGTTGTCGTGGTTGCGTTCGGCAAGCGGCCCGGCCACGGCAGCCAGCAGAAATACCCCCGTGCCCAGCATGATGCGCAAGCGGTTGCGCGGCGTGCGAAAGCGCTTCCAGATCGAAAAGACCCCCAGGACGACAAACGGCAGGAGGCCCAGCAGGATGGCCCCGCCGAAGGCCAGCTTGGCCACGTCCAGCATGGTGGCGGGCCGGCTGCTGTAGACCGCCCACGCCAGCACCCCGGAATAGACCAGACAGGTGGCGGCCTTGAGCAGCCAGCCGGGTTGGGGCGGTGTCGCGGGGGGAACCGCCGGGCCGGCGGCCGTGGCGGGCGCTTGCGGGTCGTTCATGTCGCGCACGAAAACGGGGATACGGCGTTTGACTGTAAAGACTCGCTTCGGCCCCGTCAATGCCGCGGGCTGGCGGCAATTTCCGATTTCCAGGCAGGCGCGATGCGCCCCTGCACCCACCCATGACAGGAGTGAACACCATGACCGACCCCGCGCAGCAGGGTTTTGCGACTCGCGCCATCCACCTGGGCTACGACCCGCTGGACGAACAGGGCGCGCTGTCGCCGCCGCTGTATCTGACGTCCACCTACACGCAGGACAGCATCGAGGCCTTCGACCGGATCCGGCTCGGCGAGGCCCAAGGCTATGTCTACGGCCGGACGCGGAATCCGACGCAGGCGCTGCTGGAAGAGCGGCTGGCATCGCTGGAAGGCGCCGAGGCCGGCGTGGTCACGGCGTCGGGCATGGCGGCCATTTCGGCCACCCTGTTCTCGCTGCTGCAAAGCGGGGACGAGATCGTGGTCGACCAGATCGTCTATGGCACGGCCTTCACGCTGTTCACGCAGGGGCTGTCCCGATTCGGCGTGCGCGCCGTATTCGCGGATTTCACCCAGCCGCAGTCCGTGGCCGCGGCCATCGGCCCCAAGACCCGGGCGGTGTACTTCGAGACCCCCGCCAACCCGAATCTGCGCCTGGTGGACATTGCGGCCATCTCGGCCATCGCGCGTGGCAAGGGGCTGCTGACCATCGT
Organism: Achromobacter sp. GQ309; assembly: GCF_059759315.1. Taxonomy (NCBI): domain Bacteria; kingdom Pseudomonadati; phylum Pseudomonadota; class Betaproteobacteria; order Burkholderiales; family Alcaligenaceae; genus Achromobacter; species Achromobacter sp. GQ309. The sequence goes on from NZ_JCAXDP010000001.1 coordinate 464,038, forward strand.
CGACAACACCTTCGCCACGCCGGTGCTGCAGCGGCCGCTTGAGCACGGTGCGGACATCGTGCTGCATTCGGCCACCAAGTACCTGGGCGGGCACGGCGACCTGCTGGCGGGCGCGGTGGTGGGCCGCAAGCAGCACATCGACGCCATCCGGCTGCAAGGCCTGCGCTATTTCACGGGCGCGACGCTGTCGCCGTTCACGGCGTTCCTGGTGCTGCGCGGGATCAAGACGCTGGAGCTGCGGGTGCAGCGCCATAGCGAGTCCGCGCTGAAGGTGGCCAAGCTGCTGCGCGAGCATCCGGCGGTGGCCGACGTGTTCTATCCGGGCCTGTCCGGCACGGCAGGCGCCGACATTGCACAGCGCCAGCAGGCGGCGGGCGGCGGGTTGGTGGCTTTTGAGCTGAAGGGTGGCCTTGCGGCGGGAAAGACGCTGCTGAACAGCCTGAAGCTGGCGCGCATCGCGGTCAGCCTGGGCGATCCCGAGACGCTGATCCAGCATCCGGCGTCGATGACGCATGCCAGCTACTCGGCCGAGGACCGCGAACGCTATGGGCTGTCGGAAGGCCTGCTGCGGCTGTCGGTCGGGCTGGAAACGCCGGCGGATATTTTGGCGGATCTCAAGCAGGGGCTGGATCGCGTGTAGCCGGGCCGGGCATCGGATCTGCCGTCGAGGGGAGCGATCAACGAGACGCAAAGGGCGGCAATCACGACGTCGAGGGGGCGGCGATCAGGCCGGCGATGACGGCTGTTCCTCGGAAACGTCGCGCCGCCATGCCACCCATTCGCCTTCGCCTTCGTAATGGCGCAGCCCCCGCGCGGCGGTCGCCAGTCCCGCCCGCAGCACGTCCATGTCGAGTCCCGGCATGTTGCGAAGCAGGGCGGGCGGCAGGTCGTTGATATCGAGCACGCGCTCGTCGAACTCCATCCGCATCAGCCCGCCGTCTTCGTTGGCCACGCGAACGAACCACAGGCTTTCCATGTAGTCGCCAAACCAGGGATCCGGATAGATCGCCTGGGTGAACGCGAAGCCGAACTCATGCACGTCGCGCCAGGGCCAGAACTGCTGCAATCCCATGGCGCGTGCCAGCTCGCCCGACCGCGTGAGGCCGGCGTCATCAAAGCGCACGATTTCCTGCAAGGGATCTTCGGCCGGTGGCGGACCGGCAAACCATCGCTTGATGCGTGACCACATGGCGTCGCGAATGAGGGGATGAGGGACGTGCAGTGTAATGGGGCCGGGTTCGTGAAAAAATGTTACAACCGTTGATCCCCATCAACGCGGCGTGCCGTGGCGCACGTTAGGGTTTGACGTTTGCGCAGCAAGGACAGGACCAATGACCGACAAGACATCGCCAGCCCCCGATCAAGACGCCCCGCCGGCGCCCGCCAAGCGGTCCAGCAGCGGCCAAGGCGCCGCCAAGCGTACGGCAAGCACGCGCCGCGCGCCCGTCACGCGCGCCGCCAAGGGTGTGGCGAAGCCGGCCGGCGTTGCAGGGGCCGCCATCGACCCCGCCGTTGAACCGGCCCTTGAATGGCGCAAGCGCGTGGCCGCGCGGCAGGACGCGGCGCGGCAGGAGACCGCGGCGGTGCTGGCCGATATCGCCAGCCGCTACACCATCGGCAATCCCGGCGAGGCGCACGCGGCGCTGCGCACCGTCATCGACGCGCTGTCGCCCGACGACGCGCAGGCGGTGCATCGTGCGCTGCTGGAAGCCAACCGTCAGACCCCGGGCGCGCGCCGCAATCCCGACGACGAGCTGGCCGGAGATTGGCGCGAGGGCGTCTATCCGTATCGTCACCGCATGCTGCGGCGCAATTACGAAAAGCAGAAGTACAAGCTGCAGGTCGAACTGCTGAAGCTGCAGGCGTGGGTCAAGGCCACCGGCCAGCGCGTCGTGATCCTGTTCGAGGGGCGCGACGCCGCGGGCAAGGGCGGCACGATCAAGCGCATGATGGAACACCTGAATCCGCGCGGCGCGCGCGTGGTCGCACTGGAAAAACCGTCCGATACCGAAAAGGGCCAGTGGTACTTCCAGCGTTACGTGCAACACCTGCCGACCGCCGGCGAGATCGTCATGTTCGATCGCTCCTGGTACAACCGCGCCGGCGTCGAACGCGTGATGGGCTTTTGCTCGCAGGACGAATACCTGGCGTTCCTGCGCCAGACGCCAGATTTCGAGCGCCATTTGGTCAGCAGCGGCATCACGCTGATCAAGCTGTGGTTTTCGGTCAGCCAGGAAGAACAGCGCAGCCGCTTCCAGCAACGCAAGGTGCATCCGCTCAAGCAATGGAAGTTGAGCCCGGTCGATCTGGCGTCGCTGGACAAGTGGGACGACTACACGCGCGCCAAGGAAGCCATGTTTGCCCACACCGACACCGCCGACGCGCCGTGGATCGTGGTCAAGTCCGACTGCAAGAAGCGCGCCCGTCTGAACGCCATGCGTTATGTGCTGAGCCGCCTGCCTTATGAAGGCAAGAGCGACGACCCGCATATGGCGATCGACTCGCTGATCGTGGGCCGGGCGCTGTAAGGCTTCAGCCGCCCAGCGCAGCCAGGTTCAACACGTGGCTGCGTCCAATCCACACCGCGCAGTCGCGGTGGTCGCGCAGCGAATGGCCGGTGTTCGGGTGCATGAAAACATCCAGCGCGCCGTGGTTCAGCGTGAGCCACGTTGCGATCTCGGCCAGGTGCTGCGGGTCAAAGGCAATCTGGTAGCTCCATTGCGGATGCGGGCCCACGGGGCGCTCATGGAAGCGCCCCATGTCCATCTTGCCGTCAAACGTCGCGACAATTCGTTCGCGCAGGGCGAACGCGGTGTCGCGGCTTGCCGCGTCGAAGTACACATGGGCATGCCAGCTCGCGACGTCCGTCACGGAAATTTCCATTGTTCTGTCCTGATACCTGATACGGTTCAGCCGCCCGCGCGCTTGGCGCGGTGGCCCTGTTTCGTCAGCGCCTCGAGGATGCGGTCGCAGTGGTCGCCCTGCACCTCGATCACGCCGTCCTTGACGGTGCCGCCCGAACCGCACGCGGTCCGCAGCTGCTTGCCCAGCGCGTTCAAGGCGTCGGGCGCCAGCGCCAGTCCGCGCACCAGCGTCACGCTCTTGCCGCCGCGGCCCTTGGTTTCACGCGAGACCCGCGCCACGCCGTCACCTGCCGGGACTTTTGCGGCCGCCGCCTTGCATTGACATTGCGCGAGGGGCTGACGGCATTGCGGGCACATGCGCCCGGTTTCGGTGGAATAGACCAGGCCGCCGGTTGCGGCGCGCTTCATCAGGATTTGCCCCGCATCTGGTCGATGAGACGGCGGTCACGCTTGGTGGGGCGCCCCGCTTCGATGCCCAGTGCCGGCTCCGGCGCGAGGCGGCGCATTTCGGCGGCGCGTTCGCGGGCGGCCACGCTTTCGGGCGTCTCTTCGTACAGTTGGCGCGCAACCGGGGCAGGCCCGCGCACGCCGCTGACGGCCACGACGCGCACCTGCACGGCGGGGTCTTCCTTGCGTACCGTGATCACATCGCCCGCGCCGACCTCGCGCGCGGGCTTGGCGGGCTGTCCGTTCACGAACACGCGGCCCTTGCCGATTTCATCCGAAGCCAGGCTGCGCGTCTTGTAGAAGCGCGCCGCCCAAAGCCATTTGTCGAGCCGGATCTTGTCCATCCTGCGGGTTCCTGCGGTAAAGCTGGTCAAGGCGTCATGATAGCGCCGCCCGGAGACCGGAAGCGCCGGCGGGCATGGCATGCACCCGCGCGCGCGTCGCCAACCGTTGCCGCAATGGCGACCGCGCAGGGCAAAAAAAGCGGCGCCCCGAAGAGCGCCGCAAACCGGCTACGCGGTGTCCGGGCCGTGGGGCCCGGCAGTACTCAATCCAGCTTCAATCCAGCTTCCTTCACGACGCGCTGCCACTTCTCGATTTCGGCGCGGCGGAACGTGTCCAGTTCGGCGGGTGTGGAGCCGATGGGTTCGGCGCCGATGCCGGCAAGCTGCTCGGCAATCGTGGGGTCCTTCAGCACCTTGGCCAGCGCCTGCGAGACCTGCTCGACGATGGCGGGCGGCGTGCCGGCCGGGGCGAACACGGCGTTCCATTCGTAGGTCTCGTAGCCCGGCACGCCCGACTCGGCGATGGTGGGCAATTCGGGTGCGGTCTTGGAGCGTTCCAGGCCGCCAACGGCCACGGCGCGCAGCTTGCCGTTCTTCACGTGCTGCCAGGCCGAGCCCATGCTTGCGAACATGACGGGGACCTGGCCCGACATCACGTCGATCATGGCCGGGCCGCCGCCCTTGTACGCGACGTGCTGCAACTGCGTCTTGGCCAGCAGGTTGAACAGTTCACCCGCCAGGTGCTGGGCGGAGCCGGGGCCGGCCGACGCGAAGTACACCGGCTCCTTGGCATCGGGCTGACCGAGCTTGATCAGGTCGCCGACCGACTTCACTTCATACGACGGCGTCACGACCAGCACGTTGGGCACGCGCAGCAGCAGCGACACGGGCGCGAAGGCCGACAGCGTGTCGAACTGCATCTTGCTGTGCAGCGCGGGGTTCTGCGCGTGGTTGGAAGCGTCCAGCATCAGCGTGTAGCCGTCGGGCTGGGCCTTGGCGACGACCGCGCCGCCGATCATGCCGCCGGCGCCGCCGCGGTTTTCGATGACGACGGGCTGGCCGAGTTCAGCCGCCAGCTTCGGGCCGATCAGGCGGGCGACCACGTCCACGGTGCCGCCGGGCGGGTAGGTCACGACCAGCGTGACGGCGCGTTCGGGGTAGGCGGCGTGCGCGGCGCCGGCAGCGCCAGCCAGCAGGCCGGCGGCGGCGAACAGCGCGCTACGGTGCGCCAGGCGTTTGAACAGAGGGGTCATGGAGCGTCTCCTTGGAATTGGAATAGCCGCAACGGCGTGTCGGCGAGTACGGTGCGCCGTTGCGCGGGGTCGTCGATCCAGGCGTCCAGCCACTGCGTCGCGGCGGGATAGGACGCCAGGTGGCGATGTTCGGTATGGGGCCAGTCGCTGCCCCACATCAGGCGTTCAGGGGTGTAGGCGTCCAGCAATTGCTGCGTGGCCAGACGGCCGGCCGCGGCGCAGGCCGGCGCGGCCCAGTTGCGGTACGGCGCGGCCAGCTTGACCCAGATCCGGCCGCTGTCCGCCTGGCGCAGCAGGTATTGGAAGCCTGCATCCAGGACGCCGAGCGCGCGATCCGGGCGGCCGAAATGGTCGACCACGATGCGGCAGCCGGCCGCTAGCAAGGCCGGCAACACGCCGTCCAGGCGCGCGGCTTGCAAGTGCACTTCAACGTGCCAGTTCAGGGCATTGACGCGGGCCAGCAGCACCTGCCACGCCGGCGTCTGCAGCGCGGGCGTGTCCAGGCCGAAAAGGTTCAGACGGATGCCGACCACGCCGGCGTCGGCCAGGGCCCGCAGTTCGGATTCGCTGGCATCCTGCGCCACGACGGCCACGCCGCGCAGGCGGGCGGGGGCGGCACGCAGCGCCTCGACCAGATGGCTGTTGTCCGTGCCCAGGAAACTGGGCTGCACCAGGACGCCGTGGGTCAAACCGTGCGCGTCCAGCAGCCCCAGGTACTCGGCCAGCGTGGCGTCGTAGTCGGGCGTGTGACGGCGCGTGTTGGCCAAGGCGAGGCCTTGGTGAAACACGTGGGCGTGGGTGTCGACGGCGGCGCCTGGAATCGGCGAGGGCAAAGCGGTCTCCTCATGCGGCGCACCGCTCTCTCGGAACGGCGACGCGCTATGTAGTGTTCTGTAAGTCGGGATTCTAGGAAGTCGGGGTATAGTTTTCCATTCTGGAAAGGCGCATTAAATATATTGGAACGATATGGAAACGCGGCATCTGCGGTACTTCCTGGCAGTGGTTGACCACGGCAGCGTGAGCCGCGCCTCGGACTGGCTGGGCATCGCGCAGCCGGCGCTGAGCCAGGCGTTGACGCGCATGGAGAAAGACCTGGGCGTGCGCCTGTTCGAGCGGTCGCGGCAGGGCACGACGCCCACGCCCGCCGCGCAGGCCATCCTGGAGGACGTGCGCGCCAGCGTCGCCCGCATTGACGCGGCGGCCCGGCGCGCCAGGGAGATCGGGCGGGGCAGCGCGGGCCAGTTGACGGTCGGGCTGGTGTCCTCGGCGCTCTTTGACACCTTGCCCCGCGCGCTGCGACAGATGCGCAAGCAGGCGCCCGGCGTGCGCATCATCCTGCGTGAAATGAGCAACGCCCAACAGGCCGAGGCTTTGCAGACCGGCGACATCGACATCGGCCTGATGCACACGCCCGTGGCCGTCGGCGGCCGCATGCGCGAGCGCCAGCTGTTGCGCGACCGGCTGGTGGCCGCCGTGCCCGACGAATTCGAGGTCGATGCCGACGGCCAGGTGTCGATGGCGCAGATCGCGCAGGCCGGCCTGGTGATGTACCCGCAGACGCAACTGCCGGCATTTTATGCGGCCATCCTGGATGCCATGCGCAAGGGCGGCCACGATGCGCACGTGAACCAGGAGGCCAGCCTCACGCTGACGGTGCTGTCGTGCGTGGCGGGCGGCTGCGGTGTGGCCTTGCTGCCCAGCTGGATCCGGTCCATGGGATTTCGGGGCGTCCGCTTTTGCGAAGTGCGCGATGGCGAGCGTCTGCCCAGCTTCGACTTGAGCGCGATCTGGCCGGCGCGCAGCGTGCCGACGCTGGCGGATCTGTTCGCCAATCTGGATCTCAGATCCGAATAAGTGCGTCACGGCTTTCAACGGCCCTTCAACGTCCTTCAATCTGGCTTAAGCCAGGCTTAAAACCGCGTTTTTACCGGAACTGCCGTCGATCCCGCCGTCTAACCAGGAACGTCTTTGCGAGGTTCCGGGCTCATGGATCTGAATTGGCAGCAGCAACTCGCGGAAAGCGCCCTGTGGCTCGTGCGCGCATTCGGCATCTCCGCCGTCGCGCTGGCGCTCGTCACGCTCGTCCTGACCCGCACCACCGTCTGGGGCCGCAAATTCTGGCGGCTGGCCTGGCCGTATCTCACGCCGCGCCGCAGTTGGCGTCCGATGCTGACGCTGGCGCTGCTGCTGTTCCTGGCGATGTTCGCGGTGCGCATGACCGTGCTGTTCTCGTTTTGGTACAACGGGTTCTATAGCGCCCTGCAGGCGCTGGATCAGGCCGTCTTCTGGCACTTTCTGGGCATTTTCGCCGTGCTCGCCACGGTGCATGTGGTGCGCAGCCTGGCCGACAGCTATGTGGGGCAGGCCTTCGACATCCATTGGCACGTCTGGCTGAATGATCGGCTGACGCGCGACTGGCTGGGCGCGGGCGCCTACTACCGCGGACACTTCCTGGCCGAACCCGTCGACAACCCCGACCAGCGGATCGAGCAGGACATTGCGCAGTTCGTGACGGGCTCGCGCACGCTGGCCATCGGCGCGCTGAGCGCGATCGTGTCGCTGGTGGCCTTCACGTCGATCCTGTGGGGGTTGTCGGGTCCGTTGACGCTCGGCGGCGTTGAAATTCCGCGCGCCATGGTGTTCGTGGTGTACCTGTACGTCATCGTCGCCACGTGGCTGGCCTTCAAGATCGGCCGTCCGCTCATCAAGCTGAACTTCCTGTCCGAGCGTCTGACCGCCAACTTCCGATATGCGCTGGTGCGCCTGCGCGAAAACGCCGAAAACGTCGCGTTCTACCAGGGCGAGGAAGTCGAGCGCGCGACCCTGTGGACCCGCTTCACGTCCTACATCGCCAATCTCTGGCAGCGCGTGTACCGGGGCTTGAAATTCGACGGCTTCAACCTGTCGGTCAGCCAGATCGCAGTGGTGTTTCCGTTCATCCTGCAGGCGCCGCGTTTCTTCAGCGGGGCAATCAAACTGGGCGATGTCATGCAGACGTCGCAGGCGTTCGGGCAGGTCCAGGAATCGCTGTCGTTCTTTCGCAGTTCGTACGACACGTTCGCGCAGTACCGCGCCACGCTGGATCGTCTGAACGGATTCCTGGATGCCAACGAGGCCGCGCGCGCGCTGCCGCAGGTGCAGACGCAAGCCCTGCCGGATGGGCTGCAGATCGAAGGCCTGAACGTGTCGCGCCCGGATGGCGCGCGTCTTCTGGAAAACCTGAACCTGCGCCTGAATCCCGGTCAGGCTCTGCTGATCAAGGGGCCGTCGGGCAGCGGCAAGACAACCTTGCTGCGCGCGCTGGCGGGCCTGTGGCCGTATGCCAGCGGCGAGGTGCGGCGGCCGCAAGGCGAGTCCGCGTTGTTCCTGTCGCAGCGGCCTTATCTGCCGCTGGGCGACCTGCGAGGCGCGGTGGCGTATCCGGGACTGGCGCAGCCGGCCGACGACGCGCGTCTGGCCGACGCGCTCAGGCAGGTCAACCTGGGACATCTGGCCAGCCGGCTCGACGAGGTGCACGACTGGTCGCGCGTGTTGTCGCTGGGCGAGCAGCAGCGCATCGCGTTTGCACGCGTGCTGTACAACCGGCCGGCGCTGGTGTTTCTGGACGAGGCCACCTCGGCCACGGACGAAGGACTGGAACACATGCTGTACAGCCTGCTGCGCGACGCGTTGCCGGACAGCATGCTGGTCAGCGTGGGCCATCGCAGCACGCTGGATGCTTTCCATACGCAGCGGCTGGATCTGGATGGTGCGGGCGGGTGGAAGGCCGGCCCGATGCCGGCGTCGCGCCACGGCGATGCGCTGCGCAGAGCGGCGGCCTGACGGACTGCGCTGCACATGCAAAAGACCGCACGCAGCGGCCTTTTGCACGTCTTGCCGAAAATCAGGTCCCCACGCGCAGCGGTCCGGTCAGCTTGCGCAGCGCGGCAATCACGCTTTGCGCGGTGATGCGGCCGGTCTTGGGATTGGCGGAGGGAATGTTCTGGATTTCCACCGAGAACGAGGCGGAACCCGACACGACCTCGACGCGATGCACGTTGCGTTCGAGTGAGGGATCCGCCCAGATTTCCAGCGTGGTGCGGTCCGGGCCGATGCCCGCCAGCGACACGCTGACGGCCACGTTGAGGTTGGCCGGAAAGCCCACGGCGGCCTCGCGCGGCGAGCCGCGGAAGATCAGGCGAGGTTCGGTGATGCCTTCGATGTCGATGTTGTTTTCGGTAAGGTAGGGCGCGCCGAGCAGGCCGCGCACCGGTTTGCGGGTGATCATCGTGACCGAGTGGATCACGCCTTCCGCGGCGGCGGTGATGGCGTCCAGCCCAAGAATGGCGCCCGACGGCACGATGACCTGGCCACCATGCTGGCCCGCGATGCCGATCAGGTCTTCGTGGCGCAGCAACGCGCCCGAACTGAGCACCACCATCTTCTTGCCGGCACGCAGCACGGGTTCGGCGATGTCGCGGAACACGGCAGCGGGCGCGCATTCCACCACCACATCGCAGTGTTCGGCGAGCCCGCCGATGGTGGTGAACGTGGGCGCGCCGTTCTTCCAGTCGAAGGCGGGCGGGGCGTTGGGATCGCGCACCGCGACGGCGGCGAGCGTCAGGCCGGGCAGGCCCGCATCCAGGGATTGCGCCACGGCCTGGCCGATGGCGCCGAAGCCGGCGATGCCGACGCGGAAGCTGTTCATGGGTATCCGGAGTGTTGGGCCAACGGCGGGACCGCGGGCGGTTCGAAAATGCGGCGCAAAAGCCTTGCCGCAAGACTGCCGGCCACTGTAGCCAGGGCATCGCGACGCGTCAATGCGGGATGCCCGCAAGGCTCGCGAGACGTGTGCGCAGGGCCGTGGGTCACGTCGCCCGCAACGCGCCACATGTTGCCGGCGCGGTGTCGCTGCGAGGGCATCTACGACAGCGCGAATTCCTCGCCGTCGTAGTGGCTGGCAATCTCGATCTCGCCGGACGCCAGGCGCCCAGACCACGCGTCCAGCTCGCGCCGCTCGTAGGCGGTGACGTCTGCGCCCAGCACCAGCCGCAACGAGGCCGCAGCCTCCAGGCCGAAACGCGTGATGCGTCCCACGGCCAGCGCGCCCGCGGCGTGGTCCGCGGCCGCGCGCTCCACGCACAGGCCGGAGTCCGCGAGCGCCGATGCCAGATAGACCTCCGGATCGCGGGCCACCCAATCCAGCACGTTGCCGATCTGCCAGATGCCGGCCTCGCGGCAGGCGCGCGTGACGCCGTCGCGGCCGCCATCCATCATCGCGAACAGCACGCGGGCGCGTTGTGCGGCGAGCGCACGTGTCCAGGCCTCACCCAGGTCGGGGTCGTGCTGATTGCCGCAAAAACCCGTAAGCGGATCCCGGCCCGTCACGCGGCGCACGCCGTCGGCAAAGGCGGCGCGGCCCTTCACTCCGGGCCGGACGCGCTCGCCGGAGAGGTGTGCGGGGCGGCCATCCGCGGGGCGGCCACCCGCGGGGCGGCCATCCGCGACCAGGCCGCCCGCGCCATCTCCCTCCGCCCGCAAGCCGGCCAGAATCCCGGCAAGAAACGCGGAATGCTCCTGCAGAATCTCATAGCTCGCGACGTTGGCCGCCGTATGACTGCCTTGTGTGATCGCGAACTGCGTACGCGGAAAATGCGGCGCCACCTCGGCCACGGGCACGTCGCCCTGGCCGCCGTGCACGATCACCAGATCCGGGTTGCCGTTGCACAACTGCGCAAGGCGCTCGGCACGCGCGGCCGGGTCAGTGGCCGCGATCCATTCCTCGTGCAGCGCATGGCCCGCACGCGCCGCGCGCTCGGCGCCCTGCAATGCCGCCTCGTTGAAGCCGCCCCGGCCGGGAAAGCCGAACAGCACGAGCAGACGGCGGGCGCTCACAGGCTGGCTCCCGTCGCGCGCACCACCGGCCCCCAGCTATCGGCCTGCCGACGCACGAAATCGGTGAACTCCGCCGGCGTCTTCTGCGCCAGCACGAAGCCCTGGCCCTCGAGCTTGGCCCGAATGTCCGGATTGTCCAGCACGGATCCGACCTCCGCGTGCAGCCGCACGGCCACCGCGTCTGGCAGGCCCGCGGGGGCGGAGAGCCCGATGAAGTTTTCCGCGACCAGGCCCGGATAGCCCAGTTCGCCCACCGAAGCGATGCTGGGCGCCTGCGGCACGCGGTCCTGCGTGGTGACGGCCAACAGACGCAGTTGCCCTGAGCGCAGGAAGGGCAGGTTCTGCGGCAGGGCATCCACCGCCACGCGGATCTGTCCGCCCAGCAGATCGTTGCGCATGGCGCCGGAGCCCTTGTACGGGATGTGCTGCAGCGGCGCGCCCGTCTGCCGCGAATACAGCTCGCCCACGATCTGCCCCACGGACGCCAGCCCGCCGCTGCCGTATTGCACCGGCTGGTCCTGCGCCTTGATCCAGGCGGTCAGCTCGGCAAGGCTGGACACCGGCACGGACGGGTGCACGACAAACACCGTGGGCACTGCGCCCAGGTAGGCGACATGGCAGAAGCTTGCCAGCGCGTCGTACCCGCCTTGCGGCATCAGCGCCGGCGAGATCGACAGGGGCGCCGAGTTCGACATCAGCAACGTGTAGCCGTCGGCGGGCGACTGTGCGACAAGGTTTGCGCCGATGGTCGAGCCCGCGCCCGGCTTGTTTTCGATGACGATGGACTGACCCAGCCGTTCGGCCAGCACGGGCGCAATGATGCGCGCGGCGATGTCGCTCGCGCCACCGGGCGGAAACGTGACGACAAGACGGATGGGACGCGCGGGCCAGTCTGACGCCCGCGCCAGTCGAGGCCGAGCCAGCGGCAGCGCCAGCGTGGTGGCAAGCAGGAATTTGCGTCGGGAGATCGGCATGGCGAAAGCTTCTGTCGTGCGGCCGCATGGCGGCAAAGGCGCACACTGTAAGAAGCGGGGCGGCGGCTGACAAAGAATTTGTAGCCGTTTGCTTATGCCGTCCTGGTAGCCGAAGCGATAGCAGGCGTGAAGCCTGTCGCCACCGTTGCCGATGCACGTTCCGCGATGGACGCGGCGCGTGCATCGGCGATCCGGGTAAGAACGATCAACTGCCCTTGTGCGCGCTCGCCATGTAGTCGACCGTCAGGTTCGACAGCGCGCGCACGCCGTTGATGAGCCCCGACTCGTCAACGTGAAAGCGCGGCGAATGGTTCGGTGCGGCCTTGTCGACATCCGTTCCCTTGGGCGTTACGCCCAGGTAGAAGAACATGCCGGGCACCTTCTCCTGATAGAACGAAAAGTCCTCGGACGCCGTCGACTTGGGTTGCAAGCCATAGTTGCCTTCGCCCGCCACGCGCCGCAGCGTGGGACCCATCTGCTCGGCCAGCGCCGGCGGATTGACGGTGGCGTTGTAAAGCTCGACGACTCGCACGTCCGCCTTGGCGCCCGCGCTTTGCGCGATCATGTCCGCGGTGCGCGCGATGCGTTGATGGATGTCCGTCTTCATGCCTTCGTCGTATGTCCGGATGGTGCCGGTCATCGCAACGCTGTCGGGCACGATGTTCATGCGGTTGCCGCCGTGGATGGCGCCCACCGTGATCACCGCCGGTTCCAGCATGCTATTGATCTGTCGGCTGGGAATGGTCTGCAAACCCAGGATGATCTGCGAGCTGACCACGATGGGGTCGATCCCGGACCACGGGCGCGCGCCGTGCGTCTGCTTGCCGGTCACGTCGATCCAGAACTGGTCGGCAGCGGCCATTGCGGGACCTGCGCGCCATGCCAGCCAGCCGGCCGGGTAAGCGCTGGACACGTGCAGACCGAAGATCGCGTCGACCTTGGGATTGTCCAGCACGCCTTCCTGCACCATCATCTTCGCGCCCCAGACCTTCTTGCCGTCGGGCTCGAAGTCCGCGGGGCTTTCCTCGGCGGGCTGGAAGATGAACTTGACCGTGCCGGGCAGCTCGTCCTTCATGCCGGCCAGCACTTCGGCGGCCGCCATCAGGATCGCCGTGTGCGCATCGTGGCCGCACGCGTGCATGACGTCGACTTCCTTGCCGAGGTACGTGCCCTTGGCCTTGGACGCGAACGGCACGTCTACCTGTTCTTTGACGGGCAGGGCGTCCATGTCCGCGCGCAGCGCCACCACGGGCCCCGGCTTGCCGCCCTTGAGGACCGCGACCACGCCGGTGCCCGCAACGCCGGTCTTCACGTCCATGCCCAGCGCGCGCAGATGATCGGCGACCAGTTTGGACGTGCGGTGTTCCTGGTTGCCGAGCTCCGGATGCTGATGAATGTCGCGGCGCCACGCGATTAGCTTGTCTTCGATGGCCTTGGCGCGTTCGTCAATCTGCGCGGCCAGCGCGGGGTTGGCGGCGGGTTGCACCGTGCCTTGCGTGCCGGGCGCGCCTTGCGCGGCCGCCGGGCCGGAAAAGATCAGGTGGGCGGCCAGCGCCAAGGGCGCCAGACGGAACAGGGAATTGCGTTGCGGCATGCTCTCCTCCTCGGGGTAGTTAACTTGTTATTGACAAGGATCTTACCCGAGCGCCCCAGCGCAAGGGGCCCTGTTTCCAGTGCTTACGTTGCGCGGAATTTACCGCGCGCCGGCGCTACTGCAGCTTGATGCCCAGTTCCTTGATCAGCGGTCCCATTTCGGCGCGATCGGCCTCGATGGTGGCTGCCAGTTCCTCGGGCGAACTGCCGATCGGAATCATGCCCAGCGTTTCCATCTGCGCTTTCATCGCAGGGTCTTTCAGGATGTCGGTCACCGCCTTCTGGATCTGCGCGACGCGGTCCTTGGGGATGCCGGCCGGTCCCATCAGGCCGATCCACGGCTGCGGTGCGTAGTCCAGTCCCGACTCCTTCAACGTGGGCGTGTCGGGCAGGCCGCCAAAGCGTTGCGGACTGGTGATTGCCAGCGCCCGCAGCCGTCCGCTGTCGATCAGGCCTTTCGAGCTGGACGGCGCGTCCAGGCCCACGTCGAGCTGCCCGCCGATCAGGTCATTCTGCGTTTTGCCCGACGAGGATGACGGCACGTACAGCGCCTTGATGCCGGCGCGCCGCGCCGTCTGTTCCCAGACCAGGTGAAACGCGGTGCCGATCGAGAACGAGCCCACGCTCAAGTTTCGCGTCTTGCTTTCGCGCACGAAGTCTTCCCAGGTCTTGAGGGGACTGTCCTTGGGCACGATGAAGATGAACGGCGTGCGCGCCACCAGCGAGATGGGCTGCAAGTCCTTTTGCGTGTCGAACGGCAGGCTGTCCACCGCAAACGGCACGATGGTCACCGACGACGCGACGACCATGCCGAGCGTGTAGCCGTCTGGCGCCGACTTGACCAGTGCGCCGGTGCTGATGATGCCCGAGGCGCCCGGCTTGTTTTCCACGACCACGGGCTGGCCCCAGGCCGCGCCGAGTTTGCTGGCGAGGACGCGCAGCATGACGTCGACCGGACCGCCGGGCGGATTGGACACGATGATCTTGACCGGCTTGTCGGGATAGGCGGCGGTGGCGGCAAGCGGCAGGGCAAGCGCGAGCGCGAGGAAGGTTTGCTTGAACATGGAATTCCCCTTGTGTTGTTGGTATGCGGGGCGCGGCGGCAAGGCCGGCGCCTGTCGTGTGGCGTAGCGGGCTCAGGCCAGGATCTGCATGTGTGGCGCTTGCGGCCAATCCGGCGCATCGCCGCGGATGAACGCCAGCCATGCGGTCTGCGTCTGGCGCGCCAGTTGCTCGCCCTGCGCGGCAGGTAGTCCTGCCAACATCGGGGCATCGGCAAATGCCTGCAGCGTGTCGAACACGAACGGCAATTCAATGCAGTGACAGGCGCCGAAGCGGTCCGTCGGCGCGACGTCAAAGCGCGCCAGCCAGGCGTTGCGGCCTTGGGCCACGGCCTGCCGGGCCCAAAGCCGGGAGGGCGCGCCGAACACGGCGTCGCCCATCTCCTGGCTGGCGGCGTCGGTGCCGTGGTCCGGGAACGCGGCCATTTCGTCGCGCGTGTAGCAGACCAGTACGTCCGCGCGGCCCGCGGCGGTCAAGAGCGCCGGGGCGATCTCTTTCGGCAGCACCTGGCCGTCCAGCACCGGCGAGAACAGGCTGCGGCTGCTGCCTTCGGCCCGCAGGGCCTGCACGACCTCGGGCGCCTGCTGCGCCGCCAGCAACGCGGACACCGGCAGCCCGCGCGCCACCGAAAGCGAGTCGGCGCCGGCCGCGCGCAGAAAGACCTGACCCAGCGCGTCGGCCTGCTGGGCGCTGCGAAAGCCGCGGCCCAGCGCGGCGCTTTGCAGGATGGCGCGGGAGAAGCGCGGCTGGCGCGCCAGCATGGCGCAGATCGACGAGGCGCCTGCCGATTGGCCCATGACTGTGATGCGCGCCGGATCGCCGCCCAGATCCTGGATGTGGTCCAGCACCCAGTCGATCGCCAGTTCCTGATCCAGCAAGCCGACGTTGGCCGTTTGCCCGGGCACGTACAGCCAGCCCAGCGCGGCCAGCCGGTAGCTGACGGCCACGACCACTACGTCGCCGCGTTCGGCCAGGCGGGCGCCGTCGTACCAGTCGAGCGCGCCGCCGCCGCTTTGCCAGGCGCCGCCGTGCAGCCACACGACGACGGGGCGGCGCTTGCCGTCCGCCGCCGGCGTCCAGATCGTCAGGTGCAGGCAGTCTTCGGATTGTTCGGCGTCAAAATCGCCCATGGCGCCGCGCAGGCGCGAGGGCAACTGCGGCGGGACGGGGCCGGTACCCGTAGCGTCGAATTCGCCGCGAATGTCCGCCGGTTGCGGCGGTGCAAAGCGCAGTTCGCCCACGGGCGCCTGCGCATACGGAATGGCGCCATAGCGGCACACGCCGCCGTCGCGCACGCCAACCAGCGTGCCAGTGCGCAGCGCCGCCTTCACGCGTTCACTCATATTCCTGCCCCTTGTATCGTTGTTCATCGTCCAGCGGCGGCAATCTGTGCTGCTGCCGGACTAATGGTAGGGAGGAAAGTGCCGCGCCGGGCATTCCGGTTTTGAACATAGCCATGCGCAACTCGCATGGCTGGATGGGGGCTGTCCGGACCGTGGCGACCCGGATCCCGCCATCGGAACCTTCCGCTATCTGGCGATGCGTGCGTCCAGGCTGTTGTCCGCCAGCGCCTGCGCCTGCTCGCGCGTCATGCCCAGGTGTTCGTGGAGCGCGTGGAAATTTTCGGTGACATAGCCGCCGAAGTAGGCGGGATCGTCGGAGTTGACCGTGACCTTCACCCCGGCATCCAGCAGCGACAGGATGTTGTGCTCGCGCATGTGATCAAACACGCGCAGCCGGGTGTTGGACAGCGGACAGACGGTCAGCGGAATCTGCTCGTCGATCAGGCGCGCGATCAACTTCGGGTCTTCGGCGGCACGCACGCCGTGGTCGATACGCAGCACCTTCAGCAGGTCCAGCGCCTCCCAGATGTATTCGGGCGGACCCTCTTCGCCCGCATGCGCCACGGCCGGCAGGCCTTCGGCGCGCGCACGGTCGAACACCCGCTGGAAGAGGCGGGGCGGAAAGCCTTGTTCGCTGCTGTCCAGGCCCACGGCGATGAAGGCGTCGCGATACGGCAATGCCTGCTCCAACGTACGCATGGCCTGTTCTTCGGGCAGGTGGCGCAGAAAGCTGAGGATCAGCCCGCTGGTCACGCCCAGTTGCTTGCGGCCGTCAGCCAGCGCCTGGCTGATGCCGTTCAGCACGGTTTCAAACGGCACGCCGCGGTCGGTGTGGGTCTGCGGATCGAAGAAGGGTTCGGTGTGCACCACGTTCTGCTCGTGGCATTTGAGCAGGTAGGCCCACGTCAGGTCGTAGAAGTCCTGCTCGGTGCGCAGGACGTCCGCGCCCATGTAGTACAGGTCCAGGAATTCCTGCAGGTTGTTGTAGTTGTAGGCGCCGCGCAGGGCGTCGATATCGGGCCAGGGCAGCGCCACGCCGTTGCGCTGCGCCAGCTTGAAGAGCAGCTCGGGTTCGAGCGTGCCCTCCAGATGCAGGTGCAATTCCGCCTTGGGCAATGCGTTGAGCCAGTCGTACATGGGTGCTCCGGTATGAATGAGGTGCGTGTTCGGGATGCGGCGCGCGGTTCATGCGGCCAGCGCGATGCCATCGGCCTGGATGGTGCGTTCGAGCTGGGCGGCGAAGGCGCGCGCCTGACGGGTGCTGGGGCGGTCGCGGCGCCAGATGGCGGCAAGGGGCGACCTGCGCAGGGCGGGACGGGCCGGCAGCACGGCGAGTTCGCCGCGCGCCTGCCGGACGGCTGCAACGCTGCCGGGCAGCATCCACAGGTAGTGTCCGTCCACGAGTAATTCGCGGCCGAATTCCAGCGACAGGACGCCGATCATATCCGGAATCGCCAGACCGGCCTGGCGCAGGGACAATTCCAGCTCGCCGCGGATGCGGCTGCCGGGCAGGGCGGTGATCCACGGATAGGCCACATAATCGGCCAGCGTGGCCTGCGGCAGGCGCGTCAGCGGATGATGCGGGGCGCAGGCCAGCACCACGGGATCCTCCAGCAGGGTGGTCGACCGGTAGATCTCCGGATTCACGGTGGACGAGAAACGGCTGATCAACACGTCCAGCGCGCCGGCGTCCAGGTCCTCGATCAGCCGTTCGTGCGTGCCGATCTCGATGGTGAGCGTGATGCGCGGATGCGCCTCGCGGTAGTCGCGCGCGGCCTGCGCCACCGGCCAGCCCGCAAACATGGAAAAGCAGCCCACGGTCAGGCTGCCTTCTTCACCGCGCGAGACCGCAGCCAGGTCGACCTCGGCCTTGCGAAAACCGGTCAGCAACTGCCGCGCGTGGCGGCACATGGCGTCGCCCAGCGGCGTGCAGGTCGTGCCCTTTGCCGTGCGCTCGAACAGCCGCGCACCCACCAGCTCCTCGATCTCGGCGATCGCGCGGGACAGGCCCGATTGCGTGCTGTGCAACTGCGCCGCCGCCTTGGACAGGTTGCCCAATTCGGAGACGGTCAGCACGATCTCCAGGTGCCGGATGCGAAGTTTGCCTCGGAACGGTGTCATGGCGCAGGGGAGCGGAAGCGATTTGCCGATTATTCTCCCGTGCCGGGCGCTTGGCAACGCGGTGCGGGATTCGGGATATAGTTCGACGCCTGCATGGGCTTCGGCTTGCAACGGGAGAGCGGCATTGACTTTGAAGGAGCGGGGCGGCTGGTGTGCCGCGCAATGCGTCACCCAGCGTGAAGGCTGGCCTGACGCCAAACGTGCCGGCGTCCTCGCAACGATCACCTTGCTGGCCGCGGCGCTGGCCGGCTGCACCGCGTCGCGCGTGGACGAGGTCGCCGTGAGGTGGCCGTCCTTCAAAGACAACACGCAAGTCCTGTTGCCGTCGGATCCGGCGCAATGTCCCGACCTGACCGGCACTTATCGCGCCCAGGGCGAACGCCGCGCGGGCGATGCCGACGCTGTCCTGCTCGAAGACCTGCGTGGATTTTTGCTTTACCCCTTGGGCCTGCCGGGCATGCGCGATGCGCCGCTTCCGGCGTGGAAGCCGTCACCCCGCTCGACCGTTTCGTTCGTGGCTGATGCGCGCGGTTGGCAGATCGAGACGCGTGATGGGCAAGGTGCGCACGAGGCCGCGCTACTTGCCGTCCACGACGACGGCGCCAGCTCCATGGCCTCGGGCGGCGAGCCCATGCGCCCCGGCAACACGATCTGGCGCGCTGCCGGTTGCACGCAGGGCCGGCTATGGATCAGCGTGCGGCATGATTGGCGCCAGCATGAATCCATGGGTGTGCGGCGTCATGTTGCCGTTCTGCGCAAGGACGCAGGCGGGCTGCTGCTGACGGTGCAACGCGAGTCCGACAGCATCGGAATGCTGCTGCCCTGGTACACCAATCGCGGCGATTTGTTCCAATACTGGTTTGCGCCCGCCACCAATCATCCCTGAATTCCGCGGGCGCGAGCCTGCCTTCACCGAGACCGAGAAAAACATGACCGCCAAACGGCTTTTCACCTGGACCTTCTTTTTTGCGCTATTCGTGGTGCTGGTCGCGATGTTCTGGCGCCAGCTGTTCATACAGACCCCGCCGTCGCTGCGCGAGCTGGGCGGCACCATCGAGGGCGGCAACGCCCACATCTATGGCGAATCGCCGCGCCAGGACGGCATGGCCGAACGGGCGATGCTGGCCGCCGCGCACCGCGGCGAGCCGGGCGCCCAATACATGCAGGGCCTCGTCATGGAGCACTTCGACATGAAGGAAGCGCTGCGCTGGTACGAGGCCGCCGCGGCCCAGGGTTATGAACTGGCGGTGCAGCGCCTGGCGCAATTGCGCGACGCGCCGCAGGCTGCGCAATAACGGCACGCAAACAACGCCGCGCAATGGCCCCACGCCAGTAATGCCGCTCACGCCTCGTCGCGCAATGGCAGACATGCCTTGAACGCACCCGCATCCCACGCCCGCTTCGTGACCGGCCCGCTCGGCGGGCACGTGCTCGAGATGATCCTGACCGGCTGGGCCAGCATGCTGGCCGTCTTCGCCGTGGAGTTCCTGTCGCTGCTTTACCTGGGCACGCTTGAGGACGAAGCCGTATTGGGCGCGGTGGGTTTCGGGTCCATGACGCAATTCACCATCACGTCCGTCTGCATCGGCGTCACGGTGGGCGGCGCGGCGCTGGTCTCGCGTGCGCTTGGCGCCCAGGACGCCGGCCGGGCGCGCACGCTTGCGGGCGCGTCGCTGATCCTGATGGCCGCCGCCGCGGTGGCGGCGGGCGCGGTGTTTCTGGCGGCGATCGGCCCGTTCACCGCCGCCATTGGCCTGGCCGAAGACGTGCGCGACCATTTGCTGTCGTATGTCCTCATCACCACGCCGTTCGCGGTGGTCATGGGTATCGGAATGATGCTGTCGAATCTGCTGCGCGCGGCCGGCCAGGGGCGGCAGTCGATGTGGGTGCTGCTGTCCGGCACCGGCACGGTCGCCGTGCTCGACCCCATCGTCATCTTCGTGCTGGACGGCGGCATGGAGGGCATTGCCTGGGCCGGCGGGGTGGGGCGAGTCGCCACCGTGGTGCTGGGCGCCTGGCTGGTGTTTTGCAAGCACCGGCTGGTGACCTGGCCGCTCGCGCGGGAACTACGCGAGCACCTGGGCGCCATCGGCAACATTGCCTTGCCTGCGGCGCTGACCACCCTGGCCACGCCGGCGGCGGTCATCTTTACCGTCTCTACCTATTCCAGCTTCGGTCCCAGCGTGCTGGCGGGCGCCACGGTGGTCGACCGGCTGCTGCAACTGGCCTATTCGCTGTTCTTCGTGCTGCCCGGCGCCATCGGCCCGATCCTCGGGCAGAACCTGGGGGCCGGCCACTGGGACCGCGTGAAGGCCACCGTGGCGCTTACGACGCGCTGGGCGTTGCTGTACGGGTTCTCGGCGGCCGTCGTGCTGGCAGTGCTGGCGCCGTGGATGCCGGATGTCTTCAGGGTCACGGGGCCCGGGCGCGACCTGATCGTCTTCTTCTGCCATGTCGGCAGCTTTGCGTGGGCGCTGAACAGCCTGTTCTTCGTCGCGATCTCGGTGTTCAACAACCTGGGATACGCCACGTATTCCACCGCTATCGGCTGGCTGCGCGCCACGGTGGGCACCATACCCTTCGTGTGGCTGGGCGCGCACCTGGGCGGGCCCGAGGGCGTGATGCTGGGGCAGATGGGCGGCTTTGCGATTTTCAGCCTGATTGCGATTTGGCTTTGCCGGCGCGTGCTGCGCGCGCCACCGGCGGGATTCCAGCACGGCGCGGCGGCCTAGCAGGGGGGGGCGCGTTCGATTTCGGCGGCTGGTCGCGGTACGATCCCGGCTGACTTCGATTTTTCAGGAAAGCCATGCGCCAGAGTTTCTCCCGTCCTCGAATCGACAGCCTTTCCCGCGTGCTGCTGGCCGCGGCACTGACCGCCGCTGCCGCCAGCGCCGCGCAGGCGCAGTCGCCCGGATCGGCCACCGGATCGCGCGTCCAGACGCCCGCGCCGGAACAGCAACAGCCCGTGCTCAAACCCAAACGCAGCTTCGACGATACGCCGGCGCCGGCCGCGCATGCCGCGCCCGCTGCGGCACCCGCCGCTTCTGTGGCCCCCGCCGCCGCGCCGGCTCCGTCTGCCGCGCCTGCTGCTGCCGCTGCTCCGGCTGCACCTGCTGCGTCTGCCGCGCCCGCCGCCGCTGCCGCCGCGCCGACCGTCATCGTCCCGACCGAGCTCGACACCAAGGCCTGCATCGACAAGCTGCGCAAGGGCGCCACGGCCAACGGCCTGACCGTCGCCGACTGGGACAAGTACACGGCCAACGCCACGCTGCTGCCCACGACCGTCGCGTCGGCCAAGGGTCAGCCCGAGGGCCGCGAAAGCTGGTGGGACTACATCGCCAAGACGGTCGACGACGAGCGCGTGCAGGACGGCAAGGCCGTGCTCTCCAAATACGGCAAGGAGCTTGGCGCCATCAGCCAGCAATACCAGGTTGACCCCGCGACGCTGGTCGCCATCTTCGGCATCGAAACCAACTACGGCCGCCAGGTCGGCAAGACCGATGTCCTCAATGCCTGGCTGACGCGCGCCTGCACCGAGAACAAGCCGCTTTGGGAAAAGAACGCGTACGCGTCCGTGCGCCTCTTGCGCGACGGCACCGTGCCCGCCGACAAGTTCGTCGGATCCTGGAGCGGCGCGTTCGGCATGACCCAATTCATTCCGACTTCGTTCTACGAACTGGCTGCCGACGGCGATGGCGACGACCGCATCGACCTCTACAACTCGCTGCCCGACGCGCTGGCCTCCACGGCAAACCATCTGCGCAAGCGCCGCGCCCAATGGACGCATGGGTTGCCCGCCGTCGTGGAAGTGCGCGTGCCGGCCGAGCTGGCCGCCGCGATCCCGCCCGAGCCCGACGCCGAGTACGTGGGATCCAAGGACCGCCGCACGATCGCCCAATGGGCGCAGGCCGGCGTCAAGCAAGGAGACGGCTCGGTGTTGAAGCTGCCTTCGGGCAACGACCAGCAGGCGTACCTGTTTGCGCCGACCGGCGCGCGCGGACCGGTGTTCCTGGCCACGGTCAATTTCGACGCCATCCTGCACTACAACCAGTCGCGCCGCTATGGCTTGGCCGTGTCGCTGCTGCTGAACCGCCTGCAAGGCGGCCCGGCGCTGGTGACCGCATGGCCGACCGACGATCCCGGCCTGTCGCGCGCGCAGATCAAGGAACTGCAGAAGCAGCTTTATGGCCGCGGCCATGACATCGGGGTGGCCGACGGCATCCCGGGCGGCAAGACGCGCGATGCCGTGCGGGCAGAGCAGGCGCGCCTGAACCTGCCGCAGGACGGCCGGGTGGGCAAGCGTATCCTGGACGCGCTGGTGGCGGAACAGCCCGCCGCCATGCGTGCGTATCCCGAGCAATAAGCGGGGCGCCGATGGCGCAGCGGCGGGCCGCGGCGAATCCGCTGCGGCCTTGGCCGGCCTCTGCGAGCACGCTGCGGTTTTTCTTTGGAGTCTCGTAGGGCTGCAGCGCGGGTGAGGGTTAGGCGCAAGTGTGCAAGACCGCGCCGGCCGGTATGATCGGCGGGTCCGTCATCCGGACGGCCAGCCCGTCCCCGAACTTCGTCCGCCATCGCCTCCGACTCCCATGCCGTCCGCCGAGTTTCCCGACGATTTCCAGACCCTGTGCCTGTCCGCCAGCCGGATGTCCCAGGCGCATTTGCCGTTCATGATCGAAATGCACGCCAATGCCGACCTGATGCAGTCCATGGGAGGCACGCGCGACGCGGCGGCCAGCCGGCGCTATGTGGCGCAGAACATCGTCCACTGGACCGAGCATGGCTATGGCATGTATGTGCTGCAAGACCGCGACACCGGTCGGCCCGCGGGCCGCGCGGGGTTGAAGGTGTCCACTGCGCCGGAGCGGGCCAGCGTTGAACTGGCCTATGCCTTGCATCCCGACTGCTGGGGCAAGGGTTTCGCGCCGGAGATTTCGCGTGCGCTGATCGGGCTGGGGTTTCGGCTGTTGCCCGTCGACGTGCTGGGCGCCGTGGCGCTGCGTTCAAACCTGGCGTCGCAACGCGTCATGGAAAAGACCGGGCTGCGTTATGTCGGCATGACCGGCGACGCGCCGGAGCCCAAGGTCTGCTACGAAATCCGCCGCGCGGACTGGCGCAAGCGGGAAGGCGTGTGAGGGCGCGCGACGTGCCCGAGCTGGGTGCGCGGCGCTAACATGACGCGATGAGCACGAAGAAACCGACTGGCGGCAAGTCGAGCCCCGCCGCAACATCCAACGACGACCCGCCGCCTGTTCCGCCGGAGCGTCCCGCGCCTGACGAATGCTGCAACAGCGGGTGCATTCCCTGCGTCTATGACCTTTACGACGAAGCGATGGACCGCTACCGCGAAGCGCTGAAGGCATGGCGCGCGCGGCACGAGGCGCACGGCAACTGAAGCGGATGCTTCAGCCGGCAAGCTTCATGTGGATGATGGGAAAGGGACGGCCCGAGTCGTCGTAGGCCGAGCGGCCCACGTCCTGAAATCCGTAGTGCTTGTAGAAGCCATGCGCCTGCGGATTCTGCTCGTTCACGTCCACCAGCAGCGTGCCGTGCAGCGATCGCGCAAAATTCAGCAGGCGGCGGCCAGCGCCTTTGCCTCGCTTGTTGGCATCCACGAACAGCATCTCGACCTTGTTGCCGATCAGACCCATGAAGCCGGCCACTTCGCCGGCATCGTCCTCACAGACCCAGACCCTGACGGACGGCAGGTACGTGTTCAGCACCTGCGGGTACATGGCCTGGATTTCCTTTTCAGTCAGAAAAGTGTGGGTGGCGCGCACCGAACGGAGCCAGATGTCCACCAGGGCCAGATCGTCGCCGTGGTTGCGTTCTCGGATTTTCATTTTCTTGTTGCTTGGGTGTCAGACACCGGTAAGCCGCTAAAGCCCGGCGCGATACAGGTCCGTGGCTGCCAGGACGGTTTCCATCTGCACAGTATGCGCGAAAACGAATCGGTCTCCGTAGACCGTTTCATCCGGAAACTCCGAAATCAGCGCCATGGGTAGTTCCTCGCGGTCGGTCTCCGTGACCTGCACGGGGATGCCGTTAAGCACGTCAAAACCCTTTTCGAGCGCATGGGCATGAAAGAGTTCCAACTGCCGCGCGTTGAACTCCACCAGTCCCGGCACGTTGCGCGCCAGCCGCGCGGTGACGCCTTCGATCAACCGTTGAGCGCGGTCGGCCCATCCCGGATGATGGCGCAGGACCAGGAAGAATCCCTTGGGAATGGTCCACAGCTCGAAGTGGCGCGGCAGGTAACCCGACAGCGGACGCGTCCATTCGTGCGCGGGATAGCCATGCAGGTTGATATGCAGCTGCGCGCCGCTGATCGCATGCGCCTGGTGACGGCCGTCCCGTTCGAAAAACGGCGCGCGTTCGCGGTAGGCGATGTCGTCGCCCAGCGCGCTGTAGCGCGAAGCGTGCAGCATGTGGCGCGGGTGGTGCTCGCGCAGCCGGTTAAAGAGCGCATAGCCGTCCGGGTTCTCGGAGGCGATCAATGCGAAATGCGCGTCGCCGCGTGCGGCCAACGCCTCGGCCGCACGCAAGGCGCCCACGACACCAGAGGTTTCGTTGGCATGCTGCGCGCCGGAAATGAAGACGGCCGGGCCCGACCCGCGCACATAGGTGCCCAACACGGGTCGGCCTTGACGTGACACGGCTTGGAAGGTGTCGCCGCCAAAGGCCGCCATGCAGCCGGCGATCTGCGCGGCCGACAGCGGCTCTCGGGCTTGCGCCAGCGGACCGGGAAGCGCGGCCGGCGTCACGGGAGCGACCGGGGCGAAGGGCTCCACCGAGATCTGCACGCGCGGCGCGCCGTCGTGGCGGCGGATGTCGGGAATGATCTGGCCGGGTTGCAGGCCGCGGTCGCCGGAGGGGCGGCCGGAATGCTGCTGGAAGTGCTCCAGCAGCGAGAAGTAGATGTCCTCGTGCAGCGCTTCGAACGTGCTGACGATTTCCTCGTCCACCGGCAGGGCGAAGTCGATGCCGGGCAGATCCACGCGGATTTCCAGCCGGTCGAAATACGGCTCGTGCGCACCCCACGTGTGGTTGCGAACCGTGTCCAGGATGCTGCGAAAGAGCAACTGGTACTCGGTGGCCTGCGCGGCATCGGCCTGCACGGCGCCGCTGGCATCCTGCACACGCAGCCAGCCGGTAGGCGACAGCTCCGGCGTGCCGTCCGGCGCATGCCCAAGCTGGTTCGGCGCGAACACGCGGGTGTCGAGCGTGCGGCCGTCGGCATACGACAGGTGCACGTCGTAGTGCAGGTCGTCGGCGCCGGGCAGCATCGTCACGCGCACGTCTTTCAGCAACGCCACGAGCGGATAGGCCTCCAGCGTGAAGCGCTTGGCCTGCGCGTGTTCGTGCAGCGGATAGCGGATCTCGGCCGAGACCAGGCCCTCGCGCTCCACCTCTTCAAGGAAATAGTGCACGAGCGGTTTGTACGCGCTGCGAAAGCGCGCCGTCACGCCCGCCTGCTCAAGCTTGGCCTGCGCGGCGCGCCGGGCGTCCACGCCTTCGAACACCCAGCCTTCCACGACAGCGCCACGCCATGCCGGCGCCATGTAGGCGTGTGTCCAGGCGTCCAGCGTGCGATCGAAACTCTTGTCCAGCAACGACATACTCAACATTCCTTCCGGCCCGTGGCGCGGATCGATTCTTCAGACCTTGCCGGTCGGGTCCAGGCGGTCGCGCAGCCAGTCGCCCAGCAGGTTCAGGCCCAGCACCGTCAGCATGATGGCCAGCCCGGGAAACACGCTGACCCACCAGGCCGTCTGCATGTACGTGCGGCCGTCGGCAAGCATACCGCCCCAGCTCGGGATCATGGGATCCACGCCCAGGCCCAGAAAGGTCAGGCTGCTTTCCAGCAGGATGTTGTTGGCCACGTTCAGCGTCATCAGGATCACCAGCGGACCCAGCAGGTTGGGCACGATGTGGTGGCGGATCATCGCCAGGTCGCGCACCCCGAAGGCGCGCGCGGCCAGCACGAACTCGCGCTCGCGCAACGCCAGCACCTGCGCCCGCACCAGGCGAGCGTACTGCACCCATTGCGACACGATCATGAAGAAGATGACGTTGAACAGCCCGCCGCCCAGGATGGCGATGAACGTGATCGCCACCAGGATGAAGGGCAGCGCCAGCTGCACGTCGGCAAAGCGCATCACGATCATGTCCCAGAAGCCGCGGTAGTACCCGGCGATGAGACCCATCACGATGCCCAGCAGCGCGCCGCCCAGCACCGAGGCAAAGCCCACCAGCAGCGAAATCTTGCCGCCGACGATCACGCGGGCCAGCACATCGCGGCCCAGCGGATCGGTGCCGAAGGGATGCGCGGCCGACGAGAAGGGCGCCATCAGGCGGGCGGCCAGGTCCATCGATTCGCCGCCGTCCGGAAACAGCCAGCCGGATGCCAGCACCAGCAGGACCATGACGCCGGTCAGAAGCGCGCCCAGCACGAATTCCAGCGAGCGGTAGCGGCTGCGCGGCTTCATGGCCTTGGGGGCGGCGGGGGAAGTGGTTGTCTGCATGATGCTCAGCGCGTGCGAATACGGGGATCGACAAAGCCGTAGGCGATGTCGACGATCAGGTTGACCAGGACGATGACGGTGGCCAGCACCGTGACGGTGCCTTGCAGCACGGGATAGTCGCGGCCGGAAATGGCGTCGAAGGCCAGCGTGCCCAGCCCGGGCCAGTTGAAGACCATCTCGATCACGACGATGCCGCCGATCAGGCCGCCGAATTGCAGGCCCAGATACGTGATCAGCGGAATGGCGCAATTGCGCAGCGCATGCTTGTACAGCACGATGCGTTCTTTCAGGCCCTTGCTGCGCGCCACCATGATGTATTGCGCCGACAGCGTCTCCAGCATCGTCGTGCGCACCAGCCGGATATTGGTGGCGCTGAGAATGATCGCCATGGTCAGCGACGGCAGCACCAGGCTGGCCGGCCCGCTCCAGCCGGACGGCGGCAGCAGCGGGAAAGTAATCGACAGCAGCAGCACCAGCATCAGCGCCAGCCAGAAATTGGGGAAGGACAGGCCCACCAGCGACAAGATGCGGATGGCCTGGTCGGTCGCCTTGCCGCGCTTGATCGCCGCCTGGATGCCCAGCGGCAGCGAAATCAGGATGGACACGAGGAGCGACGTGAACGCCAGCATCAGCGTCGCGGGCAGCGCATCGCCGATCAGCTTGGCGACCGGCGTGCCGCCCATGAAGCTGCGCCCGAAATCGCCATGCAGCAGCCCCTGCATATACGACAGATATTGTTCGTGGAACGGCCGGTTCAACCCGAGCGCCTGCCGGATGTTGGCCAGGTCCTGTTCGGTCACGCTGCCTGACCCCTGGCTCAGCATCAGAGCAGGGTCGCCGGTCAGGCGCACGGCATAAGAAACAAGCAGCGTCACGGCCACGATCACGAAGACGGCCTGCAACACGCGTTTGATGAGAAATCCGGTCATAAGGCGCCGCACTGGCTTGCACCGGTGCGGGTCAGTAATGTTAAGACTGCAACAACCATCGTCGCTGCTTCAACGAGGCACACCCCAAGCGGGATGCCGCGGATCCGGGCTCTGCCGGTCCGCAGGCATGCCCCTGGGGGAAGCGCGAAGCGCTCGGGGGGGACTTACTATTCGGGGACTTACTCAACGGCGGTTTCGACGAAACGGAAGCGGATGTCGCCCGGGACTTCCAGGTTCTTCACGCGCTTGTTCACGCCCACGATCGTGTTCAGGCTGTACAGCGGCAATTCCAGCGCCTGATCGGCCACGTAGGCGGCGATCTCCTGCAGCATGCCTTCGCGCTTCTTCACGTCATAGACCGTGCGCTGCGCTTCCAGCATGGCGTTCAGCTTTGGGTCGTTGTCGTACGGATTCCACTTCTGGCCCGAGTGGTACATCAGGTACGCGGTGTTGTCGTAGTCGTACGTCCAGCCGCCCCATTGGTTCTGCCACATTTCGCCGGTCTTGCCGCCGGGGATGATGTCGTTGAGCAGCACGCCGGTTTCATACGGCTTGATGGTGGCGCGCACGCCCACGCCCTGCAGGTAGCCCGACACGGCCTGCGCGACTTCGCGGAAGTTCGAATCGCTGCCGCGCACGTCGATCTGCACCGTGGCGCCCGGCTTCACGCCGGCGGCGGCCAGCAGCTTCTTGGCTTCGGCGGGATTGAAGGGCAGGGGCTTTTGCTCGGGGTTGAAGCCAAACGACTGCGGGCCCTGGAAGCTGGCGATCGTCTTGGCCTGGCCCAGCAGCAGCTGCTTGACGATGGCGTCGCGATCGACCGCCATGATCAGCGCACGGCGCACGTCGCGGTGCTGCGTGATGCCGTTCTTGGTGTTGTAGCGCAGCGCGAAGGCCACCGGACCGCCGGTGGAAATCACGTCGGCATTGCCCGACTTCTTCACCGTTTCGATCAGGCCCAGCGGGATCAGCGTGGCGATGTCGATGCGGCCGGCCTGCAGCTCGGCGACCTGCGTGCCGGGTTCGCCGATGAAGCGGTACACCACCTTGTCCAGCTTCGGCTTGCCGCCCCAGTAGTCATCGTTACGCGCCAGCGTCACGTTGACCTTGGGCTGGTAGCTGTCGAACTTGAACGGGCCCGTGCCGACCGGATGCGTGTTGAAGTTGTCTTCGCCTTTCTCGGTGATGTACTTGGGCGGCACGATCATCGCGCCGTAGCCTGCCAGCTTGGTCAGCAGCACCGGATCCGGCTGCTTCAGGATGAAGTCGACTGTGTACTCGTCCACCACCTTGACCTCGCCGATCGAGTCGTAGTTCGACTTCTGCGGGCCCTTGGCGCCTTCCGCGCCCAGCAGGCGCTCGAAGGTGAACTTGACGGCTTCGGCGTTGAAGGGCTCGCCGTTGTGGAACTTGACGCCTTCACGCAGCTTGAAGCGCAGACGCTTGTTGTCGTCCAGGTATTCCCAGCTGGTGGCAAGGCCCGGCTGCAGCTTGAGGTCTGCGCCGCGCATGGTCAGGCCGTCGTACAGATTGCTGCCGACCGATCCCCAGAACGTCACGAAGGTGTCGATCGGATCCCAGCTGCCCGGATCCTGGTTGATGGCCACGTTCAGCGTGCCGGCGGCCTGCGCCGTCGAAACGGGCAGCGCGGCGGCGAGGGCCAGGGTCAGCGCGGTGGCGGAGAGGGTGGTGCGAAGGAATTGCATGGTCGCCTCCAGGGACGAGAAATCGGGTCGGACCGACGGATGAAAGAGGTTCAGGCGGCGCGGGCGACCTGATGGCCGGGCGCGAACTCGAAGAGGGGAACGATGGCAGGCTCATCGCCAACCCGGCGCACCGGGCTGGGGATCTCGCCTTCGATCAGGGACGTGTCGATGTGGCGGCCGGGCTCGGCCACCGGGACCGCAGCCAGCAGCTTGCGCGTGTAGGCATGTTGCGGCGATTCAAAGATCTGGCGGCGCGTGCCCAGCTCGACGATCTGGCCCAGGTACAGCACCGCGACCCGGTGGCTGACCTTTTCCACGACCGCCATGTCGTGCGTGATGAACAGATACGACAGCCCGCGATCCTTTTGCAGATCCATCAACAGGTTCAGGATCTGCGCCTGGATCGACACGTCCAGCGCCGACACCGATTCGTCCGCAATGATCAATTTGGGATTGCTGGCCAATGCGCGCGCGATGCACACCCGCTGGCGCTGGCCGCCCGAGAATTCATGGGGATAGCGCGTGGCGTGTTCGGGCTTCAGACCCACCTGTTCCAGCAGCTCGCCCACGCGGCGGGCAATGGCGTCTTCGCCGGTCAGCAGGCCATGCGTGCGAATCGGTTCGGCGATGCTGAAGGCCACGGTCTTGCGCGGATCCAGCGACGCATACGGATCCTGGAAGATGTACTGGATCTCCTGGCGCAGGCGCTGCCGGCCCGCGCTGTCCATCGAAAAAATATCCTGCCCGTTGTAGCGAACCGCACCGGACGTCGGCGCCACCAGCTGCTGCAAGGTCTTGCCGATGGTGGACTTGCCGCTGCCGGATTCGCCCACCAGCGCCAGGGTCTCGCCGGGGTAGACGTCAAAACTGACCTGCTCCACCGCATGCACGCGGTGCGTCACGCGGCCGAACAGGTTGTGGCCCACGTCAAAACGCGTGGTCAGCTTGTCCACGCGCAGCACGGGTTCGTCGTAGCTGGCCGTGTCCTGCTCGCGGGTCTCGCCCACCTCGCGCAGCGTGTCGCCTTCCAGCACGGTCTGCGGCGTGCGCAGCGGCAGGTCGCGGCCAGTCAGGCTGCCCAGACGCGGCACGGCGGCCAGCAGCGCGCGCGTGTACGGATGCTTGGGCGCGTTGAAGATGTCTTGAACGGTGCCTTGCTCGACCTTCTTGCCGCGCAGCATCACGACCACATCGTCGGCCATCTCGGCCACCACGCCCATGTCGTGGGTGATGAAGATGACGGCCGTGCCCAGGTCGCGTTGCAACTCGCGGATGGTGTTCAGGATCTGCGCCTGGATGGTGACGTCCAGCGCCGTCGTCGGCTCGTCGGCGATCAACAGACGCGGCTGGCACGACAGCGCCATCGCAATCATCACGCGCTGGCGCATGCCGCCGGACAACTGGTGCGGATAACGGTCCAGCAGTTGTTCGGCGTCGGGCAGGCGCACCTTTTCCAGCAACTTGCGTGCGGACTGGCGCGCCGCGGAGCGTGACAGCTGCTGGTGCAGCATGATGGCTTCGACGATCTGGTCGCCGATCGTGAACACCGGGTTCAGCGACGTCATCGGCTCCTGGAAGATCATCGCGATGTCGTTGCCGCGAATCGCCCGCATCTGTTCGTCGCTGGCCTGGGTCAGATCGACCTCGCGATCGTCGCCGTCACGGAACAGGATCTGGCCGGTGGAAATGCGTCCGCCGTTGTAGTCGGTCAGGCGCATGATCGCCATCGACGTGACGGACTTGCCCGAACCGGACTCGCCCACGATCGCCAGCGTGCGGCCGGGCCGCACGTCGAAATCCAGGTTGTCGACGGCGCGAAAGCCGCCGGTGTCGGTATTGAAGTCGACCGAGACGCCGCGCACGGACAGCAGCGGAGCGGAAGAAGAAGCGGTGGTGCTAGACAACGTGGATTCTCACAGCGAGGTGGCGGCGCGGGCAGCCTGGTCGTACAGGCCCGAGAGGGCGCGCAGGGTGTTGGCCAACTGATGGCTGGCGTCGTCTGCGGCGGGGGAGTCGATGAACGGCTTGACGAGGCACTGCTCGCGCACTTCGGCGTAGCGCTGGATCGCGGCCGCGCCGGCGTCGGTCGTGGTGTAGATCACTTCCTTGCCGGTCTTGGCGCTTTGAACGACGCCCAGACGCTCCAGCTTCTTGAGCGAGTAGTTCACCAGATGGGTGTCTTCGACATTCAGGGTGAAGCAGATGTCCGCCAGTTTCTTGCCCCGGCCCCGATGGAACACGTGGTTGAGCACCAGGATGTCCAGCGACGTGAGTTCGGGCAGTCCCGCGCAGGCCATGCAACGCACCATCCAGCGATTGAACGCATGCGACGCGATGATCAGGCCGAATTCGACCTCGGACAGCTCAGGAGCGGACGAGGCGAGGTGGGAAGACGAAACGATGGCGTCCCGGACGGATACAGGCATGGGTGAGTCAGGCAAGGGGACGGATCGGCGACAAAACGTTGGTGAATTATTGACGATTTGTCGATATGGGTGCATTCGGGTTAACCCGGTCTGAGCTTTCGGATTTCTCTGATTCCGGGGTGATAGGGCGGCGATTTACAAATGCGTTCCTCGCGAAGGCTGTTCTGACAAATGTCAACAGAGACACGGTTCTGAGGCCTGCGCACTCCCCACATCGCCTATCCCACCTAAGCAAAAAATGCCCAAAACCCATGCTGGTCAACGCTCGGACGCGGCCGTTCCGACGCGGCGGTGCGTACACCAACGCCGCCTGGCGGCTGTCCACACTTGGCCCGGCAGACGATCACGGCAGTGCTGGCTGGCAAAGGGGATCTGGGCGGCAGTGTTCGCGGCTGCAAGCGCCGGTCCCGTCCTGGGCCAGCCGGCACCGCAGACACCTCCTACGGCAACGGAAATCCAGCGCCGGCAGGAACAAGAGATCGACGCGCACCGCGCCCGCGCGGCGGAGCGGCCCGACATCCTGTCGGCGCCGTTCGTGGACGCCGCGCGCGAGTTGGCGCTACCGGAGGAAAGCCCGTGCTTTGCCGTGCGGGAAGTCATCTGGGAGGGCGCTGAACCGCCGGCACGCCTGACCAGCGCCATGGTGGCAGTGCTTGGCGAGTGCGTCGGCGGCCGCGGGCTGCGCGCGCTGCAGGAACACCTGATCGGCTTGCTGCTCGATGACGGCCTGATCACCGCGCGGGTCGTCGTGCCCGAACAATCGCTGGCGGCCGGCTCGTTGACGCTGCGGTATCTGCCGGGCCGCATCTCCGCCGTGCAAAGCCTGGGCGCCATCGGCTGGTGGCGCACGGCGCTGCCCACGGGCCCGGGCGGCGAACTGAACCAGCGAGACCTGGACCAGGCGCTCGAGAACATCCGCCGTCTTGGCAGCCAGACCGACGCCGCCATCGACATCGCGCCAGGCCCCGACGCGGGCGACTCCGACATCCTCATCAAGACCGGCACGGGCAAGCGCTGGCATGGCTATCTGGGCGGCGACAACGGCGGCATGGACACCGTCGGCAAATACCAGATCAATGCCGGCCTGACGCTGGATTCCCCGCTGTTCCTGTACGACCAGCTGTCGGTCTCGTGGAACAGCAATGCGCACTGGCGCGACGCCGACTCCAACACACGCGCGGCCTCCGTCAACTACAGCCTGCCGTTTGGCTACTGGACCGTCTTCGCGGGCGCCAGCAAATCCACGTACCGCCAGACGGTTGCGGGCTTCGAAGAACCCATCGTCTATGGCGGCACCACCAGGCAGATCCAGGCGGGCGCGTCGGTTGTGCCGTATCGCGGCACCGCCTACAAGGGCAACCTGTCGTTCACCATGCTGCGCAAGCGCGCCGACAGCACCCTGAACGATGTGGCCATCGACGTTCAGCGCCGCGACGTCACCGGGTACGCAATCGCCTACGGGCATCGCCACTACGCCGGGCGCGCGGTGCTCGACATTGGCGGCGGCGTGCGTGGCACGCTGCCGCAGTTTTCCGACGCACCCGGCTACGTCTACGGCGATCCTGACTGGAATGGGCGCAGCACCATCCTCACCGGCAATGCGGGGCTGTATCTGCCGTTCCAGATCGCCGAGCACTCCCTGGCCTATCACGCCAACTGGCAGATCCAGCACGCCAAAACAGCCGTCGTGCCCGCCGACTATTTCACGATCGGAAACCGTTACGCCGTGCGCGGCTTTGACGGCCCGATGACGCTCGCTGCCGAAGACGGCTGGACGCTGCGCAACGACCTGTCGTTCAACCTTGACGCGCTGACCGGGCTATCCGGACAGCAACTCTATGCCGGCATCGACGTCGGCCGAGTGGGCGGCCCCTCCGCCGCCTATCTGTCGGGCCGAACGCTGGTCGGCGCCGTCGCCGGTCTGCGCGGACAGCTCTCCATCCCGACCGTCAACGCCAGCTACGACCTATCCGCGGGCTGGCCGCTCAAGAAACCTGAATCTCTCGACACCGCATCGACCGTCATCGCGATGGCCTTGATGCTCGAGTTCTGAATCCGCTGTTCCCCGTCAGGTACGCATGATGTCCAAGTTTCGTTCGTTGATCGTCTGGTCCATCGTCTTCACGCAAGTCTGGATGCCGGTGCTGGCGCAGACGCTGCCGATTTCGGTGGACAAGCGCGTGCCCGGGCAGAAACCGATCGTGGGCGTCAGCAACGGCGTGCCCGTCGTGAACATCGCGCCGCCGTCCGCCGGCGGCGTCTCCAACAACCGCTACACGCAATTCAACGTGGGGCCGTCGGGCGTGGTGCTGAACAACAGTGGCGGCGCCAGCCAGACGCAATTGGCCGGCCAGGTGGCCGGCAACGTCATGCTGGGCAACCAGCGCGCCACCACCATCCTGAATCAAGTCACCGCGGCCAACCCGTCGCAACTGATGGGCACGCTGGAAGTCGCCGGCAACCGCGCCAACGTCATCGTCGCCAACCCGGCAGGCATCACCTGCAACGGCTGCGGCTTCCTGAATGCGGACCGCGCCACGCTGACCACGGGCCGCCCGCACGTCGGCCCTGACGGCACCATCGCGCTGGACGTTGCCGGTGGCAAGCTGCGCGTCGAAGGCGAGGGGCTGAACGGCACTGCCGCCAGCCAGGTAGACCTCATCGCCCGCACGCTGGAGATCAACGCCGGCGTGTGGGCCGACCGGCTCAACGTCACGGCGGGCGCGGCGCGCGTGGATTATGCGACGGGTAACGCGTCGGCCCGCGCGGGCGAGGGCTCTGCGCCCGTCGTGGCGCTGGACACCGCGGCGCTGGGCGGCATGTACGCCAACAGCATCCGGTTGATCGGCACCGAAGCCGGCGTCGGCGTGAACGTGGGCGGCGACCTGATCGCGCTGACCGGCGACCTGGAGGTCAGCGCATCCGGCGACGTCCGCATTGCACCCAGCGCTGCCATGCAGGCGGGACGCGATCTGCGGCTGGCGTCGGGGCGCGATGTGGCGGTCGACGGCACGGTGCAGGCCGCGGGCAACGTGGCGCTGGTGGGTGGGCGTGATGTTGGGATTACCGGCGTGGTGGGCGCGGGCGGCTCGGTTGATGTGAATGCGGCGGGCGATGTGAAGGTGGCCGCGCAAGGGGCGTTGCAGACTCAAGGTGCGCTGCGTGTCGCGGCGGGGCAGGATTTGGCGCTGGGCGGGTCGCTGCTGATGGGTGGGGAGGATGTTCGGGTCGAGTCCGGGCGTGATTTGCGGATTGGGGGGGATATGCCGCCTGCGGGTGAGTCTGGTTCGGAAGACGTGGGCAATTCGGGCGGCGCTGGTTCGGGCGGTTCGAATGGCGGTGGCTCGAATGCGGGCGGTTCGAATTCAGGCGGTTCGAATTCGGGCGGTTCCAATGCCGGCGCTGGCAACAGCGCGGGTGCGGAAGGCGGCACTTCTAACGCCGCCAGCGGCGCGGCGCAGGCCGGCACGGACGCCAGCGGTCTGGTCACGGCCAAAGGAGCCATTGCATTGAAGGCCGGACGTGACGTCGTGCTGCCCGGACAGCTCACCGCAGTCGGCGCACTGCATGCGCAGGCTGCCGGCGATCTGACCGCAGGTGTGACCGCGCAACTGCAATCGGGCGGACCCGCCCAGATCCGAGCCGGCGCGGATCTCAGTCTTGGCGGCCTGGTTGGCGCGCGCGGCGACATCACGCTGATGGCGGGGCGCGACGCAAGCATGACGGGCAAGGGATCGTCCACCGGCCGCGTCGCCCTCGACGCCACGCACAACCTGCGCATCGACGCGCCCGCGCAGTGGGACGCCGAAGGCGCGGTGGTGGTGAGGGCAGGCGGGGCTCTGGCGCAGGCCGGCACGCTTCGCGCCAACGGCGACACCACGCTCACGGCAGGCGAAACATTGGCGGTCGACGGCACGGTCTCGGCCGCGTCCGGCAACATGAATATCTCGGCAGGAGGCCACGTCTCCATCGGTTCGAAAGCCCAGGTGGCGGCGGCCGGTAACGTTGCCCTAAACGCCAGCGGCGATCTGCAAAGCACGGGCGAGGTCACCTCCCTGAAAGACCTGTCGCTGCTGGCCGCGCGCAACGTCCAGCTCGACGGCGCAACGCTTGCCACCGGCAATCTGCGGCTGCAGGCGGGCAAGACCCTGACGGCCTCGTCCGCATCGCGCAATCAAGCGGACGGCTCGGCCACAATCGCGGCTGGCGAGGCGTCGCTCGCGGGCGCATTGATCGCAGGGCATTCCGCGCAGCTCAACACACAAGGTATTCTGCGCGTGGACGGCACGGTGCTGGCCGACGCCGGCACGTTGAAAGCCGTCAGCGGCGGCGATATGACGCTCGGCAAGGACAGCGTCCTGCAGTCCGCGCAGCAATTGACTGGTCAGGCTGGCGGCAAGCTGATCGCAAACGGCACCATCTCTGGTGAAACCGATATCCGGCTCTCCGCTGGAACCGACGCCCAACTGAACGGCAAGACGGTCGCCAACGGCACGCTTCGCGCCGACGCGGGCGGTGATCTGACGGTGGGCCAGGACGGGCTGGCGCAGGGCAGCGCGAATCTGCATCTGCGCGCGGGCCAGGACCTGCGCGTCGCAGGCACGGCCGGTACCGCGCAACCGGCGGCAGGTGCAGGCATCTCGCGATCGGCGACAGGCTTCGGCAGCGCGCACTCGGCGGTGGGCGCAGGCGCGCAATCGGCGACAGGTGCAGGTACCGCGCAATCGGCGGCAGCCGTCGGCACCGCCCAATCGGCGGCGGGCCCAGGCGGTGTGCTGCGGGCCGAGGCGGGCCGCGATCTCTTCGTGACCGGCCTCGTCACAGCGGGCACGCCCGCGAGCCTCTCAGCCGCGCGGAATGTCGGCATTGACGGCACGGTCGCGGCGCTTGTGGGTGACCTGACGGCCGGTGCGGGCGGACAATTGCGAGTCGGCGCCACCGGACGCATGCAAGCCGCACAGAACCTGACTGCGGCATCCGGCGGCGACCTGGCGTCCGACGGCGCCATCGTCGCGGGCGGCGGCCTGACACTCGCGGCCATCGGTGATGCCCGTCTTGGCGGCACCGCCGCCGCACTCGGCGAGGCGGGCACGGGCAACCTGTTGCTCACCGGCCGCGACGTGACCGTCAAGCAAGGCGGCCAGGTGCAGGCCGCGGGCACGTTCACCGCACAAGCCCAACGCGACCTCGCCGCCGCTG
This sequence comes from Achromobacter sp. GQ309, assembly GCF_059759315.1. NCBI lineage: Bacteria > Pseudomonadati > Pseudomonadota > Betaproteobacteria > Burkholderiales > Alcaligenaceae > Achromobacter > Achromobacter sp. GQ309. Next base: position 500,635 of record NZ_JCAXDP010000001.1, read on the forward strand.
GCGCATTGGCGTCGGTCGGCGACATGATGCTGGCCGCCGCGCGCGATGCTCGTGTAGATGGCACGGCCGCCAGCGACGCAAATCTCGCACTCACCGGCCGCAACGTCGCGGTCGGCGTAGCAGGCTTGGCACAGGCCGCCGGCACGCTCACGTCCACCGCGCAAGGCACGTTGCTTACCGCCGGCAGCATGCTGGCCGGCGTCGCACAGACGCTCACCGCCGGTGATGGCATGACCATCGACGGCACCGTCGCCGCATTGCAGGGCGACCTGACGCTCAACGCGCTGCGCGGCGACCTCGTCATGGGCGCCGCGTCGACCCAACAGGCCGGCGCGGCATTGACCGCCTCCGCAGGCGGCGCTCTGAAAGCAATGGGTTCCGCTGCCGCCGGCCAAGGGATGACGCTGCGCGCTGGCACCGATGCCACGCTCGGCGGCATCGCCGCCTCCCAGGCCGGCAATGTCACCGTCGACGCCAAAGGTGCGTTGACCACAACGGCCGATGGCCGCATCCAATCCGCCGCAAACATCGACCTGCAATCCGGTGGTCTGCTGCAGAACGCAGGCGTCATTTCCGCGGTCGGCGTCGCCAATCTGGTGTCAGACACCGGTCTGAACAACACCGGCTCCGTGCTTGCGGGCGGCGACGTCAACGCCACGGCGCCTGGCGCGCTGACTAACAGCGGCCGCTTAATCGCCGGCGTCGGCGATGATGGCACGCTCAGCCTGCCCGGCAGCGTCAAACTCACCGCAGCCTTTATCACCCACCCCGGCATCAGCGCGGCCGGCAAGAACATGACGCTGACGGCAGGCGGCATGGACCTGTCCGACGGCAACCTGTCGTCCATCGGCAAGCTCGCGCTGACATCGCCGGGAGACATCGCCACGCTCGCGCTTTCCTCGCCCGGAGACATCACCACGCGCAACGCGGTGCTGCACGGCGGCAGCCTCGACATCGACGCCGTCAACCTGCGCAACCAAGACGGCAAGCTGACCTCCGCGGGCGACGCCACGCTGAAACTGGGCGGTGAACTCGACAACATCAACGGCCTGATCGCCGCCGCGGGCGACACCCGCATCGACGCCGCGCGCATCGGCAATGCCGGCGGCACGCTCGCGGGTTCGAACGTGACCCTCGTCGCGACCGGCGCCGTCAACAATCAAGGCGGCCTGATCCAGGCCGACGACACCCTGACCCTGACCGCCGCCAGCCTGGACAACCGCGCCACGCTGACCGCAGGCGGATCACCGTCCAAGGGCGTGCTCGCCAAAACGGCCACCATCGTGGCCGGCGGCATCAACAACCAGGCCGGCTCCCTCAGCGCCAGCCAGGACCTGACCCTTGACACCGGCGAACTCGACAACACTGGCGGCGAAATCGCGGCTGGGCGCTACGCGACGGTCAAGGCGGCGGTGCTGAAGAACGCTCAGGGCAAGGTGTTGGCGGGCGAACGCCTGGCGGCCACGATTCAGGCGCTGCAAGGCCTGGGCCTGCTGCAATCCGCGCAGGATCTTTCGTTCACCTACACCGGTTCGCTCAACCAGACCGGCGACATCGCCGCGGGCCGCGACCTGACGATGTCGGTGGGCGGCAACATGGACAACAGCGCCACGGTCAGCGCCGGCCGCGACCTGACCATCACGGCCAACTCGCTCAACAACCAGGCCAGCGGCGAACTGCTTTCCGGACGCAACAACACCATCGACGTCACCAACGGGCTGACCAACTCCGGCCTCATCGACGGCGGCACGACCACCATCAACGCAGGCCGGGTCGACAATTTCGGCCGCATTTATGGCAACGCCATAGCCATCCGCGCTGGAGAACTGGTCAACGGTTCGGGGCCGGGCGGCGGCGCGGTGATTGCGTCGCGTGGTGATCTGGATATCGGCGTCGGGTCGCTCGTGAACAAAGAGCACGGTCTGGTTTATGCCGGCGCGGATCTGCGCATCGGCGGCGCGCTGGATGCGAATGGCAAGGCTGTCGGGCAGGCGGCTTCGCTCGTCAATGCATCGGCCACGATCGAGGCGGCGGGCAATGCCGTGATTTCTGCGGCTTCGCTGCAGAACATCAATACGAATTACGCCAGCGAAGTGGTGCCGGTTCAGAAGGTCCCCAAGTTGTATGTGACGCCGGCTGGCACGACCGACATGTACGACATGGAGACCAACTGGTTCTGCGATCAAGTGACGCCCACATGCGGTAATGCGCCGGCGTGGCTAGATGACGACCCCGAACGCAGATTCCTGTTGCCTTCGACAAAGTACCCCCCATCCCAATATGGTCCTCCGTTCGATTATGCGCCGTCGTACAAGGGGAAAGCGGGTGTGGATGCGCCCATTGCTCCGGCGCGTGTCGCAAATCTGCGCGAATGTCTCATGGCGGGAATTGCCTCCGAGGACTGCGTGGGGACCACACGTTACGTGGCAGGGGATCGGATATGGTCCGTTTTTGGCGTGCCCCCACCCGAAGGAAATATCCCTCCAATGGTCGAAGTCTGCCGGGGGGCCCTCTGCGAGATGGTGTCTCCGCCGGAGCGTGACGCCGCTATTGCGCGAGACAAGGGCAGGCATGACCTGCTGGACGCTCGCATCCGGGAGTTCAACGCAGACTTCAATAGCCGTTTGGTCGGCACCTTCACATACTACGAAGTCGAAGAGACCATCACCGAAACCCGTACCGTCTCCTCCGATCCCGGCAAGATCCTGTCCGGCGGCGCGATGACGCTTATTGGTACCGTCACCAACGATAAGAGCCAGATCGCGGCGGGCGGCACGCTGTCGGTTAGCGGCCCCGCCATCAACAATATCGGCGCTGGCGGCCAGCGGATCATCACACGCATCGGCACCGCCACGGTCACCCAGCCTCGAGACAGCGACCGCAAAGAATACTCCGAGCCCTACAACCGCACCCTGACCGCCGAATCCATCGAGCTGCCAGTCGGCACGTCCGGCGGCAACGTGTCGGTCTCCCTCAGCGGCGCGGCGCCCGGCGCCAACGGCGCCACCGCAACCGGCCCGGTCCTGATCGCCAGCCTCGGTCTGCCTGGCGGCAACGTCGTGCGGACTGTCTCCAACCCGGCAACGATCCCCGACAGCCAACTGTTCGCCGTCAACGGCACGCCCGGTGCACCCTACGTCGTCGCGACCGATCCGCGCTTCATCGGCAACCGCGAGTCCGTCTCCAGCGACTACCTGTTCGGGCTTCTGCGACAACCCGGCGCGCCCGTCGGCAACGCCGGCGCATCCGGCGCCATCAATACAGGCCTGGGCAACACTCCCGGCGGCCTGAACGCCCTGATCCCCGCCCGCGCCAAATTTCTGACCCCGTCCGGTGAGCCCCGTCGCCTGGGCGACGGCTTCTACGAACAAAAGCTCGTCGCTGACCAGATCCTGGCCACCACCGGCCAGCGCTTTCTGGAGGGCTTCGGCGACAACGACAGCCAGTACAAGCAACTGCTCACCAACGGCGCACAGTTCGCACTGAACAACGGCATCAAACTCGGCGCCACGCTGACCGAAGCGCAACAACGCCAACTCACCACTGATCTCGTCTGGCTCGTCGAACAGACCGTCACGCTGCCCGACGGCACCACCGAGACCGTGCTGGTCCCGCAGGTCTACCTGCTGGTGCGCGAAGGCGACCTGCAGGGCGACGGCACCCTCATGGCCGGCCGCGACGTCAAACTCGCCGCCGACGGCGACATCACCAACAGCGGCACCATCGGCGCCCGCGACGCCACCGTCATGACTGCCGCCAACATCGTCAACCAGGCTGGCGGCTTGATCCAGGGCGCCATCGTCGACCTCGCCGCGCGCGAAGACCTGACCAATCTGGTCTCGCTCATCAAGGGCGACAACGTGGCCCTGTCGGCGGGCCGCGACATCGCGCTGACTTCCACGTCCGCGTCCGAAAACAATGGCGCTACCTGGGGTTCCTACGTCTCGGGCGTCTCCCGTGTGGACGCCGGCAACCTCAGCCTGCAAGCCGGGCGCGACATCAACCTGACGGCGGCGCAAGTCACGGCCACGGAAGACGCGCGTCTGCAGGCTGGCCGCGACATCAACCTGGCCACGCGGCAGGAAAGCCACGGCGAATCGCTGGTCCGCAACAAGAAGAACCGCCACGACCTGAGCACCAGCTCGGAAGTCGGTTCATCCATCGCGGCAGACGGAAACCTTACGCTGATTGCAGGGCAGGACGTCAATGCCCGCGCCGCGGATGTCACGGCAGGCGAACAGCTTGCGGTCGGCGCCGGTCGGGATATCAACTTGATGGCGGGCGTGCAGACCGGCTCGGCGTACGACGAAACCCATTACAAGACCAAAGGGTTCATGTCGTCGAAGACGACGCACACCAAGACAGCCCGCGACTGGGAGCAATCTCTGGCCACCACCTTCACCGGCGACACGGCGGTACTGATGGCGGGCCGCGACCTGACGGCGTCGGGCTCAAATGTCGGCGCGCAGAAGGACCTGGTCATGTCGGCCGAACGCGACGTCAACATCCTGCCCGGCCAGAACGCCCACGACGGCTACGACTACAAGATGGTCAAGAAGTCGGGCTTCGGCGCCATGGGTGGGTTCAGCTTCGGCACCAGCAAACAGACCGACTCGCTGGACAGCAAAAAAGTCTTCCATAACGCCAGCACTGTGGGCAGTGTCGAAGGTGATGTGCTCATTAACGCGGGCAACGCGCTGAGCATCACCGGCAGCAACGTCATCGCACGCCAAGGCGACATCACGCTGATCGGCAAGGAAGTCAACATCGGCGCCGCGCTGGACACTACCCAGGAGCGCGAATTCCATGAGATCAAGCAGACGGGGCTGACGCTCACGGCGAGCAACCCTGTCGTCAGCGCCGTGCAAACGGGCGTGCGCATGGCGGATGCGGCGGGCAAGACAGATAACGCCGTCATGCGGGGCCTGGCAGGTGCGACCGCAGGCTTGGCGGCAGTCAATGCCTATGACGCGGTGCAAGCGTCATCCAAGGCAGCCGCCGCGGCCGAAGCAGCCAAGCCTGGCTCCTCCAACGAAATCGACAAGGTCGGTGGCATCAGCATCAAGCTCAGCCTGGGCACCAGCAAGAGCAGCAGCACAACTGACCGCCATGCATCAAGTGCGTTCGGGTCGACCGTTGCCGCCGGCAAGGACCTGACCATCGTCGCGCAAGGTGCGGGCAAGGACTCGGATATCACCGTCACGGGTTCGACGCTGTCGGCCGGCAACAACGCGGTGCTCAAAGCCGAAGGCGACATCGTGCTGGAAGCCGCGCGCAACGCCTCCGAGCAAAAGACCACGAGCAAGAGCAGCAGCGCCAGCATCGGCATCGGCTACTCCACCGGCGGCGAGCAAAACGGATGGACGCTCGAACTGGGTGCGTCCGTGGGTCGAGGCAACGCCAACGGCAAGGACGAAAGCTGGACCAACACCAACGTCACCGCAGGCAACGTCCTGGCGATCCAGTCCGGCGGCGACACCACCCTCAAGGGGGCGGCAGCGAAGGCCGATCAGATCATCGCGTCGGTCGGCGGCAACCTCTTGCTGGAGAGTTTGCAGGACAGCAGCAAATACGACTCCAAGGACAAAAGCGCGGGCTTCGGCCTGACGCTGTGCATCCCTCCGTACTGCGCGGGCCCGAGCAGCGTCTCGGCGAACGCCGGCACGGGCAAGATGAACAGCAACTTCAAGACCGTGACGGAGCAGACGGGCTTGTGGGCGAACGACGGCGGCTTCCTGATCGACGTCAAAGACAACACCACACTCATTGGCAGCGTCATCGCCAGCAGCGACAAGGCGGTCGCCGACGGACTGAACAAACTGACCACGGGGACGCTGGTCACCGAAGATCTCAAGAACACGGCGCACTACAGCGGCAGCCAAGTGTCGATCGGAGGCGGGTTCGGGTTTGGCGGCGGCAAAACCAGCCAGTCAGGCCTGGGCACAACCAAGGGCGGCGAGGTCGCCGGCGGCGCGAGTAAAGATGCGGGAACGTCTATTCCCACGAGCAGTAGCGGCTTTGGAATGGGCACACCGATCGTGGTCGCCGCGAGTGGCAACAGCAGTTCTACAACGCAAAGCGGCATCAGCGGCGGAACGATCGTTATTCGCGACGAGGCGGGGCAGTTGGCGCTGACTGGCAAGACGGCCGCCGAGACGATTGCGGCGTTGAGCCGGGATACGTCGGACACGTTGAACGCGCTTAAGCCGATCTTTGACAAGGAGAAGATCGAAGCGGGGTTTGAGATTGCGTCGGAATCCCAGCGGCAGATGGGGCAGTTTTTGACGAATCGGGCGAAGGAAATTGACGCGCTAAAGGCGAAGGCCAAGGACCAGACGCTGTCGCAGGCTGAACGGGATCAAGCTGCTGTGGCGGCGGAGAAGCTTAATGGAGAGTGGGGGCCGTCTGGTACCTATCGCCGCATTGTGGGCGCGGTCTCGGCGGCGGCAAGCGGTAATGTGACAGGTAGCGGTGCTGGCTTCGTGCAAGCGGCAGCTGTGAATTATCTCCAGAGTTTGGGCGTGTCGCAGGTGAAGAAGGTCGCCGATTCCATGGGCTCTGGGGCTGATTCGGATGCGGCGCGCGCCCTTCTGCAAGGAGTTGTGGCGTGCGCGGGAGCCTCGGCAAGCAGCGGGAATTGTGCCGCTGGTGCCATGGGAGCTGCGGCAAGTTCAGTGCTGGCCAAACTGATAAGCATGGCTACGGGAGATGAGCTGTCGTCGGAGGAACGAGAAGCACGGGGAAACTTGATTGCCAGTGTTGTGGCCGGTATGTCCGAAGCAATGTCTGTGGACCCCTCCACGAGCACTATTGCTGCGGTGACTGAGTTAACGAATAACGCGCTCACTCTGTCCGAACTGAAGCTCTTTGAAGCAGAAGCTTCTGCCTGCGAAGCGATCGGCAATTGTGATCAGGTACAGCAAAAGTTTCGCGAGCTCAGCATGGAGACTCGGGAAGTCATGATAGCTGTATGTGCCGCCGATCCGACCGCCTGCAGGGAACGTTTTGGCGAGTTTGTTGAGCAGTCTACCGAGTACCGAAAGCAGTTAGACAAGTTGCTCGGCATGGATCTTCCAGATGCTCTCAAGGGTGATTTGGGTGTTTATTTCATGCAAAACGCCGAAGCAGCTAGCATAGTTATTCACACTGAAATTGCCGTTGATCTTCAAAAGCGATATGGCGTGAGTCCGGAGGTGGCCGAAAGGGCTATGCTGGTGGGCAGCGCCGTTGCTGGCATGATTAAGGGAGCAAAAGGGGCTGGAACCGCGGGAATCCCAGATGATGCAATCAAAGCTTTGCCAGGACCAAGGCAAATAGAAGCATCTTGGAGTGCGAGCACGTACAACAAAGGCGGCTTGATGACTGGTATTGAACACGTGTTCTACCGCCATGGACCAGAATCACGCTTCTCGAATGTTAGTAAGTTTTCTCAGGGGACATCTCTCAAGGATGTTTCTAGCTATGTAGACAGCGCGCTGAGATATGGGAAAGTCTCTCCCAATGGTCCCGGAGGTTATGTTATCGAGTACAATGCAGGAAAGGTCATAGGGACTAATTCCACAGGTGTCCCAACCTCCACAATTAAGGTTAATGTTCGTGGTGGGGTGATTCAGACGGCGTTTCCATTCTGATTAGGAAGATAATAATGGCTAACGGTGGGTCTCTAATGGAGCGATTCATTGCTCAGGAATTGAACGCTAGTGTGCGCTCTGTTTTGAATGGGGCGCTTGACGAAAGGGCCGGCTCGGATGACATTTTGCTCAGGGAGTTTGAATTTAATTGTTTTGACGTTGTTCTTGATTTCGAGAGAGGGGTAGTTAGGTTGCAGGATGCGCTGTCGTCAGGTGTTGAAAGCTCTATTGAATTGCCATTACCGGATTTTATTTTTGCATGTGGTTTGCACTTGGTGAAAACGTAGATAAATAGTCCTGGCATGAACGGCATAAATCGCCAAAACCAGCGTCTGGCCGGTTGTGGGATGACAGTGGATCGCCTGGGGCGGTGGATGCGGAGGCCGTGTCACATCTGGCTCTGCGCGCGTAGACAATGAAAATTGCGTCGGATACTGTTCGAGCAAAAGGTATTTATGTTACTAAGGCCTTGACTGGTGTTACCCAAAAGCAATTGGATAAAAATTCAATCATGGATCTGATTTTGGCGTGATCGGCCGCAAGCTGGACCAACACCAACGTCACCGCGGGCAATGTCCTGGCGATCCAGTCCGGTGGCGACATCACACTCAAGGGGACGGCAGCCAAGGCCGACCAGATCATCGCGTCGGTGGGCGGCAATCTCTTGGCCGAGAGCTTGCAGGACAGCAGCAAGTACGACTCGAAGAACAAGAGCGCGGGCTTCGGCCTGACGCTGTGCTGTGCATCTCACCATACTGCGCAGGCTCGAGCAGCGTCTCGGCCAACGCCAGCACGGGCAAGATCAACAGCAACTTCAAGACGGTGACGGAGCAGACGGGCTTGTGGGCGGGCGACGGCGGCTTCCTGATCGACGTCAAAGACAACACCACACTCATCGGCAGCGTCATCGCCAGCAGCGACAAGGCGGTCGCCGACGGCCTGAACAAACTGACCACGGGGACGCTGGTCACCGAAGATCTCAAGAACACGGCGCGCTACAGCGGCAGCCAGGTGTCGATCGGAGCCGGGTTCGTGTTCGGCGGCGGCAAAGCCAGCCAGTCAGGCCTGGGCACAACCAAGGGCGGCGAGGTCGCCGGCGGCGCGAGTAAAGAGGCCGGAACGTCTATTCCCACGAGCAGTAGCGGCTTTGGAATGGGCACCCCGATTGTGGTCGCAGCCAGCGGCGACAGCAGTTCTACAACGCAAACTGGCATCAGCGGCGGCACGATCGTCATTCGTGATGAGGCGGGACAGGTCGCGCTGGATGGCAAGACGGCGGCGGAGACGATTGCGTCGTTGAATCGGGATACGTCAGACTCGTTGAATGCGCTCAAGCTGATCTTCGACATGGAGAAGATCGAGGCGGGGTTTGAAATCGCGTCGGAAGCCCAGCGTCAGGCGGGGCAGTTTTTGACGAACCGGGCGAAGGAAATAAAAGCAGCCAAGGAGCGCTCGGAAAACCCATCCCTTTCGTATTCGGAGCGCGCTAAAGCAGCCCAGGAATATGCAGATCTGGAAAGCAAGTGGGGCGCGCGGGGAACCCATAGTCTGTGGGGGATGATCGTTCTGGGCGCGGCCAGCGGAAACGTGACAGGCGGCACAAGCCAATTTGTTCAGGCTGCGGCCGTCAATTATCTGCAAGCCCTTGGCTCAGCCCAAATCAAGGAGTTGAGCGGCGCGCTAGGCGGGGAGGGTTCAGTCGGGCACGCCCCGCTGCATGCGGTATTGGGCTGCGCCGGCGGTGCCGCACAAGGCGCATCGTGCGGTGCGGGCGGGGCTGGCGCGCTTTCAGGCGTTGTGCTGAACAACCTGCTGGAGAGCATGGACGGAGTCCAAGGCAAAGATCTGACTCCCGAAGAGGCTCAGGCGCGCACCAATTTGATTTCCAGCATCGTCGCGGGCATAGCGGCGTCGATTGATCCCAATGCGGCGGTGCCCGCAGAGCTTGCGGCACGCATCGAGGTGGAGAACAACAGCCAGTACCGGAACCGCGACAAGGTTGCCCGGATGAAAGCCGAGCTCGTGGGGCGCCTGGAGGCAGAGTGCGGCAACGACAATGGCTGCTTGCAGGCAGGGTGGGCTGAAGCCGATCGGATGACGGCGTCGTATGACGAAGTTCTTACGTTGACCCACTATCCTGATCTGACTAAAGAGAAGGCAGACGAGCTTGCGCAAGCAGTGTTGGATCTGGCTCCAGGCGTGTCGAATGTCAGTGCGCTATACGAGCTGGTGACGGGAAGTACGGCCACCGGCGATGAGGCAAATCGATATTTCGCGGCGATCGGTCTTGTGCCGCTGGCCGGCGGGATGATCAAGAAAGGCGGCCAGGCGATACATGTGTTTGCGGAGGGCGACAAGGCGCTTGACGTTGCGAAGGTGGGAAGCCAAAAAGGCGACTTCTGGTCTGCAACTAAGTCCAAGAATCCGGTAGAAAATGCGTATAACCATTGGGAGAAACATAAATGTGAGTTTCCCGAATTTTAGAATTCCAAAAAATACGTGGAAGGTGCGAAGAAATTTCTAAATGATCCCCCTCCTGGAAGTCTTGCGAAGACCCGGTCGAACGGGGATGTAGTGATTTACAATGCCGAGATTAATGTCATCGGAATTAGATCTGCTGATGGAGCGGCTCGGACTATGTTTAAGCCTGAGCCTTCTCAGCACGGATTTTCGACGAATCTGGAATATTTTTATGCTCAGTGACGATCGACTAAATTGTCGAGTTTGCGGCTTTCGCTCAGAAGTTCCCCCATGGGGTGAAGATGGACTAACGCCGCTTTACGATTTTTGTCCGTGCTGTGGCGTTGAGCATGGTTATCAAGATTCGACCAAGCACGGTGCCAGCAAATATAGAGCTCGTTGGATTGCGGCTGGGGCAGAATGGGAAGACCCCGGATCTAAGCCTGAGGGCTGGCTTGTTGGTGAGCAATTGGCTGGTGTTCCATCTGACTTTCGGTAGGCGGCCGGAAATAAGACTGTCTGGATCCTTGTAAGTGAGGCAATGCAAAGTTGTTATCCACGCGCAGCGGTGAGTCTGCCTCCGACGAGGATGGAAAACGGGTTTACCGCAGCTTTCCAATCGGAGGTCGCTTGTGCGGCTGGGAGATTTTCGTTGGTGGTGACCGGGATGGTGACACTGGTGGGTACTATATTTATCTGAAGAAAATTGATTGTGAGGGTTTTGATTGCTGGTTCGAGCATGAGGCCGGACTTCAGTCCCAGCTAGCTGATTTTGAGGTGCTTTGCGAGGATTAAGTTACAGGGCTCATGATCGTGCGGATATGGTATCCAATAGCCATGAGGGGCGCGGTGGCCGCGATCCAATAGCTATCGAATCCCACTCCTTGCCCAGGCGAGAGTTGGAATGGTCAGGACCCGCTCCTAAGCGTCTTGGTGCCAGCTTTAAAAAAAAGCACATTGCTGAGTAGCTTCTATACATTTTGGTCGGCTCACCGGGAACTCCCGATATTGAGGATAGAACCTATCCCGCGCTGCGAATTGCGCAGGCTGACCATCTCCCGCCGGAAGAGTACGACGATCTGATTCGTCGCATCAAAGCCGCGATCACGCAACGCCGGATATGTGGCCCACTTCCACACCTCGGGCGCCGGTCACACCACACAGCCCCACCTCCCATATCCGGAAGATGCCAGAGTTAAGGCAGTGAAAGGCATGGTCTGGGTCCGCGTGCTATTGGACGCCGAGGTAAGGGCCACCGCAATGTGGTGATGATTGGGTCGCGTGACCACGCATTGGATCAAGCCGCGATCGACGCCACAGCGGCGTGCGTATGACGCCCTCCAAGCGGGATGGTATCTCGGGTCCTGGGCCAAACCGTGCGTGTTTTCACCTACCAAATTGGCCCGCAATGATAATGAGGAAACTGCGGCCGGACGCGTTCGAATCTATGCACGGATGCTGAACTATCTTCAACGCAGTTCAAAAGCCTTGCATGACACAAAATAGCCAGATGGTCGGGACTGTGATGGTTGGCGCCCGAACCGCCCGCGTATTTTCATAATGCTCTGATTCTGCCAATCCGAGGCACGGTCTACAAATGCGGCGCGAGCGCTCATTTTCAGACGGAGCCGCATCAACCTTCTCTTTTGTCGAATCGGCTGACATATCGCCGCTGCTGCGCGCAGCTTGAGACGGAAGGCGAATCTGGCTGGGCTGCTCGTGAATCTTCAATCCAAGGCACGCAATTTGCATTGCCTTCATTCACAAGTGTCCATATGAAAAAGCTGCTTTCGATCGCTGTGATCTTTCTGAGCGGATGTGCCATCCACCAGCCTACGCCGAAATACCAATTGGATAAGCTGGCCAATCGAGCCGCCATTCAGTCAGGACTGCCGGTCGAAATCTTTTATCACCCAGATGAGTACGTGATCATGGACCTTGGCGGTTCGCAGTCGCTTGGCGTGCTGGGAATCTTGGGGCCGGTGGGACTATTGATGGGGGTCACGGCGGACGCCGCGCATAAGTTGGACATGAAGGCGCGCACCGAGCGGCGTTCTAAGGAATTTTCCGAACTGGTCTCCAAGAAATTCCCCAACGAGAGCTTCAACCAGGCGTTCGCGCGCCAGATCGGTGACTTGCTCGTCAAAGATGGGCGTGCGGTAAAAGTCACGAAAGTGCTGCGGCCCTCAGGTAGTGAGGACCTGGTGTCGAGCGTTTCTGAGGACCTCGTGCCGACCGCCGGATACATGCAGCTCTTGCTGCGCCTGGGCACCGCATATGGCGCGGCGTCCGCGACGGATTCGTACAAGCCAATGACCATCATCGAGTATGCATTGAAGGACACTGATGGACGGGCGCTGATGTCGCGCAGTTTCTCTCAAGTCTATGGGAATTCCGATCAGACTTTCCTTACGTATCCTGGCCTGCTTGAAGACTACGTAGATGCGCACAAGGAGCTTGGCGCAAGGCTCCATGCCTGGAGCGAGCCGGTGTATTCCGAGATATTCCTGTTTCCCGATTCCGCTTCCGCGGAGTAAACCAAGAATCTTCGCTGCCCATAACCACCCTCATCGTTTCAACCTCCAACGCCGAAGCGATCCGGCCGTTGCGATGACTTGTGTCACGTCGGCATGCCCGGCGACTCATGAAACTGCCATCCCGCCGGCCGCCACACCAGTTCATGTGTGAGCGCTATTCCCTCCAAGAGCGCTTCATCATGCGAGACCACCACCATCGCACCGGGATACTCCCGGAGCGCGCTTACCAGCGCCTCCGCCGCCTCAATGTCCAAATGATTTGTGGGTTCATCCAACAGTAGCAACTGCGCAGGCGTCTTCCGCCACAACGCGCACGCCAGCGCAGCCTTGAGGCGCTCCCCGCCGCTCAATGTCCCGGCGGGCGCATTGACCAGCGCAGACCCAAGGCCCAGCAATGCCAATCGACTGCGAAGTTCACCTTCCGATAACGTGGCGCCCAGCACCTGCAGCGTTTCCAGCAAGCTTTTGTCTTCCGGAATGAGGGACGCCCGCTGATCCAGCATGGCGGTCGGCACGCGGACGTCGCATACGCCTGCGTGCGGCGCCAATTCCCCAGCCAGCATGGACAGCAACGTACTCTTGCCGCATCCGTTCGGCCCGCGAATGGCCAACCGGAACGGGCCAGACAGCGTCACCGTTAACGCACATGCTTCCACTGGATAGGGCGTTTTCGCATGCTCCAGATGCAGCACGCGGCGACCTTGTGGCACGGCGGTTTCGGGCAAGGCCAGTGCGATGCCTGCCGATTGATCGATTTGCGCAGCGGCCTGCCTTACCGCATCGTCCAACGCGGCAACGGTCTCTTGCCGCCGGATATTCTCACGGCCGGCATGAGCTTGGGCGTTGGCCTTCTTCATGCCCAGCAGGATCGGCGCCTGGTTTGCATCCCGGGCCTTGCGGGCGTCGCGGGCGTTGCGTTGTTGTTGGGCATCGTGCTGTTGGCGCAGCGCGCGCAGGCTCGCAGTGCGTTCGTTGCGTGCGTGAGCCAGGGACGCTTCGAGCGCGGCGGCTACGCAGTCCCGGTGGGCGCGGTAAGCGGCGTAGTTACCGGCATATGTGGTGAGTGTGCCTCGATCCAGTTCGACAATGCAGGACATGGCGTCCAGCAGCGTCCTGTCATGACTGACGGCGATCAAGCCGCCGCGCCAGGCGGCGATCTGGTCCATGAGCCAGCAGCGTGCGCCTGCGTCCAGATGGTTGCTGGGTTCGTCCAGCAGCAGGGCGTCGGGGTTCTGCATCAGGGCGCCTGCGAGTGCGACGCGCGTGAGCTCGCCGCCGCTGGCAATCGAGGCGGGGTGCTCGGGCTGCCACGCGGGCAAGCCGGCGTCGGCCAGCATGCGGGTCCATTCATCACGGATGCGCCAATGGCCTTCGGCCAGATCGAAGTCTGACTGGCGAGTACTGCCGGCTTCGATGTGGGACAAGGCCTGCAGGATCGGCGCAATGCCGGCGACGTCCGCCAATGTGGTGGCGGCGGTTCGCGGTTGTTCCTGAGGTACGTACGCGATGCGGCCGCGGCGGATAATGCGGCCGGTTTGCATGCCCATGGCGCCGTGCGCCAACTGCAGCAACATGGACTTGCCCGCACCGTTGCGGCCGATAAGGCCATAGCGGGTGCTGCCGTCAAAGTCGTGGCTGACGTCATTGAGCAGAATGCGTCCATTGGGCAGTGCATGGCTGACGTGACGCAGGCTGAGGAAGGGCGCCGAGGATTGCGGCTGGGGATGCGCCGGTGCGGGCGCGCGGGAAGACTGGGCCATAAGAAGCTCTCCGGATTCGATAAGACGCGTTGCGCGCAGCGCAAGCGGTGATCTGGGGGAGGGCTTAGAGGGTCATGGCCGGACGGGTCTCCACGATGTGGGAATGAGGTGAATTCGAACAACGCGCGGCGGGAAAGTTCCTGGGCGCATTGTGCGCAGTGTATTTCAAATGCGGGCCGATGACTGGCCTACGTGACTGCCACCAGCGGGCTGCCGGCGCCCGAAGCACGAGGCGAATATCAATGCGTGGTTGGCAACCGATACACCGCGCCGTGCTTCAACGAGTGACTGGCAACCTTTACACCGCGCCGCCTTGTCGGCGGGCAGCCACCGAAAGCGCTATCGCTTCTACCGCGTACCCCTTCAATCTTCCAGCATCCGCAGATCCGGCGGCCGGTTCTCGATGATTGCTTCCATGCTGAAGAATCCCGTCACCGTCGACAACTCGAAGTCCGTGATCAGCTTCTGATAGAACCGGTCGTACCCCACCATGCCGCGGCACACGACTTTGATCAGATAGTCCCAATCGCCGCCGATGCGATAGAACTCCGTCACCTCCGGCAGACGCTCGACATGCTTTCGGAAGCCATCAGCCCAGGCCTTCGCGTGGTGGCTGGTGCGGATCATGACGAAGACGGTGAGGTCCAGGCCCAGCGCAACCAGGCTGACTTCGGCCCGCGTGCCGCGGATGATGCCGCAGGCATTCAATCGTTGAAGCCGTCGCCAGCAGGCGTTCTGCGACAAACCGACCCTGTCGGCAAGCTCGCGTTGCGACAAGGCGCCGTCTTTTTGCAGGCAGGAGATGATGCTCAGATCAAGTTTGTCTATTTTTTCCATCGATTCGATCATGTGACCCGTTTTCATGAACTTATGGCAAAAAAACGGTGATGTTTCATCAAGGCATCCATCGTATGATATTTGCGTACTTTTCGGATCCCTCCCGCCATGAATATGCCTTTTGCCGAGGCGCCCGTCCGCGTCTCGGCTTCGCCGTTGCAGCAGTTTCAAGACAGCCTGAAGTCTTCCGATATCGCGGCGGCGCTTGCCGACGGGCTTATCGGCAAGGATGCCTGCATTGACGGGCCCTTCGGGTCCAAGCCTTTGGTTTATGCGGATTACGTCGCATCGGGCAGGGCGCTGATGCAGGTCGAACGCTTTGTGCTTGAACAGGTGCTGCCGTATTACGCCAATTCGCACACCGAGGCTTCGTTCTGCGGCGGCTTCATCACCCGGCTGCGGCGCGAGGCCCGCGCCGCCGTCGCGCGGTGCTGCGGCGCCGACGATGAGCATGCGGTGATTTTCTCGGGGTCGGGCGCAACGGCGGGTATCAACCGGCTGGTGAATCTGTTCGGCGTGAACGCGGCGGTGGCTGCCGGCCGGAAGGTTCGGGTCATCATCGGACCGTACGAGCATCATTCGAATATCCTGCCGTGGCGCGAATGCGGCGCCGAGATCGTTGAACTGGCAGAAAGCCCCGAAGGGGGCCCGGATCTGGCGCAGTTGGCGCGGGCGCTGGATGCGCCGAAAGATGCGCTGGTGGTCTGCGCGCTATCGGCCGCGTCGAACGTGACGGGCATCGTGGCGGACGTCGCGGGTATTACGCGGCGCGTGAAGGCTGCCGGCGCGAAGATGTTGTGGGACTACGCGGGCGGCGCGCCGTACCTGCCCATCCGGCTGTCGCCGGCGCCGGATGCGCAGATCGACGCTATCGTGTTTTCACCCCATAAGTTCATCGGCGGGCCTGGGGCCTCGGGCGTATTGATCGTGCGCCGCGACGCGGTGCTCGACACGACGCCGACCTGGCCGGGAGGCGGCACGGTGAAGTTTGTTTCGCCTGTGGGACATGATTACAGCGGCAGTCTGGAATCTCGGGAAGAAGCGGGTACGCCGAATGTGGTGGGGGACATCCGCGCTGCACTGGTAGTGCTGGTGAAGGAAGCGCTGGGCGCGGAATTCATGCAGGAGCGCCATGCGCACTTCGTGCAGCGCGCGCTTGCCGCCTGGAAGGGCGCGGAGCGTCTGGAGCTGCTGGGGTCGTTGACGGCGAACCGTTTGCCGATCTTCTCTTTCCGGGTGCGCAACGGCAAGGGCGGGTTTGTGCATCAGCAACTGGTGACGCGCATGTTGAGCGATCGCTTCGGCATTCAGGCGCGCGGCGGATGCGCTTGCGCGGGACCCTACGTGCATCGTCTGCTGGATATCGACGACGCGCAGTCGCTGCAGATGCGGCAGGCCATCATGGACGGCCGCGAGATCGAGAAGCCCGGCTTTGTGCGGTTGAACTTCAGCGCGCTGCTGTCTGACGCTAAGGCGGACTTCATTCTGGAATCGGTGCTTGCGTTGGCGGCCGACGCGCCGGAGTACGAATCCCTGTATGGCTTTGATCCCAGCCGCGCGATTTTCTTTCCGCGCGATGCCGCCAAGCAGGCGGCGTAAGAGCCAGGTAGTCGATTGACCGCGAACGTGGCCGCTCGAGCGGCCACAATCGCAATGTCTTACCGTTATCAGTCTTTCATGTGCAGGCCGCAGGTCCGGATCCACGAGGCCTTCATACCGCTCAGATCATCAGACGCGCCCGTAAGGTTGCGCGTCACCTGATCCGAAAACTGCACGCCGTTGCGGCGGCACGCTTCGAAGTCGTCGTTCAAGGCAAAACGCGCGTCCAGCAGGTCCAGCCGGCCTTGGCATAGCTCCCGATTCAGTTCCAGATTATTGGCAGCCTCGCGCGTGCGTTGGACGTCCTGAGCCTGTTTGATGCGGGCCAGTTCTGCATCGACGCGCGCGACACAGCCGTCGTCGGCAAATGCGGACGTGCTGGCGCACGCGGCGATGATGAGAAGAATGGCGAGGGACGGGCGGGGCGAGACGGCCATGCGGATGAACCTTCGTGGTGCGCGATGAATGGCTTGCATCATAACTGCTGGCTAAAGTTCTTCGCCTTTGCGGCCGTTAACGCCGGTACAGCGTTTATCGGCCATCAGGGGGCCAGCTCCATGTTCAATATCATCTCCATCGTGCTGACGATCGTCGCGTTGATCGCCTGGGCCGTGCATCGTCAGCAGAAGCGGCACAAGGCTTTGTTGGCGAAGTTTCGCGAGCACAATCAGCGGTCGGGTACGGCGTTTCCGGAAGACAGCGTCGACAGCGAGTTGATTCTGAGCGACAAAGCTAAGAAGGTGGTCATTGCGTTCGACCCGCAGAGCCAGAAACTGTGCATGGTCGATGGCGCAAAGGACCCGGGCGAAGTCCTGGACTTTTCCTATATCCGCAAGTGGCAGCTCAAATGGACCGAGAAGTCAGGTAATGGAAACCTGTCGTTCCTGAACGTTCACTTCGACTTTTCCACCAATGACCTGAAACGGCCATTGATCCGTATTCCGGTCGCTGGCAAGGCTTACGGCGACACGTGGAATAGCCGGCTGGGAATTCTTCTGCAGGCGTGACGCACCGTCGGAATGGGACGAGGATGCCCCCGGAATAGCCAGACCCCCGCTGGGTTTGCCGGCCGTCGAAGAGGCGGTGGGGAAGGCGTGAACCGTCCGCGTTATGATTCCCGATCATTCGGTGCTTTGGGGCAGGTGTGCGTTACGTTCGCGATCATTGGGAGTACATGACCACCCCGGGCCGGTATCCCGGCATCGATGTGCTGCGAGCAATCGCAGTGTCGCTAGTGGTCCTATTTCACGCGAATGCCATTAGGATTGGCTGGGTCGGCGTGGATCTGTTCTTCGTCCTGAGCGGCTTCCTGATTGGCGGCATGCTTCTAGAGAAGATCGGGGCCGGAAAGCTCTCAATGTGGGAGTTTTACAGTAGGCGGGCGTTGCGGATACTCCCGATCTACTATTTCATGATCTTGATGTACTACTTTTTCAAGGCTGGTGCGCCCGCCTTGGACTGGTCCGCTATTAGAAACATGCTGTACGGGGGCCTGTTTCTCCAAACCACGGGGCCGTATTTTTTCCCAAATCTTATCCGGGTTGACCCCCAATTCATCGTGGATGGGTCGTGGTCATTGGTGATCGAAGAAATGTTCTACCTGATCGCCCCACTTGCGCTCGTACTTGCATTCAAGGTCACCAAAAACAACCTGAAAAACGTGACACTCATCGTGTTCTTGGTCGCGCTGGCGGGGATGGCGGCAAGGCTTTGGGTGACGTTTGACTACGCTCCGAATGACGGTAGGTACTTCGGCACGTTCATCCAGTTTCACATGAGATTTGACGAGTTGGCAGCCGGCGTCGTGGCCGCAGGCATCGTCTTGCAAGGCTGGAACGTACGGAGGTGGTCAGCCGTGCTACTGGCGACGTCCGCCGCGCTATGGTGCCTATTTGGCGCCTTCATGCTCGCCAACCCCGCTTTTCTGGCCGCGCCGTACACGATTACCGATGCAACGGTCTGGCTACCTACACTCTTTGGGGCTGCGGGAGCGTTAGCGCTGCTGGCGGTGTATTGGTGGCCCTGCCGGTCGAAGCTGGTGGTCTTCATTGCCAGGTTGTCGTACCCGCTCTATCTGGTTCACCTGCTCGTGTTCCAGGTCGTCAAACGTTATCGCGGAACGGGATTCTGGGCGGCCATTGACTCGCATTTCGGAGCTTTCGGCGTGTGCACGCTGATGATTGGCGTGTCGGTCGTACTAGCCTACGCCGTATCTTTGCTTGTAGAGTTTCCATTCTTGCGGGCATACAAGGGCCGCAGGCCCGCGCTGGCCAACCATTCCCCAGGGTTCGCCGCCTCCACCAAATAGCGCATGTCTAACCGCCTTCGGGCGGCTCTTCATGCGGGCGATTAATCCCACGGTTCATTGTGGTAGAACGGGACCGATGGTGCCACGCTCTGTTGTCTGCGTGACCGGATTATCTGGCGCGCTACCTTCCGCCCATACCTGGGCACCAGTTTGTCCAACTCATCATTGTGGAACCAGCGCGCCTTCGCCCGTCGCAGCACCAGTAGTACGACGATGGCGCAACCGATTAGCGCCACGTTCACCTGGATAGGTGCGAACGCCAATTCGTAGGCATGGGATAAGACATCCTGAAGACTGTAATTGGTCATTTTGATAGCCCGGATGTAACGAAACCGACATCAATAAAGTCCAACAGCTGACACATTATCCAGCCCGCCGCAAGCGGGCTTTTTTATGCTCGATTGCGGGCGTTGTTCAAGTCCCCAATTTGTGGAACTTGTAAATGGCTGGCCCGCGTGTGACGCAAGCACAGAGAGTATCCGCAAGTCGCTCTCTGTGGCAATGGCTACTGGTCCAGAGGCCGCCTGGGCGCTGGGATTACGGACGAAGTAGGCCATAGGACACTGGGCAAAAAGCCAGTTTACCGTTGTCTAAAACTGTCCTACCGTCCCTTCCAGATCCATGGCTTATAAAACCTGAGTTGCTGCTTCCTTTCAGTCAGCCAGCGGTCACCCCTTCTGTTTTATCAACGCTTGACGACGGAGATGAAAGAGAATGACCAACACGCTTATCAGTGTCGATCTGGAACAATCCCCCTACGAAAACAAGCAGATCCACAACCGCTGGCATCCGGATATTCCGATGGCGGTGTGGGTGAAGCCGGGGGACGATTTCATTTTGGAAACCTACGATTGGACGGGCGGCGCGATCAAGAATGACGACAGCGCCGATGACGTGCGGGACGTGGATTTGTCGACCGTGCATTTTCTGTCCGGGCCCGTGGGGGTGGAGGGTGCAGAGCCGGGCGATCTGCTGGTGGTTGATCTGCTGGATATCGGCGCCAAGCCGGACAGTCTGTGGGGATTCAACGGATTTTTCAGCCGCAACAATGGCGGCGGCTTCCTGACGGACCATTTTCCGCACGCACAGAAATCGATCTGGGACTTTCACGGCATGTTCACGTCGTCCCGGCACATCCCTGGCGTCAATTTCGCGGGCCTGATCCATCCTGGGCTGATCGGCTGCCTGCCTGACAGAAAGCTGCTGGACGAATGGAACCGGCGCGAGCAGGCCCTGATCGATACCAATCCAGATCGCGTGCCGCCGCTGGCCAATCCGCCAGCACCCAAGACCGCGCACATGGGGGCCTTGCAGGGCGCCGACCGCGACCGCGCAGCGGGCGAGGGGGCGCGCACGGTTCCGCCGCGCGAGCATGGCGGCAATTGCGACATCAAGGATTTGTCGCGCGGGGCGCGGGTGTTCTTTCCGGTGTATGTGAAGGGCGGCGGCCTGTCGGTGGGGGATCTGCACTTTTCGCAGGGCGATGGCGAGATCACGTTTTGCGGCGCCATCGAAATGGCCGGCTGGGTGCACATGCGCGTATCGCTGATCAAGGGCGGCATGGACAAGTATGCGATCCGCAACCCCATCTTCAAGCCCAGTCCGATCACGCCGGCCTATAAGGACTTTCTGATCTTCGAGGGAATTTCCGTCGATGAAGCGGGCAAGCAGCATTATCTGGACGTGAATGTGGCCTACCGGCAGGCGTGCCTGAACGCCATCGAATACCTGAAGAAGTTCGGCTATTCGGGCGCGCAGGCTTATTCGCTGCTGGGGTGCGCGCCGGTGCAGGGGCACATCAGCGGCGTGGTGGACATTCCCAATTCGTGCGCCACGCTCTGGCTGCCCACCGAGATCTTCGACTTCGACATCCAGCCGTCCGCGAGCGGTCCCGTCAAGCACATCAAGGGCGATGTGGACATGCCGCTGTCGCGCGATCTGTAGGAGACGACGATGCCGATGTACGACTATGCGTGCGCGGATTGCGGCGCTTTTGCAGCGCTGCGGCGGTTGGCGCAGTGGCGGGATCCGGCGGCCTGCCCGCAGTGCGGGGCGTTGTCGGACCGCATTGTGGGCGGTGCCCCAGCGGTGTCGGCGCTGTCCTCGGCCTTGAACCGGGCGCACGCGGCGAACGAGCGCAGCGCCAATGAGCCGCGCAGCACGCGCGCGGGGCACGGCATGAACTGCGGGTGCTGCGGCAGCGGGCGGTCGCGGGGAAGAACGCGCACATCGCGAGATGGCGCAAAGTCATTCGCGGGCGCGCGGCCCTGGATGATCAGTCACTAACGCACGCTGCGGCCCGGGTGCCTCTGCATGAAGGCGCCCGGCCTGCGGTGCGGCAGCTTGTCGCGAGGCAGCCTAGGCCTGGGCCTGCGCCGCCGGTTCCAGCGGCGCCACGGCGGCGCCCTGGATCTTGTGGCGCGCCAGCGCTTCGGCGACGAAGCCGGATTTCTTCATGGCTTCCACGTAGGCGGCCAGGTAGGCGCTGGCCTTGGCGCCGCGGCTCTTGGGCACGCCCATGGCCTGGCGGATCAGCATGAAGTGACCGTCCAGAAGGCGCAGCCCGCCCAGACGCTGCGCGTCGGCTTCGAGCTGTTGCTTGACGCCCGCGGCGACCTCCATGTTTTCCTGCACGAAGGTGTCGACGACGGCGGGCGAGGTCGGGGCGCGAAAGATCTCGGCCTGTTTGAGTTCGCGCGTCAGGTACAGGTCATAGGCGCTGCCCTTGCCGACCACGACGCGGTGGCCGGCGCGGTCGACCTCGTCCTTGTTGACGATGGGCGAGTCCTGGCGCACCAGATAAGCGCCTTCGATAACGACATACGGCGCGGTGAAGGCGATCTGTTCGCCGCGCAGCGGGTCGATCGCGAAAAAGCCTACGTCGGCCTGTTCGGCGGCGACGGCATTGACGGATTCGCCGGCGGACTTGAAGACCACCAGTTCCAGCTTCACGTCGAGCCGGCGCGCGAGTTCAGTGGCCAGGTCCACCGACACGCCACCAGGCTGGCCGGTGGCGGGATCGGTGTTGGCGAGGATGGGATTGCCCAGGTTGATGGACGCGCGCAGCGCGCCCGTCGGGGCGAAGGCAGACAGCATTTCGTGATCGGTCTTCATGGCTTCCTTGCTGGATGAAACGCGCCGCCGGGCGCGGTCGATGCCAGAGGATAGCCTCAAAGGCGGCGGCGGCGCGATGGCTTATTGCACGCGGCGCAGCACGTAATGCGCCGCGAGCGGGCCGGTGGGGCGCGTGCCGTCGCGGTAGAGCATCGTTACCTGGTTCTCGCCGACGAAGTAACGCTGGCTATCGCCTGCGGCGTCCAGCCGGATCGTGCTGCCGTCAGACTCCCAACTGAAGGTGCCCGTCACGATCTCGGGCTGCGGCTGGCGGTCCAGGTACTGGGTCAGCTTTTCGTAGCGGCCATCCTTCATCAGCGTCAGGCGGGCGCGGATGCCGGGGCAGTCGGCGCAGGGCAGGGTGCCTTCGTAGCTGCCGGGCCAGTCCAGGGAGTCGCGGGAGGTGTGGTGGTCTACCGGCACCGACCGGGCGGTGATGGGCTTTGACGGGGCGCAGCCGGCGAGCAGCGCAAGACTCAGGGTGCAGGTCAGGGTGGTTTTCATCATGGCGAGCTCCTGTGTGACGGACTGGCTTATTGGCTGATCTCAGATGGCCAGACGCGTCCTCACGATACGGACAGTAACGGGCCCATGCTGAAACGGGATGTAAGGCCGATGCGTGTCATAAACATCCAACCGACGCGGCCAAGCGTGCGCTAAGCTCGGCCTTCCTTGCGCGTGAGGCGGCATTAGGCTGCCGGCGCAGCGATAGCGGCACAAGGCGACAGGGCCGCGAGGCGCAAGGCAACAGGACCACGAGGCAACAGGACTACAGCATGAAAGGCGAACATCATTACAGCGTTACCGTCGAATGGACCGGCAACACCGGCGCCGGTACGGCCGGCTACGCGGCCTATTTCCGCGACCACGTCATCCAGGCCGCCGGCAAGCCCGAGGTGCCGGGATCGTCGGACCCCGCCTTCCGCGGCGATGCCTCGCGCTGGAATCCCGAAGACATGCTGGTGGCCTCGCTATCGGCGTGCCACAAGCTCTGGTATCTGCACCTGTGCGCGGTGGAAGGAGTGACCGTGCAGGCCTATCGGGACGAGGCCGAAGGCGTCATGCAGGAAGATCCGGAACGCGGCGGCGCGTTTGCATCGGTCACGTTGCGGCCCCAGGTCACCATCGGCGCGGGCGACGACGCCGCGCTGGCGGAACAGCTGCACGAACGCGCGCACCACTGCTGCTTCATTGCCAATTCGGTGAATTTTCCGGTACGGTGCGAGCCGCGCATTGCGATCCAGTCCTCCCCCTGACGCCATTCCCATGACATCCGCCCTGATCGTGATCGACGTGCAACGCGCGTTGTTCGAAACCTCGCCGCCGCCCTTCGAGGCCGCGCAGGTGCTGGCCCGCATCAATGCGTTGGCCGAACGTGCCCGTGCGGCCGGTGCGCCGGTTGTTTACGTCCAGCATGAAAGTCCCGGGTCCGATCTGGCGCATGGTGAGCCGGGGTGGGACCTGGATACGCGCCTCGCGCCGGCCGCCGACGACTTCCGTGTCCGCAAGACGACACCTGATTCGTTTCTGCGAACGGAATTGGGGCAGGTGTTGGCGGAGCGGGGCGTTACGCATCTGGTGGTGTGTGGGTACGCGACAGAGTTCTGCGTGGACACGACCGTGCGGCGGGCGGCGGGGTTGGGGCTGGCGGTCACGCTGGCGGCCGACGCGCATACCACGCACGACAAGCCTCATGCGGACGGCGGCCAGATCCGGGCGCATCACAACGCCACGTTGCCGGCCATTTCCAGCTTCGGTGTGAAGATCGCCGCTGTAGCGGCCGCTGATCTCTTTACCGGCGGTGCGTCGCGATGAATGTGATGGATCCCGAACTGCTGGCGCTGCTGGTGACGCGCGACATGCCGTTTGGCAAGTACAAGGGCAGGTTGATCGCCGACCTGCCCGGACCGTATCTGGCGTGGTTCGCGCGCAAGGGCTTTCCGCCGGGAGAGCTGGGCCGCTTGCTGGCCTTGATGCACGAACTGGATCACAACGGCTTGTCATCGCTGCTGGATCCGCTGCGCAAGACCCGGCGCGCGTCCTGAGACCCGCCGCGGAAACCGCAGGAAACAACTGGCGGGGATGATGTTGCGTCTTGGCACGACGCCTGCCATCCACCGGGGATACGATTAGGCGGTGCGCCCGGCCCTCGGCCCGGGCGCTGACTCATCTAACCGAGGTCGCCATGAACAAAAAACACGTATCCGCTTTCCTGTTTGCCGCCTTGTGCGCGGCGGGCGCTGCCCAGGCCCAGAATGTCGCGCCCGGCGCCACGCAGGAGATGCAGTTTCCCTCGGCCCAGGGCAGCCTGTCGCCACCCTCGACGCTGCGCATGACCGTAACGCCCGAAGCCCCGCCGCCCGCACCGATCCGCGACACGCCCCAAAGCCAGGCCGAGTTCCAGCGCTGCCGTACGGTGTCGGACCGCGCAGCCACGTCGAATGCGCAGATGCAGGCCGGCGTCGAGCAATGTCTGCGCGAACTGGAACAGCGCCGCCAGCAGCAATAAGCCCCCACGGGAATCCAGGGCCGGAGCCAGAGCGGGTACACTTGTGCGCCGTTTTGCTCTAAGCGCCTGAATTCCCATGATTTCCACCGCCTGCGGCGTCGACTTCGGCACCTCCAATTCCACCGTCGGCTGGAGCCGTCCCGACCAACATGCGCTCCTCGCGCTGGAGGACGGCAAGACCACCTTGCCGTCGGCCATCTTCTTTCACGACGAGGACGCCGAGGTCAGCTATGGCCGCGCGGCCATCTCCGACTACCTGGCGGGCTACGACGGGCGCCTGATGCGTTCGATGAAGAGCCTCTTGGGCAGCTCGCTCATCGACGGCTCGACGGAAGTGCAGGGCCGTTCCATCCCTTTCCGTGTCCTGCTGACGCGCTTCATCGCTGAATTGAAGGCGCGCGCCGAGACCGCCGCCGGGCGCGGCTTCACCCGTGCCGTGCTGGGCCGTCCGGTGTTTTTCGTGGACGATCATCCCGCGTCCGACAAGACGGCGCAGGACACGCTGGAAGAGATCGCGCGCAACGTCGGGTTTACCGACATCGAGTTCCAGTTCGAGCCGATGGCCGCCGCTTTCCACTATGAGTCGCAGATCAGCCGCGAGGAACTGGTGCTGGTGATCGACATCGGCGGGGGGACGTCGGACTTTTCGCTGATCCGGCTGGGGCCGGACCGCGCGGCCAAGCCGGACCGCCGCGACGACATCCTGGCCTACGGCGGCGTGCATATCGGCGGGGTGGATTTTGACAAGCAATTGAGCCTGGCGCACGTGATGCCGCTGCTGGGCCTGGGCAGCCAGTTGCGCAGCGGCAAGGACGTGCCGTCGACGCAATACGGCAACCTGGCCTGCTGGCACACCATCAACCAGGCCTACACGCGCAAGGCAGCCGAGCATTTTGCCTATATCCGCGCCGAGGCCGGCGACCGCCAGAAGATCGATCTGCTGCTGAACCTGGTGAAGGAGCGTGCGGGCCACTGGGTGGCGGTGCAGGTGGAAGAAGCCAAGATCGCGCTGTCCGAGGCGCCCGCCGCGCGCATCGACTTGTCGCGCATCGCGCCGGATCTGGGTGTCGAGGTGACGCGCCCATCGTTCGACGCGAGCGTGGGACGCTTGATCGACAAGGTCGAGACCACGGTGGGCCAGTTGCTGCGCGATGCGGGCGTGTCGACGGCGGACGTGGATACCGTGTTCTTCACGGGCGGCTCAAGCCGTGTGCCGCGCCTGCGCGAAAGCGTGTCCCGGCTGGTGCCCGAGGCGCGCAGCGTGGAAGGCGACCTGTTCGGCAGCATCGGCGCGGGTCTTGCGCTGGATGCCGCGCGCAAGTTCGGCTGACCGGCCGCCTGCGGGGCGGTGGTAAGCTGCCAGGCGTGCCGGCAACGGCTCGCCGCCCCTCTCAGTTTCCGATCCAGACGTCCTCATGACCCGACCCGCCGATACCCATCTCGTCGAAACGCTCCTCGAAAGCGAGGCCCCGTATGACGGCAGCTTCCTGAAGATCCGCCGCGATACCGTCAGCCTGCCCAACGGCCATACCGGTATCCGCGAGTACGTGGTGCACCCGGGGGCGGTGGTGGTGATTCCGCTGCTCGACGATGGCCGGGTGCTGCTCGAGCGACAGTTCCGATATCCCATCGGCCGCGTGATGACGGAATTTCCTGCGGGCAAGCTGGATCCGGGCGAGGATCCGCTGGTGTGCGCCAAGCGGGAACTGCTGGAGGAGACGGGCTATACCGCCGGCCAATGGGCCCATGCGGGCGCCCTGCACCTGGCCATCGCCTATTCCACTGAAATCATTCACATCTTCTTTGCGCGCGGCCTGCGGGCAGGCGAGCGCCAGCTCGACCAGGACGAATTTCTGGATGTCATCAGCAAGCATCCCGAGGAGCTGCTGGCGGCGTGCAGCCAAGGCGAGGTCACCGACGCCAAGACGCTGACCTGCGTACTGTGGATGCAGAACGTGCTGTCCGGCGCCTGGAAGCTGGACTGGCAGGACAACGTCGCCTGAGCGGCGGCGGGCAGCCTGACGACGATGTGCTCGCACCCGGTTCTCGTCCAGCCCTTGGGCCTGCGCTTTGACGCGCCGGCCGGCACGTGCGTGCTGTTGGCGGCGCAGGCCGCGGGCATCAAGCTGCCCAGTTCGTGCCGCAATGGCACCTGCCGCGCCTGCATGTGCCTGATGCTGGACGGATCGATCGTGTACGGCATCGAATGGCCCGGCCTGTCGCGCGACGAAAAGGAAGAGGGCTGGATCCTGCCGTGCGTGGCCCAGGCGACGTCGGCGCTGGAAATCCAGGCCCCCGGCGCTGCGTTGATCGAGACGGCGCCGCCCGCGGTTCGCCCGCTTACCGGCGCCAGGCGCTGACCGCGGCGACCGGCAACAGGGTCGCAGCCATGCCTGCGGCCATTCCTGCCGCCATGCCCAGCACCATTCCCCAAAACGGCGCAGCGCCCAGCGCCTGCGCTGTCTGAACGCCCAGGCGCGCGCCCAGCACCATACCGATCGCCATGAGGACCAGGCAGAGCACCCGGCTTGCCAGCGGCGGTTCGCCGGCTTGCAGCCGCAGCCAGAGCCATCGGATACGAGGCATTCGGGACCAAGGCAATTGAACCCAGGGCCATCGAGTCCCGGACAGCTGAGACCAGGGCAGCAGCGCCGCCAGCGCCATCGCGGCCGAGCTGGCCGGCATCAGCACGACGTGCCGCCATGCCAGTTGCGCCAGCGTTCCCGGCGCACCGCACTCGCTGGCCAACAGCGCGGCGGGCGTGCGCCACGTGTCCACAATCAGTCCGGCGCCCATGGCCGCCAGGCACACCAGCCACAGGCCAGCCATGCCGGCCGTGGCCTGCGGCCTAGCGGTGGTCGTGGCAGGCTTGGCGCGGGGTGTCGCCGTATCGGTCATGGTGGCGCACCCAGTCGCGAACATCGAAATACGGGCCGTTTTCGTTGCGGCCCAGCGGCGCGATGTCGAGGTAGTTGTAGGCCCCCGCCAGGCGCTCCACGCCGCGTTCGAAGGCCGAGTAGGTGTGAAAGATTTCGCCGTCGGGATCACGGAAGAACGCGCTGGTCCCTGGACGTTCCTCGACGGCGCCATCCGCCTGCGGCACGGACGCTTCGAAGTCGAAATTGAAGTCGCTGCCCGCTGACGAGTACCAGTCAAACTGCCAGCCCATGCGGGCCTGGAAGGCGGCCAGCCGGGCATACGGCGCGCGCGAGACCGCCACCACCGTCACGTCGTGGTGCCGCAGGTGCATGAGCGCGCTGTCCAGGTGATCGGCTAGGAGCGAGCAGCCCACGCACCCGTCCTCCCAGTCCGGACTGAACATGAAGTGATAGACGATGAGCTGGCGCCTGCCGTGGAACAGGGCATCCAGGCCTTGCATGCCGTGCGCGCCCTCAAAGGTGTATGGCTTGTCCACTCGCACCCACGGCAGCGCCATGCGGTCGCGGGCCAGGGCGTCCGAGGCGTGGGTCAGTTCCTTTTCGCGCCGCAACAGCGCCTCGCGGGCAACGGTCCATTGGGGGCGGGATACGACGGGATGATCGGTTTGCATCGTGCGTCTCCTTTGCGTGCCGGGCGCTTGGACCCGGGGGTCAAGTTCGGATCCGGCGGACAGGTCCGGGGCGCCAGGTTCAGGCCTTGCCGGCCAGGTGGTCCGCCAGCCGGTCCATGGCGCCGGACCAGCCATTCTCGTGGCCGTCGCGGGTGGCTTCGTCGACGAACGGTGTCTGCAGGAAGGCAAGCTCGGTGCCCCCGTGTGCCGAGGTGAAGTCCAGCGTGATCAGTGAGGTTTCCTGCGGCGTGTCGCGCCATGCCCAGGTGAACACCAGACGGCGATGCAGCGCGACTTCCTGGTAGCGGCCGCTGGCGTAGTGTTCCCCGCCGTCTGCGGTGATGAAGCCGACTTCATAGGCGCCGCCCACGCGCACATCGGTTTCGGCCAGCAACACGCGTTGCGTGCCTGCCGGGCCGAACCAGCGCATCAGCGCTTGCGGGTCGGTCCAGGCTCGCCAGACGCGTTCGACGGGGGCGTCGAAGCGGCGCTGGAGCCGCAGCTCGAGGGGGGAGATTCGGTTTTCCATGGGTGGATTTCCTCTTCGTGATAGAGATATCGCGCCAGCGAATCCAGTTGGCCGGTCCAGAACCTTTCGTACCGTGCCAGCCAGCCGGCGGCGGCGCGCATGGGTTCGGGAGACAGCGTGCAGCGCACGACCCGCCCGTCCTTGGCGCGCGCGATGAGGCCGGCCTCTTCCAGCACCCGCAGGTGTTTCATAAAGGCGGGCAGGGATATGGCGTGGGGTCGGGCCAGGGTGCTGACCGAGGCCGAGCCCTGTTCCAGGTCCGCCAGCACCCGGCGGCGCGTGCCATCCGCCAGCGCGGAGAAGATGGCATCGAGACCATCATCATTTAACTTAACCATAAGGTTAAGTTTTAGGTCTGCCACAAGCGCGTGTCAAGCGCGATGGCTTCGGACTTTCCCTAGGGGTGAAGCGCGTTACTTGCCGCGCGGCTTGATGATGTCGCAGGCCGCGGCGGTGTTGCTGGCCGGGGCGTCGCCGCCCAGCAGCGCTCGCACGCCGCAGACCGAGCCGAACATGCGCTTGCCGTCGTGGCCCACGCCGCCGACTTCGAAGGCGCTGTGACGCAGGGGGACGGGCTTGGAGCCTCGGGCGGCCAGCACGTGCTCGTACTGGACGTAGCCCGTGCCGCGCGCCAGCCGGGTGGCGCCCTGGGCTTCGGCGCCGCAGGCTTTGTCCAGCAGCCGGTGCTCGGGGTTGTTGTCCGCGCCGCCCAGCAGGTAGACCACATCGCGCGCCGCGTAGCGCACGAAGAGGCGGGAATCGTCGGATTCGCCGGCGTAGGCGGGCAGCTTGTCCGTGCCGTACTTGTACTGGTTGTAGGTGGGGCAGATGCCGCGCTCGTAGGGCGCGTAGCCCTTGCCGTCGGCGCGTGGCCTTTCGTTGGTCAGGTACAGGTAGGAAGAGGGGTTGGCGACCACGTACCGCAGGGTCAGGCCGTCGCGTCGCAACACCCCGTCCACGTTGTTCAGCACCGCATACCGGTGCACCAACTGCGCGCCGGCCGAATGGCCGGCAAGCACCAGGCCGGCGAGCGACGGCAGGCGCTTGCGGTCGTCCAGGCTGCGCAGCAGGTCGTCCAAAACCTGGAACGAGGTGACGGGGGCGGGCCGGCCCGTGGCCTGGACGCTTTCCTGGCCGTCTTCCCAGCTGGCCTTGCGCCAGGCGGCCATGCCCGCGAAGCCCGAGTCGATCGAGCCGGAAAACCGCGGGGCCAGCACCAGCGTGTCGCCGGCGCGCGCCGGGTCGGCGGCGACCAGCGCGGCGGCGGTTTCGTAGTAGTTGTCGGCGTCGCGCTTGACGCCGTGGATGACGATGAGCACTTGCTTGATGCCGCGCAGGTCGTCCTTGGCCAGATCCCGGTTGGCGTAGACCGGCATCTTGTACCGGTTTCCGGGGCGGCCCAGTTCAACCGCCTGCCAGCGCAGCGGCGCCGCGCGCTTGGGCACGGGCGTGGCTTCGTCGTAGTCGTAGGGGTCGGGCAGCGGCGTCTGCGCATGCGCAGCGCCGCAAGCCAGCAGGGTGGCCAGGGCGAGCGAGGCCGCCAGCGCCGTGCGGGTCAGGGATGTGGCAGGCGCGCGGCGCATGGCGCGGCGACCGCTCAGCAGCTTTCGAGTCCCAGCAGTTGCTTGAGCGCGGGCAGGTCCAGGATGCGGACTTCGCGCTGGTTGATCTTGATGAGGCCGTCGCGGGCAAAGCGCGAGAACAGACGGCTGACCGTTTCCAGCGTCAGGCCCAGATAGTTGCCGATTTCTTCGCGGCTCATGCGCAGCACGAACTCGGTGGACGAGTAGCCCAGCGACGCATAGCGCTGCGAGAGGTTCAACAGAAATGCGGCCAGGCGCTGTTCCGACCGCATGGAGCCCAGCGACGCCAGCATCTGGTGCGAGCGGGTGATCTCGCGGCTCATGAGGCGGCGGAATTGCTGTTGCAGCGACGGCAGGTGCGACGCGACGCGATCGACTTCGTTCAGGCGGATGACGCAGACCTCGGAATCTTCGAGGGCCACGGCGGCCGACACGTGCTTGCCATCCAGCATGCCGTCCATGCCGACGATCTCGCCGGGCAGATGGAAGCCGGTGATCTGGATCTGGCCGGTGGCGTCTTCAAGTTGCGTTTTCAAGCTGCCGAAGCGCACGCCGTAGACGGCGTCGAGCGGATGATCCAGCGAAAAGAGCGTCTTGCCTTTTTCCACGCGGACGCGCTCTTTGACCAGTTCGTCCAGCTTTTCGACTTCGGCGGCTGCCATGCCCACGGGAACGCAGACGTGACCCAGCATGCACGTGGAACAGTGGGCGGCATCAGGGGCAATGGGGACCCGTTTTTGCATACGATGACCTTTAGAGTGCCCATTGCACGGCGGGCGCCGGAACGGGTGTGAAGCACGAGACAGGCGTCTATTGTAGTCCGTTGTTACTACGGGTGTCTTACCGGGCGTCCTGCTTTGTTCTGGAAAGGCGATGAGCAATCCAGTCTTCCCCGGTGATATCGACCGCCGCGGCCCGAAACGCGGGGTCGATCGGATAGTACTCGCAGGGCAGCAGACTGGTCGGGCCGGCGCCTTCCAGACTGGCGGTAACCGTGCGGCGCACGAAGCAGCAGGGCTTGCCGGGCTGATATTCCTCGATCTCGTCCATCAGGGCGATCAACGCCGGTTCCACCTGGAAAACGTCGCCGCGCACGCGCCGGCCGTCCTGCACGGGGATGAGCCCGGGCCAGTCGCCAAAATCGACCAGCATGCCGGGCACGCTGGCCGCGCCGACGTGGCTGGCGGCCGGCAAACCGCGCGCTGCGGCCGCCCGGGCGAGGTCGTTGATTTCGCCGGCCCGTAGGGTGCCGTACACAAAAACGTATATGCTCATTGCTCTGTTTGCTGGTGCACGTCGAAGAAGACCATGAGAGGCGCCGGGTGTTGAAATTGTCTCACCCGGCCACATATTCAGGTTATCGAGCCAGCCGGCACGGATCGGTCAGGCTCCCCACAAGCCAATACGACCATTATGCGATTCGACAAACTGACGACCAAGTTTCAACAAGCGTTGGCAGACGCCCAAAGTCTGGCCGCCCGCAACGACCACCCCTACATCGAACCTGTCCACGTGCTGTCCGCCCTGTTGTCGGATTCCGACAGCGGCGCGGGCAGTTTGCTGGCGCGTGCCGGTGTGGCGGTCAACCGACTGGGCCCGGCCCTGGAGTCCGCCCTGAAGGGCTTGCCGCAGGTGCAGGGCGAAGACAACGTGCAGGTGGGCCGCGACCTGCAGGGCGTGCTGACCCGTACCGACAAGGAAGCCTCCCGCCGCGGTGACACCTATATCGCCAGCGAACTCTTCCTGCTCGCGCTGGCCGACGACAAGGGTGAAGCCGGCCGCATTCTGCGCGACGCGGGCCTGCAGAAAAAGGCCCTGGAAGCGGCGATCGACGCCGTGCGCGGCGGCGAGAACGTGTCGGGCGCCGAAGGCGAAGCCAACCGCGAGGCCCTTTCCAAGTACACGCTGGACCTGACCGAGCGAGCCCGCCAGGGCAAGCTGGATCCGGTCATCGGCCGCGACGACGAAATCCGCCGCACCATCCAGATCCTGCAGCGCCGGACCAAGAACAATCCCGTGCTGATCGGCGAACCCGGCGTCGGCAAGACCGCCATCGTCGAAGGCCTGGCGCAGCGCATCGTCAACGACGAAGTGCCCGAGACCCTGCGCGGCAAGCGCGTGCTGTCGCTGGACCTGGCGGCGCTGCTGGCGGGCGCCAAGTTCCGCGGCGAGTTCGAAGAGCGCCTGAAGGCCGTGCTGAAAGAGCTGGGCCAGGACGACGGCCGCAACATCGTGTTCATCGACGAGCTGCACACCATGGTGGGTGCGGGCAAGGCCGAAGGCGCGATGGATGCGGGCAACATGCTCAAGCCGGCGCTCGCGCGCGGCGAGCTGCATTGCATCGGCGCCACCACGCTGGACGAATACCGCAAGTACATCGAGAAGGACGCGGCGCTTGAGCGGCGCTTCCAGAAGGTGCTGGTCGACGAACCCGACGTGGAATCCACCATCGCCATCCTGCGCGGCTTGCAGGAGCGCTACGAAATCCACCACGGCGTCGAGATCACCGACCCGGCCATCGTCGCGGCCGCCGAGCTGTCGCATCGCTACATCACCGACCGCTTCCTGCCCGACAAGGCCATCGACCTGATCGACGAAGCCGGCGCGCGCATCCGCATGGAAATCGACTCCAAGCCGGAAGTGATGGACAAGCTGGACCGCCGCATCATCCAGCTCAAGATCGAGCGCGAGGCCGTCAAGAAGGAAACGGACGACGCCTCCAAGCGCCGCCTGGGCGTCATCGAGGACGAGCTGCAAAAGCTGCAGCGCGAGTACAACGACTTCGAGGAAATCTGGAAGGCCGAGAAGGCCGCGGTGCAAGGCACGCAAGCCATCAAGGAAGAGATCGACAGCGTCCGCGCCGAAATGGCGGAACTGCAGCGCAAGGGCCAATTCGACAAGCTGGCCGAGCTGCAATACGGCAAGCTGCCGGATCTTGAGGCACGTCTGAAGGCCGCCGAGGTGGGCGCTGCCGAGGCCGCCGAAAACGCCGAAGGCGACGAATTGCGTCCGCGCCTCTTGCGCACGCGTGTCGGCGCCGAGGAAATCGCCGAAGTCGTGTCGCGCGCCACCGGCATTCCGGTGTCGAAGATGATGCAGGGCGAACGCGAAAAGCTGCTGCACATGGAAGAGTTCCTGCACAAGCGCGTGGTGGGTCAGGACGAGGCCGTGCGCCTCGTGTCCGACGCCATCCGCCGTTCGCGTGCGGGGCTGGCGGATCCGGCGCGGCCGTATGGCTCGTTCCTGTTCCTGGGCCCCACCGGCGTGGGCAAGACCGAGCTGACGCGCGCGCTGGCTGAGTTCCTGTTCGACTCTGAAGAGCACATGATCCGCATCGACATGAGCGAGTTCATGGAGAAGCATTCGGTGGCGCGGCTGATCGGCGCGCCGCCCGGATACGTGGGCTACGAAGAGGGCGGCTATCTGACCGAGGCCGTGCGGCGCAAGCCCTACAGCGTGGTGCTGCTCGATGAAGTCGAAAAGGCGCATCCGGACGTGTTCAACGTGCTGCTGCAAGTGCTGGACGACGGCCGCCTGACCGATGGCCAGGGCCGCACCGTCGATTTCCGCAACACGGTGATCGTCATGACGTCGAACCTGGGTTCGCACCATATCCAGACGCTGGCTGGCCAGCCGTACGACGTGGTCAAGGAAGTGGTGTGGGATGAACTGAAGCAGACGCTGCGGCCTGAATTCCTGAACCGCATCGACGAAGTGGTGGTGTTCCATGGCCTGGAAGCGCAGCACATCGAGTCCATCGCCCGCATCCAGCTTCGCCGTCTGGGCGAGCGCCTGGAAAAGCAGGAGATGCGGCTGGAAGTGACGGAACCGGCCCTGGCCGAACTGGCCCGCTCCGGCTTCGATCCGGTGTTTGGCGCGCGCCCCTTGAAGCGTGCGATCCAGCAGCAGATCGAGAACCCGGTGGCGCGTCTGATCCTGGAAGGCAGGTTCGGTCCGCGCGACGTGGTCCCGGTGGATTGGCAGGATGGCCAGTTCGTCTTCACCCGCACGTTGCAGTGATCGCGCTGCAATAAGCAGAATGCCCGGCGCGTAGCCGGGCATTTTTTTGTCTGCGCCGTAGCGCCGACGCGCCGCCGCGCCGAACAGATCGGCGCGGCGCTGGGCAATCACATCACTTCGCGACCGTCACGAACACCGGGTTCGAATAGAACCACAGGTCGTTGTAGTTGCGGGCGTTGATGGCGTTGAAGCGCGCCGCGTTGTCGGCAAAATCGACCTTCGCATCCGGCAGCGGTTCGCCCGCTGCGGTTTCGCCTGCCACGTCCACGCCAAGATTGGTGCCGCGCAGGCGCAGGTACTGGCTCTTGTCGGCTTTGATCGTGGTCGTGATGACGTTGTAGCCATCTTCGTCCACCTTCCAGTCGGCCTTGGTGAAGCGGGCCAGTACGCGCGTCGTGGGGTTGGTGTCGGCGTCGTATTCCGGGGTGCCGGGTGCGGCGCGTTCGGTCACGTCGCCGACGATCAGGTCCACGTGGTTGACGGTGGGCTTGACGTAGGTGGGGTTGCCGCTTTCGATCGGGTACTCGTAGTTGTTGCGCTCGGGGCTGCGGAAGCGGATCGTGACCTCGACGGTTTCACCCTTGGCCGCCTGCAGTTCGCCGCCCATGTGCACGGCGCCGGCCGCGCCCTTGGCCTGGAAGTCCAGCGCGTCGATCAGGTCGCCGAAGACACCGAACATGCGGCCGCTTTTCAGGCCCGTGACCACGGCCGCCATGTCGTCGCCGTCCTTCCAGACGTACGTCTTCGAGTATTCGCCGGGCGCGTAGCCGCTGCTGTACAGACCCTGGCTCGTGCGGAAGTGGTAGTCCGAATCGGCCACGTTCCAGATGCGTCGGCCTTCGCCCAGCAGCGCGTCCCACGTGCCGCCCAGGTGCGCGACCAGGTAATCGGCGCCGCCATAGGTGCGGTTGGGCAGGAAGGCGTTGGTGTAGGCGGTGGCGTAGCCGCCACGGTCCGGCTCCATCTGGTTGCCGACCATGCCTTCGATCGCGAAGAAGACGCTCGGGGCCAGGTCGTTCATCTCGCGCAGCTGGGCGATCGTGTACTTGCCCGCGTAGCGCGACGGGTGGTTCAGCAGCATGTAGCTGTCGGGGTACTTGTCGCGCAGCCACTTCAGCGCGGCCAGCGAGTCGGCGTGCGTGGTGAACGCGCGCGTTTCGCCGGACAGGCGCGAGACCAGCAGCGGGTCGAACAGGTTGGGATCACGGTTGGTGAACAGGTACTCGAACTCGGCCACGGCCTCCAGCGACTTGGGCGACTGCGGATCGTTGTAGCCGATGCCGATGTTCACGTGGTCATGCGTCGGCATGTCCCATTCGAACGACGAGAAGATGATCTTGCCGGCGTAGCGGCCCGCGGCCTGCGCCTGCTTGATGTAGGGCACTTCGTACTGCGCCATGCCTTGCGAGAACGGGATCGATCCGCCGGGCAGGTTGACGCCGGTATGGTCGCGGGCGGACAGGCGCAGATGGTTCGAGATGGCGGCCCAGTCCAGCTTGTAGCGGTCGAACGCCTGATCCAGCGCGCTTTCCAGGCTGACCTGCGCGTCGTCCGACTGGAACGTGTGCACGTGCAGATCGCCCGTGGACCACGCACCCGTTTCGACCGGCTTGGGTTGCTCTGCGGGCGGCGTCGGGTCGGTCACGACGGGCGGCGTCGGCTCAGGGGTGACCACCTCGTCATCGTCATCGCTGCCACCGCAGGCGCTCAGCAGGGTCACGCAAGCCAGCGACAAGGGCATGATGGCTCGCCGCAGGCGGGATACTTCGAACTGCATCTACAACACTCCAACGTCATGTCGGCATGCAACGCGCATGCCGCAAAGCGCGCAACTATGCGGGCGGGGAATGACGTGGGAATGACAGTGGCGCGCCGGATGTCGATTTCCGTGCGCCTGGCGTTGTCTTCAGCAGCTATTTTTTTGCGGCTCGGCCTTCGGCCAGCGCCTGCGTGATGATGGCGTTCGCGGTCCAGCGCACCACATCGGTGACCTCGGGCAGGTCGAGCTTCCAGATGTCCTTGAGCACCAGGAACACCTCGGTGCCGTACACCAGCGACAGCGCCTGCGCGACGCGGTCCTGCTGCGCCGGTGTCAGGTCGGCGGCCAGGGGTGCGATGGCGCGCCTGAGGATGTCGACGCGGTGGCCGCGCACCAGTTGGGGCTCGGCGCCGGCCTTGCCGGCGCTGGCCTGCGCATGCTGTTGCAGCGACACCTGAATGGCAGCGCGCAGCGGCGCCTCGTGCGCCGCCAGTCGCGGATACGCGAAGCGCAGCAGCTCGTCGACGCGCGCCGCCGCGTCGGGCGCATCGGAATTCCACGCGAGGATGGGGCCCAGGCTTTCGTCCACCACGGCGGCGATCAGCGCGCTCTGGCTGGGAAAGTAGCGGTAGGCGGTGGCGCGCGAGACTTGCGCGTGTTCGGCCAGCTCGGCGACCGAGGGCGTGACGCCTTGCGCCATCAATTGCTGGGCGGCGTCGAGCAGGGTCTTGCGCATCCGGGCGCGCGGCCCGTGCGGAGGTTCGCCGCTGGCGGCTGCCTGCGGGCTGGCGGGGGCGATCAGCTTCGTGCCGGCCGCTGCCGAGGACGCCTTGCGGGCGAGGGATTCGGATTGACGTGAGACAGGTGTCTCAGTATGATTCTTTCGTCTCATTTCTGGATTCTACGGGCCTTTGGCCTCACATATCGAGGCGCGCACGCAGTGTAGCCGCCCGCGGAGGAGTCATGACGCATACCAAGCAGCGGGTCTTTGTCGCCGCGACCTACGACACCAAGGGCCACGAGGCCGACTACGTGGCGGATCTGCTCCGGCGCGAGGGGCTGGACGTGGTGTCGGTGGATGTCTCGACCTCGGGCGCGCCCAGCGCCGCGCAGGTCTCGGCGCAAGAGGTCGCGCGCAGCCACCCGGACGGCGCCGCGGCGGTCTTCACGGGCGACCGGGGCACGGCGATTGCGGCCATGGCTCTTGCGTTCGAGCGCTACGCCGCCGGCAACGCGGAAATCGGCGCGCTGCTGGGCCTGGGCGGCTCGGGTGGCACGGCGCTCATCACGCCGGCCATGCGCGCGTTGCCCATCGGCACGCCCAAGGTGATGGTGTCCACGATGGCGTCCGGCAATGTCGCGCCGTATGTGGGACCGTCGGACATCGCGATGATGTATTCCGTGACCGACGTGGCGGGCCTGAACCGCATCTCGCGCCGCGTGCTGGCCAATGCGGCCGGCGCGATCGGCGGCGCGTTCCGCCAGTCGTCGGCCGCGGCGGCTGACGATGGCCGGCCGGCGGTGGGCATCACCATGTTCGGCGTCACCACGGCCTGCGTGCAGCAAGTCACGCCGCTCCTTGAGTCGCAGTTTGATTGTCTGGTGTTCCATGCCACTGGCACGGGCGGGCAGTCGATGGAAAAGCTGCTGGACAGCCGCCTGCTTGCCGGTGTGCTGGACCTGACCACGACTGAGGTCTGCGACCTGCTGTTCGGCGGCGTGCTGGCCTGCACCGATGACCGCTTTGGCGCGGTGGCGCGCACGGGCGCGCCCTATGTCGGGTCGTGCGGCGCGCTGGACATGGTGAATTTCGGCGCGATGGACACCGTGCCCGAACGCTACCGCGCCCGACGCTTCTATCCCCACAACCCGCAGGTCACGCTGATGCGCACGACCGCAGAGGAAAACACGCGGCAGGGCGAATGGATCGCCGACCGGCTGAACCGTTGCGACGGCCCGGTGCGCTTCCTGATTCCCGAGGGCGGCGTGTCCGCGCTGGATGCGCCGGGCCAGGCGTTCTGGGATCCCGAGGCCGACGCGGCGCTGTTTGCCGCGCTGGAGGCCAACCTGCGGCAGACGGCGGACCGCCGCCTGATCCGCGTGCCTTGCCACATCAACGATCCGCTGTTCGCCAGGACGGCGGTCGACCACTTTCTTGAAATTGCCGCACATTGAAGGACTGCCGCCATGCCGCGTTTTGACCGTAACGAACTGCTGGACAAGTTTCGCGCCATGGTGCGCGCGCGCACGCCCATCGTGGGCGGGGGCGCGGGCACCGGACTGTCCGCCAAGTGCGAGGAAGCGGGCGGCATCGACCTCATCGTGATCTACAACTCGGGCCGCTACCGCATGGCGGGCCGCGGCTCGCTCGCGGGGCTGCTGGCCTACGGCAACGCGAACGAGATCGTCGTGGACATGGGCCGCGAAGTGCTGCCGGTGGTCAAGAAGACGCCGGTGCTGGCCGGCGTGAACGGCACCGATCCGTTCTGCGATTTCGACGTGTTCCTGGACGACCTGAAACGGCAGGGCTTTGCCGGCGTGCAGAACTTTCCCACTGTCGGCCTCATCGACGGCAACTTCCGCGCCAATCTCGAAGAGACCGGCATGGGTTATGCGCTGGAAGTCGACATGATCCGTCTGGCGCATCAAAAGGGCATGCTGACGACGCCGTACGTCTTCAACGAGGACGACGCCGTGGCCATGGCCCGCGCGGGGGCTGACATCATCGTGGCGCACATGGGGCTGACCACCGGCGGGTCCATTGGCGCGGAAACGGCGCTGACGCTGGATGATTGCGTGGGCGCCATCGACCGTATTGCCGAGGCCGCGCTGGCGGTGCGCCCGGATATCATCGTGCTGTGCCACGGCGGCCCGATCGCGACGCCCGACGATGCGGCCCACGTGCTGCGCGCGTGCAAGCATTGCCACGGCTTCTATGGCGCCAGCTCGATGGAACGCCTGCCGACCGAACAGGCCCTGACGGCCGCCACGCGCGAATTCAAGAACCTGACCTTCTGATCCCCATCGCCGCAGTTTTCGGCTTATTCGACACGCATTGCGTATAACGGAGCCCGTATGCCGCATACCGTACACATCACCGCTGTCGTCCACGCGCCATTGAACAAGGTCTGGCCGCTGTTCCGGGATTTCAACGGCCTGGCAGGCTGGCATCCCGGCGTCGCGGAGAGCCGGCTGGAAGCGGGCGGCCGCCATGACGCCGTGGGCTCGGTGCGGCATCTGACGCTCAAGCCTTCCGGCTTCGTGCGGGAGCAGCTTTTGATGCTGGACGATCCCAATACCGAGCTGCGGTATTCGATCATCGAGACGGATCTTCCGATGCGCGATTATGTCGCGGGCGTGTCGCTGCATCCGGTCACCGAAGGCGGCGGCACGCTGGTGCAATGGTGGGCCGATTTCCGCGTCGAGGGGGCAGCGTTGAACGATGTGGCTGCGGCGGTCGGGCAGAACGTGTTCGCGGCGGGATTGGCCGCGTTGGACGAGAAGCTGCGCGCGGGTGTCTGACACCCGATCGCAGGGGCGGCGCCGGTCAGCACGCGGGTGACACCCGCGCACCTAGTGCTTTCGCCGTGTGGCGGACAGGCGGCGGCAGCCTGCGGGCAGTTGGGCCGTGCGCAGGTACTCGTGGATCGATGCGATCAACGCCTGCGCGGCCGGGCTCAGCGGGTATTCCTTGTTGCGGATGATGCATAGCGTGCGCACCACCGTGGGCCGGGCCAGCAGCGCGTAGGCCAGCCCCGGCTCCATCACGCGTTGCGCGGCCAGCGCCGGCAGCAGCGCGACGCCCATGCCTGCCTTGACCAGCGCGGCCTGCGACGTGGTGCTCGATGCTTCATAGAACGGCGCCGCCGCCTCGATGGGCAGGTCGGCGCGGGCGCGCAGCAGGGCCATGATGCCCGTTTCATCTACGACTCCAACCAGCTTGCGGCCGGTCAGGTCGGACCAGCGCATGGCGCCGTCGCGCGCCGGGCGCAGCGTGGCGTCGTCCTGGCGGTAGAGCACACCGAAGCGGTCTTCGAGCAAGGCGTCGAATTGCAGGCCGGGGGCGTCGGCCCAGCGGCTGGTCAGCCCGAAATCGACCTCGCGCGCGGCCACTTTGCGTTGGATGCGGCCGGAGTTGTCGTCGCTGAGATAAAGCCGCACCGCCGGATACTGCGCCGCGAACACGGCGGCGGCGGGCGCGATGAGCTGCGTGATGGCCGACGGCGCCGCCGCCACGCCGACGCGTCCGCGTTCCAGCGCGCCAAAACGCACCACGTCCTCGATCACGCCGTCAAAGTCCGCCAGCAGCCGCATGACGCGCGGCAGGAATTCCTCGCCGGCCGGCGTCAGCAGCACGCGCCGGCTGGTGCGCGCAAAGAGCTGGGTGCCCAGCGCGTCTTCAAGCTGGCGAACCAGGCTGGTGACGGACGACTGCGTCTGGAACAGGCGTTTGGCGGCATGCGTGAAGCTGGACTCCTGGGCTACCGCCACAAAGGCGGTCAGGTGCTTCAAGGTGACGTGCTTGGGCAGGCGATGCATTTCAAAACGCGATAGATGGATCAATAAAAACAATTTTTCCAGATTGATCGCGCGGACGATACTAGGTCCTTCACCAAGGCAGGAACACCATGCAGGAGACTTTGGATCTGATCATCGAAGGCGGCTGGCTCATCGACGGGCTGGGCGGTCCGCGCAGGCGCGCCGATGTGGGCGTGGCGGGCGAACGCATTGCGGCGATCGGGGACCTGTCGAAGGTGCCCGCGGCCACGCGCGTGAACGTCGCGGGCAAGATCGTGGCGCCCGGCTTCATCGATGTGCACGGTCACGACGACCTGATGTTCGTGGAAAAGCCCGATCTGGCGTGGAAGACGAGCCAGGGCATCACCTCGGTTGTCGTGGGCAATTGCGGCGTCAGCGGTGCGCCCGCACCGCTGCCGGGCAACACCGCGGCGGCGCTGGCGCTGTTGGGCGAGACGCCGCTTTTTGCCAGCATGACGCACTATTTCGACGAGCTGCGCGAGCGTCAGCCCGTCATCAATGTGGCCGCGCTGGTGGGGCACGCGAATCTGCGCCTTGCCGCGATGCGCGATCCCACCGCGCAGCCCACGCCCGATGAACAGGCGGCCATGCAGCAGATGCTGGCCGACGCGCTGGCGGCGGGCGCCGTGGGCTTCAGCACTGGATTGGCGTATCAACCGGGCGGGGTGGCGCAGCCGCCCGAACTGGAAGGGCTGGCCCGCGTGGCGGCGGCGCGGGGCGCGATGCATACCAGCCACATCCGCAATGAGGGCGACGCGGTCGAGGCGGCCGTCGACGAGGTGCTGGCCATCGGCCGCAACACCGGCTGCGCGACCGTGCTGTCGCATCACAAGTGCATGATGCCGCGCAACTGGGGCAAAAGCGCCGCCACGCTGGCCAACATCGACCGTGCCCGTGCCGAGGGCGTGGACGTGGCGCTGGATATCTACCCGTATCCCGGCAGCTCCACCATCCTGATCCCGGAGCGCGCCGACACCATCGACGACATCCGCATCACGTGGTCGACGCCACATCCCGAATGCAACGGCGAATACCTGAGCGACATTGCGGCGCGCTGGGGCTGCGACAAGACGACGGCGGCCGAACGCCTGTGCCCGGCCGGGGCGATCTATTTCGCGATGGACGAGAACGAGGTCCGCCGCATCTTTCAGCACGAATGCTGCATGGTCGGGTCCGATGGCCTGCCCAATGACGCGCATCCGCATCCCCGGCTGTGGGGCAGTTTCACGCGCGTGCTGGGGCGCTACGTGCGCGAGGCGCAGCTTGTCACGCTGGAGGCGGCGGTGGCCAAGATGACCGCGCTGCCGGCCCGCGTCTTCCGGCTGGCGGACCGTGGCCGGATTGCCGTGGGCGCGTGGGCGGACATTGTGGTGTTCGATGCCGATACGGTGATCGATCGCGCCACCTGGGAAGCGCCGACGCTCGCGTCTGCCGGTGTGGAGCACGTGCTGGTCAATGGCACGCCGGTTTTTCCGGCCACGGCAGACACCCCGCGGCCCGGCCGCATTCTTCGCCGCGATCAGGCCGCGGCCCAACCCCTTCCATAACAACAGCCGTACCAGGAGACCCAACATCATGATCCGCAAGACTTGCGCCGCCCTGGCGCTGGCCGCCGCGCTGCCGGCCGCTCACGCCGCCTTTCCCGACCGCCCCATCACGCTGATCGTGCCGTTCCCGGCGGGCGGTCCCACGGACATCGTCGGCCGCGTGGCCGCGGCCAAGGCAGGCGAAATTCTGGGCCAGCAGATTGTCGTAGAGAACCGCACGGGCGCGTCGGGCACCATCGGCATGACGGCCACCGCGCGCGCCAAGCCGGACGGCTACACCGTGGGCCTGGCCACCGTCAGCACGCACGGCACGGCGCCGCACCTGTTTCCCAACCTGGCCTATGACCCGGTCAAGGACTTCACGCCCATCAGCAATCTGGTGACCAGCCCCAACATCCTGAGCGTGAATCCGAACTTCCCGGCCAAGACGCTGGCCGAGTTCGTGACCCACGTGCGCGCCAATCCGGGCAAGGACGGCTACGCGAACGCGGGTGCGGGCGGCGTGAACGACCTGGGCATGATCTGGTTCCTGCAGATCATCGGCGGCAAGATGAACAGCATTTCCTATCGCGGTTCGGCGCCGGCGCTGACCGACACGGTGGGCGGCGTGGTGCCGGTGATCTTCGACAACTTTCCGTCGTCGCTGCCGTACGTCAAGAGCAATCACCTGAAACCCCTGGCGATTACCGGAACGGCGCGCAATCCGCGACTGCCCGACGTGCCGACCTTTGCCGAGCAGGGCTACAAGGATTACGACGTGACCGCCTGGTACGGCGTGGTGGGGCCGGCCAACATGCCGGCCGACGTGCGCGACAAGCTGGCGGATGCCTTTGCGCGCGCGGTGCGCGATCCGGCGACCGCGGCAAAGATGGAAGAGACCGGCGCGTTCCCGCTGGGCAACACGCCGGCCCAGTTTGGTGAGCAGATCAGCACCGAACGCGATCGCTGGAAGACGGTGATCGAGCGGGCGCAGATCAAGCTGCAGTAGGGACTCGGGAAACGCGGGCCGCGTGCGTCGTCAATACACGTCGCGCCGGTAGCGGCCCGTATGCTGCAGGGCTTGCAGGCGGTCGGCGCCCAGGATGTCCTGCAGCGCGGCATCCACGCCGCCCGCCATGCCTTGCAGGCTGCCGCAGACATACACGGCGGCGCCGGCATCCACCCAGGCGCGCACGGCGTCCGCCTCTTCGCGCAAGCAGTGCTGCACATAGCGGCGCTCGGGCTGGTCGCGGGAAAACACCGCATCCACGCGTTCCAATGTGCCGTCTTGCCGCCAGGCGTCGATCTCATCGCGGCAGAACGCGTCGCAAGCGGCGTTGCGCTCGCCGAAGACCAGCCAGTTGCGGCGGTGGCCGGCAGCGCGGCGCGCTTTGATCAGCGCGCGCAGGCCCGCAAGGCCGGTGCCGTTGCCGATCAGAATCAGCGGGCGGTCGTCAGCCGGCGGGTGGAAATTTCGGTTCGTGCGTACACGCAAGGCGATCTCGTCGCCGGTCTGCGCAATGTGCGTGAGCCAGCCGCTGCCCAGACCCAGCGCGCCGTCGGCGCCTTGCATCTGGCGCACCAGCAGCTGGATGGCGCCGTCAGCGGGCAGCGAAGCGATGGAGTATTCACGATGCGCCTCCAGCGCGCCGCCGCGTTCGCGCCGGGGGCCGATTTCGGCGATGTCGCCCGCCTGCCATGCTGCCGTGCTCTCGGGCGGCGGCGACAACGTCAGCAGATAGCAAGGGCCGCCCTGGCTGCCGGGATTCAGCAGTTTCCGGCCCGCCAGGCGCCAAGTGTCGTAGACGGGCGCTTCCCAATCGGGCAAATCGCTGCGGCCGGCCAGCAGGCCCAGGTAATGCTGCCAGTGGCGTAGCGCGGCCGCGTCGTCGTTGTCGACCTCGACCAGATCGAACAACGGCGTCGCGCCTTGCGCGTGCAGCCAGTCGTTCAGCCGGTGGCCAAAGCCGCAGAACTGCGCGTACTCGCTGTCGCCGAGCGCCAGGACGGCATATTGCGCGCCGGCCAGCGCGGCGCCCTGCGGCGTCTGCTGCATCTGCCCGGCAAACGCCGCGGCCGCATCGGGCGGATCGCCCTCGCCGTAGGTGCTGACGACAAACAGCATGCGCCGGTAGGCGGCCAGGCGTTGAAGGTCCAGTTGGTCCAGCGAGGCGACGCGCACGGTCA
Source organism: Achromobacter sp. GQ309 (assembly GCF_059759315.1). Taxonomy (NCBI): domain Bacteria; kingdom Pseudomonadati; phylum Pseudomonadota; class Betaproteobacteria; order Burkholderiales; family Alcaligenaceae; genus Achromobacter; species Achromobacter sp. GQ309. The sequence continues at coordinate 545,083 of NZ_JCAXDP010000001.1, forward strand.
GACCGCCGGCGCGCAGAGATTCCGCAGTTTGCATGGCCAGCGACTCGGCATAGCCGGTCTGGCTGGCGTAGGCCACCAGCACCGCGTCTTCGGGCGCGGGTGCGCTCAGCGCCTGCAGCGCCAGCGCGTGTTGCGCATGCTGGCGGCGGGCGCGTTGCCAGGCCCACAGGCACAGCAGCAGCCAGGTCAGCACCACGCACGTTGCCGCGATGAATCGGGTGTGCAACATGGGCATTCAGGTGGCCAGGGCCAGGGCTTCAAACTGCGGGGTGGCGACGACGCGCCAGGCGTCTTCGCTGCGCACGATGAACAGCGCGGCGAGGGCATGGCGGCGCGCATAGGCCAGCCCCTCGGCTTCGCCCAGCACCGTCAGCACGGTGGCCAGCGCGTCGGCCTGCATGCAGACGGGGTGCAGCACGGTTACCGAGGCGACCGCGTTGCGTACCGGGTGGCCGGTGCGCGGGTCGATCGTGTGGGCGTAGCGCGCATCGCCGTCGCCGGCGTGGCGCCGGTAGTCGCCCGACGTGGCGATGCTGCAGTTGTGCAGCGGCAAGGCCAGCGCATGGTCGTCGCTGGCGTCGGGGACTTCGATGGCGACGCGCCAGGATTGTCCGTCGGGACGCTTGCCGCGGGCGCGCAACTCGCCGCCGACTTCGACCAGGTAATCGGTGATGCCCAAGGCATCGAGCGCCATCGCCGCGCGGTCCACGCCGTACCCCTTGGCGATGGACGACAGGTCCAGATAGACGCCGCCGGGCTGCCAGGCCGCGCGGCGGTCTTGGTCCAGCGGCACGCGCCGCCAGCCGCAACGATCAAGCGCGGTCTGGATGGCGGCCGGAGAGGGCGGTTCAAAGGCGCGCTGGTGCGGCCCGAAACCCCAGGCGTTGACCAGCGGCCCCACGGTGGGATCGTAGGCGCCGCCGCTGTCCTCGGCCAGCATCAGCGCATGATGCAGCACATGGAAAAACTCGGGCGGCAGCGTCTGCCACCCGGACTCGGCACGGTTGTAGCGTGTGATGTCCGAGTCTGCTTCCCAGGTGCTCATTTGCGCGACGACCTGGTCCAGCGCGGCCTGGATGCCTTGCCGCGCTGACGCTTCGGTCACGCCCGCCGGCAGCGCCAGGCGCGCGGACCAGGTGGTGCCCATGGTGGCGCCGGCCAACGCGGCCGGGCGCGCCGGCATTGCGCCATAGGCGACGCGAACGGCCGGGGCCGCCGCGTTGCGCGGTGCGAAGGAAGCAGAGGTCGCCACGCGCGCGCCTTTGCCTTACGGTTGCAGCACTTCGACAGTGCCGGCGTACGACAGGCGGCGCTTCTTGGCCTGCGGCACGGTGACCTTGGCGTCTTCCATGCCGGCTTCGATCCAGTACAGGCCGGGCTGCGGCCACTTCACCGAGAACTTGCCGTCCTTGTCGGTCTTGATCTGGATTTCGCCGACCTTGTCGCGATAGCGGCTGCCGCCGGGCACGACGTTCACGTCCAGGTCGGCGGCGGGCTTGCCGTCCAGCAGCATCTGGAACGTGGCCGCTTCGTCGGTGAAGAGGTCGTTCGGGTGCGTCACGGGCGCCAGCTCCAGGCCACGGCCCACGGGCTTGACGGCCGAGGGCTTGCCGGCGGTGACGAAGGTCTCGACCCGGCCCAGGCTCTGCGAGACTTCAAGCTCGTCGGCCTTGGCCGGCACGGCCTGCGCCATGCCTTCCACCTTGCCGAAGTAGCGCTTGTTCTTGCCGTCTTCCTTCCAGCGCGCGAACACGCCGTCGTTGACCACGGCAACGCGGTAGGTGCCGGCTTGTTTCAACTGCAGGTCGAACGTGCTGCGCAGCTTGCCGCGGTTGATGTTCTCGGCTTCGGCGGCATTGCCGTCAGGCGCGGTGACGGTCAGGCCGTCCAGGCGCAGCGGCGCGTGGTTGAAGTAGAACTTGTCGTTGCCGACCGCGGCGTCCACGGTGATCCAGCTGTCGGTGCCCGACAGCACCGTCGAGGACGGCACGATCCAGACGTCATGGGCGTGAGCGGCAAAGGGCAGGCACAGCGCCAGGGCGGCGGCCAGTTTGGCGGCGGATTTCATCGTTGCGTTCCTTGCGTTTCTTGCGTTGCTTGCGTTGCTTGCGTTGCTAAAGGGGCTGGTCACGAGGCCGGTCAGGGTTTGAGGTCGAGCGCGATGGCGCCCAGTTCGTGTTCGCCGCGCGCGCTCAGTTGCTCGGCCTTTTGCGGCGGCCATTGGAAGGGGATGCGCACCAGTTCGCGGCCGCCCACTTCGCGCGCGGCCTCGACCACCACCGCGTACTGGCCGGGCTTGAGCTGCGCGAGCGGCTTGCTGGCCGCGTCAAACGACAGCGCGTGCTTGCCCACGGGCTTGGTGGCGCCGCTGACGCCGTCCACCGGGAACTGCTGGTTGCGGCCGCTGCGGCGCCACCACTGGCGCATGTCCTTAAGCCATTCGGTGCCTTCGTTGTTCTTCTTGGCCACGTCGTACCAGACGGCCAGGTCGGTGGCCACGCTCTGGTCGGGGTTCTCGATCCAGATCGCCACGTATGGGCGGTGGTATTCGGCCACGTCCAGACGCGGGACCTCGATGGACAGGCCGATGTCTGCGGCGTGGGCCGTTCGTGCGATCAGGCCGGCGAGCAGCGCCGGCAACAGCAACTTGCGCATGGAAATCTCCAGGGCGTATCGATGGAATCAGTGGATGAAAAGCAGCGCCAGCACCAGCGGAATCACAACGCCCAGCCCCACCATGGGCCAGGTTGCGCTGCGGTTGCCGGCGTGCATCTTGAGCAGCACCAGTCCGGTCAGCGAGAACACCAGACAGGCGACGGCGAAGATGTCCAGGAACCAGCTCCAGGCCAGACCCGTGTTGCGGCCCTTGTGCAGGTCGTTCAGGTACGAGATCCAGCCGCGATCGGTACGTTCGTATTCGATATCGCCGCTGGCGCGGTCGATGGACAGCCAGGCATCGCCGCCCGCGCGGGGCAGCGACAGGTAGACCTCGTCGGGGGACCACTCGGCCGTCTTGCCGGACGTCGAGGCGTCCAGCGTCTCGTCCAGCCAGGCGGCGACCGAGGCGGGCAGGGGCGCCTTTTTTGCCGCGGGCGCGGCGGCAAGCTGCTGGAGTTGGGCTTCGGGCAGATGGGCCTCGCGGCTGGTCACCACGGCCTTCGATTCGATGTGTGACGCGTTGTTCAGCGTCAGCCCCGTCACCGCGAACAACAGCATGCCCAGCAGGCAAAGCGCAGAACTGATCCAGTGCCACTGATGCAGTGTCTTGAGCCAGTAGGCGCGGCGGCGGGGAGCGGGTTGGGTGTCCATGGAATGTCGGGCAGGAAGCGGCCGGATTCTAGCATTTAATGAGAATTACTCTTAAAAAAGCGAGGCCTTTTCGCGCACGGAAATTTCAATCGATTTCGGCGGAAAGCGCCTTGTTTGCCGAAGCTGAACGCAGGCTGAACGGGTGCGCCGGCCGATCAGCGGGACTAAGATAGGCCACCCTTTGCAAACACCGGAGGTCGTCATGCTGCAACAGCAAGTCGTGGATCAAATCGGTCGTCATTGGGGATGGGTGGCGCTTCGCGGCGTCGTCGCCATCCTGTTCGGGTTCATGGCCATGTTCATGCCGGCCATCACCTTGTCGGCGCTGGTGCTGGTGTGGGGCGCTTTCGCGCTGGTGGACGGAGTGCTGGCGCTGATCGCCGGATTCCGCATCCGCGACAACGGCAAACCGCTATGGGCGCTGATCATCGTGGGCCTGCTGGGCGTGGCGGCGGGTATCGTCACCTTTCTCTGGCCGGGGCTGACGGCGCTGATCCTGCTCTACATCATCGCGATCTGGGCGATCGTCGCAGGCGTATTCCAGATCATCGCCGCCGTGCGCTTTCGCAAGGCCATCCGCAACGAATGGCTGCTGGGCCTTTCCGGGCTGGTGTCGGTGGCCTTCGGCGCCATGCTGGTCATGCAGCCGGGCGCGGGTGCGCTGGCGCTGGTGTGGGTGATCGGGATCTATGCCGTGTTCTTCGGCATACTGCTGCTGGTCTTTTCCCTGCGTCTCAAACAACACGGCACCGTCTGACCTCCATGTCCGCCTATCAAACGCTGGTTCCCCTGAATTTCCTGGCCGTGGGCCTGGGCGCGATCCTTGGCGCGTGGTCCCGCTGGCTGGTCGGTCTGTGGCTGAATGCGGGCTCGTGGCCGTGGGGCACGCTGGCGGTCAATCTGGCGGGCGGGTATCTGGTAGGCGTGGTGCTGGCGCTGGTGGCCGGGCATCCCGAGTGGCCCGCCTGGGTGCGGCTTGGGGCCATCACCGGTTTCATGGGCGGGCTGACCACGTTCTCGACCTTCTCGGCCGAGACCGTAGCGATGCTGGAGCGTGGCGCATATGTCAGCGCGCTGGGCTATGCCGGGTTCAGTCTGGCCGGGTCACTGGCGCTGACGGCGGCGGGGCTGGCCACGGTCAGTCTGCTGCGCTAGGCACGTTGATGCGCGTGCTTTAGCGGCGATTGAAGCTGCGGGCGTGCCGCCGCCATTGACGCCTTGCGCGTGCCGCGCCGATCAGCCTCCGTCCGCCCGCGTGGCGACCGCCGCGGGCAGCCACGTCGGCTGGCCGGGCATGTCGTGCGCCTGCATGTTCATGCGGTATTCGTAGCGGTCTGGCCGGTAGCGGGCATGCAGCCACTCTACCGGCCGCCCGGACTCGTCGCGCACCACCCGGTGCAAGCTGAGCAGGGCCGACCCCACCGGCACCTCCAGCAATTCGGCGATGCCGGGCTCGGCCAGCACGGCTGAAATCGACTGTTCGGCCCGCGCCACGCGCACGCCCAGATCGCGGAAGATGGCCAAGAGCGGTTTGGCGTCCAGATCCTGACGGCGGATGCGCTGGCCGATGTCATCCGGCACAAACGTGGTCAAGTAGGAAAACGGCTGGCCTTCGTGGCTGCGCACGCGCACGGCGCGCTGCACGGGTGCGCCGGGCAGCAGTTCCAGGCGCGCCGCCACCGGCGGCGGGGCGGGCGCGGTTTCCAGTTCAAGCAGGCGCACCTGCGTGTGCATGCCCATGCGGGCCAGGTGCGCCATCAGCGCGTCGATACCCGCGCCGTGCTGCGGGCCCGGAAACTGCGCCGGCGGGGCCGCGAACGTGCCGCGCCCCTGCCGCCGCTCGATGAGGCCATCAGCCGCCAGCGCATCTAGCGAGCGCCGTATCGTCAGGCGGGACACGCCGTATTCGGCGGCCAGCGCGTTTTCGCCGGGCATCGCCCTGTCCGTGGCGAACCCGCCGGCTTCGAGCCGTTGCTTCAGCAGCAGATAGACCTTGTGATAAAGCGGCAGCGGGCTGTCGGGCACGGTGGGGCTCCTGGTTGACGTTCAGTCGACGGTCGCGCCGGTGAACTTGACGATCTCGGCATAGCGCGCGATGTCCTCGCGCACGAAGACGCCCAGTTCCTCGGGGCTGCTGCTGACCGCGCTGGCGGCCTCGCCTTCGAGCAGCTTGCGGAACGATGGCGTGTCGACCGCCTTGCGCGCCGCGGCGTTCAGGGCCGCCAGCTTGTCGGCCGGCATCTTGGCCGGACCAAACAGCGCGAACCACGCGTTCGATTCGAAACCCTTGATGGTATCGCCGATGGGCGGCACGCCGGGAAACTGCGGCAGCGCCTGCGGACTGGTGACCCCCAGCGCCCGCAGCGCGCCGCTCTTGATGTGCGGCAGCGCGTTCAGCGAACTGGCGAACATCATGTCCACCTGACCGCCCAGCAGGTCGGTGATGGCCGGCGCCGTGCCCTTGTACGGCACGTTCAGGATGTCCAGGCCCGCCATCATCTTCATGCGTTCACCCGCCATGTGCAGCGACGACCCGATCGCGCCCAGCGCCATCGTGTGCTTGCCGGGGCTGGCTTTGACCAGCGAGACGAACTCCGGCATGGTGCGCGCCGGGAAATCCTTGCGCACGACCAGCACGCTGGGCACGTTGGCCAGCATGCTGATCGGCGTGAAATCGGCCACGGGGTCGAAGGGCAGGTTCCGGTACAGCGTGGCGTTGATGGAAAAGCTGGTGAAGGTGACCAGCAAGGTGTTGCCGTCGGGATTGCTCTTGGCGACATAGTCGGCGGCGATGTTGCCGCCCGCGCCCGGCTTGTTCTCGACCACGACGGGGCGTTTCAAGTCCACCGTCATGTGCTGCGCGATGTTGCGCGCCACGGTGTCGGTGGTGCCGCCCGGCGGTGCGCCGACGACCAGCCTGATGGCGTCCGCCTGCGCGAGGGCGGGGGCGGTTGGCATGGCGAACGCCGCCAGCAGCGCGCAGCCCGCGGCGATCCGATGAAGTCCCGGCATGAGTTGTCTCCTGATATGTTGTATTGAGGACAATACAAGTATAGGAAGACGCTCCCGGGCACGCCAGATCGTTTCCCCGTAGAAAGGCGTCAATTGTCCGGCGCGCCTGCCGCCTTCGCGTACTCCACGATGGCGATGTCCCGGAACGCCTGGATCAACGCCAGCCGCGGCGACACGCGCGACCAGATCAGTCCGAAGCGGCGCGGTTCGCAGTGCGCGGGCAGCGGCAGGGCGAGCAGAGCCAGCCGTTCGATCGTGCCGTTGGTGGACCGGGGCAGGATCGCCACGCCCAGATCCCGGCTCACCATGACCGCAATCGATTCGATCGCGTTCAGCTCGAACCGGTCCCGCGGCGTGATGCCGACGCGGCGCAGATACTCGTCGACATGCCGCCCGCTCCAGTCGTTGCGCTGGTAGCGGATGAACGGCTCCGCGGTGAGTAGGCTGTGCGGATGACGGCCGGCGTGGCGCGGGGCCGCCGCCAGCACATAAGGTTCTTCTCGCAGCAACTGCCAGCCCAGGCTTTTGGACAGCGGATAGGGCGCTTCCAGCGCGATGGCCGCATCGAGTTCGCCGCTTTCAATGGCCGGATAGAAGCGGGCGCTGTGCCCGGGCTGGATCTCCACGCTGATCAGCGGATGGCGTCCGACCAGATGTTCAAGAATGGCCGGCACCATGGAGTTCAGCGCGGTGTTGCCGGCGCCCAGCCGAAGCTCGCCCATCATCTCGCCCGACCGCGCCAAGTAGCGGATCTTTTCGATCCGCTCCAGGACCTCGCGCATCGGTCCGATCAGTTCGATTGCCTTGGCCGTCAGGTGCACGGTGCGGCCGGCCCGCGCGACCAGTGGCACGCCCAGCTCCTGTTCCAGCTTGCGGATCTGCTGGGCGACGGCGCCGTGTGTCAGTCCCAGGCGGCGGGCGGCTTCGGCCATGGAGCCGTGCTGCGCCACGGCGGACAGCGTGTGAAGAAAGTCGGTGTTCATGATGATAGGGATTCTATCTTTTTATCGTATGGCGGCTTTCCCCTGGCGGCGTGCAGCGCGGTCACAATGCGGCCAGGAGACCACAATGAGAAGCAAGCTTTTCGTGCCGGCGTCACGGCCGGAACTATTCGACAAAGCCATGGCCAGCGCTGCCGATGCGCTGTCCTTCGATCTGGAGGACGCGGTCGCGCCGCCTCGCAAGGCGGCTGCGCGTGCCGAGCTGGCCAGCTGGCTCGGGTCGCCCGCCTTTCAAACGGCGCAGGCTCAACATCCCAAGAAAATTATCGTTCGCGTCAATGCGTCGGACACCCCTTATTTCGCGGACGACCTGGACGCGCTGGGACGATCGCCGATCGACATGCTGAATCTGCCCAAGGTCGAGTCCGCAGACGCGCTGCGCGAGGCCGCGGATCGCGCCGGCCAGGCCGGTTTCGAGGGCGAGCTGCTGGTCACCGTTGAAACGCCGCTGGCGCTGGCCCGCGCGGCCGAGCTGGCGGCGGCGCACCCCCGCGTGGCGGGCCTGCAATTGGGGCTGGCCGACCTGTTCGAACCCCTGGGCATCGACCGTTACCAGCCCGAGACCCTGCGCGCGGTGATGCTGGCGTTGCGGCTGGGCGCCGGTTCCGCGGGCAAGTACGCCATGGACGCCGCCTATGCCCGCGTGCGCGACGGCGAGGGCTTCCAGGCCGAGGCGCAACTGGCGCGCTCGCTGGGTTTCCTGGGCAAATCCTGCGTGCATCCCAGCCAGATCGCCATCGCCAACGAGGTCTTCGGATTCAGTGCCGAAGAGATCGATGCGGCGGAACGGATCGTCGCGGCAAGCCAGGCGCAGGAAGGGGTGGGCGCTTTTCTGCTGGACGGCAAGATGATCGACGCGCCCTTCGTGCGGCGCGCCCGCGACGTCCTGCTGGCCGCAGGACGCGCTGCCTGAAACGGCCTGCGCGAATCGCGGCCGAGCTTTTTATCGGATGAATTGCATGATGGAAATTGAAACCTCCGCTCAGTTGCCGCTGGCCGGCGTCAAGGTGCTGGACCTCAGCGCCTACATCGCGGGTCCGTACGGCTGCGCCTTGCTGGGCGACATGGGCGCCGACGTGATCAAGGTCGAGCCGCCCGAAGGCGACAACCTGCGCAAGTACCCGTCGACGCTGCCGGCCGAGAGCCGCGCCTTTCTGGGCATCAACCGCAACAAGCGAGGCCTGTGCCTCAATCTGAAAGACGAAGCGGGTTACGAGGTGCTGGTCAGGCTGGTGCGCGAGGCCGATGTGCTGGTCCACAATTTCCGCCCCGGCGTGCCGGAGCGCCTGCGCATCGACTTCGCCACGCTGGCCGCCATCAACCCGCGCCTGATCTATTGCGCGATGACGGGTTACGGCGCGGCCGGTCCGATGGCGCGCCACGCGGGCTACGACCAGGTGCTGCAGTCCATGACCGGCATGTGCGCGGCGCAGGCCAAGCCCGACGGCCCGCCCGAGGTGCTGTACGGATCGGTGGTCGACTACTACGGCGCCGCGCTGATCTCCAACAGCGTGTCCGCCGCGCTCTATCAGCGCGAAAAGACCGGGCGCGGGCAGGCCATCGAAGTGTCGCTGCTGGGCAGCGCGCTGGCTATGCAGTCCGCCCGCCTGGTCTGGGCCGAAGGCGAGCCGCGCCGCATCGAACGCGACATGCGATCGGGCGGCATCACGGGCATCCATCCCACGCGCGAAGGCCATCTCTACATCTCGGCAAACACGCCGCATTTCTGGCGTGCGCTGTGCGATCACCTGGACCTGCAGGATCTGGCGGACCATCCCGACTACGACACCGTGAAAAAGCGCGCGGCGCAGGCGGCCGTGCTGATCCCGCTGGTGCGCGAGGCGCTGGCGCGGGCGTCGGCCCGTGAATGGGCCGAGCGCTTCGGCCAGAGCGTGCCTTGCGCGGAGGTGCGGCCGGTCGAGGACATGTTCGACCACCCGCAGGTGGAGGCGATGGGATTCATGCGCCCGTATCACAGCGAGAAGGCGGGCAATTACCTCGGTCTGGCGCAATGGGCGCAGTTTGGCGGAGCCGCCGCGCAAGACGAAGCCAGTGCCGGCGCCGTGCGCGCCGCGCCGGGTCTGGGTGAACACAGTCGCACCATTCTGTCCGCCCTGGGATACACAACGAGCGAAATCGACCAATTGCTGCACACCTCCGTGGTGCAATAAGCAGTAACAACCAAGATAAGAATCGTCCGGCAAAAGGGCGAGGAGACAGGAATCATGAATCAAGCGCAACGCTATGTGCGCCGCCCGGACGGATCGAACTGGGGCGATTTCGGAAACGATGACCAGCTGGGCACCCTCAACCACCTGGACGTCCAGGCGCGCCTAGCCGCGGTTGCCGAAATCCGCACCGGGATCTCGTTTTCGCTGAGCCTGCCGCTGACCGTGCCGCGCGCGCCGGTGCTGAATCCGCGCCGCAAGGGCCCGGTGATCCAGCCTGCCGACAAAAACGGGGTGCCGGTCTACCGCTATCCGCTGGACCGCGACGTGCCGGGCGCCACCGATGTCATCAGCGATGACCGCGTCACGCTGTCGCCGCAATATTCCACGCAATGGGACGCGCTGGGGCACGTGGGGTCGATGTACGACGCCCACGGCACCGGCCAGCCGCAGCCCACCGGCTACAACGGCTTCGCCGTCAGCGAGCCCGCCACTGAGGGCTTTACCGGCACCCGCGACCTGTCCATCGCACCGATGGCGCGCCACGGCATCCAGGGGCGCGGCGTCTTGGTGGATCTGCGCGCCCATTTCGGTGATGCGCAGCGCAAGGTGTCCCACCGCGAGCTGATGGAAGTGATGCGCGCCGATGGCGTGGAAGTCCGGCCGGGCGACGTGCTGTGCCTGCACACCGGGCTGGCCGACCTGGCGCTGACGCTCGGCGACGACGAGCAGGAGCGGCTCAGGACGAGCTGCTGCGTGCTGGACGGCGCCGACGCGGATCTCCTGGCGTGGATCAAGGACAGCCGGATCGCGGCCATCGCCGCCGACAACCACGCGGTCGAACTGCGCAACCATCACCTGGACTCGGGCAAGGGCGCGCTGTTGCCCCTGCACGAACAATGTCTTTTCAAGCTGGGCCTGCCCTTGGGCGAGCTCTGGCACCTGACCCCGCTGGCGCAATGGTTGCGCCAGCACGGCCGGCATGCCTTTTTCCTGACCGCGGCGCCCATGTACGTGCCCGGTCTGGTCGGCGCGCCGGTCAACCCCATCGCGACCGTCTGACGACGGCTCGCGCCACGACCCTTGACCGATCGAACATCCCCGCAGGGGAGACCCGAGGAGCACACATGAAGAAAACCCGTCGCACGGCCCTGGCCGCAATTCGTCCGCTGGCCGCCGCCATCGGTCTGGCCACCGCCTTTGGCGCCGCGCACGCAGCCGGCTACCCCGAGCAGCCCATCACCGTGGTGGTGCCGTATTCCGCCGGCGGCGGCGCGGACAACGCCGCGCGCATCATCGCGCAAGGCATGGGCGAAGTCGCCGGCCAGAGCGTCGTGATCGAGAACAAGGGCGGCGCCAGCGGTTCCATCGGCGCGGCGTTCGTGGCGCGGGCCAAGCCCGACGGCTACACGGTGCTGTACGACGCGTCGTCCTTCTCGATCAATCCGGTGCTGCGCAAGCTGCCCTATGACGCCAAGAAGGACTTCGTTCCGGTCTCGCAGGCCGTCAGCGTGCCCAACATCCTGGTGGCCGCGCCCGGTTCCACCTTCAACAACCTGCAGGACTTCATCGATGCCGCGCGCGCCAAGCCCGGCCGCCTGACGTTCGCGTCCTACGGACCGGGCAGCCTGGCCCAGATGGCCGCCGAACTGCTCAAGAAGGATGCCAACCTGGATATGGTGCACGTGCCCTACAAGGGTGGCGCACCGGCCATCGTGGACGTCATGGGCGGTCAGGTCGACGTGTACTTCGCCAACGCCGCGTCCAGCCTGAACTACGTCACCGGCGGCAAGCTGAAGGCGCTGGCGGTCTCGTCGTCGCAGCGCATGCCCGAACTGCCCAACGTGGCGACGGTGGGCGAGGCCGGCATCAAGAACTTCAACGTGGTCGAGTGGAACGGCTTCTTCCTGCCGGCCGGCGCCAGCCCCGAGGTGGTGGCCAAGCTGCAGGACCTGGTGCAAAAGGCGCTGGCGCGTCCTGAGACCCGCGAGAAGCTCGCCAAGCTGGGCCTGTCGCCGGTCGGCAGCAGCGCCGAGGACTTCGCCAAGTTTGTCGACGCGGAACAGACCCGCTGGGCCGAGGTCGTGAAAACCAATAACATCCAGGTGAATTGATCATCCGGGGGCGGGCGCGGCAACGTTTGCACGCGCCAGCCCCCGATCCGAATGGAGATTGACCAGATGAGCCGGGAAGACGATTTCGAGCGCGGCCTGGAAAACCGCCGCGCCGTGCTGGGCGATGAATGGGTGCAGCGTTCGCTGGATCGCGCCACCACGTTCACCGCCGACTACCAGAACATGATCACGCGTTATGCCTGGCACGATATCTGGAGCCGCCCCGGACTGCCGCACAAGGCGCGCCGCATGATGGTGCTGGCGGTGACGTTGTCGCTGGGCCGCTGGGAAGAATTTGAACTGCACGTGCGCGCCGCGTTGACGGCACAGGATGCCTCGCGCCTGACGCCCGATGAACTCAAGGAAGTGCTGCTGCAGAACGCGATCTACGCGGGCGTGCCGGCGGCCAACACGGCCTTCAATCTTGCGCAGAACATCCTGCGCGAGGTTGCGGGGCAGATCGGCTATGAGCTCGCCGCGGCAGACCCGCGCCAGGCCGACCTGTTCGGGACAAAGCCGGCCTGACCGGTCTGCGTAAGGCGGGCGGCTTGCCCGCCTTACGCTGTTCAGTCCGCGCGGGGATTCAGCACGCGAGCCGCCTGCAGGCCGCTGCGCACCGCGCCTTCCAGCACGCCGGGATAGCCGGTGTCGGTCCAGTCGCCCGCCAATGCCAGCGTGGGCCACGGCGTCGTATTCAGCGGGCGGGTCAGGCCCGGCACCGCGGCAAACGTCGCGCGCTTTTCAATGAACAGTTCAGCCGCTGCCACCTCGGGCATCGGCGGCAGCCGCAGCGGATGCGCCGCGGCCTGTTCGGCCACCTGATCGATCAGGGCTTCAATGGTTTGCCGCCGGTTGCGTTCGCTCATGCCGATGGCAGCGCTGGCCACCACCGCCAGTTCCCCGGCCTTGGTGTCGCCCGCGAGCTGGGCGCGGTCGAACAGCCACTGGCCGGCATGGCCGCGGGCCGCATCCTCGCGCAGCATCATCATTGGCTCGGGCAGCCGCCACGGGCCAGCCAGCCGTATGTTCAGCGTGGCGATGGGCAGATAGTCGAAGGCCTTGAGCGCATCAAGCAGCCCCGTGGCGCCGGCCTCGCGCAGCGGGCCGTCCAGGAGACGCGCGGCGAAGGTGGGCGGCACGGCCAGCACGGCCGCGTCAAAACGTTCCTGGTTGATGTCGATGCCGTCGACGGACGGATGCAGCTGGCGCACCGTGCTGCCATAGCGCATGGTGACCTGTCGCGCGGCGGCGTCCGGCCATAGCGCCGACAGGTCCGTGCAGGGCAGCAGCAGGTCGCTGTCTTCACGCGCGCCGGCCAGGCTGTCGCGCAGCACGCGGGCGAACAGCACCGCGCTGGCGGTGGCGATTGGCGTGTTCAACGCGGCCAGGCAAAGCGGTTCCCACATCTGCCGGATCAGCACGTCGGATTGCGCGTGATAGTGCAGCAACTGCAGCACGGTCCAGTCGCGCGGCGGCGACCAGGACATGGTCTTCAAGCCGCGCATCAGGCGCAGCATCGCAAGCCGGTCGGACCAAGACAGGCCACGTGCGCGCAGGACGGCCATGGCCATGTGCAGCGGCGCCGGCAGGCGCGGGGCGGACAGGTTGAAGCGGCCGTCCAGGCTTGCCAGCCGCAAGGGGCGCCGCATCAGCAGGGCGTCGGGGTTGCGGCCCACGCGGCGCATCAGCGCCAGGGTTTCCTTGTAGGCGCCGCACAAGAGATGCTGGCCGTTGTCGAGCGGTGCTTCAAAATCGCCGTGGAACACGCGCCGCGCGCGGCCGCCGGGGGTGTGCCCGGCCTCGAACACCGTGACCTTGGCGCCGGCTTCACGCAGGGCGACGCTGGCCGCCAAGCCGGCCCAGCCTGCACCAATGACTGCCGCCTTCACCGGGCCAACCGGCGGACCAGGCCGCGTCCGCCGCCCACCCAGGTTTTCCAGGCGAGCCAGAGTTTGCGCAAGGGGGTGAGCGAAATGCGCTGGTGCAGCACCTGCCAGTTGTCGCGCTCGATCTCGTCGAGCAGCGCATGGTAGATGGCGGCCATCATGAGTCCCGGACGCTGCGCGCGGCGGTCGGCCTCGGGCAGGTTGCTCATCGCCTCGCGGTAGAGTTCGCGGGCGCGGTCGGCCTGGAACTTCATCAGCGCGCTGAAGCGGTCGGAATACTCGCCATTCAGGATGTCCGAGGCCTTGACCTCGAACTGCTGCATGTCGTTGACCGGGATATAGATGCGCCCGCGGCGGGCGTCGTCGCCCACGTCGCGGATGATGTTGGTCATCTGGAACGCCAGGCCCAGCTTTTCGGCGTAGACCAGCGTCTTGGGATCGGAATAGCCGAACACGCCGGCGGACAGCTCGCCCACGACGCCGGCCGCGTGCCAGCAATACTTGCGCAGGCCGGGCCAGTCCAGATAGCGGGTCTGGTCCAGGTCCATTTCCATGCCGTCGATCACGGCCAGCAGACGGGCGCGGGTGATCGAACAGCTCTCCAGGTGCGGCTGCAACGCGCGCGTGACGGGATGGTCGGGCTTGCCGTCGAACATCTGGTCGATCTGCGTGCGCCACCAGGCGAGCTTGATGCGCGCCAGCGACGGATCGGTGCATTCGTCGACCACGTCGTCGACTTCGCGGCAGTACGCATACAGGGCCGTGATGGCGCGCCGGCGCTCGGGAGGCAGGAACAGGAAGGAGTAGTAGAAGCTGGAGCCGCTTTTGGCGGCTTTTTCCTGGCAATACTCGTCAGGGGTCATTAGGCACGGCCTGTTACTTGATGGAGCGCCACAACATGATGGCCCAGTCTTTGGCGCCCAATTCGGGGCGATTCATGAATACATCGTAGCCGCTCGCCTCGATCCGCTCCAGGACGCGCAGCCCGCCTTGCACCACCAGGCGCAGCTCCAGGCCGATGCGGCCCGGCAGGCGGCGCGCCAGCGGAGCGCCGAAGTGTAGCAGCGCGCGTGTGCGGTCAACCTGGAAGGCCATCAGCTCGCGCCACGCTGGCGTAAGCCGGCAGGCGGCCAGGTCTTCATCCGACACGCCGTGGCGGCGCAGGTCTTCCTGCGGGAGGTAGACGCGGTGCTTGTGCCAGTCCACCCGCACGTCCTGCCAGAAGTTCACCTGCTGCAGGCCGGTGCAGATGGCGTCGGACTCGGTGATGTTCTGCGGCGTGCTGGCATCGAAGAGGTGCAGCATCAGTCGCCCGACCGGGTTGGCCGAGCGGCTGCAGTAATCCATGAGGGTGGTGTAGTCCTCGTAGCGCTTGACCGTCAGATCCTGCTCGAAGGCGGAAAGGAGGTCGTAGAACGGCGTGATCGGCAACTGGTGCCGGGCGATCGTCTGCGCCAGCGGCCCGAAGATGTCGGACAGGGGCGGCAGGCCCGGCGCCGGGGGCGTGCCGGGTTCGGCGCCGATGCGGTGCAGCTCGGTGCGGAACGTGGCGAGCTGGGCCAGGCGCTCCTCGTCGGTCGCGCTGCCTTCGTCGGCAATGTCGTCCGCGGCGCGGGCGAACCGGTAGATATCGGTCACGGCGCCGCGCAGCCTGCGCGGCAACAGCAGCGAGGCAACGGGAAAGTTCTCGTAGTGATCGATGGACATAAAAAGAGGCCAGTGGGCAGGAATGGACCTGCAAAGACGGCGTAAAGCGGAAAACGGTCTCATTTTAGAGTAGTCGCCCGCGCTTGATCCGGCGCGCCGCCGCCGGGGGCGGCGATCAGTTAGACTTGGACGCCACAGGATCCCACACCATGCCGCGCCCAATATCCGCCACCGTTTCCGTTTCCGCCCTTGCGCACAATCTGGCCACCGTGCGCCACCACCTGGACCAGACCGCCGCCGCGGCCGCCGGGCTGCCGCCGTCGATCTGGGCCGTCATCAAGGCCAACGCCTACGGCCACGGTATCGAGCAGGCGGTGGCGGGCTTTTCCAAGGCGCAGGGCCTGGCCATGCTGGACCTCGAAGAAGCCGTGCGTTGCCGCGAGGCCGGCTGGGGCGGGCCGATCCTGCTGCTGGAAGGCTTCTTCAACCCGTCCGACCTCGACATCGTCGACCGCTACCATCTCAGCAGCACGGTCCACCACCGCGACCAGCTCGACATGCTGGCCCGAGCCCGCCTGTCCCGGCGCGTGGACATCATGCTCAAGCTCAACAGCGGCATGAACCGGCTGGGGTTCAGCCCGGCGGCGTTTCCCGCCGCTTACGAGCGCGCCGCGCTGCTGCAACAGCAGGGCACGCTGGGCTCGGTCGGCAAGATGACCCACTTCGCCTGCGCGGATGGTCCGCAAGGCGTGAACGAACAGCTCAGCGTCTTCAATTCGGTGACGCATAAGCTGCCCGGCGCGATCAGCGTGTGCAACTCGGCCGCCGCCCTGCGCTTTGCCGATATCGCCGTCGGCTCCGAAAGCCAGGCGCACTGGGTGCGGCCGGGCATCTGCCTCTACGGCGCGTCGCCTTTCGCGGATGCCGAAGCGTCCTCTTTCGGCCTGAAGCCCGCCATGTCGCTCCGCTCGGAAATCATTGGGGTCCAGGAAATCAAGGCCGGCGACTCCGTCGGCTACGGCGCGCTGTTCCGCGCCGAACGCGCCATGCGCATCGGCATTGTGGCCTGCGGCTACGCCGACGGCTATCCGCGTCACGCCTCCACCGGTACCCCGGTCGTGGTGGCGGGTATCCGGACCCAACTGCTGGGACGGGTGTCCATGGACATGCTGGTCGTGGATCTGGGGCCCGTGCCGTCCGCCGGGGTCGGTTCGCCTGTGTCGCTATGGGGCGAAGACGGCCCCTCGGTGGACGAAGTCGCCAGCGCGGCCGGAACCATCGGCTATGAACTGCTGTGCGCCCTGGCGCCGCGCGTGCCGGTCACCCGGGACGTCTGATCCCCCCGCGCCACGGCGTCCAGGGGGCAAGAATTGCTACGCAAATTACAAGACACGCGGCGCCGGATGGTGTCTACTTTGGAAACCGGGCGCTCAGGCGCCCGTTTTTGACCAAGAAAACAGACTGCGAGGTTTCAATCCATGAAGGACAAATGCGTGCTCATTACGGGCGCCACCAAAGGCATAGGCTGGGCGCTTACTCAGCGGTTGTCCGACATGGGCTGTCACGTGGTTGGTATCGCGCGCAACACGACCGACGTCGATTTCCCGGGCTACCTGTACGCCTGTGATCTGGCCGACGCCGGCCGCACCGAAGAGGTCCTGCGCGAAATCCGCGAAAAATTCCCGGTCGACGCCGTCGTCAATAATGTCGGCATCGTGTCGCCCCAGCCGCTGGGCGAAATCGATCTGGCCACCCTGTATAACGTGCTGGACCTGAACGTGCGCGTGGCGGTGCAGGTCACGCAGGCCTTCATCGAATCCATGAAGGTGCGCCGCGCCGGCCGCATCGTCAACGTGGTCAGCCGCTCAATCCACGGCGCGCTGGACCGCACGGCGTATTCCGCCGCCAAGAGCGCGCTGGTGGGTTGCACCCGCACGTGGGCGCTGGAATTGGCCGAATACGGCGTCACCGCCAACGCGGTCGCGCCGGGCCCCATCGAAACCGAAATGTTCCGCGCCACCCGGCCCGCCGGCAGCGACAACGAAAAGCGCGCGCTGGCTTCCGTGCCCATGAAGCGCCTGGGCACCCCGGCCGAAGTGGCCGCGGCCATCGCCTTCCTGCTGTCGGACGACGCCGGTTTCATCACCGGACAGGTGCTGGGCGTGGACGGCGGCGGCAGCCTGGCGGGCCGCTCCTGAATTTTGCCGCTGCAAGTGTGAACAACGCACCCCACGGGGTGCGTTTTTTTTGGCTGGCGCAAGCATGGCGGCGTTCAGCCGGGCTTGTATAATAATAACTATCATTTCCATTTTGGATGCTCGCCGTGTCGGACCGAGAGCACGCAGTTGGCGCATCGCTTTCCGCCCTGTACACCGCGCATTGCGGCTGGTTGCAGAATTGGCTGAATCGCCGTCTTCAGGATAATCACCAGGCCGCCGACCTGACCCAGGACACCTTTCTGACCTTGTTGGTGCGCCGGCACGCCATCGCGGATGTGCGTGAGCCCCGGGCATTCCTGACCACCATCGCGCGCGGCCTGCTGATCGATTTCTGGCGGCGCCGGGACATTGAACTGGCCTGGGCCGAAACACTGGCCGCGCGTCCCGAGATCACCCACCCATCCCCCGAAGTGCAAGTCCAGGCGCTCCAGGCGCTGGTCGAGATCGACCGCAAACTGCATCGCCTGGGCGTGCGCGCGCGCGCCGCTTTCCTGATGCACCGCATCCACGGCATGACGCATCCCGCCATTGCAGCGGAGCTGCGCGTGTCCGAGCGGACGGTGCGCAACGACATCGCGCAGGCCATGCTGTGCTTTTTGCTCGATACCGACCTGCAACCCGCTGGTGTGTATGGCGAAGAGGCAGGACGTTGATGGGCGCCGCCGCCGTCGATCCGCGCATTCTTGAGGCTGCCGCGCAGTGGTATGCGCTGCTGAGCTCGGGGGCGGCCAGCGAGCAGGAGCGCGCACGCTGGCAAGCATGGATGGACGCCGACAATGCGCATCGCCGGGCGTGGCAACGCGTCGAGGATGTGGGCGCGCAGTTCGATGCGCTGGTCGCCCAGCCGATGGGACGTGAGGCCAGCCTGGCCAGCCTTAATGCCGCCGCGCAGGGCCGGCGCGAGCGCCGCCGGCTGCTGACGGTTGCGCTGATTGCAGGCGCGACGGGATTGCTGGGCCTGGGCATTGCGCAGTCGCCAGCCGGCCGTCGAACCTGGGCGGCCTGGCAGGCGGACCTGGTCACGCCGGTGGGCGGATCGAAAGAAATCCGGCTTGCCGACGGCACGCTGATCCAACTCAATACCGATACCGCAGTGAAGGTCGATTACACCCGCGACCAGCGCCGCCTGGTGCTGCTGCGCGGCGAGATCATGATCGCCACCGCGCCCGACCCCGGGCGCACCTTCGTGGTGGACACGCCAGAAGGGCGGTTGCAGGCGCTGGGTACGCGGTTCAACGTGCGCAGCCTTGACGGCGAAACCACGCTCGCCGTGCTGGAGGGCGCGGTGCAGGCGCATTTTGCGGGGGCGCCGCCCGCCGGGATTCGAGTCGATGCCGGCATGCGGATGCGTGGCGGATCGCAAGGCATGGACGCGCCGGCAGCGCTGCGGGCCGACGACCACAACTGGACACGCGGCATCGTGCAGTTCGAGGAGGCGCCGTTGGCGCGGGTGGTCGCGGAACTGGCGCGTTACCGCCGCGGGCATCTCGGTTATGCCGATGACGTGGCGGCGCTGCCCGTGACGGGCACGTTTCCGCTGCATGACAGCGATCGCGCGCTGCGCCTGCTGAGCCAGGCACTGCCCGTGCGCATCAGCCAGCCGCTGCCGTGGTGGACGACCCTCCAAGCCCGCTGAACCCTCGCTGTTACAAAATAGTTTGCCGCTTTTGCCGCGCTCATCCGGCCTATGGGCAATTCAACACCCATATCGCGGATTCGTGGCATGACCAACCCCCTCACTGTTTTCCCCAACCTTCCGAGCCGCCGCGCGCGCATCGCCCCGCTGGCGCTTGCCATCGGCGTGATGCTGAGCGGCGGGGCGCCCCTGAGCGTCGTGCACGCGCAGTCCATCCAGACGCAGGTCCGCGATTACGACATCCCGGCCGGACCGTTGAGCCAGGTGCTCAATCTGTTTTCCGCCGAAGCCGGCCTCTTCGTCAGCGGCCACGGCGATCTGAGCAGCGGCCGGCAGAGCCCCGGCGTACGCGGCCGGTATACGCCCGAGGCCGGGATGGCCGCGTTGCTGACCGGCACTGGTCTCGTGGCGGAACGTCTGCCCGATGGCGGCTTCGTCCTGCGGCAAGGCCGCCAGGACGTGACGCTGCTGGAGCCGATTGCGGTGACCGCCCAGATCGAACGCCCGGATGGCCCGGTGCTGGGCATCGCCGCCACGAACAGCGCCACGGCAACCAAGACCGATACGCCGATCATCGAAACGCCGCAGTCGATCTCGGTGGTGAGCGCCGCGCAGATCAGCGATCAGAAGGCGCAGAACCTGCAGCAGGCGCTGGGCTATACGCCCGGCATCATGCCCGGCATCGTCGCCAAGAGCTCGATGTTCGAAGACACGATGAGCATCCGCGGCTTCGAAGCCAACCCGCAGACCGGCAGCTATTACCGCGACGGCATGCGCTACATGATCAATCAGTACAACGGCAAGCAGGAGCCGTACGGACTGGAGCGGGTGGAAGTGCTGCGCGGGCCGTCATCCGTGCTGTATGGCGCCGCCGCGCCGGGTGGCATCGTCAACACCGTGACGAAGCGTCCGCCCGGCGAAACGATGGGCGAGATCAATCTGGACGGCGGCAGTTTCGACCGCCGTCAGGTGTCGGCGGACATCGGCGGTCCGATCGATGAGGCCGGGGTGTGGTCCTATCGCCTGACCGGCCTGTTTCGCGAGAGCAAGCAGTTCATCGACTACAGCGCCGACGATCGCACCTACATCGCGCCCGCGTTGACGTGGCGCCCGTCAGCGGCCACCTCGGTCACGCTGCTGGCCAACTATCAGCGCAGCAAGACGATCAATCCGACAGAGGTGCCGGTCACCGGCTCGCTCTGGACCAACCCGAACGGACAGGTTCCGCGTTCGCGCTTTCTGGGTGAGCCCAACAACAACCGCTTCGATGTCGAATCGACGTCGTTGGCCGTGCTGATCGAACATGCGTTCAATGACACGCTGAAATTCCGCCAGTCGATGCGCTACTACGACGCGGACCTGACGATGCGCTACGTGCTGCTGCAAGGCGACGTGGACGCCGCGACGCAGCGCAGGGTGGCGCGTTCGGCACGCGGTTTCGATGACCGCACCACGGTGCAGACGATCGATACCAACATCGAAAAGCGATTTGAAACGGGGCCCGTGACGCAGACGATTCTTGCGGGCTTCGATTACACGCGCTCCACCTACAACAGCGACCGCCTGCGCGGCAATCTGCGGCCCATCGACGTCTTCGATCCGGTTTATATGCCCGGCGATGTCGTGGTCCTGCCCTGGCAGCAGCGCCGCAACACCGAGCATCGCCTTGGCATCTACCTTCAGGATCAGTTGAAGATTGCGGACAAGGTGGTGGTGCTGCTGGGTGGACGGTATGACAACGTGCGCGCCGAGAACCGCGCCTTGCACGCGCCGTCCACCAATTCGAACGACAAGGACACCGCCTTCACCGGCCGCGCCGGCGTGGTGTATCTGGCGGACAATGGCCTGGCGCCGTACGTCAGCTTCAGCCAGTCGTTCGAACCCACCAGCGGACGCGACCGCACCGAAGGCGCCTTCGAGCCCAGCCGCGGGACGCAGTACGAAGTCGGCATCCGATATCAGCCCGCAGGTCAAGACATCATGCTGAGCGCGGCGCTGTTCAACCTGGAGCGCAAGAACGTGCTCACGCCGGATCCGGTGGATCCGACCTTTCTGGTGCAGACCGGCAAGGTGCGCTCGCGCGGCCTGGAGCTCGAGGCGCGCGCACGCGTCACGCCGCAAATCGATGTGATTGCCGCTTACACCTACACCGACGCCCGCGTGGTCAAGAGCAATCTGCCGGGCGAAGAGGGCGAGCGCTTCAACACGCCTCTGCACGCTGCTTCCCTGTGGACCGATGTGAACCTGTCCGAGTGGGTGCTGATGGGACTCAAGGCCGGCGCCGGCGTGCGCTATGTCTCGGCGCGTCCCGACCGGCCGTCCAGCGGTTCGCTCGGCGGCGCCGGCTACACGCTGATCGATGCGCGCGTCAGTTATGAAAGCGGCCCGTGGCTCTACGCGCTCAACGTCACCAACCTGACGGACAAGACCTACATTCCGTCGATCTGCTACGGCGGCGTGTGCGACTACGGCGAGCCGCGCCGCATCATCGGCACGGTGAGCTACCGCTGGTGAACGTGCGCGCCGCGCTGCTGCGGCTGCATCGCTGGACCGGCCTGGTGCTGGCCGGCTTTCTTTGCCTGGTGGCGCTGACCGGCATCCCGCTGGCGTGGTACGACACGCTGGACGCCGCCACCGCGCCGGCCTTGCATCGCGTGGCGCCGCCTTCGGCGGATGCCACGCGGCTGGACGCGTTGATCCTGCGGGAACACGTAGCCCGACTCGCGCCAGCCGCGGCGATGCCCGCCACGCCGCTCGGCGGACAGGACGGCCGCAGCGTGCCGTTCCCGGTCTGGCTGCACGAGGAAGGCGCGGGCGCGCCGGTGCTGCACGAGGTCTTCGTCGACCCGTACTCCGGCGCCATTCTGGGCCAGCGCCGCTGGGGCGATCCGCGGGAAGGGCTGCGCAACCTGATGCCGTTCCTGCATCGGATCCACACGGCCCTGCTGTTCGAGGGTATCGGCGAGCGGTTGCTCGGCATCGTCGCCTTGGCGTGGACGCTGGACGGATTCGTCGGCGCGTGGCTTACGCTGCCTGCCCGGCCCCGAGCGCGCAAGCCGGCGTCCTCCGCGTGGCAGCGCTGGGCGCCCGCCTGGCGCATCCGCTGGCAGGGTGGTCCGCATAAGCGCAACTACGATCTGCATCGTGCCGGCGGGCTGTGGCTGTGGGCAGCGCTGACGCTGATGGCATGGAGCAGCGTCGCGCTGAACCTGCCCTCCATTTACGATCCGGTGATGCGTGCCGGTCTGAGCTATCAGGCCGATCCCCGACGCGGCGCGGCCGTGGCGGCCGGTGACCCGATGCCGCCCGAGCAGGCCCGCGACGCCGGGCGGTGGCTGATGGCGGAACTGGCTGCCCGCGAAGGCTTCGTAGTGCTCGGCGAACACTGGCTGGCGCTGGATGCGCGCCGCAAGCTGTATCGCTACAGCGTGCGCAGCAGCCGGGATCTGCGCACGCGCAGCGGTGCGACGTCGGTCGTGTTCAATGCGGTGAATGGGCAGCTCGTGGGCAGCCATCTTCCAACGGGCAGGGCCGCCGGCGATACCGTCAAGCATTGGCTGACCAGCCTGCACATGGCGGCGTTCTGGGGCTGGCCGTTGCAACTGATGGTGGCGCTGGTCGGCGTGGTTACGCTGGCGCTAAGCGTGACCGGGGTCTGGCTGTGGTGGACGCGCCGCCGCGCACGTCAGTACGGACCCTTGCTTGCGCCGACGGCGGCCAGTTCCTTGAACTCGCCGGCCAGCGCCTCGGCCGCGCGCGCCAGCAGTACGGCGTCCACGCCCACCGCCACGAAGGTCGCGCCCAAGGACAGGTAATGCTTGGCCTGCTTCACGCCGCTGTGCAGGATGCCTGCCGCCTTGCCGGACCGCACGATGCGCGCGATGGCATCGTCGATGGTCTTCTCGACCACGGGATGCTCCGGCTGGCCCAGGTAGCCCATGCTGGCCGACAGGTCGGCGGGTCCGATAAAGACACCATCCACGCCGTCAACGGCCAGGATCTCGTCAAGCGCCGCGATGCCGTCCGGGGTTTCGATCTGCACCAGCACGCACATCTGGTCGTTGGCGCGTTCAAGGTAGTTGGGAATGCGATTCCAGCGCGACGCGCGCGCCAGCGCACTGCCCACGCCGCGGATGCCCTGCGGCGGATAGCGCACGGCGGCAACTGCGGCGGCCGCTTCCTGTGCCGATTGGATCATGGGCACCAGCACCGTCTGCGCGCCGGTGTCCAGGATCTGCTTGATCTGGACGGGGTCGTTCCAGGCCGGACGCACCACGGGGGCAACCGGATACGCCGCCACGGACTGCAATTGGGCGAGGGTGGAGTCGAGCGTATTGGGCGCGTGCTCGCCGTCGATCAGCAGCCAGTCGAACCCGGCGCCCGCAAGGATTTCCGAGGTGTAGGCGCTGGCCAGGCCGGCCCACAGGCCGATCTGGGGTTTGCCGTCGCGCAGGGCTTGCTTGAACGTATTGGTCAGGAGGTCCATGGACTGGGGATCGCGTGGAGGGAGGAGAGGGGATTGACGTTCAGGGCGTACCGGCATCGCGGGTGGGGCCGTCGCGCTTGATGAGGTCGACCATGGCGTCCACATCGGTGTACAGGCGCTCCAGCAATTCCTTGCCGATCCTTTCTTCGATTTCCTGGTACTTCGCGTCGACCTGGGGCCGCATGCGGTCGATGAGCTTGTTGCTTTTGGCGGTCAGGGAGATTTCCTGGCGGCGCTGGTCGGCGCTGGACCGCGTGCGCTTGATGAGCCCTTGCTCTTCCATGCCGGCCAGCATGCGCGTGAGGCTGGGGCTCAGGATCTGACAGGCCCGGGCGATCTGATTGGGTTCCAGCGAGCCCACCTCGCTCAGCGTGCGCAAGACCCGCCATTGCTGTTCGGTGACGCCGGCTGCGTGCAGGATGGGGCGGAAATGCGCCATCAGCGTTTCGCGCGCGTAGAGCAGCAAATGGGGAAGATTGCGGTGGTGGAAGCTCGGACTCATGGCGGCTATGTTAGCAAGAAGCCGCCCAAAAAATGCTCAATTATTCAGGCCTGAACGCGGCCTGCCCCGGCGCGGCGGCGGGCCGGGGCAGGTCAGGGGGGGGCGGACCAGCGGCGCAGTCAGGCCGCAGTCAGGAGGCAAAGCCAAGGCCGCATTGGGACTGGCGAGGGCCAGTCCCGGACGTCACGCCGGGTTCTGGCGGGACAGTTCCTGCAGGTCGTCGGGTAGCGCAAAATCGGGCGCGCCCCGCTGCAGCTCGCGCAACGCCTGCACGGCGTCTTCTTCGCGGTCGTCCACGATCAGGCCGCGGATCTGGGCCACGCGCGCCTCGATGTCCTGTTCGGTAAAGGCTGCAACCTGCTGTGCTTCTGCCGGGGCCTCCTGCGCGGCTGCTTGCGCGGATTCCTGCGCAGCCGTTTCGGCGGCTGCGGGCTCGGCGGGTGCTGCAGCCGCGGCGGGTTGCGCCCCTGCAGGATGGGTCGAGACGGGTTGGGTCGATGCAGGTTGCGACACCGCCGGCTGTGCCGGGACGGCTGGTTCCTGTTGCAGGGCGACGACGCGGCGCAGGGGCGACGGATCGCTGGCCGGCGCGGCGGACGCGGAAGGCGCAGCCTGCGCGGCGTCGCTTTCCTGCACGGCCACCAGTTGCATCTGCGGCTCGGTGTCCTCGATGGCCTCGCGCATGTCGGTCCATGCAAAAAGGCCTGCGACCATCACGGCGCAGGCGGCGGCGCCCCAACCGGGATGCCAGCTATGGCCGGGGTGCCATCTGCGTCGTACCGCGGCATCCAGTTCCGGATTGGCGCCGGGACCCGGCTTGCGGTACAGGGCGCGCAGATCCCGTTCATCGTCTTCGTCAAAAGGGGGGCGATAAGTAATGCTCATGCGCGTACTCCTCGCACATACGCCGGGTGGCACAGCGTATCCGCGTTCGACCTTTGCGAGCGCCGCGCCGGTGGTCCGGCGTCTGGTCGTGCTGGGGTCATGTTCCGGTTTGAGCGGTCTCGTGAAAGGCCGCGAGTGATTGCGCCGCGATTCCCCACGCAGTGCGTCGCAAGGACGTCCGTCGTAGAGTATGCCGTCCGGTTGGGACGGTTCGACAATATGCGCTGCACCTGGCGATTATGCGCGATTTGAAACGGATCGGGCAGGAAATTTCTTCTGTTTGCATCATGTAACCACTGCGCTGGGCGGTTTGTGAAAGCTGTCTGAAAGAAATGCCTTTCGCCCGTGCGCGATCGGTGTGCCAAAACGATCTCTGTACTGGCGCAGCGCCCGCAGGTTGCCGGGTACACTTTCGCGCATGGCAAAAACCCGAACCGTATATGTGTGCGCCGATTGCGGCGGCACCACCCCCAAGTGGCAGGGAAAATGCCCGCACTGCAACGCGTGGAACACGCTTGAAGAAACGGTGGAATCGTCCGCGCCCGCGGCCGCTGCCCATCGTTATGCGCCGCTGGCCTCGTCCAGCCCGGTGCGCAGCCTGTCCGAAATCGAGGCCCGCGAAACCCCGCGCACGCCCACCGGCCTGGACGAATTCGACCGCGTGCTCGGTGGCGGCCTGGTGGCCGGCGCGGTGGTGCTGATCGGCGGCGACCCCGGCATCGGCAAGTCGACGCTGCTATTGCAGGCGCTGGCTTCGCTGTCAGAGTCCACCAACGTGCTGTACGTCACGGGCGAAGAATCCGCCGAACAGGTCGCGCTGCGCGCGCGCCGGCTTGGCCTGCAAACCGGCAACGTCAATTTGCTGGCCGAAATCCGCCTTGAAGCCATCCAGGCCGCGGTGTCGGAACAGAAGCCGTCGGTTGCCGTCATCGACTCGATCCAGACGCTGTACAGCGGCGAACTCACCGCGGCGCCGGGCTCGGTCTCGCAGGTGCGCGAATGTGCCGCGCAACTGACGCGGCTGGCCAAGCAGACGGGCATCGCGATCGTCATGATCGGCCATGTCACCAAAGACGGCGCGCTGGCCGGCCCGCGCGTGCTGGAACACATCGTGGATACCGTGCTGTATTTCGAGGGCGACACGCATTCGTCGTTCCGCCTGGTGCGCGCGTTCAAGAACCGCTTTGGCGCCGTCAACGAACTGGGCGTGTTCGCCATGACCGACCGCGGCTTGCGCGGCGTGGCCAATCCGTCCGCCTTGTTCCTGTCTCAACACGAACAGCAGGTTGCGGGCTCGTGCGTCATGGCCACACAGGAAGGCACGCGCCCGTTGCTGGTCGAGATCCAGGCGCTGGTCGACAGCTCCCACGCGCCCAATCCACGCCGCCTGACGGTCGGCCTGGAAGGCAACCGGCTTGCCATGCTGCTGGCCGTGCTGCACCGGCATGCGGGCGTGTCCACCTTCGACCAGGACGTGTTCGTCAACGCGGTGGGCGGCGTGCGCATCACCGAACCCGCGGCCGACCTGCCGGTACTGCTGGCCATCATGTCTTCGCTGCGCGACCGGCCGCTGCCGCGCGGTCTGATCGCGTTCGGCGAAGTCGGTCTGGCCGGCGAGATCCGTCCCGCCCCGCGCGGGCAGGAGCGTCTGCGCGAAGCCGCCAAGCTCGGCTTTTCGGTGGCCCTCATCCCCAAGGCCAACGCGCCGCGCCAGCCCATCGAGGGCCTGGAGATCTGGGCGGTGGACCGGCTGGACGCGGCACTGGAAAAGCTGCGCTGATGCGTGGCGTCGTTGGTTGGAGCAATACGTGAGTCTGTTCGTCATCGCCGCATGCCTGGCCGCCGGCTGCATGATCGGTTTCATGGGCGGCGTGCTGGGCATCGGGGGTGGGCTGATCGCCATTCCGGCTCTTGTCCTGCTGATGGGCATGTCGCAGCAGCTCGCGCAGGGCACGGCGCTCATCATGGTCTTGCCGACCATCATGATGGCCGTGCGCAAATACAACCAGCAGACGCGCATCGACAAGCGCGTCGCGTTGGCCGGTGCGGCGGGCGCCGTGGTGTTCACGTGGGTGGGCGCGCAGATGGCGCTGGGCATCGACTCGACCTTGCTGCGTCAGAGCTTCGCGGTGTTCCTGTTCTTCATAGCGCTGTTCTACGTCTGGCAGACGTGGCGCGCCTCGCGCCCGGCGGCCCACCACGCACCGCGGCCGACACGCGCCACGCCCGTCTTCACGCCGCGGCGCGCCAGCGTGCTGGGCATGCTGTGCGGCACGCTTGGCGGGTTCTTCGGCGTGGGCGGCGCGGTGCTGGCCGTTCCAATCATTACATCGGTCTTTCGCCTGCCGCAGACCGCCGCGCAAGCGCTCACGCTCAGCATGGTGATTCCGGGCTCGATGATCGCGCTCGTCACCTACACGTGGGCAGGGCAGGCCAACTGGATGGTCGGCGCGCCGCTCGCGATCGGCAGCCTCATCTTCGTGCCCATCGGCGTGCGGCTTGCGTACCGGCTTCCTGAACGCAAGCTGAGAGCTTGCTTTGCGCTGATGCTGTTTGCCACCGTCGCGCTGTTGGCGTTTGAAAGGTAAACCTGCAAAAGAATAGTCGCCCCGCCGCCCGGCCGCCCGAAGGCGGGGCAGCCCCCTCGGGGGGCAGCAAGCGAGCGAAGCGAGTGCGGCGTGGGGGCAACAATTTTTTAGTG
Source organism: Achromobacter sp. GQ309 (assembly GCF_059759315.1). NCBI lineage: Bacteria > Pseudomonadati > Pseudomonadota > Betaproteobacteria > Burkholderiales > Alcaligenaceae > Achromobacter > Achromobacter sp. GQ309. Next base: position 572,649 of record NZ_JCAXDP010000001.1, read on the forward strand.
ACCGAAAAATTGTGGTTCGGTGTTGAACCTTCTTGGCGGGCAAGCTTCCAACCGCATACGGGCCTAGCGGCATCGTGCCGCCCCGTAACGGAAAAGGGCATATGCCCTTCACCAACCAGGAGTACTTACATGACGACTCACTCCCGCATTGCTGCGTTTCTTTCCACTTCGGCCCTGTGCCTTGGCCTCGCTGCCGCGCCGTCGGCGTTCGCGGCTGGCGCCAGCAAGACCGGCGACACCAAGACCCAGGCGCATCACAAGCATCACAAGGCTGACAAGTCGTCCGCCAAGCATTCAGCAGGCGCAGCGACCAACCACAAGTCCGGCGCCACGACGCCGACCAAGTAACCGCGCCGGGCGGCGACGCCCACGTTCCTTTGCGCGACAAAGACTGACCGGACACGCGGGGGCCGGAAAGTCGAAAGCCTCTCGGTATGGGCGCCGAGAGGCTTTTTCATTTCTGCTTCAAGCCGCGCGCCATGCCGGCGGCGGCCGCATTCGCTTACTCCACTGGCGTGATCACGCGGCCATTCTCGAAGAACGACTGCAGGTTCTCCAGCATCATGTCTTCCATTGCCAGACGCGTTTCCTCGGTGGCGCTGCCGATGTGCGGCAGCAGCACGGCCTTGTCGCTCTTGATCAGCGCTTCCGGCACCTTGGGCTCGTGTTCGAAGACGTCGAGCGCGGCGCAGCCCAGCTTGCCGGCTTCAAGCGCGGCGACCAGCGCCGTCTCGTCGATGACCGGCCCGCGTGCAATGTTGACGATGATGCCCTTGGGACCCAACGCCTCGAGCACCTCGCGGTTCACCAGGTGGCGCGTGCTCGGTCCGCCGACGGTTGCCACGATCAGGAAATCGGCCCACTTGGCCAGGTCCGTCAGCGAGGCCTCGTAGCCATAGTCGACGTCGTCGCGCTTTCTGCGGTTGTGATAGCGCACGTCCATGTCAAAGCCCGTACCGCGCTTGGCGATGGCTTCGCCGATGCGGCCCAGACCCACGATGCCCAGTTTCTTGCCGCTGACGCGCAGCCCCAGCGGAATGCTGCCGTGCACCTGACCCCATTGGCCGGCACGCACGAAGCGTTCGCCCTGGCCCATGCGGCGCGCGCCTGCGATCAACAGGCCCCAGGCCAGATCGGCCACGCAATCCGTCAACACGTCCGGCGTATTGCTGACCAGCACGCCACGCTTGCGCGCGGCGTCGACATCGATCGTCTCGTAACCCACGCCCCAACTGCAGATGGCCTTCAGGTCGGGCAGCGCGTTGATGAGTTCGGCGTTGGCGCCGAAATTCGCGGACGTGACGACGGCGGTGACGCCCTTGCCATGTTCGGCCAGCGCGGCCTTGCGGTCCGGGTACTTCCACAATTCGATGACGTCATAGCCGTCGGCCAGGCGCTTGTTGGCGGAGGGAGAGCCGGCCAGCGAGCCGACCTGGATGATGCGTTGCTTGGTGGTCATGTTGTCGTACGGTTGGGTGGCGAAGGGTTCATGCTACTTGATTCATGCAGAAGACCGCGGGCCAGCCCCGCATCCGCGGGATCGGGACGGGCCGCGGACAAAAGATGCCCGCCTTCGGGCATCCCGTCGCTTTACTCGAGCTGGATGTTGGCTTTCTGGATCACGTCCTTCCAGCGCTTGACCTCGGCCTGCTGGAATTCCGCGAACTGCTGCGGCGTGTTGGCGACCACTTCAAAGCCCAGGCCTTGCAGCGTCTTCTGCGTCTGCGGTTCGCGCAGCGCGGTGCGCAAGGCCTCGGCCAGCTTGTCGACGACCGGCTGCGGCGTACCCTTGGGCACGGCAAAGCCCTGCCAGGAATACACGACCATATCCTTGATGCCGGCCTCGGCCAGCGTCGGCACGTCGGGCAGGTCGGTCGCGCGCGTGTCGCCCGTGATGGCCAGCGCCTTCAGCTTGCCCGCCTTGATGTGGTTCTGCACCGCGCCCAGATTCTGGAAGGACACGTTGACCTGGCCGCCGATCAGGTCCGCGATGGCGGCGCCGCCGCCCTTGTACGGTACGTCGACGCCGGTGCTCTGCGTGCGCTGCCGGAACAGCACGGCCGACAGGTGGTCCGACGATCCCGTGCCGGACGAGGCGTACGACACGCGGTTCGGATTCTTCTTGGCGTAGTCGACCAGTTCGGCCACGGTGCTGGCCGGGAACGACGTCGCCGCGACCAGCACGTTGGGGTTGCGCACCGCCTGCGTCAGGTAGGTGAAGTCTTTGCTGGGGTTGTACGACAGGTTCTTGTACAGGGCTTCGTTGATGGCGAAGGTGCCGATGGATCCGACCATCATGGTGTAGCCGTCGGGCGTGGAGCGGGCCAGCGCCTGCGCGCCGATCGCGCTGTTTGCGCCCGGCTTGTTCTCGACGACGAAGGTCTGCCCCAGGATCTTCGCCAGCGCCGGCGTGACCGAGCGCCCGGTGATGTCGGAAGAACCGCCTGGCACGAAGGGCACGATCATGGTGACGGGCTTTTCCGGGTAACCGGCGGCAAGGGCCGCCGGCGACCCAAGCACAACGGCGCCCGCCGCGAGTACGGCGCTGATCAGTTTGTTCATGGTGTCTCCTGGTTCGCGTGATGATGAAGAGCCCGCCGCTCACGCGTTGCGGACGGGCCCCGGATCGGCGCAGGGTCAGTCGACCTTGGCGCCGGATTTCTTCACAACGTCGGCCCACTTGACGGTTTCCTGGGCCATGAACTGCTTGAACTGGGCGGGCGTGTTGCCGGATGGGGTCGCGCCTTGCGCCTGAAGCTGTGCGCGCACGGGCTCCTGCTGCAAGGCCGCCGCCACGTCGCGCTGGACCTTTTCCACGATGGCGGGCGGCGTGCCGGCCGGCGCCAGCAGACCGAACCAGCTCGAGGCCTCGTAGCCCTTCACGCCGGCTTCAGCCATCGTGGGCACGTCGGGCAGGGCGGGGGAACGGTTGGCGGTCGTCACGGCCAGCGGGCGCAGCTTCCCGGCCTTGATAAAGCCCATGGACGAGGGGAGATTGTCGAAGATCAGGTCCGCCTGCCCGGCCATCACGTCGGTGAGGGCCGGGCTGCTGCCCTTGTAGGGCACGTGCGTCATGCGCGTGCCGGTCATGCTCTGGAAGAGTTCGCCCGACAGATGCGTGGAAGTGCCGTTGCCCGTGGACGCCATGTTGACGCTGTCGGGATTGGCCTTCAGGTATTTGATCAGGTCCGCCACGTTGCGGATGCCGTGCTTGTCGGCGAACTTGGGGTTGACCTCCAGGATGTTGGGCACCGGGATCACCAGCGTCACCGGCACGAAGTCCTTGACCGGGTCATAGGGCAGCTTGGCGTACACGGACTGATTGATGGCGTGGGTGCTGACCGTGCCCATCAGGAAGGTATAGCCGTCGGGCGTGGCGCGCGCGGCTTCGGCCGAGCCGACATTGCCGCCGGCGCCCGCCTTGTTGTCGACCACCACGGGCTTGTTCCAGCTCTTGCCCAATTCGGCCGCCACGACGCGCGCGGCGATGTCGGCAGTGCCGCCGGCGGGGAAGGGCACGATGATCTTGACTTCGCGTTCGGGGTAGTCCGCGAAGGCCGGCGAGGCCGGCAGGGCAAAGGCGGTGGCCGTCAGCAGGGCGGCCGCAATAAACCGGCCTCGCACAGGGGCTGCATGCATGGAATTCGTCTCCTCGGTGTGCGCGTGGCCGCGCATCGTTTCTGGGGGTATTCCGCTCCCGGCGAGCCGGGAGCTCAAAGCCGCATGCGGCCCGCGCCTCATGCGACTTGTGTGCTGCCGAACTACTTGTAAAACAAATATAGGTATTGAGCTATAGCTTGTCAACCAAGTATACTTTTTTCACCTTACTTATCTGACAACCGCACTGACAACCCACCCGCCAGGAGCCCCTTCCATGAAAACCACCCCGGTCACCGCCCAGGATCTGCAGCGCTCGGTCATCGCCGTGCCGCCGCTGGCCCGCAACGCCGATCTGTCGCTGAACGAAGCGGCCAACAAGACGCTGCTCGGCCACCTGGAAGCGGGCGGCGTGCGCAACGTCATGTATGGCGGCAACGCCAACTTCTACAACGTGGGTGTGAGCGAATATGCACGCATCGTGGACATGCTGGCAAGCCTGGCGGGTCCGGATACCTGGATACTGCCCTCGGTGGGGCCCGACTACGGCAAGATGATGGACCAGGCCGCCATCCTGCGATCGCGCGCCTTTCCGACCGCGATGCTGCTGCCCATGTCCTTCCCCTACACCGACGCCGGGCTGGCCGACGGCGTGCGCCGCTTCACGGATGCGCTGGGCAAGCCTGCAGTGGTCTACATCAAGTCGGCCGACTACCTGGCCCCGGAAACCGCGGCACGTCTGATCGAGGAAGGCCGTCTCGTCGCCTTCAAGTACGCCGTCGTGCGCGGCAACCCGTCCGAGGACGCCTACCTGTCCGCGCTGCTGCAAGCCGTGGATTCGCGCTGGGTCGTCAGCGGCATCGGCGAGCGCCCGGCCATTGTCCACTACCGCGAATTCGGCCTGAAGAGCTTCACGTCGGGATCCGTCTGCGTGGCGCCGCGCGGTTCGATGCGCCTTCTGCATCTCTTGCAGGAAGGCCGCTTCGACGAAGCCGAAGCCGTGCGTGAGCAGTACATGGGCCTGGAAGACTGCCGCGACGGCATCAGCCCCATTCGCGTGCTGCACGATGCCGTGACGCTGTCGGGCGTGGCGGACATGGGCCCGATGCTGCCGCTCCTGACCGGCATCTCCAGCACCGAACGCGAACGCGTGGCGCCCGTGGCGCGCGCGCTGGCCGCCTGGGACCGCGAAACCGCCACGGCATGACCGCGTGCGGCGCAGCGGACGCAATGCGGGTACGATGAGCGCCGTCCGCGCATCGCAGCAGTCTTTCAGGGCCTGTTCTCCGCGCGAGGACAGGCCCTACTACCAGGAGTTTCCGTGGCTCGACCCAAAGCATCCCCCTCATCCACGCCGCACGCGCCCGACGAGGCGCAAGCGCCCGCCGCGCCGGTGCTGGAACGCGGGCACCGGGTGCGGCTGGCGGACCAGCTTTACGGGCAGATCTTCGAACAGATCGTGTCCGGCGGACTGAACGTCGGCGACAAGCTGCCGTCCGAAAATGAAATCTCCGAACGCTTCGGCGTGTCGCGGCCCGTCGTGCGCGAAGCTTTGCTTCGCCTGCGCGCCGACGGCCTCATCACCGCGCACCAGGGCCTGGGTACGTTTGTCAGCCACCAGCCTGCGCCGCGCCTGAAGGCCTTCAACGATGTGCAGAATGTCAGCGCCTATCTGCGCGCCCAGGAGGTGCGTGTGGCGCTGGAGGGCGATGCCGCGCGCCTGGCGGCGCTGCGGCGCACCGACGATCAGCTTGGAAAGATTGCCGACGCTCACGCCGCGTTTGCCGACACGCTGGCAAAGGGACAAGTGTCCGCCGAAGCGGATCTGGCCTTTCATGCCAGCATTGCCGAGGCCAGCGGCAACGACTTCTATCTGGGCGTGCTGGAAAGCATCCATGAGTCCATCAGCGGCTTCATGCGACTGACGCTCAACCTGACGCGCACCGGCTCGCGCCAGCGCGCGCAGCGCGTTGTGGACGAACATGCCACCATCCTGGACGCCATCCGCGAACAGGACGGCGAACGCGCGCGCGTCGCCATGCAATTCCATCTGGGTCAGGCGCGGCACAGACTGGTCGACCGCGACCGGGACTGACCCCGCTGCCGACGCCCGCCACACCTACAAGACGACAGGAGACAGACAGTGTCAGGGAACGGAGCAAACGCCACGGCCGTGCCGGTGGAGCAGGTGCGAGAACAGATCCTGCAGGTGCTGATGGCATGGGGCATGGCCGAAGACCTTGCCCACATCACCGCGGGCCTGATGGCGCGCACGGACCTGCTGGGCATCGATTCGCATGGCATCTCCATGCTGCCCGCCTATGAGGACAAATGGCGCGCCGGCACGCTGCGGCTGGACGCCCGGGCCCGCGTGGTGCGCGACGGCGGCGCCAGCGCGCTGATCGACGGCATGGGCGGCCTGGGCTATCCGGTCGCCGCGCAGGCCATGAACCTGGCCGTGGACAAGGCGCTGGAACACGGCGTGGGCGCTGTCTCGGTCTGCAACTCGCACCACTTCGGCGCGGCAGGCGTCTATGCGCGCATCGCCGTCGAGCGCGGCGTGGTGGGACTGGTCACCAGCAGCGCCAACGGCGTCATCATGGTGCCCACGCGCGGCGCGATGCCGATGCTGGGCACCAATCCCATCGCGTTCGGTGCGCCCGCCGCCTACAACGAACCCTTCGTGCTCGACATGGCGACGACGACCGTCGCGGCCAACAAGGTCAAGGTCTACGACTTCCTGGACAAGCCGCTGCCGCCGGGCTGGGCGGTGGACGGGCAGGGCGCGCCGGTCACGGACGCAGATGCGGCCATGCAGTACATCTTCAAGCGCCCCGAGGGCGGCCTCACGCCGTTGGGGGGCACCACCGCCATGAGCAGCCACAAAGGCTATGGCCTGGCGATGATGGCGCAGATCCTGGGCGGCACGCTCAGCGGCAGCGCGTTCGCTGCGCGGCGTGCGGGCACGCGCCGTCCCGGCGAGCCCGACGACGTCGGACATTTCTTCCTGGCGCTCAACCCCGACGCCTTCCGCGCGGCCGGGTCGTTCGAAACCGACATGGACGACATGATCGACGCCATGCACGACACGCCGCCCGCCGATCCCGCCGAACCCGTGCTGGTGGCGGGCGAGCCCGAAGCGGCCGAGCGCATGCGCCGGCTGCGCGAGGGCATCCCGATTCCGGCAGCGCTGGCCGAACGCCTGCGCGCCATCTGCGAGCGCGCTGGCACGCCGTATCTGCTGGATCCCGCCTGACCGGTCGTGGCGCGCGCGCAAGAAGCCCGAGGCGCTTTGCGTTCCCGTGGTCATCGGATTCCAAGTTCACTTTTCAAGACATGAGGTCAGCAATGAATTCACCTCTTCCCAATCGCTTCCGGCAACGCATCCTGGCCCGCGAGCGGCTCATCGGATTCTGGATGTGCATGTCCAGCCACATCACCGCCGAACTCGTCGGCCTGGCGGATTTCGACTGGCTGCTTCTGGATGGCGAACACTCGCCCAACGAGGTGCCGATGTTCCTGCAGCAGCTCCAGGCCTTGCAGGGCAGCGCCAGCGCGGCCGTGGGGCGTCCGTCCTGGAATGATCCGGTCGAGATCAAGCGCCTGCTGGATATCGGTTTCTACAACCTGCTGATTCCCTTCATCGAATCCGAAGAAGATGCGCGCCGCGCGGTGGCCGCCACGCGCTACCCGCCGCAAGGCATCCGCGGCGTGGCGGGCGCGATGCGCAGCAACCGCTACGGCACGGTGCCGGACTATCTGCACACCATCAACGACAACATCTGCGTGCTGCTGCAGATCGAAAGCCGTCCGGGCATCGAGGCGGTGGACGAGATCGCCGCCGTCGAAGGCGTGGACGGCGTGTTCATTGGCCCGTCGGACCTTGCTGCGGCATTGGGTCATATTGGCAACCCCGGCCACCCCGAGGTGCAGGAGGCGATCCGCCACCTGCATCAGCGCGTGACTGCGCAAGGCAAGGCGGTGGGCATTCTGGCGCCCGTGCATGCCGACGCGCGCCGTTATCTGGACATGGGGATGCACTTCGTGGCCGTGGGGACCGACCTGGGCGTATTCAAGCAGGCGACCTTCGCGTTGCGCGAGGCGTTCCCGACCTGATGTCTTGATGCGCCAGGCCCCCCCGGGGGCGCTGGTCGTTGCGAGCGAAACCGCTACGCCGGCGCCGGACAGGCAAACTGTCCGGCGCCGTTTGCATTTACAGGCGGCTTACTCTTCCAGCGCGAGCAGCTCGGCCACGGTCTGGCGGCGCCGGATCAGGCGTGCCTCGCCCTGGTCCAGCAGGACCTCCGGTGCGAGCGGTCGGCTGTTGTAGTTCGAGGACATCGACGAACCGTAAGCACCGGCGTTGTGAAAGACCATGAAGTCGCCGATGCGCGGACGCGGCAGCAACTGGTCGGTCATGACGCCGCCTTCGTTCTGCGTGAATACGTCGCCCGATTCGCACAGCGGGCCGGCCACCGCGATGCGCGTCTGCGGCGCGTCCTGCGGGTCGCTGCCGTCCGGCGCATGCACCGAGATCCGGTGATAGCTGCCATACATGGCCGGGCGCATCAGATCGTTGAAGCCCGCGTCAACCAGCGCGAAGTCGTGCTCGGGACGCCGGTTGATCGAATGCACTTCGGCGACCAGCACGCCGGACTCGGCGATCAGGAAGCGGCCGGGTTCGATCTCCAGGCGGATCTCATGACCCAGATACTGGGCGATGCGCTGACGCGCGGCATCCCATTGCTCGAAGTAGTGATCGCAGTCGATGCGCGGCTCGCCGTCGCGGTAGGGGATCGACAGCCCGCCGCCCGCCGAAATGGCTTCGATGTCGTGATCCAGCGTCTTCACCACGTCCACCATGGCGTCGCACACGCTGGAAAGATGGCCGTAGTCCACGCCCGAACCGATGTGCATGTGCACGCCCACCAGCTTCAGGCCGTGGCGGCGCACGATGGAGATCGCCTCGGCCACATCGTCGATCCAGATGCCGTGCTTGCTTTGCGGGCCGCCGGTATTGGTCTTGTTGCTATGGCCGTGGCCAAAGCCCGGGTTGATGCGCAACCAGACGCGATGGCCCGGTGACGCCTGGCCCACACGCGACAGCATGTCCAGCGACCCGGCGTTGACCGTGATGCCGTGCTTGAGCGCGGTAGCCAGCGTGGCGTGGTCGATCAGGTCGGCCGTGAAGACGATGCCTTCCGGTTCGCTGCGCGGGTCGAAGCCGGCGGCCAGGCTGCGTTCGATCTCGCCCAGGGATACCGCATCCACCACCACACCTTGCGCGCGCATCAGGCGCAGGATGTGCAGGTTCGAGCACGCCTTCTGCGCGTAGCGGATCGTGTCGAAGCGGCGCAGTTGGGCAATGCGTTCGCGGATGACGGCGGCGTCGTACACCCAAAGCGGCGTGCCGTGTTCGGTGGCAAGTCGGGTGAGCTGGCGCGGATCGAAGGTCATGATGAAAGGAACCCTGTGGGAAGTGAAGCGAAGGCGGCATGATGCCTGCGTTGGTCCATCCAGTAAAATGCTTTGATTTTCGACACCGATTCATTCCTGATATGGTAGGCGCAATGCTCACGCATCGGCATATCGAAGTCTTCCGCGCGGTGATGATCGCGGGCAGCGTGACGAAGGCCGCCGATCTGCTCAACACGTCGCAGCCCACCGTCAGCCGCGAACTGGCTCGGATGGAGCAAACGATCGGTTTCGCTCTCTTCGAACGGATTGCGGGGCGCCTGCGGGCCACGATGCCGGCGTTGGCGCTCTTCGAGGAGGTGCGGCAGTCCTACGCCGGCCTTGAGCGCGTGGCGTCCGCCGCGGCCCGTCTGCGGGCGTTTCGCGAAGGGCAGCTGTCGGTGATCACCCTGCCGGCGTTTTCGCATTCGATACTGCCTGATGCGTTTCAGCGTTTTCATGGCCAACACCCCGGTGTGAGCCTGTCCGTCGAAACCCAGGAGTCTCCGCTGCTCGAAGAGTGGCTGACAGCACAGCGCTATGACCTTGGCTTGACCGAACACGATGCCGCGCCCGCCGGCACCCGGCTGGAATTGCTGGTGCAGGTTGACGAGGTCTGCGTGCTGCCTGACGGCCATCCGCTGCTGGCGCGCGCGGCGGTCGAGTTGGCGGATTTTGAAGGGCATTCCTTCGTCAGTCTGTCCGCCAGCGATCCCTACCGCGTCCAGATCGACGAAGCGTTCGCCCAGGCGGGCGTGTTGCCCCGCTCCGTTGTGGAAACGCCTACTGCGGTGTCGGTTTGCACATTCGTGCGGCAAGGACTGGGCCTGGCGATCGTCAATCCGCTGACCGCGCTGGACTTCGTGGGACGAGGGCTGCACATCCGGCCGCTGAAACGGTCGTTTCCGTTCCGCGTGAATGTGGTGTTTCCGGAACACCGTCCGGGCAATCCGCTGGTCGCCGCGTTTATGGAATCGCTGCGCGACGCCGCGGCAGCCATCAAGGGCAGGCTGGCGGCAGCAGAGTCCGCATGAAGCGGGGCAGGGCACGTCCGAGAGGGGGCGGCACTCTAGCAGGCTGAGACGCAGGTGCTGGACCTTGGGGCGCGCAGCGAACCGCGCAGCGAACCTCTCAGTCAATCGGCGCAACCAACAAAAAAGGATGCCCGTGGGCATCCTTCTTTATTTGCCGTATTCGTGTCGCCCCGGAAGACCGGGGCGGCAGAATGGCTTAGGCCAGCGCCTTGATGGCGGCAGCCAGGCGGCTCTTGTGGCGAGCGGCCTTGTTCTTGTGGATGATGTTCTTGTCAGCCACGCGATCGATCACGCTGGTGGCCTTCTGGAACACTTCGCCAGCCGCAGCCTTGTCGCCAGCGGCGATGGATTGGCGAACGCGCTTGATGGCGGTGCGCAGCATCGAGCGCAGGCTGGAATTGTGCTTGTTGCGCTCAACGGATTGGCGAGCGCGCTTGCGGGCTTGGGCGGTATTGGCCATGTTGCTTTGTAAGTTGAATTCGGCAAAGTCGAACATTGTAGCAAGTCCCGTGGGGAATGCAAGCTTTTAATGTCGCTTTAACCGATGGAGCGCCCGTCAACCGGGCGGGAGGGCGCTGCTGGGAAGAATTCCCGGGTTGGAGAACCCTTGCGTCAGATCCTCTTGAAAACATGAGGAAAATTCGCGGCGCCTATCGATAAAACCAATGGACAAACCACTGGATAAAAACTAGGTGTCGAGTATACAACGGAAACCGCGCCGCCCGGCATACCTTCGGGGCGGACGTTGTCAGGCGGCCACGTTGATGGAGACGAACCAGGGCGTGAAACGGCGCACCTGGATGGGCATCTGGTCTTGCAGGCTGTCCAGCGCGGCGTCGGTGTCGTCCAACGGAAAATGGCCGGACACGGGCAAGCCGCCTGCGGCCATGGACACGCGCAAGGTGCCGCTGCGATAGGGGCGCAGCGCCGCGATGACTTCGCCGAGGGGGCGGCCACGGGCCTCAACCCAGCCCGATTCCCAAGCGGCTTCGGCCATGAGCTCGGCGCGCGGCGTGTCCATGCGGGCATTGTCGAAGCGGGCGCCGGTGCCGGCGCGAATGGTGCCGTGCGCCCCGGACATGGTCTCGACCTCGACTTCGTGTTCGTGTACCACGACGACCGTACGCTGCGCCTGCTGGCGCACCATGTAGCGGGTGCCGAGCGCGCGGACCGTGCCCTGGGCGGTCTGCACCAGGAAAGGACGGCGGGAATCGGGTGCGACCGACACGGTCACGGCGCCATCCAGCAGACGAACCTGACGATACGCAGGCGTGAAGTCCAGGTTGACGCGGCTGCGCGCGTCGAGCAAAAGCTGGCTGCCGTCCGAAAGCAGGTAGCGGCGGCGCTCGCCCGTTGCAGTGGCCGCGTCGGCGGCGACGTTGTTCAGCGGGTAGAACGCATTGCCGACATAGGCAGCGGCCGCGCCGGTGCTGGCGAGCGCAAGCGCGCCAGTCAGAAAACGGCGGCGGGGCGGCACGATGGCGGCGGGTGGGGGCGGGATCAGCGACTGGGCAGCGGCAGCGGCGTCGCCACTGCCGGTGGCATAGGCGTCGCCAAGCCGGCCAAACGACGATCCTGCCAGGGTGCCCGTCAGTTGCTGCCAGGCGTTTTCATGGACAGGGTCAGCCGCTCGCCAAGCCAGGAAGTCGTTGTAGTCTTGGGCCGTTGCCTTGCCGGAGCGCAGCAGCAGCAGCCAATTGATCACCTGGTCCGCCATGGGTTGTCCTTGGGCGTACTTCAATTCATGCTTCCCGCAGGCAGGGGCCTACAGGGGGTCCTCTCAGTGGCAATTTTTAAATCATAAAGGTTTTTTACCAAAGATTACGGGGTGGTTGTCAATTCTTGACGAAATTAATGCGAAAAGCCGGCGTTTGGCCGGCTTTTTGAAGGCAATGTAGCCCGAACAGGCGGAATTACTGCTTCGGGCGTCGTCCGAAGTCCCTGGGACGAAATCCAAACAGTAACAACATTCCGAAGTACACCACGCCGCTTGCCGCCAGCACGCCGGCCAGCAAGAGGACACGCTGGCCGGAATGCGTTTGCAGCGCGATCCAGTCGATCCGTGTGTCCGCATACCAGAGCAGCGCCGCCAGCCCGGCCAGCGCGGGCACCAGGCGCAGGGCAAACGCAGTCCAGCCGGCGCCCGGCATGTACACGCCCCGCCGCCGCAGCCCGATCAGGAGCGCCAGCGCGTTCAGGCAGGCGCCCAGGCCAATGGCCAAGGCGAGCCCCGCGTGGGCCAGCGTCGGCACCAGCATCACGTTCAGCAGCTGCGTCACCACCAGCACGGCGATGGCAATCTTCACGGGCGTGCGGATGTCCTGCTTGGCATAGAAGCCGGGGGCCAGGATCTTGACCGCCAGCAGGCCAATCAGCCCGGCAGAGTAGGAGATGACGGCCAGGCGCGTCTGCAGCACGTCCTGCGCGCTGAAGGCGCCGTAATGAAACAGCGTGGCGACAAGGCCGTCCGACAGCATTGCCATGCCCACCGCCGCGGGCAGCCCCAGCAGCAGTACCAGGCGCAGGCCCCAGTCGAGCAGCGCGCTGTAGCCACCGTGGTCGTCGCGGGCATGCGCTGCGGACAGGCTGGGCAGCAGGACGGTGCCCAGCGCCACGCCCAGCAGCGCCGTGGGAAATTCCATGAGGCGGTCGGCGAACGACAGCCATGTCACGCTGCCCGGCGTGAGCCACGTCGCGATATTGGTGTTGATCAAGAGCGAGATCTGCGCCACCGACACGCCCAGCGTGGCGGGCGCCATCTGCTTGAGGATGCGCTGCACGGTCGGATCGGCCCAGGCCTGCCCAAAGCGCAGCGAAAAGCGTGGCGTCAGGCCCAGGCGCGCCAGGGCCACCCATTGCACGGCCAATTGCAGCACCCCGCCGATCATGACGCCGACGGCCAGCGCGTAGACCGGGACGTCCATGCGCGGCGCAAGCCAGATGCAGGCGCCGATCATGGACAGGTTCAGCAGCACGGGCGTGAAAGCGGGCACTGCAAAGCGCCGCCACGTATTGAGCACGCCGGACGCGAAGGCGATCAGCGACATGCAGAGGATGTACGGGAACATCATCCGCGTCATCCAGACCGCCGCGCCGAATTCGGTGTCGCGCGCCGCACCCCGCAGGCCGCTGGCCATGGCGGACACCACCCAGGGCGCCGCGACGATGCCGATCAGCGTGACCAGCATCAAGGCGGCGGTCAACAGCAGGGCCACGCGGTCCAGCAGTGTGCGGACTTCTTCTTCGGAGCGGTTGTTGCGCGCGGCGCCCAGGATGGGGACGAAGGCCTGGGCGAAGGCGCCCTCGGCGAACAGGCGGCGCAGCAGATTGGGAATGCGGAAAGCGACCCAGAAGGCGTCGGTAATGGGGCCGGCGCCAAACGCGCGGGCCACCAGGATGTCGCGGATCAGGCCGGAAATGCGGGACAGCAAGGTGAAACTGCTGACCGTGGCCGCCGAACGGAACAGGCTCATGGGTGGACTACTGAAGTGAAAAGCGGGCCGGATCGCCGCGTTGATGGGGACGGAATGCCGGCCATCTGCAGGGCCGGCATTGCAAGGCCGGCCCCTTTGGACCGGCCCGTACGGACCGGCCATGAAGCTGAATTACTTCGGCGGCATACGGATGGCGCCGTCGAGACGGATGGTTTCGCCGTTCAGCATGTCGTTGGTGATGATGCTGTGGACCAGCTTGGCGTAGTCTTCCGGGCGGCCCAGGCGCGCGGGGAAGGGGATGCTGGCGGCCAGCGAGTCCTGCACTTCCTGCGGCATGCCGAAGATCATCGGGGTGCCGAAGATGCCCGGGGCGATGGTCATGCAGCGGATGCCGGTCTTGGACAGGTCGCGCGCGATCGGCAGCGTCATGCCCGCAACGCCGGCCTTGGAAGCTGCATAGGCCGCCTGGCCGATCTGGCCGTCAAAGGCAGCGACGGATGCCGTGTTGATCATCACGCCGCGTTCGCCGGTGGGTTCGGGCGTATTGGCGCTCATGGCCTCGGCGGCCAGACGCATCATGTTGAAGCTGCCGATCAGGTTGATCGACACGACTTTTTGAAAGAGTTCCAGCGGGTGCGCGCCATTCTTGCCGACGATCTTGGCGGCGGGAGCCACACCCGCGCAGTTGACCAGACCAAACAGCGAGCCCAGTTCCAGCGCGGCGGCCACGAGCTTCTTGCCGTCGGCTTCCTGCGTCACGTCGCAGTGCACGTAGCGCTGGCCGAGTTCCTTGGCGAGGGCTTCGCCCGGCTCGTCCTGCAGGTCGGCAATGACGACCTTGGCGCCATGTTCGACCAGCATGCGGGCGGTGCCGGCGCCCAGGCCGGATGCGCCGCCGGTAACGATGAATACCTTGTTCGCGATTTCCATGTGTGTACCACCAGATCAGTTCAAGGGAAGGAAGGCGGCGCGCCGGGCGCCGGATGCAACAAGGCCTTCGGGCCTGGGCCGGAACGCGCTGCGTCCGGCCGGCGCCGAAGGCCTTTGGGCCATCGAGACGCCGATCAGCTTTGAACGGCTTCGAACAGGCGCGACTTGATTTCGTCGACGGCGCCCACGCCCGAGATCTTGCGGTACTTCGGGGCCGCGGCGGAATCTTGCTGCGCCCAGGCCGAGTAGTAGTCGACCAGCGGACGCGTCTGCTCGCGGTACACCGACAGGCGGTGACGCACGGTTTCCTCGCGGTCGTCGTCGCGCTGGACCAGGTCCTCGCCGGTGACGTCGTCCTTGCCTTCGATCTTGGGCGGGTTGAAGCGCACGTGATAGCTGCGGCCGCTGGGCTGGTGCACGCGGCGTCCGCTCATGCGTTCGATGATGTCTTCTTCGGGCACGGCGATTTCCACGACGTAGTCCAGCTTGACGCCGGCGCTCTTGAGCGCGTCGGCCTGCGGGATAGTGCGGGGAAAGCCGTCGAACAGGTAACCGTTGGCGCAGTCGGGCTGCGTCAGGCGGTCTTGCACCAGGCCGATGATGATCTCGTCGGAAACCAGGCCGCCGGCGTCCATGACCTTCTTGGCTTCAATACCCAGCGGGGTGCCCGCTTTCACCGCGGCGCGCAGCATGTCGCCGGTGGAGATCTGGGGAATGCCGAAGTGCTGCGTTAGAAACGCGGCCTGGGTGCCTTTGCCGGCGCCGGGGGGTCCGAGCAAGATGAGACGCATGAGTGCTCCTGAAGGGGTTTATTTTTTGTGATCCGGGGGATTATGCCGCAACGCAGCAGCCAATGCGGGGCTGCGCCATGGGAAATAACCCTTATATCTGATTGCTGTAGATCAAGCGGACGCGCTCGAGATCGGCCGGGGTATCTACCCCACCCGCAGGAGGCGTCGACGCCCGATGGACGACGATGACGTGACCGTGTTCCATGGCCCGCAGTTGCTCCAGCGATTCGAAGCGTTCCAGCGCGCCTTGCGGCAGGGTCGGGAAGCGGCGCAGGAACGACGCGCGGTAGGCGTACAGGCCGATGTGATGCCAGGCAGGCAGTCCCTGCGCCAGCACGCGATCGCCGCCGGCCAGCGCGTCCCGCGCCCAGGGAATGGGGGCGCGCGAAAAATACAGCGCGCGGTCGTCCGCGGCGCAGACCAGCTTGACGACGTTGGGATTGAACAGCGCCTCGGCGTCGGCCAGGGGGCAGGCACAGGTGGCGATGTCAGCCTGCGGATACGCTTGCAGCTTGGCCGCCACCGCGTCGATGAGTTCGGGTTCGATCAGGGGCTCGTCGCCCTGCACGTTCACCACGATGGCGTCGTCGGGCAGGCCAAGCTGCTCGACCGCTTCGGCCAACCGGTCGGTGCCGGTGGGGTGATCGCCACGGGTCATCAGGGCGCGCAAGCCGTGCGCCTGCGCCGCCTGCTGCACGCGCCCGTCATCGGTGGCGATGAAGATCTGCGAGGCGCGGGACAGGGCAGCACGGTCGGCGGTGCGCACGACCATCGGCTTGCCGGCGATGTCGGCCAGCGGCTTGTCGGGCAACCGGGTCGACGCGGTGCGTGCCGGGATGATGGCGATGAAGCTCACGATGCAGCGTTCAGCGAGGGGCGGCGGTGTCGTCCAGCGCGCGGGCCTCGGATTCCAGCATGACCGGAATGCCGTCGCGCAGCGGGAAGGCCAGCCGGTCCGCACGGCAGACCAGTTCGGCCTGCTGCCGGTCGTGTTCGAGGCGGCCCTTGCACAAGGGGCAAACGAGGATGTCGAGAAGGCGGGATTCCATGACCGCGATTCTAAAACAGTTTTGCCGCCGGACAGCGCGCGGCGCGTCGGAGTTGCGTCAAGCGGCCTGTTACGCCGTTGGGTTGCGGCCCCGGTTTACGCCGCCACCGTTCTGCCCCCGACCCGGGCGCTCTTTGCGAGCGCGCAGTGCGTCGGCCAGCCAGTCAAAGAGCCTCGGGTCGGAGAACGCGGCTTGCACCGGCACTTCCCACAAGCGGGGATCGTTCAAGGCGCCGCATTTGATGGCGTCCTTGGCCGTCACCAGGATGACGTCGGCATCCAGCGCCTGGAAGGGTGACGTAGCGTAGTCGTGGTGATCGGGCAGGGGAAGCGTCGCGGATAGCGTGATGCCGGCTGCCCGCAGCGTGGCAAAAAAGCGCTCCGGATTGCCGATGCCGGCCGCGGCCGCAATGCGCGGCTGCCCGGCAAAGGCCGATAGCGGCTGCGTGGCGTGTGCCCCGATATGGCGCGCCAGGCCGGGTTCAAGCCACATCTGGACCTGGCGGGGACGGCTGCTTGCGGTGTCTGACACCCTGGGGAGACGGCCGTCATGCTGCGACGGTGCATCAAGGGTGTCAGACACCGCAAGCGAATTGCCCGGCGTACCGATATTCGTGACCACGGCGTCCACGTCGGCCAGACGGCTGGGGGGTTCGCGCAGCGGGCCGGCGGGCAGCAGGCGCCGGTTGCCCACGCCGCGCTGGTCCTGCACCACGATTTCGATGTCCCGTGCTAACGCCAGATGTTGCAGGCCGTCGTCCGAGACGATGACATCGACCTTCGGATGCGCCTGCAGCAACACCTGGGCGGCGAGGGCGCGCTTGGGGTGGATGCACACGGGGGCGCCGGTGGCGCGCGCGATCAGCGCGGGTTCGTCGCCGAATCGAGCGGCTTCCAGGTCGCCCAGCCCCACCCGCGGATGGGGACCGACCTTGACGCCATAACCCCGGCTGACCACGCCCGGCGTGTAGCCGCGGGCCCGCAGGTTCTCGACGGTGGCGATCACCATGGGCGTCTTGCCCGTGCCGCCCACGAAGATATTGCCGATCACGACCACGGGCACGGGCGGCCGGTAGGACACCTTGGCGCCGCTGGCGTAGCGCGCGCGCTTGCGCTCGACCGCCCAGGCGGTCAGCGCGGACAGCGGGCGCAGGGCGGTGGACAGCCAGCCGCCGCGCTGCCATTGGCGGGCCAGCAGTGATGCGCGTCGGGTTTTCAACGGTTGGTCTGGGCGGCGAAATTGACGCGGCCGATGCCGGCAAGGCGCGCGGCTTCCATGATGTTGATCACGGACTGGTGGGTGGCCTGGGCGTCGGCATTGATGATGACGAGCGGCTCGGTCTTGCCGGCCGCGGCCTGGCGCAGGGCGTCGGCGATTTCGGGCGGCGTGGAGACGTCGATGAGGGTTCCGTTCAGGGCGTAGCGGCCATCCTGGCTGACCGCGACTTCCAGCGCGGGCGGCGTGTCCTGTTCGGACGATGCCTGGGGCAACGTCACCTTCAACTGCGTGAACCGGGTGAACGACGTGGTGGCCGCCAGGAAGATGAGGATGACCAGCAGGACGTCGATGAGCGGAATCAGGTTGATGTCCAGCTCATCGCGGTCGCCCCGGGAACCGCGGAAATTCATGGGCGGGCCTCGCGGGAGGCGCGCGCCGGCGCAAGGGCACGGATCAGGCGCGATGCAGCCTGTTCCATGGCGTTGAGGTAGCCGTCCACGCGGCCGCGCAGATAGCGGTGCGCAATCATGGCGGGAATGGCGATGAGAATGCCGAAACCGGTGTTGTAGAGCGCAATCGAAATGCCGCGCGCCAGTTGGGCGGGGTCGCCGCCGCCGGGCGTGTAGGAGCCGAAGATTTCGATCATGCCGACGACCGTGCCGAACAGGCCCATCAGCGGGGCGACGACGGCGATGGTGCCGATGGCGGAAATGTAGCGGCTGAGATCATGCGCGACGGCGCGGCCAGTGTCTTCGACCACGTTGCGCAGTTCTTCGCGCGGCAAGTGGCGGTGGCGCATCACTTCGGCCAGCACGCGGCCCAGCGGCGAATTGCGTTCCAGCCGGTGGATCGAGTCTGGCGTGTCCTGGTGATTGCGCAGCATTTCGGCGACCTGCTCGTTCAGGCCGCGCGGCATCACCAGGTTTCGGCGCAGGGACAAAAAGCGCTCGAAGATCAGCGCCAGGCCCAGCACGGATGTCGCCAGCAGGGGCCAGATGGGCCAGCCGGCCTCGCGCAGAATGGAAAGCAAAGCGGTCAACTCCTGAGGAGCCGAAGGCGCCGCAAGCGGCGCACAGTGGCATCTGAACAAGCCGAAACTGTAACGGTGCGGCGCGTATGTGGCAAGGCAGGGGAAGACCCGAATTATCCACAGAATCTGTGGATAATTCTGTGTAGAACTCAGCCGGAAGGCTTATGGGCACGGGGCTTGCGCTTGTTTGCTCCAAATGCGCGCACTGCCGTGTCCTATATAAGTCCTTATAAATCAATGATTTGCACCGAATTTGCTGGCTTTCTGGGCAGTTCGTGCAAATTTCTGCGAACGCGGTATCATTGCGCCCCGCTCCGCCTGCCCTGTGGACAGGTTCGCATCGGAAAGCCCCATGACAATTGAGCTCCCAGTCACAAACAACGCATTTGCGCGGGAAATCCTTACAGTTGCCCAGCTAAACCAAGCAGTGGGGCAGTTGCTGGAACGCAGCATCCCGGCGCTGTGGGTTCGCGGCGAGATTTCCAACTTCACGCAGGCGGCGTCCGGGCATTGGTACTTCACGCTCAAGGACAGCCGGGCCTCCGTGCGGGCCGTCATGTTCCGCAGCCGCGCCAGCGCCGTGGGCTTCGTGCCACGGGCGGGCGACCAGGTCGAGATCCGGGCGCGCGTTTCCCTGTACGAACCGCGGGGCGACTATCAGCTCCAGGCTGACGCCATGCGGCGGGCAGGATTAGGGAATCTGTACGAGGCTTTTTTGCGCCTCAAAGAGCAACTGGCCTCCGAGGGGCTGTTCGATCCGGCCCGCAAGCGCGAGCCCGTCCGTCTGCCCCGCGCGATCGGGGTGATCACCTCGCTGCATGCGGCAGCGCTGCGCGACGTGCTGTCGGCCCTGGCCCGGCGGGCGCCGCAGGTGCCGGTCATCATCTATCCGGCCCCGGTTCAGGGGGCGGATGCCGCCAACAAGCTGGCCGCGCAGTTGCGTCTGGCCAATGAGCGGGCCGAGGTCGATACGCTCCTGCTGGTGCGGGGCGGCGGCAGCATTGAAGACCTCTGGAGCTTCAACGACGAAGACCTGGCGCGCCAGGTGGCGGTCAGTGAGATTCCCGTCATCAGCGGCGTGGGTCACGAAACCGACTTCACCATCGTGGACTTCGTGTCCGACCTGCGCGCGCCCACGCCCACCGCCGCGGCCGAACTGGCCTGCGCGCCGCGCGCCGAATTGCTGGGCCGCGTCATGCAAACACTGCAAACCATGGTGCGCGGCCAGCAGCGCCGGCTGGAGCGGGCAGCGCAGCGCCTGGACCGCGCCACCGCGCAGTTGGTGTCCCCGGCACAACGCCTGCAACACCAGCGCGAGCGCTTGAACAGCCTGCAATACCGACTGGCCTCGGCCTGGTCCGCGCCGCAAGGCCGGCGCGCCGCGCGCGTCAATCTGCTGGCGCAGCGCCTTGGCCATCGCGTGCCGGATACGGGCAGGGCCGCCGAACGTCTGGCGGGCGCCGTGCGTCAACTGGGGCAGGGCCATGCCCGCCTGCTGGTGCAGCGGCGCAATCGCCTTGCCGCCGCCTCGGCGCAACTGCGCGCCCTGGATCCGGGCAATACGCTGGCGCGCGGTTACGCGATCGCCCGCGACGCGGAGGGCCGAATTGTTCGTGACGCGGCCGCGCTGGCGGCGGGCCAGCCGCTCGACCTGAGCTTCGCGCAGGGCGGGGCGCAGGTCCAGGTGCAATCCACGCGTTCCACGCGCGACCCAAGCTAGTTTTTCCGCGAGCCCCGAAAGGGGACGGCGCGCGGCGTGAACGCACGCAAATCCTCTCCACCCGAATCATGGCGGCAGGATGTTCCACGACAGAAATCTGAAATGGGCGGCCACCGGACTGGCCGCGGCGATATGGGCGACCGGGGTGGGCTCCGTGGCCTACGCGGAAAACGCGACCGTTTCCCCGGCAGCGCCCGCAGCCACCGCACCCTCAGTTACACCACCCTCAGCCGCAGCCGCCGATTGCAACTGCACGTCGCCGTACCGCGAATACAAAAGCGCCGACACGCCGGAAACGGAGGCCCTGTTCGCAGCTGCCGGGCGCAACGACGAGGCGGCATTCCTGGCCGCGCTGGCGCAGGTCGAACGGCCCGGCGACTATGCCCGTGACGGCGTCCCCTTGCTGCATGCCTTGCTGATGCCGCCACGTGATCTGCGGTCGCAGTACGTGTATTGGGACATGACGCCGGAAGACGCGGCGCGGTTGCGCCAGGCGCACGAGGCCAGCATGCCGGCCCGCGCGCGCATGCTGGCCGCGCTGCTGGCCACCAGGCCGGACCTGAACGACATCACGTACGAATCGCGCCGGCCACCGCTCCACCTGGCGCTGTTGTACGGCACGCCGGCCATCATGGAGGCGTTGCTGGCCGCGGGCGCCAACCCCGACCAGCGGGGTGACCAGAACAACACCCCGCTGGAATTCCTGCTGCACCGCGATTTCGAATTCGCAGTGCGCCAGACCTACCTGCCGCGCCTCGTCGACCGCAAGAGCCTGACGCGCATGGTGGTGGCCTTGTTCGGCGCCGGCGCCAGCCGCCCGTATGCGGCGCTCGACGCAGATACCGCCGCGTCAAGTGTCTTGAAGGACGGACACGGCAAGACGCGGCCCGCGGCGGACTTCCTTGCGTGGTTGCCCCTGGTGGAACTGACGGAAGGTGCAGAGGCGCTGCGAGCGCTGGCCGCCACGGGCAGCCGGCCTGCCTATGAAGAGGAACTGACCGCCCTGGCGTTCGCCGCCTACGAAGGCGATGCGCAGGCCGTGTCGTACCTGATGGAGGTGGGCCCTCGCACGATCCCGGCCACGGCGTACGGAGAAACCGGCGACCGTGACGTGTGGCTGGATGCGGCGCAAGCAGCGGTCGAAGGCGGACACCCCGCAATCGCCGAACATTTGCTGCGCGCGGGCATGCCCTTCGCGCAACGCGGCCCCCAAGTGGGCTCGGGCGGCCTGATATTCGCCAAGCCCCAGATGGGCAACCGGCCGATCATGAACCTGGCGGCCCAGCGCGGCGACACGCAGACCGTGCAGCGCCTCCTGGCCCTCGGTGCGCCGGTCGACGGCGATCCCGCGGAACCGCATGGCAACACGCCGCTGGCCGATGCCGTCGAAGCCGGCAAGTCCGGCGTCGTGAAGGCGCTGCTGGCCGGGGGCGCCGATCCGGGCTTGCGGCGCGAAGGCTATGACCGCCGGTCGGCGCTGGAGGTTGCGGTGCGGGCCGGAGACACCGCGCTGCTGCGCACCCTGTTGGCGGCGATGAAGCCTGACGCGCTGCGCGCGGCGCTGCAGAACCCCGCCGACTCGCCGGTCGCGCAACTGCTGCGGCAGCCGGGCGGGCAGGGCGCGGCAGTGCTGCGCATGTTCGCGGACGCGGGATTCGACATGAATACGCTGGACGCAAGCGCCATTCGCCAGGCGCTCGAAAGCCGCGATACGGCGCTGGCCTTGATGCTGATCGAGGCGGGCGTGCCGGTGAATCCGTACGTGGACCCCGCGGTAAAGGCGGCCGATAAAGCAGCCGGGGATGGGGCCGGCCGCGATGCCTGGCCGCCAAGCCCGGACGATCCGCGCGGCACGCCGCCGCTACTCCTGGCGACGACCTCGGGCCAGGTGGCGGTCGTCGATGCATTGCTGGCCAAGGGCGCGGACCCCGCCGCCATCGCGCCGGACGGCGAGAGCGCTTTGTATTGGCTGATCGGTCGTCAGGACGCCGCCATGCTGGATCGGCTGCTGCGCGCCGGCGCGCGGTTCGACGACCCGCGGCTGCCGGTCGTGCCCAACCCGTACGCACTGCTCAATGCCGCCGTGGCGTCCGGAGACATGGAAACGGTGCGCCGCGTGAGCGCGGCGAACCGCCAGCCGGTTGCGCAAGCGTGCATGCCAGACAACGGCGAGTTCGTGCTGATCGACAAGCCTGGCTACTTTGCTGCACTGCATGCGGCCGGTTTCACCGGCAAGTCATCGTCATGTGCGCGGGATGGACGCGCCTTGCCCGATCGCATCGTGTCGATGCTGCTGCATAGCCGGGAGCTGGTCACCGCGCGGCATGACACCGTGGTGCAGGTGTTGCGTCTGTTGAAGGCGTCGGGCACCGATCTGGATGCGCCGCTGCCCGACGGCGATACGCCCCTGAACGCCGCCATCCGGTTGGGACGCCGGGACCTCGCCCAAGCGTTGCTCGACGCCGGCGCCAGCCCTGATGCCGGCGACGGCTCGAGCCGTGGTCCTGCGTGGATCGCACTTGAAACCGGCCAGCCCGCCATGCTGTCCTTATTGGCGCAGCACCACGCGCGCTTCGACGCGGCGGTGGCGCCGCCGGGCCAGTCGTTCCGTACGGCGCTTGCCTGCCAATCCGATCCGGCCTTTGCGCGCGTCCTGCAGGATGCGGGCATCACGCTGCGGGCGGACTGCGCGCCGCCGCCCGCGCAAGGCCGGCGTGTGGGATCCAAAGCCGCCAGCAAGTCTTCGGAAGCCGTGCGCGTTCCGGGTCATTACTACCTGCGCGGCGTGCGGGAAGTCGGCAGCGAATTGCTGCTTCTGGAAGACGGCAGCTTCGAGTACTTCCTGAGTTATGGCGCCGTCGACATCAACGCGCGGGGCGTCTGGCGCAGCGACGGCAAACAGGTGTTCCTGGACACGCCGCCGCTGCGGCCGTACTCCGCCATCGCGAACGTGCGCGCGGACACCAGGCCGGCCGAACCCGGCATGCTGACGGTGCGCGTGTATCACCGTGGCCGTCCGGTCAATATCGACGTGGCGGTGTCATCGGCCGATCAGGACTACGGCGGCGGGCCGCGCCAATCGGAAGGGGCGGACGGCGTCTCCGTGCCCATCGCGGCAGGCGCGTTGAAGGCGCTGGCCGTCTTCGTGCCGGCGCCGTCTGGTGGACGTTGGCACGAGGTGGACGTGGCCCGCATCGACGCCGCCACGCGGGCCGTGCGCATCGACGTCGACGTGCCCGACGACGCGGCCAGCGCGCCGCTGCACAAGGTCCTGGCCATGGATAAGGACGGCGCGCTGGTCGAAACCGGCAGCGGGCAGGAGCTACGTTACGTGAAGTGACGCCATGTGGTGACGCCATGCGGTGAGGCCATGTGGTGAGGCCATGCGGTGAGGCCATGTGGTGAGGCCATGCGGTGAGGCCATGCGGTGAGGCCATGCAGTGAGGCCGTGCGCGCCGCCGCGCGCGGGCGCAACAACATGCGGTCATAAGCATGTGCCCGTTAACCCCGCGCCAGCGCGGGGTTAACACGGTATCCTCAGGAGTTGCCGATACAATTGACCGGCTTGATCGTGCTCTCAACAGAAGGAACCATCACATGGCACATACTCTTCCCCCCCTGCCTTACGAACTCGACGCTCTGGCGCCGCACATCTCCAAGGAAACGCTGGAGTTCCACTACGGCAAGCATCACCAGACGTACGTCACGAATCTGAACAACCTGATCCCGGGTACGGAATTCGAAACGCTGTCGCTGGAAGACATCGTGAAGAAGTCCTCGGGCGGCATCTTCAACAACGCTGCCCAGGTCTGGAACCACACGTTCTACTGGAACAGCCTGGCTCCCAAGGCCGGCGGCGCACCGACGGGCGCGCTGGCTGACGCCATCAACGCCAAGTGGGGCAGCTTCGACGCCTTCAAGGAAGCCTTCAACAAGTCGGCTGCCGGCAACTTCGGTTCGGGCTGGACCTGGCTGGTCAAGAAGGCCGACGGTTCGGTCGACATCGTCAACACCAGCAACGCCGCCACCCCGCTCACGACGGCCGACAAGCCGCTGCTCACCTGTGATGTCTGGGAACACGCGTACTACATCGACTACCGTAACGCGCGTCCCAAGTACCTGGAAAACTTCTGGGCCCTGGCGAACTGGGATTTCGCTGCCAAGAACTTCGCCTGATCGGCGGTTCCGGCGCGCATGCGGTCTTAGCGCCGCATGCCTGGCAACACGACCCCTCGCCCCGGCGAGGGGTTTTCTTTTGTTCAGCAAAAAGTCAGTTTCGAAAACCCTGTCGACTGTCGCGTTCATTACACGGAACTGACGCCTGAACTGGCTTTTTCTCAGGGTAAGCCCTAGACCAAACGTCGATATCGTTCCTCCCCGGTCAGCGCTTGCACCCCGGAGCGCATGGCTGCGGCGAAGCCGCCACAAGCCGGGGCACACACAGGGAAGGGAAGCATGTTGCGGTTATTTTCGGGGATGCGCATCGGCGCTCGCCTGACAGGGGCGTTTTTGCTGGTGGCGGTGATAGGCGGTGCGATCGGGGCCTTCGGGGTATGGGGGCTGTCGCGTATCAATGAAATGAATGACAGGCTTTACGACACCGAATTGCGCGGCATTTCGGATCTGAAGGAAGCCAACATCAACCTCATCTACGCAGGACGTGCGCGCAACGCATATCTGGCGGCGTCGACCGAGGCAGACCGGCAGGCGCTGCGCAAGCAGTTCGACGACGCGGTCAAGAACATGGACGTGCTGCGCGAGAAGGCAGCCGCGAACTTCCAGGAAGCACAGACCCGCGAACTGCTGGCGCAATTCAGGGAAACCGAGCAGGTCTGGAAGCGCGAGGCGACGGCATTCTTCGACGCGGCCAAGTCGCAGCCGCTGACGCAGAGCGATCCGCGCGTGGCCGAGATCGAGAAGCGCGTCATCGTCGCGTCGCAAAAGCTGGACGACCTGATGACCAGTCTGGCCATCAGCAAGGAAAAGTCTGCCGAGCGCTCGGTGCAAGAAGGCACGGACCTTTATGGCACCGTCCGCGCGATCATGATTGCGCTGGCTGTCGCGGGTGTGGCGATCGGCATGCTGCTCGGTTTGCTGGTAACGCGCGGCATCGTTCGCCCGCTGACCGAGGCCGTATCGGCCGCACGCCAGGTGGCCGCGGGCGACCTGACCACCGATATCCGCGTGGTCACGCGCGACGAGACCGGCGATCTGATGGGCGCGCTCAAGGCCATGAACGAAAGCCTGGCCCGTATCGTCAAGGACGTGCGCGACGGCTGTGAAAACATTGCGTCGGCGTCGTCGCAGATTGCGCAGGGCAACGCCGATCTGTCGCAACGCACGGAAGAGCAGGCCTCCTCGCTCGAGCAAACCGCGGCCTCGATGGAAGAGCTGACCAGCACGGTGCAGCAGAACGCCAACAACGCCAGCGAGGCCGACCGCCTGGTCAGCCAGGCGTCGAACGTCGCCGTGCGCGGCGGCGAGGTGGTCGAGGGCGTGGTGCAGACCATGAGCGCGATCTCGGACAGTTCGCGCCGCATTGCCGACATCACGGGCGTGATCGACGGCATCGCGTTCCAGACCAACATCCTCGCGCTCAATGCCGCCGTGGAAGCGGCGCGCGCGGGCGAGCAAGGCCGCGGCTTCGCGGTCGTGGCGGGCGAGGTGCGCACGCTGGCCCAGCGTTCCGCTGTAGCTGCAAAGGAAATCAAGGCCCTGATCGACGAATCCGTGACGCGCGTCGAAGGCGGCTCGCGTCAGGTCGACGAGGCAGGACGCACGATGCGCGAAGTCGTGGACAGCGTGCGCCAGGTCGCGACGCTGGTGCGCGAGATCTCGGGCGCATCGGAAGAGCAATCGACCGGCATCGGGCAGGTGAACCAGGCCGTCTCGCAGATGGACACGGTGACCCAGCAGAACGCCGCCCTGGTCGAGGAAGCCGCGGCCGCCGCGGCCAGCATGCAGGAGCAGGCCACGCGTCTGGCGCAGGAAGTGCGCCGCTTCAAGGTGGATGCAGGCAGTGGATCTGCGGTTCAGGCGCAAGCCCGGCTGCTGCCGGCCGAACGCGTGGCGGCGCGCAAGCCCGCCGCGCCGGCAGCCCGTGCGGCGCAGGCCCGGCCCGCGCTGGCAGGCGCTTCGCAGGACGAGTGGTCGTCGTTCTGAAGCCTTGCCGCGTCGTGATGGACGGCCGTTGACCGGCCGTTCCCGTCCGCGCTTGCGCGTGCGCAACGCTGCATTCTTTCGGCTACGGGTCAGGATGGGATGGTAAGGTTGGCAACCTCCCCACGCCGCCCTGTCCCCGTCCATGAGTCTGCCCGACCCCGTCCGTCGCGTCATCGCCCGAACACGCCGGCTGGCGCGCCGCAAGGTGCGCCAGATCAACCGTCTGTCCAGGAAGAGCGTGCAGCTCGGGCTGTTGCTCGGCGGCGCCGCGTTGGTGGCGCTCATGTCGCTGGGCTTTACCTATCTGGCCGACAAGGCGCTGGCCTGGAACCGCCAGTGGGTCGCCTACAACGGCTGGCTGGCGTTGCTGGTCATGCCGTTCGGGCTGGCCGCGCTGCGCTGGCTCACGCTGCGTTTCGCGCCCAACGCTTCCGGCAGCGGCATTCCGCAAGTTATCGGCGCCTTGTCGCTGCCGCCGGGCCCCAGCCAGAACAGCCTGGTGTCGCTGGCCCAAAGCCTTTGGAAGATACCGCTGGCGTTCTTCGGCATGCTGTGCGGCGCGTCGATCGGCCGCGAGGGTCCTTCCGTGCAGGTCGGCGCGGCGCTGATGCTGGCGTGGGGCGATTTCTGGAAACGCCGCGGCTTGCAGCTGCGCGGTTTTCACGCCAACGAGCTGATCGCAGCGGGCGCCGCCGGCGGCCTGGCGGCGGCCTTCAACGCGCCGCTGGCCGGCGTCATTTTTGCCATCGAGGAACTGGGGCGCGGCACCGTGCTGCGCTGGCAGCGGCTGGTGCTGATCGGCGTGCTGGCCGCCGGCTTCCTGGTGGTGGCGGTGGAAGGCAACAATCCTTATTTTGGTGTCTTCGCCGGCGCGCCGCTGTCGCAGAACATGGTGATGTGGATCGTCATCTGCGGCGCGCTCAACGGCGCGCTGGGCGGCATCTTCGCCCGCCTGCTGGGCAAGGGGCCGATCGGCGCGGCGCCGCAGTCGTGGCGCGCCTGGATCCGGACGCATCCGATCTGGACGGCGTTCATCATGGGGCTGGCCTTGGCGGTGATCGGCCTGTGCACCGCGGGCAGCGTGTACGGCACCGGCTACGCCGTGGCGGCCGACCTGCTCAACGGCAAGGACTTGGTGCCCGACGGCTTTGGCCTGGCCAAGCTGGCGGCCACCGTCGCGTCCTATTGGGCGGGCATTCCCGGCGGCATCTTCACGCCGGCGCTGACCACGGGCGCGGGCATCGGCCATCACATCTGGGAACTGGCGGGCGAGGGCGTCGACCAGCGCGTGTTGGTGCTGCTGTCGATGGCGGCCTTCCTGGCGGCTGCCACCCAGGCGCCGTTGACGGCAAGCGTCGTGGTGATGGAAATGACCGGCAGCCAGCCGATGTTGTTCTGGCTGCTGGTCGGGTCGTTGCTCGCGTCGGGCGTGTCGCGCCAGTTCTGCCCGCAGCCGTTCTACCATTTGGCGGCCGGCCGCTTCCGTCGTCAGGCCATCGTCGACGCAGGCCGCGCGGCCAAGTCCGGGGCGCACTGATACCGGGCATGGGCGCCCCGGTTTCGTGCACGCGCGGGCCAGGCAATGTGAACGTCCACTGGACACTGTCCGTTCTGCGGACATCCTGGTAACGCACCAACTTGGCGCGAAACCGCTGCGTTAACATCGTCCGATCCCGAGTTCTTTCACTTCACTTCGAGCTTCCCATGACCGTGAATGCCTTTATCTGTGATGCGATTCGTACCCCCTTCGGCCGCTACGGCGGTGCGCTGGCTTCCGTGCGGCCCGACGATCTGGCTGCCGTAGCCATCAAGGCGCTGGCGGCGCGCAATCCTGGCGTGCGCTGGGAAGAACTCGACGACGCCATCATGGGTTGCGCCAACCAGGCGGGCGAAGACAACCGCAACGTGGCCCGCATGGCCACGCTGTTGGCCGGCCTGCCGGTCGAAGTGCCCGGCGCCACGGTCAACCGTTTGTGCGGCTCGGGTCTGGACGCCATCGGCACCGCCGCGCGCGCCATCCGCGCCGGAGAAGCCGGCCTGATGCTGGCCGGCGGCGTGGAAAGCATGAGCCGCGCCCCGTTCGTCATGGGCAAGGCCGACAGCGCCTTCTCGCGCAGCGCCGCCATTTATGACACCACCATCGGCTGGCGTTTCATCAACAAGCTGATGAAGGCGCAATACGGCGTGGACTCGATGCCCGAGACCGCCGAAAACGTCGCCGACGATTTCAACATCAGCCGCGCCGACCAGGATCTGTTCGCGCTGGCCAGCCAGGAAAAGACCGCGCGCGCCCAGAAGGAAGGATTTTTCGACGCCGAGATCGTGCCCGTGTCGATCGCCCAGAAAAAGGGTGACCCGATCATCGTCTCCAAGGACGAGCACCCGCGTGAAACGTCGCTGGAATCGCTGGCCAAGCTCAAGGGCGTGGTCCGCGAAGGCGGCAGCGTCACGGCCGGCAACGCGTCGGGCGTAAACGACGGCGCCGCCGCGCTGCTGCTGGCCGATGAAAAGGCCGCCGCCCGCCATGGCCTGACCCCGCGTGCCCGCGTCGTCGGCATGGCGACCGCCGGCGTCGCGCCGCGCATCATGGGCATCGGTCCGGCGCCCGCCACGCAGAAGGTGCTGGCTCAGACCGGCCTGACGCTGGATCAGATGGACGTGATCGAACTGAACGAAGCGTTCGCCGCGCAAGGTCTGGCCGTGCTGCGCCAGCTTGGCATCGCCGACAACGATCCGCGCGTGAACCCCAACGGCGGCGCGATCGCCCTGGGCCACCCGCTGGGCGCCAGCGGCGCGCGTCTGGCCACCACGGCCATCAACCAGTTGCATCGCACCGGCGGCCGCTACGCGCTGTGCACGATGTGCATCGGCGTCGGCCAAGGCATCGCGCTGATCATCGAACGCGTGTAAGGCGCGTGGTACGGCCTGCGGCGCGCGTCGCGCTGTCCGGCAAACAACAAGGGAGCCCTCGGGCTCCCTTTGTCATTACCTGCCGGGGCGGTCTGCCGGAAGGCGTCAGGGCAGGCCGTCGAGCTTTTTCCCGGCAGTGATGCCGTGCTTGCCGAACCAGCCTTGCGCCATTTCCAGCGCGTAGCGCACCGGCTTCTTTGCGCAATGCGGGTCTTCGGTCTGCGGCGCCATGTCTTCAATGTTGACGATCGTGCCGTCGTCGGCGATAAAGGCAATCGACAGGGGCAGCAGCGTGTTGCGCATCCAGAAGCACTGCACGTCCGGCTGGTCGAAGACGAACAGCATGCCGTCGTTGCCCGGCAGCTCCCTGCGGAACATCAGACCGTCGCGCCGCGTGGCGTCCGTGTTTGCAACTTCTGCGCGGATAATATGGATTCCGGCCGACAATTGCGTCGTGGGCAGACGCGGCTGCGGGCCGGTCTGCTGCTGGGCGCTGGCGGGCAGGGGCAGGGCGGCTGCGATCGCGATGGCGGCGGCGGCGATCACCGGCGCCTTGCGGCCACCCGCGTTTGCCGCTGACGATGCCTTGGTGAAGGTTGTTTTGAACAGCGTACGAACAATGGGAAACAAAACGGCAATCTTCAGCATGGCCCGGCGGAGTATTAAGAAAAATAACAAGGCGGGGCCCGAAAGCCCCGCCTGGATAATGGCGCAACCTTACCGTTGCGCTTTAAAGGGTAACTCAGGCAGCCGTAATATTGAGCGCCTGTTTTCCTTTAGGCCCCTGGATAATCTCGAAGGCCACTTTCTGGCCTTCTTTCAGGGTTTTAAAACCATTCATCTGGATGGACGAGAAGTGGGCGAACAGATCTTCACCGCCATCGTCGGGCGTAATGAAGCCAAACCCCTTTGCATCGTTGAACCATTTGACGGTGCCCGTCGATTTGGGATTGTCCCCTTGGACGGCGGTTGCGGTCGTATCAGACATGCGGCCTGCCTCATTGAATCGTATGTTGACAGAAGGGCATTGTGGTCTAGACCCCTGTCCCCCCTCCGGCTTCCTGGCAGATTTTCGGTAAATTGAAAACCCCAGAATGCGTGGATAATGCGCCGCTTTTCTTGACCTAGTCAAGTATGGATACTACGTATTTCTGCGTGTAATTTTCAGTAAGTTGAGTGGTTGCCGTCCCCAGTTTAAATAGAATACCCGCCCTATGAGTTCTACCTTGGATTCCCAGCATGACTTGGTCGTCGAGAAGGCGCCGGCACGTACTGCGCCGCCGCCGATGTACCAGGTGTTGCTGCTTAATGACGACTACACCCCGATGGAGTTCGTCGTGAAAGTGCTGCAGAAATTCTTCAATAAAAACCAGGAAGAGGCGACGCGCATCATGCTGCAAGTGCATCACGAAGGCCGAGGCGTCTGCGGGGTTTACCCCCGTGACCTCGCCGCCACACGGATCGCGCAAGTCGGTCAGTATGCGCGGGCGCGTCAACACCCGCTGCAGTGCGTGATGGAACCGGTTTGATCTCGACAAAACACAATGGCGCCGCCAGCAATGGCGGCGTTGTGCTGCCGGTTGCATCCCGGGCACAGGGATGAACGGTTTTGCCGCGTAACGGGAAGCGCGCGGCACATGCGGGTCGGCAGCTCCGCCGCTAAGGAGCGTTGCGTTCTAGTGGGCGGGGAGGTTTCGCCGTGAGTGGAAAGTTCAACAAGACCTGGCTGGCTGTAGCCGGGATCGCGGTGGTGGCCGGCGCAATTGGCGCGGGCTGGTGGATGGGCAAGGGGCAGCAGCCGGCAAGTCCGGCAGCGGTTCCGGCGGCGCAGACAGCGACCGCCGCGGCTCCGCAGGCGGCGAACAACGCGGCGCCGGCACTGCCTGCCACCGCAACCGTGGGTGCCGCGGATCCCTTCGCGGCCTTGAATTGCCAACCCCGCCAATACAACGATGCCTTGTCGCTGGCCGTGACCTTCACGCAGCCGGTGGATGCCAAGAGCAATCTGGACGCTTTCCTTCAGGTGACCGATACGGGTTCGACGGCCGGCAAGGCCGACGAGGACAGTGAATCGGCCGCCGCGCCGGGCCAGCAGCCGGCCTCGGTGCGTCCTGGCGATTCTGCGCCCAAGGGCAAGATCCTCAAGGGCAACTGGGTCGTCGGCGACAACCCGCGCGTGGTGTACTTCCCGTATGTGCAGCCGCAGCGCTCCTACGCGATCACGGTCCGCTCGGGCCTGCCCGGCGCGGGCGAAAAGGTCGCGCTGACCGAGGCTTCGCATTGCGAAGTCAGCACGCAGGCCATGCCGCCGTCGTTTTACTTCGCCAGCCGCGGCGTCGTGCTGCCCGCCGGCCAGAACGGCGGCCTGCCGGTCGCCACGGTGAACGTGCCCGAGGTTGACGTGCAGTTCCTGCGCGTGTCCCCCGACCGCGTGCCCGAACTCTTCGACACCGTGCTGGGCGTGGGCCGCGCGCCGGCCGCCTCGGAAGACGAGGACGACGGCAACTATGACGAGAACGACTGGCGCTACGCCGGTAACCGCAGCCTGAAGGGCTCGGTCAGCAACTGGGACCTGGACCGGCTGAATTCGCTGACGACCAGCGTCTATCAGGGCCGCTTCGTCACCGACGACAAGCCGAACCGCCGTCACGTCACGTTCCTGCCCGTCGAGGGCATCAAGGAACTGCAGGAGCCGGGCATCTACGTTGCGGTCATGAGCCAACCCGGCCGTTTCCGCTATGAGTACCAGGTCACCTATTTCTACGTCAGC
Source organism: Achromobacter sp. GQ309 (assembly GCF_059759315.1). Taxonomy (NCBI): domain Bacteria; kingdom Pseudomonadati; phylum Pseudomonadota; class Betaproteobacteria; order Burkholderiales; family Alcaligenaceae; genus Achromobacter; species Achromobacter sp. GQ309. The sequence goes on from NZ_JCAXDP010000001.1 coordinate 604,748, forward strand.
GACATCGGGCTGCACGCCCGCCGCTACAGCGACCGCATCGAAGCGTATTCGGTGTCGCTGAAGTCCGGCCAGGCCATTTCCGGCGCGGTGTTTGAACTGGTGGACGGCGCCGGCAAGCCGCTGGCCAAGGCGGCCGCCGATGCGCAGGGCCATGTCCGCTTTGACGGCAGCTTTGCCAATGCCCGCGTCATCCGCGCCTCGCGCGACAAGGAAATGACCGTGCTGGCGCTGGGCGAACCGGCCCTGGATCTGTCCGAATTCGATACGGGCGGCCATGCGTCGCGCGCCAACAATCTGTTCGTCTACGCCGGCCGCAACCTGTATCGCCCCGGCGAGACCTTCCACGTATCGGTGCTGCCGCGCGACCTCGACGGCCGCGTGCTGACGCCGTCGCCGCTGACTGCCACCATCAAGCGTCCGGATGGCCGCACGATGCAGACCGCGCTGTGGCAACCGCAGAAGGATCTGCCCGGTTACGTCGAACGCGCGATCGAACTGCCGCTGGATGCCCAGACCGGCACGTGGCTGCTGGAACTGCGCGTCGATCCGTCCTCGCGCGCGCCGGATGCCTCGTGGAAGTTCCAGGTCGAGGAATTCCTGCCCGAACGCATGAAGATGGCGCTGACCTCGGGCCAGGACGTGTTGTCCCCCGACGAGGAGCTGACCGTCGATGTGCAGGGCGACTACCTGTATGGCGCGCCGGCTGCCGGCAACCGTCTGCTGGCCACCTTCCAGGTCAAACGTGATCGTTTTGCGCTGGCCCAGCAATGGCCCGGCTTCATCTTTGGCGACGTGGCCGACGATACGCGCCGCAGCTTCGGTGAACTGCCGGAATCCGCGCTGGACGACAAGGGCCGCGCGCAGCTCGACGTGAACCCGAACGCCGCCGGCACGCATTCGCCCATGAAGGTCCGTGTGTCCGCCAGCCTGCTGGAATCCGGTGGCCGCCCGGTGGTCCGCTCCATCGAACGCACCGTCTGGCCCGCCGACAAGCTGATCGCCGTCCGTCCGCAGTTCGACAGCGACGTGGCCCGCGAGAACGCGCCGGCCGGTTTTGAAGTCATCCGCGCCAACGCGCAAGGCAAGATCGAACCGCTCGCGCAGGCGCAGATGCGTCTGTTCCGCGAAGAGCGCCAGTACTACTGGCGCTTCGACGACCAGCGCGGTTGGAACAGCGGCTATACCGAAACCGAAGAACTGGTCGACTCGCGCGAAATTGCGCTGAACGATCGCACCCAGCTGACCGTGCCGGTCAAGTGGGGCCGCTACCGTCTGGAAATCACGGATCCGGAAACCGGCGAAACGATGCGCTATCGCTTCTATGCCGGCTGGAACGCGCAGGACGCCGATGCCATGGGCAACCGTCCCGACCGCGTGCAGATGAAGCTGGAAGGCGTGCCCGCCAAGCCGGGCGACACCGTCAAGCTGACGCTGACTCCGCCGCATGATGGCCAGGCGCTCATCACCGTCGAAGGCGACCGCATGCTGTGGTCCAAGTGGGTGGCCGTGAAGGCCACGGGCACCGAGGTCGAGATTCCGGTCGACAAGGAATGGAAGCGCCACGACCTGTACGTGGCCGCGGCGGTATTCCGCCCCGGCAGCGAAGGCGACCGCGTCACGCCGGCCCGCGCGCTGGGCCTGGCGTTCCTGCCGATCGCCAGCGCCGACCGCAAGCTGGACGTCAAGCTCACCGCCGCGCCCAAGGCCGTGCCGGAGACCAAGACGACCGTGCGCGTCAAGGTCGATGGCGCGCAGGGCAAGCAGGCGATGGTGACGCTGTCCGCGGTCGACGTGGGCATTCTCAACATCAACCAGTACGCCACGCCCGATCCGCTGGATTACTTCTTCGGCAAGCACCGCTACGCGCCCGAGTTGCTGGACATGTACGGCAAGCTCATCGAGAAGATGGACGGCACGAAGGGCAAGCTGAAGTGGGGCGGCGACGCCGCAATGCGCGGCGACAGCAAGAGCCTGCCCAAGAAGGTCAAGCTGGTGGATCTGTTCTCGGGTCCCGTTGCGCTCAACGCGCAGGGCGAAGCGGACATCCCGCTGGACCTGCCTGACTTCAATGGCACGCTGCGCCTGATGGCCGTCGCGTTCACGCCCGACAACTACGGCAGCACCGACGCCGAAATGGTCGTGGCAGCGCCCATCGTGGCGGAACTGAACACCCCGCGTTTCATCACGCCGGGCGACCAGGCCGCCATTGCGCTGGACGTTACCAACATGAGCGGCGCCGAACAGAAGATCTCGGTCAAGCTCGAAGCCCTGGATCCGCTGGCCATCGTCGACGGCGTGCGCACTGTCACGTTGAAAGACAAGCAGCGCACGACGCTGCGGTTCACGGCCACCACCACCGGTTCGTACGGCCTGGGCCTGATGCGTCTGACCGTGGACGGGCAGGGCGGCGCCAAGCCGATCCGCATCGTGCGCGAGTCCGTGCTGCAGGTGCAGCCCGCGCATGCGCCGGAGCGCCAGGTGCGGCGTCTGCGCCTGAATCCGGGCGAGTCGCAACCGGCGCAGGCGTCGTGGGTCGCTTCCTATTACCCGGACTCGACGACCGTCAGCCTGACCGTGTCCAATCGTCCGCCGTTCAACGTCAACCGTCTGGTCGAGGACCTGCTCAACTATCCGTATGGATGCACCGAGCAGACCATCAGCGCGGCCATGCCGTGGGTGATGCTGGATGAAGACGCCGCCAAGCAGTTCGGCCTGAAGCCGCGCACCGAGGCCGAACGCGCCGCCAAGGTCGCCGGCGCCATCAGCCGCCTGTCGGGCATGCGCAACTCGGTCGGTTCGTACAACCTCTGGAGCGGCGCGTCCTCGCGCGACGTGTGGCTGACGGCCTACGCCGTGGGCTTCATGCAGGACGCACGCGATCGTGGCTTCGATGTGCCCGACGCGTCGCTGGATCGTTCGCGGACGTGGCTGCTGGAGCAGGTGCAGCAGAGCGCCGGCGCATTCGGTACGTGGTCGGCCAACCTGCGCCGCAACGTCGAGGCCAACCGCATCGACAGCAGCGACGCCAACGTGCTGCGCGAAGACCATCGCCGCTTTGCCGGCCTGGCCACCGCCGCGCTGGTGCTGGCGCGCGACAAGAAGGCGCCGTTGTCGACCGTGCGTCAGCTGTTCGACAACTATCAGGAGCGCGCGCGCTCGCCGCTGCCGCTGGTGCAACTGGCCGCCGCCTTCAAGCTGATGGGTGACGAAGGGCGCATGAAGCAGGCGCTTGACCTGGCCATGACGCGCACCTATGGCATCAACATCAACAACCGCAGCAGCGCCTACTACGACGAATGGATGGGCGACTACGGCAGCAGCGTGCGCGACTACGCGTTGTCCTACGCGCTGGTCTCGCAATACGAGCTGCGCCACGAACGCAGCGAGAACCTGCTGAATCAGCTCTCCAGCCGCCTGGGCAACCGTTCGTACCTGTCCACGCAGGAGCAGATGGCTTTGCTGCTGGCCGCGCGCGCCGCGGGCGGCAACAAGAACACGCCGTGGGAAGCGGTGCTGACCGTCAATGGCGAGCGCAAGCCGCTGACGGGCGGCAAGAGCGACCAGACCGTGTCGCTGTCGGCCGCGGATCTGGCGGGCACGCAGTTGCAGAACACGGGCAGCCAATCGCTGTTTGTCGAATACGACATCCAGGGCAGCCCGACCGCGACGCCCGCGCCGCGCAACGACATCATCCAGCTCAAGCGTGGCTGGTACCGTCCGGACGGCCGCCCGTGGGACGGCGGCACCCTGCAGACCGGCGACATGCTGGTGGTGTGGGTCCAGGCCAGCGCCAACCAGAACATCCCCGATGGTCTGCTGGTTGACCGCGTTCCGGCGGGCTTCGAGGTCGAAAACCTCAACCTGTCGCAGAGCCCGGAAATGCAGGACTGGAAGATCGGCGGGCGCCGCGTGGCCGACGCCATGTCGGATTCCAACATCAAGCATCGCGAGTTCCGCGACGACCGCTACGTCGCCGCAGTGTCGCTGGGCCGTGGCAAGGTGGACGTGTTCTATCTGGTGCGCGTCGTGACGCCGGGTCGCTACGCGGTGCCGTCGACGGTGGCCGAGGATATGTACCGCCCCGAAATCCGCGGCGTGGGTGAGCAATGGAGCACGGTCGAAATCCGCGATCGCGGCGCCAAGCGTCCTTGAACGCCGCCGCTGCTTGCCAGTCGGGCGCATCGCGCGCCCGCCGCTGGCGGCGGCGCGGCATCTTCGCGGCCAGCGCGTTGTCTGCGCTGGCCGCGTTGTTATTCGCGCTCGACCGTCTGTATCCGCTGCCTCCCATCGATTCGGGCGGGGCGGCGGTTGTCGTCGCCGCCGATGGCACGCCGCTGCGCAACTATCCCAGCCGCGACGGCATCTGGCGCTATCCGGTCCAGCCCGATCAGGTTTCGCCCCGCTACCTGGAGACGCTGCTCACCTACGAGGACCGCTGGTTCTACTGGCACCCCGGGGTGAACCCCGTGGCGCTCGCACGCGCGGGCTGGCAGTGGGCCACCAACCGCCGCATCGTGTCTGGCGGCTCCACGCTGACCATGCAGGTGGCGCGGCTGATCGATCCGCAACTGGCGGGCAAGCCGTCGCGCACGATGTCGGCCAAGCTGCGGCAGGCGTGGCGCGCCGTGCAGCTGGAAATGCACTATAGCAAGGACGAAATCCTTTCCCTTTACCTGACCCACGCGCCGATGGGCGGCATCGTCGAGGGCGTCGAGATGGGCTCGCGGCTGTGGCTGGGCAAGCCGGCCCGCGACCTGGGCCCGGCAGAAGCGGCGATGCTGACCGCCTTGCCGCAGGCCCCGTCACGGCTGCGTCCCGACCGTCATCCCGAGGCCGCCCAGGCCGCCCGCGACAAGGTGCTGGACCGCATGGCCGAACTCGGCCGCTGGACTCCGGCTGAGGTGGCTGACGCCAAGATAGAAACTGTCATCGCGCCGCCGTTGCGGGCGCGCTGGCTGGCGCCCCTGGCGGCGCAGCGCCTGCTGCTGGAAGCGGGCGGCGCGCGCCGCGCGGGTGGCCGGCCACCCCTGGTCACCTCCACGCTGGATGCGGACATGCAGGCGTCGGTGGAACAAATGTTGCTGGACCGGGTCGATAACCTTCCGCCCAAGGTGTCGATGGCGGTGCTGGTGATGGACAACGATTCCCTGGAGGTCAAGGCTTACGCCGGGTCGGCAGATTTTTCCGACGATTCCCGGTACTCGCATGTGGACATGGTGCGCGGCGTGCGATCGCCGGGGTCGACGCTCAAGCCGTTTCTGTATGCCCAGGCCCTGGACGAGGGGCTGATCCATTCTGAAAGCCTGCTGATCGACGCGCCCATGTCGTTCGGCGGCTACGCACCCGGGAATTTCCAGGCGGCCTTCGCCGGCCCGATCAGCGTGGCTCAGGCGTTGCAGCGGTCGCTCAACGTGCCTGCGGTGGACCTGCTGGACCGGGTCGGACCAGCCAGTTTTGCCTCGGTTATGCTGGCGGGCGGCGTGAAGTTACGAATGCCCGCGGGCGCCGAGCCAAATCTGAGCTTGATTTTGGGCGGGGGTGGCACCACATTGGAAGAACTGGTCGGCGCGTATCGTGCGCTGGCCCGGGACGGCATCTCGGGGCGGCCCCGCTTGACGGCGGAGCAGCCGGTTGTCGAGTCCCGTATGATGAGTCCTGGCGCGGCCTGGATCGTCCGGGACATCCTCGAAGGCGGTGGACACCCGGACCGGCCGTTTTACCAGTCGGGCAATCCCGGCCGGCAACTGGCCTGGAAAACCGGGACCAGTTTCGGATTCCGGGATGCCTGGGCGGTCGGTGTGACCGACAGATGGACGATCGGCGTATGGGTCGGCAGGCCCGACGGTACGCCGAATCCAGGATTTTTTGGGGCGAATGTGGCGGCGCCGCTACTGCAGGATATCGTGGCGGCATTGCCGGAAGGCGCCCAGCAGGTCCGCGTCAGGCCCGAAACGGTGCAGGCGGTGGTGACATGCTGGCCCTTGGGTTACAGGCTGGGTAGCGAGCCCTCGGGCGCGTGTCCCGAACAGCGGGCAGCCTGGATGCTCAATGAAACGGCGCCGCCCTCGTTTGCCGGCTATGCCGATGCCACCCAGGGACCGCTTCGGCTCGGGGGTGTGGCCAACGGCTCGGTGCTGCGGCCCGTGCCCGGCATGCGGCAAGTTGCGCTGGACGTCGACGTCCAGGGCGCTGAAGGCGAAGTCTGGTGGATGCTCGATGGTCGTGTCGCAAGTCATGGCGCCGCGGGTCATCCGTTTAATTTGGTGCTGGCGCACGACGGCCGGTATACGCTAACCGTCATGGATACACATGGCCGGCACGACAGCGTGGTTTTTGAAATCGCTGGCGTTACGCCATGATCGGCATAGAATATGAATCGTGTATTAGCCCGCTTCGATGCGTTACGGAGGAAGCGTGATTTCTCAAGAGCTTGAAGTCAGCCTGCATATGGCTTTCGTCGAGGCCCGTTCGGCCCGGCACGAATTTATTACCGTCGAGCACCTGCTGTTGGCGTTGCTCGACAACGCTTCGGCGGTCGAGGTCCTGCGCGCCTGCGCGGCCAACCTGGACGACCTGCGTCGCAACCTGCGCCAGTTCGTATCGGAAAACACCCCGGTGATCCCCAGTGGCGCCGAAGTCGACACGCAACCCACGTTGGGTTTCCAGCGCGTCATTCAGCGCGCGATCATGCACGTTTCCGCCGGTGGCACGGGCAAGAAGCCTGTGACGGGCGCGAACGTGCTGGTGGCCATTTTTGGCGAAAAGGACTCGCACGCCGTGTACTACCTGCAACAGCAGGGCGTCACGCGCCTGGACGTGGTCAATTTCCTGTCCCATGGCATTACCAAACAGCCGCAGGTGGAGTCCGCCGCCGTGCAGAAAGAGCAACAGCCCAATGGTGAAGAGCAGGGCGACTCGCGTCAGTCGCCGCTGGATCAGTACGCCACCGACCTGAACGCCGCCGCGCTGGCCGGCCGCATCGATCCCCTGATCGGCCGCGAGCACGAAGTCGAGCGCGTCATTCAGGTGCTGTGCCGCCGCCGCAAGAACAACCCGCTGCTGGTGGGCGAGGCGGGCGTTGGCAAGACCGCCATCGCGGAAGGCCTGGCCTGGCGCATTACGCGCGGCGAAGTGCCCGAAGTCCTGCAGGCCGCTCAGGTCTATTCGCTGGACATGGGCGCGCTGCTGGCCGGCACCAAGTACCGCGGCGATTTCGAACAGCGTCTGAAAGGCGTGCTCAAGCAGATCCGCGGCAACCCCGACGCGATCCTGTTCATCGACGAAATCCACACGCTGATCGGCGCCGGTTCGGCGTCGGGCGGTACGCTGGATGCCTCCAACCTGCTCAAGCCGGCGTTGTCGTCGGGGCAGCTCAAGTGCATCGGCGCCACCACCTACACCGAATACCGCGGCGTCTTCGAAAAAGATCACGCGCTGTCGCGCCGGTTCCAGAAGATCGACGTGCCCGAGCCCAGCATCGAACAGACCGTGCAGATCCTGCGCGGCCTGAAAAGCCGCTTCGAAGAGCACCACAGCGTGCGCTATTCGGCCGCGGCGCTGTCGGCTGCCGCCGAGCTGTCGGCGCGCTTCATCAATGACCGCCACCTGCCCGACAAGGCCATCGACGTGATCGACGAGGCCGGCGCCGCGCAACGCCTGTTGCCGCGTTCGCGCCAGAAGAAGGTGATCGGCAAGGTCGATATCGAAAACATCGTTTCCAAGATTGCGCGCATTCCGCCGCAGTCCGTCTCCAACGACGACCGCAGCAAGCTGGCCACGCTGGACCGCGACCTGAAGACGGTGGTGTTCGGCCAGGATGGCGCGATCGACGCGCTGTCGGCCGCCATCAAGATGGCGCGCTCGGGCCTGGGCAAGCCGGAAAAGCCGATCGGCGCTTTCCTGTTGTCCGGCCCCACGGGCGTCGGCAAGACCGAAGTTGCACGCCAGCTGGCGTTCACGCTGGGTGTCGAACTGCTGCGCTTCGACATGTCCGAGTACATGGAGCGCCACGCGGTGTCGCGCCTGATCGGCGCGCCGCCCGGATACGTGGGTTTCGACCAGGGCGGCCTGCTTACCGAGGCAATCACCAAGCAGCCGCATTGCGTGCTGCTGCTCGACGAAATCGAAAAGGCGCACCCGGATGTGTTCAACATCCTGCTGCAGGTCATGGACCACGGCACGCTGACCGACAACAACGGCCGCAAGGCAGACTTCCGCAACGTCATCCTCATCATGACGACCAACGCGGGCGCCGAGACCTTGAACCGTCCGTCGATCGGTTTTGCGAACTCGCGGATGGTGGGCGACGAAATGGCGGAAATCCGCCGCATGTTCACGCCAGAATTCCGCAACCGCCTGGACGCGATCATTCCCTTTGCCGCGCTGGACCACGAGGTCATCATGCGCGTGGTGGACAAGTTCCTCATGCAGCTTGAAGACCAGTTGCACGAGCGCCGCGTGGAAGCCGTATTCACCACGCGCCTGCGTGAACACCTTGCCAAGGAGGGGTTCGATCCGCTCATGGGCGCGCGTCCCATGCAACGTCTTATTCAGGACACCATCCGGCGCGCGCTGGCCGACGAGCTGCTGTTTGGCAAGCTGGTCGACGGCGGTTCGGTCACGGTGGATCTGGACGAGTCGGGCAAGGTCACGCTGGACTTTGACGATAGCGGCAAGCCGCCTTCGTCGGACGCGCCGGATAAGCAGGAAGTCGAACTCGTCGACTGATGACCGCGGACCGCCAGCCGCTGATCGAATGCGAACATTGCGCAAGCATCTATCGCCGACATCAGCTTGAACCTGGCGAGACCGCCAATTGTGCCCGCTGCGGCGCCGTGCTCTGGCGCTACAGCGGGCTTACTTTGTCCAATTGGCTGGCGCTCGCCATCACTGCCCTGATCGTCTTCGGGGTGGCCAACGCCTACCCGGTCGCTTCGATGTCCGTGCAGGGCATGGTCCAAGAAGCTTCCCTGCTGGATTCCATCTCCATTACCTGGCGTCAGGGCCATTGGGTCGTCTCCATCATGACCGGCCTGGCGGGCTTCGCGCTGCCGCTGTTGCAACTGATCGTGCTGCTGTGGGTGCTGGGTCCGCTGTCGCGGGGCCGCGAGCCCGCGGATTTCCACGCCGCCATGCGCCTTTTGGGTGTGCTGCGGCCGTGGTGCATGGTGCCGGTTTTCCTGCTTGGCGTGCTGGTTGCGGTCGTGAAACTGGCCGGGATGGCCGCGGTGGCGCCTGGCATCGGTCTGGCAGCGTTTGGCATCCTGACTGTGCTTCTGACGATGCTCGGCAAACTGTCGCCCCATGTGCTGTGGCGGTATGCCGAATCCGTCGGCGTGGTGCCCGTGCATGTGCCCGAAGCCGGGCCCGACGTCGTGTTGACCGGGTGCCACGTCTGCGGCCAGGTGCAGGCGCTGCCGAAGGACGCCGACCCCGAGGCGCATCATCACTGCGTGCGCTGCGACGCGGTGGTGCATTACCGCAAGCCCGACCATGTGGCGCGCACCTGGGCGCTGCTGCTTGCGGCCGTCGTCTTCTACATCCCTGCTAATGTGCTGCCGGTCATGAACGTCAGTTCGCTGCTGGGCGACAGCGCGCACACCATTCTGGGTGGCGTGGTGGAACTCTGGCAGATGGGCTCGTGGGACATTGCGCTGATCGTGTTCATCGCCAGCGTGGCGGTGCCGCTGACCAAGCTGCTGGCACTTATCTTGCTGCTGCTGACTGAGCAATGGCGTAGCACAACCAATCTGGGGGCGCGTACGCGGTTGTATCAGATGGTTGAATTCATTGGCCAGTGGTCCATGCTGGATGTATTTGTCGTTATATTGCTGGCGGCCCTGGCCGACTTTCAGGGCTTGATGGAAATCAGCGCCGGTGCCGGCGCCGCCGCGTTCGGCGTGGTTGTCATCCTGACCATGCTGGCTGCCATGAGCTTCGACCTGCGTCGTAGCTGGGACCTTGAAGGTCAGACCGAAATCGAATCAGCGCCGGTGGAGGGCCGGCATGCGCCGGCGTCCGTCTCCGGCAAGCAAGTGGGCTAGGAAAGGCCTCCCGCCGTTGTTTTCCGCTCAGAAAAGGAAAAAGTAGATGTCCGAGCAAGCCCCCGGATCTGGTGAAGAGAAATTCGCGTCGCCCGCGATCTCGCGCAAGAAGAAGAGCCGGATCTCCTGGATCTGGCTGGTCCCTGTCGTGGCCGCATTGATGGGCCTGTCGCTGGTCGTGCGGACCTGGATGCAGGCCGGACCCGACATTTCCATCTCTTTCAATACTGCCGAAGGCCTGGAAGTGGGCAAGACCCAGCTTCGCTACAAGGACGTGAACATCGGCACGGTCAAGTCCATCGGCTTCAATGCCGACCGCAGCAAGGTGGTCGTGAAAGCCGAGCTCTCCAAGCAGGTCTCCGACCTGGCGCGCGAAGGCACCAACTTCTGGGTGGTGCGGCCGCGGCTGGACGTAAGCGGCGTGTCGGGCCTGGGCACTCTGCTGTCAGGCGCCTATATCGGCGTGGACGCGGAAGAGGGCAAGGACAACAGCAACCGCGCCACGAAGCTGTCTTTTGAAGGTCTGGAAACCCCGCCCGCCGTGACCCACGACCGCGCGGGCAAGCGCTTCATGCTCAAGGCCTCGGACCTGGGCTCTCTGGATATCGGCTCGCCCGTCTATTACCGCCGCATCAACGTGGGCCGCGTGATCGGTTACGCCCTGGACGAGAACGGCAGCGCCGTGAATGTCGAGGTGTTCGTCGATGCGCCCAACGACAAATTCGTCACCAACGGCACCCGCTTCTGGAACGCCAGCGGCGTGGACTTCAGCGTCAATGCCGATGGCCTGAAGGTGCGCACGCAGTCGCTCGTCTCGATGGCGGTGGGCGGCGTGGCGTTCGCAACCGTGCAGAACGCCCGCGACGGCGATGCGGCGGCCAAGGCCGACACCGAGTTCGACCTGTACGCCACCGAGGCCGCAGCCAAGGCCAACCCGGACGGCGAGGCCTTCCCGATCCGCATGCGCTTTGATCAGTCGATCCGCGGGCTGACCGTGGGGGCGCCGATCGACTTCAACGGCATCACGCTGGGCGACGTCACGCAGATCACGCTGGACTTCGATCCCGCCACCAAGCGCTTCTATTCGCTGGTGGACGCCACCCTGTATCCGGAACGGCTGGGCCGCGTCTACGAAGAAGTCCGCGAACGTGCGATCAAGGAAGGCGACGTGGCAGGCGGCCGCTTGCTGGGCGTGATGATCAAGCATGGCCTGCGCGCGCAACTGCGCACGGCCAACCTGCTGACCGGCCAGCTCTATGTGGTGCTGGACAACGTGCCGAACGCCAAGCCGGTTGAATTCGAGATGTCGGAACCGGCGATCATTCCGACGGTGCCGGGCAACCTGGATCAGCTCCAGCAGCAGGTCACCAACATCGTCACCAAGATCGAGAAGATTCCGTTCGACAAGATCGGCGAGGACCTGCGCGCCACGCTGGCCAGCACGTCCAAGCTGATGAATCGACTGGACAAGCAGGTGGCGCCGGAAGCCCAGAAGGCGCTCAAGGCAGCCAAGGACTCGATGGCGAACATCAACTCGCTGCTGGCCTCTGACGCCTCGCTGCCGGTCAACACCGAACGGGCGATGCAGGAACTGAGCCGCGCGGCGCGTTCGCTGCGCGCGCTGGCCGACTTCCTGCAATCGAATCCCGAAGCCCTGCTGCGCGGCAGAGGCGAAGACCCCATCCCGGGCGCCGGCCCAGTCAGGAACTAGACGCTCATGAAAAGCCGACTCTCTTGCCCCGCAACCCCGTCCCGCAGCAAACGCGCCCGCGCCGCGCTGGCCGTGCTGGCGCTGTCCGGCGCGCTGGCCGCGTGCGGGTCGTCGCCGCCCGTCCACTATTACACGCTGCAGACGCCCGAGCGGTCGGGTGCGCCCGCCGCGGCGCCGGGTTCCGCCTCGTTCCTGATCGAGGTGCAGCCCGTCACGCTGTCCACGCAAGCCGACCAACCGCAGTTGATGGTCCGCACCGGCGACGGCAGCATTTCCGCCTTGTATTCCGAACGTTGGAGCTCGCCGCTGGGCGACGAGTTGCGCAATGCCTTGTCCGATGCGCTCAAGCGAGACCTTGGCGCACTCGACGTGCAGATGGTCAAGCCGGGTCCGGGGGCGCCGATCTGGCGCGTCCAGACCGACGTGCAACGCTTCGAGATGGTGTCCGGCAGCATGGCGCAACTGGACGCCACCTGGCGGGTACGGCCCGTCGACACCAAGGGCAGGGGCCTCTTGTGCCGCAGCGTCGTCACCGAAAACGTGCCGGACGAGGCCGTGGGCAGCCTGATCGCGGCGCAGCAGCGCGCGGTGGTGAGCCTGGCGGGCGTCATGGCGGCTGCCATTCGCGGCCAGAATCCGGCGGGTTCCGGCTCGGTCCAGATGATGGGATGTTCCGCCCTGAAGGAATGATCCTTCCGGGTTTCCCGGATAAACCTCGCGATCTCAAGCGGTTAACTGGGTTCAACCTAGGGTTAACCTTAATACAAACGCGGTTGCAACCTGTCTAGCATACGGTCCTACCCATACTGGGTCCCGTCCGGGCCCAGTTACACCTTTGCCATGCGACAGGAAGCAATCTCTTATGGCCAGCACGACCCTCGGCGTCAAAGTCGACGACGCACTCCGCGACCGCCTGAAAGCCGCCGCCACCAAGCTCAACTGCACGCCGCACTGGCTGCATAAGCAGGCGATCCTGTCCTATCTGGACAAGATCGAGCGCGGCCATCTGCCCGCCGAGATGTCCCACCTGAGCGCGGATGCCGCGGGCGAAGAGGATGCGGCCGAATCCCATGCCGCACCCACGCCGCCGTTCTACGAATTCGGTCAGGACGTGCAGCCGCAATCCGTGCTGCGCGCCGCCATCACGGCGGCCTATCGCCGCCCCGAACCCGAGTGCGTGCCGCTGCTGCTGGGCCAGGCCCGCGTGCCCAACCTGGAAAAGGTGCACGCGATGGCGGCCGGCCTGGTCAAGAAGCTGCGCGGCAAGCGCACCGGTGGCGGGGTCGAAGGCCTGATCCAGGAATTCTCCCTGTCCAGCCAGGAAGGCGTGGCGCTGATGTGCCTGGCCGAAGCGCTGCTGCGCATTCCCGACCGCGCCACGCGCGACGCGCTGATCCGCGACAAGGTCGCCCGCGGCGACTGGAAGTCGCATATGGGCGGTTCGCAGTCGCTGTTCGTCAACGCGGCCACCTGGGGTCTGATGATCACGGGCAAGCTGGTGGCCGTGAGCAGCGAGCAGTCGCTGTCCAAGGCGCTGACGCGCCTGATCGGCAAGGGCGGTGAGCCGCTGGTGCGCAAGGGCGTGAACATGGCCATGCGCATGATGGGCGAACAGTTCGTGTCCGGTCAGACGATTTCCGAAGCCCTGGCCAACAACCGCAAGATGGAATCGCGCGGTTTCCGCTATTCGTACGACATGCTCGGCGAAGCGGCGACCACGGCGGAAGACGCCGAGCGCTACTACGCCTCGTATGAGCAGGCCATCCACGCGATCGGCAAGGCCGCTGCGGGCCGCGGCATCTACGAAGGCCCCGGGATCTCGATCAAGCTGTCCGCCCTGCATCCGCGTTATTCGCGTGCCCAGCGCGAGCGCGTCATGGCGGAACTGCTGCCGCGCGTGAAGGCGCTGACCATCCTGGCGCGCAGCTACGACATCGGCCTGAACATCGACGCCGAAGAAGCCGACCGCCTGGAGATCTCGCTGGACCTGCTGGAAGCGCTGTGCTTCACGCCTGAACTCGAAGGCTGGAGCGGCATCGGCTTCGTCATCCAGGCTTACCAGAAGCGCGCGCCGTTCGTCATCGATTACGTGATCGACCTGGCCCGCCGCAGCCGCCATCGCGTGATGGTGCGACTGGTGAAGGGCGCGTACTGGGATAGCGAAATCAAGCGCGCCCAGGTCGACGGCCTGGAAGGCTATCCGGTCTACACCCGCAAGTTGTACACGGACGTGGCGTACATTGCCTGCGCCCGCAAGCTGCTGGCCGCGCCCGAAGCCGTGTATCCGCAATTCGCCACGCACAACGCCTACACGCTGGCAGCGATCTACCAGCTTGCCGGCCAGAACTACTACCCCGGTCAATACGAGTTCCAGTGCCTGCACGGCATGGGCGAGCCGCTGTACGAAGAAGTGGTCGGCCCGCTGACCCAGGGCAAGCTCAATCGTCCGTGCCGCATCTACGCGCCGGTCGGCACGCACGAAACGCTGCTGGCGTACCTGGTGCGCCGCCTGCTGGAAAACGGCGCCAACACCTCGTTCGTGAACCTGATCGGCGATGAGACCATCCCGGTCGAAACGCTGGTTGCCGACCCGGTGGAAGCCGCCTCGCGCATCACGCCGCTGGGCGCCCCGCACGAGAAGATTCCGCTGCCGCGCGAGCTTTACGGCAATCCGCAGGACGGCGCCCGTGCCAACTCGGCGGGCCTGGACCTCAGCAACGAACATCGCCTGGGCTCGCTGTCGGCGGCGCTCCTGGCCAGCGCCGGCACGCCGTGGCGCGCCGGTCCGATGCTGGGCGAAGGCGGCGAACACTGGGATGCCGCCAAGGCAATCGAAGTGCGCAACCCCGCCAATCTGCGCGACGTGGTCGGCCATGTCATCGAAGCCGATTCGGCCGACGCCGAAGTCGCCCTGCGCGCCGCCGCCAATGCCGCGCCGATCTGGCAGTCCACGCCGGTCGCCGAGCGCGCCCAGTGCCTGCGCCGCGCGGCGCAATTGCTGGAAGAGCAGATGCAGACCCTGCTGGGCCTCATCGTGCGCGAAGCCGGCAAATCGCTGCCGAACGCCATCGCGGAAGTGCGCGAGGCCGTGGACTTCCTGCGCTACTACGCCGACCAGGCCGAGCAGGAATTCAGCAACGACACGCACCGTCCGCTGGGCACCGTGCTGTGCATCAGCCCGTGGAACTTCCCGCTGGCGATCTTCACCGGTCAAGTGGCGGCCGCGCTGGCGGCGGGCAACACCGTGCTGGCCAAGCCGGCCGAGCAGACCCCGCTGATCGCGGCGCAAGCCGTGGCCATCCTGCGCGCGGCCGGCGTGCCTGCCGGCGCCGTGCAGCTGCTGCCGGGCCGCGGCGAAACCATCGGTGCGCAACTGGTGGCCAATCCTGGTGTACGCGGCGTGATGTTCACGGGTTCGACCGACGTCGCCCGCATCATCGCGCGCACCCTGGCCGACCGCCTGGACGATAACGGCCACACCATCCCGCTGATCGCGGAAACCGGTGGCCAGAACGCCATGGTGGTGGACTCGTCGGCCCTGTCGGAGCAAGTCGTATTCGACGTGCTCAGTTCGGCCTTCGATTCGGCCGGCCAGCGCTGCTCGGCGCTGCGCGTGCTGTGCGTGCAGGAAGACAACGCGGATCACGTGCTGACGATGCTGCGCGGCGCGATGCGCGAGCTGGCCGTTGGCAATCCGGATCGCCTGTCCGTTGACGTGGGTCCCGTGATCGACACCGAGGCCCGCAACGGCATCCAGCGTCACATCGAATCCATGCGCACGGCCGGTCATCGCGTCGACCAGGTCGAACTGAACGGCGAATGCCGCCACGGCACCTTCGTGCCGCCGACCATCATCGAAATCGACAACGTCAGCGAGCTGACCCGTGAAGTCTTCGGGCCGGTGCTGCACGTGGTGCGCTACAAGCGCGACGAACTCGACGCGCTGCTCGACGCCGTCAACGGCACGGGTTACGGACTGACGTTTGGCGTGCACACGCGTATCGACGAGACCATCGCGCACGTGACGGGCCAGGTCCACGCCGGCAACGTCTACGTCAACCGCAACATCGTGGGCGCCGTGGTGGGCGTGCAGCCGTTCGGCGGCGAAGCGTTGTCGGGCACGGGTCCGAAGGCGGGCGGTCCGTTGTACATGTACCGCCTGCTGGGCACGCGCCCCGCAGGGCTGCCGCCGGCGCTGGACGCCGCGGCGCCGCTGCCGCAGCGCATCGCGCTGCCCGGCCCGACGGGCGAGACCAACACCTATATGGTCGAGCCGCGAGGCGCCGTGTACTGCGTGGCCGCCACCGAGGCCGGCGCGCGGGCACAGTGGTCCGTGGCCCGTCTGACCGGCAACCACGCGTGGTTTGCAGACACGCCGGCCGCGCAGGCGCTGCTGACGACGCTGGATGCCGATCAGCAGGGCCAGGCCGGCATCCTTTCGGATGCTGACGTGGACGAGGCCGACTACCAGGCCGTGCTGTTCGAAGGCGACGGCGACGCGCTCAAGGCGCTGAACCAGCGCATCGCGCGGCGCCCGGGTCCCATCCTGGCGGTGCACGGCCTGACCTCCGACGCCTTGGCGGCTGGCGCCAGCTACGTGCCGGAACGCCTCCTGACCGAGCGTTCCGTCAGCGTCAACACGGCGGCCGCGGGCGGCAACGCCAGCCTCATGACCATCGGTTAAGCGTGACCAGGGGTAACCCTCAGGAAACTGAGGGTTATCTCCAATATCGGGCTAGGTTGCACTGGAACGAAAATCCGGTCGCACCTCTGGCCTGGCTGCCGCAATCCGGCATTCAGGCTCTGCAGAAAATGCATGCGCGGGACCCGGATATCACTGGGCCCGCGGTAGTAAAAAACCAAAAGCCTGGCTAAAAGCTCAGGTATAACAAGGCCTTAGTCCGATATTTCGGAGGATTCCCCATGAAGTTCCGCACCACTTTGAAGCTTCTCGCTGCAAGCATCGCCGCCGCCGGCATGACGGCCGCCGTGCAGGCCGCCGACGTCAAGTTCGGCTTCGCAGCCCCGCTGACCGGTCCGCAATCGCACTACGGCGAGGACATGCAGAATGGCCTGAACCTGGCCCTCGAAGAAGCGAACAAGAAGGGCATCAAGATCGACGGCGAGACGGCCAAGTTCGTGCTGGTTTCGCGCGACGACCAGGCTGATCCGCGCGTGGGCGTGCAGGTCGCCCAGCAACTCGTCGACCAGGACGTTGTGGGCATCCTGGGTCACTTCAACTCGGGCACCACGATTCCCGCGTCGCGCGTCTACCACGAAGCCGGCCTGCCGCAGATCGCCATGGCGACCTCGCCCGAATACACCAAGCAGGGCTACGAAACCACGTTCCGCATGATGACCAGCGACACCCAGCAGGGCGCCGCGGTCGGCAAGTTCATCGTGCAGAACCTGAAGGCCAAGAAGGTCGCGATCATCGATGACCGCACCGCCTACGGCCAGGGTCTGGCGGACGAAGTCGAGAAGGCCGTCAAGGCCGCCGGCGGCCAGGTCGTGCGCCGCGAATACACCACCGACAAGGCCAACGACTTCACGGCCATCCTGACCAACATCAAGGGTTCCGCGCCTGACGCCATCTTCTACGGCGGCCTGGACGCCCAGTCCGGCCCGATGAAGCGCCAGCTCGCCACGCTGGGCCTGAAGGCCCCGCTGGTGTCCGGCGAAATGACGCGTAGCGACACCTTCATCAAGCTGGCGGGCGACGCCGCAGACGGCACCTATGCCTCGCTGGCCGGCGTGCCGCTGGACAAGATGGCCGCGGGCAAGGACTTCGATCAGAAATACCAGGCCCGCTTCAAGAAGGCCCCCGGCGTGTACGCGCCTTACGCCTACGACGGCGCCTGGAACATGATCACGGCCATCGAAGAGGCCGGTTCCGCCGACCCCGAAAAGTACCTGCCCAAGCTGGCCAAGCTGAACCGCAAGGGCGCGACGAGCGAGCACATTTCCTACGACGACAAGGGCGATCTGAAGGAAATCTCGGTCACCATCTACGAAGTCAAGAACGGCAAGTGGGAGATGGTTGAAACGATGGTCAGCCAGGCTAACTAAGCCGGCTTGAAACCAGGGCGGAGCCGCGCGCCG
Source organism: Achromobacter sp. GQ309 (assembly GCF_059759315.1). Lineage (NCBI taxonomy): Bacteria > Pseudomonadati > Pseudomonadota > Betaproteobacteria > Burkholderiales > Alcaligenaceae > Achromobacter > Achromobacter sp. GQ309. The sequence continues at coordinate 622,604 of NZ_JCAXDP010000001.1, forward strand.
CTAGCCGCGCGCCACGTTCCGCCCGCTCTTTTCCGCACGCGCCGTCCGGCGCAGCGGCGCGCGACGCGCGGCCAGGCCTTTGCGCCCTGGCCGCCCCGCGCGATTCTTCCAGGCTTATTCAGCGGCCCCTATGGATATCTTCATTCAACAACTGATTAACGGCGTCACGCTCGGCAGCGTGTACGCCCTGGTCGCCCTTGGCTACACCATGGTGTACGGCATCATCGGGCTGATCAACTTCGCGCATGGCGACGTCGTCATGATTGGCGCAATGGCTGCCACCACGGTCGCCATCACGCTGGTGGGCGGCGATCCCGGCGCCTCGGCCTTCGTGGTGCTGGGCGTCGGCCTGCTGGTCTCCGTGCCGCTGTGCATGGCGGTGGGCTGGACAGCCGAACGCGTGGCCTACCGGCCGCTGCGCCGCGCGCCGCGTCTGGCAGCGCTGATCACCGCGATCGGCGTGTCCATCATCCTGCAGAACGTCGCCATGATGGCCTGGGGCCGCAACTACCTGAACTTCCCGCAGGTGCTGTCGCCGCAGGTGTTCGAGTTTGGCGGCGCGCGCATGAGTTCGCTGCAGATCGCCATCGTGGTGATTGCGGCGCTGATCATGGGTGGACTGCTGGCGGTCGTGCACAAGACCCGGCTTGGCACAGCGATGCGCGCAACCGCGCAGAATCGCGAGGTTGCGGGCCTGATGGGCGTGAACATCAATACCGTGATCTCGGCCGCCTTCCTGATCGGCTCGGCGCTGGCCGCCGTGGCCGGCATGATGGTCGCCACGTATTACGGCGTGTCGCAATACACGATGGGCTTCATGCTGGGCCTGAAGGCCTTCACCGCCGCGGTGCTGGGCGGCATCGGCAATCTGGTGGGCGCGATGGCCGGCGGTCTGCTGCTGGGCATCATCGAGTCGCTGGGCGCGGGCTACATCGGCGACCTGACGGGCGGCTTCCTGGGCAGCCATTACCAGGACGTGTTCGCGTTCTTCGTGCTGGTGCTGGTGTTGATCTTCCGTCCCTCGGGTCTGCTGGGTGAACGGGTGGGGGATCGCGCATGAGCACACATCTGAAGAAAAGCGGGTTCTCCGCCCGCACGCTGATCGGCATCGCGCTGATCGGCGTCGTGCTGGCGGTGCTGCCGTTCGTGATCGGCATGGCCGGGCAAAGCTGGGTTCGCATCCTGAACTTTGCGCTGCTGTACGTGATGCTGGCGTTGGGCCTGAACATCGTGGTCGGCTTTGCGGGTCTGCTGGACCTGGGCTACATCGCGTTCTACGCGGTGGGCGCCTACACCTGGGCATTGCTTGCGTCGCCGCATTTCGGGCTGCACCTGCCGTTCTGGGCAATCCTGCCGATCGCGCTGGCGGTGGCATGCCTGTTCGGCGTGCTGTTGGGGGCGCCGACATTGAAGTTAAGGGGCGACTATCTGGCGATCGTGACGCTGGGGTTCGGCGAGATCATCCGCATCTTCCTGAACAACCTGAACGCGCCCATCAACATCACCAACGGGCCACAGGGCATCAACCGCATCGACACGTTCAAGGTTGGCGAGTTTGCGTTCGGGCGTACCCAGAACCTGCTGGGCATCCGCTTCACCGGGCCGGAAAAGTACTACTACCTGCTGCTCGCGCTGACGCTCATCATCATCGTGGTCTGCGTGCGCCTGCAGAATTCCCGCATCGGCCGTGCGTGGGAAGCCATTCGCGAAGACGAAATCGCCGCCAAGGCGATGGGCATCAACACCCGCAACATCAAGCTGCTGGCCTTCGCGATGGGCGCATCGTTCGGTGGCGTGGCCGGCGCGCTGTTCGCGTCGATGCAAGGTTTCGTCAGCCCCGAGAGCTTCTCGCTCATGGAGTCCATTTCGATCCTGTGCATGGTGGTGCTGGGCGGCATGGGCCACATTCCGGGCGTCATCCTGGGCGCGCTGATCCTGGCCGCGTTGCCGGAGTTTCTGCGCGCCGTCGTGGAGCCCGTGCAGCACATGCTGTTCGGCGCCGTAGTGCTGGATCCGGAAGGCATCCGCATGCTGCTGTTCGGCCTGGCCATGGTGTGCGTGATGCTGTTCCGTCCGGCGGGCCTGTGGCCGTCGGCGGTACGCAAGCGCGAACTGGCGACCAAGACGCAAGGAGGCGCGGCATGAACAAACTGCTGCAAGCCCAGGGACTGGGCAAGCGCTTCGGCGGCCTGCAGGCCTTGTCGGGCGTCAGTTTCGATATCGAACAGGGCGAGATCTACGGCCTGATCGGCCCGAACGGCGCGGGCAAGACCACGCTGTTCAACGTGCTGACCGGCCTCTACATCCCCGAGGAAGGCACCTGCACGTTCAACGGCGAATCCATGTCGGGCAAGAAGCCGCACGAGGTCGCCTACGCGGGGCTGGCGCGCACCTTCCAGAACATCCGCCTGTTCGCCAACCTGAGCGCGATCGAAAACGTGATGATCGGCCGCCACATGCGCACCCGCGCCGGCGTGCTGGGCGCGGTGCTGCGCACGCGCGCAACGCGTGCCGAAGAGGCCGCCATCGAGGCGCGCGCTCAGGAACTGCTGGACTACGTCGGCATCGGCCATCGCGCCAACGACGTCGCGCGGTCGCTGCCGTATGGCGACCAGCGGCGCCTGGAGATCGCGCGAGCGCTGGCGACGGATCCCAAGTTGCTGGCGCTGGACGAACCGGCCGCGGGCATGAATGCCTCGGAAACGGTAGTGCTGCGCAAGCTGGTCGAAAAGATCCGCGCGGACGGTGTCACCGTGCTGCTGATCGAACACGACATGAAGCTCGTCATGGGCCTGTGCGATCGCGTGCTGGTGCTGGAGTACGGGAAAGTGCTGGCGATGGGCAAACCCGCCCAGGTGCAGCGCGATCCCAAGGTCATTGAAGCGTATCTGGGCGCGGGCGCCGCGCAGGATCCGCTCATCCACAACGAGGGCCAGGCAACATGACGGCATCCCAACCCCTGCTCGAGCTGCGGGGCCTGCAAGTGTCCTACGGCGGCATCCGTGCAGTGCGCGGCATCGACCTGCGCGTGGACGAAGGCGAACTGGTCTGCCTGATCGGCGCCAACGGCGCGGGCAAGAGCACGACGCTGCGCGCCATCTGCGGACTGGTGCCGCTGGCCGGCGGCGAAGTCGTCTACGCCGGGCAATCCATCGGCGGCCAGAAGTCGCATGAACTGGTCCGCAAGGGCCTCGTCATGGTGCCCGAAGGCCGCGGCATCTTCGGGCAACTGACCATCGAAGAGAACCTGGCGATGGGCGGCTACATCCGCCGCGACGCGGCGCAGATCCGCCAGGACACGGATCGCGTCTTCACCTTGTTTCCGCGTCTGGCCGAACGCCGCAAGCAGGCCGCCGGCACGTTGTCTGGCGGCGAACAGCAGATGGTGGCGATGGGCCGCGCGATGATCGCGCGTCCCAAGCTGCTGCTGCTGGACGAGCCGTCGATGGGCTTGGCGCCCTTGATGGTGGAAAAGGTGTTCGAAGTGGTTCGCACCATCGCCAGCGAAGGCGTCACCATTCTGCTCATCGAGCAGAACGCGCGCCTGGCCCTGGAAAACAGCCATCGCGGCTACGTGATGGAGTCGGGCGAGATCACCTTGTCCGGTCCCGCGCGCGACATGCTGCACGATCCCAAGGTGCGCGCGGCGTACCTGGGCGAAGTGGAGTAATCAGGCGGACGCAAGGCGGTCTTGCCGCCTTGCGTTCTTTCTGCTTCAGGCCTGCACCGGTTCACGGTCCACGGCCGCGACCACCCCGGCGCCGATCAGCGCGTCGATCTCTTCCTTGCCGTAGCCGAATTCCCCCAGGATCGCGATGGAGTCCTCGCCCAGCCGCGGTGCGGCGCGATGGTAGCGGGCGGGCGTGGCCGACAGTTTCACGGGCATGCCCACGGTGCGCACCTTGCCGGCCACCGGATGATCCTGTTCCACCACCATTTCACGCGCCAGCGTCTGCGGGTGCGATAACGCCTGCGCGATCGAGTGGACGGGGCCCGCCGGAACACCCGCGTCGTCGAAGATGTTCAGCCATTCCTGCGCATCACGGGTCTTCAGGATGGCGGAGATTTCCTCCACCAATTCATCGCGGTTCTGCATGCGGTCGCGATTGCGGGCAAAGCGCGGATCTTCCGCCCACTCGGGCCGCCCCAGCGCCTGCGCGATGCGCTGCCAGTTTTTTTCGTTGGCGCCGCCGATGATGATCCAGTCCGTGCGCGTGGGAAACGCCTGGTACGGCGCGCTCAGCACATGCGCCGATCCCGTGGGACCGGGCGAGACGCCGCTGCCGAAATAGATGGCGGCGTGCCAGTAGAGCTGCTGCAGGCTGGCTTCCAGCAACGAAGTTTCCACGATCTGGCCTTCGCCGGTGCGTTGCTTGTGCTGGTACGCGGCCAGCACGCCGAAGGCCGCCAGCAGGCCCGCGTTGATGTCGGCCACCGAATTGCCGGTGCGCAGCGGCGGGCCGCCAGGCTCACCGGTGATGGCCATCAAGCCTGAAAACCCTTGCGCCACGAGATCGAAGCCGCCTTTATCCGCAAAGGGGCCGGTCGTGCCGTAGCCGGACACGGCGCAATAGATCAGGCCCGGGTTCTCCTTGCGCAGCGTCTCGTAGCCCAGGCCCAGCTTCTCCATCGTGCCCTTGCGGAAGTTCTCGGTCACCACGTCGGCGTCGCGGATCATGCGCAACAGGACCTTCTTGCCTTCCGGATGCTTGAGGTCCAGCGCGATGGCGCGCTTGTTGCGGTTGAGCATCAGGTATGGCGCCGAGATGCCGTTGATCTGCGGGTCGCGATACTGGCGCGAATCGTCGCCGCCGTCGATCTTTTCGACCTTGATGACGTCGGCGCCCAGGTCGGCCAGCATCATGCCGCAGGTGGGGCCAGCCATGATCTGGGACAGCTCGATGACGCGCATGCCGGCCAGCGCGCCGGCGGGGGCATCAGAACCAGGGAAGGGCGGGCGGCCGGAGCCGCGGGTGTCGTTGTGCATGCGTATTCCTCGATCTCTCGTTCAGCGGCCGGTGAATTGCGGCTTGGCCTTGGCCAGGAAGGCGCGATAGCCCGCGCGGAAGTCTTCGGTGTCGAAGCAGTCGAACGCCTCGTCGCGGTCGGCGTCCGTCAGCGTCTTGCCCTGCACCAGATTGCGCACGAACTTCTTGTGCCAGCGGGCCACCAGCGGCGCGCCATCGGCGATCCGGCGTGCGGCCGCCTGCGCCTCGTCGGCCACCTTGTCGTCCGCGACCACGCGCGAGACGACGCCCAGGCGCAAGGCTTCGGCGGCGTCGAAGATGTTGCCTTCCAGCAAGACCTGCAGCGCGACGGTCGGACCGACCAGCCGAACCAGCGGGGCCAGCTCCGAGTACGACATCACGAGACCCAGATTCTTGATGGGCACGCCGAACCGCGAGCTTTCGCCGCAGATGCGCAGGTCGGCCAGGCTGGCGATCTCCAGCCCGCCGCCCACGCAGATGCCGTGGATCTGCGCGACCACGGGGTGAAGGCAGCCGCCGATCGCCTCGATCGTGCGGCGCATGACGGCGCCGTATTCCACCGCCTGGCGCTTGTTGCTGCGCGCGGTCTCGAATTCGCCGATGTCGTTGCCGGGCGAAAACGCCTTCTCGCCCGCGCCGCGCAGCAGCACGCAGCGCACGCCGTCGTCGCGGTCCAGTTCGAGAAACGTGTCGCCCAGCAACCGCCAACTGTCGATCGTGAAGGCGTTGAGCTTTTCGGGCCGGTTCAGCACCACGGTCGCGATGTCGCCGTTGCGCTCGAGCAGGATGGGGGTAGCGGTAGCAGTCATGAGGTTCCTTTTGCTTGCGCGGGGCGGTCCCCGCCGGATGGATCGGGTTCAGCGTCGAGGCTTATTGCTTCTTCAGGCCCAGGCTCGCGGTGAGCTTGCCGTACTTGCTCCATTCATCCCGCACGTAGGACGCGAAGGCCGCAGGGGTTTGCGGGCCGCCGCCCAGGTCCATGCCCTGGTCGGCCAACTTGGCGGCGATCTCGGGGTCTGCGAGCGTCTGGGCGAGTGCCCGATCCAGCTTGTCCATGATCGGACGGGGCAGTTGGGCGGGCGCGAGGACGGCGTACCACTGCACGACGTCCAGCCCCTTGATGCCGGATTCGGCCAGCGTCGGCACGTCGGGCAGTCGCTTGCTGCGTTCGGGGCTGGTCACGGCCAGCGGACGCAGCTTGCCCGCCTGGATCTGGTTGATTGCGCCGGGTAGCGTGTCGAAGTTCAGGTCGACGTTGCCGCCGAGCAGGTCGGTCATGGCCTGACCGCTGCCTTTGTAGGGCACGTGCTCCATGGACACGCCGGCAATCTGCGAAAACCGTGCGGCGCTCAGGTGCTGCGGACTTCCCATGCCGGATGAGGCGTACAGCAGTTGCTTGGGCTTGGCCCGGGCGTCGTCCACCAGGTTCTGCACGGTGGTGTAGGCATGCTTGGTGGGGTTTACGACCAGCACGTTGGGCACGGATCCGATGTACCGCACCGCCGTGAAATCCTTGTTGGGGTCGATGTTGGACTGCACGACATACGGGGCGGCGACAGTGGATTGCATGTTGGCCAGGAGCAGCGTGTAGCCGTCCGGGTCGGCCTTGACCACGTAATCGGCCGCGATCAGGCCGGAGGCGCCCGGCTTGTTCTCTACCACGACCTGCTGGCCGAGCAGGGTGGAGAGCCGTGCCGACAGAATCCGGGCCGACACGTCGGTGCCGCCGCCCGGAACGAAACCGACGACCAGGCGAATGGGACGTTCCGGCCATTTCGAGTAGTCCTGCGCCAGGGCGGGGGCGGCGGCCGACAGTCCGGCGGACAGCGTCAATACGCCGATCCAGGCGCGAGCATGCTTTTTCATAGGGTCTCCTTTGGTGGATGAATCCTGCCCAGGGGCTGCTTGCTCTATGATTTGGGTCAGGTTGGTATGCCGTTGGTGTTTGGTATACCAGATACAAAAATAGTCGAAGTCGCGAGCATGAACAACCCATGGCTAACCCTGAACCCCTGATTGCTGACGTGTCCGTCCCCGATTTGGCCATCCACCATCCCACCTTGCCGGCGGTCGTGGCCGAACGGCTACGCCAATTGATCATCGATGGCACCCTGAAGCCGGGCACCTGGTTGAACGAACGGGATCTGTGCGATCTACTGAAGATTTCCCGCACGCCGCTACGCGAGGCGTACCGGATGCTGGCCTCGGATGGCCTCGTGACCTTGCAGCCCAAGCGCGGGGCGATGGTGATCGAGTTGTCAGCCGAAGACATCGAAAACATCTTCGACGTGTTGTCGGTGCTGGAGGGGCTGGCAGTGCATAGCGCAGCCGAGCGCGCGTCCGAGGCGGAGCTTGCCCAGATCGCGCGTCTGCATGCGCAGATGCTTGAAAACTTTGAGAAACGCGATATCCGCGCGTATTTCGCGGCCAGCATGGGCACGCACATCGCAATCAACCGCGCCGCGCACAATCCGGCGTTGTCGCATTCCTACGACCGGTTGAACCTGCAGGTGCAGGCGCTGCGCTACAAGTCCAATTTCGACCTGGATGAATGGACGACGGCGGTGGCCGACCACGAGGCCTTCGTGCAGGCGCTGTTGGCGCGCGATGGCGAACGCGCCGAAGCGCTGATTCGCAAGCACGTCGGCGGCAAGAAAGCCTATAACCTGCGCGGCCGGTCCGGGAACGGCGTGGCCTGACGGCATGGCGGCCTGCGCCGCCATGCGGTTGGGAATCAGGCGGGCTGCACGACCACGCGCTTTCGGCCGATCATCAAGGCAAGCACGGCGGCGATGATGCCCGTCGCGCCTGACACCACGAAAGCCATCAGGTAGTTGCCCTGTGCCTCGCGCAGCGCGCCCGCCATCCAGGCGGCGCTGGCCGCGCCCATCTGGTGTCCCGCCACGATCCACCCGAAGACGATCGACGCGTCGCGTTCGCCGAACGCTTCCGTCGTCAGGCGCAGCGTCGGCGGCACCGTGGCGATCCAGTCAAGGCCGAAGAAGATCGCGAAGATCGACAGGCTGTAGAACGAGAAATCGGAGTAGGGCAGGTACATCAGCGACAGGCCGCGCAAGGCGTAGTAAACGAACAGCAGCTTGCGCGGGTCGTAGCGGTCGGTCAGCCACCCGGATGCCGTGGTGCCGAGCAGGTCAAAGATGCCCATCATGGCCAGCAATCCGGCCGCCTGCACCTCGGGCATGCCGTGGTCGCCGCAAAGCGCGATCAGGTGCGTGCCGACCAAGCCGTTCGTCGTGAAGCCGCACACGAAAAACGTGGCGAACAGATACCAGAACGTGCGGGTCTTGGCCGCCCGGGCCAGCGTGCCGAACGTGGCGGCCACCATGCCCGTGCGCGGCGCGGCGGGCGCGGGCGGTGCGTGCGGATCGCTGCCGAACGGCACGAGGCCCACGCTGGACGGACGGTCGGGCACCAGCCACCAGGCCAATGGCACCAGCGCGGCTGCGGCGCCCGCCACCGTCCAGACCACGCGCGTCCAATCGCCGGACGAGGCCAGCGCGGCCAGGACTGGCAGAAATACAAGCGTGCCGGTGGCGGCGCTGGCGGTCAGCAGGCCCATCATCAGCCCGCGGTGCTTGACGAACCAGCGGTTGACCACGGTGGCGCCCATGACGATCGCCACGGCGCCCGAACTCAGGCCCGAAAACACGCCCCAGGTCATGATCAGATGCCAGGGCTCGGTCATATAGGCACTGACGGCGCTGGACGCCGACATCAGGATCAGCGCGGTGATCAGCACGCGCCGCAGCCCAAAGCGTTCCATCGCGGCGGCCGCAAACGGGCCCACCAATCCGTACAGAAAAATGCCCAGCGCCGCGGCAAACGAAATGGAGCTTCGGCTCCATCCGAACGCCTCCTCCAGCGGCACCAGCAGCACACTGGGCGAAGACCGCAAGCCGGCCGCGACCAGCAGTGACAGAAAGATCACGCCGACGACGACGAACGCATACTTTTGGCCGGCGCGGCGGAAGGGAAAGGGAGGCTGGGCTATACTCATGTTACTGACCGGTACGTATTAGGGTTCGCGCATAGTACGTACCGGTCAGTAACATCGTCAAGCTTTTTTTGGCGACCCTGTTTCCGGAGCGGCCGTGCGTGTCGTTCCGCAAAAAAGGAGCCTCGTATGGCCAGCAAGACCCCTTCCGCCGCCGCCACCGGCACGGCCGGCAAATCCGCGTCCAAGCCGCTTCTGGCGGCCGACCGCATCCGCAAGACCGCTCGCGAGATGTTCTACCGCGACGGCATCCGTGCGGTGGGTGTGGACGCCATCGTCACCCAGGCGGGCGTGACCAAGCCCAGCCTGTACCGCAGCTTTTCCTCGAAGGACGAACTGGCTGCTGCGTACCTGCGCGACTACGACGCCGAATTCTGGGCACGCTTCGACGCCGCCTGCGCCGCGCATCCGGGCGACCCGCGCGCCCAGTTGCTCGACTATCTGACCGGCATGGCCGGCCGCGCGGTGCAGAACGGCTATCGGGGTTGCGGGCTGACGAACGCGGCCGTCGAGTACCCGGAATCGGAGCATCCCGCCCGCGCCGTCGCCGTGGAACACAAGCGCGAACTGCGCCGCCGGCTGAACGCCATGGCTGCCGGGATGGGGGCGGAGGACCCGGAAGCGTTGGCAGACGGATTGCTGCTGTTGATCGAGGGCGCGTTCGTCTCAAGCCAGCTTTTTGGTGAAGGCGGACCGGCGGGCAGGGTGGCGGCGATGGCCGACAAGCTGATCCAGGCGCATCTGCCCCGCCGGACGGGCTAGGTCATCGCACAAAAGCGGTGCGTAACGCTGTGCGGCGCGCACCGTTTTGGTGGTGTTTGTCCCCATTGCGCAACGCCGAAAAAAATGTTTGTAATTTTTATTGCAACGCAGCATACGTGGATCTAAGATGGCTTCACGTTGTTCCACATCGCTTTTCTCAAGGAGAGAATCATGAGCGATACCGCGTTGAAAAATGCCCGTATGTCGGATGCGCTGGAGCGGTCCCTGATCCGCGAGGCCATCAAGGCGGAAACCCTGTCCGGTCCCCACGCAGGCTCGCGCTGGTTGCGCCTGAAGCTGCGCATGGCCGCACTGGGCGGTGCCGTCGGCGAGGTCCTGCACAATATGGACGCCGGCCGTCGTCAGCACCCGGTAGTCTCCGCCTACCACTGAAGTACCCCGCCAAAAAAAACGCCAGCTTTGATCGCTGGCGTTTTTTTTGTGTCCGCCGCAGAGGACGGTTTGGCCCTTTCAGGCGACGAGATCAAGCAGCAGGTAGCCGTCCAGCACGATGATGCCCACGGTTGCCCCGATCGCGGCCCAGCCCCAGGCGCCCCGCAGCACATAGGCGCCCATCAGACGTTTGCGGCATGCCAGCACCACCAGCGGTCCCAGGGCGAAGGGCAACGCCAGGCTCAGGACGACCTGGCTGAGCACCAGCAATCCGTCCGGATCCTTGCCACCCGTGAACGCAAGCAGACCCACGGCGGCGGCGCCTGCCACCACGCGCGTCATCAACGCACGGCGCCGGTCCGACCAGTTGCTGCCCACCTGGAATCCCTGCGACAGGATGCGGCCAGCCAGCACGCCCGTGATGGTGGAGCTTTGTCCGGCGGCATACAAGGCCACGGCGAACACCACCGCTGCGCCGATCCCTAACGTATGGCCGATCACCGCGTGGGCGTCGTCCAGGCTGGACACCACCATCCCGGAACCGGACAGCGACGCCGCAGCGACGATCATGATCGCCGCGTTGATCAGCATCGCCACGCCCAAGGACACGATGGTGTCGTTGCGCGCCACGCGCATGGCCATGCCGCGCGCCTGCTGGGGCAAGCCTTGCGCCCGTTGCGCCAGCGTGCCGGAATGCAGGTAAAGGTTGTGCGGCATAAGGGTCGCGCCAAGAATCCCCAGCGCAATCAGGAAACCTTGCGGATCGCGCAGTGCCTTGCCGGTCTCGGTCACGCCTTGGGCCACTTCCGTCCAGGCCGGATTGGCCTTGAACAGCAAAAATATGAACGACAGCGCCACCACTGACAAGAGCAGGGCGATCACGCGTTCGTGCCGATCGGCATTGCCACGCGTCATGGCCAGCACGGCGAAGGTGCCGATGCCCGTGACGGCAACCCCTGCGATGAGCGGCAGATTGAACAGCAGCCGCAGTGCAATCGCGCCGCCAATCAGTTCGGCCAGCGCAGTGGCCAGGATGGCGGCCTCGCCGGCCAGCCAGGCGGCTTTGGCCAGACGGGGCGACAGATGGCGGGCGGTGAGGGTGGCCAGATCCTGGCCGGTTGCCAGCGCCAGACGCGACACCAGCACTTGAAAGCCCAGTGCCAGAAAGGCCGATGTGATGACGACCATCAACAGCCCGTAGCCGAAGCCGCTGCCGCCAGCGATGTCGGTGGCCCAGTTGCCCGGGTCGATGTAGCCGACGGCCACGAGGATGCCGGACCCGACCATGCGGCGCAGGTTGGCGGAAGTCCGCGCGTCCTGCGCCAGGGCGGCATTACCGCCTGAAAGCGCGTAGATGAATCCGGTCATGCGTCGCTCCTGAGAATGGTTCTCATTGTCCGGAAGCGACTTTGCATCGTCCAATTGATTTTGACCACGCCCGGAATAGGGCGCGCCAATGATCCGGCCCCGGTTCAGAGGCCGGATCGCCCGCGTTGATCAGGACTTGAGCTTGGCGTCCATCGAGATCTTGGCGTTCAGCACCTTGGAAACCGGGCAGCCCTTTTCGGCCTTGCGCGCGGCGTCCTCGAAGGCCTCGGCGGAGGCGCCCGGAATGACCGCCTCGACGGTCAGATGGACGGCGGTGATGGCAAACCCATCGTCGAGCTTGTCCAGCGTGACTTCGGCCTTGGTGTCCAGGCTGTCCGCGACAAGGCCGGCTTCGGAAAGAATGTTGGACAGCGCCATGGTGAAGCAGCCGGCGTGCGCCGCGCCCAGCAGTTCTTCGGGGTTGGTGCCCGGCGTGTCGCCGAAGCGGGTATTGAAACCGTAGGGTTGGCTCTTGAGCGCGCCGCTCTGCGTGGAAATCGTGCCTTTGCCAGTCTTCAGATCGCCCGACCAGGCGGCGGATGCGGTTTTCTTCATACAGGACTCCTGTGTGGGAACGCGGCCGTGCGCGGCGCGTCCGGGGTGGGTGAGAGGCGCCGTCTCGCGAACGGCGCGCCTTGCCTCAGGCGGCACCGTCGATGATACGGCCCGTCACCCCGCCCGGCGCGGAAAACGCCGGTACGCAACGGCAAGCCGATGTAACGGCAGGTCGGCCACGGGTGCCGGTCGCGCGCCTCGGCCGATTGAGATGGGCCGGCCACATCAAGAGGCCGCGTGAGCGCATCAGGCAAAATAGCGGCATCTCCTTCACTCCTACCCAAGAGCCGTAGTCATGCCTCGCATCCTTGCCCGCTACGCCTGCGCTGTCGCGCTGGCTGTTCCCGTCCTGTCCGCTCAAGCCGAAATCGTGATCGGCGTGGACGTGTCCACCACGGGCCCCGCCGCCGCCATCGGCATCCAGACCAACAACGCGATCCGGCTGTGGCCCAACACGCTGGGCGGCGAGCCTGCTCGTTACGTGGTGCTGGACGACGGCACGGACGTGAGCCGCGCGGTCAAGAACATGCGCAAGCTGACGTCCGAAGACAAGGTGGACGCCATCGTCGGCCCCAACATTACGGCGTCTGCATTGGCCGGACTGGACGTGCTGGCCGAGACCAAGACGCCGATGATTGCGTTGGCGGCGTCCAGCGTCATCGTCGAGCCGCAGTCGGATCCCAAGCGCACCTGGGCCTTCAAGATGCCGCAGAACGACTCGCTCATGGCGACCGTGCTGGTCGAGGACATGAAGAAAAAAGGCCTGAAGAACGTGGCCTTCATCGGCTTTGCGGATTCCTACGGCGATAGCTGGTGGAAAGAGTTTTCGGCCGCCGCCGGCTCGGACCTGAAGATCGTGGCGCAGGAACGTTTCCAGCGCACCGACGCCTCGGTCGTCGGGCAGGTGCTCAAGGTCATTGCCGCCAAGCCCGACGCGGTGCTGATCGCCGGCTCCGGCACGCCGGCGGCGCTGCCGCAAAAGACGCTGCTGGAGCGCGGTTTCACCGGCGCTGTCTACCAGACGCACGGCATCGGCACGCTCGAGTTCCTGCAGGTGGGCGGCAAGGACGTGGAAGGGACGCTGTTCCCCACGGGCCCGGGCGTCGTGGCGCGCGAGCTGCCCGATTCCAATCCGGTCAAGAAGGTGGCCGTGGAATTTGCCGACAAGTATGAACAGCAATACGGGCCGAACACGCTGACGCAGTTCGCCGGTGATGCCTACGGCGCCTGGATGCTGCTGGACTCGGCCGTGTCGCGCGCGTTGAAAACCGGTGCAAAGCCCGGCACGCCGGAATTCCGCCTGGCCCTGCGCGACGCGCTGGAAAACACCCGCGATCTGGTCGTGCCCAATGGCGTCCTGAACATCACCAAGGACAATCACCAGGGCTTCGACGAGCGCGCCCGCGTGATGGGCACGGTCAAAAACGGGCGTTTTTCGTACGCAGAATAATTGGTGCCATATCTCTGTACCGTTCGTAACGTGTTCTAACGCTCCATAGGGCAACGGACGACAAAAGCAGGCTTAGGCCTGCTTTTTCATGCCTATATCATTCGTGTCCGAATCATTTCTTAGCGTATTATTTTTAGTGAAGCCATGCACCTAGAAATAAATTCGGGAGAAATAATTCATGACCCTCATCCAATCCAGACGACTGTTGCTGGCCCTGAGCCTGGGCGTGCTTGCCGCATGTTCGGACTCGGGTGGCGACAAGTCCGCGGCCGGCGGCGGCGAGACCGCCAGTAACGCCAGCACCCTGGAAGCGGCCAAGGCGGCGGGCAAGATCCGCATCGGTTATGCCAACGAGGCGCCGTTCGCGTACATGGATAGCAAAGAGGCCAAGGTCACCGGGGAATCCGTGGAGATTGCCCGCGTGGTGCTCAAGCGCATGGGCATCAACGAAGTCGAAGGCGTCCTGACCGAGTTCGGATCGCTGATCCCCGGCCTGGCCGCCAAGCGTTTCGACATCATCGCGGCCGGCATGTACGTCACGCCCAGCCGCTGCCAGCAGGTCGCGTTTTCCAACCCGACGTATGGCGTTGGCGAAGCGTTCCTGGTCAAGCAGGGCAATCCCAAGAACCTCCACAGCTACGAAGACGTGCTCAAGAACCCGGACGCCAAGCTGGGCGTCGTGGTCGGCGCGATCGAGGGCGAGTACGCCGAAAAGGTCAAGATTCCGGCCGGCCAGGTGGTCGTGTTCCCGGATGCCGTCAGCGCGCTGTCCGGCGTGCAGGCGGGCCGCGCCGATGCCTATGCCGCCACCGCGCTCACCGTCAACGACCTGATGGGCAAGACGCAGGAGGGCAGCGGGCTGGAGAAGGCCGATCCGTTCACCGATCCGGTCATTGATGGCAAGGGCGTGCGCGGCTACGGCGCCTATGCCTTCCGCACGGACGACAAGGCCTTCGCGGATGCCTTCAACGCCGAACTGGCCAAATTCATTGGCACCGACGAGCACAAGCAGCTTGTGGCGCCTTTCGGCTTTACCGCCGACGAACTGCCCCAAGGGGTGACCGCGGACAAGCTCTGCAGCGGACAGTAAGGGGCGCCGATGCAGCTGATGTCTGAACATATCGCGGAGCTGGTGCCGCCCCTGCTCGAGGGGTTGGCCGTCACGCTCCAGATCATGGCGGGCGCGGTGGTCCTGGCGGTGCCGCTTGCGCTGCTGTCCGGGATCGGGCGGCTGTCTTCCCTGCGGCCGGTGCGGTGGACGGCGTCGGTGTACGTCGAGGTCTTTCGCGGCACGTCCGCCCTGGTGCAGCTCTTCTGGTTCTACTTCGTGCTGCCGCTGTTTGGCGTGCAGTTGCCGGCCATGCTGGTCGGCATCGTGGTGCTCGCGCTGAACGCGGGCGCGTACGGCGCGGAAGTGGTGCGCGGCGCCATCCGGGCTGTTCCGCCCGGGCAGCGTGAGGCGGGCGTGGCGCTTAACCTGACGCGCCGCCAGATCATGCAGCGCATCGTGCTGCCGCAAGCGGTGCCCGCCATGTTGCCGCCGGCGGGCAACCTGCTCATCGAGCTGTTGAAGAACACCGCGCTGGTGTCGCTGATCACCATCACCGACCTGACCTTCCGCGGGCAGTTGCTGCGCAGCGAAACGCTGCGCACGACCGAGATCTTCACGCTGATGCTGCTGATGTACTTCGGCGTGGCGCTGCTGATCACCGCGGGCGTGCGCCTGCTTGAGCGGAGGGTCCGAGTCCGATGACACCGATATTCGACTGGTCTTTCGCACTGGAAATCCTGCCCACGCTGGGTTCGGCGCTCGTCATCACCATCCAGGCCACCGTGCTCGGCATGCTGGTGGCGGTCACGTTGGGCCTGGTGCTTGCGATGCTTCGCCGATCGAAGCTGCGCATCGTGTCGCTGCCCACGGCGTTCTTCATCGAGTTCGTGCGCAGCACACCGCTGCTGGTGCAGATGTACTTCCTGTTCTACGTCCTGCCGCTGACGGGGGCGCAGATGTCGCCGCTGATGACGGGGATCGTGGCGCTGGGGTTGCACTATGCCACCTATTGCGCCGAGGTCTACCGCGCCGGCATCGAGGCCGTGCCGCGCGGCCAATGGGAAGCCGCCACGGCATTGAACATGTCGCGCTGGCGCACGACGGTGGGCGTGGTGCTGCCGCAGGCGATTCCGCCCGTGGTGCCCGCGCTGGGCAACTACCTGGTGGCCATGTTCAAGGACACCCCGCTGCTGTCGGCCATCACGGTGGTCGAACTGCTGCAGCAAAGCAAGATGATCGGATCGGCGACGTTCCGGTACACCGAACCCCTGACCCTGGTGGGCCTGCTGTTCCTGGCGCTGAGCCTGGTCGCGGCCTGGGGCGTGCGCGGCCTGGAGGCCCGCCTGCAACGATTTGGAGGAAAGCGATGAGCGCCAGCGTAAGCATCAAGAATCTGCACAAGCGTTTTGGAGACGTGGAAGTCCTGCGCGGCATCAACCTCGAGATTCCGGCGGGACAGACGGTGGCTGTCATCGGGCCGTCGGGCTCGGGCAAATCCACGTTGCTGCGCGTGCTGATGACGCTGGACCCGCCCACCAGCGGCGAGATCGAGATCGACGGCGAACCCATGTGGACCGATGCGCAGGGCCGCCCCGCGGGCGTCAACTCCGAACACCTGCGCAACGTGCGCGGCAAGATCGGCATGGTGTTCCAGCACTTCAACCTGTTCCCGCACATGACGGCGCTGGGCAACGCCATGGAGGCGCCGCTGCACGTGCTGGGCATGCCGCGCGACCAGGCGCGCGATCGCGCCGTCGAGTATCTGGAGATGGTGGGACTGGGCGACAAGCTGGACGTCTATCCGGCGCAACTGTCGGGCGGGCAGAAGCAGCGCGTCGGCATCGCGCGCGCGCTGGCGATGTGTCCGCAGGTCATGCTCTTCGATGAGGTCACATCCGCGCTGGATCCGGAGCTGGTCGGCGGCATCCTGCAGATCCTGCGCGACCTGTCCGCCCGCCGCAGCATGACGATGATCATCGTCACGCACCAGATGAAGTTCGCCGAACGCAGCTCGGACCGCACGCTGTTCTTTGACCAGGGCAACATCGTCGAAGACGCCGAATCGTCGGTGCTGTTCAGCCAGCCCAAGGAGGCGCGCACGCGCCAGTTCCTGGATTCGGTGATCGAAGGACAGTAGGAGCGCGCTTAAACCCTGCCGGGGGCGTTGGGATTTGGGGGCGTTTGCGTGTCCGGGCGCTATGCTGTGTCGTCCAACGCTCCCGGAGCCCCCTAGCATGAGCCATCTGTTCAGCCCCACGTCAATCGGCAACGTCGAACTGCCCAACCGCATCGTCATCGCGCCCATGTGCGAATACTCGGCGGAAGAGGGGCGCGCCACCGACTGGCACATGATTCACCTGGGACATCTGGCGCTATCGGGCGCGGCGCTCCTGTTTACTGAAGCCACCGCAGTCGAGGCCGATGGCCGCATCTCGCCGGGAGACCTGGGCCTGTGGTCCGACGAGACCGAAGCCGCACTGGGCAAGGTGGTCGCCGCCGTGCGCCGCTATTCGCCGATCAAACTGGGCATCCAATTGGGACACGCCGGCCGCAAGGCATCCAGCGATGCGCCCTGGAACGGCGGGCAACTGGTGCCCGAAAGCGACGGCGGCTGGCTGGGCTGGGCGCCGTCGGCTGTGCCGCACAACGCGCACGAGCCCGCGCCGCATGCACTGGACGATGCGGGCCTTGAACGCATCCGCAATGCATTTGTGGACAGCGGCCGCCGCGCGCTGCGCCTGGGCTTTGATGCGATCGAGGTGCATGCCGCGCACGGTTATCTGCTGCATCAGTTCCTGTCGCCCCTGTCGAATCGGCGCGACGACGCGTACGGGGGATCGCTGGAAAACCGCATGCGCTTTCCGCTGGAAATCTTCCAGGCCCTGCGCGACATCACGCCGCCTTCCGTGGCGCTGGGCGTGCGCGTATCGGCGACGGACTGGGTGGAGGGCGGCTGGGACCTTGAGCAGACCCTGGTGTTCGCCGAGGCGCTGAAGGCGCGCGGCTGTGAATTCATCGACGTGTCCAGCGGCGGCGTGTCGCCGCAGCAGAAGATTCCGGTGGGGCCGAATTACCAGGTCCCGTTCGCCGAAGAGATCAAGCGCCGGATCGGCATGCCGACCATCACGGTGGGATTGATCACCGAGGCCCAGCAGGCCGAGGACATCCTGGCGCAGGGCAAGGCAGACATGGTCGCGCTGGCGCGCGGCATGCTCTACGACCCGCGCTGGCCGTGGCATGCGGCGGCCGAACTGGACGGCCAGGTCAGTGCGCCGAAGCAATACTGGCGGTCGCAGCCGCGTGAGCTGAAGGCGCTGTTTGGCGAGACGCGCTTCGGACAGCGATAGGCTGTCAGGCAAGGTCAATGAAAAAACGCCGCGATTGCGGCGTTTTTTTCGTCAGAATTCTGCGGGCAGCTTTTCGCGCCAACGGTTTGCGAGCAGCGCCGGCCGTCATCGGCCACGCCGTCTACAGCTTGGCGTATGCGGCTTCCAGCTCGCGATGCAGCACGTCGGCAAAGTCCGCGCTGGCGGGATCCTGCTGCGACAGCAGGCGCGCCAGCACGACGTTGTCTTCCTCGCCGTTCCAGATCTTGATGTAGGTGCCTTCCTTGTAGCCGTGCTGCTGGCGGAAGATGTTCAACACGTTCTTGGACACGTATTGCGTGTAGGCGTCGTTCCAGGTCATCTCGCAGGCGGTCATCGTCTGCTCCAGGACCTTGAAGCTGGCGCGTCCGCACACGGCCAGTCCGCCGATCAATTCGAGCAGTTCCGGCACGTTCAGTGAGTCCAGCGCGTAGGTCTTGCCGTCCAGGATGACGGAGGCCGGCGTGGCCAGATCGGCCACAAGCGCGCGGGCGGCGGCTTCGACGTCGCCAGCCGACTGGACGATCGTGTGCGACAGATAGAAATGCAGGATGTCGACCAGTTCCATCTGGACCTGCGGCAGGTCGATGGTCTGCTTCTTCCACCACTTCCAGCCGTAGTGCTCCAGGGCTTCGGCCGATTCGACGAACGCGGCGCGCAGGAAGCGGGCGCCGCCGTTGACCCAGTCCGGATTGATCATGCTGTTCAGATGGCCTTGCAGCTTCAGCATCGTGGCCGCCTGGGCCTGGTTCAATCCGACTACGTTGTTCACTTTCACTCCGGGAGGGGCTGGTTCAATGGCCGGAAATGTTAGCACCAACGCCAACCAGCCAAGCCGCAGCGTGTCAGGCGCCGTCCTTGCGGTATGACGACGGCGTCAGGGGCGGCAGCTTGTTCAGCGCCGACTTGCGCGGGTTGCGCGCGCTGCTGGCCGCTTTGAACAGCATGAAGGCAAAGAAGGCCAGGAACACGGCGGGCATCAGTTCGTCCAGTTCGAACCGGGGGCTGTGAAACGCGCGGAAAGCGATGTTGGCCGCGGCCCAGCCTGCCATGATGCCGGCCACCGTCAGCACGGCGCCGATCTTGCGTGACCGCGCCTGCCGGGCGAGCGTGATGTTGGCCTCGTCGGGTTGGCCCGGGAACGTCGCCAGGGGCGCTTCGGGTGCCGAACGCGCACGCGGGGATGGCGACGCGGTATTGCCCCAAGGCGCGTCGGACAGCGAACCGGGCGTCGGGGAGGGCGGGACGGCCACGGGCATCGGCACGGCAACCGGCGCCGTCTGCCTGCGCGTTTCGCGCCGGCTGGCGATGCGGCCCGGCGAGGCGCCCTTCGCGTTGGTCAACTCTTCGATATAGCGCGCGAAATCGCCGTTCTTGGGCTCGGCATCAATGGCCATGACGCTCTCCGGATCAATTGCCCCGCCGCGCGCGCACCGGTTGGCGGCGCTTGCGCACCATGGCGAGGAGAAGCCCGCATCCTAGCAAAACCGAGAGCCCCGCGCCGATCATCATGGCGATCTGCTGCGCGTTCTGCGCCGTGCCCAGGCTGCGCGCGGTGATGTAGCCGGGCGCCAGCATCAGCGGCATCCACAGCACTGCTGACAGCACGTTGGCCAGCTGGAAGCGCCCATGCGCCATGCCCATCACGCCCGCCACCGTGGGAATGGTGGAGCGGATGGGGCCCAGAAAGCGGCCGATCAGCACCGACGCAAAGCCGTAGCGGTAGAAGAACAGCCGAGCCCGTGCCACGCCGGTGCGCTGCTGCTTGAGCGGCCAGCGCCGCAGCACGTTGGGTCCCGCCCAGCGGCCCAGATAGTAAGAGAGCGCGTCGCCCACGATCGCGCCGGCGATGCCCCAGGCGATCACGCCCCAGGGCGCGAGCGTGCCGGCGCCGATCAGGCCGCCCGTCAGCAGCATCAGGGCGGTCGCGGGAATGAAAAGTCCCAGGAGTACCATGGACTCGCCCAGCGTGAGCAGGAAGGTGATCGGTCCGGCCCAAGCCTGGTTGGCTTCGATGAACTGGCCGATCTGGGTGATGTATTCATCCATGATGCAAAGTTGAAAATTAGCTGAACGCAATCGGGTATGTTAACGCCTGCGCGGCCGGCCGTGAGGCGGCTAGGCCATTTGGCGGAACGCTCGACGTTGGAGAAACATGGATTCAGTTACACAAGCGGTGCTGGGCGCCAGCATTCAAGGCGCCATGCTGGGGCGCGTGCAGGGCAGACGCGCCCTCATCTATGGCGCGGCGCTGGCCACCTTGCCGGATCTGGATGTCCTGATGAGCTACCCGGACCCGGTGTCGCTCATGACCTATCACCGCGGCTTCTCGCATTCCGTTTTCGTGCTGACCGGCCTGGCGATGCTGCTGGCCTGGCTGATACGCAAGTATTGGCCCAATGCACCCTATGGCGGGCGAAGGCTGTTCCTGACGATATGGCTGGTGCTGGTGACGCATCCCATCCTGGATGCGTTCACCGTCTATGGCACCCAGTTGTTCTGGCCGCTGGCCCTCACGCCGGAAAGCTGGTCGACCGTGTTCATCATCGATCCGGTCTACACCGTGCCGCTGCTGTTGGGTGTCCTGTTTGCCATCGCGGTCGGAATGACCCGCAACGCGCGCCGCTTCATGGTGGGGGCGCTGGTCTTCAGCACGCTATACCTTGGTTTCGGGCTGGCTGGCCGCATGGCGGCCGAGCATCGCGTGCGGGACGCCATGCAGGAACAAGGCGTTACGGTGACGCAATTGCGCGCGGTCCCCATGCCGTTCAACACCCTGGTGTGGCGGGTGTTTGCCAAGACCGGCGATGGCGACTATTACGAATCGGTGAGCAGCCTGTTCGACCGCGATCCGCCGGAATGGGTGCGTTTGCCGCTCAATCTGGACGCCGGACGCGTGCTGGCGGGCGAGCCGCTGCACGAACGGCTGCGTTGGTTCACGGATGACTGGCTGCGGTATGACGTGATCGGCGATGCGCTGGTCGTGTCGGACCTGCGCATGGGCATGGCGGGTCACTACACCTTCCGGTTCAAGATGGCGGAGCGTGCGACGGATGGCACGTGGCGCGCGGTTACGCCGTCCGTCTGGCCGACCAGCCGCGGCGGCTGGAATGAGATGAAGCTGGTGCTGGGTCGCATCCTGCATGCGCAACCGCCGCTGCCGCTGGCCGAGTGGTCCGAACTGACGAAGCAGTAGGCTGAAATCGGGCTGACGGCTCGCACGAACAAGGCTCCCGCGACCCGGGAGCCTTTTTTCTTGCGCGGCCGTATTGACCTGTTTCCGCTGCTTGCATTATTCTTGTTCTCTAATAAGGAACTTCGGTTCCGTTAAATGGAACAAGTATGAGTATTCTTGACGGCGTTCAACGCGTGCTGTCGCTGTACGCAGAGGGCGCGGCCGAACTGAGCTTTACCGAGGTCGCCGCGCGGCTGGCCATGCCCAAAAGCACGGCTTCGCGTCTGCTGAACCAGATGCAGAACTACGGCATGCTCGATCAGGACGCCGCCACGCGCCGCTATCGGCCTGGCGCGCTGCTCGCGCAGGCCGTGCGTGCCGGTATGGCCGCCACGCCGCTGGACGAGGCCTGCCGTGCCGTCCTGGCCCGGCTGTCGGACGACAGCGGACTCACGGCGTATCTGTCCACGCTGAATCAGCGCGAGACCGTCGTGCTGCAACGGCTGAATGGCTCGCACCCCGTGCAGGTGCTGTCGCCGCCCGGATCGCGCCGCGCCGCGTCGGGCACGGCGATGGGCCGGGCGCTGCTGTCGCGGCTGACCGACACCGAATTCCAGGCCCTGTATGGCGCCGATCCCGCCCAGTCGCTGCCAATGGAAGGACGAGACTGTCCAGCCACCGTCGGCGACCTGGCCGCGTTGGTGGCGCAGACGCGCGCGGACCACTGCGGCGTGGCGATCGACCAGGCTATGCCGGGCATCGGCGCCGTCGCGGCGGCCGTTCGGGACCCCGCCACCGGCGAACTGCGCGGGCTCTGCTTGTCGTTTGTCTCGTTCCAGGCTGATGCGGCGCGCGTGGCGGTGCTGCGCGAATCCGTGCTGCAGCACGTCGGTGCGCTTGGGCGCGAGCTCAACGATCCCTACTGGCTGAACTGACCTACCGAATGCCTTGCGGCGGCCTCGCCGCCGCATCCAGAACCATCACCTATCGGACTTCATTCATGAACCTTCTGCTCCTCAGCAATTCCAGCAGCGACGCCGGCTATCTGGTGCACGCCATGGCCGACATCCGCGAACTGATCGAATCCCTGCCGCAAGGCGCGCCGGCCGTGTTCGTGCCGTTCGCGGGGGTCACGCGCAACTGGGACGACTACACGGCGCTGGTCACGTCGGCATTGGCCGACACGGGCCTGGCCATCCAGGGCCTGCACACCGCGCAGGATCCGGTCGCGGCACTGGAAGGCGCATCCGTCATCATCGTGGGCGGCGGCAACACGTTCAACCTGCTGGGCGAATTGCGCCGCCAGGGCCTGCTCGACGTCGTGGCGCGCCGCGTGCGCGAGGGCGCGGCCTACCTGGGCTGGAGCGCGGGTTCCAACCTGACGTGCCCCACCATCTGCACGACGAACGACATGCCCATCACCGACCCGAAAGGCTTCGACGCGCTGGGGCTGGTGTCCTTCCAGATCAATCCGCACTACACCAACGCGCATCCTCCCGGCCACCGCGGCGAAACGCGCGCCCAGCGCCTTGCCGAGTTCTGCACGCTGAATCCGGCCATGCCGGTGCTGGGCCTGCCCGAAGGCGCAGGCCTGCGCGTGCGCGGCGCCAAGATCGCGCTGGTTGGCCCGCACGACGCGCCGCTCTTCCTGGGCCGCGAAGAACCGCGCATGTTCCGTCCCGGCCCGGTGGAGATCCCGGCATGAAGCAGGTGATCGACGCCATCGAATTGCTGTCGTCCGCGCACGTCACGGGCGAATCCGTGGCGCAGGTGCTACGCGACGCGGGCAATTGCGAAGTCGAGGTCACGCCTCTTGCGCGTGATGGCTTGGCCACGGATTTCCTGTCCATCGTGATTCCCGGCCTGGATGATTCGGCCCCGCAACTGGGCATCGTCGGCCGGCTGGGCGGCATCGGTGCGCGCCCCGCGGTGACGGGCCTGGTGTCGGACAGCGACGGTGCGGTCGTGGCGATTGCCGCTGCGCTCAAGGTGATGGCGATGGCGAAGCAGGGCGACGTGCTGCCCGGCACGGTCCGCATCCGCACCCACATCTGCCCGCGCGCCGGCACGCGCCCGCATCATCCGGTGCCGATGATGCGCTCGCCGTTCCCCATGCGCGAGATGATGTCGCACGAAGTGGATCCGCGCATGGACGCGATCCTGTCGGTGGACACGACGCGCGGCAACCGCCTGGTCAACAAGCGCGGCGTGGCGCTCACGCCGGTCGCCAAGCAGGGCTACCTGCTGCGCATTCCCGAGACCATGCTCGACGTCATGGGTTGGGTCAGCGGCGAACTGCCGGTGACGCTGCCCTTGACCACGCAGGACATCACGCCCTACGAAAACGGGTTGTGGCACGTGAACTCCCTGATGCAGCCGGCCATCGTCACGGACGCGCCGGTCGTCGGCGTGGCCTTGACGGCGCAGACCACCGTGCCGGGTTGCGCCACGGGCGTCACCAACGCCGTGGATGCCGACGTCGCCATGCGCTTTTGCATCGAGATCGCCAAGCTCTACGGGCAGGGCGCCATGACCTTCTTCGACGACGCCGAGTGGGGCGTGCTGCAGGCCCGCTACGGTTCGATGGCGCACCTGCAGACCGTCGGCCGCGAAGACGGAGCCGTGCAATGAGCGCCCTCACACCGCGCCGCGTCGCGTTCTTCACCATCGGTCAATCGCCGCGTAGCGACGTGGTGCCGGAGATGGCGCCCGTGCTCGGCGCCCATGTGCGCATCGATGAGTTCGGCGCGCTCGACGGCCTGGACGCGGATGCTTTGGCCGCGCTGGCGCCGCGACCGCGCGAATACCGCTTTGCGACGCGCATGCGCGACGGTTCCCAGATCGAACTGGACGCAGCCGCTGCCGAGGCGCGCTTGGCCGACGTGATGCGCCAGGCGGACGGCCAGGGCTACGACATCCTGGTCCCGCTGTGCACCGGCACGGCCATCGCGCCGATGCGCACCCTGGTGGTCGAGCCGCAGCAGGTCGTGGATCACCTGGTCGCAGGCCTGGCGCAGCATTGCCGCAAGGTCGGGCTGGTGGTTCCGCTGGAAGCGCAGGTCGACGCTTTTCATATGGCCGTGCCGCTGGAATGCGAAACGCAGGTCGTGCACGCGTCGCCGTACGAGGCCGACGCGCAGCAGGCCGCCCGCAACTTCGAGGCCGCCGGACGCGAACTGGCGTCGTGCGATCTGATCGTCATGCACTGCATGGGCTACGCGCAGTCCATGCGCCAAGCCGTGGCGCAGGCATCGGGCCGCCCCGTGCTGCTGTCCAACCGCCTGGTGGCGCAAGCCCTGGCACAAATACTGGAATAACGCCGCCGGACGCAATCCCGAAGTTCCGGCCGCACAGGTTCGCGCGGCCGGTCCGGGCGAGCGGCGAGAGGAGACGAAGCCGACTTCGTCAATCAATCGTTGGGAGTTTTTTTATGTTCAGCCGTACCCTGCACCGCGCCGCTGGCGCACTATTCGCCGTCGCCGCGCTGTCGGCCACTTCCGCGCATGCCGCCGACGCCTGGAAGCCCGCCAAACCCGTGCGCCTGCTCGTGGGCTTCGCGCCGGGCGGTTCGGCCGATACGCTGGCCCGCCTGCTGGCCGAGCCGCTGTCGGCCCGCCTGGGCCAACCGGTCGTCGTCGAGAACCTGGCCGGCGCCGGCGGCAACATCATGGCGTACCGCCTGAGCCAGGCGCCCGCCGACGGCTACACCATCGGTATCGCCGCGGCCGGTTCCATGGCCATCACCCATGTCCTGAATCCCAAGGGCACGAACTACAAGCCCGCCGACTTCACGCCCATCACGCTGGCCGCGGTGCAGCCCAATGTGGTCATCGTGAACAAGGACGTGCCGGCCAACAACCTGGCCGAACTGAAGGAATATTTCCAGAAGACGCCGACGGCCACGTACGGCACCGCGGGCGTCGGCATCTCCAACCACCTGATCGCCGAGACCATGCTGTACAAGCTGGGCGTCAAGGTGCCGCACGCCGCCTACCGCGGCGCCGCGCCCGTGATCACCGACCTGCTCGGCGGCCACATCGCCATGACGATGGACAACATCTCGACCGCCGCGCCGTTGGCGTCGCAAGGCAAGGTCAAGGCAATTGCGGTAGCGTCGATCAAGCGCGCCGCGCAATTGCCCAACGTGCCGACGCTGGACGAGCAAGGCCTGAAGGGCTTTGACATGCCGACGTGGCAAGGCGTGTTCGCGCCCGCCGGTCTGCCCGCCGACGTGCTGGCCGCCTATTACGCCGCACTGCAGGACGTGCTGAAGCAACCGGCGCTGATCGAGAAGATGGCCGGCCTGGGTTCGGAGCCCGTCACCGGCATGACGCCCGAGAAGTTCAGCGAGTTTCTTGAAAACGACCGCAAGCAGTGGGCGGACATCGTCAAGGCCGCGAACATCAGCCTGGAGCAGTAAGGCGCCGCAAGCGGCTTGAACCGCTGTAAGGCAAAACGCCAGACCCGAGAGGGCCTGGCGTTTTTTATTGGAGCGTCGGAGAAGAGGCGGCTTGTCGGAGCATGACGCGCGGCTGGCCGGCGATTAACGGATCCTGCCTAGGCTCATCGGAGCTTGCCCAAGCCAATCGGAGCTTGCGCAAGCCAATCGGAGCTTGCGCAGGCTCGGCGCGGCGTAGCGCGGCAATGCGCCACCGCGTCAGGCCGGCATGCGCGCCGCGATCTCCGCGATGAGACGGCGCGCGGCATCCAGCTTGTTGCCGGCGGGCAGCGGGTGTGTGCCTTGCGCGTCGAACAGCACCAGTTCGGTGGTGTCGGCGTCCATGACCTTGTGCGCCAGATTGCCGACCAGCAGCGGGATGCCTTTGCGCGTGCGCTTGGCTTCGGCGTGCTCGGCCAGCTTTTCCGTTTCGGCGGCAAAGCCCACGCACCAGGGGCCATTTTCGAGCTTGGCCACTTCGGCCAGGATGTCCGGATTGGGCTCGAATTCCATCAGCGGCGCGCCGCCGCCTTCGCTGGTTTTCTTCAGCTTCTGCGTGCTGACGTTCTTGACGCGCCAATCGGCCACGGCGGCGACGGCGATGAAGATGTCGGCATCGCCCACACTGGCCATCACGGCGTCGTGCATCTGGCGCGCGGTGGTGACGGGCAGGGCGGTTACGCCGCGCGGGATGGGCAGGAACGTGGCGCCGGTGATGAGGGTGACGCGGGCGCCGGCCTCCCGGGCGGCGCGAGCCAGCGCATAGCCCGTCTTGCCGGAAGACCGGTTGCTCAGCACGCGCACCGGGTCCACGGGTTCAGAGGTGGGGCCTGTGGTCAGCAGCACGTGGCGGCCGGCCAAGAGCTTGGGCTGGAAGAAGGCGATCAGGTCGGTCAGGATCTCATGGGCTTCGAGCATCCGCCCGTCGCCGGTTTCGCCGCAGGCCTGTTCGCCCGCCGAAGGTCCCAGCACGGTCACGCCGTCTCCGCGCAGGGTTTCGACGTTGCGCTGCGTGGCCGGGTTAGCCCACATTTCGCGGTTCATGGCGGGCGCCACCAGCAGCGGACAGGCGCGGGCCACGCACAGCGTGGACAACAGGTCGTCGGCCATACCGTGTGCCACCTTGGCCATGAAGTCGGCGCTGGCGGGCGCGATCAACACGGCGTCCGCGCCGCGCGTCAGGTCGATGTGCGCCATGTTGTTGGGCACGCGCGCATCCCACGCGTCCACGAACACGGGGCGGCCCGACAGTGCCTGCATGGTGACCGGCGTGATGAAGTGCGTGGCCGCCTCGGTCATCACCACATCCACCGTGGCGCCTTGTTCGGTCATGCGCCGCACCAGCTCGGCGATTTTGTAGCAGGCGATGCCCCCGGTCAGACCGAGGACGATGCGTTTGCGGGCGAGATCGAGCATGAGGACGGGGCGGCGGGTTAGCGCCGCATAATCGTGGAAGTGAGAGGGATTTTATTCTGCATTGCCGCAATGCGCCGTTCGTCATGCATTAGAGGGGGCATCAAACCGGACGAAAGCCGCGGAAGGCGCAGCATGGGGTAGGCCTGACGAAAGCAGAAAGGGGCGCAAACCGGCGCTTCGAAAAGGCGTTGCAAAGAGGCACTGCAAAAAGGCGGTGAAAAAAGGGGGGGCGTTGCCCCCCTTGTCGCGTCACGCTTGCGGCTTGCGGGCACGAAGCAGTTCGTCCAGCACCAGCAGCACGGCGCCGCAGGTGATACCGACGTCCGCAATGTTGAAAGCGGGGAACTGCCAGTCGTTCCAGTAGAAGAGCAGAAAGTCCACCACGTGGCCATACACCACGCGGTCGATGACGTTGCCGATGGCGCCGCCCAGGATGAGCGTGAGCGCCAGGCTGAAACGCGGTTGGCCGTGCGTGCGGCGCAGCATCCATATGATGACCACTGCCGCCACGCAGCCCAGCCCCGTGAACAACCAGCGCTGCCAGCCTTCTTCGGACGCCAGGAAGCTGAAGGCGGCGCCGCGGTTGAACACCAGCGTGAAGTCGAAGAAGGGCAGGATGTTGACGCGCTCGCCGTACTGGAATGACGTGTTGAAGTAGACCTTCGTCAACTGGTCCAGCACGATGATCAGCAACGCCAGCGCCAGCCAGCCACCCACGCGCGCGGGCGCGGCGCGGGCGGGGGCGGTGCCCGTCACTCCGGGTTCGGCGGGGCGGGCCATGTTCAAGCCTTGTCGCGGGCTTCGCCCGAGCCGAACAGGTTGGACACGCAGCGGCCGCAGATCTCGGGATGATCGGCGTCCTGGCCGACGTCAAGACGCCAGTGCCAGCAACGTTCGCACTTCTTGTGGGCCGACGGCGTGACCTCGATGCGGGTGTCGCCTTCGCCCGCGTGCACCGCGGCGCGCGAGACGATCAGGACGAAGCGCAGGTCGTCGCCCAGGCTGGCCAGCAGTTGCTGGTCTTCGCCGTTGGCGTACAGGTCGACTTCGGCCTGCAGCGACGAACCGATATCGCCCGCCGTACGCACTTCTTCCAGCTTGCGCTGGACCTCGGCGCGGATGGCGCGCAGGCGCGTCCACTTGGCGGTCAGGGCATCGGCGTCCGCAAACGGCGGCAGCACGTGATAGACCTCGGTGAAGATCGTGGCGCGGGCGGCGTCGGCCTGGTTCTTCAGGGCGGACGCAACCAGTTCCTTCCAGGCCTCTTCCGCCGTGAACGACAGGATGGGCGCCATCAGCTTGAGCAGCGTCTGCGTGATATCCAGCAGGGCCGTCTGCGCCGAGCGGCGGGCGCGGCTGTCGGGGGCCGACGTGTAAAGGCGATCTTTCAGGATGTCCAGGTAGAACGCACCCAGGTCTTCCGAGCAGAACGTCTGCAAACGCGAGACGGCCGGATGGAAATCGTAGCGTTCGTAGTTGGCCTGCACTTCCGACTGCATCTGCGCCGTCATGGCCAGCGCGTAACGGTCGATCTCGAAGAGTTCGCCGTAAGGCACTGATTGCGACACCGCATCGAAGTCGGCCAGGTTGGCCAACAGGAAGCGTAGGGTGTTGCGGATGCGGCGATAGCCTTCCACCACACGCTTGAGGATTTCGTCGGAGATCGACAGCTCGCCCGAGTAGTCGGTGGAGGCCACCCACAGGCGCAGGATTTCGGCGCCCAGGGAATCGGAGACCTTCTGCGGGGCAATCACGTTGCCGACCGACTTGCTCATCTTGCGGCCCTGGCCGTCCACCACGAAGCCGTGCGTCAGCAGGGCCTTGTAGGGCGGCTGGCCGTACAGCATGCAGCCGGTCAGGAGCGACGAATGGAACCAGCCGCGATGCTGGTCCGAGCCTTCCAGGTAGAGGTCGGCGGGCCAGGCGAGTTCAGCGCCATGCGAACCGGCGAATTCGCCGTCCTTGCCGCCCAGCACCGTTGCGTGCGTGCTGCCCGAGTCGAACCATACGTCCAGCGTGTCGCGGTTCTTTTCGTACTGGTCGGCTTCGTCGCCGAGAAGCTCGCGGGGATCGAGCGCCTGCCAGGCCTCGATGCCGCCCTGTTCGACGCGCTGCGCCACCTGTTCCAGCAATTCGGACGTGCGCGGATGCAGTTCGCCGGTTTCCTTGTGCACGAAGAACGCCATCGGGACGCCCCACTGGCGCTGGCGCGACAGGGTCCAGTCCGGACGGTTGGCGATCATGGCATGCAGACGGGCGCGGCCCCACGCGGGGTAAAACGCCGTGGCGTCGATGCCGGCCAGCGCCGATTCGCGCAGGGTCGGGCTGCCGTCCTTGGGCGCGACATCCATGCCCGCGAACCATTGGCTGGTCGCGCGGTAGATGATGGGCGTCTTGTGGCGCCAGCAGTGCATATAGCTGTGCTTGTGCTTTTCGACGTGCATCAGCGCGCCGGCTTCCTTGAGCGCTTCGACGATCTTGGGGTTTGCGTCCCAGATCGACAGGCCGCCAAAAAGCGCCAGGCTGTCCACGTACTTGCCGTCGCCCATCACCGGGCTGATGAAGTCGGTGTCCTTCATGCCGTGCTCCTTGCACGACACAAAGTCTTCGATACCGTAAGCCGGCGCCGAGTGCACCACGCCGGTGCCGGAGTCTGCCGTGACGTAGTCGCCCAGGTACACGGGCGCCTTGCGATCGTAGGCGGCGTTGAACTGCGCCAGCGGATGGCGGAACTCGATGCCTGACAGGGCCTCGCCGGGCGCCGTGGCGATGACTTCGCCTTCGAGGTCCCAGGATTTCAGGCAGGCTTCGACGCGTTCCTTGGCGATGAGCAGCAGGGGACCGAACTTGGGCGTGGCAGCCGAAGTGACCCGCACCAGCGCGTATTCAATTTCGGGATGGACGTTCAGCGCCTGGTTGGACGGAATGGTCCAGGGCGTGGTCGTCCAGATCACGATGGCGCCGTCGTCCACCGAATCCAGGCCGAAGGCTTGGGCCAGCCGCTTGTGGTCGGCGAACGGGAACGCGACGTCGACGGCGGGATCCACGCGATCCGCGTATTCGACTTCAGCCTCGGCCAGCGCCGAGCCACAGTCAAAACACCAGTTCACCGGCTTCAGGCCACGGAACACGTAGCCCTTGTCCAGGATGCGGCCCAGCGCACGGATCTCGTCGGCCTCGTTGCTGTAGTTCATCGTCATGTACGGACGATCCCACTCGCCCAGCACGCCCAGGCGCTTGAAGTCCTTGCGCTGGCGATCGATCTGTTCGAGGGCGTAGGCGCGGGCCTTGGATTGCACTTCCGCCACGGGCAGGTGCTTTCCGTACTTCTTTTCGATCTGGATCTCGATGGGCATGCCGTGGCAGTCCCAGCCCGGCACGTAGTGCGCGTCATAGCCGGCCATGTTGCGGCTCTTGACGATGATGTCCTTCAGGATCTTGTTGACCGCGTGGCCGATGTGGATGTCGCCGTTCGCATAGGGCGGGCCGTCATGCAGCACGAAGCGCGGACGGCCGCGGCTGGCCGCACGGATCGCCTGGTAGACGTGGTTTTCCTCCCATTGCGCAATCCAGGCGGGCTCGCGCTTGGCGAGGTCGCCCCGCATGGGGAAGGGGGTATCGGGCAGGTTGAGGGTCTTTTTATAGTCCATGAACGGCAAAATAGGCGCGCGCGTTTCGCGCGTCTTCGGCGATGGCGGCAGTCAGGGAAGGGAGATCAGGAAATTTTTCTTCGTCCCGCAGCTTTTGCAGGAATTCAACGCGTACGAGTTTACCGTAAGCGTTGACGGACTCGTCGAGCAGGTGTGACTCAAGCAGCACTCTGCCGCGGTCCTCGACCGTCGGGCGCACGCCTAGACTCGCCACCGCCGGCAGCGCGCGGTCGGCCAGCCCATGAACCTGCACGACGTAGATGCCCGACCGCGCGGCGCATCGTTCGGCCACACGCAGGTTCATGGTGGGATAGCCGAGCGTACGGCCGAGCTTCTGGCCGTGGATCACGTGCCCGCTGATATGGAACGGGTGGCCCAGCAGATGGCGCGCTCGTTCCAGGTCGCCCACGGCCAGCGCGGTGCGCACCTCGGAACTGGAAATGCGGTGACCTTGACGGTCGGTCACGTCCGCCAGCGTCTGGACCTCGAAGCCATGCACCATGCCGGCTTCGCGCAGCAGGTCGATATCGCCGCTGCGCTTGTGCCCGAAGCGAAAGTCCTCGCCCACGAGCAGCCATTTGGTCTGCAGCCCCTGCACCAGAAGGTGCTCGATGAAGGCGTTGGCCGACATTTCAGCCAGCCGGGCATTGAACCGCTCGACCACGACCTGCGATATGCCGTAGCGCGCCAGCGCGGCCAGCTTGTCGCGCAACCCCGAAATGCGGGTCGGCGCCAGTTCCGGACGCTGGTTGAGGGTGGCGAAATACTCCCGCGGGTGCGGCTCGAACGTCATCACGGCCGGCGTCAGCCCGCGTTCGCGTGCCACCTGGCAGACGCGGGCAAGCATGGCCTGGTGCCCGCGATGGACGCCGTCGAAATTGCCGATTGTCAGCGCGCAGGGGGCGCGCCGTTCGGGCGGGGGCAGGGATCGGTAGATGCGCAGCGATGGTTTCACGAGCGAGAGTTTACAATTTTGGATTACGGGTTTGTTCGTATCCCGCCCGCAGGGGGTGCTCAGCCGCCTTTGCGGGCACGGCGTGCGCAGGGCGCGCGCCTGATTTCGGGACCGGAACCGCCCGTTTTCCCTTGGAATTGTTCATCTTGCCGGAAACTTCTTCTATTAAGCGCCGCCTCGTCATCCTGATCTCGGGGCGGGGCAGCAACATGCAGGCGCTGGCCGAGGCCTGCCGCGACGAACACTGGCCGGCGGAAATCGCCGCCGTGATCGCCAGCCGTCCCGACGCCGGCGGCCTCGAATGGGCCGCCGCGCAGGGCATTCCCACAGCGGCCCTGTATCACAAGGACTACGCCAGCCGCGAAGCCTTCGATACCGCGCTGGCCGCCGAAATCGATCGCTATGCGCCCGACTACGTCATCCTGGCCGGGTTCATGCGCGTGCTGACGCCCGGCTTCGTCAATCATTACGCCGGCCGCCTGGTCAACATCCACCCCTCGCTGCTGCCCGCATTCCCCGGCCTGCACACCCATGCGCAGGCGCTGGCCACCGGCGTGCGCGTGCATGGCTGCACGGTGCATTTCGTCACCCCGGTGCTGGACCACGGGCCCATCATCGCCCAGGGCTGCGTGCCGGTCCTGGCGGGCGACACGCCTGAATTGCTGGCCGAGCGCGTGCTGGCCGTCGAGCACCAGGCCTTTCCGGCTGCCGTTCGCTGGCTTGCCGAAGGCCGGGTTACCCTGACAAACGATCACCGCGTGGCCGTCCAGGGCGACCCCGTGCGCCTTTTTTCCTGGTCGCCGGCCGCTTGAACGGCCCTGAAAAGCATTTTTCGGGCGGAACGCTTCCGCCCTACTGGAATACACCATGACTAAACCCCAATCCCCGCGTTCCCGCCCGGCCGGCTCCTTCGGCGCCGCCTCGGAAGGCCGCGACGGCCGGTCTTTTTTCTCGCGTCCCAAGGGCGACGCCCGCAAACCGGCGCCGCGTGACCGGGCCGAATCCGGCGACCGCGCGCGCGACGAGCGCACGAGCGATCGCGGCGGCTATGGCCAGGACCGCGGCGAGGGCCGGGGCCGCCCCGACTCCCGCTCGTCGTTTGGCGGACAGCGCAATGAAGGGCGCGGCAGCGAACGCGGTTCGTACAGCCAGGACCGCCGCGAAGGGCAGGGACGCCCGGATTCGCGTTCGTCGTTTGGCGGTCAGCGTGGCGAAGGGCGTGGTTCCTATGGACAGGATCGCGGCGAAGGCCGAGGCAGCGAACGCGGTTCGTACAGCCAGGATCGCCGTGAAGGCCAGGGACGCCCGGACTCCCGCTCGTCGTTCGGCGGCCAGCGTGGCGAAGGCCGGGGCTCCTTTGGTCAGGATCGCGGCGAAGGCCGTGGCGGCGAACGCGGGTCGTACAGCCCGGATCGCCGTGGAGGTCAGGGGCGCCCGGACTCGCGCTCGTCGTTCGGCGGCCAGCGCGGCGAAGGTCGCGGCTCCTTCGGCCAGGATCGTGGCGAAGGCCGGGGCGGCGAACGCGGTTCGTACAGCCAGGACCGCCGTGAAGGTCAGGGACGCGCGGACTCGCGCTCGTCGTTCGGCGGCCAGCGCGGCGAAGGTCGCGGCTCCTTCGGCCAGGATCGTGGCGAAGGCCGTGGCGGTGATCGCGGTTCTTACAGCCAGGACCGCCGTGAAGGTCAGGGACGCCCGGACTCACGCTCCTCGTTCGGCGGCCAGCGAGGCGAAGGTCGCGGCTCCTATGGACAAGATCGCGGCGGTGCCCGTGGCGGCGAACGCGGTTCGTATGGACAGGATCGCAGCGAAAGCCGTGGCGGTGAACGCAATTCGTACGGCCAGGACCGTCGCGAAGAGCAGGGACGTTCGGATGCCCGCTCCTCCTTCGGCGGCCAGCGCGGCGACTCGCGTGGCGGCGAGCGCGATCACGCCCCGCAAAAGCCCCAGTCCAATCGACCCCGCCTGTCGCACGCGGCCATCCGCATCGATCAGGTGCAGCGCGTGCTGGGTGAAATCCTGCAATGGACCTATCCGGCCGACGCCGCGCTCTCGCACTGGCTGCGCCATCACCCGAACCTGGGCGCGCGCGACCGTTCCGAAGTCGCCGAGGCCGTCTATGACGTGCTACGCCACCTGCGCCGCTACCGCCAGTACGGCGAAAGCGGTGTCGGCCCCGCGTCGCGCCGTCTTGCCATCCTGGGCCTGAACGCGACCCTGGGCGCCGAGTTCCTGCAGGAGGGCATGGACGCCGCGGAGGCAGAGTGGCTGCAACGGGTCACCCGTATCGACGTCGCGACTTTGCCCCGTGCCGTGCGAGGCAGCATCCCCGACTGGCTGGACGAGCGCCTGAGCGCCATGGAAAGCCCCGAAACGCTGGTGGAAGCCCTGAACCGCCAGGCCAGCCTGGACCTGCGCGTGAACCCGCTCAAGGCCGAGCGCGATGCCATGCTGGCGGAACTGCAACAAGGCGCGGGCCGGTATGAGCCCACGGCCATGCCTTTTTCGCCCTGGGGCATCCGGATGGAAGGCCGCCCCGCCATCAACCGGTGGCCCCAGTTCGAAAACGGCAGCATCGAGGTCCAGGACGAAGGCAGCCAACTGCTGGCCCTGCTGGTCGCCCCGCGCCGTGGCGAAATGATCATCGATTTCTGCGCAGGCGCCGGCGGCAAAACGCTGCTGCTGGGTGCACTGATGCGTTCGACCGGCCGGCTGTACGCCTTTGACGTCTCGGCGGCCCGCCTGGCGCGCGCCAAGCCGCGCTTTGCGCGTAGCGGCCTCTCGAATGTGGTCCCGGTGGTGATCGACAACGAGAACGACGCCCGTGTAAAGCGCCTGGCCGGCAAAGCCCAGCGCGTGCTGGTCGACGCGCCTTGCAGCGGCATCGGCACCCTGCGCCGCAATCCGGACCTGAAGTGGCGCCAGCACCCCGAGGCGCTGGCGGAACTGGGGCAGCTCCAGGAACGCATCCTGAACAGCGCCGCGCGCTGTGTCGCGCCCGGCGGCCGCCTGGTCTATGCCACGTGCAGCCTGCTGGCCGAGGAAAACGAAGTCCAGGCTGACCGCTTCCTAGCCAGCCATCCGGACTTCGAACGTGTGGATGCCGCCGAAATCCTGGGCGCCCGTTGCGAGTCCCTGAAACTGGAAGGCCCGTACGTGCAACTGCGTCCGGATCTGCACGGCACCGACGGCTTCTTCGCCGCTGTGTTCGAACGCAAGAAGAAGGGCGCCGGCACGGATGCCGCCGAGGCTGCTGAAGCCAATCTCGCCGACGAGGACGACCGGATCGACGCGGCCGATGGCGCTGAGGCCGAAGCCCAAGCGGGCGCCGACGCTCAGACCGTTACGGCCGAGGAAACCACCGTCGAGGAAGCCGAAGTGAAAGCTTCTGACGTCAAAGAAACGGAAACCGCGGTCAAGGACCCGGCGTAACGCCCACCGTTGCGCTGTAGCGGCGGGTTCCGATGGTCTTGTTCTGATACTTCACTTCCCAGGACAGGGTGTCGGAACCCGGCTGGTCGGCCTGGTAGACAACCTGCGCCACCGGCACCGATTTGTACGCGCAGCGCCCGGAATTATTGGACTGCCCGCGCGTCTGCTGGATGCTGGCCTTGCCCAGCGTCGGCATCTGGGTGATGGACACGCGCGGCGCCCGCAGCGCCAGGCAGTCCGACCCGCGGATCTCATAGTAAGAAGCCAGGACGGCGACGTCCCCAGACTTCAGCGTTTGCGCTGAAGCCGGGGCGGATATCGCCACACCGAGCGCGGCCAAAACGGTTAAAAAACGGTGACGCATTGTGGTGAGCGATATTCGTGGGAGAAAAGAGACAGTGGGCGGGCGGAACGGGGTGCAGTGTGCCCCGGTATCGTGGCGCCTTCAAGACTGCGGGTTTGCCTGACTGGAACTTTAAACGCCAAATGGTGCCAAAACCCGGTGCGACTGCGATTTTCAGGCCGTCCCCCTCTGGGCAAAGCCGCCGCAACCGCACAAGTAAAGCCTCTGCGCGCGCTCAAAGCGCTCGCAGGGCGGCTTTTTGGCTCAAAACCGCGCCTTAGTCCTTGATTTCTCTCAATAACTATTTTGAAACTAGATTGTCATCAGACGGCTAAGGTACGCTAAACTTTCAGCCACCTTCTCATGCGAGGCTCATAACAGCTTTATGGATTACATCCTCTCCTTCATTGCCGGCGGCCTGACCCAAGCGACTTGGTGGCAGATCGTCGTTTTCACTTTGGTCGTGACGCACATCACGATTGTTGCGGTCACGGTTTTTCTCCATCGCAGCCAAGCGCACCGCGGTCTGGATCTCCATCCGGCTGTCATGCACTTCTTCCGCTTCTGGCTCTGGATGACGACCGGTATGGTCACCAAGGAATGGGTGGCTATTCACCGCAAGCATCACGCCAAATGCGAAAAGGAAGGTGACCCGCACTCGCCCATGCTGTTCGGCATCTGGAAGGTTCTGTTCCGCGGCGCCGAGCTGTACCGCGAAGAATCGAACAACAAGGAAACCATGGCCAAGTTCGGCCACGGCACGCCTGACGACTGGCTCGAGCGCAACGTCTACAGCAAGCACAGCCTGTGGGGCGTGCTGACCATGCTCGCCATCGACGTCGCCCTGTTCGGCGCGATCGGCGTCACGGTCTGGGCTGTCCAGATGGCCTGGATTCCCTTCTGGGCCGCCGGCGTCGTCAACGGCATCGGCCACTTCTGGGGCTACCGCAACTACAACAGCCCGGACACCAGCACCAACGTGTTCCCGTGGGGCATCGTGATCGGCGGCGAAGAGCTGCACAACAACCACCACGCCCACGGCACGTCGGCCAAGTTTTCGGCCAAGTGGTACGAGTTCGACATCGGCTGGTGCTACATCAACATCCTGAAGTTCTTTGGCCTGGCCAAGATCAAGAAGGTTGCGCCCAAGCTCAAGCTGGACGACTCCCGCACGGGCATCGACCTGCGCACGCTGCAAGGCGTGATCACGCACCGCTACGAAGTCATGGCCCGCTATGCGGACGTGATCAAGAGCGCCGCCCGTGAAGAACTCGCCAAGCTGAAGGCTTCGCGCCAGGAAGGCAACGCCGAATGCGGCTACACCAAGCTGCACAGCGTGCGTCGCGCCATCCATCGCAACGAAGATATCCTGCAGCCCGAGCAACTGGCTGCCGTGGACAAGGCCATCGCCCAGAACAAGTCGCTGTCGACGCTGGTGCAGATGCGCCGCGAACTCGGCCGCATCTGGGAAAGCTCCAGCGCCAGCAGCGAACAGCTTCTTCACGACCTGCAGGCCTGGTGCCAGCGCGCCCAGCAAAGCGGCATCGCTGGGCTTGAGCAGTTCGCTCAACATCTGCGCCGCTACGCGGCATGATGCTAGAGAAGCTAAATCCTGAACAACGCGCCGCAGTAACGTTAGAACCGCAGCACGCCCTGGTCTTGGCCGGGGCGGGCAGCGGGAAGACCCGGGTGCTCACCACCCGCATGGCCTGGCTGATTCAAACCGGCCAGGCTTCGCCTTTTGGGCTGCTGGCGGTCACGTTCACCAACAAGGCCGCCCGCGAGATGCTGGCGCGCATGTCGGCGATCTTGCCGATCGATACGCGCGGCCTCTGGATCGGCACGTTCCACGGCCTGTGCAACCGCATGCTGCGCGCGCATCATCGCGACGCCGGCCTGCCCCAGAGCTTTCAGATCCTCGACGTCACGGACCAGCTTGCGGCCATCAAGCGCCTCATGAAGGCCAACGGCGTCGACGACGAAAAATACCCGCCCCGCGATGTGCAGCGCTTCATCAACGGCGCCAAGGAAGAGGGGCTGCGTCCGCCGGACGTCGAGGCTTACGACGCCCATCGCCGCCGCCTGATCGAGATCTACCAGCTCTACGAAGCCCAGTGCCAGCGCGAAGGCGTGGTCGACTTCGCCGAGTTGCTGCTGCGCGCCTACGAATTGCTGTCGCGCAACGCGCCCGTACGCGAACATTATCAACGCCGTTTCCGGCACATCCTGGTCGACGAGTTCCAGGACACCAACACGCTGCAGTACAAGTGGCTGCGCCTGCTGGCCGGCGGCGGCGCGGCCATTTTTGCCGTGGGCGACGACGACCAGTCCATCTACGCGTTCCGCGGCGCGAACGTCGGCAACATGGCCGACTTCGAGCGCGACTACGCGCATGGCACCGTCATCCGCCTGGAGCAGAACTACCGGTCCTACGGTCACATCCTGGATTCGGCCAACGCGCTCATCGGTCACAACTCGGGCCGCCTGGGCAAGAATCTCTGGACCGATCAAGGCGAAGGCGAGCCTGTCCGCGTCATCGAACAGCCGTCCGATGGCATGGAAGCGCAGTGGATCGTGGACGAAATCCGTTCGCTCATCCACGAAGGCAGCGACCGCCGCGAAATCGCCGTGCTGTATCGCAGCAACGCGCAGTCGCGCGTCATCGAACACGCCATCTTTTCCGCCGGCATTCCGTACAAGGTCTACGGCGGCCTGCGCTTCTTCGAACGCCAGGAAATCAAGCACGCGCTCGCCTACCTGCGCCTGATGGCCAATCCGCACGACGACACCTCGTGGATGCGGGTGGTCAACTTCCCGACGCGCGGCATCGGGGCGCGCACGCTCGAGCAATTGGCCGACGCCGCCCGGCAGCATGACACCAGCCTGTATGGCGCGGTGGCGCTGGTCGGCGGCAAGGGCGGTTCGAATCTGGCGCAGTTTGCGCAACTGATTCATCGCCTGATCGAAGAAACGCGCGAGCTGCCGCTGCCCGAAATGGTCGAGCACATGCTCGAAGCCAGTGGCCTGAATGCGCACTACAAGGCCGAGCGCGAAGGCGCCGAGCGGCTGGAGAACCTGAACGAACTGATCACGGCCGCGGCCGTGTTCGCGTCCGAGGAAAACTACGACGGCATGCCCGCCGGCGTGGTGCCCGACCACGACACGTCGTCGACGCTCATGCCGGGCGTGGTGGACGCGCCGGCGGTTGCGGGAGACAACCTGACGCCGCTGGCCGCGTTCCTGTCGCATGCGGCGCTCGAGGCCGGCGACAACCAGGCCCAGCAAGGCCAGGACGCCGTCCAGCTCATGACGGTGCATGCTGCGAAGGGCCTGGAGTTCGACGCCGTCTTCATCACCGGCCTGGAGGAAGGACTGTTCCCGCACGAGAACAGCATCCTCGAGCCCGCCGGCCTCGAAGAAGAACGCCGCCTGATGTACGTGGCGATCACCCGCGCGCGCCAGCGCCTGTACATCAGCCTGGCGCAAAGCCGGATGCTGCATGGCCAGACGCGCTATGCGATGCGCTCGCGCTTCCTGGACGAAATTCCCGAGCAGCATCTGAAGTGGCTGACGCCCAAGGCTGGACTGGCGCCCATCAGCGCCACGGGCGCGGGCTGGGGTGGCGGCAACCGGGGCGATGCCTTCGGCCGCAAGCCAACCAACACCATTGCGCCGCGTCAACCCCGTGGCGTCGCAACCGGCGTCACGGTGGGCGACAAGCAGTATCGTGTGGGTCAGGGCGTCCGTCACGCGCGTTTCGGCGACGGCACCATCATCGGTCTGAGCGGCGCGGGTCAGGACGCACAGGCGGAAATCCACTTCCGCGACGTAGGCGCCAAAACGTTGGCGCTGGGCATCGCCAAGCTCGACATTGTTCAGGGTTGACTACATATGGCTACCAACGATTCCCCCAAAGCCGAGCTGGCGGCCCTGCGCGCCGAAGTCGACGAGATCGATCAGCAGATCATGTTGCTGCTTGGCGTGCGATTCCGTTGCACCGACATGATCGGCGAACTCAAGACCAACCACGGCATGGACCTGGTCGATCCCAAGCGCGAAGCCCAGCAGGTCGAACGCATCCGCCGTTTGGCGCTGGAAGCGGGCGTTCCGCCCGATCTGGCTGAAACCATCCTGCGCGAAGTCATCGACACGGTAATCGACAACCATACCCGCCTGCGCGAGCGTCCGTACTCGTAACCGCAGGCGCGCGCCCAGCGCTTCCCACGCAAGCGCGCGGCACGCTCAAGCCCAAAGATATCGGCCCCGGATTGGGGCCGATTTCATTTGGATCAGGCTTCGCTCTGGTCTATCTCTTCCAGCGATCCCTGCAGCTCAAGCCACTGTTCTTCCAGTTCCCCCATCCGCTTGCCGTGTTCGCCATGTTCCGCCATGACCTTCTGGCGTTCAGCGCGACGCGCGTCGGAATACAGGTCCGGATCGGCGATCACCGCATCCAGGGCGGCCAATTTGCCGCGCAGCTTTTCCATCTCGGTTTCGACCTTGGCCAGCTTGGACTCCAGCGGCTTGCGCAGTGCAGACAGGCGTTGCCGCTGTTCGGCCTCGGCGCGGCGTTGCGCCTTGCGATCCACGACAGGCTCGCCGCCGCTTTCAGCGTTTTCACGCGCCTCGGCCCGCTCGTCCGCGTTGCGCGCGGCCAGCCAGTCGCGGTAGTCCTCAAGGTCGCCGTCGAACTCGCGCACCGCACCGTCCGCCACGATCCAGAAGCTGTCCACCGTAGTCCGCAAGAGGTGCCGGTCGTGCGACACCAGCAGCATGCTGCCGCCGAAGTCCGCCAGCGCGGTGGCCAGGGCCTCGCGCGTCTCCACGTCCAAGTGGTTGCTGGGTTCGTCCAGCAGCAGCAGGTTGGGCTTTTGCCAGACGATCAGCGACAGCGCCAGCCGCGCCTTTTCGCCGCCCGACATCGGGCCGACCTTGCTGGTGACCGTATCGCCCGAGAACCCGAACCCGCCAAGATAATTGCGCAGCTCCTGCTCGCGCGCCTCGGGCGCCAGGCGGGCCAGGTGCGCGATCGGCGTGCTGTCCACGTCCAGCATGTCCAGCTGGTGCTGGTGGAAATACCCGATGGCCAGGCCGCGCGAGGCGCGGCGCTCGCCCGCCTGCACGGGGATCTCTTCGGCCAGGGTCTTGATCAGCGTGCTCTTGCCGGCCCCGTTGGCGCCCAACACGCCCACGCGGCTGCCGGCGCGCACCATCAGCGTCACGTCGCGCAGGATGGGCACCGCGTTGCCTTCGGCGTCCGTGTAGCCCGCGGACAGGTGTTCCAGCGTCATCAGCGGATCGGGCACCTGTTCGGGTGACGGAATGCGGATGTCGATGCCCGCTTCGGCCTGCAGCGGCGCCAGCACCTGCATGCGCGCCAGCGCCTTCACGCGGCTCTGCGCCTGCTTGGCCTTGGAGGCCTTGGCCTTGAAGCGGTCGATGAAGCCTTGCAGCCGGGCCGTCTCGCGCGTCTGGCGCTCATAGGCAATGTTGGATTGACGCAGGCGCTCGGCGCGTTGCGTCAGGAAGTCGCCATAACCGCCGCGATACCGCGTCAGCTTGGCATGGTCGAAATGCAGAATGGACCGCGCGACGGCATCCAGGAATTCGGTGTCATGGGAGATCAGCATGACGGTGCCTTCGTAGGCGCCGAGCCACTTCTCCAGCCACAACATGGCGTCCAGGTCCAAATGGTTGGTGGGCTCGTCCAGCAGCAGCAATTCGGACGGAGCCATCAGCGCGCGGGCCAGCGATAGACGCATGCGCCAGCCGCCGGAAAAGCTCTCGACGGGCTGCGTCCATTCGGCAGGCTTGAAGCCCAGGCCGGCCAGCAGTTGCTCGGCGCGCGAGGCGGCGCTCCAGGCGCCGGCTTCCACCAGCGCGGCTTCCACTTCCGCGATCTGCGTGCCCTGGTCGTCGGACAGCGTCGCGCGCTGCGCCTGCAACGCGCGCAGGTGCGTGTCGCCGTCGATGACGAACTCGCGGGCAGGGCGGTCGTCGGCGTGAAGTTCCTGCTCGACGCTGGCGATGCGCCAGCCGGCGGGCAGCGACAAGGTGCCGGCGTCCAGGTCCAGCGCGCCGGTCAGCAGCGCGAACAGCGAGGACTTGCCCGCGCCGTTCTTGCCTACGATGCCGACCCGTTCACCGGGGTTTACAACGAATTCGGCGCCGTCCAGCAGCACTTTCGTGCCGCGGCGCAGGGTCAATCCAGAGGCGCGTATCACAGGCTCAGTTGCTCGCGGGTAAGCAGCAGCAGCTGGTCCGAGGCTTCCTCGGTGTCCAGCCAGACGGGCGAAAGCTGCGGGAAGGCGGCCTCGAAGAAATCGCGCTCATGGCCGATTTCCAGCACCAGCACGCCGTTTTCCGACAGGTAGCGTGGCGCGGCGTCCAGGATGCGGCGCACGAGGTCCATGCCGTCGTCGCCGCCGGCCAGCGCCAGTTGCGGTTCGTGCAGATACTCCTGGGGCAGGGCGCGCATCGAACCGCTGTTCACGTAGGGCGGATTGCAGACGATCACGTCGTATTCGCGCGCGGGCAGGTTGTCGAAGAGATTGCTGGCGTGCAGGTCCAGGCGATCGGAAAGCCCGTAGTCGTCGACATTGCGGCGGGCGACTTCCAGCGCGTCGGCGGAAACATCCACGGCGTCCACGTGGGCGTAGGGAAAGGCCAGCGCCGACAGGATCGCCAGGCAGCCCGAGCCGGTGCACATGTCCAGCACGTTCTCCATCGCCAGCGCGTCCTGCACCCACGGCGACAGCCCCTGGTCCAGCAGCTCGGCGATCGGCGAGCGCGGCACGATGACCCGCTTGTCGACGTAGAACCGATGACCGCGAAGCCACGCTTCGTTGGTCAGGTAGGCGGCGGGCACGCGTTCGGTGGCGCGGCGGTCCAGCAGGTCGAGGACGCGCTCGCGCTCTTCGCGCACCACCCGGGCATCCAGGAACGGATCCAGCGTGTCCAGCGGCAGGTGCAGCGCGTGCAGTGTCAGGTAGACCGCCTCGTCCCAGGCATTGTCGCTGCCGTGTCCCAGCGACACCTGGGCGCCATTCAGGCGCGACACGCCGTAGCGGATCAGGTCGCGCACGGTCTGCAGTTCTTCGCGGGAGGTTGCGTTCGTATCAGGCATTCAATTCACCGCCCCAGGGGGAAAA
The DNA here is from genome assembly GCF_059759315.1 of Achromobacter sp. GQ309. Taxonomy (NCBI): domain Bacteria; kingdom Pseudomonadati; phylum Pseudomonadota; class Betaproteobacteria; order Burkholderiales; family Alcaligenaceae; genus Achromobacter; species Achromobacter sp. GQ309. The sequence goes on from NZ_JCAXDP010000001.1 coordinate 665,108, forward strand.
CGGAAAAACGCCCCCGGGAGGGGGGCTAAAAAGATCGCGCGGCGGGACTTGCATCCCGCCGGCGCGTGCATCATGCGGGCAACAGCAGGTTTTCCAGCGTGCGCCGATAGATGTTCTTGAGCGGTTCCAGCGAGGCGACCTCAATGCGCTCATTCACCTTGTGGATCGTCGCGTTGCCGGGGCCGAACTCGATGACCTGCGGGCAGATCTTGGCGATGAAGCGGCCATCCGACGTGCCGCCCGTGGTCGACAGCTCGGCGGTCACGCCGGTTTCGGCATGGATCGCCTTGACCAGTGCATCCGTCAACGATCCCCGCGGGGTCAGGAACGGCTCGCCGCCCAGTTCCCACTCCAGGTCGTATTCCAGGCCATGCTTGTCCAGCACGGCATGAACCCGCTGCTTCAGGCTTTCCGGCGTGCTGGCGGTCGAGAAGCGGAAGTTGAACAACGCCACTGCCTCGCCCGGCACCACATTCGTGGCGCCCGTACCGGAGTTCAGATTCGACACCTGGAACGTCGTGGGCGGGAAGTATTCATTGCCCTGGTCCCATTCGATGTTCACGATGTCGGCCAGCGCGGGCGCAAGCTGGTGCACGGGGTTGCGCGCCAGATGCGGGTAGGCCACGTGGCCCTGGATGCCCTTGACCGTGAGCTTGCCCGACAACGAGCCGCGGCGGCCGTTCTTGCAGGTGTCGCCCAGCACGTCGCCCGACGTGGGCTCGCCGACGATGCAGTAATCCAGCTGCTCGCCGCGCGCTTTCAAAGCGTCGCAGACGATGGCGGTGCCATCGATGGACGGGCCTTCCTCGTCGGAGGTGATCAGCAGCGCGATCGAACCGCCATGGTCCGGATGGGCCGCCACGAACTCCTCGGCCGCCACCACAAAGGCGGCGATCGAGCTTTTCATGTCGGCCGCGCCGCGGCCATACAGCCAGCCGTCGCGTTCGGTGGGAACGAAGGGATCGCTGTTCCACTTTTCGCGCGGGCCCGGGGGCACCACGTCGGTGTGGCCGGCAAAGACCGTCAGCGGGGCGGCGCTGCCGCGCCGGGCCCACAGATTGGTCACGCCGCCCTGCGCGATGGTCTCGCAGGTGAAGCCGATGCGTTCGAGCCGGGCGGCAAGCGCCGCCTGGCAGTCTTCGTCCGCGGGCGTCACCGAGGGACGGGCGATCAGGTCCTTGACCAGATCCAGTACGGCCGAATTGCTCATCAAGCCCTCAGCAGATCGTTGATGCTGGTCTTGGCGCGGGTCTGCGCATCGACACGCTTGACGATCACGGCGCAGGCCAGGCTGTGCGAACCGTCAGCCGACGGCAGCGAACCGGGCACCACGACCGAGCCGGACGGCACGCGGCCGTACGTGATCTTGCCGGTGGCGCGGTCGTAGATCTTGGTGCTTTGCGACAGGAACACGCCCATGGCCAGCACCGAGTTCTCTTCGACCACGACGCCTTCCACGACTTCGGAGCGCGCGCCGATGAAGCAGTTGTCTTCGATGATGGTGGGGTTGGCCTGCAGGGGCTCGAGCACGCCGCCGATGCCGACGCCGCCCGACAGGTGGACGTTCTTGCCGATCTGGGCGCACGAACCGACGGTGGCCCACGTGTCGACCATGGTGCCTTCGTCAACGTAGGCGCCGATGTTCACGTACGAGGGCATCAGCACCACGTTGCGACCAATGAACGAGCCGCGGCGGGCGACGGCCGGCGGCACCACGCGGTAGCCGCCTTGCTTGAACGCGTTGTCGCCGAACTCCGAGAACTTGAGCGGCACCTTGTCGTAGAACTGCAGGGGCGCCTGGCCCATGATGGCGTTCTCGTTCAGACGGAACGACAGCAGCACGGCCTTTTTGATCCACTGGTGCACGACCCAGTCGTCATTGATCTTCTCGGCCACGCGCAGGCGGCCCAGATCCAGACCGTCGATGGTGTGCTCGACGGCTTCGCGCACTTCGGCGCTGGCGTCGACGGGCGACAGGTTGGTCCGGTTTTCCCAGGCTTGTTCAATGGTGGTCTGCAGGTCGAGAGTCATATCGGCTCAGCTTTTAAAGGTTGGTCAAACAGAGGTATGTACAAAATGGGCGATGCGCTCGGCCGCCTGCACGCAGTCGGCCAAAGGCGCCACCAGGGCGATGCGGATGCGTCCCTGGCCCGGATTGAAGCCATGGGCCTCGCGTGCCAGGAAACTGCCCGGCAGCACGGTAACACCGGTGCGGCCATAGAGGTCGCGCACGAACGCCGTATCCGAACCGGGCGTTGCCGCCCACAGATAAAACGAAGCTTGCGGCCGTGACACATCCAGCACCTTCTGCAGGATGGGCACGACCGCATCGAATTTCTCGCGGTACTGGCGCCGGTTTTCCTTCACGTGGGTCTCGTCCGTCCACGCGGCAATACTGGCCGCGGACACGATCGGGCTCATCGCACTGCCATGATACGTGCGATACAGCAAAAAACGGCCGATCAGCGCGGCATCGCCGGCCACGAACCCGGAGCGCAGGCCCGGCACGTTGGAGCGCTTGGACAGGCTGGAAAACGCCACCAGATTGCGGTAGTCGTCCCGGCCCAGACGGCGCGCCGCCTGCAAACCGCCCAGCGGGGGATCGCCTTCGTCCAGGTAGATCTCGGAATAACACTCGTCCGACGCAATCACGAAGCCGTAGCGGTCGGACAATTCGAACAGGGTTTTCCATTCTTCCAGCGACATCACGTTGCCCGCGGGATTGCCCGGCGAACACACGAACACCAGGCGCGTCTTCTTCCAGACGTCGTCCGGCACCTGGTTCCAGTCGCTGCCGAAATTGCGCACCGGATCGGCATTGACGAAGTAGGGCGTTGCACCCGCCAGCAGCGTGGCGCCTTCGTAGATCTGATAGAACGGATTGGGGCAGATCACCACCGAACCCGCCGACGGATCGATCACGGTCTGGGTGAATGCAAACAGCGCCTCGCGCGATCCGAGTGCCGGCAGCACCTGCGTGTCGGCATCAGGCGCCGGTATGCTGTAGCGGCGCGCCAGCCATTCGGAAATCGCGCGGCGCAATGCCGGATCGCCCTTCGTGGAGGGGTAGACCGACAGCCCGCCCATGCTGTCGCGGATGGCTTGCGCGACGCGCTCCGGCGCGGCGTGTTTGGGCTCGCCGATCGACAGGTTGATGGGCGCAATACCGTCCGGTTGCGAGCTGGCGGAGGCCAGCAAAGCCCGCAGTTTTTCGAACGGGTAGGGGTGTAGGGCATCGAGGCGCGGATTCATGACGCAAGATTTTAACAAGCAAGCTACAATAGCGGGCTTGGCCTATTGCGAAGGTGGCGAAATTGGTAGACGCACCAGGTTTAGGTCCTGACGCCGTAACAGGTGTAGGGGTTCGAGTCCCCTCCTTCGCACCACCAAATCCCCCCATGATTTCAATGATTTAGGTTTTTAACCTGTCATTTTCAAAATCATTGGGCCGGTCAGGCCAAACCCGCTTCAGTTCGTGGAAAGTGTCCGGTTACCCGCCGGTTTCCCTGAGCTTTTCAGGCCGATTCGTCCAGACCCACTCTGGAATTCCCAGGCGAGGGTGGCACCCAGTGGCGCCATTAAGCCGTGGCCCCATCCACGCAGTCCGTCGGCAGCGATTCATGCGCCGCGTTGACCGCCGATCCATCGACGTGCCGCAGTGACGGCCCGATCGAACAGATTCCCCACAGATCACGCCTGCTCGCTTGAACATTAGCCTTGCCGCGAGCCTTTCCCCGTCCGACCCGTTTGCATAGAGCACGCCATGCTATCGACACTGATATACCGCAGCCGTGCTGTCACTTCGATGAACGCGCAGGATCTGACCGACCTGCTGACGCCCGCCCGAGCTCGCAACGCCGCCCTGCAGGTGACCGGCATATTGCTCTTTGACGGCGTTCATTTCGTCCAGTTGCTGGAAGGCCCCGACGAGGCGGTCAACCTGATATTCGATGCCATCCGGCGCGACGATGCCCACAAGAACGTCGTGCTGCTCATGCAGGATCACGGGCCTACCCGCCGGTTTGGGGGGGATGCGATGGCGCTGCTTGACCTGCGAGCGCTCGATCCCCAACAGGTTTCTGCGCGCATTCTGGCCAAGATGAAAAAGCCGACGCGCTGGCCGGGCGGTGACGACCGGGTGGTAAAGATTCTTGGCTGGTATGCCGATGCGCATGGCACGGACCATATCGTCGAAGGCGACGACGCGGCCAACTGGCGGTTTGCGGCCAGCGGTGTTCCTTTGGCGCAGGAAGATCCCGCAGCGCCTGCGCGGCCGTATCCCTTTGCGCTGCAACCCATCGTCGATCCCCTGCGGCGCGAGATCACCTCCCTTGAATTCCTGATCCGCGGTCGATCGGGCGGATCGCCGGAACAGTTGTTCGCCAGCCTGGATCCCGCGGACCGTTATCGCGTGGATCTGGAATCCAAGGCCTCGGCATTCGAGCTGGCGCGGCGGCTGGGCCTGACCGATGTAAAGCTGTCGGTCAATCTGTTGCCCATGTCACTGATTGAAGATCCGGCCGCGGTCGACCGCCTGGTGGATCAGATTGCGGCGTGCGCGCTGTTGCCACAGCATGTGATCGTCGAAATCACCGAACAGGAAGCGATCGAGCGGCCGCGCGCCTTCAGGGATGCGATCGAACGGCTGCGCCGCGCCGGCATCGGCGTTGCGATCGATGATTTCGGGGCTGGCTATGCGGGCCTGTCGCTGCTGGCCGAGTTTCAGCCGGACAAGCTCAAGATCGACCGGCAGCTCATTCAGAACATTCATCAGGACGGACCGCGCCAGGCAATCGTCTGCGGCATTGCCCGCACGTGCAGCGCAATGGGCATCACGCCTGTCGCCGAAGGCGTGGAGCGGATCGAGGAATGGTGCTGGTTGCAGGCTGCCGGAATCGAGCGGTTCCAGGGCTATCTGTTTGCCAGGCCGGCGCTCAATGCCGTTCCTGAAGTGCAGTGGCCTGAACGCGTCCGGCTGGACTGATTCGGCTCAGACAGCGCACTTTACCGCCGGGCCGCTTTGGGCAACCACGCCGTGAACCAGGCCGCTGCGCCAAGCGCCGCCAGGATGACCACCGTGCCCACGGTGGTGGTGAAAGCCGGCACGTACATCATCGCCAGATCCGTCAGCACGATGACGAGGAACGCGCCTGCCCAAGCCCACGCGATCCGTTCCGCGGTGCGCCGGAACGCCGGGCGGGCGGCCACGAGCGCGGCGTGGGTGCCGACCCGGTGCTCCAACAGCGCAAAGGTGATGAAGGGAACAAAGGCGAGCAGCAGTTTCACGGTGATCCTCCGGCGAAGGCGTGCCGCTGAAATTAGCATCCGCTGTTTGCTTCCGCCAACGAAATCGCGCCCGCCAACCCAGCCAGCGAATGCAGTCCCATCCGCCATCCGAACGATCCCAAGCGGCGTGCGCCCCGGCTATGTTGTCGAGCAGCGTCACGCCTGACGCGCCGGCGTACAAGAATCGTCAAGATTTTCGATTCTTGAATATTGCCTCGCGCGCTTGCCGATACCTTAGGGCTTTCGTTACTGAGGGATGGACATGTATTCACTACCCAAGCGTTGCGGCGCAGAGTTCTTCGGCACCTTTTGGCTGGTGCTGGGCGGTTGCGGCGCGGCGGTGCTTGCCGCCGGTTTTCCCCAACTGGGCATCGGATTCGCGGGCGTTGCGCTGGCGTTCGGCCTGACCGTCCTGACGATGGTCTTCGCTGTGGGCCACATATCTGGCGGGCACTTCAATCCTGCTGTCACAGTCGGCCTGGTGGCCGGCGGACGCTTCCCCGCCCGAGAAATCCTGCCGTACGTCATCGTTCAGGTCCTGGGCGCCATCGCCGCTGCGGCGGTCCTGGCCTGCATCGCCAACGGCAAGCTGGGTTTCGACCTGAGGGCCAGCCACTTCGCCGCCAATGGCTATGGCGCCTATTCACCGGGCAAGTACACGCTGCTGGCCGCGATGGTGACCGAAGTGGTGCTGACGGCCGGCTTTATCTTCGTGATTCTCGGCGCCACCAGCAGGCGGGCGCCGGCCGGCTTTGCGGCCATTCCCATCGGCTTTGCGCTGACCCTCATTCACCTCATCAGCATCCCGGTCACCAACACATCGGTGAACCCGGCACGCTCGACCGGACCGGCGCTGTTCGTGGGTGGCTGGGCGTTGGAACAGTTGTGGCTGTTCTGGCTGGCGCCTATCGTCGGCGCGGTCATCGGCGCGGTGGCCTACCGGCTTGTCAGCGACCCGGCGATCGAACGCGCCTGACAGGGCGGAAACGCGGCGCGGGGGATCACTTCTGAGCCGCTGTGAGCTGAAAATGGGGCCGGTCAGATGATGGCGCGAGGAAGCAGGTTGTACATTACGCACTATCACCTGCTTCACCTTTACAGGATCGCCCATCATGACCGCCCCAGAAGTCGTTATCTCCCCCTCGATCGCCTGCGCGAACGACCGGCCCTTCGTGCTGTTCGGCGGCATCAATGTGCTGGAATCCAAGGATCTGGCGCTGCGCGCGTGCGAGGAATACCAACGCGTCACCCGCAAACTGGGCATTCCCTACGTATTCAAGGCGTCGTTCGACAAGGCCAATCGCTCGTCCATCCATTCGTACCGCGGTCCTGGCCTCGAAGAAGGCATGAAGATCTTCGAAGCCGTGAAAAAGGAATTCGGCGTGCCGGTCATCACCGACGTCCACGAACCGTGGCAGGCGGCGCCGGTGGCCGAAGTTGCCGATATCCTGCAACTGCCGGCCTTTCTGGCGCGCCAGACCGATCTGGTCGTCGCGCTTGCCAAGGCGCAGCGCGTGGTCAACATCAAGAAGCCGCAGTTCCTCAGCCCCGCGCAGATGCTGAACATCGTCGAGAAGTTCACCGAGGCCGGCAACGACAAGCTGATTCTGTGTGATCGCGGCACCAGCTTTGGCTACGACAATCTCGTCGTCGACATGCTGGGTTTCGGCGTCATGAAAAAGGTGTCCGGCAACCGCCCGCTGATCTTCGACGTGACCCACGCGCTGCAGCAGCGCTCGTCGCTGGACGCGGCATCCGGCGGTCGTCGTGAACAGGTCGCAGACCTGGCGCGCGCCGGCATGGCGGTCGGGCTGGCGGGCCTTTTCCTGGAAGCCCACCCCGATCCCAAGAACGCGAAATGCGATGGCCCCAGCGCGTTGCCGCTGGACAAGCTCGAGCCCTTCCTGACGCAACTCAAGCAGCTCGACGACCTGGTGAAGTCCTTTGCGCCGATCGACATCGAACCCTGACGCGCTTGCGGTCATCACACGGCCGCCAAGCTGTTATACGATCCAGGCCAAACATTAGGGAGGCCTGGATGTCTTTGTATGTGATCGTCGCCGTGCGCAAAGAGGCCGGAAGTGGCCATATCGCCTACGTGCGCTGGGGGCAGGCCGTGCGTGGCGTTCCCGGCTGGATCTCGGAGCCCACGACGGCCGCAGCCGCTGAAGTCATTGAACTCATCAAGGAAGGCGCCGAGGTCGAGACCGCGATCAGTGTCGACGGCCTCACCGTCGCTTCGCGCGCGGTGCGTGTGCTGGTGGACGCCGGCGGGCGCGAACACCTTGCATCGGTGCCGGTGCCCAGTTCCACCTTGCACACGCTGTTCGACCTGCCGGAGTTCTAACCGGTGCGGCTGCCCTAGCGGCGGCCCTCGGCAAAGTTGACCAACGCGTCGCCGGCCATCCGATAGCGCACCCACTCATCCTGCGGCAGCGCGCCGATGGATTGATAGAAGTCGATGGCGGGCTGATTCCAGTCCAGCACACTCCACTCGAGCCGTCCGCAGCCGTTCGCCACGGCCTCGCGTGCCAGATGGCGCAGCAGGTCGCGTCCCGCGCCGATTCCACGGTGCTCGGGCGTGACGTACAGGTCCTCGAGATAGATGCCGTTTTTTCCGAGCCAGGTGGAGTAGCTGTAGAAATAGACGGCGTAGCCAATGGCCTTGCCGTCCAGCAGGCACATCAACGCCCGGGCGGGAGCGCCTTCGGCAAACAAGGTGCGTTCGACGTCGTCGGCGCTGGCGATCACTTCGTGCGCAGCGCGTTCATAGACGGCCAGTTCGGTAATGAAGGCATGGATCTGGGCCGCGTCCGACGGTGCGGCAGGACGAATTTCGATATTCACGGATCTTTCCTGTTTGTTGGGATGGCTATCCTACTCGCTATTGGCGCAGCGGGCAGGCCGGAACGTGGGGAATACCCTTGTTGCGCGGCGGACCGCCCGGCGCGACGCTTTACCGGGATTGCACCCAGAGTCCAGACGCGTGCTCACGAAGGATGCCTTCAATGCCCGAGACTGCTCCTGCTGTCGCACACAAGCCGCCGTCCGCCGGCCGCAGACGGCGGTTTTCCTGGATCTGGCTGGTGCCTATTGTTGCGGCGCTGGGCGGCCTGCTGCTGGTGCTGAAAGTCTGGATGGACGCAGGGCCCGAGGCCACGATCAGCTTCCAAACGGCGGAAGGGCTGGAGGCCGGCAAGACACAGGTGCGCTACAAGGAAGTCAACGTCGGCACAGTCCAGCGCGTGGCGCTCAACGAGGACCGGACCGGCGTGATTGCGACGGTGCGGCTCAACAAGGACGCGGCTGGGCTCTTGCAGGAGGGCACCGTGTTCTGGGTGGTGCGGCCGCGCCTGACGCTCAGTGGCGTTTCAGGCCTGAACACGTTGCTGTCCGGCGCCTACATCGGCCTGGATCCCGCCGGCCGTAATGGCGACAGCGATCCGCGCAAGGCGACCAAGTTCGCTTTCGTCGGTCTGGAAATCCCGCCCGAGGTGACGCAGGACAGGCCGGGCAAGCGCTTCACCCTCAAGGGGCAGGACCTCGGTTCGCTGGACATCGGATCGCCCGTCTATTTCCGGCGCATTGCAGTAGGGCAGGTGGTGAGCTATCGCCTCGATGCCACCGGCCAGGGCGTCGATATCCAGGTGTTTGTCGATGCGCCCAACGACGCCTTCGTCAACGAAGGCACGCGTTTCTGGAACGCCAGCGGGGTGGACTTCTCGGTGGACGCAGGCGGGCTGCAAGTGCGGTCTCAATCGTTGGTGTCGGTGATCGTGGGCGGCGTCGCCTTCGACTCGGTCGAGACCCGTTTACACACCGCAGCCAAGCCGGACGCCGCGTTCGTCATCTACCCCTCGGAGACCGCGGCGCGCGCGCAGCCGGACGGCACGCCGCTGCGCATCCGCATGCGGTTCGACCAATCGGTGCGCGGACTGTCCGTGGGCGCGCCCATCGATGCGTTTGGCGCGTCAGTCGGACAGGTGGATGCCATCGGACTGGAACTCGATCGCACCACGCAGCAGTTCTATGCCCTGGTGGATGCCACCCTCTATCCGGAACGGCTGGGCGCCAAGACGTTTGAAGAAATCAAGGAGTTTTCGGGCTCTACGGTCACGCATCCCAGCGGCAAGCTGATGGCGGCCTTGATCGACCAGGGATTACGGGCGCAATTGCGCATCGGCAATCTCCTGACAGGCCAGTTGTATGTCGCCTTTGCGGTCTTCCCGGACGCCGAGCCCGTGACGTTCAAGATGGAGGAGGCGCCTTTCATTCCCACGGTGCCGAACAATCTGGACCAGTTGCAGCTGCAGATCAACAGCATCCTGACCAAGCTGGACAGGATTCCCTTTGAAGGTCTGGGCGCTGAACTCAATAACCTGCTGCAGGGCACGTCCAAGCTGGTAAAGCGGCTGGACACACAGCTTGCGCCCGAGGCGACCGCGACGTTGCGCCAGGCAAGCCGGTCGCTCGCCGCCGTCGGTGGGCTGCTCAGCCCCGATGCCGGCTTGCCCGTCAACACGAGCGCATTGCTGCAGGAACTGGCGCGCACGGCGAGGTCGCTACGTGAGTTGGCAGACTACCTGCAGGCTCACCCGGGGTCACTGCTGCGGGGGCGCGCGCCGGATCCGGTGACGGGCCGGTCGACGGCCCGGTAATCTGCGTAAGCAGCCTTGCATCGTGTTTCCTGGCCCGCAGGTGTCCGATACCCGCGGACCACCTGCCGCATCAAAGTGTGGGCGGCCACCCTTGGTGTCTGACACCGGTCTCCATCGGGAACGCCACTTGCTGTATGACGCCGGGGCGCCGGTGGGTTGCGGACCGAGCGGTTCCCCGTCAGAGCGGAGACTCAGCATGGACCATAGTGAAATGATGGCGCGCATGATTACGTTGCCGGTGTCGCCGGGCAGATTCGACGGGTGGGACGGCGTGCTTTCAACCCTTGCGGACTGCCTTATGCAGGTGCAGGGAAAGCTCACGGAAGCCGATGTGAAGCGCTTTCTGGACGTGGGCGCGCTGGTGTATCGGACCTGCTGTCAGGACGAGGCGCGCCAGCGCTGGACCGCCGAGGAACTGGCTGCCTATCACCGCAAGGCGCCTGCAGACGCCTGAAAGGCGCGCTTCAAAAAAGGCACTGCCTCAACGCAAAGGTCCTGCCAAACGCGCGGACCTCGTCGCCGTCCACCGATGCCGCCACATCCCAGTGGTCGCCTCGGGTGACCAGAATGGATTGACTTGAAAAGGCGTGACGAAGCGCAAACTGCCAAAACGCGCCTTCCGAGCCTTCGGGCGCCAGGTCATGCGGTCCGATCTGCAGCCGCGACGGCCGGGGGGTTGCGCCCATCGACCACTTCAGCGCGATCAACAAGAACGCGAAACGCGCGGATGCAGAAGCGGGTTGAATGCACAGCACTCGAATCTTCTCGCTCATGGCCATCACCCTGGCTGAACAGATGAGCCAGCGTAGCAAACGCCGTGCCGCGCATCCATACCGCGTTTGGTCGATTCAGCGCAGCGCCCGTGTCCTGACGTATGACCGGTTGATAGAATGGCCGGCCGCCCAGCGCCGTCTTGCCCAGGAGATCCACATGTCCCGAATCGTCGTCAATCCCGACACGGTATTCAATTCTGTGCAGTATGGATTCAGTCAGGCGGTTATCGTGACCGGGCAGCGCCGTATGCTGCTGTCCGGCCAGGTCGGCGTAGACGCCAACGAGAAGACGGTCGGTCCCGGGCTTCAGGTGCAAACCGAGGCCGCGCTGGACAACATCGAGCGCGTGCTGGCGGCGGCCGGCGGCAACCTGTCGCAGGTCATCATGCTGCGCATCTACATCTGCGATTCGGTGAGCACCGAACAGGAAGTCGTGGCGCAGGCGTTGCGGGACCGCTTCAAGGTCGATCCGCCGCCGTCTTCCTGGATCATCGTCAGCGGGCTGTCGCTGCCGGAATGGTTGATCGAGATCGAAGCGGAAGCGATGCTCGACTGAGCAGCGGGTTGCGGCTTTCCATCTGCGCGCCTGCTAGGCTGACGCCTCGCGCCATGGCGGCTGGGCAAAAGCTGCGCGCAGGGACGCCAGAAATCCCGCCGTGCGCGCGGACAACTCCTGCCGCGACTTCACCAACGCCACGACATTCGCGTCCGGCAGATTCCAGCCTGCCAGCAATGGCACGAGTTCACCCGTGCGCAGGTGCGCGGTCACGTCCCATTCCGACCGCGCAATGATGCCGTGTCCGGCCCGCGCCCAATCCAACGCCGTCGCGCCGGCATTGCACGACATGACGGGCGCAATGCGCACGGCGACGCCCGCGCCGCGGGCTCGCCTGAACCGCCACAGCGTCACGTCCTCGTCGTTTTCGCGCAAGGCGATGCAGTCGTGGTTGCGCAGGTCCTCCGGCGTGGTCGGCAAGCCACGCCGCGCCAGGTAGGCGGGCGATGCGCACAGGATGCGCCGGTTGGGCGCCAGCGGGTAGGCGACCAGCGTGGAGTCGCGCAATTCTCCAATATGAATCATCACGTCCCAGTTATCCGACGCCAGCCGGGGAGGGCCGTCCGACAATGTCAGACTGGCCGTGACGTCTTCGCTGCGCGACCGGAAATCCGCGACCAATCCGGCGATGTAACGTTGGCCGAACCCCAACGGTGCAACCACCCGCAGATGTCCCGCCACGACGCCGCGGCGTCCTGCCAGTTCGTCGGCCAGCAAGGTCAGGTCATTGCAGATCTGCGCGGCCCGCATGGCCAATAGACGGCCTTCTTCGGTCAGCGCGATGCCTCGGGCCGACCGATTGACCAGCCGTACGCCCAGCCGCTTTTCCAGCGCGTTCAGGCGCTGGGTGATCGCGGGTGGTGTGACGTCCAGCGCGCGCGAGGCTTGCGCAAGCGAGCCGGCCGTCGAAAGGCTCAGGAAAAAGCGCAGGTCGTCAGTGGCAATCATTCAGTTTTGGCTTAATGGGATATTAAGTTGGCATTAAACAAGGTAAGCGCCTTCCGCGCCATACTGCGTGCTGATTCCCGCAGGCCCGTCCTGCCTGCCGCTCACTCGCAAAGAGATTGCCATGACCCTCGAAACCGTCGCATCCACGCTGGATGCCCTGGAAACGCCCTGTCTGCTGCTCGATGAAACGCGCATGATGCGCAATATCGCGCGGCTGAACGCCCTGATGGCCGGCCACGGCGTCGGGCTGCGTCCCCATCTGAAAACGCCCAAGTCCATCGAGGTCGCCCGCCGGCTGATGGCGACGCCGCAAGGGCCAGCCGCCGTCTCGACCTTGCAGGAGGCAGAACAGTTCGCCGCCGCTGGCGTCACGGATCTGCTGTATGCGGTGGGCGTGTCGCCGTCGAAGCTCGACCGCGTGCTGGCCTTGCGAAAGCGCGGCGTCGACCTGACCGTTGTCGTCGACAGCATCGAGGCCGCGCGCGCGGTGTCGGCGCGTGCCAAGGCTGCCGGCGATCCGATCCCGGCGCTCATCGAGATCGATTGCGACGGCCACCGTGCCGGCGTGCAGCCCAAGGACACGGACCAACTGCTGGCAATCGCGCGCGTGTTGCACGAAGACGGCGCGTGCCTGCGCGGCGTCATGACGCACGCGGGCGAATCCTATGGCTGCCGCAGCGTCGAGGCGATTGCGGACATGGCCGAACAGGAACGCTGGGCCGCCGTGAGCTGCGCAAAGGCGATCCGCGGCGCGGGCCTGCCGTGCCCGGTCGTCAGCGTCGGCTCCACGCCCACCGCGCATTTTGCGCGCAATCTGGATGGCGTGACGGAAGTCCGCGCCGGCGTGTACGTCTTCTTCGACTTGGTCATGGCCGGGTTAGGCGTGTGCAGCGTGGACGACATCGCTGCGACGGTGCTGACCACCGTCATCGGCCATCAGCCCGAGAAGGGCTGGATTCTGGTCGACGCGGGATGGATGGCCATGTCGCGGGATCGTGGCACCGCCAAGCAGCCGGTGGATCAGTTGTACGGGCTGGTGTGCGATGTGGACGGCAAGGTCTATCCGGACGTGCTGCTGGCCGAAACCAACCAGGAGCAGGGGATCATCAAGGTGCGCCCTGGCAGCAACGCGGTCCTGCCGGACCTGCCCATCGGCGCCAAACTGCGCATTGTCCCGAATCACGCCTGCGCGACGTGCGCGCAGCACGACGCCTACGAGGTCGTGCGCCCCGGCGAGCCGGGCGTGGTGGCACGCTGGGAACGCTTCCGTGGCTGGTGAGCCGCGCATCAAAAAGGATTTCGGCATGGACTTCATTCAAACGCCCGATGCCACGCCGCCGGCCGGGCATTATTCCCAGGCGGTTCGCGCCAACGGCTTCGTCTTCGTATCGGGGCAGCTGGGTTTTTTGCCGCCGGCCGGACCCGGAGTGCGCCCCGTGCTGGCGGCGGACGCGGCCGGCCAGACAAGGGAAGCGCTGCGCAGCGTGCGGGCCATTCTCGAAGCCGCAGGCTCGTCGTTATCGTCCGTGGTCAACGTCACCGTTTACATCCCGGACGTCAGTCTGTGGGATGAGGTCAACGCGGTGTACGAAGCGTGCTTTGGCAGCCACCGCCCCGCGCGCGCCATCGTGCCCACGCGCGAACTCCATTACGGCGCGCTGGTGGAAATCAGTGTCGTGGCGGTGGGCTGACCGGGTTCTGAGGGGCAAGGACAGACGCGAGAGGCCGGCAAACAGGCGACGCCTATAATGCGAGCGCCTCAATGCCCTTGGCGGAGACCGTCCACATGCACTACGAGTATCTGTTCTGGTCCATGGCTGCCATGGTGGCCGCCGCACTTGCCGGCGGCGCCTTGTGCGGCCGCCTGCAGTCCGTCAAGCAACTGGTGATCGGCTTGCTGGGGTGGGCGGCGGCAATCTTCGCGGTGGTGCTGCTGCTGGCGCGCCAGGGCGGGTTCGATGAACTGGCGGCGATGCTGTCCATCGCCGCCTTCATGTTCAGTCTGGTGATCGGCACCGCGGCGGCGCTGCTGACGCGGCGTATCCGGCTACACCGTCAACAACAGCAAATGCCTCAATCGTTGCGCCAATGACGCGCAGAGCGGCCGGCCGGGCCTTTCATTCTTCCGGGTCGAAGTCCTCATCCTCTTCGTCGTCCTCATCCTGCTCGAGGGCGTCGTAACCCTTCCAGGTAATCCGCCAGCGCGTCGCACCGGCGTTCGCCGAAGTCTCGCTGACCTGCTTGACCAGGCCAGCGTCTTCCAGCAGGTCCAGGTGATGCGCGATGACCTGCAGGCCTTGCTCTTCGGGATGCGGCGCCAGCGCGGCGTTCTTGATGTCGTGCGTGCTGAGGTTGGGGCCGGGGGCGTCGCGCAGGGCGCCCAGAATCGTGACGACCAAGTCGAAATCGCGTTGCATGTTGTTCACCATGTAGGGGTAAAAGAACACGCCGACGATAGCAGACTTCGGCTGCAGCAATAGGACTGCGCGCGCGCCTGCGTTACAGTCCGGGGTTCTTGCTAAACCACATTCGAAAACACCATGAAAAAACCCGCAGAACGGGATTGCCTGGCGGTCGTCCCCGGCTACACGGGCCAGTCCGCCAAGCTGTTCCTCTCGCGCGGCGAGGATGAGCGCATCGACGGCGTGACCGTCTACGACCTGCTCGGCCACGTCAAGCAGCAGGGCGACGCCGAGGCCGCCGCCGCCTGGGTGGGCGAATGGCTCGCCAAAGAGGCCGACAACCGCAAGGCCCGCCGCACGCAGCTCCAGGCCCAGCTTTTCCTGTGCAAGCTGGCCGGTGACGAGAAGACCGCCTTCCTGGCTGCACAAAAGCCGCTGGCCCGCGTGTTGGCCGAAGCCGGGGTGCGCTGCCGTAGCGTGGCGGCCACGTCTGGGGCCGCCCGCCAGTCTCTGGGCCCCCTGTCCAAGAAACGTTAGCCTAAGGCTGTTATAGTCGCGCCTGGGCGTGCGTGAGCACCTGCGTGGTGCAGCGCCCTGGCGGGCTCAGCCCGCAAATCAAGGAAGATGGAAATGGAAATACTCAGTCGGCACGTTGCCGACGTAGCGGGCGGCGTTGAGCTGCACACCACGCTGGATGGCGAAAGCATCAGCGTCTATGTCGTGATGGGCATAGATGATCTCAATGCGATCGCAGACATCGTGCCGCGCGAAAAAGTCGATGCAGGAGCGGACATACACGCCGCCAATGTCGACAATGTTGATAATGCGCAAGAACAGATCGACCAAGTGCTGGAAAATATGAATCCCGGCGACGTGGCGGTTTTCCTTTGCTCGGGTCCCGATGCTTTTGGCGCGGCGCTCGACTTGTTGGGTTTACCTATCGACGAGTAAGCCTGACGGCAAACCATAGTGTCATCCAAACGGCGTATTGCAGGTCGTACGCGCTTTTGATGGCATTTATATAAGCCTTGTTTGTTTTTTTATGATGTATTGGTGTTAACACCAATGCAGGGACTCGTTTACCCTTTAAAAACGTGCGAAATAACTGCGCAGTTTCTCTTTGTTGCATTATTGGCACGTATTTTTTAGGATTATGTTGACTTGTGAGGGGAACATAACGATAGTGTCGGCACACGATCACAAGCGTTGCGATTTTCGATCAGTGCCGTGCCTTTTCCGGCTCAGCGTTATTGTTCTACTGTCCCCTCCTTGATTGATTCGTGACCTCCGGGCATTTGCCCATTATCTCTAGGAAATACAGTATGGAAACCGGCGTCGTTAAGTGGTTCAATTCGGAAAAGGGTTATGGCTTCATCACCCCGGAAGCGGGCGGCAAGGACCTCTTCGCTCACTTCTCCGAAATTCAGGGCTCGGGCTTCAAGTCTCTGGAAGAGAACCAGCGCGTCAGCTTTGTGACGGCCAATGGCCCCAAGGGCCCGCAAGCCACGAAGATTCAAGTCCTGTAAGGATCTGAGTTTTCTCAAGAAGGCCCCTCGCGGGGCCTTTTTTGTTTTCTGCGCGGTATCCTTGACGGCCGATTCTCCTCGCGGCCAACGCTTCGGCTGCGGCAGCGCGTCCAAATCCCCCGAGCCATCGCCGCCATGACCACCACACCGCCAAAGCCGTTCGCCCTGCAACCCGACGATGTAGTCGCATTCTGGCTGGACGCTGGTCCCGCGCAGTGGTTCAGCAAAAGCGCCCAGTTCGATGCGGCCTTTCGAGCGCGCTTCGAAGACGCGCATATGGCGGCCGCTTCCCGCCGGCTCGATGCCTGGCTGGACGAACCCGCCGGCGCGATCGCGTTGATGATCCTGCTGGACCAGTTTCCTCGCAACGCCTACCGCGATACCGGGCATATGTTCGCCACTGACGCGTTGGCGCTGCATTTTGCCGAACGCGCCATCGCGGCGGGCCATGATCTTGCAGTCGACGCCTCGCTGCGCCAGTTTTTCTACATGCCGTTCGAACACGCCGAGAACCTGGCGGCGCAGAATCGGGCCATCGCGTTGATGGAGCCGCTGGGCGCGGAAGCCGTGCGATGGGCCGTCCTGCATCGCGACATCATCAAGCGGTTCGGGCGCTTCCCGCACCGGAACGCGGCATTGGCACGGCAGACGACCCAGGCCGAACGCGAGTTCCTGGAATCGGGTGGTTTCGCAGGGTAGGGCGCGCGGCACGCACAGAGCTTTCAAAACGGCGCAGTGTCCACGTGTATCGGTACGTGGCAAGTTGAAAATGTTGAGCGTGCCGCCCGGGCCGGCTTGCGCTCTTTAGCGGGTGTAGCGGCCTTTTCGGGGCGCGAATCCAGCCCTTTCGGACATTTGACGTTTTTCCGGGTTCACCAATAAACTGGTTTCAGCGAGATTCTCAAGCGACGCGGTCTGCGTTCTCCTTGGTCGCCGTCAGTGGTGCCGCGGTTGCTATCCTCTCCCATCCTTGAAGATCTGGCGTCCCGCGAGCAATCGCTTTTTAGGTCAAGGACATCCCATGGCA
Organism: Achromobacter sp. GQ309; assembly: GCF_059759315.1. Taxonomy (NCBI): domain Bacteria; kingdom Pseudomonadati; phylum Pseudomonadota; class Betaproteobacteria; order Burkholderiales; family Alcaligenaceae; genus Achromobacter; species Achromobacter sp. GQ309. The sequence continues at coordinate 682,284 of NZ_JCAXDP010000001.1, forward strand.
ACCGGCATCGTCAAGTGGTTCAACGCCGAAAAGGGTTATGGCTTCATCATGCCCGACGACGGCAGCAAGGATCTTTTCGCTCACTACTCCGAAATCCGTAGCGAAGGCTATAAGTCGCTACAAGAAAACCAGCGGGTCACTTTCGACGTTGGAACCGGCCCCAAGGGTCCCAGCGCCAAGAACATCAAGGTCGCGGCCTGAGCTTCTTGGGTAGTGCTCCGGGTTCTGACCCGGTGTTCTATCCATAAAAAAGCCCCCACGTTTTGCGCGTGGGGGCTTTTTTGTCCTGGCTTGCCTTAGTGCTTGGCTGAGCTGCCGGTCGACAGCTTGTCGACCAAGGCGATCCCCAGCGCCGACAGGATGAAGATGGCGTGGATGATGGTCTGCCACATCACGCCGGCTTCGGTGAAGCGCGCGTTCGGCGTGCCGATGGTGCCGGCTTCGATGAAGGTGCGCAGCAGGTGGATCGACGAGATGCCGATGATGGCCATCGCAAGCTTCACTTTCAGCACGCTGGCATTGACGTGGCTAAGCCACTCCGGCTGGTCCGGATGGTTCTGCAGGCGCAGGCGCGACACGAACGTCTCGTAGCCGCCCACGATGACCATCACCAGCAGGTTGGAGATCATGACCACGTCGATCAGTCCCAGCACGATCAGCATGATTTCCATTTCGCCGAAGCTGGTGGCGTGGGTGACCAGGTGCCAGAGTTCCTTGAGGAACAGCATCACGTAGACGCCCTGCGCGACGATGAGGCCCAGGTACAGCGGTAGCTGCAGCCAGCGCGAACTGAAGATGAGGCTGGGAAGCAGGCCCAGGCGGGGAGGGGGATTCGGGATCATGTTGGGTGCGAGCCGTTGGGTTTGCGAAAAAAAGCGCGGCGGCAATTCTATCAACGCCATGGGACAGCGGACATCTCTTTTGACCGGCTTTAAAAGGGCCTCCCGATGCTTAGCATGGCAGCCCTCGAATTGCTCGGCTATTTGGTAAGAGAAAATCGCATTTGCGAAACTCTGTGCCGGAATGCTTCGAAAGCTGTGGGCGTATATAGAATTGCCGCCTCGTTTGCATAGAACAAGTCAATAGGAGTTTGTTCCCATGAAGATCCGCTACACCGTCGCCGCGTTGGCCCTTGCGCTCGCCCCTTACTCGGCCGCACATGCGTTGGACATCGGTGGGCTCGTCGGCGCCGGCGCCAAGGTCGTCCAGGCGGCCACGCTGAGCGATGCCGAGATCAAGACCCTGTCGGACAAGGCGTGCGCGCAAAGCGATTCGCAGGAAAAGATCGCCGCGCCGGGCAGCAAGTACGACGCCCGTCTGCAGAAGATCGCCAAGGCGCTGGGCAGCACGGTCAATGGCCAGAAGGCCAGCTACAAGGTCTATGTCACCAAGGACGTCAACGCGTGGGCAATGGCCAACGGCTGCATCCGCGTGTATAGCGGTCTCATGGACATGATGACGGACGACGAAGTGATGGGCGTGGTCGGCCACGAAATCGGTCACGTGGCGCTGGGCCACACCAAGAAGGCGATGCAGACCGCCTACACGGTGTCGGCTGCGCGTGATGCGGCGGGCGCGGCTGGCGGCGCGACGGTGGCTCAGTTGAGCTCCTCGCAACTGGGCGACCTGACCGAGAAGTTCATCAATGCGCAGTTCTCGCAATCGCAGGAAAGTGCGGCGGACGATTATTCGTTCGACCTGCTGCAGTCCAAGAAACAGAATACGCGTGGCCTCGTGACCGCGTTCCAGAAGCTGGCCGAGCTGGACGGCGGCAAGAGCGATATGATGAGCTCCCACCCGTCCTCGGCCAAGCGTGCACAACACATCGAAGACCGCATCGCCAAGGCCAAGTAACCTCTCGGCCAGGCGTCCGTCCTCGCTTTTTGGGCGATAAACGGGGCGCGAGCATCCGGGCAAATCCGGGGCTCGCGCCCCTTTGCGTCAGGGTTCCGGAAGTTTCCGGTAAAATGCCGCGTTTATCCGCCCGTAATCTCATCTCTCGGAAAATAGGTCTTTTAATGCAGCCTGTGGTTGAAACCCTCTCCGGCCTGGAGCGCCGTGTTGATCTGGCCGTCTCGGTGGCCGACGTCGAAAAGGAAGTCCAGGCGCAATTGAAGCGCGTGGCTCGGACCGCCAAGGTCCCCGGCTTCCGTCCGGGCAAGGCGCCGCTCGCCATGCTCGAGCGCAGCCATGGCCCCAGCATCCGCTACGACGTGATCAATAGCCAAGTTGGCCGTGCCTTTGAACAAGCCATCGACGGCGCCAAGTTGCGCGTTGCCGGCGCCCCGAACCTCGAGCCCAAGACGGAAGGCGTTTCCGACGACACGCTGGCGTTCACCGCCACGTTCGAGGTCTACCCCGAAGTCGCCGTGCCGGACCTGTCCGAACTGGCCGTCACCCGCTACGAAACCGCCGTCACCGACGCGGAAGTCCAGCAGACGCTGGACGTGCTGCGTAAGCAACGCGCCACGTTCGAAGCCCGTGAAGGCCGCGCCAGCGCCGACGGCGACCGCGTCACGCTCGACTTCGCCGGCACCATCGACGGCGTGCCGTTCGAAGGCGGCAAGGCCGAAGACTTCCCGTTCGTGCTCGGCCAAGGCCGCATGCTGCCGGAATTCGAAGAAGCCGCCCGCGGCCTGAAGGCTGGCGAAACCAAGGTTTTCCAGCTCAAGTTCCCGGATGACTACCAAGGCGTTGAAGTCGCCGGCAAGACCGCCGAATTCACCATCACCATCAAGGAAGTGGCTGAAGGCGTCCTGCCCGAACTGAACGGCGAATTCGCCAAGTCGCTCGGCCAAGCGGAAGGCGACGTCGAAAAGCTCAAGGCCGACATCCGCAGCAACATCGAGCGCGAAGTCAAGGTCCGTTCGCAAGGCCGCACCAAGGCCAGCGTCATGGACGCCCTGGTCGAAGCCGGCAAGTTCGACGTGCCGAAGGCCCTGATCGACAACGACGTGCAAGGCCGTATCGCCGCTGCCCGCGAAGAACTGAAGCAGCGCGGCGTGCCCAATGCCGAATCCGTGCCGATCCCGGCCGAGGCTTTCTCGACCGAATCCGAGCGCCGCGTCCGCCTGGGCCTGCTGGTGTCCGAACTGGTCAAGCAAGCTCAGCTGCAAGCCAAGCCGGAACAGGTGCGCGCACGCATCGAAGAATTCGCCCAGAACTACGAACAACCCGCCCAGGTTGTCAGCTATTACCTGGCAGACCGCCAGCGTCGTGCTGAAATCGAGGCTATCGTGCTCGAAGACAACGTCGTCGCGCATGTTCTGGAAAAGGCCAAGGTCACCGACGAAAAGGTGGCTTTCGATCAGTTGATGGGGATGGCGTAACACTATGCAGAGATTCACCGATTTCTATGCGGCAATGAATGGCGGGTCTTCGGTGACCCCCACCGGCCTGGGCTACATTCCCATGGTGATCGAGCAGTCGGGGCGCGGCGAGCGCGCCTACGACATCTATTCGCGTCTGCTCCGCGAACGGCTCATTTTCCTGGTGGGTCCGGTGAACGACGCCACGGCCAACCTGGTCGTGGCTCAGTTGCTGTTCCTGGAATCGGAGAATCCTGACAAGGACATTTCCCTGTACATCAACTCGCCCGGCGGGTCGGTGTACGCGGGAATGGCCATTTTTGACACCATGCAGTTCGTCAAGCCGGACGTGTCCACCCTGTGCACCGGCCTCGCGGCCAGCATGGGCGCGTTCCTGCTGGCGGCTGGCAAGAAGGGCAAGCGTTTCACTCTGCCCAACTCGCGCATCATGATTCACCAGCCCTCGGGCGGCGCCCAGGGGCAGGCTTCCGACATCCAGATCCAGGCCCGCGAAATCCTGGACCTGCGCGAGCGCCTCAACCGCATCCTGTCCAACAACACCGGACAGAGCATGGAGCGCATCGAGCTGGACACGGAACGTGACAACTTCATGTCGGCCGAAGATGCGGTATCGTATGGCCTGGTGGACAAGGTCATGGCCTCCCGGTCCGAAGGCTGACTTCCCGGTTGAACCAGACCCGCTGCCATCATGTTTGAGTAAGCGCATGCGCTAGGCCATTTACCCGGCCTGGCGCATCTTTACCTGAGATACGAAAGAAATATGCCTGAAAAAAAGGGATCGGCAGACGCTAAGGTGCTGCATTGCTCGTTTTGCAATAAAAGCCAGCACGAAGTCCGCAAGCTGATCGCGGGTCCGTCGGTATTCATCTGCGATGAATGCATAGATCTGTGCAACGACATCATCCGCGAAGAGGCCCAGGCCACCGCGCGCGCGGCGATTCGTTCCGAGCTGCCCACTCCGGCTGAAATCAAGACTTTCCTGGACCAGTACGTCATTGGGCAATCGTCGCCCAAGCGCATGCTGGCCGTGGCCGTCTACAACCACTACAAGCGCATTCGCCACGGCGAAATCAAGGGCGACGAAGTCGAGCTCTCCAAGAGCAACATCATGCTGATCGGGCCGACCGGCTCCGGCAAGACGCTCCTGGCCCAGACGCTGGCTCGCATGCTGAACGTGCCCTTCGTCATGGCCGACGCCACCACGCTGACCGAAGCCGGTTATGTGGGTGAAGACGTCGAAAACATCATTCAGAAGTTGCTGCAGAACTGCAACTATGAAGTCGAAAAAGCCCAGCGCGCCATCATCTACATCGACGAGATCGACAAGATTTCGCGCAAGTCCGACAACCCGTCCATCACCCGCGACGTGTCGGGCGAGGGCGTGCAGCAGGCCTTGCTGAAGCTGATCGAAGGTACGGTGGCGTCGGTGCCCCCGCAGGGCGGGCGCAAGCACCCCAACCAGGATTTCGTGCAGGTCGACACGACCAACATTCTGTTCATCGTGGGCGGCGCCTTCGACGGACTGGAAAAGGTCATCCGCGACCGCACTGAAAAGTCCGGTATCGGCTTCTCGGCGTCCGTGCGCGCCAAGTCCGAGCGCGGCGTCGGTGAGCTGTTCTCCGAAGTCGAGCCCGAAGACCTCATCAAGTTCGGTCTCATCCCCGAACTGGTCGGCCGTCTGCCCGTGGTCGCCACGCTGGACGAGCTGGACGAAGCCGCGCTCGTCCAGATTCTGACCGAGCCCAAGAACGCCCTGCTTAAGCAATTCCAGAAGCTGTTCGCCATGGAAGGCGCTGAACTCGACGTGCGCCCTGCCGCACTGAAGGCCATCGCCCGCAAGGCGCTGCGTCGCAAGACGGGTGCTCGCGGCCTGCGTTCCATCATCGAGCAGGCGCTGCTCGACACCATGTACGACCTGCCCTCGCAGGGCAACGTCAAGCGTGTGGTGCTCGACGAAAACGCCATCGAAGGCGAGGGCAAGCCCTTGCTGATCTACGCGGATGAAAACGCCGCGCCAGAGAAGCCGGAGCGCGGAGAAGTCCGCGACGCCGCCGCCTGATATTTCAAAAAAGCCCGTTCTCGTAACGGGTTTTTTTGCCTAGGGCGCTTCTCCATCCACGATCACACTTTTCAGCCGGCCGCCATGGCCGCATACTGAAGACGGTTCCAGGGCCTTTTTGGGGCCTTTTGGTGATCCAGGCGGCCGAGATCTTGAATTTTCGGCTATTGTTCCCATAACAGACGTAATTGACGAGTTTGCTCGGGTATTACCCGGGTGTCCCGTCCCCATACGCCGAGTCATACCGAGGAACCTCATATGTCTGCCAGCCAGACCCTGCCTTCCGACCCGATCGACCTTCCCCTGCTGCCGCTGCGCGACGTCGTAGTGTTCCCGCATATGGTCATCCCGCTGTTCGTCGGCCGTCCGCGCTCCATCCGCGCGCTCGAGGTCGCGATGGAAGCGGGCAAAAGCATCATGCTGGTGGCTCAAAAGTCCGCCGGCAAAGATGACCCCACGCCTGAAGACGTATACGAAATTGGCTGCGTCGCCGGCATCCTGCAAATGCTCAAGCTGCCCGACGGCACCGTGAAGGTGCTGGTTGAAGGCACGCAGCGCGCGCGCATCAACACCATCGAAGACGCCGATTCGCACTTCACCTGCCAGGTGTCGCCTATCGAACCGGACGCCATGCAGGGCTCCGAAACAGAAGCCTTGCGCCGCGCCATCGTTGCGCAGTTCGAGCAGTACGTAAAGCTCAACAAGAAGATCCCCCCGGAGATCCTGACCTCGCTGGCTGGCATCGACGATGCTGGCCGCCTGGCCGACACGATCGCCGCGCATCTTCCCCTGAAGCTCGAGCAGAAGCAGAAGATGCTCGAGATCACCGGCACCTCCGAACGCCTCGAAGGCTTGCTCACGCAACTCGAAACCGAAATCGACATCCTCCAGGTCGAGAAGCGGATTCGTGGCCGCGTGAAGAAGCAGATGGAAAAGAGCCAGCGCGACTACTACCTGAATGAGCAGGTCAAGGCCATTCAGAAGGAGTTGGGCGAAGGCGAAGAGGGCGCGGACATCGAAGAGCTTGAAAAGAAGATCATCGCTGCCCACATGCCCAAAGAGGCGCGCAAGAAAGCCGATGCCGAGCTCAAGAAGCTCAAGCTCATGTCGCCCATGTCGGCCGAAGCCACTGTGGTGCGCAACTATATCGACACGCTCATCAATCTCCCCTGGAGAAAGAAGAGCAAGATCAACAACTCGATCAGCAACGCCGAGACGGTGCTGGACAACGACCACTACGGTCTCGAAAAGGTCAAGGAACGGATCCTCGAATATCTTGCCGTGCAACAGCGCGTGGACAAGGTGAAGGCGCCGATCCTGTGCCTGGTCGGCCCTCCGGGCGTCGGTAAAACCTCGCTTGGTCAGTCGATCGCCAAGGCCACGAACCGCAAGTTCGTGCGTATGGCCCTGGGCGGCGTGCGCGACGAAGCCGAGATCCGCGGTCACCGTCGTACGTACATCGGCTCGATGCCCGGCAAGATCGTGCAGAACATGTCGAAGGTTGGCGTGCGCAATCCGCTGTTCCTGCTTGATGAAATCGACAAGCTGGGCATGGATTTCCGCGGCGATCCCTCGTCGGCCTTGCTCGAAGTGCTGGACCCGGAACAGAACCACACATTCCAGGACCACTACATCGAGGTCGACTTCGATCTCTCCGACGTCATGTTCGTGGCGACCAGCAACACGCTGAACATTCCGCCGGCCCTGCTGGATCGTATGGAAGTGATCCGCCTGTCGGGTTACACCGAGGAAGAAAAGATCCACATCGCCCGCGACCATCTGCTGCCCAAGCTGATGAAGAACAACGGCGTGAAGGATACCGAGCTGACTGTCGACGACAGCGCGCTGCGCGATATCGTGCGTTACTACACCCGCGAAGCCGGTGTCCGTGCGCTCGAGCGCGAAGTGGGCAAGATCTGCCGCAAGGTCATCAAGCAATTGCTGACCCAAAGCGATCGCGCCAAGGCTGAGGGCAAGACGCTCGAGGTCAAGGCGGTCAACGTCACGGCCGACAACCTCAGCGATTACCTCGGTGTGCGCCGCTACGCGTTTGGCATGGCCGAAAAGGAAAACCAGATCGGTCAGGTGACCGGCCTGGCGTGGACGGAAGTCGGCGGCGACCTGCTGACGATCGAAGTCGCGGACATGCCCGGCAAGGGCGTCATCCAACGTACGGGTTCGCTCGGCGACGTGATGAAGGAATCGGTCGAAGCGGCGCGCACCGTTGTGCGTTCGCGGGCTCGCCGCCTGGGCTTTGCCGACAGCGTCTTCGAAAAGCACGACATGCACGTGCACGTGCCGGAAGGTGCGACGCCCAAGGACGGTCCGTCCGCGGGTATCGCGATCACCACGGCCATGGTGTCGGCCCTGTCGCGCATCCCGGTGCGCGCCGACGTCGCCATGACGGGCGAGATCACGCTGCGCGGCGAAGTGCTGCCGATCGGCGGCCTGAAGGAAAAGCTGCTCGCGGCTCACCGTGGCGGTATCAAGACGGTTCTGATTCCGGAAGAAAACGTCAAGGATTTGGCGGAGATCCCGGACAACGTCAAGAACCACCTCGAGATCGTGCCGGTGCGTTGGATCGACAAGGTGCTGGAACTGGCCTTGGAGCGTCTGCCGGAGCCGTTGGCCGAGGAAGAAGTCGTCAAGGAGCCCCTGGTTGCCAAGCCGGCTGAACCCGGCTCTACCGACCCGGTCATGAAGCACTGATGGCGTCTTGAACGCCAGGGCGCTCTCGAAAGAGGGCGCCCGAAGCCCAAGGGTGTCTAAAGTCTTACGGACCGCCCCAAAGCAAAAAACCCCGCTCAGTGAGCGGGGTTTTCTTTTGGATGTGGCATACCGGTAGCGAGGTATGGCGTAGGCGGCGTAAGCCGCCTGCAGGGCTTGGCTATGTGCAGGACAAGGTCCCCGGCTTAGTGCAGCGCTTGCGTGCGGATAAGACCCACCGCAATGCCTTCCAGCGCGAATTCCTGATCGGCCTTGACCACGATGGTTTCGGAGTCGGGATTTTCAGGCAGGAGCTCGATATGGCCGTTCTGGCGTTGAAGGCGCTTGACCGTGACATCGTCGCCGATACGAGCCACCACGATCTGGCCATTGCGGGCTTCAGATGCCTTTTTGACAGCCAGCAGATCGCCTTCAAGGATGCCTGCGTCGCGCATGCTCATGCCGCGGACTTTGAGCAGATAATCGGGCGCCTGGGCAAAGAGGCTGGGGTCCACGCCGACTTCGCGTTCGACATGCTCGGCCGCAAGAATCGGGCTACCCGCCGCAACACGGCCGACCAGCGGCAAGAGAAGCTGGGCGAGGGCAGGGATGGGGAGTGAGGCCTGGGCGGGCGCGGTGGCGGCGTCCTTCAGACGGATGCCCCGCGAGGCGCCGGCCGTGAGCTCGATGGCGCCCTTGCGTGCCAACGCCTTGAGGTGGTCTTCGGCGGCGTTTGGAGAGCGAAAACCCAGGGCCTGGGCGATCTCGGCACGCGTCGGCGGAAAGCCGGTGCGCGTGACCGTTTGCCTGATGAGGTCCAGGATTTGTTGTTGGCGATCCGTGAGTTTGCTGGCCATGGCGATGATCCGGTGCGAGCGGACTGTACATATATACAGCGCCATTCTGGGGGACGCAGCGCAAAAAAGCAAGCTAGTCTCGAAGGCAGCAAAAACGGGACCCGCAGGTCCCGTTTCTGGCTGAAGACGGCTCGGGCCGCCAAGTGATTTACAGCACAGCTGCGATGCCGGCTGCCACCTTGTCGATGTTGCCGCTGTTCAATGCGGCCACGCAGATGCGTCCGCTGGACACGGCGTAGACGCCATGTTCTTCACGCAGACGGTCCACCTGAGCGGCGGAGAGGCCCGAGTACGAGAACATGCCGCGCTGCTTCAGCACGAAGCTGAAGTCCTGCTTGCCGCCGTGCTCTTTGATCTTGTCGACCAGTTGCGCGCGCATCAGGCGGATGCGATCACGCATGCCGGCCAGTTCTTCTTCCCAGAGGGCGAACAGCTCGGGCGTGTTCAGCACCGTGGAGACGACCGTGCCGCCGTGCGTCGGCGGGTTGGAGTAGTTGGTGCGGATGACACGCTTGAGCTGGCTCAGCACGCGCGTGGCTTCGTCCTTGCTGCCGGCCACGACGGTCAGCGCGCCGACACGCTCGCCGTACAGCGAGAACGACTTCGAGAACGACGAGCTGATGAACATGGTCATGTCCAGGTCTGCGAACAGGCGCACGACCGAGGCGTCTTCCGTCAGGCCGTCGCCAAACCCTTGGTAGGCGATGTCCAGGAACGGGACCAGGTTGTTTTCCTTGACGACAGCGGCGATCTGCTTCCACTGGTCGGGGGTGGGATCCGCGCCCGTGGGGTTGTGGCAGCACGCATGCAGCACGACGACGGTCTTGGCGGGCGCGGCCTTCAGGTCGGCCAGCATGGCTTCGAAGTTCAGGCCGCGGGTGGTGGCGTCGTAGTAGGCATAGGTGCCGACTTCAAAACCGGCGCGTTCGAACAGGGCGCGGTGGTTTTCCCAGCTGGGGTCGCTGATCAGGACCTTGGAGCCCGGCAGCAATTGGCGCAGGAAATCGGCGCCGATCTTCAGGGCGCCAGTGCCGCCCAGTGCTTGCGTGGTCAGCACGCGACCAGCGGCAGCCAGCGCGGAATCCTTGCCCAGCAGCAGCGCCTGAGCACCGGCGTTGTAGCCGGCGATGCCTTCGATCGGCAGATAGCCGCGAGCGGCGGCAGCTTCGATGCGGGCGGTTTCGGCCTTGCGCACTGCGCCCAGGAGCGGGATCCGTCCCTGATCATCGTAATACACGCCCACGCCCAGGTTCACTTTACCGGGGCGGGTGTCCGCGTTGTATTGTTCGTTCAGGCCAAGAATGGGGTCGCGCGGCGCGAGCTCGACGGAATCGAATAGGGTGCTCATGGGACTCTGATGAGGTGGGTGGACGCAGTACGAAGTGCTGTGGATAATGGGGGGTTTACCCTGGAACAGTCTAGCATGCCTAAGAGCGCAATAGACCCGAGCGCGGGGGCTCCCGCCGCAGGTCCGGGATTCGTCGATTTCCCTGACAGCCCGTTTCACCTCTATCAACCCTATCCGCCGGCGGGGGACCAGCCCACGGCCATCGCAGGGCTGACGCAGGGTGTCGAAGACGGCCTCATGTACCAGACGCTGCTGGGCGTGACCGGGTCAGGCAAAACCTACACCATGGCCAACGTGATCGCGCGCATGGGCCGCCCGGCGCTGGTCCTTGCGCCCAACAAGACATTGGCCGCGCAGCTCTACGCCGAAATGCGCGAGTTCTTCCCGAAGAACGCGGTGGAGTATTTCGTTTCTTACTACGATTACTACCAGCCCGAGGCCTATGTGCCGACGCGCGACCTGTTCATTGAGAAAGACTCGTCCATCAACGAACACATCGAGCAGATGCGGCTGTCGGCCACCAAAAGCCTGCTCGAACGGCGCGACACGATCATCGTGGGTACGGTGTCGTGCATCTACGGTATCGGCAACCCCGGCGACTATCACGCGATGGTTTTGATCCTTCGCGCGGGCGACCAGATCGCCCGCCGCGAGATCCTCGCGCGCCTGGTGGCCATGCAGTACACCCGTAATGACGCCGAGTTCACGCGTGGGGTCTTCCGCGTGCGCGGCGAGACCATCGACATCTTCCCGGCAGAAAGCGCCGAGCTCGCGTTGCGCGTGACGTTGTTCGATGACGAAATCGAAACGCTCGAACTGTTCGACCCGCTGACGGGTCGCATCCGCCAGAAGCTGCCGCGCTTCACCGTCTATCCCGGCTCGCATTATGTGACGCCGCGCGACACCGTGCTGCGCGCCATCGAAACCATCAAGGAAGAGCTGCGCGAACGCGTCAAGCGGTTCGTCGACGATGGCCACCTGGTCGAGGCTCAGCGTCTTGAGCAACGCACCCGCTTCGATCTGGAAATGCTGCAGGAGCTTGGGTTCTGCAAGGGCATCGAGAACTACTCGCGTCATTTGTCAGGCGCCGCGCCGGGCGACCCGCCACCGACCCTGATTGATTACCTGCCGTCCGACGCGCTGATGTTCATTGACGAGAGCCACGTCACGATCGGCCAGCTCAGCGCCATGTACCGCGGCGACCGCTCCCGCAAGGAGACGCTCGTGCAGTACGGTTTCCGCCTGCCGTCGGCGCTGGACAACCGTCCGCTCAAGCTCGAGGAGTTCGAGACGCGGATGCGCCAGTGCGTATTTGTTTCGGCAACGCCTGCCGCATACGAACAGGAGCACGCGGACAACGTCGTGGAGCAGGTGGTGCGTCCCACGGGCCTTGTCGATCCTATCGTCCAGGTGTTGCCCGCTCGCACGCAGGTGGACGACCTGCTGGGTCAGATCAAGGCGCGTGTTTCTCAAGGCGACCGCGTGCTGGTCACGACGCTGACCAAGCGGATGGCCGAAGACCTGACGGACTTCCTGAGCGAGCATGGCGTGAAGGTGCGCTACCTGCACTCGGACATTGACACGGTCGAGCGCGTCGAAATCCTGCGGGACCTGCGCCTGGGCACGTTCGACGTCCTGGTGGGGATCAACCTGCTGCGCGAGGGTCTGGATATTCCGGAGGTGTCGCTGGTGGCCATCCTGGATGCCGACAAGGAGGGCTTCCTGCGCTCAGAGCGCAGCCTCATTCAGACCATCGGCCGCGCGGCCCGCAACCTGAACGGTCACGCGATTCTCTATGCCGACCGGATCACGGATTCGATGAAACGCGCCATGGACGAGACTGCCCGCCGGCGCACGAAGCAGCTTCAATTCAACGTCGACAACGGCATCACTGCGCGCGGCGTGCACAAGGCGGTGCGTGAATTGATCGACGGTATCGTGGCGCCTGCCCAACACGACACGCTGGAAGCGGCAGTTCCCGCGGAATTGTTGAAGGATGAGAAGGCCCTGGCGCGCGAGATCAAGCGACTGGAAAAGCTGATGATGGACCACGCCCGCAATCTCGAATTCGAACAGGCTGCTGCCGCCCGAGACTCGCTCAATGCCCTCAAGCAGCGTGTGCTGCTGGACGGGGCAGTGTAGGGCAAGGTCGAACGTTTCAATTCATGTCTGTTCGCTTACGGCAAGCTGAAAATGCGCAAAAAGTGGTGCGCTGCCATCATGGTGTAACCATTCAGGAATTTTGCACGCGTTGCGCCTCATGGGTTACCTGAATACAAGCTTGCAACTCCATGATTTCTTTGGGATTATGTGCCCCATTAATTTGCGCTACGTCAATTGCGCAGGTGCAAAAAAAGCTTGCCTTATCTCGGGTTTTCCCGCACACTTGCTTCCATGATGACCAAGGTACTTTTCGTTTGCATGGGCAATATCTGTCGCTCGCCGAGCGCAGAGGGCGTGTTTCGCCATTTGGTGAATGACGCGGGTTTGGGCGATGTTGTGCGCATCGACTCCGCGGGCACGCACGCGTTTCATATCGGCGAGGCGCCTGATGCCCGGGCGCAGGCTGCGGCACGTAAGCGCGGCTACGAGATCACTCACTGCGAGGCGCGTCAGGTCACCGCGGAAGACTTCCGTGACTTCGATCTTATCCTCGCCATGGACTGGGACAATCTGTCCGCCATGCAGCAGCAATGCCCCAAGGCGTACCAGCACAAGCTGATGCTCCTGATGCGCTTTGCCAATGAGTTCGAAGAAGCCACCGTGCCCGATCCGTACTACGGTGGCGCCGACGGTTTCGGCAAAGTCCTGGACTACCTCGAAGATGCCTGTCAGGGTGTTCTCGAACTGGTCCGCAAGCGCGCTACCCAGTACCAGGCTGCCTGATCGGCCGGTTGCAGAGTCGCTTGCAGAGCGGCTCTCAGGGCACAAGGCAGTAAAAAACCGCGCAGATGCGCGGTTTTTTGTAGCCGGGAGCCATACCAAATTAGTCGGGAATAGGCTATACTTGAGCCAATTACTCGGGTATTGACCGCTGGATTCGCTGGCGGCCACTGCCGGAATCACAGGGAATTCACCATGCGGCTAACTACCAAAGGGCGTTTCGCCGTGACTGCCATGATCGACTTGGCTATGCGGCAGCATAGCGGCCCGGTCACTCTTGCGGCCATCAGCCAGCGTCAGAACATTTCGCTTTCGTATCTGGAACAGCTCTTCGGAAAACTCCGTCGTCACGAGCTCGTGGACAGCGTCCGCGGCCCGGGCGGCGGTTATTCGCTTGCGCGCCTGGCGCGCAACGTGACTGTTGCAGACATCATCTTCGCCGTCGACGAACCGCTGGACGCCACGAGCTGTGGCGGCAAGCGGGACTGTACGAGCGGCAACGACGGCAAGCCGGGCAAGTGCATGACGCATGAACTCTGGGCTACGTTGAATCGCAAGATGGTGGATTACCTGGATTCGGTGTCCCTGCAGGATCTCGTCGATCAGCAGCGTGTGCGCCAATTGCAGGAAGCGACCAATCAAGCACAGGCCTGCGCAGTGCGCGTGAACCGGGTGGGAGGCGCTACCGCCGCCAACGCCCCGACCACCACTGTTGCTGCCAACGCCACCGTATAAGAAGTAGGAGTTGTAGAAATGACCACCCGTCCGATCTATCTGGATTATTCGGCCACGACGCCTGTCGATCCCCGCGTTGTCGATGCCATGGTGCCGTGGCTGTACGAAAACTTCGGCAACCCGGCGTCGCGCAGCCATGCGTTTGGCTGGGAATCCGAAGAGGCCGTCGAACGCGCCCGCGAACAAGTCGCCAAGCTGGTCAATGCCGACCCGCGCGAAATCGTCTGGACCTCCGGCGCCACCGAATCCAACAACCTCGCCATCAAGGGCGCGGCAAATTTCTATGCCGAGCGCGGCAAGCACATCATCACGGTCAAGACCGAACACAAGGCGGTTCTGGACACCTGTCGTGAACTGGAGCGCCAGGGCTTCGAAGTCACCTATCTGAACGTCAAGGACAACGGCCTGATCGACCTGGAGGTCTTCAAGGCTGCGCTGCGTCCCGACACCGTGCTGGTGTCCGTGATGATGGTGAACAACGAAATCGGCGTGATCCAGGACGTGCAAACGCTGGGTGAAATCTGCCGCGAAAAGGGCATCATTTTCCACGTCGACGCCGCTCAGGCGACCGGCAAGGTGGAAATCGACCTGCAGAAGCTCAAGGTCGACCTGATGTCGTTCTCGGCCCACAAGACTTACGGCCCCAAGGGCATCGGTGCGTTGTACGTGCGCCGCAAGCCGCGTATCCGTATCGAAGCGCAGATGCATGGCGGCGGTCATGAGCGCGGTTTCCGCTCGGGCACGCTGGCCACGCACCAGATCGTCGGCATGGGCGAAGCCTTCCGCCTGGCGCGCGAAGAAATGGGCACCGAGAACGAGCGCATCCGCATGCTGCGTGATCGCCTGTGGAATGGCCTGTCGGAGATCGAAGAGGTCTACCTGAACGGCGACATGGACCAGCGCGTGCCGCACAACCTGAACGTGAGCTTCAATTACGTCGAAGGCGAGTCCCTGATCATGGCGATCAAGGAGCTTGCGGTTTCCAGCGGTTCGGCCTGCACCTCGGCCAGCCTGGAGCCTTCGTACGTGCTGCGCGCCCTGGGCCGCAACGATGAACTGGCGCACAGCTCGATCCGCTTCACGCTGGGTCGTTTCACGACCGAGAAGGAAGTGGACTTTGCGGTCGAACTGATCAAGAGCCGGGTTGGCAAGCTGCGCGATATGTCGCCGCTTTGGGAAATGGCCAAGGAAGGCATCGACTTGAACACCGTGCAGTGGGCCGCGCACTAAGCGCCCGCGCCTTGATATACGTGGAGAATTAACATGTCTTACAGCACCAAAGTTCTGGATCACTACGAAAACCCCCGCAACGTCGGTTCGTTCGACAAGTCGGACGACTCGGTGGGCACCGGCATGGTCGGCGCGCCGGCCTGTGGCGACGTGATGAAGCTGCAGATCAAGGTGAACGAAGCTGGCGTTATTGAAGACGCGCGCTTCAAGACCTACGGCTGTGGCTCGGCCATCGCCTCCAGCTCGCTCGTGACCGAATGGGTCAAGGGCAAGACGTTGGACCAAGCCATGAACATCCGCAACACGCAGATCGCCGAAGAACTGGCGCTGCCGCCGGTGAAGGTGCACTGTTCCATCCTGGCCGAAGACGCGATCAAGGCCGCGGTGCAGAACTACAAAGAAAAGCATTCGGCCACCGCCGAAGCTGTGGCGGGCTGATCATGTCCGTTACCCTGACCCAACAGGCTGCCACCCACATCGGCCGCTACTTGCAGAAGCGCGGAAAGGGTATCGGCTTGCGGCTCGGCGTTAGGACGACGGGCTGCTCCGGCATGGCCTACAAGTTGGAGTATGTCGACGCGGTCGAAGCGGAAGATGTCGTCTTCGAGAGCTTTGGCGTGAAGGTCTTCATTGACCCCAAGAGCCTGTCGTATCTCGATGGCACGGAGCTGGACTACGCCCGCGAGGGCCTGAACGAAGGCTTCAAGTTCCGCAACCCCAACGAGAAGGCGACCTGCGGCTGCGGCGAGTCGTTCACGGTGTAAGTCTTGGCTGGTGACGATCACTTCAGCCTGTTTGGCTTGCCGGCACGATTCGACCTGGACGGCCAGGCGCTTGAGCACGCCTGGCGCACCGTCGCCGCGAAGGTGCACCCCGACCGCTTTGCCACGGCCAGCCCCGCGGAACGCCGCGTGGCGATGCAATGGGCGGCACGGGCCAACGAGGCCTATCGCGAATTGAAGGATCCGCTGCTGCGGGCCCGCTACCTGTGCGAACAGGCGGGCGTGGACCTGCAGACCGAAAGCAACACGTCCATGGACGGCGCTTTCCTGATGCAGCAGATGACCTGGCGCGAGATGCTGGATGACGGGCGCGACGACGCCAGCGTTCTGAACGCGTTGCAAGCCGAACTGGACGAGGCGCGTGCCGAGATGCGCGCCACGCTGACGCGCCTTCTGGATGACGAACGCGATTACGCGGCGGCCGGGCGCAAGGTGCGGGAATGGATGTTCGTGGAAAAGCTGGCTCAGGAGCTGGCCCACGTGCAGCCCGCGGGATAGCCAACGGCGCGCTGGGGCGTTCCCGTCATGGGCGCCTGTCCGGCGCGGCCTACTGACCAGAAAAACAGAATCATGGCCTTATTGCAGATTTCCGAGCCCGGTGAATCGCCCGCGCCGCACCAGCGCAAGCTGGCGGTCGGGATTGACCTGGGCACCACCAATTCGCTGGTCGCTGCCGTGCGCAGCAGCGTGGCTGAAGTGCTGCCCGATGCCCAAGGCCATGCCTTGCTGCCGTCGGCGGTGCGCTATTTCCCCGGCGGCAAGGTCACCACGGGCCGCGAGCCGCTGGCCCAGCAGGCCGAAGATCCCCTGAACACGGTCGTTTCCGTGAAGCGTTTCATGGGCCGGTCGCTGGAAGAGGCGCAGGCAACGCGCGCGCCTTATGAGTTTGTCGATGCACCCGGGATGGTCCGGATCCGCACGGCGCAGGGCGACCTGAGCCCGGTCGAGGTGTCCGCGCAGATCCTGGCAGTGCTGCGCCAACGCGCCGAAGACGTGCTGGGCGACGAGCTGGTGGGCGCGGTCATTACCGTGCCCGCGTATTTTGACGACGCGCAGCGTCAGGCCACGCGCGACGCCGCGCGCCTGGCGGGCTTGAACGTGCTGCGCCTGTTGAATGAACCGACCGCGGCCGCCATTGCCTATGGGCTGGACAATGCCGCCGAGGGTGTCTACGCCGTTTATGACCTGGGCGGCGGCACGTTTGATATTTCCATCCTGCGCCTGACGCAGGGCGTGTTCGAAGTGATTTCCACGGGCGGCGATACGGCGCTTGGCGGCGACGACTTCGATGTCCTGATCGCGGATCATGCCGTGGCGAAGCTGGGCTTGGGCGAACTGTCGCCCGCCGAGCGCCGCGGTTTGCTGATGGCGGCGCGCGCCGCGCGTGAAACGCTGTCGGACGCCGACGTGACGAGCCTGAAGCTGACGCTGTCGGGCGGACGCGACGTCGATCTGACGCTTACCCGTGATGAATTTGAATCGCTGGCCCAGCCGCTGATCGAGCGCACGCTGGACACGGCGCGCCGCGCGCTGCGCGATGCGGCGCTCAAGCCGGCCGACGTGCGCGGCGTGGTGATGGTGGGCGGTGCGACGCGCATGCCTGTCGTGCGCGCCGCGGTGGCCAAGGTGTTCGGCACGGAACCGCTGACCGATCTGGATCCGGATCAGGTCGTGGCGCTGGGCGCCGCGCTGCAGGCCAATCTGTTGGCGGGCAACCGGGCGCCGGGTGAAGACTGGCTGCTGCTGGACGTGATTCCGCTGTCGCTGGGCCTGGAAACGATGGGCGGCCTGGTCGAACGCATCATTCCGCGCAACAGCACCATCCCTGTGGCGCGCGCGCAGGAATTCACGACGTTCAAGGACGGCCAGACGGCCATGAGCATCCACGTGGTGCAGGGCGAGCGCGACCTGGTGGCGGATTCCCGTTCACTGGCGCGCTTTGAACTGCGCGGCATTCCGCCGATGGTGGCGGGCGCCGCACGTATCCGCGTGACCTTCCAGGTCGACGCGGATGGCCTGCTCAGCGTCACGGCGCGCGAGCAGAGCCAGGGCGTCGAGGCAATGGTGTCCGTCAAGCCGTCTTACGGTCTGTCCGACGACGAGATCGCGCAGATGTTGGCCGATAGCGTGGCGCAGGCTGACACGGATGCCAAGGCGCGCATGTTGCGAGAGCAGCAGGTCGACGCGCGCCAGTTGGTGGAATCGGTGCAGGCGGCGCTGGCCGTTGATGGCGACCTGCTGGAGCCGGAAGAACGCAAGCGGGTGGACGAGTGCCTGGAGGCCGCTATCGCGGCGCAGCAGGCCCAGGACGTGGACACCGTCACCCAAGCCGTGCAGGCCCTGTCCGCCGCGACCGACGACTTTGCCGCGCGCCGCATGGACCGCAGCATCCGCGCCGCGTTGGCCGGCCGCAAACTAGACGAAATCGCCTGATAAGAAGTTATGCCGAAACTGACTGTATTGCCTCATCCCGACTACTGTCCCGAAGGCGCGGTGATCGAAGATGCGCCCAAGGGCGTGTCGATCTGCCGCGTGCTGCTGGACAACCACATCGATATCGAGCACGCCTGCGAACTGTCGTGCGCCTGCACGACCTGTCATGTGGTGGTCAAGCAGGGTTATTCTTCGCTGGAAGACGCCACGGACGACGAGGAAGACCTGCTGGACAAGGCCTGGGGCCTGACCCCGACGTCGCGTCTGTCGTGCCAGGCGCTGGTGACCGACGCAGACCTGACGGTCGAGATTCCCAAGTACACGATCAATCACGCCAAAGAGGGCCATTGATGAAGTGGACCGACACCTACGAGATTGCGGCTGCGCTGTACGACGCGCACCCTGACGTGGACCCGAAGGTGCTGCGTTTTACGCAGTTGCGCGAATGGGTCATGGCCTTGCCGGGCTTCAGCGACGATCCCGCCCACAGCGGCGAGAAGATCCTGGAGGCCATTCAGATGGCCTGGATCGAAGAAGCCGACTGAATGTGGCTGCACAAGACGCTCCCTTTAGGGAGCGTTTTTTTTGGGCGGAGCGGCCAGGCTGCGGGCAGCCTCGGGCGCGGTCTCGCGCATGACATGCTCGCGTCGCGCGGGCCACGGTATCATCGGGGATTCGTTTGTTTGTCCTTTCCAGCCGAGTCCACCGATGCCCGCTGCCCAATTGCGTTTTGGCCTGGCCGCCAATCGTTTGCACCATGAAACCCCCGACGCTGCCCTGTTCACTTGGCTGCGTGCGTGTTCGTCCACCATCCGCGAGCTGGGCGTGCAGTTGCACACGGTGGGGCGCACCCATGATGCGATCGTGCGCGAAGGCATGCTGCAGGGTTATCCCGGTCTGATCCGTTACCCGTACGGCCGCGAGGGCGGTCTGATGAAGCTGGTGGCGCGCGTGACCGAAGGTCGTGACGGCCAGGCGCCGTTTGATGGCGCGATCTACCTGATCGATCCCGTTGACCCGTCGTCGATTTTTCCCGAAGCGCTGGCGCTCAAGCGGCAGTGCATTACGCACGGCCGTCCGTTCATTTCGACGCTGGCGGGTGCCATCGAATGGATGGAGGTCGAACGCATACACGCCGGGCTGGCGCCGGATGCGTCCGCGTCGCGCCATTTCAATTTCTCGGGTCAGACGCTGGCGATGATCGCCCACGACGCGCTCAAGGACGAGATGGTGGCGTTTGCCAGCGAGCATTTCGATGTGCTGTCGCGCTTTGCCCGGCGCGTGGCCACCGGCACGACCGGCGGCCGGCTGAATGAGCTGGCGTGGTCGCGCGGCTGGCCCAAGGACACGCCGTGGGTGCATCGCTACCTGAGCGGCCCCCTGGGCGGCGATGCGCAGATTGCGGAGCTAGTGCTTGAGCACCAATGCCAGCGCGTCATCTTCTTTGAAGACCCCCACGTCGCACGCCAGCACGAGGCCGATATCCAGCTGCTGGAACGGGCGGTGCGCGTCGTCACCGAGTCCGCCACCTGCGCCACATCGCCCACGGTCGCGCGCCGCTGGGCGCAAGCGGTCGAAAAGCGGATCGTCTGAGCGCTACGCGCGCGCCGCGGCAGGCCCCGCGTCGGTGATGATGCGGGCGACGCGGTCCGCGACGGCTGCCGCCGCCAGCGACAGCGGCAGCACGTCGGAACGGCACAGGAATACCGGGCGGGTCAGACGGGGCCGGCTGATCCGCCGCAATTGCACGAGGCCGCGCTCGGCCTCCTGGCGTACGGCTTCAAACGACAGGATCGTATGGGCGACCCCGGCCTGCGCCAGCTCGATCAGCTGCGGGATGGCGTTGGCTTCGGCAATGACGCGGAATTCAACCTGTTCGCGCTGCTGATATTGATCCAGTAAGCGTCGCAGGCTGTGCGGATTGCCCGGCAGCACCAAAGGCAACGCGGACAGGGCGCGCAGGCTGATGGTCGGCAGCGCAGCCAGCTCTGCTGATGCGCGTTTGCCGCGTTTTGCCAGGGGCGGTGATACGACCACCAGCTCCTCGTCGATCAGATGCTGGAAACGCAGATCGACGGACGCTTCATCGCTGAATGTCAGTCCCAGATCGGCATGGCCCGAGCTCACGAAGCCGGGGATGTAGCCCGTGCTGGACTCGATGATCTTCAAGTAGACGCCCGGCCAGTGGGCGAGGCTGAACCGCAGCAGCGGCACCGTCAGCAGCTTGGCCATGGACGTCGACATGGCCAGCGACACCGTGCCACGCGGCGCGTTGAGGTCTTCACGCACATCGGCACGCGCCGCGTCGATGCGGCCGAGGATTTCACGCGCATGCGCCAACAGGCGCGTGCCCGCCGCGGTGGGCGCGACGCCGCGGGCGCTGCGTTGCAGCAGGACGACGCCCAGGTCTTCTTCAAGATTGCGGATCTGCAAACTGAGCGCAGGCTGGGCCACATGCAGCGCCGTGGCGGCGCGGCTGATCGAACCCGTTGACACCACCGCGACAAAGCATTGCATCGCGCGTATGGACATGGACATGAAGGATCTCAAAAAAAGCGGGCCATCATTTCTTTGTTATGGCCCGCATATTTAAACGGTATTTCTAATATAGCAATCCGCTTCCGATAATGGGCGCCATCCAAAAGAACCACAGGAGACATCATGACGCTCAACAAACTGTTTGCCGCCTGCCTCGCTTGTTCGGCGCTGTCCGCGCCCGCGTTTGCGGAAGCGTGGCCCTCCAAGCCCATCACGCTGGTGGTGCCGTTTTCAGCGGGCGGGCCAACGGATTTCATCGCGCGTCTGGTGGCCGAGCCGCTGGCGCGTGAACTGGGCCAGCAGGTCATCGTGCAGAACAAGCCGGGCGCGAGCGGAAACGTGGGCTACCAGAGCGTGCTCAATGGTACGGCCGATGGCTACACGCTGATGCACAACACGGTGGCCATGCAGGCCATCAATCCGCTGATGTATCCCAGCGCCAAGATGCATCCGCTGAAGGATTATGTGCCGGTCGGCACGACGGGCGCGATGCCGAACCTGCTGGTGGTGAACCCCGAGCGCACGCCCGTCAACACGCTGGCCGAGCTGGTCGAGCGCGGGCGCAGCGCGCCGCACGGCCTGAGCTACGCGACGTTCGGTCCTGGCAGCTCGCCGCACGTGTACGGCGCGTCGCTGCAGAAGCTGGCCAATTTTCAGGCTGTGGGTGTGGCCTACAAGGGCAGCGCCAATGCCGTGACCGATGTGATCGGCGGGCAGGTCGACTTTCTGTTCGACAGCATGTCCACCAGCATCGGGCAGGTGCAAGGCGGCCGGTTGAAGGCGCTGGCCATTACGTCCGCCGAACGATCGCCGTTGCTGCCGAACGTGCCCACCTTGAAGGAAGCGGGCTACCCCAGTCTGGATTTGAAGTTCTGGTTCGCGTTGCAGACGCCCGCCGGCACGCCAGACGACGTCGTGCAGAAGCTGCGCGCCGCGGTCGCCAAGGTGGTGGGCAGCGACGCGTACCGCAAAGCGATGCAGGAGCGCGGGGCCGAGGCCTTTCAGGTGGCGCCGGCCAAGCTGGATGACTTCTTCAAGCAGGAAACCGCGCAGTGGACGCAGGCCGCGAACACCATTGGGCTGAAGGCGGAACAGTGAACACGGCAGGCGGGCATCGCATGACTCCATTGAAGAACATCACGGTCCTGGACCTGAGCAAGGTGCTTGCGGGGCCGCTGTGCGGGCAGTATCTGGGCGAGCTTGGCGCGCGCGTGATCAAGGTCGAACCGGTGGGCACCGGCGACGATACGCGGGCGTGGTTGCCGCAGGATGCGGGCCAATCCGCGACCTTTCTGGCCGTCAATCACAACAAGCGCAGCCTGGCGGTGGACTTGAAGTCCGAGGCGGGGCGGGCGGTGGTGCATCGCCTGGCCGCGCAGGCCGACGTCGTACTGCAGGGCTTTGGCGGCAAGACCGCCGCGCGGCTGGGCGTGGATTACGAGACGCTCGCTGGCATCAACCCGCGCCTCGTGTACTGCGAGATCTCGGGCTATGGCCGGGAGGGCCCGATGGGCGAGGAGCCCGGCTATGACGTCATGCTGCAAGCCTTCAGCGGCATGATCAGCACGATGGGCGATCCGGGCGGCAATTTTGTGCGTGCCAGCTTTTCGCCCGTGGATCTGGGCACCGGTTCGTTTGCGCTGAGCGGGATTCTGGCGGCGCTGCTGGAGCGCGGCCAGACGGGCAAGGGGCAGTATCTGGACGTGTCGCTGCTGGATACGTCGTTGGGCCTGATGTCCTACATGGCGCAGAACTATTGGCGCACGGGCAAGGTGCCCCGCCGCATGGGCACCGGGCATCCGGCCATGTGTCCTTACCAGGCCTTTCGCGCGTCCGATGGCGATCTGATGCTGGGGGTGGGCAACGACGCGCAGTGGCGGCGTTTCTGCGCGGCGGCGGGGCTGCAGGATTATGTGGATGCGCCGGCGTTTGCGACGAATGCCGAACGTGTCCGCAACTTTGATGCGACGGTTGCCCTGGTGCAGTCGTGCATCGAAACGCGCACGGTGGCGCAATGGCTGGACGTGCTCAAGCCGGCGGGCATTGCCTGTTCCGCGATTCACACGTTGGACCAGGCGCTGGCGCATCCGCAGGTCGCGTCGCGTGAGTTGATCGTGACGAGCCAGCATCCGGTCCTGGGCGAGGTGCGCAACGTAGGCCTGCCCGTGCGATTCGGACGGCAGCCGCGCGTCGCTGCGCGGCCCGCGCCGATGCTGGGCGAGCACAGCCGCGAGATCCTTGCGGAACTGGGCTTTGACGAATCGGAGGTCGCAGCGATGCTGGCAACCGGCAGCGTGCAGCAACACGCCGCCCACGGAGATGCGAAATGAGTTCCTTGCGTTATGAGGTCCGGGACGGCATTGCGGAAATTCATCTGTGCCATGCGCCCGTCAACGCGCTGGACGTGAACGTGCTGGACGCGCTGATCGGCGCGCTGGACGAGGCAAATGCGGATCCGTCCGTGCGCGCGGTGCTGCTGGCGAGCGGTCTGCCGGGCCGATTCTGCGCGGGGCTGGATATGAAGCAGCTGCTGCAAAGCACGCCCGCGCGCGTGCGCGAGTTGCTGACTCGGCTTTACATCAAGCTATATGACGCGCAGTTCAATCTGACCAAGCCGTCGATATCCGTCGTGTCGGGCGCGGTGCGCGGCGGCGGCATGACCGTGGCGATTTCCAGCGACATGATCGTAGCCGCCGACACCGCGACATTCGGTTATCCGGAGATCGACGTGGGTGTGCTGCCCGCCATTCATTACGTGCATCTGCCGGCCATCGTGGGCAAGCACCGGGCGTTCGATCTGCTGTTCACCGGCCGCACCTTCGACGCGCACGAGGCGCACGCGATGGGTTTGGCGACGCGCGTGGCGCCGGAGGCCGAGCTGCTGGATCAAGCGCGCGCGCTGGCGCGGTCGCTGGCCGCCAAGCCCCCGGAAGTCCTGGCGATGGGACGGCGCGCATTCGTGTACAGCAACGACAACGAGTACCGGCGCCGGGTCGCGACGGCGGTGGAGGTGTTCTGCAACGCCGCTGCCACGCCGGAGGCGCACGAAGGCTTGAGCGCCTTCGTGCAGAAGCGCGCGCCCGACTGGGCCAGCGTCGCCGAGGCGCGCTAGCGCTACTGGCCGGTGAAACGGGGAGGGCGCTTTTCGCGGAACGCCGCGACGCCCTCCGCGAAGTCCGCCCGCGCGGCCGACTGCAGAAAGCGTGCGGTCTCTTCGGCAAGCTGCGTTTCCAGCGGCGCGTGCGCGGCACTGCGCAGCAATGCCTTGGCGCCTGCAATGCCGTGCGGTGCGTGGCGGGCGAAATCCTGCGCATAAGCCTGCGCCGCAGCCGCCAGTTCACCGGCCGGCGCGGTGCGCGTGATGATGCCCCACTCCTGCGCCTCGTCAGCGGTGAACGCGTCGTGCCGCAACAGAAGATCAAGCGCGCGCTTGGGACCGGCGGCGCGGATGAGGCCATGCGTCATGCCGGCATCGGGCGTGGCGCCGAGCTTCAGGTAGGCCGTCATGAAGCGTGCGCCGGCTTCGGCGATGGCCAGATCGCAAGCCAGCACCAGCGACAGGCCCGCGCCCGCTGCCACGCCGTGCACCTGCGCGAGCCAGACCTTGTCCATGCGCGGAATGCGCGCGACGAAATCATTGAGTGGCGTGAAGAGATCCGACAGCGTGGCGCGAACCGTTGCCGTGTCGCCCGTGAACATGCTGATGTCGCCGCCCGCGCAGAAGGCCTTGCCCACGCCGCGCAACAGCACGACCTTCACGGCGTCGCGCGTTTCGAGCCACTGCGCGGCCCGCAGCAGGTCGCGGGCCATGGCGACATCGATGGCGTTGAGCGCGTCCGCCCGGTTCAGCGTCAGAGTGGCGAGGGCGCCGTCGGTCTCCAGCAACAGCGTCTGGAACTCCGGTAGTTCCTGGGTCATGGCGAGTCTCCGTTGTCGGGTAAATACCAACTGTCGATCAAAAAACCGCGATGCTATGGTCTGAACCGAGCGCTTGCTTGGTTGGGGTTCGAGCTCGCTTAGCGTAACGCATAGAACGATTTTCCGGCGCTGTACTGGCGAAGGTAAAGACAGGTTCGTTGCATCACCTGCCTCGCAGGGTCGCCAGGTTCACCGTCGTAAAAAATGCCCGCCTCAGGCGGCAAAAAAACTTCGCATCAAAAGCGGGGAGACAAATGGTGGATCAGTCCGACAGGCCTGCGTTGCTGGAGGCCGAGGGGGTGACGCTGGCGTTCGGCGGGGTGAAGGCGCTCACCAATGTGGGCTTTCGCGTCGCGCCCGGCTCCATCACCACGGTCATCGGCCCGAACGGCGCCGGCAAGACCTCGCTGTTCAACACGATCTCCGGGTTCTACAAACCGGCTGCCGGACGCATCCGCTTCGAGGGCCGCGACATCACGCGCGTGCATGCGCCGGAACGCGCCAGGCTTGGGCTGGCGCGCAGCTTCCAGAACATTGCGTTGTTCCGCGGCATGACGGTGCTGGACAACATCAAGCTGGGCCGCCACGCGCATCTGCGCACCAACGTGCTGGATGCGCTGTTCTACCTGGGCCGCGCGCGCCGCGAGGAAATGGCGCTGCGGGCGGACATCGAAGAACGCATCATCGACTTCCTGGAGATCGACCATATCCGCCACGCGCCGGTCGCGGCGCTGTCGTACGGGTTGCAAAAGCGGGTGGAGCTGGCGCGGGCGCTGGCGATGCAGCCGAAGGTGCTGATGCTGGACGAGCCGGTTGCCGGCATGAACCGCGAAGAGACGGACGACATGGCGCGCTTTATCCTGGATGCGCGCTCTGAATGGGGCGTGACCGTGCTGATGGTGGAGCACGACATGGGCATGGTGATGGACCTGTCGGATCACGTCGTGGTGCTGAACTTTGGGCAGGTGATCGCCCATGGCACGCCGGCAGAGGTGCAGGCCAATCCCGAGGTCATCAAGGCGTATCTGGGCGCGGGCGACGTGGGCGATCTGCGCCGGCGGTTGCGGGAGGCGGCCTGATGGACTGGCTGTTCCTGCTGGAGGTGTCGCTGGCCGGGCTGGGCAGCGGCGGCCTGTATGCCCTGGCCGCGCTGGCGTTCGTGATCGTGTACAAGGCGACCCGCGTGGTCAACATCGCCATCGGCGAGTTCCTGATGCTGGGCGCCTACGTGTTCTATGCGTTCGCGACGGGCATGGAATGGCCGATCTGGCTGGCCATCGTCGGCGCGGTCGTCGTGTCCGGCGCGCTGGGCGCCGTTGTCGAGCGCCTGACGATACGGCCGATGCTGGGCGAATCGCCGATCTCCGTCTTCATGATCACTGTGGGCCTCGCATCGATTCTGGTCGGTGCGGTCGAGCTCATCTGGACGGCCGATCAGCGGCGCCTGCCGGAGTTCATGCCGCGCGCGCCCGTCATGGTGGGCGAGGCGTTCGTCGCGCCCAAGGTGTTTTACGGCTTCTGGGTGGCGGTGGTGCTGGCGCTGCTGGTGCTGGTGGTGTTCCGCTACTGGCGCGGCGGCGTGGCGCTGCGTGCGACCGCGTCGGATCAGGGCGCGGCCTATGCCATGGGCATCAACGTGCCGCGCGTGTTTTCGCTGGCGTGGGTGACGGCGGGCGCCATTGCCGCGGTGTCAGGCGTGATCGTGGGCGCGATCGGCGGCATTTCGTCGTCGATGGGCGTGTTCGGGCTGTCGGTGCTGGTGGTCGTGATCGTGGGCGGTTTGGACAGCGTTGCCGGCGCGCTGGTTGGCGGCATCTTCATCGGCCTGCTGGAAGCGTGGGCCGGCGCGTATCTGGGGGGCGAGTACAAGCTGCTGGCCACGTTCGTTGTGCTGGTGGTCGTGCTGATGGCCAGGCCCTACGGCTTGTTCGGCACCCGTGAAATCGAGAGGCTTTGATCCATGCGCATCGCGACCGCCAAGCAGACCTACCTGGCCGACGAGGCGCTCTTCGACACGCGCACGCAGCACGTGTGGCTGGCGCTGCTGGCGGCCTCGCTGGTGCTGTTTCCCTTTGTGGCGAACGCCTATTGGCTGTATCTGGCGTGCCTGGTCGCCATCAACATCGCCAGCGCGACAGGGCTGAACATCCTGACCGGCTATACCGGGCTGGTCAGCCTGGGACAGGCGGCGTTCATGGGCCTGGGCGCGTACACCGTGGCGGTAATGGAACTGCACCTGGGCACGCCGGTTCTCGTCAACCTGCTGGCGGGCGGCATCGTTGCGATGCTGGGCGGGTTGCTGGTCGGCATTCCGTCGTTGCGGGTGAAGGGACTGTACCTGGCGATCTCCACCATTGCCGCATCCTTCATCGCGCATTTCATCTTTGCAAACTGGCAATTCACCGGCGGGACGAGCGGCCTGCAGGTGCCGCCGGCTCGCATCCTGGGCATGGACCTGGACACCTCGTTCAAGATCTACTGGCTGATCGTGCCGGTGACCGTGCTGATGGTGCTGGGCGCGGCCAATCTGTTCCGCACGCGCATCGGCCGGGCGTTCATCGCGATCCGCGACCGCGACATTTCCGCCGAGGTGCTGGGCATCCGGCTCTTGCGCTACAAGCTGCTGTCCTTCGGACTGTCCTCGTTCTACGCCGGCGTGGCGGGCGGTTTGTGGGCGTACTTTTTCCGCGTGGTCACGCCCGAGAGCTTTCCGCTCATCATGTCGATCTTCTTTCTGGCGGCCATCATCGTGGGCGGCATGGGCTCGATTCTGGGATCCATCCTGGGCGCCATCTTCATGACGATGGTGCCCGAGTTCCTGAAGCTGGTTGTCGGCTGGCTGCCGGTGGGCGGCGACGCACTGCGGCTGATATCGCCGGTGCGCACCATTGTTTTCGGCCTGCTGATCGTGGGCTTCCTGATCTTCGAGCCGCACGGGCTCGCGGAAATCTGGCGGCGCGTGCGCCGATTCTTTCACCTATGGCCATTTCGCACGTAGCGCGATGCGTGCGGCGTGACGGCGGCCATCTATAAGACCCAGGAGACAAACCATGAAGCGCATCCGGATAGGCAGCGGTTTATCGAGATTGTTGGCCCCGTTGGGCCTGGCGGCAGCACTGGCGGCGGCGCCCGCCGCGCAGGCGGCCGAGGATCTGGTGCTGGGCGGCTCGATCCCGCTGAGCGGCGTCTTCGCCTTCGCGGGGCAGGGCATCCACGCCGGGATCACGGATTACGTGAAGATCATCAACGACCAGGGCGGCATCAAGGGCCGCAAGCTGCGTTACGTGCCGGAGGACACCGCGTACAAGGTGGACGCGTCGGTGGCGGCGTTCAAGAAGATCACCAGCCAGAACAAGGTCAATTTCTATTACGGCGATTCGACGGGCTTTTCCAAGACCATCAACGCCGAGCTGAACCGAACGGGCGACATCCTGATGACGGGCGCGTCGTTTGCGACCGAACTGAATGACCCGGCCAAGTATCCCGCCCAGTTCATGCTGGGGCCGGATTACACCGAGATGTTCGGCATCCTGCTGCGCTACATCGCCAAGGAGCAGCCGGGCGCCAAGGTGGCGTTCGTGTATTCGGACACGGAGTTCGGCCGCGACCCGATCGCCAGTTCGCGTGCGGTGGCCGAGAAACTGGGCCTGAAGGTGGCGACCGAAATCATGACGCCGCCAGGCAGCGTGGACGTATCGACAGAAGTCATCAAGCTGCGCCGCGCGGATCCGGACTTCACCATCTTCCATGGCTACGTGCTGGCGCCGATCCCCGAGTTCGTGGGGCAGGGCAAGCGCATGGGGCTGAAGACGCGCTACATGGGCACATTCTGGACGATGGACAACTCGACCGTGATGCAGATGGGCGAGGATGCCGAGGGCTTCATGGGTGTGATGCCGTACCGCTACTACTACGATCAGGCGGCCGACGCGCCGATGCTCAAGAAGATCCGCGAGATGCGGCCCCAGTACCAGAGCACGGGCTACATGCAGGGCTTTCTGGCCGCCATGCTGTTCTCCGAGGTCGCCAAGCGTACGCTGGACGCCGGCAAGGAACTGACCGCGGCCAACATGAAGGCGTCGCTGGATGGCATCAAGGACTTCGATACGGGCGGGCTGATCGGCGTGCCGATCACCATCAAGGGCAACTCGATACCCGTGGGCCGGATCTATCGCGCGGACGTCAAGCAGAAGCAGATGGTGCCGGCGTCCGACTGGATCGTGCTCAAGTGAGGCTGCCGTGAATCCGGGACATGACGCGCGGGGGCCAGAGGTGCGAGCGGGCGTGACCACTACGGCGCCGCCCAAGGCGGTGCTCGACATCAACAACATCGAGGTCGTCTACAACAAGGCGGTGCAGGTGCTGCGCGGCTTGTCCCTGTCGGTGCCGGCCGGCAGCATCGTGGCGCTTCTGGGCAGCAACGGGGCCGGCAAATCGACCACGCTCAAGGCCGTGTCGGGACTGCTGGACCTGGAGGACGGCGAGCTGGTGCGGGGCCATATCGTGTTCGGCGGCGGCGATACGGCGGGCATCAAGCCGCAGAACCTGGTGCGATCGGGCCTGGCGCACGTGATGGAAGGCCGGCGCGTGTTCGAGGACCTGACGGTGGAAGAGAACCTGGTGGCGGCGACGTATGCGCTGACCGGACGGAAGGCGGCACGCGCGGACTTCGATCTGGTCTACGGTTATTTCCCGCGGCTGTTCGAACGGCGGCGCGGGCTGGCGGGTTATCTGTCCGGCGGCGAACAGCAGATGCTGGCGATCGGCCGCGCGCTGATCGCCCAGCCGACGCTGATGCTGCTGGACGAGCCGTCGCTGGGACTGTCGCCGATGCTGGTCGAAAGCATCTTTTCGATCATCGCGCGCATCAATACCGAACAGGGGGTGTCGATGCTGCTGGTGGAGCAGAACGCGTCCGTGGCGCTGGCAGTGGCGCATTACGGCTACATCATGGAGACCGGCAAGGTGGTGATCGACGGTTCCGCGGACAAGCTGGCGGCGGACCCCGACGTGCGCGAATTCTATCTGGGCATCGGCGGCTCGGGCGAGGCTCGGGGCTTTCGCGACATCAAGCACTACAAGCGCCGCAAGCGCTGGCTGTCATGAAGGACGCGCATACCGATCCGGGCGGCTGGCCGCCGTTGACGCTGCCGCAGATGCTGCGCGAGCAGGCGCGCCGGCAGCCGTCCGCCGTCGCGATCCGGCAGAAGGAGTTCGGCATCTGGAAGCCCATGACGTGGGATCAGTACTGGCAGCGCGCCTGCCGCGTCGGCCTGGGACTGCGCGCGCTGGGGCTTAGCGTGGGCGGGCGGGTTGCCATCGTCTCGGACAACCGGGTGGAATGGCTGCTGACGCAGATGGGCGCCTGCGCGGCCGGCGGTGTGGCGGTCGGGGTCTATTCCACCAGCCCGGCCGAGGAAATGGGCTACGTGCTGGCGCATGCGGATGTGGAACTGGTGGTGTGCGAAGACCAGGAGCAGACGGACAAGGTGCTGCAGGTGGCGGACAGGCTGCCGCATCTGCGCCGCATTGTGGTGATCGAAACGAAGGGCCTGCGATCGTATGCCGACGCGGATCGGGCGCGCATTGTGACCTTTGCCGAGGTCGAGGCCGATGGCGGCCAGCGCGAGGCGGTGGAACTGACCGCGCTGAACACGATGCTGGACGGACAGCAACTGGACGACACCGGGTTGATGATCTACACGTCCGGTTCGACCGGCAAACCGAAGGGCGCGATGCTGAGCTATCGCAACATGCGCGGCGTGGCGCCCGGCATTGCCGATCGCCTGTCGATGGATGCGTCCAGCGTGCACCTGTCGTACCTGCCGCTGTGTCACGTCGCCGAGCAGATGTTGTCCACGTTCGTGCCCATCTATTTGGGTTCGCAGGTGAATTTTGGCGAGTCGCTGCGCACTGTGCAGGAAGACCTGCGCGAAGTCGCGCCGACGATTTTCCTGGGCGTGCCCCGCATCTGGGAAAAGCTGCACGCTGCAATATCGATCAAGATGCAGGAGGCCGGCCCGGTGCAGCGGTGGCTGTACGGCCGCGCGCTGGCGCAATGCGCGCCGTTCCTGGAAAAGTCTCCCGCGCAGTACAGGCTTGGCGAACGGCTGACGCACTGGCTGTGGTATTGGCTGGTGCTGCGCGCCTTGCAGAATTTCATCGGACTGCGGCGCGTGCGGGTGGCGATGACGGGCGCGGCGCCGATCCCGCCGGACGTGGTGCGCTACTTTCGCACGCTGGGTGTGCCGCTGGTCGAGGTGTACGGCCTGACGGAGTCGACCGGGATGATCTTTGGCCAGCATCCGGACCGCGTGAAGGTGGGCACGGTGGGCGAGCCGATCCTGGGCGTGGAATGGCGAATCGGCGAATCCGGTGAACTGCTGGTGCGCGGCGACATGGTGTTCCAGGGTTATTACAAGAACCCTGAAGCGACGGCCGACACCGTGCGCGACGGCTGGCTGCACACGGGCGATGTCGTGGCTGAGGAGGCCGGGCGCGTGCGCATCGTGGACCGGCTCAAGGACATCATGATCACCGCAGGCGGCAAAAACCTCACGCCGTCCGAAATCGAGAACGCGGTCAAGGGCAGCCCGTACGTCAAGGAATGCATCGTCATCGCCGACGGCAGGAAGTACGTGTCCGCGCTGATCCAGCTGGAGTTCGACACGGTGGGCAAATGGGCCGAATCGCGGCGCATCGCATTCACGCATTTCCGGTCGCTGGCCGAATGCCCGCAAGTGCGCGAGCTGGTGGAGCAGGAGGTCGCGCGCGCCAACGCCGGGTTGGCGCCGGTCTCGCAGATCAAGCGCTTTCATCTGCTGACCAAGGAACTGGACCACGACGACGGCGAGGTGACCGCGACGATGAAGGTGCGGCGCGCCAGCATCTACCGCGCGTACGCCAACGAAATTGAAACGCTCTACGTTGAGGAGACGACGGCATGAACCAAGCCGTGATCCTGGAAGCCGTGCGCACGCCGTTCGGGCGGCGCGGCGGATGGTGGGCGCAGACGCGGCCGGACGCGCTGCTGGCCGAGACCGTGCAGGGACTGCTGGCGCGCGCGGCGCTGCCGGGCGACAAGGTCGAGGACCTGATCGCCGGATGCGTCAGCCAGGCGGGGGAGCAGGGCGCCAACATCGGGCGGCTGGCGGCCATGCTGGCCGGGCTGCCGGAGAGCGTGCCGGGCGTGGCGCTCAACCGGATGTGCGGGTCCAGCCAGCAGGCCGTGCATTTCGGTGCGCAGGCCATCGCCGCGGGCGACATGCGCTACGTGGTCGCGGGCGGCGTCGAGAGCATGAGCCGCGTGCCCATGTTCCTGGACGTGACGCTGGGCCAGACGGAATTCCGCGGCTTTGAATCGCTGAACCCGGCGCTGCTGGCGCGGTATCCGCTGATCCATCAGATCGAGAGCGCGGAGCGCATTGCCAGCCATTGGGGACTGTCGCAGGCTGAGATGGACCAATGGGCGCGGGAGAGCCACGCGCGGGCCTGGGCGGCTGCCAGCGCCGGACTTCATGCGGAGTTGCTGCCCGGCACGCCGGCGCTGCGCGACGAGGGCATCCGCGAGACCACGGACGCGGCCCGCATGGCGGTCATGGCGCCGGCGTTGCGGCCGCCGGGTCAGGGGGGCGTCACCGCGGCCAATGCGAGCCAGCTCGCCGACGGCGCGGCGGCGGTGCTGCTGGCCGACAAGGATACGGCCCTGGCCGATGGCTTGCGGCCGCGGGCACGATTCCTGGCGCGCGTCGTGGTGGGGTCGGATCCCGTGATGCAGCTGACGGGCGTAATCCCGGCGGCGCGGCAAGCGCTGTCGCGCGCGGGCCTGGCGCTGGAGGACATCGACTGGATCGAGATCAACGAGGCCTTTGCGAGCGTGGTGTTGGCCTGGCAGCGCGAAATGGGCGCGGACCTGGCGCGTGTGAATCCGTGGGGCGGCGCGATCGCGCATGGCCATCCGCTGGGCGCGACGGGCGCGGGCCTGATGGCCAAGATGCTGGCGGGACTGGAGGCGACCGAAGGCGAGCTGGGCATGCAGCTTATGTGCATCGGCCACGGCATGGCGACCGCGACCCTCATCCAGAGGCTCTGACGCGCCATGGACAAGACCGGGACCGCCGCGCCGCGCGACGATGGGGCGGAGACCGAGCGGCGGCGGGAACTGGTCCTGGCCGCCGGCCGGCTCTTCAGCAAGCATGGCTACGAGCGCACGACGGTGCGCGAACTGGCCAAGGCCGTGGGGCTGCAATCGGGCAGCCTGTTCCATCACTTTCGCAGCAAGGAGGAGATCCTGGTCGCCGTCATGAACAACGGCATCCAGGAAGTGATCGACCTGGGCGGCAAGGCGCTGGCCAGCTATGTTGAGCCGGAGGACCGCCTGGCGGCGCTATTCCGCGTGCACATGTGGAGCATGCTGCACGGCGCGGGCGGGGACGCGATGAACGCACTGGTGTACGAATGGCGCAGCCTGTCCGCGCCCAGTCAGGCGGCCGTGAAGGGGCTGAGCGATCGCTACGAGGCGATGTGGCAGTCGGTGGTCGCGGGGGCGGTGGAGGCGGGATTGCTGCAGGGGGACGCACGCGTCATCAAGCGATGCGTGCTGGGCGCAATGAACTTGACGGTGCAGTGGTACAAGCCGGGCGGCCGGCTGGCGCCCGCCGCGTTCATCGACGCCATGCTGCAGGCGTCATTGCCGGCGTTGCCGGCGGGTGCGGGCAGGTGGCCGATAGACCCTAACCTCGCCGTTTGAGGAATGCGCCGACGGCGCACGCCACCGACAAGGCCAGCAGCGAGGCCGCAACCGGCAGCAGGAAATCGGCTTCGCCGTGATAGCCGCCGCCGGTGACGCCGCCTGCCACGCCGCCCATCCAGAGCAAGGCGGTCAGAATGGCAGCGATCAGCGAGATGGCGGTAGCGACGCACAGCACGATGAATACCGGCCGCCGCGCGGGGATGGTCCGGTAGGGGGCGCCCGGCTGGATGCGGCGGGGTTGCTTGATCCAGTAGACCAGCCCCGCCACGACCAGCAGCAGCATCAGGATCTTGAAGATCATGATGCGCTCCGGGGATCAGTCTTCACGGCGCAGGTGCGGGAAGAGGATGACGTCGCGGATGCTGGGGCTGTCGGTCAGCAGCATGACCAGGCGGTCGATGCCGATACCGCAACCGCCCGTCGGGGGCATGCCGTATTCCAGGGCGCGGATGTAGTCCGCGTCATAGAACATGGCTTCCTCGTCGCCGGCGTCCTTGGCTTCGACCTGCGAGCGGAAGCGCTCGGCCTGGTCTTCGGGGTCGTTCAACTCCGAGAAGCCGTTGGCGATTTCGCGGCCGGTCATGAAGAGTTCGAAGCGCTCGGTGATGCCTTCGCGGGTATCGGAGGCGCGCGCCAGCGGCGAGACTTCGACCGGGTAGTCGATGATGTAGGTGGGGTTCCAGAGCTTGGCTTCGGCGGTCTCTTCGAACAGCGCCAGTTGCAGTGCGCCCAGCCCGGCGCGCGAAAGCACTGGGCCGTCGGCGTCCGCGCCCAGCTTCTTCAGTTCGGCGCGCACGAACGCCGGGTCATCCAACTGGGCCTGCGTGTAGCCGTCGGCGTACTTGAGGATGGCTTCGCAGATGGTCAGGCGGTCGAAGGGCTTGGACAGGTCAAGCTCGCGTTCCTGGTAGGTCAGGACGGCGCTGCCGCTGGCCGAGATGGCGGCCTGGCGGATCAGTTCTTCGGTGAAGTCCATGAGCCAGCGGTAGTCCGCGAAGGCTGCGTAGAACTCCATCATCGTGAATTCGGGGTTGTGACGCGGGCTGACGCCTTCGTTGCGGAAGTTGCGGTTGACTTCGAACACGCGTTCAAAGCCGCCGACGATCAGGCGCTTGAGGTAGAGCTCGGGCGCGATGCGCAGGAACATTTCCATGTCCAGCGCATTGTGGTGCGTGACGAAGGGCTTGGCCGCCGCGCCGCCCGGGATCGGGTGCAGCATGGGCGTTTCGACTTCGAGGAAGCCCGCGTTCAGCATGAACTGGCGGATGCTGCCCACGGCCTTGCTGCGCGCTTCAAACGTGCGGCGCGTGGCGTCGGTCATGATGAGGTCGACATAGCGCTGGCGGTAGCGCAGTTCCTGGTCGGCAACGCCGTGGAACTTGTCGGGCAGGGGGCGCAGCGACTTGGACAGGAGGCGCGCGGACGCGGCGTGCACCGACAGTTCACCCTTGTTGGTCTTGAAGACCGACCCTTCGATCGCGATGATGTCGCCGATGTCCCATTGCTTGAACGCGGCGTAGACGTCTTCGCCGAGCGTGCCGCGGTCCAGGTAGATCTGGATGCGGCCGGTGCTGTCCTGCAGCGTGGCGAAGCTGGCCTTGCCCATGACGCGCTTGAGCATCATGCGGCCGGCGACCTTGACGGTGACGGCGGCGGCGGCCAGGGCTTCCTGCTCCTCGCCGTCGTACTTGTCATGCAAGGCCGCGGCGCGGGCGTCCGGGACGAAATCGTTGGGGTACGCGACCCCGGTTTCGCGCAGTTTGGCCAGCTTGGCGCGCCGTTCGGCGATCAAGCGGTTTTCATCCTGGGCGGGAGCCGGAGTGGTCGAGTGGTCGGTCATGGTCGGGGGATCAGTCGTAATTGCGGATGTCGTCGATTTCGGTCGTGCCGAAATCTTCGCGATCCAGGTAGGCGAGGATGCGGGAGGCTACGTTGGCGGGCGAGGACAGCTTGCCGGTGGCATGGAAGTCCTGGAACTTGGCCAGCGCGGGGAAGCTTTCGACGGAGCTGGCACGGATGGCGGCCTGCATGTCGGTGTCGACGATGCCGGGGGCCAGCGCGACGATGCGCGCGCCGTCGGCGCCTTGTTCCTGCTTGACGACGCGGGCGTGCATGTCGAGCGCGGCCTTGGTGGCGCAGTACACGCCCCAGCCCGCGTTCGGGTTGCGGCCCGCGCCGGAGGAGATGTTCAGCACGCGGCGGTCGGCCTTGATGTCGGCGACGGCGGCGAGGAAGCGCGCCGTGAGCAGCATGACGGCGGTGACGTTCAGGTTGAAGGCGGCGGTGATGGCCGCGCCGTCGGTGAGTTCGTCGGTGCGCGCCACGGGATGCACCGTGCCAGCGTTGTTGATCAACAGATAGCGCTTGGCGTCGCGCGGGAGCGCGGCGCAGATGCGTTCAGCCGCGGATTCGGCCGCTTTCAGGTCCGAGAGGTCCACGGACAGTTGTTCCAGCTGCACATCCTGCGAGCGCGCGTGGGCGGCGAGCTCGGGGTCTTCGCGGCGCGCCAGCGTGATGAGGCGGGTGCCGGGTTTGACCAGGCCGCGCGCCATGGCGGCGCCGATGCCGCGCGAAGCGCCGGTGAGAATTGCAATGGTGTCGGACATTCGTGGACCTCTGGGTGCGTGAAAGCGGGAAGAATCGCGGAACTTAGACGTTTTGCTTCAGGCTGGCCTGGATGAAGGGATCCAGGTCGCCGTCCAGCACCTTCTGCGTGTTGGAGATTTCGACGTTCGTGCGCAGGTCCTTGATGCGGCTCTGGTCCAGCACGTACGAGCGGATCTGATGGCCCCAGCCCACGTCGGTCTTTGAGTCTTCCAGCTTCTGCTGCTCGGCCATGCGGTTGCGCATTTCCAGTTCGTAGAGCTTGGACTTCAGCATCTGCATGGCTTCGGCACGGTTGCGGTGCTGCGAACGGTCGTTCTGGCACTGCACGACGATGCCGGTGGGGATGTGCGTCAGACGCACGGCCGAGTCGGTCTTGTTGATGTGCTGGCCGCCCGCGCCCGAGGCGCGGTAGGTGTCGACGCGCAG
This sequence comes from Achromobacter sp. GQ309, assembly GCF_059759315.1. NCBI lineage: Bacteria > Pseudomonadati > Pseudomonadota > Betaproteobacteria > Burkholderiales > Alcaligenaceae > Achromobacter > Achromobacter sp. GQ309. The sequence continues at coordinate 718,887 of NZ_JCAXDP010000001.1, forward strand.
GTCGGCGGGGTTCACTTCGACTTCGAAGGAATCGTCGACTTCCGGGTACACGAAAACGCTGGCGAACGACGTGTGGCGGCCGCCCGAGGAGTCGAAGGGGCTCTTGCGGACCAGGCGGTGCACGCCGGTTTCGGTGCGCAGGTAGCCGAAGGCGTAGTCGCCTTCGATCTTGATCGTGGCCGACTTGATGCCCGCGACTTCACCGTCGGATTCTTCAAGGATCTCGGCCTTGAAGCCCTTGCGTTCGGCGTACTTGAGGTACTGGCGCAGCAGCATCGACGCCCAGTCCTGCGCTTCCGTGCCGCCCGCGCCCGCCTGGATGTCCAGGAAGCAGTTCAGGGGATCGGCCGGATTGGAGAACATGCGGCGGAATTCCAGGGCTTCGAGCTTTTCCTGGAAGGCGTTGGCGTCCAGTTCGATCGCTTCGAGCGTGTCGCCGTCATCGTCGGCGGCGGCCATTTCGAAGAGTTCCTGGGAATCGGCCACGCCGGCGCCCAGGCTCGTCAGTGTTTCCACCACGTCCTCGAGCGATTTCTTTTCACGGCCCAGGTCCTGGGCGTGCTTGGGGTCGTTCCAGACGGCCGGGTCTTCGAGCTCGGCGTTTACGACCTGGAGGCGTTCAGCTTTGGCATCGTAGTCAAAGATACCTCCGTAGAGCCTGTTCGCGCTCCGCGTAGTCGGCGAGGCGGGCTGCGAGCTGGTTCTGACGTTCGGCTTCCATGATTGATCCTGTGATGACTTTTGTGCGAAACCTGGCATTTTACCGTGGTTGGACCGACTGCGCGGGCGCACGGCGGCAGATGGAGGACGGGCCCGATTTCGGCCGCCCGGTGGCGCGGTTCCAAGTTGTTCAGTTTTTTGTCAACCCGACGGCTCTAGCCTTGGCGGGTGGCTGCGATGTCCCCGTTTGGGACCGCCGACCCCGAAAACGCCGGCCCCGCGCCGGCCTATCCCGCCAGAGGAATGGAGACAGAGATGGAAAACACGATGACCCCCGGGGTCTCGCCGGCGCTTGACGCCAGCGAAGAGGACCGGATCTACCGCAAGGTGGGCTGGCGGCTGGTGCCGCTGTTGGTAGTCTGCTATGTGGTGGCGTACCTGGACCGCGTCAACGTGGGGTTCGCCAAGCTGCAGATGCTGCAGGAACTGCAGTTCAGCGAGACGGTGTACGGGCTGGGCGCCGGGATTTTCTTCATCGGCTATTTCATCTTCGAGATTCCCAGCAACATCATCCTGCACAAGGTGGGGGCGCGGATCTGGATCGCCCGGATCATGATCACGTGGGGCATCATTTCGGCCTGCATGATGTTCGTGACCAGCGTGCATATGTTCTATCTGCTGCGCTTTCTGCTGGGCGCGGCCGAGGCCGGGTTCTTTCCCGGCATCATCCTGTACCTGACTTACTGGTATCCGGCCGCCCGGCGCGGCCGCATCACGACGTTCTTCATGACCGCGGTGCCCATGTCCGGCCTGATTGGCGGCCCGATCTCGGGATGGATCATGGCGACTTTCCACGGTGACCACGGCCTGTCGGGCTGGCAATGGCTGTTCCTGCTGGAGGGGATTCCGTCGGTGGTGATCGGCGTGCTGGTGCTGATCTATCTGGACGACCGCATCAACAAGGCCAAGTGGCTGACGGCCAATGAAAAGGCCGTGCTGATCCGCAATATCGCGGCCGAGGAGCAGCAGAAAGAGGATCCGCCGATCCGCGCCGCGCTGACCAAGCCGCGCGTGTGGGCGATGGCGCTGATCTATTTTTCGTTCGTGATGGGCCTGTACGGCGTGGGGTTCTGGATGCCGAGCCTCATCAAGAACACCGGGGTGCAGAGCCCGCTGGCGATTGGCCTGCTGACGGCGGTGCCCAACCTGTTCGCCGTGATCGGCATGATCCTGATCTCGCGCAATTCCGACCGGCAGCGCGAGCGCCGCTGGCACGTGGCCTTGCCTGCGCTGTTCGGCGCGGTGGGGCTGTTCCTGTCGGCGGTGTGGAGCGGTAACACCGTGCTGGCGATTCTGGCGCTGACGGTGGCCAACATCGGCATCTGCACGGTGCTGCCGCTGTTCTGGAGCCTGCCGACGGCGCTCCTGGGCGGCACGGCCGCCGCCGCGGGGATCGCGCTGATCAATTCGGTGGGGAACCTGGCCGGCTTTGTCAGCCCGTATCTGGTGGGCTGGCTGAAGGATATGACCGGGACGACGAACACCGGGCTGTACATGCTGGCCGGCTGCCTGGTGGTGGGTGCGCTGGTGGCGCTGGCGCAGCCGGCGAAGCTGGTGAACAAATAAGACCGCTGGCGGACGGTGTCTTATGGGCGTCAGACACCGTCGCGCATTATCCGGCGTGTTCGATCACCAGCTGCACCGACACCATCCCGTTCCACACGTTCTGTTCCAGGCGGTACGCCGCCTGGATGCGTTCCGGCAGGGACTGGTCGTGGCCGAACCAGATGGCGTCGAAACGTTGGTGGCCGCGTTCCAGGGACAGCTTCAGGTGCTTTTCGCCGACCAGACGCTGGTTGCGCACGACAAACTCGTCCAGGAACAGGGGGGCGGCAAAGCCTGCGCCCCAGACCTGCTGTTGCAGCATCCCGGCCACGTCGGCGTTGGCGTAGCCGGTTTCCAGCGAGCCGTCGGTTTCGATGACGGGCTCGAAGGAATCGCGTCCGGTCAACTCGCGCACGGCGGCGTCGAAGGCGGGGGCGAAGGCCGGGAAATCGGACTTGCCCAGCGTCAGGCCGGCCGCCATGGCGTGGCCGCCGAACTTGCGGATCAGGTTGGGATGGCGCTTGGACACGAGGTCCAGCGCATCGCGCAGGTGCACGTCCGGGATCGAACGGCCGGAGCCGCGAATCTCGTCGTCGCCGGCCGGCGCGAAGGCGAGGGTGGGGCGCCAGAATTTCTCTTTCAGGCGTGAGGCGACCAGCCCCACGACGCCCTGGTGCCAGCCCGGGTCGAACACGCAGACGGTGGCGCCGGCGGTGGCATCGGGCGCTTCCATGGCGGCCAGCGCCTGCTCGCGCATCTCGGCTTCGATCGTGCGGCGTTCGCGGTTGATGTTGTCCAGCTCGCGCGCCATTTCCAGCGCCTGCGCCTCGTCGTCCGTGGTCAGGCAGGCGATGCCCAGGCTCATGTCCGCCAGGCGGCCCGCGGCGTTGATGCGCGGTCCGAGCGCAAAGCCCAGGTCGAAGCCATTGGCGCTGCGCGGCTCGCGGCCGGCGACGGCAAAGAGCGCGCGCAGCCCAGGTTGCAGACGGCCGCTGCGCATGCGCTGCAGGCCCTGCGTGACCAGGAGGCGATTGTTGGCGTCCAGTTTGACGACGTCAGCCACCGTGCCCAGCGCAACCAGGTCGGACAGCGCGTCCAGGCGCGGTCCGCCGTCCGGCGCGTAGACGCCGCGGCGGCGCAGTTCGGCGCGAAGCGCCAGCATCATGTAGAAGATGACGCCCACGCCGGCCAGGTTCTTGGACGGAAAGCCGCAGCCGGGCTGGTTGGGGTTCACGATGGCCAGCGCGTCCGGCAGGGTGTCGCCGGGCAGGTGGTGGTCGGTGATGACCACGCCGATGCCGGCGTCATTGGCCGCGGCCACGCCGTCGACGCTGGCGATGCCGTTGTCGACCGTGATGATGATGTCGGGCTTGCCCGCGCGGTGGCGGCAGGCCAGTTCGACCACGGCCGGGGAAAGGCCGTACCCGGTCTCGAAACGATTAGGCACCAGGAAGTCGACGTCGGCGCCCATTGCGGACAGCGCGCGCAGGCCGACGGCGCAGGCGGTGGCGCCGTCGCAATCGTAGTCGGCCACGATCAGCAGCTTTTTGCCGGCCTGGATGGCGTCGGCCAGGACGGCGGCCGCGTGGGCCGAATGGGTCAATCCAGCCGGCGGCAGCAAGGACGGCCAGGCGAGGCGGGTCTGGTCCGGATGCGTCACGCCGCGCGCGGCCCACAGGCGGGCCAGCAGGGGGTGGATGCCGGAGGATTCGAGGACGTGGCAGGCGGCCAGGTCGGCCGGACGGATGGTTAAGCGGGGTGAGACCACCAGGCGCTCCAGTTCTTCTTGGGCGCGGGCAGCAAGCCAAGCAGCCCCCCGCGCGGTTTCAGGTCAAGGGCGGCCTTGCGGTCATCGCCCAGCAGCAGCAGTTGCACCGGCGTGGCGGGCAGGCCTTTGGCGGCGGCCAGCGGACGCAGATGCTGCGCATCGAGTTCGGTCAGCGCGTCGAGCCACGCGGCCCAGTCGCCGGCGCGTTGCGGCGCGTCCAGTTGCGTCAAGACTTGCGCCGGGCCGGCGGGCGCCGCCGTCCAGGGCGTGCCGCCGCCATACAGCCACAGCGCGTTGACGGGCGGCAGGCCGCGGGCGGCCCGGACGTCGTTGACCGGGTGTTCGTGCCACGCCATCTGGATTTCGTTCAGCAGGCGCCGCCACGGGCGCGTTTCGGCATCCTGGCGCCACCAGTCGTTCAGGCGCTTTCCGGCTACGGCCAACGGACTGGCGGTCTGGGGGCGCAGGTCCGCCGGCAGGCGCAGGCGCCAGCGCTGCGGCGACAGCGGCTCGACCGAGAATCCGGTGCCTTCGAAGATAGGGCGCGCAGTGTCGAGCAGGGCGGCCGTTTCCGATTCGGTCAGGTCCATCGAATCCGGATCCAGCAGCGACGCCTGATCCGCGCCCAGCGCAAGATGGACCAGTTCGCATAGCCAGACGGGTTCGTCAGCCAGTGTGTGGGATTGTTGCCCGGCCAGCAGCGGGCCGAGCCCGGCGCTTTGCAGCAGGCCAGGTTCGGGCGCATACCCGGCGCGCTCCAGCTGCCACGATTCGAAGGCGGTGCAACCGTGGGCGCGCAGGTCGTAGGCCTGGGGACGAGCGGTCGCAGCCTGTAGCCAGCCGTGCAGGGTGGGCGCGCGCTCGGGCAGAAGCTTGGCCAGTTCGGCGGCGACGGGAAGGGCGGGCAAGGCGCCCGGAATGACGATCAGCATGGCGGCGATTGTAGTCCGCGCCGGGATGGGGAACTTAGCGCCGCGGCCAACTGCCATACGTTGTCACGCCTGGTCTAGGATCCGCACATCCGCGGGGCGATTTACGGGCGGTTAATGCAATAATGCGCACGTGCTGAAAATACCCTACGAACTATGGATCGGCGCCCGCTATGCGGGGCTTGCCCGGATCCGCCAGCGACGCGGCCGCCGCGATCGCTTCATCTCCTTCATCGCCGCCAGTTCCATGGCGGGCATCGCGCTGGGCGTCGCCGCCCTGATCGTGGTGCTGTCCGTGATGAACGGGTTCCAGAAAGAAGTGCGCGACCGCATGTTGTCGGTGCTGCCGCACATCGAACTCTATCTTCCCGGCGCATCGCCCGAACGGGTGCTTGAGCAGTGGCAGCAGTTCGCCACCGCCGCCGAGCGCAATCCCGAGGTCAAGGCCGGCGCGCCCTTCGTGGCAGCGCAGGGCATGCTGGTCCGGGGGCAGGCGTTGCGTGGCGTGCAGGTGCGGGGCATCGACCCCGCCACCGAGGGCAACGTGTCGGACCTGCCGCGCCAGATGGTGTCGGGCAAGCTGACCGACCTGAAACCCGGCGGCTTCGGCGTCGTGCTGGGCAACGAGCTGGCCGACGGCATGGGCGTCAAGGTCGGCGACACGCTGCTGATGATGGCGCCGCAGGGCTCGATCAGCCCGGCCGGGTTTGCCCCGCGCATGCGCCAGTTCACCGTGGTGGGCGTGTTCTCGTCGGGCCACTACGAATACGATTCTTCGCTGGCGTTCGTGGACAACGAAGATGCGGCGCGCGTCTTCCGCGAAAGCGGCACCGCCGGCGTGCGTCTGCGCATTGCCGACATGCAGAAAGCCCCCGAAGTGGCGGCCGAACTGCGCAACGTCCTGCCGCCGTATGTCATGGCCAGCGACTGGTCGCGCAACAACCGCACGTGGTTCGCCGCGGTCCAGACCGAAAAGCGCATGATGTTCCTGATCCTGGCGCTGATCGTGGCCGTGGCGGCGTTCAACCTGCTGTCCTCGCTGGTCATGGCCGTCAAGGACAAGCAATCCGACATCGCCATCCTGCGCACGCTGGGCGCGGGTCCCGGCGAAGTGGCCCGCATCTTCCTGGTGCAAGGTGCGCTGATCGGCGTGATCGGCACCTTGCTGGGCGTGGCCGGCGGCATCGCCATTGCGTACAACGTGGACGTGATCGTGCCGTTCATCGAACGCATGCTGGGCGTGCATTTCCTGCCGCGCGAAATCTACTTCATCAGCGCGCTGCCGTCCGATCCGCAAGTGGGCGACATCGTCACCATCGGCGTGACCTCGCTGGTGCTGTCGCTGCTGGCGACCTTGTATCCGAGCTGGCGCGCCTCGCGCCTGCAACCCGCACAGGTGCTGCGCCATGATTGATACCCCGACGCAGAAACCGCAGTCCGGCACGACGCCGGCGCTGCAGGCCGAAAACATCGTCAAGGTCTATGACGAAGGCCCCGCCCGGATCGAAGTGCTCAGCAATGTCAGCCTGTCCGTCGCGCGCGGCGAGATGGTCGCCATCGTGGGCGCGTCGGGGTCCGGCAAAAGCACTTTGCTGCACATTCTGGGGCTGCTCGACGTCCCGACCAGCGGCTCGGTATCGGTTGACGGCCAGGTGGGCATCGGGCTGTCCGAGTCCAAGAAAAGCGCGGTGCGCAACCGCAGCCTGGGCTTCGTCTACCAGTTCCACCACCTGCTGGCCGAGTTTTCGGCGCTGGACAACGTGGCGATGCCGCTGATCGTGCGCCGCGAGAACCGCGACAAGGCCCGCGAGGCGGCACGAAAAGTGCTCGGATTGGTCGGCCTTTCCGCCCGGGAAGGGCACTTTCCCGGCCAGTTGTCCGGCGGCGAACGGCAGCGCGTGGCGCTGGCGCGCGCGCTGGTGACGCGGCCGGTGTGCGTGCTGGCGGACGAGCCCACGGGCAACCTGGACCGGCACACTGCCCACAACATGTTCGAACTGCTGACGCGGGTGAACCAGGAGTCGGGCACGGCATTTGCGATCGTCACCCACGATCCCGAGCTTGCCGCCCGCGCCGACCGTCAGTTGCTGATGGAAAACGGCCGCCTGGTGTCAGGCTAGCCCGGTCCGCAGCGAAAGCCGTCCGCGCGGGTCCGCGCGACGGCCGCGGGGCGGATAATCCGCATAAGGAGGACTCGCCCATGCTCATCGACACCCATTGCCATCTGGACGCCGCTGAATTCGATGCCGATCGCACCGAGGTCGCGGACCACGCCGCCCATGCGGACGTCCAGGCCATCGTGATCCCTGCCATCGAGCGCGCCAATTTCGCGGTCGTGCGCGACCTGGCCGCCAGCATCGCCGGCGGCGCGTATGCGCTGGGCATCCACCCGCTGTACGTCGCGCGCGCCGAGGACGGCGATCTGGACGTGCTTCGACAGACCATCAAGGAATCCCTGGGCGATCCGCGCTTTGTCGCCATCGGCGAAATCGGGCTGGACTTCTTCGTGCCGGAGATCGCGTCCGGCCCGCCGCGCGAACGTCAGGAACGGTTCTACGCTGCGCAACTGGACATGGCCGTGGAGTTCGGCCTGCCCGTGCTGCTGCACGTGCGCAAATCCCAGGACATCCTGCTGAAGTACCTGCGCCGCCATCCGCGTATCGGCGGCATCGCGCATGCGTTCAATGGCAGCGCGCAGCAGGCGCAGGCTTTCATCGATCACGGTTTTGCGCTGGGGATGGGCGGCGCGATGACGTTCGAGCGGGCGCTGCAGATTCGCCGTCACGCGGTGGACGTGGGGCTGGAGCATCTGGTGCTGGAGACCGACGCGCCGGACATTCCGCCCGCCTGGCTGCATGAGCCCGATCGGCGCAATCGTCCCGGCGAATTGGCGCGGATCGCGCAAGTCCTGGCGGAGCTGCGCGGCATCACGCCGGCGCAGGTGGCGCACGCCACCACCGCGAACGCGATGCGGGTGTTGCCGAGGTTGCCGGCAGCGATACTGGCCGACGCGGATTGACCCGTCGGAATTCGTGGCATTGAGTTCGGGTTATGGGAACACCGTCATCAAGTTCTGATGCGGCACGCCGTTCGTGATGTCACCCCACAGCAGGGCGCGCCGAGGTGGCCGATAGCAGCGGCAGGTCCATGCGCACGCTCAAGCCATGCGGGGCGACGTTGCGGGCCGATATCGATCCTTTGTGCGCGGCGATCGCGGCCTGCGCGATGGATAGACCCAGTCCCGCGCCGCCGCCTGGCGTGTTGGCGGCGCTGGCAGAGCCCGCGCGATAGAACGGCTCGAAAAGCGACGCCAGCTCCTGCGTGGCGACGCCCGGGCCGCGGTCTTCGATCTCCAGGCTGGCTTCGCTGGCGCTCGTCAGAAGCCGCACACGGATGACGCTGTGCGCAGGCGCAAAGCGCAGGGCGTTGCGCAGCACGTTCTCGATGGCGCTGGCCAGGCTGGCGCGGTCGCCAGCGATGAGGATCGGCGCGGGCGTGTCCCAATCGATCTGCAGATGCCGCCCCTCGGCCTCATAGCGCGCATCATCCACGACGCCGGCCACCACGTCCGACAGATTCAGCGGATCCGTCGGCACGGGCAACGCACCCACGCGGGCGAGCCGCAGCGTGTTGCCCACCAGGGCGTCCAGCCGCTCGCATTCGCGTTCGATGCGGTCAAGCTGCAGATCCCGGCGTTCGTCGTTGCGCCGCGCCAGTTCGGAAGCCAGGCGCAGGCGCGCAAGCGGTGACCGGAGTTCATGCGCCACGTTGTGCAGCAGTTGTTCGCGCGTATCGACCAGCGCTTTCAGGCGCACGGCCATCGCGTCGAAGTCGCGCGCCAGCAGGCCAAGTTCGTCCTGGCGCGTGGCGAGCTTCGGCGGTGTTTGTGTATCCAGTTGCCCAGCCGCCAGGACGTGCGTGGTCTCGCGCAATTGCGCCAGCGGCGCGGTGATGTGGCGCGTCAATGCCCAGCAGAAGGGCGCAGTCACCGCCAGCGCGAACAGCAGCAGCGCCAGCGCAACGGGTGACAGCGCCAGCACCTCCCAGCGCGACGAGTCGAACGGCAGGAACAACATCAGCAGTTCGGAGCCGTCCGGCAGGATCAGGATCTGCGGCTCCCACCACGACACGCGTTCACCTGCGGGATCCGCCGGCACATAGTCGGACTGCGGCGACCGGTCAGGCGCGGCGCGGTATGCCACCAGCCAGTCATACAGACGCGTGGGCAGGCGCCGGCCCAGGATCTCCTGGTCCTGCGCGTCCAGGACGTAGATCTTCAGTGCCGAATAGTTGTCGTCCATGGCGCGGACCCAACGTTCCAGGCCTTCTGCGCCCTGCGTGCGCGCGACCTGCGCGGCGTCGCGCGTGAGGTTGCCGGGATTCAGGCCATCCAGCGAATTGAAGCGGTACCAGGCCACCGACGCCGTCAGCACCATGCCGCAGACCAGGATGACCGCCATGGCGCCCCAGAACGTCAGGAACGCGCGCCAGAAGAGCGAACGGGCGGGCAGCAACGTCATCACGCAGCGCCCGCCAGCACGTAGCCCAAGCCGCGCAGATTGCGGATGGACAGCGTGTCGGCGTGTTGATCCAGGCGCAGCTTCTTGCGCAGGCTGCTGATGTGCGTGTCAATGCTGCGGTCGTAGCGGTCCGGGGCGCGGCCCAGCGCGTACAGGCCGATCTGGTCGCGCGCAATCACCTGGCCGGGCGTGCGCATCAGGATTTCCAGGATGCGCTGTTCGGCGCCGGTCAGCATGACTTCGTCGGCGCCCATGCGCGCGCGGCCGGTGGCCGGGTCCAGCGACAGGGCGCCCAGGCTCAGCGACGGACTGGCGGGGACGGGCGTTTCTTCAAAGCGGCGCAGCACGGCCGTGACGCGCGCCTTGAGTTCACGCGGACTGAAGGGCTTGGCCAGGTAATCGTCGGCGCCGAACTCCAGACCCAGCACGCGGTCGGTCTCGCCGCCGTGCGCGGTGAACATGATGACCGGGCGGCGAGAGCGCTGGCGATAGTGCTTGAGCAGGTCCAGCCCATTGCCGTCGGGCAGCATCAGATCAAGCAGCACCAGGTCGAAATCGTCCTGCGCCAGCAAGGACAAGCCTTGCGAGCCGGTATGCGCCAGCGTCAGCTGGCATTGATGGGGTTCCAGGTATTCGCGCAGCATCTGCGCCAGCTCGACGTCGTCGTCGATCAGCAGGATGCGGCGCGCCACCGCTGAATGAGTGAAAGGCATGCGTGTTGGGCGTCGAGCATCCGGCAGTTTGGCCGAACGCTGCGCGCCGGAGTGTCAAGAAGTGCAAAGAAGATAAAAGTTGCGGAAAGCGTGTTGCGGCGTGCTGCAAGCCCCAATTCTAATATGAGAATGGTTTTCATTAATAAGTGGGAGCCGGGTAGTGCGGCGCGTGGGGCGCAGTGCAAACCGGGGACGGGAGAAGTTGGAATCATGAGCAGGAAAGATCTGGCCGCCGGCCAGCGCATCACCGCGTCGCGCACGCAACTGGCCGCCGCCTTGTGCGCCGCGGGTTTCGGCCTGGGGCCGTCCGCCGTCTGGGCGCAGGCCGCGGACGCCACCACGACGATGGACACGGTGGTCGTGACGGCCAGCGGTTTCGAGCAACGCATTCAGGATGCGCCGGCCTCGATCAGCGTCATCACCCGTGAAGATCTGGACAAGAAGTTCTACCGCGACTTGAACGACGCGCTGGTGGAAGTGCCGGGTGTCATCGTCACGGGCGGTGGCGATCGCCAGGACATCAGCCTGCGCGGCATGGGGCCGAAGTACACGCTGATCCTGATCGACGGCAAGCGCCAGAGCTCGCGCGAAACCCGCACCAACTCGGACTCGACGGGCGTGGAGGGCGGCTGGACGCCGCCGCTGTCGGCCATCGAGCGCATTGAAGTGGTGCGTGGTCCGATGTCGTCGCTGTACGGGTCGGACGCCATGGGCGGGGTGATCAACATCATCACGCGCAAGGTGCCCGACGAATGGCACGGCGAAATCCGCATGGATACGACGATCCAGGAGAGCAGCAGGTCAGGCGACATCTACCAGGGCAACTTCTACCTGGCCGGGCCGATCAAGAACGACCTGCTGGGTTTGCAGATCTACGGCCAGGCCACGCAGCGCGACGAAGACAACATCTACAACGGCTACCGCAAGCGCAACGCCGAAAGCGTGACCGCAAAGCTGGCGCTTACGCCCAACCGCGATCACGACATCGTGCTGGAAGCGACCACGATGCGCCAGAAGTTCCAGGACACCCTGGGCAAGACGGTCGAGCCGCTGCCGCCCGGCACGGCGTGCCCGCGCACGGGCTGCCCGGCGTCGTCCGAAACCGATTACCGCAGCAGCAAGTGGGCGTTGTCGCATACCGGCCGCTGGGGCTGGGGCGTGTCCGACAGCTACGTGCAGCAGGAAGAGTTCGACAACCGTTCGCGCCAGATGAAGATCAAGAACGTGGATCTGCAGACCAGCTGGTCGTTGCCGCTGGGTTCGCACATGCTGACGCTGGGCGGCAGCTACCTCAGCCAGCGTCTGCATGACCAGAATGGCAACCAGTTGCCCAACGGCCCGAGCAAGGTGGACCGCTATCAGTGGGCACTGTTCGCCGAAGACGAATGGCGCCTGACCGAAAGCTTTGCCGTCACGACGGGCCTGCGCATGGATGAGGACGAGAATTTCGGCAGCCACTTCAGCCCCCGCCTGTACGGCGTGTGGCACATGGCCGAACGCTGGACCCTGAAGGGCGGCGTGTCCACCGGCTTCCGCGCGCCGGACCTGCGCCAGACCGTGGCCGGCTGGGGCCAGACCAGCCGCGGCGGCAACATGTACGGCAACCCGGACCTGACGCCCGAAAAGTCGGTGACCCAGGAAATCGGCCTGCTGTATGACGACGGCGAAGGCATGAGCGCCGGCGTCACGCTGTTCAACAACGACTTCAAGGACAAGATCACCCGCGTGGCTTGCCCCTTGTCGCAGTGCACGGACGGTCCCAACCAGTTTGGTTCCGATCCGACTACGTATATGAACGTGGACAAGGCGGTGTCGCGCGGCGTGGAAGCCAGCCTGAAGCTGCCGCTGGCGGCGGACTGGTCGATGACCAGCAGCTACACCTTCACGAAGTCCGAGCAGAAGTCCGGTCAGTACAAGGGCGAGCCGCTGAACCAGTTGCCTAAGCACCTGTTCACGACCACGGTGAATTGGCAGCCGTCCGACGCATTGCAGGCGTGGGCCCGCGTGAACTTCCGCGGCCGCGAAAGCCAGCCGACCACGGGCCCGTCGTCGGACGCGCTGGTCGCGCCGTCGTACACGTTCGTGGACCTGGGCGGTTCGTACGCAGTCAACAAGACCGTGTCGGTGTATGCCGGCATCTACAACCTGTTCGACAAGCAGGTCGCCTATGACGACTTCGGCTACGTTGAAGACGGCCGCCGTTACTGGTTGGGCGTGGGCGTGAAGTTCTGAGTTTCGACGGGGCGCCTTTGGCGTCCCACCACAGAGAGGTTTGCATGAACAATGGAAAACAGGCGGGCGCCGCCCGCCGCTGGGCAACCCGGGCCGGTGTGGCACTGGCCTTGAGCGCTGCGGCAGCCGTGTGCGCCGCGCAGTCCACCACGCCGGTCAAGCACGCCCGCGGCGAAACCGCGGTGCCGGCCAATCCGTCCAAGACGATCGTGCTGGATCTGGCCGTGCTGGACACGCTGCACACGCTCGGCGTGGACCCGGTGGGCGTGCCCAGCGCCGCCAAGCTGCCGCCGCAACTGAGCCAGTTCGCCGACAAGCGATACCTGAAGGCGGGCACGATGTTCGAGCCCAACTACGAGGTCATCCACGCCGCCGCGCCGCAGGTGATCTTTGTGGCCGGCCGCTCGGCGCCCAAGTATGACGAGCTATCCAAGATCGCGCCCACCGTCGACCTGACGGTCGATGCCAAGGACCTGGTGGGCAGCGTCCGGCGCAACACCGAAACGCTGGCTGCGCTTTATGGCAAAGAGGGCGAGGCCAAGGAAAAGCTGGCTGCGCTGGACGCGTCGATCGCGTCGCTGAAAGGCAAGGCCGCCAACGCGGGCACCGCGTTGATCGTGCTGACGACCGGCGGCAAGATGAGCGCCTACGGTCCGGGCTCGCGCTTTGGCGTGATCCACGACGCGTTCGGCGTCAAGCCCGCCGCGACGGGCCTGAACGTGTCCAACCACGGCCAGGCGATTTCGTTCGAGTTCATTGCCCAGACCGATCCGGACTGGCTGTTCGTGATTGACCGCGACGCCGCCATCGGCCGCGAAGGCGTGTCGGCGCAGCGCATGCTGGACAACGAACTGGTGCGTCCGACCAAGGCGTGGAAGAACCAGCGCGTGGTCTACCTGAACGGCTTCAACTGGTATCTGCTCGGCAGCGCGGGCCTGACGGCCATGCAGCAGAACGTGGATCAGATCGCCGCGGCGCTGTCGCAAGGAAAGTAAGCAGCATGCAAGACGGGAAGGGCTGCCGGTGAACTGGCGGCGCGCAATCAGCGGGTGGGGTGGCCTGACGGCCGTGGTGGTGGTGTTGCTGCTGTTGTGCGTGGCCAGCATCAGCCTGGGCGCGGGCCAGATGCATTGGGCCGCGCTATGGAACGGCGGCGAAGAGGGCGAGCGCGCGTGGCGGCTGCTGCTGGTCAGCCGCGTCCCGCGCACCCTTGCGCTGCTGCTGGCAGGCACTGCGCTGGCCGTCGCCGGTCTCATCATGCAGATGCTGGTGCGCAACCGGTTTGTTGAGCCCACGACGGCCGGCACCGTCGAATCCGCCACTCTCGGCATCCTGGTCGTCACCTTGCTGGCGCCCGATACGTCCGTCATCGGCAAGATGCTGACGGCCACGGGTTTTGCGCTGGCGGGCACCTTGCTGTTTCTGACGCTATTGCGCCGCGTGCCGCTGCGCACGCCCTTCATCGTGCCGCTGATCGGATTGATCCTGGGCGGCGTGATCCAGGCGGTCACCACCTTCATGGCGTACCGCTTCGACCTGTTGCAGTCCCTGCATGCGTGGACCACCGGCGACTTCTCCGGCGTGCTGCGTGGCAGATATGAACTGCTGTGGATCGGCTTTGCGCTGGCGTGCGCTGCGTATGCCGCCGCCGACCGTTATACGGTGGCGGGCATGGGCCGCGAGTTCGCGTCCAACCTGGGACTGAACCATGCGCGGCTGACGCTGGTCGGCCTGTTGATCGTTTCCGCCATCTCGGCCGTGGTAGTGGTGACGGCCGGCAGCATTCCGTTCCTGGGCCTCATCGTGCCCAATGCCGTCAGCCTGTTGCTGGGCGACAACATGCGACGCGCCATTCCTTGGGTGGCATTGCTGGGCGGCGTGTTCGTGCTGGCCTGCGACATCATCGGCCGGCTGGTCATCCACCCCTACGAGATTCCCATCGGGACGGTGGTGGGCGTGCTGGGCAGCATCCTGTTCCTGTGGCTGCTGCGCACGCGGAGGAACCGCCTTGGCTGAAATCGCCTCGACTTCCCGCATAGCCCCGCGCCCGCCGCAGACATGGCGTCTTACCGCGCTGGGCGCCGGTGCGCTGCTCTGCATCGTTGCCTTCATGACGCTGGGCGCAAATGGCCATTGGTCGTTCGTCATTCCCTTCCGCGGCGGCAAGCTGCTGGCCATGCTGCTGGTGGCGTATGCGGTGGCGGTGTCGTCCGTGCTGTTTCAGACCATCACGCATAACCGCATCCTTACGCCCGCCATCATGGGCTTCGACGCCCTATACCTGTTGATCCAGGCCGTAGTGGTGTTCGGCTTCGGGCAGGCGGCGGCGACTGCCAATCATCCTGTCGCCGCATTCCTGCTGGAAGTGTGCGCGATGACGGCGTTCGCGTGCCTGCTGTTCCGCTGGCTGTTCTCCGACGCCGTGCGCAGCCTGCATTTGATGATGCTGGTGGGCATCATCTTCGGACTGCTGTTTCGCAGCCTGTCGAGTTTCGTCGTGCGGTTGATCGATCCGAATGAATTCCTGGTGCTGCAGGACCGCATGTTCGCCAGTTTCAATTCGGTGCGCGTGGAGTTGCTGCCAATCGCTTTCGGGGCGGTTTGCGCCGCGTCGCTTTTCGTCTGGCGCATGCGACGGCGCTACGACGTGCTGGCGCTGGGGCGCGATATGGCATTGAACCTGGGCGTGAACTATCGCCGCACGCTGATGGTGACCCTGGCGGCGATCGCGGTGCTGGTGTCCGTCTCGACGGCGCTGGTCGGTCCCGTGACGTTCTTTGGTCTGCTGGTCAGCAACCTGGCGTACCAAGCCATGGGATCGGACAGGCATCGGTACACGGTGCCGGCCGCGACGCTGCTCAGCGTCATCTTCCTGGTAGGCGGCCAGACGCTGTTGGAGCGCGTGTTGGGGCTGAACACCACGGTCAGCGTGGTGATTGAATTCGTGGGCGGCGTGATGTTTCTCGTCCTGATCTTGCGCAGGGGGCGCCGATGATAGAAATCCAGAACGTCAGCAAGCAGTACGGCGACACCGTCGTGATCGACGATGTCAGCCTGGACCTGCCGGCCGGCGGCGTCACCGCCATCATCGGGCCGAACGGGGCGGGCAAGTCGACATTGCTGTCCATGGTGAGCCGGCTGCTGCCGATGAGCGCGGGCCGCGTGCTGGTGGAAGGCCTGGACGTCACGCGCGCCGACAGCCGGGAACTGGCGCGGCGCCTGGCCATCCTGCGCCAGGACAACCACCTGCCGCTGCGGCTGACGGTGAAAGACCTGGTGGCGTTCGGCCGCTACCCCCACACGGGCGGGCGGCTGACGATGGATGACAAGGTCCACATCGATCAGGCCATTGCGTACCTGAATCTGGAGCCGCTGGCGGACCGCTATCTGGACGAGATGTCCGGCGGCCAGCGCCAGCGCGCGTTCGTGGCGATGGTGCTGTGCCAGGACACGCGCTACGTGCTGCTGGACGAGCCCTTGAACAGCCTGGACATGAAGCATGCCGTCGCCATGATGGGCACCTTGCGGCGCGCGGCTGATGAACTGGGCAAGACGGTGGTGCTGGTGCTGCACGACATCAACTTTGCGTCCAGCTACGCGGACCGCATCGTGGCAATGCGGCAGGGGCGGATCGCCCGGCACGGCACGCCGGCGGAATTGATCCGGCCCGACGTGCTGAGCGATCTGTACGAACTGCCGATCGACGTGCACGAGATCGGCGGCAAGCGCATCTGCGTGTACTACCGCTGAGGCGGGGCGTCCCACTGCAGGGCGCCCGCCGGATCGAACCGCTTACTGCGTCAGATCGATCGCGTAACGCGACAGCTGCGTCACGGGATCAGGCGTGGCATCAAACACCGACACGTTGGTCACATCATGCGCCGTGGCCATCGCCAGCGTGCCCGGCACCGACGAAAACACCACCGGTCCGGCCAGCGAACTGACCTGCGCGAAACGCCAGCTGCGGTCCAGGCCGTAGGTGGCCAGGTCGAGCGTGGGGTTCTTCTTGATGTAGCTGATCAACACGTCGCGGCTGGCGTCCGGCGCCTGCAGCACGATGTCGCCCTTGCCACCGGCCAGACCGGGGAAGTCGCCGCCACCGCTGGCGCGGTAGTTGTTGGTCACCACCAGGAATTGCGCATTCAGATCCAGCGGTGCGCCGTTGTACGTCAGCGCCGTGATGCGCGAGCCCTTCGGCTTGGTCACGTCGATTTCATACTGCAGCGCATTGCCGGCCGCATACAGCACGTCGAAGTTGAACGTCGGAAAGCCGGTGTCGATCAGATCCTGCGGCGCGACCTGTGCGGGGTCGATCTGCTTGAACTGCTCGGCCGTCTTTTCCAGCCATTGGCGCACGATGTCGCCGCTGACCCGCACGACTTGCAGCGTGTTGGGGTACAGGTACAGGTCGGCCGCGTTGTTGATCGCGACGTTGCCTTGCTTCACATACGTGAAGTCGCCGGGACCGTTGCGCCCGCCCTTGAACGGCGCGGCGGCCGACAGGATCGGCAGGCCCGCGTACGACGGGCTGTTCTTGGCGATGTAGTCCGTCAGGTAATCGATCTGCGCCATGTTGACGATCTGCAGCGCGGACACGTCGCCGGCCAACGCGTAGTACGTGGCCATGTCGAACTGGCTCTGGCCGATCGGCGTCTTCACGTAGTCGATCGTCGCGGCGTGCTCGGCTTGAACCAGCTGCTGTGCGGCCGCGTCGGGCGCCACGTAGGTCGCCGGCGTGGATCCGCTTTGCGCGGTCAGGCGCGTGGAGATGCGCTGCACCTGCGTCGCCTCCTTTTGCACCTTCCAGCCTTGGTCATACGCGAGCTTCAGCGTGATCTGGCCGAGGTTGTTGCCCCACTGGCCGGCCTGCACGGTCGGCACGCCATTGATCAGGCCCTTTGCCAGCTCGACACCGGGTTGCCCCGCGAACTGCGATTTCTCGTTCGTGTCGGGGAACAGCAGATGCTGGTGGCCCGTGATGAGCGCGTCGATGCCGGGCACCTGGCTCAGATAGCCCGCGCCGTTTTCCATGTCCGGGCTGTAGGGCGTGGCCAGGTCGATGCCGCCGTGCGCCAGCGCCACCACCAGGTCCGCGCCCGCAGCCTTCATTTCCGGCACGTAGCGCGCCGCGGTCTCCTTCCAGCCCGTGACTTCCACGTGGCCTTCCAGATTCGCCTTGTCCCACTGCATGATCGGCGGCGGGGCGAAGCCGATCACGCCCACCTTGATCGGCACGTCGATGGACTTGCCCGCGCTGTCGGTGGCGGTGAAGGTCTTTTCAAGCAGCACATAAGGCTTGAAGATCGGCTGCTTGGAGGCCGCCGAGACGACGTTGGCCGACACGAACGGGAACGCCGGCGCCGCGCAATCCTTGGCGCCCGCGGGGTTGGTCTGCGCCGTGCCCTTGGTGATGCCGGCCAGACCGAAGTCCACATTGGTGATCTGCGATAAATAGGGCAGGCCGTAGTTGAACTCGTGATTGCCCATCGTGGCCGCGTCGTACGACAGCAGCTTCATCTGCTTGTAGATCGCGATCATGTCGGAACACTGCACCGGCGACACCAGCGCCTGGTAGTCCGACAGCGCCGTGCCCTGCACCGTGTCGCCGTTGTCCAGCAGCAGCGTGTTCGGATACTGCTTGCGCGCGTTGGCGATCAGCGTGGCCGTGCGGTCCATGCCGTAGCTCTTGTCTTCGGCAAGCTTGTAGTAGTCGTAACCCAGCACATTGGCGTGCAGGTCGGTCGTGCCCAGGATCGCGAGGTCCAGCGTCGTGCCTTGGGGCACGCTGGCCTGCGGCGGGGTCTCGGGCGCGGTGGTGTCGTCGTCATCGTCATCGCCGCCGCAGGCGGACAGGCCGGCCACCAGCGCAAAGCTGGCGGTCACTGCAAAGATCTTGCGTAGGTTTGGCTTCACCGTCTTTCCTCCGTGTTGAAGGGAGGAATTTTGGGGACGGTGTGTGACCTACCCGTGACATGCACGGGGTCAAATCAACGAAGCGGGGATTCGCGAGTCAGGCAATCCGCGTCCAGCGCCGCCAGCGCATCCAGGAACCGCCAGGCGAAAGAACCCGGCCCGTCGGCGTGCACCGCGGCGCGGTCGCCCGCGATGCCAAAGCACGACAGGGCGGCCACCGCCGCCACATAGGGATCGTCCTTCGATACGGCGGCAAAGGCCCCGACCACGGCGCTGAGCGCGCAGCCGGTGGCCGTCACGCGGGGCATCAGCGGCGAACCGCCCGCAATGCGCACCGCGCGCGTGCCGTCCGTGACGTAATCGACTTCGCCGGTGACCGCCACCACGGTCTTGCGGCGCGCGGCGATGTCGTAGGCTGACTGCTCGGCCTGCGCCACGGCGTCGCGGGCGTCCACGCCCTTGCCGGCGCTGTGGCCGCCGGCCAAGGCGATGATCTCGGATGCGTTGCCCCGGATGATGGCGGGTTCAAGGTCCAGCAGTTGTTGGATGGCATCGCGGCGAAAGGCGGTGGCGTGATGCGCCACGGGATCCAGGACCCAGGGGGTGCCGGCTTCTGCCGCGGCTTGCGCGGTCAACAGCATGCTGCGCAGCCAAGGCGAAGACAGCGTGCCGATGTTGATGACCACCGCGCCGGCGAAACGGGCGAACTCGGGCGCCTCTTCTTCGGCGTGCACCATCGCGGGCGATGCGCCGATGGCGAGCACCGCATTGGCCGCGTAGTTCATGGAGACGAAATTGGTCAGGCACTGCACCAGCGGCGCGTCGCGGCGGACGGCGGCGAGCAGGTCCTGAGACTGGTGGGCGAGGGAATGCAGGTCGGGATGCGTCATGCCGGGCGGTCTCGGGGCGTGGGACGCGCATGCGGAGGCACACGCACCATCCCTACGCCAGCGTTATCTGGATCAGGTTCGACGGGTCGCCGTGCATCGTCTGCCATGGCAATGGCAGACCAACGGATTCTCAGCTTCTTGGCGAAGCTCCCCGGGTGGATGGCGTATGTTCCCGGCGGAACCGGGGAGGTGTCAAGCGGCCAATTCGTGCCGGATCGCTTTGCATACTCAATTTGAGGTATTGGCGGGTGCTACGCCTGGTTCACAATCATTGACCCGCCTCTGATCGCCGTGATGAACGCACACGCGACGATATCGGCGGGGCGCCATGACTCCCTATGCAAGCAGGTGACCGCCATGCTGAGTGCAGAACAACTCCAACGCATCTTTCCCAACTGCAAAGCCCCCGCTGCGTGGGCCGACGCATTGGCTCCCGCATTTCAGAAATACGAAATCGAAACGCCGGATCGCATCGCCAGCTTTCTGGCGCAAACGGGGTATGAGTCGGGCCAGTACAACCGGATCGAGGAAAACCTCAATTACTCAACTGCCGCGCGGTTGACCAAGGTGTGGCCAAAGCGATTTCCCGATGAGGCGTCGGCCATGCCGTATGTGAACAATCCGCAAGGACTGGCGAATCTGGTGTATGCGAACCGGATGGGCAATGGCGATGCGCAAAGCAACGACGGCTTCCGGTATCGGGGCAGGGGCATCATCCAGCTGACGGGGCGCAGCAATTACGACTCGGCCGGCGACGCCATGGGTGTCAATTTGCTTGAAACGCCCGAGTTACTGTCCGATCCGAGATGGGCTGCGCTGAGCGCCGGGTGGTATTGGCAGTCTCGCGGGCTGAATGAGTTGGCGGACGACCGTACGCATGACGATGACCTGGAGGATTTCGCCAGGATCACACGGCGGATCAATGGCGGGCTGGTGGGTCTGAAGGATCGTTTTGCGTTGTTCAAGCAGGTTTATGCCGAGCTGATGCGGTGAAGGCGCAGGTCCGCGTCGGCGCTTCGGATAGCCTTGTTCGGCAGCAGTCGGCCCATCCGGAATCGTCAGGTCGCGTGTGGCCAGCGTGACTAGGGTTTGCGGTCGCATTGAAGAAAATGCGCGTCATGCGCCGGCGCATTATTAGTCCGGCATGCTTACGCAGCCGAAGCCATGCAATACAACGCCCGCCCGGCGCAGGGTGCGACGGGCGGGCGGTTTCAATACAACGCGTATTGCAGCTTGAGGTGCTTACGTCGCGGCGCGGAAACGATTGCGCAGATCGCGGATCTGGTCGTGGTTGCGCAGCACGCCCTGATATTGGCGTTCGACAACAGCGCGCACGTTGTCAGGCAGCGTTTCTTTAAGCGCCTTTTCGTAGTCCGCCTTGGCCACGTCCTCGCCTTTCTCGCATTCCTCGAGCAGCGTCAGGTCGGTGCGGCTGGATACCGCCGCCTTGATGTTCGTCCAGCCACGATGCATGGCGCCGGCCACCGTGCCGCTGTCCTCGGGCTCGCCGCCCAGTTGCGTCACCAGGGTTTGCAACTCCGTGGCGCCGGCCGCGCAGTCGCGCGAACGGTTGCGGAACAGCTCCTGCATCTCGGGCGCCTTGGCGTCTTCAGCGGCCGCGGCAAAGCCCTTTTCGCCGTTCTTCGACGTCTCGATCAGATTGTTCAGCACCTTGATTACATGTTCAGCCATGTTGGTCTCCTTGGTTTGGAAGGAACAGGCGGCGCAGGCCGCCTGGGAATTGGAGACTCAGCAAGTGGCGTGCCTGGGTGGGGTTGCGGATCAATCAGCGGGGTAAGGGTCTCGGCGCAGGCCTTGCGGTCAGCCGGGGTGGACAAACGCGTTCACTGCGCGATCAGCTGCGTTTCTGTCCCCCTAGGCTGTGAGCTTTCGGGAGGCCGACATCAACGGGCGATCATTTTGTCTCGCATTCGTGGCGGGCGCTGCGTGGGTGCAGATTCTGCCTACCCTGCCGCCGGCGTACGCGCTGTGGATCCTCGCATGCGGTTGTGCAGGGGCGCTCTGGTTCACGTCGGGGGCAACGCGTCCCCTCGCGGCGACCGGGGCAGCGGTGATGGCGGGGTTGTTGGCGGGCGTGCTGAATGCCGCGCTGCAAGCACAGCATCGCCTTGACGATGCGCTGGCGGAGGTTCACCAAAACGAGGTGTCGCGTCTAGTCTTGCGCGTGGTGGCGTTGCCGGACGGCGACGCGCAGCGTCAGCGCTTTCTGGCCGAACTGGCTGAGCCGGCACGATCGGGCATCCCGAATCGGATCCAGGTCACCTGGCAGGCGGGCGCCGGCGCCAACCAACGTGTGCCGCAGGTGCTGCCGGGGCAGGTCTGGCGGATGGCGCTGGTGCTGCGCAGACCACATGGCCTGCTCAACCCGGCCGGACCCGACACGGAAGGGCGCATGTTTGCCAGCGGCGTGCGGGCAACCGGCACCGTGCGTGGACAGCCTGTGTTGCTGGACGACCGGCCTTGGGCGTCGCCCGGCATCGCAATTGAACGTGCGCGGCATCACGTGCGCGAAGGCATGCGTGCGGCGCTGGGCGCGCATCGTTATGCGCCGGTGCTGATTGCGTTGGCAATTGGCGATCAGGCTGGTGTGTCGCGCGACGACTGGCGGATATTCAACCGCAGCGGCATCACGCATCTTGTGTCGATCAGCGGCATGCATGTGACATCGATTGCGGGCATTGGCGGTCTGCTCGCGTCGGCGCTGTGGCGACGTCTGCGCTGGCGCGGAGTGGGAATGGCGGAGCGCATGCCGGCCCGCATCGCCGGCGGGGCGGTGGCCGCGTTGGTTGCGCTGTTGTATTGCCTGCTTGCGGGGTGGGGCGTGCCGGCGCGCCGCACGTTCTTCATGTTGCTGGTGGTGCTGGCGGCGGCGTTGTCTCGGCTGCCGTTGTCGGGCGGTCGTGTGCTGGCGTGTGCAGCGGCAGCCGTGGTGGCGCTGGACCCGTGGGCGCCAATGGCAGCGGGCTTCTGGTTGTCGTTCGGCGCGGTGGCAGTGTTGTTGCGCATCGCTGCCGCGCCGATTGATGTCGACGCCGGCTGGCGCGCGCGCTGCGCGACGCGGCTGGGGCAGGCCGTGCGCGTGCAATTGCTGGTGACGATTGGGCTGATGCCGTTGCTGGCATATCTGGTGCATCAGGTGTCGCTGGGCTCGCCTTTGGCCAATGCCGTGGCCATACCCGTTGTGACCTTTATCGTGACGCCGCTGGCGTTGCTGTGCGCGGCGCTGTCGTGCCTGCCGGGTGCCGAGACGTTGGCGGCGTGGGCAGGGCAGGCAGGACTGGACTCTTTCGACCTCACCATGGTGCCCGTGGCATGGGTGGGCAACGCAAGCTGGGCCAGCGTGCCGGTTGCGGCCGCTGGGTGGATGTGGCTGCTGCTGGCGGTCGCGGGCATGGCGTGGGCGTTGCAGGCACGCGGGTGGCCGGGGCGTCATCTGGGATGGGTCTGCATGTTGCCGTTGCTGTTCTGGCGGCCGGACAAGCCCGAACCCGGCTACTGGCGCATGAGCGCGATGGACGTAGGGCAGGGCAGCGCGATCCTGGTGGAGACGGCCAATCAATCGCTGCTGTTTGACGCCGGGCCGCGCAGCTATGGCGGCAGCGATGCGGGCGAACGGGTGGTCGCGCCATTCCTGCAGTCCCGGGGGATCGGACGGCTGGACGTGCTGGTACTGTCGCACGCGGATATGGATCATGTTGGCGGCACGCGTGCCGTGCTGGCGGCGGTGCCGGTGGCGCGAAGCTTTACGTCCTTCGATCTTCCGACGTACGTGCGGCGGGACGCCCGCATGTGGCCCGACGTGGGCAATGCGCGGCCGGTACTGCCTGATGAGATGGTGCGTTGTGAACGCGGACTGCGATGGGAAGCGGATGGGGTGGTGTTCACTTTCCTGCATCCGGGGCCGTCAGAACGCAACGCGAAGGCGGATGACCGCAATGCCGACAGTTGTGTGCTGCGCGTGGAGGGTAAAGACCATTCCCTGCTGCTGACCGGTGATGTGGGCGTGGCGCAAGAGCGGGCCCTGGTCGAGCAGGGGCTGGCGGATGCGGACGTCGTCCTGGCGCCGCATCATGGTTCGGCGTCATCGTCCAGCCGTGAATTGGTGGCGGCCACGCAGGCCAGGCACGTCATCGCGCAGGCGGGACATCTGAATCGGTTCAAGCATCCGGCGCGGGCGGTGGAGCTGCGGTGGATGCGGGCTGGCGGCAGGTTCTGGCGGAGCGACAAGCATGGGGCGGTGATGGCGGAATCAGGTCCCGGCGGGTTGGAGGTTTGGGGGCAGCGGGAGCGGGGTGGGCGGTATTGGCATGGGAAATAACTGCCTGACAAGCGGGATTATAAAATTCGAGCCGTGCGCCTGCGGTTGAATTGCAGGCTGCACAATAGCCATCGAATCGGCGCCGCCGAACTCTCCCGCTGACGCAAAATCCAAATGAATTTCAAAAGCCTTGAGGTCTTTTACTGGGTGGTCAACTTCAGCAGCTTCAACAAAGCTGCGGCAAAACTGCACACGACTCAGCCTGCAGTCTCACAACGCATTGCGGCGTTGGAGAAGGAACTGGGTATCAAGGCGTTGGACCGGACGTCTCGCGCGGTAAAGCTCACCGCGAAGGGCCGCGTCCTGTACGGGTACGCCGAGCGTTTCATGGCGCTGCATTCGGAAATGATGATGAAGGTAGCCGAAGAGCAGGCGATCAGTGGAGTCATTCGCCTGGGCGTTGCCGAAACCATCGTTCATACCTGGCTGGTGGAGTTCCTGGAGCAATGCCGCAAGCGCTATCCCAACGTGATCATCGATTTTGTCGTGGATATCACGCCCACCCTGCGCGAAGACTTGAAGTCGGGTGAGTTGGACATGGCTTTCCTGCTCGGGCCATTGAATGACGATGTGCTGATTGAAAGGCCGCTTTGCAGCTACGAACTCAACTTTCTTTCGGCGCCTTCGCTGAAAGTGGGGAAAGAACCTTTGTCGAATAGCGAGGTAGCGCGCCATCCTCTGATCACTTTTCCCAAGCGAACCTACCCGTATACGTTTCTTCATCGGGAGCTGACCACCCCCGAGCATGGCGCGCCTCGGATCTTCACCAACTGGTCCCTGTCCACCATCGTTCGCATGGCAGAGGATGGCTATGGCGTATGCGTCGTCCCGCGGTTGGCGGTAGCGAAGGAAGTGGCGCAGGGGCGGTTGAAGGTTCGGCGGGCGCAGATGCAACTGCGTGATCTGTCCTTTGCCGTGGCTTATGCGCCAGGCAGTGACCAACAGACGAAAGATGCGTTGTCCGAGCTTGCCGGCGAGATTGCGCGGGCTTCATCCGCTGGCAATCCGCGTGGGCGAAGAAAAGCCCGCCTCTAGCAGTTCTTTCACCTCGTCAACGTATTAGTGGTTTCCCTGATAACTGCGGACTTCGTGCGCCCGCTGAAAGTGCACGCTCCTCGGAAAACTGCGATCAATAAGACAGCCTTATTGATTTCTATCCAAAGATAGGATTGGTTGTTATGAAACGACCGGGATGTAATGGGTGCGCAAAATCCCATTCAGCCTGGAGCAGCCTTGAATTCCGCAGATCCCACATCCGCCTTTGCCATCACGCTTGGTGACGTGCAGCAGGCACACGAACGCATTCGTTCCCACATCGTGCGTACCCCCTTGCTGGAGAGCGCATCGCTCAATGCATTGACGGGGGCGCGGGTGTTGATCAAGGCCGAGTCCTTGCAGAACGCCGGCGCCTTCAAGTTCCGCGGCGCGGTCAATCGGTTGCTGCAACTGAGCGACGCAGAAAAGCGAGCAGGCGTGGTGGCCTTTTCATCCGGCAACCATGCGCTGGCCACGTCGTTGGTGGCACGCACGTTAGGCATTTCGGCGTCGATCATCATGCCGGCCGACGCGCCCCGCGCCAAGATTGAGGGCGCACGCGCGAATGGTGCGGAGGTGGTGCTGTACGACCGCCAGAAGGACGACCGCGAAGCAATTGGCGCGGAAATCGCAGGCAGGACCGGCGCAGTGATCGTCCCGCCCTATGACGACCCCCACATCATGGCCGGACAAGGCACCGTCGGCCTGGAAATCGTCGAGCAAGCCCGCGACATGGGCGCGTCGCTGGACATCGTGATTGCGGCGTCCAGCGGCGGCGGTCTGGTTGCTGGCGTGGCGACGGCCGTCAAGTCGCTGTCGCCCGAAACGGCTGTGTATGCCGGTGAGCCAGCGGGCTTTGACGAACTGGCGCGATCGCTGGCATCCGGCCAGCCTGAAAGCAATGCGCCCGGCGCCAAGTCGATCTGCGACGCACTGCAGGTGGTCAAGCCGGGCAAGCTGACCTTTCCGATCAACCTGGACCTGCTTTCCGGCAGCCTTGTCGTCACCGACGACGAGGTCAGGCGTGCAATGAAAGCCGCGTATCAGCACCTGCGTCTGGTGGTGGAGCCGGGCGGCGCCGTGCCGCTTGCCGCCGTGCTGGCGGGAAAAATCGACGTTGCGGGCAAGACCGTTGTCGTCGTACTGAGCGGCGGCAACGTCGATACCCCTGTGTTCATCGAGGCGTTGAACGCCTGACCTATCATGCTGAATTCCGAATCCAAGACATATCACCGCGTTGCACGCACCATCGACGACTTCATGCGCGTCGACTACACCGGCGTGGGACTGATCGGCAATCTCTACGAGGCGCTGCAGTCGCGTCAGCCCGGATATGCCTGCATGGGCGCTGCCGAGCGGTTGCAGAAGGCCGCCCAGGAAAGCGCCGGCCCGATCCTGATTGCGACAGGTTTTCCGGAAGGCGGCGGTGCGCCCGAAACCGATGGCCCGATCGGTGCCGCGCTGATGGCCCGGGCCTTCTTCCTGGGGTTGCGTCGCGAGACCGTCATCGTCATCGACGAAGACTGGGAGGAGATGATGATCGCCACCTGCCGCGGCGCGGGCCTGGCGCCGATGCCGTTTCCGGAAGATGGCGTCATCAAGCCCTTCGATTTCTTGCGGCCGGTGTATATCAAGACGGTCCCCAAGGACGATCGCGGCGCCCACGCGGTTTGCGACGCGCTGGTGACAATAACGCGTCCCTGCGCCGCGATCGCAATCGAGCGGCCCGGAAAAAATGCCAAGGGCCTGTACCACGGGTTGGGCGGTCGCCCGCTGGACGGGTTGGTCGCTAATCTGGACTATCTGTTCGAGAGAATCCAGGCGGCAAAGATTCCGTTCATCGGCATCGGTGACGGCGGCAACGAGCTGGGCATGGGCGTGATTGCCGAGGATTTGCCACGGTTTTCACCCAAGGCCGCGGATACCGGCACGCCGGGACGCGGCGGCGTCGCCGCTGTCACGGCTGCCGACTGGCTGGTGGTGTCGAACATCTCCAATTTTGGTGCAACGGGCGTGGTGGCGGCGCTTGCTGCCTTGCTGGAGAACCCGGTGGTGTTCCACGAGCCCGAACTGGAAATCCGCAGCACCGAGCTGTGCGTCGCCAGCGGCGGCGTGGATGGCATGTTCATGGCCCCGGAGCCAGCACATGACGGCATTGCCATGCAGGAGTACGCAGGGATGGTTCGCGCACTGCGTGGCAGTGTGATGCGCGCGCTGGGTCACTCGATCAACTGGCAGGGGCATCAGGGCGACTGGAGGCAACTGAAATGAGCGCAACCACCATCTCCGGTCGGCTGGCCGAACTGGGACTTGCATTGCCAACCGTCAATCCGCCGCGCGGCAGCTACGTCCCGGCCGTGCGCGCCGGAGACTTGCTGTTCGTAGCGGGACAAGCGCCGCGGCGCAACGGCGTGCTGGAGTTCTCGGGCCGCGTGGGGCGCGATCTGAGCGTCGAGCAAGGCCGCGATGCTGCGGCGCTGTGCGCGCTCAACGTGCTCGGCCATCTGGCTCAGGCCTGCGGGGACGATCTGGCGCGCGTCGCCGGCTCGGTGCGGCTGGCCGGTGTGGTCAATTGCGCCGAGGACTTTGATGCCCATTCGAAGGTCCTGGACGGCGCTTCGGATCTGCTGACCGCTGTCCTGGGCGAGCGCGGCCTGCATGCGCGCATCGCCACCGGCGCTTCGTCGTTGCCGTCGGGCATGGCGGTGGAAGTCGAAGCCATATTCCAACTCAAACCATAAGTCAGGGCGGGGCGTCCGCCTGACATCCGCAAGGGGAAAATTCGTGCAAGCAACTCTGACTCAGCCCGCCTACGCGGGAAATGCGCCGGACCGGAATGCCGTCTACCGCAAGGTGGCGCTGCACATCATGCCGTTTCTCATGTTGTGCTACGTGGCGGCGTATCTGGACCGCATCAATATCGGCTTTGCCAAGCTGCACATGCTGAACGACCTGGGCTTCAGCGATGCCGTTTATGGCTTGGGCGCGGGACTGTTCTTTATCGGGTATCTGATCTTCGAGGTGCCCAGCAATCTGCTGATGATGCGCATCGGCGCCAAGCGGACGATTTCCCGCATCATGATTCTGTGGGGCATCATTTCGGCCGGCTTTGCCTTTGTCGAGACGCCGACGCAGTTTTACGTGTTGCGCTTCCTGCTGGGCGCGGCCGAGGCCGGCTTCTATCCTGGCGTGATCCTGTATCTGACCTATTGGTTTCCCGCAAACAAGCGCGCAAAGATGGTGGCGCTTTTTGTGGGTGCGGTGCCGTTGTCAGGAATGATCGGCGCGCCGCTTTCCGGCGCCATCATCGAATGGGGCCATGGTGCGCACTCGTTGGCTGGCTGGCAATGGATGTTCCTTATCGAAGCCGTGCCGTCGCTGATCCTCGGCCTGTTGTGCCTGAAATACCTGGCCGACAGCCCCGCGGTTGCCCCGTGGCTTACCCAGGGCGAGCGCGAGCTGGTGGAAGGCGAACTCCAGGCCGAGCGCGAGCTCACCCGTCACGACAAGTCCACCGTGTCGCTCGCGGCCACGCTGAAAGATCGGCGGGTGTGGAAGATGACCAGCATCTGCTTCTGCTCGGCCATCTGCTCTTACGGCGTGTCGTTCTGGCTACCCACGCTTGTGCAGCAGCTGAACGTGGGGGACGTCATGCACGTGGGTCTTTACACCGCAGTGCCGTTCACCGCGGCTTTCGTGGTGATGTATCTGATCGGCCGCAGTTCTGATCGCATGCGCGAGCGCCGCTGGCATCTGGTTGGACCGTTCACCTGCGTGTGCGTCGGCTTGATTGGCAGTGTCTGGTTCCATGGGTCGATGGGGCTGGCGCTTCTGTCGCTGACGATCGCCGCGGTTGGCGCCTACAGCACGACGTCCATGCTGTTCACGATTCCTGGACTGTTTCTTTCGGGCGTCGGCATGGCAGCGGGCGTGGCACTGATCAACTGCTTCGGCGGACTGGGCGGATTTGTCAGCCCGTATGTCGTCGGCGTCGTCAAGGATGTCACAGGCAGCACCGATAATGGCGTGATATTTATCGCCTGCGTGGCAATGATCGGTGCGGCCCTTACGTTGACGCTGCCCAAGAAGCTGGTGAACCGTTGATCCGATGCATTGGCCGCTCAGGCATTGCCTGCGGCCAACGCATCAAACAAGCGATCCCCGCCCATTTGCCCGCCCTTGAGCATCAGTTCAATTCCGTCGATCACGGGGTCGTCGCTGCGTGCAACGCTGACCGTCACCCCCGGCGCCAGCACGCAGCGAAACGCCAACCCCCACAATCCCAAGGCAAGCGTCGCCTGGCTTGAAGTGTCTCCGCCCGCGATGCCAATGCGGTTCAGCCGATGACCGGTCTTTGCGCTGGCGCGCACGATGTCCGCGACGAGGCTGGCGGTGGCGCGGGCTGTTGCGGCGGTCTGGTCCGCGCTGACCGAGCCGGCAGGCCTGTCGGTATACACCAGGACGTTGCGGCCTTCGGCCAATGTCGCGGCGGCCAACGCGATCTGTTGCGCGGCATAGCCGGCATCAGCCAGCAGCCGCACGACTTGCAGCGGTTGGCGCGTATAGCTTTCGCACGCAGCGATCTGTCGCGCGGTGACGGGCGACAGGCTGCCCGCGACGACCAGCACCGGGCCGTCCGACGGGCCGAGCGGGGCCGGTTGTGTAGCGGGGGCTTGTCCGGCGGGCCGGACGCGGGCCAGGGCTTGCTGCACGCTGCTCGGGCCGACGGCCACGAGCGGGGCGCGGGCTGCCTCGCGTTGAATCAGGCGGCCGATCACGGCGAGCTGCGATTCGTCCACCAGATCCAGGAGCAGCGGTCCGTCCGCGTTTTCCATGACCTGATCGATCCACCCATCGAGCTCGGCGATGTTCGTACCGGAATTCACGGCGGGGTCGGCGCCCGCGTTCACTGCCAAGTTCGCAATCGGGGGATAAGCAACATGCGGCACCGACCGCACGCCCTCCAACCCCTGCGCCTCCAAATGCCGTCGCAAATCCGCCTCGTGCATCGGCGTGACAGGATGCACGCTCATCACGGGATGGCGATCGATGCGATGAATCTCCGGCGCAGACCCCGCGCGCGCAAAGAGGTTTCCAAAACTGCAATACCGGCCAATGCTGGGCTGCCCGCCAACGATCGGCACGATGGGGTTCGCAAAATGCCGGCGCAGCTCCCGCACTGCCACCCCGATGCTGCCAATATGCGGCGAACTGTCGAACGTCGAACAGCACTTGTAATGCAGCACGCGCGCGCCGGTGCTTGCCATGAACGCGCCAACCGCGCGCAGTTCCTCGACCATCTCCGCCGGGGCCATCCCACGCGCGGCGCCCGCGATGCCGATGGCATCCAATGGCCCGGCACGTTCCAGTTGCGAAGAAGAAGGCACGCCCAAAAACAGCAGGCTGCGCAGGCCCGCCCGGGCGACCTCGGCGAGCGTGTCAGTGGCGCCGGTGAAGTCGTCGCCATACCAGCACACCTGCGGCGCGGTGCCGCCAATCATGCGCGGCTTCCAAAAAACTCCAGCGCGCGCTGCAACTCAGGCGCGTTGCGGGCGTAGTCTTCCAGCTGCTGGTTGTCCCGCACGGCGTGCCACGCCTGACGAATGCTTTGCACCCCTGCCGCCGGACCATCCGGATGCGCCAGAATGCCCCCGCCCGACATGAACAGCAGATCGTCGCTGCGCACGGCCGTCCAGGTCGCGGGCACCGTACCGGCCCACTGACCGGACGAGAAAGCAGGCATGACGGCGTCGTCGATCCCAGGGGTCAACGACGCCAGGCAATCGCGCGCCGAGTCGACGACTTCGCTGTCCTCCTGCGAAAACTTGCCTTGCAGACCATGCACGTGCATGTGGTCCACACCGGCCAGCCGCCACAGCGTCTGATACGCCTGGAATCCCATGCCCAGCAGCGGATGGCGCGATAGCGCGCCGAACCCATTGCGATGACCATGCAGCGCCAGCGGCGTGCTGCGGCGCAAAGTCTGGATGGCGGAATAGCCGCACCAGTTCAGGCTGGCCATGACGCAGGTGCCGCCTTCGCGTTCGATCAGTTCGGCGTGGCGGCGCATGGCGTCGGTTTCGTCGGTGATGTTGAACGCGACCATCACGTTGCGGCCGGTGCGTTCGCGGTGCGCGCGCACTACGGCCATCACGGCGGCGACGCGCTGGGCGAGCGGGGCGTGGGCCGGGTTGGCGCACACCTCGTCGTCTTTGATGAAGTCCACGCCGGCCGCGCACAGCTGCGCCACCAGGTGCGCGGTCTGCTCGGGCGAGAAGCCGACGTTTGGCTTGATGATGGTGCCGACCAGCGGACCCTTGTCCACGCCGGTCAACGCGCGCGTGCCGGCGATGCCGACCTGGGGCAGGTCGAATTGCGCGCGGTAGTTGGCGGGCAGCTCCATGCTTTCGAGCCGCAGGCCGGTGACTTCGCCCAAGTCGTACAGATTGCCGCCGACCGTGGCGGCCAGCGTGGGCAGGTTGGCGCCCACGTTGGCGACCGGAAACGCGATGCGAATCCGCGCGCGCTGAAATTTGCCGGGCATGCCGCCCGGCTGGCGCGCGAGATATGCATTGGGCAGGCTGGGCGTGTCGACCGTTTCCAGCGTTTCGATGGATTCGATCCGGGCGCGGGCGCGGGCGCGCAGTTCGTCCGTTTCGCCCTGCACGCGCGTGAAGGTGCCGCAGGACTGCTCGCCGGCCATGACCTCCGCAACCTTGGCGGGGTCGACGGGGGTCTCAATCAGGTAGGTGGCGGTAAACGATTGGGAATTCATGGTGGCGTGTGCGGCAGGGGTGTATCAGAGGCGGCTCAGGTCGGGGAAGGCGCGGACGGGGTCCTTGCCGTCCCAGTTCACCGAGCTTTCGCGGATCAGGTCGAAGAGGCGGCCTTTGGGGCCGGCCACTTCGGAGAGCTCGATGACGGTGCCGGGGTGGTATTCGGTGTCAAAGTAAATGAAGCGGCCTTTCTCGCCGACTTCACCGCTCATCTTGGGCTTGAAGCCTTGCGCAAGCAGGCGCTCCAGGTCGGCGTCGTAGCTTTCGGTCCAGTAGGCGACGTGCTGCAGGCCGGTGCGGCCGGCTTGCAGGAAGTCTCGGTACATGGAGGGCACGTCGTTGCGGGTCTGGATCAGTTCGACCTGCACGTAGCCGGAATTGGCCAGGGCGACGGAGTTGTGCGGTTCATAGCCCTTGCCGTCGTATTGGTAATTGACGATGGGCACGCGCGGGTTGTAGTACCAGGGTCCCACGCCGAGCTTGGTGCTCCAGTAGTCCATGGCGGCTTCGATGTCGTGCACGACATAACCGAGTTGGCGGATCTCGCCCAGGAAACGACTCATGTTGGATCTTTATAAAAGGGTGGCTGAGAGACGGGAAGGGCGCGGCCCGCAAGGGGCCGCGCCGCGTCACAGGAAACCGATGGAGAACCAGGGGAAGGCGGCGACGACGATCAGGCCGATCAGCAGCGCGCCGATATAGCCCCAGATCGGGCGGATGCCTTCGTTGGGATCGACGCGGCTGATTGCGCAGGCGCCGTAGTAGCCGACACCGAAGGGCGGTGCGAACAGGCCGATGCCCATGGCGAAGATCACGACCATCGCGTAATGGACTTCATGCACGCCGGCCTGCACCGCGATCGGGAACAGCAGCGGGCCGAACAGCACGATGGCGGGGATGCCTTCCAGCACGCTGCCCAGGATGATGAAGGCCACGATGGAGACGGCCAGGAAGCCGTAGCTGCCGCCGGGCATGCCCGCCATCAGCTTGGCCAGATCGCCCGAGAAGCCCGATTGCGTCAACGCCCACGCCATCGCGGTGGCGCAGCCCACGATCAGCATGATGGCGCCGGACAGGGAGGCAGTCTCGATCAGCATGGGCTTGACGCGCGCCCAGTCGAAGCAGCGGTAGATCACAAGGCCCACGACGACGGAGTACACGATGCCGATGGTGGAGACCTCGGTGGCGGTGGCCACGCCTTCGACGACGGCGGCGCGGATCACGAACGGCAGGGCCACGGCGGGCAGCGCGATCATGAAGAAGCGGCCGATCTCTTTGAAGGTGAAGCGCTGGACGAGGCTCAGGTCTTCCTTTCGGTAGCGCCACCAGACCACGCCGCACAGGGCCAGGCCCAGCACGACGGCGGGCAGCAGGCCGCCCGTAAACAGCGCGGCGATCGACACGCCCGTCACCGACCCGATGGTGATGAGCACGATGGACGGCGGAATCGTCTCGGTCTGCGCGCCGGTGGCGGACAGCAAGGCGACCAGATCCCCAGGCTTGGCGCCGCGCTTTTTCATTTCGGGGAACAGCACGGGCGCGATGGCCGCCATGTCGGCGATCTTCGAGCCCGAGATGCCGGACACCAGATACATGGCGCCGATCAGCACGTAGGACAGTCCGCCGCGCACGTGGCCGAGCAGGCTGGCCAGAAACTGGATCATGGCGCGCGCCATGCCTGTCATTTCGATCAGCGAGCCCAGGAAGATGAAGAGCGGCACCGCGAGCAGCATCAGGTGCGACATGCCTTCGTCCAGCCGGCCCACCATGACGACCATCGGCGTGTTGGTGGTCAGCGCCAGGTACGAGAAGGTGGCCAGCGCGAACGAGAATGCGATCGGCACGCCCGAAAACACGGTGGCGGCGACGATGCCCACGAAGAAGATCACCAGGTTCAGCTTGCCCAGTCCGGAGAACAGGGGCTGCGCGAGCCAGAACAGGCCGACGACCGCCGCCACGCCCGCCAGCGCCATCGCCACCTGCGGCAGCGGCTGCGTGCGCAAGAGGCGCAGCAGCGCAATGACGCCCATCAGGCCCATGCCAACCGGAATCGCCGAGGCACGCCACGCATTGCTCAGTTCCAGCGCCGGCGTGATGATGAAGTGTTCTTCATGCGCGTACTCGATGGCGGGCGCCAGGATCAGCACCAGGAACGCCAGCGACGCCGCAAGCGCTGCGGTTTCAAGCTGCGCGCGACGCGCCGGGCTGACGTTGTTCACCAGCGCCGTCATGCGCATGTGCTCGCCGCGCCGCAACGCCACGACGGCGCCCAGCATGGACAGCCAGAGGAACAGGATCGACGCCAGTTCGTCGGACCAGACCAGCGGGCTGTGGAACGCGTAGCGCGCCACCACGCCCGCAAACAGGACGAGGATCTCGACCAGCACGATGGCTGCGGCAACGTGTTCGACCACGGTGCCCAACACGCTGTCGAGCGCGCCGGCCGCCCGGCGCAGGGGATTGGCCGGCAGCGCGGGCGCCGCGGCGTGGGGAGCGGACAGGGAGGACATGGCGCGCGACCTCAGGCCAGCTTGCCGACGGACTGCTCCAGGAGGCCCCAGGCCTCATTGCCGAACCGGCCTTGCCATTCCTTGTAGAAGCCCGCGGTGCGCAGTTGTTCGCGGAAGCTGTCGGCGGACGGCTGGTTGAACACCAGGCCCTTGGATTCCAGGTCTGCCTGCACCGAGGCGTTGAGCTTCTTGATGTCTTCGCGCTGGGCCAGGCCGGCTTCGTTGATGCCGCGCGCCACAACCGTCTTCAGGTCGGCGGGCAGGCCTTCCCACATGCGGCCGTTGGCGATGAACCAGTAGCCGTCCCAGATGTGCTTGGTCAGCGAGCAGTACTTCTGCACTTCGTACAGTTTGGCGACCTGGATGATGGGCAGGGGGTTTTCTTGCGCGTCCACCACCTTGGTCTGCAGCGACGAGTAGACCTCGCTGAACTGCAGGCTGGCAGGCGCGGCGCCCAGGCCCTTGAACATGGAGATCGGCAGCGAGCTCACCGGCACGCGGATCTTCAGGCCGTCCATGTCAGCGGCCGTATTGACCGGACCCTTGCTGCTGGTGGTCTGGCGGAAACCGTTGTCCCACATCTTTTCAAAGGCGTAGAGCTTGCGCTGCGCGATGGCGGCGCGCACGTGGGCGCCCAGCGTGCCGTCCATGGCGTTCCAGACCTGGTCGTAGTCCTTGAACGCGAAGCCGACGGCGTTGATGGCGGCCACCGGCACCAGCGTGGCGATCACCAGGGCGGACGGCGTGAAGAAGTCGATGCCGCCCGAGCGCACCTGAGCCAGCATGTCGGTGTCGCCGCCAAGCTGGTTGTTCGGGAAGATCTTGATGTCGACGCGGCCGTTGCTTTCCTTGAGGATGCGTTCGGCCGCTTCCTGGGCGCGGATGTTCAGCGGATGCGTCACCGGCAGGTTGTTGCCGTACTTGAGCGAGAAATCGGCGGCGCGGGCGATCAGCGGAAAGCCGGTGCCGGCGACGGCGAGGGCGGGAACCGCGCAAAGGCGGCGCAGGGCACTGCGGCGAGTAAGCAGCTTCATGGTTGTCTCCGTTGTCTTGCTTATGATGTTTTTTGATGTGCCACAAAACCGCCTTAGCCCTGCGGCACTGTGGACAATAGTGAATAGGCGCTATCATCGTCAAATCTTATTCATGATGGTTTTTGATGTGAATAGAAGTGCCTCCTCTCGTGGACTCGCCAAGCTGGCGGACGTGGCTGCCCGCGCGGGCGTGTCGACGGCCACGGCCGATCGCGTGCTCAATCGCCGGCCCGGCGTGCGCCCGGCCACGGCGCAAAAGGTCTTCAAGGCCGCCATCGAACTGGATTACCTGCCGGACGAAGAGGCGTACGCGGCCCCCGCGCCCGAGCCGATGCGGCTGGTGTTCCTGCTGCCGCGCGGCAGCAATCGCTATCTGCGCATGCTGGGCGATACCGTCAACTTTGCGCACGAGCACTTTGCGCCGTTAAATGCCAAGTGCCATGTCGAGTACGTGGAAAGCTTCAATCCCGATGCGCTGGCGCAGGCGCTGGCCAAACATGGCAAGCGGGCCGACGGAATTGCGTTCATGGCGCTGGAGCACCCCGTGGTGCGCGAGGCCGTGAATGCGCTGGCGCAGCAGGGCGTGCCGACGGTGACGCTGATCTCCGACATCGCCAACAGTGCGCGCACGGCTTACGTGGGGTTGGACAATCGGGCCGCCGGGCGCACGGCCGGCTATCTGATCGCGCGCTTTATCGGGATGCGCGCGGCGCATGTGGCGCTGATCGCGGGGTCGCGGCATTACCGCGCCCATGAAGAGCGGGAAAGCGGATTTCTGCAGCTCTACGCCGAACAATTCCAAGCCATGCAGGTGGTGGACCTGCGCGAAGGCTATGACGACGCGCAGCGCAACTACGAACAGACGCGGCAGTTGCTGGAGCAGTATCCGCAGCTTGCCGGGATTTACAACATCGGCGGCGCGTCAGACGGTGTAGCCCGCGCGCTGAAAGAAGCAGGGCAGCAGCACCGGGTTGTTTTCATCGGGCATGGACTGACGCCGGACACGCGTTCGCTGCTGATCGACGGCACGATGGACGCCGTGATCACGCAAAGCCCGATGGAAGCGCTGATGAGCTGTGTCCGCATTTTCAGCAATCTGCGGGATAAGCGCAGCGCGATGAATGGGGTGGAATTGGCGCGCAGCCAGGTGATATTCCGGGAGAACCTGCCGTAGGGGTGGGGGCGGGCGTATTATTTCGGCTATGGGCTCGCACCCAGTGCGGCAGCGGCGGGGCACGCCGCTGCCTACTTCAACGGATGGTTCCTCTACAACGGTTGCCCGGCGCTTGCCGGCGGACGGCCGTGAAGGCGCTGCGCCATGGACCACACAGCCGACCGCCAGGCCATTCCCGCCTCTTGCGAGGCGGGGTTCGCCGCGCGATCACCGGCGGGTGATCACGATTTCCATGTACTCGCTGGGCACCACGACCGCCGAATCGCCAGAGCGGTTGAAGCGTTGGATCTGCGCGGTGATGTCGGCCGTCAGTGCCGTCTGCGCCGCCGGTTCCAGCGCGCCGAAGGCCTTGAGCAGCGGGCCGTAGTAGGTCTTGAAGACCTGCATCCAGTGCTCGGGCGAGCGGTAGCGGAACACGAAGTGGCGCGGTTCGCACTGAATCGACGCGGCTTGCGATCCGAACATCTCTTCGATGCGCGCCTTGGTTCCCCACAGCGCGGGCGACTTGACGCCGGCGGGCGGGGGCAGGTGCTTGCCGATGGTCTTGAAGATCTGGCCGATGAAGCCGTCGGGCGTCCAGTTGGCCAGGCCGATCTTGCCGCCGTGCTTGCACACGCGCATCAGCTCGGACGCGGCCTTGTCCTGGTCTGCCGTGAACATCACCCCGAAGGTCGACATGACGACGTCGAACGCGGCGTCGGGGAAGGGCAGCGCCTCGGCGTCGGCCTCCTGGAATTCGATCTTCAGGCGTTCCGCGGCGGCGCGTTCGCGGCCGCGGCTGAGCAGCGCGGGCACGTAGTCGGTCGACGTGACGTCGCACCAGCGGCGGGCGGCGGCCAGCGTGGCATTGCCGTTGCCGGCGGCAACGTCCAGCACCTTCTGCCCGGCGCGGACATCAAGGGCTTCGCAAAGCTGTTCTCCTACGATCTGCAGCGTGGTGCCGACGACGGCGTAGTCCCCGGAGGACCAGGTGCCCTGCTGGCGGGTCTTCAAGGCGGCCAGGTCGGGCTGTGCGGTTTCGCGCACGTCACTGGTGGCAAGGGAGGAAATGGACATGGTGACTCTCCGTTATTGCGTGGGGTGCGCGACAGCATCCATTGCCAGCGCGCCGGGGTAGTGCAACCAGCGCCGAGAAGGAATTCGCGTGCCGTGCGCCCCGGAAACAACGATAAAAACCAGGCGTGGAGGCGAGCGTGGTAGCGGGCGTGGAATCTGCCGTGGATTCGACCGGCGCGGGCATCCACGTGCGCATGCTGGGACCGCTGGCGATCAGCCGCGGGGGCGCGCCGCTGGCGTTGCCGCCGTCGCGCAAGCTGCGGGCGCTGATCGCCTACCTGGCGCTGGCCCCGAACGCCGTGATGCGGGCGCACCTGTGCGAATTGCTGTGGGATATTCCGAACGATCCGCGCGGCGAGCTGCGCTGGTGCCTGAGCAAGGCGCGCGGCCTGCTGGATGAGCCGGGCCGCCGCCGGGTCGAGACGGTGCAGGACGCGGTGCGCCTCGACCTGTCCGATTGCCGCGTGGATGTCCTGGACATCGGCGCGGCAATGCAGGACGGCATCGACAAGGCGGGTCCCGACAGACTGCGCGCCCTGTTGGCGCTGTTCCAGGGCGATTTCCTGGAAGGGCTTGAGATCGGCCGCAGTCCGTTCTTCCATAGTTGGCAGACCGCGCAGCGGCGGCGCCTGCGGGCTTGCCATGCGGCCGTGCTGGCGCACCAGGCCGCAAGCCTGCCGGCGGGCGCGGAAGAACGCTTCGCCTGCCTGGACAAGTGGCTGCAATTGGCGCCGTTCGATGCGCAGGCGCATGAACTGATGCTGGACGCGCTGGGCCTGCGCGGGCAGTGGCGCGAGGGCGAGGAACATCTGGCTGCGGCCGTGCGCGCGTTTGAGGCCGAGGGGCTGGATGGGCGGCCGCTGCGCGAGGCGTGGCGTGACGTGCGCGCCCGGCGGGCGGGCGGCGTGCAGACGTTGGGGCAGGGCTTGGGTCAAGCGCTGGATCCGGCTTTTGCGGTGGCGCCGCGTTCTGGAGAGGCGGGGGCGACGATCACGGCCGAGACAGGCGCGCAGATCACGGCCGACCCGCCGCTCCAGCCGACGCCTGAAGCGGATCTGCTTTCCCGCCTTTCCGAGCTCCCGCCGGACCGGCGCGGACGGGCATCCATCGCGGTCATGCCGTTCGTGGACCGGTCCGCGCAGGCCGGTGTACGGGGCGGATTGGCGGACGGCCTGGCCTTTGACGTTATCGCGCGGCTGGCAAAGCTGCGCAGCCTGTTCGTCATTGCGCAGGGCACCGTGTTTGCGCTGGATCAGCGCAGCGTCGGACCGGAGGAAGCGGGCCGCACGCTCAACGTGGATTATGTCGTCAGCGGCTCGCTGCGGCGCCACGGTCAGCGCCTTGCCGTGGACGTGCAACTGGTCGATTCACGCACGGCGCGTATCGTCTGGGCCGATGTCCTGGATCACCCGTTCGATGACGCCTTGCTGGCGCTGGACGAGATCGGCAACCGGATCGTGGCGTCCGTGGACATCGAGATCGAGGCGGCCGAGCGCAACCGCGCGATCCTGACGCCGCCCAATTCGCTGGACGCTTGGCAGGCGCATCACCGCGGCCTGTGGCATATGTACCGGTTCAACCGTACCGACAATGAGCAGGCCCGGCATTTCTTCGAGATGGCGGTGCGGCTGGATCCGACGTTTTCGCGGGCCTATGCGGGCTTGTCGTTCACGCATTGGCAGACCGCGTTCCAGCGTTGGGACGAGCAGGGCGATGCCATCGACCGGGCGTTCGAAACCGCCGGCCAGAGCCTGATCGCCGATGACCGCGATCCGGCGGCGCATTGGGCGATGGGGCGGGCGCTGTGGCTGCGCGGCAGCCAGGATCAGTCGGTCAGCGAACTGCGGATCGCCGTGGACCTCAGCCCCAACTTCGCGCTGGGCCATTACACGCTGGGCTTTGTCGACTGCCAGATGGGCGATGCGCAAGCCGCCATCGGCGCATCCGATCACTCGCGCCACTTGAGCCCTTTCGATCCACTGCTGTTCGGCATGCTGGCCGTGCGCGCACTGGCGCTGGTGCGGCTGGGCCGGATCGAGGAGGCGGCCGGATGGGCGATCAAGGCCGCCGCGCGCCCCAACGCGCACGTGCACATCCTGGCGATTGCCGCCTGCTGCCTGTCGCTGGCCGGCCGAACTGACGAGGCGCTGGGGTTTCTGCCCGCCATTCGCAAGGCGCAGGCGACCTACCGGGTCGACGACTTCCTGGCGTCATTCCGGCTGGAGCCCGACACGCAGGCGCTGTTCCGCGAAGGAGCGCGGCGGATCGGAATCGGATAGTGCAGCATTCGCCACGCATCGCCAGATTTCGCTTGCTAGGTAGCTGCCTAGGCAGCTAATATCCCGTCATTGATTTCGACGGCGGCGCGCCGGGCCCATCATGAGCAACGCAACTCCTTCTGTGCTGGACGAACTGTGCACCGGCGAACTGGGATTCCTGGTGACGTCGGTGCGCAACGGCATTCTGGACGCACTGGACCGCGATCTGGCCCCGTTGCAGATAACCGTGCAGCAGTACGTCGTGCTCAATTGCATCGTCAAGGGGTGGGGCCGCACGCTCAGCGACTTCTGCCGGGTGCTGTCCTATGACTCGGGCGCCATGACCCGATTGCTGGATCGGATCGTGGCCAAGGGCTTCATTCGCCGGGTCGAAAACGAAGCCGACCGCCGCAGTTCGCTGATCGAGCTGACCGAACAGGGCAAGGCGGCTTTTCCGCAGGCGCGCCAAGCCACCGAAGTGGCGTTTCGCCGGCTGCTGGACGGCTTTTCCGAGGTAGAGGCGCAAGTGCTGCACAAGCTGCTATCCCGAATCCTGATCAACGCGCGGCCGGATTAATTTGCCGGGCGCTTTTTTTATCCATATACCTGCCTAGGCATATACAGCCTGGGCTGTGAATAATGTCCCAACCCAAGCCTTCCGTCCCGCTGCTCCTCGTCATCGGCGCGCTGACGTTCATCGACTTCCTGCAGAACGGCATGGCCACCTTTGGCGCAGCGCCCATCATGGGAGAAATCGGCGCCAGCCCCGAGGAATACACCCACATCGCGCTCATCTACGCCTGCGTGGCGGTCATGATGATCGCGTTGCAGGGCTGGCTTACGCATCGGCTGGGCTTGCGCGCCTACCTGCTGGCGTCGCTGGCCGCCGCCGGCATGGGCGCGGCGGTCTGCGCGCTGGCGCAGGACCCCGCGCAATTCCTGTTGGGGCGCGTGTTGATGGCGCTGGGCTGCGCAGCGATGCTTACCTCGTCCCGGCTGACCGTCAACCTGATTCCACCCAGCCCCGCGCGCTTTCTGGGCATCAAGGCCTTGGCGACCGGTCTGTGCCTGGGGACCGCGCTGGCGCCCTGGCTGGCCGCGATGGCGGTCGAGCACGATGGCTGGCCGTTGATGTTCTGGCTGATCGCGGCGTTGTCGGTGCTGGCGATGGCGCCCGTCTTGCTGGCCATGCCGGGACGCGAGGCGGGATCTGTCCTGGCCGGCAACGTGCGCCTGCTGCCGATCGCCGCGCTGGGCGCGGGCAGCTTCCTGGTGCTGCATGCGTTGCAGCGCGCCTATTACGACTTCTTCAGCCACGGCAGCCTCCTGGCGCTGTCGGCGGCGGCGGGGGTAGCCGCGCTGGGTTATTTCGTGTGGTCGGAAACGCGCAACGGCGCGCCGCTGCTCCGGCTGGGCGGCATGAACGAAGCGCGGTTCCTCTGCGGACTGGCGCTCTTCACGGTCTGCTATGTGATGCTCGGCGCCAATGGCTACCTGGTGCCGGTGATGCTGCAGCGTGCGCTGGGGCAGGCCTGGGTCACCGCGGGCAAATTCTTTGCGCTGGGATTGGGGGCGGGCGTGCTGACCTGGGCCGTGATGTCGCAATTGCTGCCGCGCTGGCCCTCGCCGCGCAAGTTCTTCGTGACCGGCTTCCTGGCGCTGGCGGCGTTCGGGGTGTGGATGTCACGCCTGACGCCCACGGCCAACATGTGGACCGACGTGTTTCCCGCGCTGGCCTGCTACGGCATGTTCATCATGACCCTCATGCCCACGACCGCGATGCAGACCTTTACGGGCCTGACGGGCGACCCGGCAGTGTTCGCTCATGCGCA
Source organism: Achromobacter sp. GQ309 (assembly GCF_059759315.1). Lineage (NCBI taxonomy): Bacteria > Pseudomonadati > Pseudomonadota > Betaproteobacteria > Burkholderiales > Alcaligenaceae > Achromobacter > Achromobacter sp. GQ309. The sequence goes on from NZ_JCAXDP010000001.1 coordinate 760,131, forward strand.
GCAGGTCAAGAACATGCTGGCGCAGGTCGGCCAGGCGCTGGGGATCATGCTGGCCACCATCGGCCAGCAGTGGTTCACGTCGCGGCACTACACGGTGCTGCGGGAAAGCATTGCGACCGGCAACGCGCAGTTCGAGGCGGCGATGGCGCAGCTGACCGCCTATTTCACCACGGCCGCGGGGCCGGCACAGGCGCAGCAGCTTGCCACGGCGCAGATCGCGCAATTGCTGGACCAGCAGTCGGTGCTGCTGGCCAGCCTGGATCATTTCCGAATCGTGGCGGGCGTGGCGCTGGTGGCGGCCGTCGTCAGCCTGGTCCAGCGCGTGTTCCGCTAGGGGCAGGGTTCAGTTGCCGCCCAGCTGCGCGATGATCTGCCGCGCCACGTCTGCCAGCGACAGGCCGCCGTCCATCGCCGCGCGTTGCAGGCGTTCGTGCGCCGCCTGCTCGGTCAGGCCGTAGCGGCTGATCAACAGCAGCTTGGCGCGGTCGATGCGTTTCCTGTCGTCCAGCGCGCCACGCACGCTGGTCAGCGCATCGTCGGCCTGCTGCATGCGCAGCGTCTGCTCGCGCATCATGTCCAGAATCGACCGTTCCAGCTCGCCGCCCACGCCGTCCTCGGGCGGCACGTCCAGGATGCGGCTCTGCACGCTGAACACCATGCTGGGGACGCGGCCGCTGGCATGATCGGTGTAGCGGCTGAGCAGGAGGCGGCGGTCGTCCAGTTCCTGGCGGGTGTCGGCGATGCGCCGGGCGCACTGCTGCGCCAGTTCCTGCGCCAATTGGGTTTCAACGTTGCGCATGGCGTCGATGCGCGCCGTACACAGGTCGAACCACAGCTCGGCCAGGCCGCTGTCGACGCGCTGCGCGTCCGACGTGTGCTGCGCCATGTCGCGCATGCGTTGCACGGGTTGCGCCTGCTGCTGGATCTGGTCCCACGCCTGCAGTGGCGCGCCCTGCACATACTGCGAGTAGACGCCGAAGCTGCGGGCCTGGTTGGCCGCGAGGCCCAGCATGCGCGCCTTGCGGGCGTCGTCGAACCAGCCGGCTGTAAAGCCCATGACGCCGCAGGCGCGCTCCTGGCCGCTCAGTTCCTTGCCTTGCATGAAATTCAGCAGCGCCACCAACAGGCGCGTGACATCCGGATCGAGTGAAGAGTCGGCGGCTTCGAAGACCACTGCAAGCAGGCTGCCGATCACCTGGGTGAATCGGGTATCGGCGTCTTCCACCGCCACGCGCCGGTCGCGGACCTCGCGGCGCAAGGCCGGCAGCTCGTCCAGCCGGAAGAGGGCGTAGGCGATGCAATTGAGCAGGCGTGCCCGGCCGCTGCCGGCCGCGGGGTCGGATTCCAGCCCATCTAGAAATGTGCGTACGCCGGCTTCCACGGCCTGCGCGTCGCTCGACAGGCCGGCCAGCACCGGCTGCAGCCGGTCCGCGGCGCTGCACAGGGTCAGGTTGGAGTAGCCGCGCTCCTTTTGCAGCGCGTGCACCAGCGCGCTGATGCGCAGCACCAGGTCGCAGGTGGCGGCCAGGACTTCCAGTCCCTGAAGCTCGCTGCGGCGGGCGGCGAGCAGGAAGCGCAGCGGCGGCGGCATGTGGCGTTCGGCCATCGGTATCTCTGTGCGGGGTGAGGCGCGTCTTCGCGGAAATCAGGCCGTCCAGCGTTGCGGCGCAAGCACGCCGCCCGCGTCGTCCAGCACGCCGAACATCCGGCAGGCGGCAACTTCGCCGATGACCAGCACGGCAGGGCTGCACAACCGGAAGGTATGGGCATCGGACGCCATGCTGGCCAGCGTCGACGGACAGACCCGCTGGCCGGGAAGCGACGCGCGCTCGATCATCGCTACCGGCGTGTCCGGCGCCATGCCGGCGGCCAGCAACTGGGCGGTCATGTCGTGCACCTTTGCCACACCCATGTAGACCACCAGCGTCGTGCCGCTGCGTGCCAAGCCGGACCAGTCGGGCGTTGCGCCGTCCTGCGAATGCGCGGTGATGAGTGTAACGCCCTGGGCCATGCCACGCAGCGTCAGCGGAATCCCGGCCGACGTTGCCGCGGCCAGCCCGGCGGTGATGCCGTTTACGATTTCGCAGGCGACGCCGTGGTCGCTGAGCCACTGCGCTTCCTCGCCGCCACGGCCAAAGATGCAGGGATCGCCGCCCTTGAGCCGCGCCACGCGCAGGCCCTGGCGGGCGTAGCGCAGCATCAGGCGCTGGATGAAGTCCTGCGGCGTGGAGCGGCAGCCCCCGCGCTTGCCCACGCGCACGATGCGGGCGTTGGGGCAGTGCTGCAGGATCTCGGGGTTGACCAGGTCGTCGACCAGGACCACGTCGGCCCGGGCAAGCGCCTTGACGGCTTTCAAGGTCAGCAGCTCGGGATCGCCGGGGCCGGCGCCGATCAGGGACACGGTGGGATTCGTGGCGGGCATGGTCGTCTCGTTTCAGGAGGTCAGGGCCTGGACCACGATCACGATAGCCAGGATCAGGCAGAGGCCTTTCCAGAAAGCCACCGGATTGCGTTCCAAGAGGGGCAGGCGTTCGCCGCCGCGCACGTCGGGCGGATTGCGCAGCGCGTGCGTGAATTCAGACAGCTCGGGCGTGCGGTGCTGCGGGTCGGGATGCAGGGCCCGGCTGAGCACGCTGTCGATCCACGCCGGGATTTCGCGTTCCCGGTCCAGCACCGACACGTAGGTCAGCCGTAGTTGCGCGGCGCGGCTGCGCGATCGCGCCACCTCGGCGCCGTAGGGCAGGCGGCCGGACAGCATCTGGTACAGGATCGCGGCCAGCGAATAAATGTCGGACCGCGTCGTGCCGGCTTCGCCCAGGAAGTACTCGGGCGCCGCATATTGGGCGGTGCCCAGCACCGGCATGGCGTCGTCGCCATCGGCGCCCAGTTCCTGGATGCCGGCCGTCCGGGCCGAGCCCAGATCGATGATCTTTGCCGTGCCGTCGGGCGTGATCAGGATGTTGTCCGGCCGCAGATCCTGATGCACGATCTCCAGCCGGTGAAACGCCTGCAGGCCGCGTGCGATCTGCTCGATGATGGCGATTGCCGGTTCCAGCGCCGGACGCGGATTGGCCGCCATCCATTGCGTCAGCGTGCGCCCTTCGATGTATTCGCTCACGGTGTAGAGCGAGCGGCGCTGCCGCGTGCGCGGCCAGGCGCGCACGACGTGGCGGCTGTCGATGCGGCGCGCCAGCCATTCCTCGGTCAAGAGGCGTTCCAGATAGGCGGGGTCGTGCCGCAGGTCCAAGGACGGGATCTTGATGACGACGGTGTCGCCGCTGTCGAGGTCTTCGGCCAGGTAAACGTGGCTGCGGCTGCTGGCGCGCAGCTCGTCCGTGATGCGAAAGCCTTCGAACGTCTGACCCACGTCCAGCAACGGCGGACAGGGCAGGCTGCCGGAATACTGCGCCATCTCAGCGGCCTGGCGCGCGGGCAGGGCGTCGACGCGCACGATTTGCATGGTCAGGTTGTCGTCGCTGCCGCGGGCAAGCGCCAGCGCGACCAATGCGCGCGCGGCGGCGTCCAGATCGCTGGCGTTGGCGGCCACGGCCTCGCGCAGATCGTCGTCGCCGACATGCTCGTACACGCCATCGGTCGCCAGCAGGAACACGTCGCCGGGTTCCACGGCCTGGGTGTGATAGTCGATTTCCAGATGCGGCGCCAGGCCCAGCGCGCGGCCCAGGTAACTTTTGTCGTGCGCGACCCAGACGCGATGGTCCTCTGTCAGTTGCTCGATCGCGCCATCCCGCAGGCGATAGATGCGCGCGTCGCCGATATGCAGGATGTGCGCGGTGGCGCCCTTGAGCACCATCACGGTCAGCGTGCAGACGTAGCCGCTGTCCTGGTCCTGCCCATGGCGCTGGCGGCTTTGCGAATGCAACCAGGCGTTGGCCGCGCTGAGCACCTTCTGGGCCGACTTCTTCACCGACCAGGTCTCGGGCGTGCAGTAATAGTCTTCCAGAAAGCTGGCCACCGCCGTCTCGCTGGCGATGTGGCTGACGTTGCTGCTGCTGATGCCGTCGGCCAGCGCGATGGCGATGCCCTTGGCGCCCAGCAGCGGCTCGCCCGGCACGCACAGCCCGTGGAAGTCCTGGTTGACGGACTTGACGCCGGGATCGGTGTGCTGGCCCACCGCCACTTTCAGCGAGGCGGCGGGCGCGCCGGGAGAGTAGCCGTCCATGCTGACGCGATCAGTTGAAGCGGCGCTTGGGCGCGGTCTTCATGTGCGTGGTGTAGAGCGTCAGGCCCGTCAGCGAGATGCCGCCGATCAGGTTGCCCAGCACCACCGGGATTTCGTTCCAGATCATGTAGTCCATGATCGAGAAGTTGCCGCCCATGATCATGGCCGACGGGAACAGGAACATGTTGACGATGGAGTGCTCGAAGCCCATCGCGAAGAACAGCATGACGGGCATCCACATGGCGATGACCTTGCCGCTGACGGAGGTCGAGATCATGGCGCCCACGACGCCCAGCGACACCATCCAGTTGCACAGCACGCCGCGGATGAAGATGGTCAGCATGCCGCCGGCACCGTATTCCTTGTAGCCCAGCGTGCGGTCTTCGCCGATGTGCGAGATGACCTGGCCGACCTTGTTGGGCGGCACCGAAAAGCCGTACGTGAAGACGATGGCCATCAGCACGGCGACGGTCAGCGCGCCCAGGAAGTTGCCCACGAAGACCTTGCCCCAGTGCTTGAGGATGCCGCCCATCGTGACGCCGGGCCGCTTGTCAAAGAGCGCCAGCGGGGTCAGCACGAATACGCCCGTCAGAAGGTCGAAGCCCATCAGGTACAGGATGCAGAACCCGACGGGAAAGAGCGCGGCGCCCAGGATGGGCGAGCCGGTCTGCACCGTGACGGTGACGGCGAATACTGCGGCAATCGCGAGGATGGCGCCGGCCATGAAGGCGCGGATCAGGACGTCGCGGGTTGCCATGTAGAGCTTCGATTCGCCGGCATCCACCATCTTGGTGACGAACTCGGAGGGAGCGAGGTAGGACATGATGTTTCCTGTTGCTGTGCTGATGTGATGAATACGTTTGCGGCGGTCGTCAGGCGATTTCGACCGCGTCGCCGTTCAAGCGCACCTGCCAGGTCTGCAGGCGCTGCTCGGGAAATTGCACGCAGCTGCCGTCCGCCAGCCGGAAGTGCTGCTTGTAGAGCGGAGACGCCACCACCAGGTCGCCGGCCAGCTGGCCCACGATTCCACGGCCGATGACGTTGGCGCCGGACTTCGGGTCGCGGTTCGACACGGCGTACAAGGTCTGGCCCTCGGCGTCGGGCAGGTAGAACAGCGCGACCTGCGCGCCGTCGACCAGGGCGACGACGCCGGAGTTGGCGACGAGGTCCTGGCGGTTGCACGCGTGGCGCCAGGCGGGGTGGGTGTTGGGCAGGGCAGCCATCAGACGATCTCCTCGGCAATCGGGATGACGCGCTGAGCGGCGCGCGCCGGGGCCGGGCGGGGCTGGCCGCGTTCCTGCACGAAGTGGATGTCGGGATCGCCCTGGCTGTCGTTCACGAACGTGCGGAAGCGCTTGAGCTTTTCGGGGTCGCTGAGGGCGTTGGCCCACTCGCATTCGTAGCGGTCCACCACCAGTTGCATCTGCGCTTCAAGCTCGGCGCCCAGACCCAGGCTGTCGTCGATCACGACCGCCTTCAGGTAGTCCAGCCCGCCTTCCAGCGATTCGCGCCACACCGACGTGCGCTGCAGCTTGTCGGCCGTGCGGATGTAGAACATCAGCAGGCGGTCGATGTAGCGGATGAGCGTGGCGTCGTCCAGGTCGGTGGCAAAGAGCTCGGCGTGGCGCGGCCGCATGCCGCCGTTGCCGCACACGTACAGGTTCCAGCCGTTCTCGGTGGCGATCACGCCGATGTCCTTGCTTTGCGCCTCGGCGCATTCGCGGGTGCAGCCGGACACGGCGAACTTCAGCTTGTGCGGGGCGCGCAGGCCTTTGTAGCGGTGCTCGATGTCCAGCGCCATCTTCACGCTGTCCTGCACACCGAAGCGGCACCAGGTGCTGCCGACGCAGGACTTCACGGTGCGGGTGGACTTGCCGTAGGCGTGGCCCGTCTCGAAGCCGGCGGCGATGAGTTCCGACCAGATGCCGGGCAGCTCGTGCAGTTGCGCGCCGAACAGGTCGATGCGCTGGCCGCCCGTCACCTTGACGTACAGGTTGTATTTCTTGGCGACCATGCCGACGGCGATCAGGCCGTCCGGCGTGACTTCGCCGGCCGGCATGCGCGGCACCACCGAATAGGTGCCGTTCTTCTGCATGTTGGCCATGAAGGTGTCGTTGGTGTCCTGCAGCGGCACCAGGTGCGGGTCCTGGATGGGCCGGTTCCAGCAGGACGCGAGAATCGAGCCGATGGCGGGCTTGCAGATCTCGCAGCCGACGTGACCACGGCCGTGGCTGGCCAGGATTTCTTCGAAGGTCTCGGCGCCGCTCACGCGCACGATCGCGTACAGCTCCTGGCGGGTGTAGGCAAAGTGCTCGCACAGGCTCTTGTCCACCACGACACCGCGGCTGGCCAGTTCGTGTTCGACCACCTGCTTGAGCAGGCCCGCGCAGCCGCCGCAGCCCGAGGCCGCCTTGGTGCAGGCCTTGACGCCCGCCAGGTCCGTACAGCCGCCGTCGATGGCGTCGCAGACGGCGCCCTTGCTGACGTTGTGGCAGGAGCAGATCGTGGCGGTGGCGGGCAGGGCGTCCACGCCCAGCAGCGGCGCGGCCTGGCCTTGCGGCAGGATCAGGCTGGACGGATCTGCGGGCGGTGCGATGCCGTTCTGCGCGTATTGCAGCAGCGTGTCGTAGTAGCTGTTGTCGCCCACCAGCACCGCGCCCAGGACACGCTTGCCGTCCTCGGAGATCACCAGGCGGCGGTAGCTGGAGCCGGCCTCATCGATGAAGCGGTAGCTGCGCGAGCCGGGCGTGGCCCCGTGCGCGTCGCCAATCGACCCCACGTCCACGCCCAACAGCTTGAGCTTCGTGGACATGTCGGCGCCCGAAAACGCCTGTTCCGGCGCGCCGCACAGTTCGGCGGCGACAATGCGGGCCATCTGGTAGCCGGGGGCAACCAGACCGAATACCGTGCCGTTCCACGACGCGCATTCGCCGATGGCGTAGATGTGTTCGTCGCTGCTGCGGCAGCGGTCGTCGATGGCGACACCGCCGCGCTCGGCCAGCGCCAGCCCGGCCTTGCGCGCCAGGAACACCTGCGGACGGATCCCGGCCGAGAACACGATCAGGTCGGTTTCCAGCGGGGCGCCTTCGGCAAAGCGCATGCGGTAGCGGTATTGCGTGCCCGGCTTGATGTCCTGCGTGGCGCGCGACAGGTGCACGCCCACGCCCAGCGCCTCGATGCGCGCCTTCAGCGCCGCGCCGCCGGCCTCGTCCAATTGCACCGGCATCAGGCGCGGCGCGAACTCGACCACGTGCGCTTCCAGGTTCAGCGACTTGAGCGCGTTGGCCGCTTCCAGCCCCAAGAGCCCGCCGCCGACAACAACGCCGCGCCGCGCGCCGCTGGCGGCTTCGCGGATCAGGTCCAGGTCGTCGATGCTGCGATACACCAGGCGCGAATTGCCCTCGGCGCCCGCGATGGGCGGCACGAAGGGATAGGAGCCCGTCGCCAGCACCAGCTTGTCGTAGGCGAAGCGGCCATTGGCGGTGATGACTTCCCGCGCGTGGCTGTCGATGTCCAGCACGGGCTCGCCCAGGCGCAGCGTCACGCCGTCCTGCTCATACAGCGAGGCCTCGCCCAGCGCCATCGACTCGGCGTCGCGCCCGTTCAGGTACTCGGACAGATGGACGCGGTCATAGGCGCGCCGGGTTTCTTCGCCAAAGATGGTGATGCGATAGCGCTCGAGGGCGCCGCGGGCGATCAATTGCTCGACGCAATGATGGCCCACCATGCCGTTGCCGATGACAATCAGCGTCTGCAAGGAATCGGAGGTGGCCGCTGCATTCATGGGATTTCCCCAGGCTTGGATTTTCGGTTTCAAAAGACAAACGGCGCCCTGGACCTTTCGGTCGGGGCGCCATTGCCGGTACTGCTCACGTTGTCTTGCCGGGTTTGCACCCGCACATAGGCAATTAAGCAAAGTCCATGCCAGGTATGTCGAGGCGCGATGTGTCGGGGGAAATTCCCTTGCGATTCATAGGGAAGGAGGGCGTTGCGAAGGCGCGATGAGGGGCAGCGGCCGATCTGCGCGGATCCGCGCGCATGCTTCGTATCGGTGCATATCCGTGTGCGCCCTGCACCCGTTTGGCGCAGCGCAGCATGGATGGCTGTTGGGACGTGCGGCGGCCGACAGCCGAATCAGGCGAATGCCGCCTGCACCGCGGCAAAGGCGGCCGCGACGAGCGGATCGTCGCGCCGCGCCGCCTGGGTGATGAAGGACAGCTCTGCCTGGATCGACAGGCCTTTCACGAGCTGCAGGCCGCTGGATTGCGATTCGCGCAGCGCGATGGCGTCGCGCGCGAGGGACAGGCCCACGCCCGAGCGCACCAGATCCAGCATCGAAGCCTCCTGATCGACCTCGGCCACCGCGTGCGGCGTAATGCCCAGGGCGTCGAACTTGTCGGACAGCAGGCGGTGGTGGACTGAATCCGGCGGGGTCCAGATCCACGGCAACGCGGCGATTTCCGCCCAGCCCCGTCCCGCGACCTGCGCGCTCCAGCTTTTTGGGGCGACGACGTAATAGGAAAAGGAAGCAAGCGGTTGGGCGTGCAGGCCGGAGGGCTGGCTGCCGTCCCGGGCGTGTGGCCCCAGAAAGAACCCCACGTCCAATTCTCCGGCGCGCACTTGCCGGCCGACCGATCCGGACATGCCGTGCCGCAGGGTGGGGCGGATCTTCGGGTAGTGCTCGACCAGATACTGCAGCGTGGCGCCCAGCCGCAGGAATTCCGGGTCTAGGATCGTCCCGATGCGCAATTCGCCCTGAACGGTATCGCGCAACGCGCCGATAGCGCGCTGAAAGTCGTCCAGCGCGTCCAACACCCGCTGCGCCGACGGCAACAGCGCCCGTCCATCCGCGTTAGGCGCCAACCCCTGCGCCGTCCGCGCAAAAAGCGTCAGGTCCAGCGATTCCTGAAAATTTTTGAGCTGCAGGCTGAGCGCAGGCTGTGTCAAATGCAGATGCTCGGCCGCGCGCGTCAAATTACCTTCGCGCGCGACGGCGGCAAACGTGCGGATGTGCTTTAGGTCCATGGATGCTCCCGGAAATCGCGTTGGAGGGTGTCAGACACCTCATTTCGTCCTACAAAACCGGTGGTGTCAGACACCTCATTCAGTCCTACAAAATCAGGGGTGTCTGACACCCACCCGAACCCGACCAAGCGTGGAAACTGCCGAGCATTATTAGAGACGCTAATAATCCCCTTTTCAACATTTCATTGGACAGCCGCCCCGTCCTGCGCCAGAGTCTTGCCAGATTCCCGGCGCGCGTCCAACGTCGTAGCCGGGGCGGCTCACCGTGGCGGCGTTCGATTTGGACCCGCGACTTGATAAGAAGAGCTTATGGAGACATACGACTACATCATCGTGGGCGCGGGGTCGGCCGGCTGCGTTCTGGCCAACCGCCTGAGCCGCGACCCTGCCGTGCAGGTGCTGCTGCTGGAAGCCGGCGGGCGCGACAACTATCACTGGATTCACATCCCCGTCGGTTACCTGCACTGCATCGGCAACCCGCGTACGGACTGGATGTACCGAACCGCCGAAGAGCCGGGGCTGGGCGGGCGCTCGCTTATCTATCCGCGCGGCCGCGTGCTGGGCGGATGTTCGTCCATCAACGGCATGATCTACATGCGTGGCCAGAAGCAGGACTACGAGGACTGGGCCGCGCTGTCGGGCGACGCGGCCTGGAGTTGGGATCAGGTGTTGCCGGTCTTCAAGCGCAGCGAGGACTATCACCGGGGCGCTGATGAATTCCACGGCGCGGGCGGCGAATGGCGCGTCGAGTCGCAGCGCCTGCGCTGGGACATCCTGGAAGCCTTCGCTTCGGCGGCCGAACAGGAAGGCATCCCGCGCGTGCAGGATTTCAACCGCGGCGACAATTTCGGCAGCGGCTATTTCGAGGTCAACCAGCGCAGCGGCTGGCGCTGGAATACGTCCAAGGCGTTTCTGCGGCCGGTGCGCAAGCGCCCGAACCTGCATGTGATGACGGGCGCGCTGGCCGAACAGCTTGAATTCGATGAAAAGCACTGCGTCGGCGTGCGCGTCAACCAGAACGGCCGCGCGACGTCGTTGCGCGCGCGGCGCGAAGTGGTGCTGGCGGCCGGCGCGGTGAACTCGCCGCACCTCCTGGAAGTCTCCGGCATCGGCGAGCCCGCGCGCCTGCGCGAAGCCGGCATCACGCTGCGCCACGCCTTGCCCGGCGTGGGCGAGAACCTGCAGGACCATCTGCAATTGCGCGTCATCATCAAGGTGAACGGCGTCAAGACGCTGAACCGTATCGCGTCCACGTGGCTGGGCAGGGCGGGCATCGGGCTGGAGTATCTGGTGAGCCGCAGCGGTCCGATGAGCATGGCGCCGTCGCAATTGGGCCTGTTCGCCAAATCCGATCCCGGCCAGGACCGCGCCAACGTCGAATTCCACGTGCAGCCGCTGTCGTTGGGTGCATTCGGCGAACCCCTGCATGGTTTCGACGCCTTCACCGCCAGTGTCTGCAACCTGCGCCCCACGTCGCGCGGCAGCGTGCACGCGCAAGGACCGGCGGGGCAGACGGGCAGCGAAGCCCCCCTCATCCGCCCCAACTACCTGAGCACCGACGACGACCTGCGCGTGGCTGCCGATTCCATTCGCCTGGTGCGCCGCATTGCCGCCGCGCCCGCCCTGCAGCGATACCGGCCGGACGAATGGCTGCCGGGTCCGGCATTCCAGACCGAAGAAGAATTGCGCCAGGCGGCGGGCAAGATCGGCACCACCATCTTCCACCCGGTGGGCACCTGCGCGATGGGCCGGGACGCCGACAGCGGCGCGGTGGTGGACGCGCGGCTGCGCGTGCATGGGCTGCAAGGCCTGCGCATCGCCGACGCGTCGATCATGCCGCGCATCACCTCGGGCAACACCAATTCGCCGACGATCATGATTGCGGAGCGCGCGGCGGACATGATCCGGGAAGAGGCGGGGGCGGCGCGATAGCCGTCCGCCAATGACAACAAGCCGCCCGGTCAGGGGCGGCTTGCCTGGACACGCGCGAATACGGCGGGTCTAACGCAGCGACCGGTATGTCTCCTGACGCTGCGGATGCGTCAGGATCACCTGCCAAAGCTGCCCTTCGCGCGACCGGAAAAAGCCCGCGCAGCACATCAGGTAGTACTTCCACATCCGGTAGAAGCGGGTGCCGTAGCGCGACTCCAGCGTGGGCCAGGCCTGCTCGAAGCGGTCCCACCATGCCATCAGCGTGCGGTCGTAGTCTGCCCCGAAGTTGTGCCAGTCCTCGACGATGAACCGGCCTTCGACGGCCGTCGCGATTTCGCGCGCCGACGGCAGCTTGCCGTTGGGAAACACGTAGCGGTCGATCCACGGATCGGTGCTCTGGCTGGTGGCCGCGATACCGATGGTGTGCAGCAGGAAAATGCCTTCGGGCGCCATCAGCCGCTGCACGTTGGTGAAGTACGTGTCGTAGTTCTTCGGCCCGACGTGCTCGAACATCCCGACCGACACCACCTTGTCGAAGCGGCCTTGCAGATCGCGGTAGTCCTGCAGCAGCAGCTCCACGGGCAGGCCTTTGACGCGTTCCTGCGCCAGGGCCAGTTGCTCCTTGGATACGGTCACGCCCGTGACCTTGACGCCGTAGCGCTCGGCCGCGAACTTGGCCAGTCCGCCCCAGCCGCAGCCGATGTCCAGCAGCGTCTCGCCTTCCTTCAGTTGCAGCTTGCGGCAGATCATGTCCAGCTTGGCGACCTGCGCCTCCTCCAGCGTCTGGGCGTGTTCCCAATACGCGCAGGAGTAGATCATCCGGCTGTCCAGCATCGCCTCGAACACGTCGTTGCCGGCGTCATAATGCTGCTCACCGACTTCAAACGCCCGATGCTTGGACTGAAGATTGAACAGCTTGTGGCGCAGGTGCTCGGCAATCAGCTTGATGCGCGCCACGCCCAGCGCCGCCGATCCCATGTCTGCACGCAGCAGGCGGGTGAAGAGCTCGTCCAATTGGTCGCAGTCCCACTCGCCGTCCATGTACGACTCGCCCAGCCCCAACGACCAGCTGGCGAACACCCGCTCGTACATATGCTTGTCATGCACCTGCATGTCCCAGGGCCGCGAACCGTTGATCTGCACGTCGGCGCGCGCCATCAGGTCCTGCAGGATTTTCGGGGGGGCGGGGGGAGGGGGAATGACGCTGGGTTGACCGGCAGGCTGCTCGGTCAGCGGAGTGATGGGACTGCTTTGCTGCATACGGACTCCATATCAATTTTGGGATGACTGATCTGGCAATGCCTGAAGCTTTTTACTGTGCGCCTTGAAAGGTATGCAACTCCAATTTAATGATTGCATCGGGCCCATAGCCAACGGCAATGCGCGGCGGGCCGGGCGGAAAGCGGGCGAAGGACGGACGCTCGGAGAATGCAAGGATCGTAGCCACGACCGCCGGGATAGTCCAGAGCAGGCCGCACCGGCGTTGCATAACCGATAAGATAGCGGCCAAAGTGGCGCGGCCGTGCCGGCGCGCGCCGATCGTGGAGCCTATCGAAGTGGATGCCAGCCTGGAACCCCGTTTGGAATTCGTCACGTGCGCCAGCCCGGCGGGCCTGCACCGCATGGCCTATTGGGAATGGGGCGATCCCGCCAATGACCGCGTGCTGCTCTGCGTGCACGGTCTGACCCGCAGCGGGCGCGACTTCGACGCACTGGCGCGCCGGCTGGCGGGCACGTACCGCGTGGTCTGCCCCGACGTGGTCGGCCGCGGCCGGTCGGATTGGCTGGTCAATCCGGCGTTCTACACCGTGCCCCAATACGTGTCCGACATGGTGACGCTCATCGCGCGCCTGCGCCCGGCCAGCCTGTCGTGGGTCGGCACGTCGATGGGCGGGTTGATCGGCATGGCGTTGTCAGGCGCCGCCGCGTTCGCCAAGGCCATGCTGGCAATGCGCCCGCATGCCGGCATGCTGCCGCCTGACCAGGGGCTGCGCCTGGACAAACTGGTGCTCAACGACGTGGGCCCGCGTCTGGAAAACGGCGCCCTGTCGCGTATCGGCCAGTATGTGGGCGCGCCTGGTGAATTCGCCACCTTCGAAGAGGCCGTGGCGACGATGCGCGCCAATTCGGAAACCTTCGGTCCGCATACCGACGCCCAATGGGCCGAGCTGGCCAAATACCTGTACCCGGCGCAGGGAGGCAAGTGGGTCAAGCACTACGACCTGGCCATCGCCCAGGCGCTGGCGGCCCAGACGCCCGAAGAACTGGCGGCGGGCGAGCAGATCCTGTGGCGGTCGTATGACGCGCTGGACTGCCCGATCCTGATCGTGCGCGGCGAACTGTCCGACCTGCTGACGCGTGCCACCGTCGAAGAAATGCGCCAGCGCAATCCGCGGGCCCAGGCGCTTGAAGTGCCGGGCGTGGGGCACGCGCCCACGCTGATCGCTGACGATCAGGTGAACCCGGTGGCGGAATTCCTGCTGGCCTGAACGGCCAGGCGGCAATGTGGGGACGGCACCGCGCTAGGCGCGCCGCCGGGCCTTCTCTACAATAGCTGCATGAAATCGCCCACCCTGAACATCGACCTGCATTGCCATTCCACCGTTTCGGACGGCGCGCTTGCGCCCCGGGACGTGGCGCAGCGGGCGTTCGCCAATGGCGTCGATGTCTGGGCACTGACCGATCACGACGAAGTGGGCGGTATCGCCGAAGCTTCCGCCGCGGCAGAAGAGCTGGGCATGCGCTTTGCCACCGGCGTCGAAGTCTCTGTCACGTGGGCCGGCCTGACCGTGCATATCGTCGGCCTGCGGTTTGATCCCACCAACGCGGCGCTGGTCGAAGGCCTGCGCAAGACCCGCTCGGGACGCGCGGCCCGCGCCAAGCGCATCGGCGACCGCCTGGCAGACATGGGCATGCCCGGCGCCTACGAAGGCGCGCTGCCGTTTGCCGGCAATCCCGAACTGATCAGCCGCACGCACTTTGCGCGATACCTGGTGCAAGCCGGTTATTGCCCCGACGTGCAAACCGTTTTCAACAAGCATCTGGGCGACGACTGCCCCGGCCATGTGCCCATGCAATGGGCCACGCTGGCCGACGCCGTGGGCTGGATCCGCGGCGCGGGCGGCCAGGCCGTCATCGCCCACCCGGGCCGCTACAAGTACACGCCCCTGCAGTTTGCCGCGCTGTTCGACGAATTCCTGCAATTGGGTGGCGTGGGCATCGAGGTCAACACGGGCAGCCACACCGTGGAAGAAGCCCGCCAATATGCCGAGGTAGCGCGCCGCTATGGCTTTCTGGCCTCGCGCGGCTCGGACTTCCACAGTCCCAAGGAAAGCCGGATGGACCTGGGCCAACTGCCGCCGCTGCCATCCGACCTGAAGCCGGTCTGGCACGACTGGTTCTGACGCGGGCGGCCCGCGCCGCCCATTCCGAAAGCTTCGACAGTGATCGCGCCATCGCGATGCAACCGCCATGAATAAAGCCTTTGTTAAAGAGTCCGACCACGAGGACGACGACGATCTGCCGCAGGCCCAAGCGTTGCCGGCCGGCACCAAGAACTACATGACGCCCGAGGGTTACGAGCGCCTGCGCGGCGAGCTGACCCAGCTCATGAATGTGGAACGCCCGGCCGTCGTGCAGGTGGTGTCGTGGGCCGCGTCCAACGGCGACCGCTCGGAAAACGGCGACTACCTTTACGGCAAGAAGCGCCTGCGCGAGATCGACCGCCGCATGCGGTTCCTGACCAAGCGGCTGGATATTGCCGAAGTCGTGGACCCCAAGGCCCAACCCAACCGCGACCAGGCCTTCTTCGGCGCCACGGTCGTCTACGTGGACAAGGCCGGCGAGGAACACACCGTCACCATCGTTGGCGTGGACGAGGCCGAGCCCCTGGCCGGCAAGATCAGCTGGATCTCGCCGGTGGCGCGGGCGCTGATCAAGGCGCGGGAAGGCGACACGGTGGTGCTGCGCACGCCGGCTGGCATCGATGAGCTGGATATTCTGGAAGTCAGCTATCCGGAATAGGGAAGTCAGACGCCCCAAAAGATAACGGGCGCCGGTTGTGGCCGGCGCCCGTTTGGTGGGCGGGATTCTAGCGTCCCTGCCTCGGTTGGCGGCTTGCGCCGCCGGTTCCCCTGGGGCTTGCTGCGAAACTTTCGCGGTTTGCTTTTTGCGGGTTACTTCTTGCGTTCTGCGATCGACTTTTCGGCCTTGTTGACCAGGTCCTCGCCGATCTGCTTCTTCCACTTTTCATAGACCGGCTTGGTGGCCTTCACGAACGCGTCGTGATCGGCCTGCGACAGCGTCGTCACGGTGACGCCGTGGCCGGCGATTTCCTTGAGCAGCGACGGGTCTTCGGGCGTGACGCCCTTACGCGCGATCACGATCTGCTGCTTGCCGGCGTCCAGCGCGGCCTGGCGCACGATGTCGCGGTCCTTTTCCGACCAGGAATTCCAGACTTCGCGGTTGACCACGAAGATCAGCGGATCGGCCACGTAGTTCCACAACGTCAGGTACTTCTGACCCACGGTGTAGAGCTTGGAGCCCGTGTAGATCGACAGCGGATTCTCCTGGCCGTCGACCGCGCCGCTGGCCAGCGCGGGCTGCGCGTCCGCCCAGCTCATCTGCGTGGGATTGGCGCCCAGTGCGGTGAACGTGTCGATGTACAGCGGCGACCCGACCACGCGCAGCTTCATGCCCTTCATGTCCTCGGGCCGCTTGATCTCACGCTTGGAATTGCTGACCTGGCGGTAGCCGTTTTCGCCCCAGGCCAGCGGCACCACGCCGGCCTTTTCGATGAGCTTGAACATGTCCTTGCCCACGTCGCCTTGCACCAGCGCGTCGATGGCGGCGTAGTCGGGCATCAGGAAGGGCAGGGAGAACAGGTTCAGCTGCTTGACCTGCGGCGACCAGTTGATGGTCGAGCCCACGGCCATGTCGATCACGCCCTGGCGGATCGCCGTGAACTCGCGGGTCTGGTCGCCCTGTACCAGCGAGGTGCCGGGGTAGACCTTGATGTTGATGCGGCCTTCGGTGCGCTCGCGCACCAGGTTCGACCAGATCTCGGCGCCCTGGCCCCACGGGAACGTGGTGCCCACGACGATGGAGAGCTTGTACTCGGGCTTGTAGTTCTGCGCATGCGCGGGCGCCATGCCCACCACGGCTGCCGCGCACAGCGCCGCGCCGATCAGGTTGCGGAATTTCATGTTGCGTCTCCTCTCTCTGCGAGTCTTTCTGTTGTTGTCATCCATGGCCGGGAACCCTTGCCGGGCCGGCCCCGTCCAGCCTCTCTCAATAACCCAGTTTGCGCGGCAGCCACAGCGCCAGTTCGGGAAACACCAGCACCGCGACCAGCACCATGAACATCGCGCCCAGCAGCCATACCACCCAGCGCACGGTCGATTCCATCGGCACGCGCGCGATGCGGCACGACACCATCAGGTTCACGGCCAGCGGCGGGGTGAACTGGCCCAGCGCCACCTTCAAGGTCAGGATCACGCCAAACCACACCGGATCCCAGCCGTAGGCATTGGCGATCGGCATGAGCAGCGGCACGAAAATCAGAAAGATGGAGATGCCGTCCAGGAACATGCCCACGGTCATCAGCAGCAGGATCAGCAGCGCCAGCACGCCCCATTCGCCCAGGCCGGAATTGACGATGGCATGCGTGATCGGGTCGATCACGCTCAGCGTCGACAGCGCCCACGCGAAGATCCCGGCCAGCGTCACTACCAGCATGATCACGGCGGACAGCTCGGCGGCTTCGCGCAGGATGGTGTAGAGGTCGCGGAACTTGATGGTGCGGTGAATGAAGCCGCCCACGAACAGACCATAGAACACCGCGACGACGGCGGCCTCGGTCGGCGTGAACCAGCCCATCCGCATGCCGCCCAGGATCAGCACGGGGGCCGCCAGCCCCCACGACGCTTCGCGCAGGCTCTTCCAGAACGGCGGGCGGGGCAGGTGCGCTTCCAGCGCGCCCATCTTGTACTTGCGGCTCAGCCACACGGCCGGAATGATCAGCGCAAAGCCAGCCAGGATGCCCGGGATCATGCCGGCCGCAAACAGCGCGGGCACCGATGCGCCCGGCACCAGCACGGAATAGATGATGAAGGCCACGGACGGCGGGATCAGGATGTCGGTGGCGGCGCCGGCGGCCACCACGGACGCCGAGAACGACCCCGGATAGCCGGCGCGCGACATCGCGGTGATCATCACCGCGCCCACGGCCGCGGCGCAGGCCGGTCCCGAGCCCGAGATGCCGCCCAGAAACATGGCCACCGCAATCGACACCAGCGGCAGCATGCCCGGACCGCGTCCGACGATGGCAATCGCAAAGTCCACCAGCCGCTTGGCCACGCCCGAGCGGTCGAAGATGGAACCCACCAGCACGAACATCGGAATCGCCAGCAGCGGGTACTTCGCCAGCCCGGCATAGAAGTTCTGCGGCACCGTCAGCAGGCCATACCAGGGCGTATCCAGGTTGGTCAGCACGATCGCCACCGTGCCGCCAATGCCCAACGCGACGCCAACCGGCACGCCGATGATCATCAGGACGATGAAGACGGTAAAGAGGATGGCGGCGATCATCGCTGGGCTTCCTGGCCCGGCGCGCGCACGAGGCGGCGCAGCGTGCCGAGCGTGCGCAGCGAAATCGCGGCGGCCATCACCGGCAGCCAGATCGAATACCACCAGGTCGGCACGCCGATGGCCGGGGAGGTTTCCTCGTAGATGTATTCGTCGTAAACCAGTTTGACCGACAGCACGGTCAGCAGCACGAAGAATCCCAGCACGCAGCCGTTCGAGATCAGCGCCATGATGCGCTGGCGGCGCGGCGAGCCCGAGTCCGCCAGGATCTCGATGCGGATGTGATGATTGCGCACGAACGCGACGCTGCCGCCGGCCATCGTCAGCACGATCAGGAGGAACACGGAAATCTCTTCCGTCCAGGCGAACGATTGATCGGTGAAGTAGCGCACCAGCACATTCAAGAAGGTGATGATGGCCAGGGTCGCCAGCAGGATCACGGCCAGCCAGTCCTCGACGGCCAGCGGCACCTTTACGGCGGGATCTGCTTCTACGGGGATGATCGGTTCTACGGGCTCGGCGGGGGCTTCGGGGCGGGACATGTGAGGCGGCGGCCAGCGGGCGCCGAAAGGCGCTTTTCTTGTTGGAAGGGTCGCTGCATCCTACCGTTGCGCTGCGGGGCCAGGTCTTCGTGTTTTCCCGCAATGCGGGGTCGAAGCAACATGCTGCGCCGCATCAACGTGGCGGGGCGGGAACGCCGCCGGGAGGGCAAAAGGGCCGCCTTCCGGCCCGTGGCGCCGGCGATATTGCTTTGCACCATGCCAGTGCGCGGCGAGCGGAATTCTTTTGTAACAATGGCCAAATCGGACCGCTGGAACCCGCCGCGAACTTCGGCTCCGGGAAAACCCCTTAAACGGGTAAAATCCCTGCTTTGCACCCCTCTTTATACGGCGCCCGCATCGTGTCCCTAGTTCAGCATCTGCCTGGTTCCTCCGTCCTGTCCTCCTTTCGACGTGATCGCCTTCTGGCGCAATTGAAGGAAGCCGGCCTGCCGGTGGCCGACATATCCGCCCGCTACGAGCACTTCGTCAGCACCGACGCGGCCCTGACGGCCGAACAGCAGCAGCAACTGTCGCAACTGCTCGACTACGGCACGCCCGCCACGGGTGACGCGCCCGCCAAAAGCGTGCCCCTGCTGGTGATCCCGCGCCTCGGCACGATCTCCCCCTGGGCCAGCAAGGCCACCGACATCGCCCACAACTGCGGCCTGTCGTCGGTGCATCGCATTGAACGCGGCGTGCGCTATGTCATTACGCCCGAACGCGGCCTGCTCGGCGCCAAGTCGCTCGACGAAGCCATGCTGGCGCGCGCGGCCGACTGCCTGCACGACCGCATGACCGAAACCGTGGTGGACGCCAGCTTCGACGGCCAGGCGCTGTTCCAGCCGCTGGCCGGCAAGCCCATGCGCACGGTCGACGTCCAGACGCGCGGCGCCGATGCGCTGGTCGAAGCCAACACCACGCTGGGCCTGGCCCTGTCCGACGACGAGATCGAATACCTGGCCAAGTCCTTCACCGATCTGGGCCGCGATCCCACCGATGTCGAGCTGATGATGTTCGCGCAGGCCAACAGCGAACACTGCCGCCACAAGATCTTCAACGCCGAATGGGTCATCGACGGCCAGTCGCAGCCCAACACGCTGTTCGGCATGATCCGCGCCACGCACAAGGCGCAGCCGCAAGGCACCGTCGTCGCCTACTCGGACAACGCCGCCATCATGGAAGGCGGCCCCGCGCAGCGCTTCCAGGCCGGCGTGCCGGGCCTGGCAGGCCAGGGCGCCGACAGCGCCAAGTACATCCGCCGCGACACCACCGTGCACACGCTCATGAAGGTGGAAACGCACAACCACCCGACCGCCATCGCCCCGTTCCCCGGTGCGTCCACCGGCAACGGCGGCGAAATCCGCGACGAAGGCGCCACCGGCCGCGGCTCCAAGCCCAAGGCGGGCCTCACGGGCTTCACCGTGTCGCACCTGCGCTTTGACGACGCACTGCAACCCTGGGAAGCCGACCACCACGGTCTGCCCGATCGCATCGCTTCGCCGCTGTCCATCATGATCGACGGCCCCATCGGCGGCGCCGCGTTCAACAACGAATTCGGCCGTCCCAACCTGCTGGGTTATTTCCGCTCGTTCGAGCAGACCGCCGGCGGCACGCGCTGGGGCTATCACAAGCCCATCATGATCGCGGGCGGCCTGGGCAGCATCGATGCCGGCCTCACGCACAAGGATGTGATTCCCCCCGGCGCGCTGCTGATCCAATTGGGCGGCCCGGGTTTCCGCATCGGCATGGGCGGCGGCGCCGCCTCCAGCATCAGCATGGGCAGCAACTCGGCTGAACTGGACTTCGACTCCGTCCAGCGCGGCAACCCCGAAATCGAACGCCGCGCCCAAGAGGTCATCGACCGCTGCTGGCAGCAGGCCGAAAACAACCCCATCATCGCGATCCACGATGTGGGCGCGGGCGGCCTGTCCAACGCATTCCCCGAACTGGTCAACGACGCCGGCCGCGGCGCCATCTTCGACCTGAAGCGCGTCCCTCTCGAAGAATCGGGCCTGTCGCCCGCCGAAATCTGGAGCAACGAATCGCAGGAACGCTACGTCCTGTCGATCCTCCCGCAAGACCTCGAACGCTTTGACGCCATCGCCCGCCGCGAACGCTGCCCGTACGCGGTGGTGGGCGTGGCCACCGAAGAGCGCCAGCTGCGCGTGGTGGACGGCGAAGGCCTGCCCGGCCTGGACACGATCCGCCCGCAAGGCGACGCCGAAGTGCGCCCCGTGGACGTGCCCATCGACGTCATTCTGGGCAAGCCGCCGCGCATGACGCGCGACGTCACCCGCCTGCCCGGTGTGTCCGAGCCGCTGGACCTGGCCGGCATCGACCTGACCGAAGCCGCCTATCGCGTGCTGCGCCACCCAACCGTGGCCAACAAGTCCTTCCTCATCACCATCGGCGACCGCACCGTTGGCGGTCTGTCCAGCCGAGACCAGATGGTCGGTCCGTGGCAAGTGCCCGTCGCCGACTGCGCCGTCACGCTGGCCGACTACGAAGGCTTCCGCGGCGAAGCCATGTCGATGGGCGAACGCACCCCCATCGCCATGCTGGACGCCCCGGCTTCGGGCCGCATGGCCGTGGCCGAAGCCCTGACCAACCTGGCGGCGGCCGACGTCGCGCGCCTTGAAGACATCAAGCTGTCGGCCAACTGGATGGCCGCCTGCGGCGTGGCCGGGCAAGACGCCGCGCTGTATGACACCGTGTCCGCCGTCAGCGAACTATGCCAGGCCACCGGCCTGTCCATCCCGGTCGGCAAGGACTCGCTGTCCATGAAGACCTCCTGGGAACAGGATGGCGAGCAGCGCCAGGTCGTGGCGCCCGTGTCGCTGATCATCACGGCGTTCGCACCCGTTGCTGATGTCCGCGCCAGCCTGACGCCGCAACTGCGCACCGACGCCGGCGACAGTGTCCTGATCCTGATCGACCTGGGCCGTGGCCGTCACCGCATGGGCGGCTCGATCCTGGCGCAGACCTACAACCAGGTCGGCCAGACCGTGCCGGACATCGACGCGCCGCAAGACCTGCGCGCCTTCTTCGTCACCATCCGCACGCTGGCCGAAGCCGGCACCATCCTGTCCTATCACGACCGTTCCGATGGCGGCCTGTTCGCCACGCTGGTCGAAATGGCCTTCGCCGGCCGTACCGGCATCTCGGTCAACCTGGACATGCTGACCTTCGATCCGCAGTCCGCCGATTGGGGCGACTACAAGATCCGTCCGGAACAGGTCGCCGTGCAGCGCGACGAACTGACGCTCAAGGCCTTGTTCTCGGAAGAAGCGGGCGCCGTCATCCAGGTGCCGGCTTCGCAGCGCGACGCCGTCATGCAGGTCCTGCGCGGCGCCGGCCTGTCGGCCCACTCGCACGTCATCGGCGGCCTGAACGGCGCCGACGAAGTCGAGTTCTACCGCGACGGCCGCAAGGTCTGGGGCCAGCCGCGCGCGGACCTCGGCCGCGCGTGGTCCGAAGTCTCGCACCGCATCATGGCGCGCCGCGACAACCCCGCGTGCGCCCAGGCTGAACTGGACGTCTGGAACGACACCAAGGATCCGGGCATGAGCCCGACCGTGGCCTTCGACCCGCAAGAGGACGTGGCCGCGCCGTTCATCAATACCGGCAAGCGTCCGCGCGTGGCCATCCTGCGCGAGCAGGGCTGCAACAGCCAGGTCGAAATGGCCTGGGCCTTCGATACCTCGGGCTTCGAGGCCATCGACGTCCACATGACCGATCTTCTGTCCGGTCGCCTGGACCTGGCCCAGATGCAGGGCCTGGTCGCCGTCGGCGGCTTCAGCTACGGCGACGTTCTGGGCGCCGGCGAAGGCTGGGCGCGCACCATCCGCTTCAACAGCAAGCTGTCGGATCAGTTCGCCGCGTACTTCGCGCGTCCCGATACCTTTGCGCTGGGCGTGTGCAACGGCTGCCAGATGATGGCCGCGCTGGCGCCCATGATCCCGGGCGCCGAGCACTGGCCGCGCTTCACGCGCAACCAGTCCGAAAAGTACGAAGCCCGTCTGTCGATGGTGGAAATCGCCAAGTCGCCATCGATCTTCTTTGCCGGCATGGAAGGCGCCCGCGTGCCGGTCGCCGTGGCCCACGGTGAAGGCTTTGCCGACTTCTCGCAGCAGGGCGACGCCAGTCGCGTGCTGGCCGGCGCGCGCTTCATCGACAACTATGGCCAAGCCACCGAAGCCTATCCGTTCAACCCGAACGGCAGCCCGGGCGGCCTGACCTCGGTCACCACGGCCGACGGCCGCTTCACGGTGATGATGCCGCACCCGGAACGCGTGACCCGCAACGTCATGATGTCGTGGGCGCCCGAGAAGTGGGGCAATGCGGACTCGGGCGGTGCGTTCAGCCCGTGGATGCGCATCTTCCGCAACGCGCGCGCCTGGCTGAAGTAAGCGTTTCGGGCTAAGCCCCGAACCCCTGGCCACCGAAACCGCCGCGGCTCGTCCGCGGCGGTTTTGCGTTGACGGCCTTGCTGCGGCGGCGATGATCCCGCTGCCGAAGGGGGGCTCTGGCGGCAGGCGCACAAGCTGTCCGCCACGCGGTCCGCTCAACGCATGTAACCCGGTGAAATATTTAACTTTTCATTGCATTGCGCCGTTAAGGGGAAAGCGTTACGCAACCCCCGGAGTGGCTTTCAATGTTCAAGAATTTAAGTATCCGCGCAATCCTGACGACCGCCTTGGCCGTCTTCTTTGCACTCTTTCTGGTGACCGGCATCGCGGTCTACCAGCAACTGACCTCCAACCGCACCTCGATCGAGGTGATGCTGGACACCAACCTGGTCCGCGCCAATTCGCTGGACGACGCGGCGTCGGACCTGCTGCGCGCCCGCGTGGTGCTGCTGGCGGCGCATAGTGCGCTGCTCGAAGGCAAGAGCCTGGACACGACGGCCAGCAACATGCAGCGCATGGACAGCTACGTCACCAAGGCCACCGGTCAGATCGAAGCCGCGCGCAAGCTGCCGGAAACGTCGCCGCAGGGCAAGCCTTTGTTCGAGGCGGCGCTGGCCGCCTACGACGTCTACGTGCGCGAGGCCATCGGCCCGATGATCGCCGCCATTCGCGCCGGCGACGCCAAGGAGGCCGGCCGCATCAATCAGGAAAAGGTCAGCCCGCTGGGCACCAAGTTCACCCAGGCCAACCAGCAATACGTGGACTTCGCCGACGAAGTCGGCCAGCGCGTGGCGCGCGATTCCGCCGCGCGCATCAATACCGCGATCGTCTTCCTGATCTGTCTGCTGGTCGTGGTGGCCGCACTGGTCGTGGGCCTGTATGTGGTCTTCGGCCGCGCCGTCTTCCGTCCGTTGCATGAAGCCGGGCGCCTGTTCGACCGCATCGCCAGCGGCGACCTGACCAACCGCATCGAGCAGCGCGGCAACAATGAGATCGGCGTTCTGTACGGCGCCGTCAAGCGCATGCAGGACAGCCTGGCGCGCACGGTGTCGGCCGTCCGCCTGGGCGTGGAAGAGATCCACACCGGCTCGCGCGAAATCGCCGCCGGCAACATCGACCTGTCCTCGCGCACCGAGCAGCAGGCCGCGTCGCTGGAAGAAACCGCCGCCAGCATGGACGAACTGTCCTCCACCGTGAAGAACAATGCCGACAGCTCGCGCAGCGCGGCGCAACTGGCGATGGCGGCATCGGAAGTCGCCACGCGCGGCGGCCAGGCGGTCGGCGACGTGGTCGGCACGATGCGCGGCATTGCCGACAGCTCGCATCGCATCTCCGACATCGTCGGCGTGATCGACGGCATTGCCTTCCAGACCAACATCCTGGCGCTGAACGCCGCGGTCGAGGCCGCGCGCGCGGGCGAGCAGGGCAAGGGTTTCGCCGTGGTGGCCAGCGAAGTGCGCGCGCTGGCGCAGCGCAGCGCCGCCGCCGCCAAGGAGATCAAGGGCCTGATCGACGACTCCGTGCAGAAGGTCTCGGTGGGTTCGGACCAGGTGGAGGCCGCCGGCGCCACCATGCAGGAGATCGTGACGTCGGTGCGCCGCGTGGCGGACATCATCAACGAGATCTCCAGCGCGTCCGAGGAGCAGTCGCAGGGCATCGAGCAGGTGAACCAGGCCGTGTCGCAGATGGACAGCGTGACGCAGCAGAACGCGGCGCTGGTCGAAGAGGCCGCGGCCTCGGCGGCATCGCTGGAAACGCAGGCCCAGCGCCTGCGCGACGCGGTTGCGGTGTTCAAGCTGCAATCCGGCCGGGTGATCGACGCTGAAGCTCCCGCGCTGGACAACCGCGGCGCTGAGCCGGCGCTCATCGGCGCCTGATTCCGCCCGCCAAAGTTACGCGCCAATAAAAAGCCGGCCCCGAAGGCCGGCTTGCATGTCCCACGCAAGGCCCCGACGCAACGCGCCGGGGCCTTTTGCATTACTGGTCGAGCTGGATCTTGGCGTCGTTGGCGACGTTCTTCCACTTCTTCACGTCGCTGGCGATCACTTGCTGGAAGGCGTCCGACGAACCGGCCACCACGGTGCCGCCCAGGCTGGCCATCTTGGCCTTCACTTCCGGCGTGTTCAGCGCCTTGACCGAGGCGTCGTGCAGCTTGGTCTTCACGGCTTCCGGCAGGTTCTTCGGGGCCAGCAGGCCGTTCCACGCGTTGGCTTCATAGCGCGTCAGGCCGGCTTCCTTGAAGGTCGGCGTGTCGGGCAGTTCCGGCGAACGCACGTCGGCGGCGATGGCGATCGGTCGGATCTGGCCGCTCTTGATGTAGGGCAGCGAGGCCGGCACCGGTTCCCAGATCATCGACACCTGGCCGCTGATCACGTCGGTGAAAGCGGGGCCCGCGCCGCGGTAGGCGATGTGCATCAGGTGCGAACCCGTCATCGACTTCATCAGTTCCATCGCCAGGTTGCCCAGGCCGCCCGCGCCGGACGATGCGTACGTGTACTTGTCCGGGTTGGCCTTCGATTGCGCGATCAGCGCGTTCAGATCGGCGGCGGGGAAGTCCTTGGTGACGCTCAGCACGCCTGGCACGGTGACCAGTTGCGTGATGGCCGTGAAATCCTGCGATGCGTCGTACGTCAGGTTCTTGTAGACGGCGGGGTTCGTGCCGTGGGTGCTGGAGGAGGCTAGCAGGATGGTGTAGCCGTCGGGTGCGGCGTCGGCGACGTAGCGCGTGCCGATCGAACCGCCTGCGCCAGCCTTGTTCTCGACCACCACCGTGACGCCGAGTTCGGTGCCCAGTTGCGCGGCGAAGACGCGGCCGATGATGTCGGCGGTGCCGCCCGGGGCGAACGGCACGATCATGCGGATGGGCTTGCTCGGGTAGTCGGACTGCTGGGCCGAAGCGCCGGCCGCCAGCGTGGCGCCGGTCAGGAGCGCCAGGGCGATGGTGGTTTTCTTCAGGGTCATCTGTATCTCCACGAGAAGGTTAGTCGAGGCTGCGATCGAGCCAATCGACGATCAATCCGGCAATGTGGTCGCTGTTGCGATCCAGCATGCAGAAGTGCGAGTTGCCGGCGATGCCGGCAGCGGGCAGGTCCAGCACGTCGGCGCGTTGTCCGGCCGCGCGCAGGGCGTTCCAATAGGCGTCCGTCTGGGCGCGATAGCGCTGCCAGGTGTCGTCCGCGGTGAAGTGATCGCCCCAGACCAGCAATTGCGGGGGCAACTGACAGGAGGCCTGGGCCGGGGTGCCGGTGGGTTCGACGGCCACGACGGCGCGCACGGTCGCGGCATATTCCTGCGCTAGCTGCGTGACAAAGCCGCCGCCCTGGCTGTGGCCGACCAGGATGCAAGGACCCACGAAGTCGAGCAGCGCGCGATAGGCGTCCAGCGCCATGTCGCCGTGCGTCAGCCAGCGCGGGACGAACTGTTTGGAAAAGGTGTCGAACGCCTCGACGGGAAACTGCTGTCCCGGATACGCCTGGCGCGGTTCGCCGGCCGGCGCATAGCCCGAGGCCGGGCCGATGCGGAACAGCCGCCATGCTTCTTCCTTGGATCGGAAGATGGGGGCCGAGTCGTAGACCTCGGGAAACATCGCCCACGAGGCGCGGCCGCGTTCCGGCGCGTCGGACACGAAGACGTCGTAGCCGGCCTGCAGCAGGCGCCACAACCAGCCGTCGCGGCCATCCGGCGTGCTTTCCCATTGCGCGCCGGTCATGCCGCCGCCATGCCATAGCAGGACGGGGTAAGGCCGCGTCGGCTGCGCAAGGCGGTACTCCTGGACATACAACTGGCCGACGCTGTAGCCGCCGTTCATGTCGATGAGCCGGGGCGACGCATTGCCGACCACCTTTTGCTGCTGCATCGGCAGTCCGCCGGCCACGACTTCGACGCCGCCCAGGTAATGGCTGCGGATGGACTTGAGCTGGACAGGGATGTCGGACATAGGGTTTTCCAGGAGTGGATGCGGGGATATTAGTTGCAAGGTGTTTCTGTCTTGTGCAAAATGCGCACTCGTTGTGCCGAACAGGCACAGCCGATGAGCCGCTGGCCAACACGCATCCAGCCCCGGACAGACATGGGGCGGGGCAGGAGAAGACGCATGGACATCAAATGGCTGGAAGACTTCGTCGCGCTGTCGAAGTCGCGCAACCTGTTTCAGGCCGCGGAGTCGCGCAACGTGACGCACCCGGCGTTCGGGCGCCGCATCAAGGCGCTAGAGGATTGGGCGGGTGTGCCGCTGGTCGAACGCGGCCACCAGGTGTCCACGCTGAACGCCGCCGGCCGTAGCGTGCTGGCCGCCGCCATCGACGTGCTGGACATCCTGCAAGAGACGCGCGAAGCGCTGCAGAAACCCGAACAGGAACGCGCCCGCAAGATCACCATCGCATCAGGCAAGACGCTGGCGCACTCGGTGCTGCCGGGGCTGATGGCCGGCGTGCAGCGCAGCCTGCCCGCGTTTCAGTTGAAGGTGATCACCACGACGCTGAATTACGGCGTAGACATGCTGGGGGACGGCGAGGTCGATTTCCTTTTGTGCCATGCCCACGAACCGCTGTACGCCAAGATCGACAATCCCAATTACCGTTGCCGGCGCGTGGGCGCCGACAAGCTGGTGGCCGTGAGCGCGCCCGTGGCGCCCGGCGGCCGTCACCCCCGGTTCGCGGTGCCCAAACTGGCGTCCGACCCGCCCGTGCCTTTCCTGGCCTACGCCGACAGCATGTCGCTGGGTCGCATCCTGCACGACAAACTGCGCGGCCTGTGCGAGGTGCCGCTGCTGCAAACCACCTACGAGTCCGACCTGGCCGACGCGCTGCACGCCATGGCGCGGCAGGGTTTCGGCCTGGCCTGGCTGCCGCACACGCTCGTCGAACCCGACCTGCGTGACGGCCGACTGGTCCGCGCCGACGGCGCCCGCAACGACATCCATATGGAAATCCGCCTGTACCAGTCGGTCGGCAACACCAAGCCCCTGGCCCGCGAGGTGTGGAGCCGCATCGAGGCTTACGCAGCCAAATAACGCCGTTTGCCCGCGCAGGCATAAAATAGCGGTTTGCCCCTTTCCCGCACACAGGAAGCCAGCGCCATGAACGCACGCATCCCCGAAGACGCATTGCCGCCCACCCTTGATCCCAAAGCCCTCCAGGACTTCGTGGACGACAAGTGGGACAACGAGATCATCCCCGCGCTGACCGACTACATCGCCATTCCCGCCAAGAGCCCGGCGTTTGACGCCGACTGGGAAAAGAACGCGTTCATCGAGCGCGTGGTGCGCGATGCAGCGCAGTGGGTCGAAGCGCAGAAGGTCTCGGGCCTGAAGCTGGAAGTGGTGCGCCTGCCCGGACGCACGCCCGTCATCTTCTTTGACGCGCCCGCCACCCGCAGCGACAACGGCGACACCGTGTTGCTCTACGGCCACCTGGACAAGCAACCTGAATTCTCGGGCTGGCGAGCCGGACTCGGTCCGTGGACGCCCAAGTACGAAGACGGCAAGCTCTACGGCCGCGGCGGCGCCGACGACGGCTACGCCGTGTACGCTTCGCTGACCGCCATCATGGCGCTGGACAAGCAAGGCATCCCGCGTCCGCGCTGCGTCGGCATCGTCGAGACCTGTGAAGAATCCGGCAGCTACGACCTGCTGCCGTACGTGGATGCACTGCGCGATCGCCTGGGCAACGTGGCCCTGGTGGTGTGCCTGGATTCCGGCGCCGGCAACTACGACCAGCTCTGGATGACCACGTCGCTGCGCGGCATGGTGTCCGGCACGCTGGAAGTCCAGGTCCTGGACGAAGGCGTCCATTCCGGCGACTCCAGCGGCGTCGTGCCGTCCTCGTTCCGCATTCTGCGCCACCTGCTGGACCGCCTGGAAGACAGCGGCACCGGCCGTCTGCTGCCGCAAAGCCTGCACTGCGAAATCCCCGCCGAACGCATCGAACAGGTCAGCGCCACCGCGCGCATCCTGGGCGACGAAGTGTGGCGCCGTTTCCCCTGGAGCTGCGGCGCCGACGGCGGCTTCGTGCTGCCCATGACCACTGAACCCGAACAGGCGCTGCTGAACCGCACGTGGCGCCCGACGCTGTCGGTGACCGGCGCCGAAGGCCTGCCGCCGCTGTCCAGCGCTGGCAACGTGCTGCGCCCGCGCACCGCCTTCAAGCTGTCGCTGCGCCTGCCGCCGCTGGTGGACGCGGTGGCCGCCTCGCAGGAAATCAAGGAACTGCTCGAAGCCGACGCGCCCTATAACGCCAAGGTCATCTTCAAGGCCAACGAAGGCGCCGCCACCGGCTGGAATGCGCCCGCCACCGTGCCGTGGCTGACGCAGGCCCTGGACGCCGCTTCGCAGCAGTACTACGGCGCACCCTGCGGCTACATCGGCCAGGGCGGCACGATTCCGCTGATGAGCATCCTGCAAAAGGGCTTCCCGCAGGCGCAGTTCATGGTGTGCGGCGTGCTGGGTCCCAAGTCCAACGCGCACGGCCCCAACGAATTCCTGCACGTGCCGTACGGCAAGAAGCTCACCGCCGCCGTGGCTCAGACCATGGCCGCCATGCCGGCCGCTTGACCTGCACGCGTGCCACGCAGAGCGCGGGGCCTTCGGCCTTGCGCTCTTTCTATTTCCAGGACTGATTCCATGATTTCCACTTCCGACGCCTACGCCAATGTGGTCGCAGAAACCCGCCACTGGCTGAACCAGGCGGTGATCGGCCTGAACCTCTGTCCCTTCGCCAAGGCGGTGCAGGTTAAGGACCAGATCCGCTTTGCCGTTAGCGACGCCACCGACGCCGAGGGCGTGCTGACCGACCTGCAGGACGAGCTGGCGCTGCTGGCTGAAACCGATCCGGACAAGATCGACACCACGCTGCTCATCATCCCCGATGCGTTGGACGACTTCATGGAGTTCAACGACTTCGAAGACCTGTCCGACCGTCTGCTCAAGCGCATGCGTCTGGTGGGCGAGTTGCAGGTGGCCACCTTCCACCCGCAATTCCAGTTCGCCGACACGCAGCCGGACGATATCGAGAACTACACCAACCGCTCGCCGTATCCCATCCTGCATCTATTGCGTGAAGACAGCATCGACCGCGCGGTGGAGTCGTTCCCGGATGCCGCCGAGATCTACGAGAAGAACATCGACACGATGAACAAGCTCGGGCTGGAAGGGTGGAAAAAGCTGATGACGAAGGCCTGATCGGCGGGCCTTGATCGGGCCTTGGTTGGGCCTTGAATTGGGCCTTGATCGGGCCTTGATCGGGCCGCGACTCGGCCCACATCCAGTCCCCGCATCGGGTTCGGCATCGGGTCCCGCATCGGGCTCCGTATCGCGTCCATCACCCAGGCGGTTACCGGGATATCCCTAGATAGCCCGTCGGTTGTATTGCATACAACATACGATCATTGTGACCGTCGCCGATCGGCGGCGGCCTGTACGTCCTTCCCCTTTTCATTGTCTTGCCTCGCGGCCCTCGTCGGCCGCGCGTTGGCCTTTGCCTTTGTCTGGAGAGCCGTATGCGATTCACCCGCCGTCATGCCCTGGGCGCGCTTGCCGCCTTGCCGTTGATCTCGCGCCCGGCCTGGGCTCAGCAGAACGCATTTCCGACGCGTCCCGTGCGTCTGCTGGTGGGCTTTGCGCCCGGCGGACTGACCGACATTGCCGCGCGCGCGCTGGCCGACCGCATGGGCAAGACGCTCAAGCAGAACGTCGTCGTTGAAAACCGCCCGGGCGGGCAGGCCATCATCGCCACCGTCGCAGTGGCGCGGGCCGAGCCCGACGGCTACACGCTGGGCTTTGCCGGCACCAACGGCATGATTCTCAACCCCTTGCTTTACAACAATCTGCCGTACCAGCCATCGGACTTCAAGCAATTGGGATCCATGGGCAAATCACCCATGCTGCTGATCGTGCATCCCGACCTGGGCGTGAACACCGTGCAGGAGTTCATTGACCTGGCCAAGAAGAAGCCCAACGACATCACCTGCGCGCATGCCGGCCGCGGCGTCATCAATCATCTGGCGCTGCTGCATTTCCAGTCGAAGACCGGCACGCAATTCCAGGACGTGCCCTACAAGGGCAGCGGTCCGGCGCTGCTGGACCTGATGGCGGGCACTGTGCAAAGCACGTTCGACTTTCCGACCTCGGCGCTGCCCAACATCAAGTCCGGCAAACTGAAAGTGCTGGCCGTCACCGCGGACAAGCGGCTGTCCAGCCTGCCCGATGTGCCCACGATGAAGGAAGCGGGCGTCGACGACTTCGAGCTCTACACCCGCATGATGATCTCGGGCCCCGCCGCCATGCCCGCCGACGTCGTGAAGACGCTGGAGCACGCCGTGCGCGAAGGCACGCGCGATCCCAGCCTGGTCCAGCAATTCGCGGAGCAGGGCGTGGCCGTGGAGTTCACGTCGTCCGCAGATCTGGATAAGGTCATCGCCGACGAATCCGCCATGTGGGCGCAGGTCATCAAGGCCAACGGCGTGCCCAAGACCGACCTGAAGGCATAAGGCCGCGACGGCAAGGAGACGACAGTGACACAGCCCCGTATCACCGTAACGCCCGAACGCGCGCTGATCGACGTCGAGCGAGACATCCGCATCGAAGGCTTTCCGGCTTATGCCTTTATCACCGTCACGGCCAGCATGCACATGTGCGGCGCGGCGTGGCGCTCGGAGGCCGTGTTCGTGGCCGGCCACGACGGACGCCTGGACATGCGGCGCGATAGCCCGGTGTCCGGCTCGTACGCCGAACCGTCGGCCATGGGCATCGTCTGGTCCATGGTGTGCCAGGACATGGACCGCGTGGTGTTTCCGCCCGACAGCACGGATGCGCTGACCGTGCACCTTCACGCCACGAATGGCGCCCTGTCGGCAGAGGCCACTTTGGTGCAGGACTTCCTGGCGGACGGTGTCACGCACCGATCCGTGCGCGAAGAGGTGGACGGCATGTCGCTGTCCGGCGAACTATTCGTGCCGGCCGGACCCGGCCCGCATCCCGTCGTGGTCTACATGAACGGCTCGTCGGGTGGCGTCAACGCGCCCCGCGCCGCGCTGTTTGCCGCTCGCGGCTATCAATGCCTGGCGTTGGCGATCTTCAACTACGACGGCCGTCCGAAGTACTTGAACGACATGCCGCTCGAATACTTCGAAGCCGCCCTGAAATGGGTCCGCAAATCGCTGCAGCCGCGTGACGGCTTCGTGGCGGTGTCGGGCATCAGCCGGGGCGGCGAGACATCGTTGCTTGTTGCCTCGCATTTCCCCGACCTGGTCAGCGCGGTCGTCGCGTACGTGCCGTCGCCCGTGATGCACGGCGTGGTCAGCGCCGGCGCGCCGGGCACCGGCCGCGATGCCCAGGTCTGGACCCGGCATGGCGAGCCCTTGCCGCACCTGTGGCAAGACAACGCCACGGCCGACTGGAACGCCGCCTATGCCTCCGAGCCGCCGTATCGCCAGACCCTGGCATTCCTGAGCGCCACGCGCGATGCTTCGGCCTTCGGGCGCGCGCGCATTCCCGTCGAAAACTATCCCGGACCGGTCATGCTGGTCAGCGCGTCCGACGACGGCTTCTGGCCCAGCACCGCGTATTCCGAAATGGTGGTGCGCCAGCGTCAGGCGTTTGATCTGCCCACGAATCACTACGTCTGCGCCGGGGCGGGCCACCATGTCCACTATCCCTGCCTGCCGGCCACGCTGATCAACAAGCCACACGCGATGTCCGGACTGCTGCTGGATGCAGGCGGCACGCCGTCGGCCAACGCGGCTGGGAACGAAGGGTCGTATCGCGCGGTGCTGGACTTTCTGGTGCAGGCGCGAGGTGGGCAAGGGTAGGGCGCGAGCCTTATTGCCGGCGAATGGCCTCGACCTGGATCTTCAGCTTGACCTCGGGCTTGAAGCCCATGTCCAGGCCGAAGTTCATGCCGAAATCCTTGCGGCTGAACTCGGTGGAAGCATCGGCGCCGCAGACCTCGCGCTTGACCATCGGATGATCGATGCATTTGAAGTCGTCGATATCGAGCTTCACCTGGCGCGTGACGCCGCGCAGCGTCAGGTCGCCCGTGGCTTCCTCGGGCTTGTCGCCGTCGAACTTGGTGAACTTGCCCTTGAACGTGGCGGTGGGGTACTTGGCTGCATCAAAGATATCCGGCGCGATCGCGTGCTGGTTCATTTCGTCGTGGCCGAAGTCCACCGACTTGATGTCCACGGTGACTTCCAAGGTGCCGGTGCGCGCCGCGCGGTCCAGCACGACCACGCCGCTGGACTGGTTGAACTTGCCCCGCCAGGTCGACAGGCCGCCAAAGTGATCGGCCTCGAAGCTGGGGTACGTGTGCGAGGGGTCAAGGTCATACGTGACCGGCGCGGCGGTCGCGGCGAAGGTCATCGACAGCGCACTTGCGCCCAGCAACAGGGACGGGATCAACTTCATTGCGGCTCCTTGTGGATGGCGTTCAGGCACGCCGGCGACGGGTCGCCTGCGTGCCGGAAAGACAAGACAATAACATTCAGTTCTGTGTCAGCAGTGCGGCGTAAATCAAAAATCCGGGGCGCTGCGCGGCGCACCGTCCGATGGCATCAATCCACTTTGCCCAGCCATGCCGACAGATCCTGCAAGGTCTCACGCAGGGCGTTGAAGCGCTGTTCACCCAGGTGCGCTTTCCATTCCAATTCAACGGCCGCCACGCATCTGCGCATCAGCACGTACATCTCCTGACCGCGGGCGGTGAGCTGCAATTCGGTGGAATTCGATGTGGCGCCGGGCCGGCGCAGCAGATAGCCGCGCCGCTCCAGTTCGGCCAGCACGTAGTTCATCGCCTGGCGCGACATGTTGCATTGGCGGGCCAGCTCGATCGGCCGCCGGCCGTGCGGGCCGGGATACATGAAGACGCCCAGTTCGGTCAATGACACGTCAAATCCCTGCTCGTTGACGGCGGACAACATGCGCGCGACCACGTGCTCGCGAGGCAGCCGCAGCAAGGAACCGATCATCGGCAGGCCGGTTTGCGGTTCGGATGCGGCGCTATTTTTTCTGCTGGACATGGCGTAAAAAATTTGTACACTGGAACGTAAAGTAACTTTACACGGGAGTATGCCATGAACGTAGCGCAAGCATTCGATGAAGAAGAAGTGATCCGCGTGGGCCAACTGGAAATCCGCTATCTCCAGCCAAGCGGGCGGGGCAACCGCATGGGGGCGTTTGAATTGTGTGTGCCGCCGGGCTCGAACGTGCCGCCGCCGCACAGCCACGACAACGAGGAATTGATCTACGTGCTTGAAGGCACGCTGCGCTTTACCGTCGGCGCAGAAACGCGCGACCTTCGTCCCGGCGATTCGATGACCACGCCGACCGGTGTGGCCCATGCGTTCAGCAACCCGCACGCGGTCATGGCCAAGGCGCTGGTGATCAACACGCCGGAAATCAGCGCCGATTACTTCCGCGAGATGGCGGCCCTGATCAACGGCGGCGGGCCGCCGGACAAGGCCCGGATGATGGAGACGATGAAGCGGTTCGGCCTGACGCCGATCGCGCCGGCGCCGGCATCGGCGCCTGCTGTGGCGGCGGCGGCAGGTTGACCGCGCGCGTGATCGGCGCAGCGTTCCGGGCAGCATCGCCGGCATCCGAGGCGGCCGGTGATCGCGCAAAAAGGGCGTCGCCAGGACGCCCTTATTTCGGTTGATTCGACTTCGATCGCTTCAGCTTCGATTGCTTCAGTTTCGGTCGCTATCGCCTCAGTCGATTCAGCTTCGGCTGATGAATCCTCGGCCTACTCGTCGTTCGCCCACTCGACCTGCACGCCCAGGCTGCGCAGGTTCTCGACAAAGCTCGGATGGGCGCGTCGGATCGGCGTGGCGTTGCGAATCTCCGAACGTCCCTTGATGCTGCTGGCCACCATGAACAGCGCGATCGCCACGCGGATGATGTAGGGGCTTTCGACCACGCCCGGCGTCAGCGGATTGCCGCCAAACGTCACCACGCGATGCGGGTCCGACGAGAACACGTGCGCACCAAATTTGGACAGTTCGCCCGTCCAGCCCAGCGCACCGTCGTAGACCTTGTTCCAGAACATCGCATTGCCCTCGGCGCACACGCCCAGCGCAATGAAGATCGGCAGCAGATCCACCGGAAAGTAAGGCCAGGGCGCCGCCTCGACCTTGGTCAGCACGTTGCTGGTGAACGGCGTCTGCACCTTCAAAGGCCCGTCCCGCAGCGCGCGGGACCAGCCGTCCTTGTGCTCGATTCGCACGCCGAACTTGGCGAACGTGCGGTCGATCAGCGGAAAATTGCCCGGCGTGCGATTGCGCACCACCACGTCGCCACCCGTGATCGCGCCCAGCGCGAGGAAGGTCGTGATCTCGTGGAAATCTTCTTCAAACGTGAACTCGCCGCCGCCCAGACGCTTGCCGCCGCGCACCACCAGCCGCGAGGTGCCGATGCCGTCGATATCGGCGCCCATCATTGCCATGAACCGGCAGAACTCCTGCACGTGCGGCTCGGACGCCGCATTGGTCAACGACGACTCGCCTTCTGCCGCGGCCGCGCACAACACGAAGTTCTCGGTCGTGGTCACGGACGCATAGTCCAGCCAATGATGCGTGGGCTTGAGCGGACCGCTCGCGCGCACCAGCAGTGACCCGCTGGCGCGTTCCACCTGGCCGCCGAATGATCGGAAGATGTCCACGTGGGGATCGATCTCGCGCACCCCCAGCGTGCATCCCTTGACGTTGTCCTCCAGCCGCGCCACGCCAAAGCGCGCCAGCAGCGGCGGCACCAGCATGATCGACGAACGCATCTCCTCGGGCAGCCGGTGGTTTGCCGCATCGAAGACTGTGTTCTTGTGATGCAGCGCCAGCGTGCGCGTCGCATCGTCCAGCCGGACGTCACTGCCCAGTGTGCGAAAGATGTCCAGGATCTTGCGCACATCGGTGATATCCGGCACCCCATGCAATGTCAACGGCTGATCGGTCAGCAGCGTGGCGCACAGGATTGGCAGCACCGCGTTCTTGTTGGCCGAAGGGACGACGCGGCCGCGCAAAGGCGTGCCGCCGTGGACGATGAGGTTGGACATGGGGATGGGGACTGCCGGGAAAGAAATAGGGGAGAGCGCGGGGATTGTACCGGGGTCTTTCCAGCGGCCATTTTGACGAAAGGCGGCCAAACGTTTCAAACTGCAATACCGGCGCCGGGAAATAGGACGCGCAGCACGGTTGTCAGTCTTCGATCTTGCGCACCAGCGACAGCGGCACCCAGCCGCTCTGGCCATCGGATAGCCGGGTACACCACATCCAGCCATTGAGTTGCTCTGAGCCGGCCAGCTCGTCGCCTTCGTCCACGTCCAGTTCCCTCGCGGTATAGGCGCGTAATGCGCGGCCTTGCCGCGCATCGATCCTTTCGATGATCTGGCCCGGAACCCACCCTCCGGATTGCCCCGATGTCGTGCAGAAGTACCAGTTGTCCCAGCCTTCGGGCCCTTTGTACTGTTCTCCGACCGTCAGCGGCGCGCCTTGTGCGAAGGTGATCGGTTCCGGATATTCGCTGCGGTGTTGACCGAGCGCGACATATCTCATGCAGGCTTATCCCGATTCTTGCGAATCAGCACCGCGCCGCCGATCGTCAGCACCAGACCGCCGCCGATGTACGGCAGGCCAAAGATCAACAGGGTGAAGAACAGCGCCGTATTGGCATCCCGCGCGCCGGGGCCGCCACCGGTGTGCATCGCGGGATCGATCTGCAGCATGGCAATCGCGGCGGTCAGCAGCAACATCACGCCAAGCGTCGCGCATCCCCAGCCGAACAGACGGCGCAGGTTGGCAATGCGCGCCAACGCCACGGCCGAGACGACGGCGACCAGGACATAAAGAACCACGCTGGCCATTGCGACCCGATCCAGCAAAGCCGAATCCAATGGGTCAGCGCCTGCCCCCGCGCTCGGATACACGCCGAACACCGCCAACAACAGCGGATTGGTGATGCCAAAGCTGGCGCTACCGATCAACAATCCGAAGACGATGCTGACAAGCCATTTGATCGCGGTAGGAGGCATGGGGCGGGTCGCTTCTGAAAGGTCAGTAGTAGATGTCGACGTAATCGGTCAGGCCGCCGCACGCTTCCATCTGCTGCAGGCGCCAGTACTTGCGCTTTCCGGTCGCCTTGAACTCGTAGTCGCCCGTGCGTTCGCAGCGGCGGCCCTTGTCCGGCGCGTCCAGGATCAGGATCGTGCCGCGCAGCACGAAGCTGTCGCGGCCAATGGAGACGACCTCGCCTTTGACCTTCAAGGTGCCTTCATGGTTGGCCTGCGTGCCTTCCAGGCGCACCACGTCGTTGTCGTCGATCGCGTTCATCTTGCCGCGCTTGGCGGACCACAGCCATTGCAGCGTGACGCCGCTGTTGTTCAGGAGCCGTTCGTAGGCGGCCTGGTCGTTGATCTGGGTTTTTTGCACGGGCGCCAGGGCGCCGCCGGCCGGCGCCTGCTGTGCGGGCGCTTGTTGAGCGGGCGCGCGTTGCGCAGGCGCCTGCTGCATCGGGGCTTGTTGAGCCGGAGCCTGCTGCGGGGCCGGCGCCTGGTTGCCCGAATTGGCGCGCGGGGGGAGGATGGCTGCGCCAGGATCCTTCTGCGCGAAGGCGGCGGCAGAGACGAAGGCCAGGCCCAGCGCGAGAAGCAGCGTTCCGGACTTGCGTTTGATTCCCGAGGCGCGGGCAACGTGAGTTTGCATGGTCTGTATCAAGAGAGGAGAGGGATGCGCCGTCTTTCGTCTTGATGGGGCCCGGTCATCGACCCTGACCCCGATTACGGCACGGGCGCCAACTTATCACGCCCGTGCGCGCAAATAATTGCGGGGTTTACCGTAGCTGTATCCATTCGTTAGGCGGAAAACAGAATGCTTCACCCTGCCGTGATCTGAAGGTGTTCACGCCCTGCGCCGCACATTCTCTTCATGCAGTGCGCGGACCTGTTCGACGAACTCCGGCACGGGCCCTTCAGCCTGGATGCCGTCGACGACTTCGGAGATGGGCAGTGGCCGCACGGCCGAAGGTGGCGCGCCCCAACCGCGCATCCATTCGGCGTACTGGGCCGACGACACGGCGTAGACGATCCGGCCAAGTCCCACCCAGCCGTGCGCCGCGGAACACATCGAACAGTGCTCGCCGGACGTGTACACCGTGCAGGCCGCACGCTCGGCTTGCGGCACATTGTTGGCGGCCCAGCGGGCAATCTCGAATTCCGGATGCCGCGTACGGTCGCCGCTGGAGATGTGGTTGTGGTCTTCAAACAGCACCCGCCCGTCGCCCGACACCAGCACCGATCCAAACGGCTGGTCGCCCGCATCGAGCGCCTGTCGGGCCAGCTCGACGCAGCGTGCCAGGTGCTTCTTGTCCTCTTCGGTAATCACGCGTGATCTCCTTGTCAAAATCGAGGCCGGCGCGGACCTCCCGCGCCGGCGCAGTCGCTACAGCAGCAGCGGCGAAATCTTGCTGCCATCCACCGACACGCCCGCCATCAGGCCGCCGTTGTTCATCACGAAGCCGACGATGGGTTGCTGCGCGGTGTTGGAATCGATGCTGCCGTTGACCCCCACGTTGGCCACGGCGACGGTGGCGTCCGCGCCAATCGTCCAGCCGCTGCTGGCGCGGAACTTGGCCAGCGCGTCGTCCGTCATGAAAAGCAGCACCATCGCCTTGGACTGCGCGCCCGCCTGAAAGCCGATGGATCCGCCCGTAATGCTGTAGTAGCCCTTGTCCTGACCGCTGACCTGCAGCACGCCTGTCCCATGCTGGGCGCCCACGATGAAGCTAGCGCTTAGCACCGCCGGAAACACCAGGACGCCCCGGGCGCGTTCCACCAGCTGCCGTGATTGCGGCGAGGATTCATACAGCTTGGACAGCGTGGCCGCCGTGGCGGCATCCAGTTCCTGACGCTTTTCGGCGGCGGTGGCCGTAGCGCGCGAATCCGTCGTGGTGCAGCCCGCAAAAAGAAAACCTGCCATGCCCAACGTGACGGCGGCCACGGCAGTCCTGCGGAATTTCGAAGTGATATCAAGCATTTGCGCTTCCTTTTTGTGGGTGACCAACGAGGTACATCAAATCATCTCCTGGCTGGAGATTACCCCGGCTCGCGCGAGGAGGCGACGGGTGTAGGGCGTTCGGGGTGAAAAAGTGCCTGCTACCGGGGAAAGCATAAAATCCGTTCAAGGTTGGTGATGGCTTCCAATGGGCGCAAGCCTAAGACCCATCATGTAAGACCTAATCCCACCCCGGCCTCGAGCCGGGGCATTCATTTTTGGACTCCCGGTTCTGCCGGCCCGTCGAATCCACTCAGCGCAAGACCGAATCCCCTCGGTTTAACATCGCGCCATGCTTCTCATCATCTTTCTCTGGATCGCACTCGCGATCGTGGTCGGCTTCATGGCCAAGCGTCGCGGGCGCAATGGCATTGGGTGGGCCTTGCTTGCCGGCCTGATCAGTGCGCCGGTCGCGGGCATTTTCCTCAAGCGCATTCCCAACCGGTCGCCGCTCGCCAGCCAGCCGCTTCTATCCACGCATATCGAATGCCTGCATTGCGGCGAGCGCATTCTGCGTGAGGCGCGCGTGTGCCGGCATTGCGGCGGCGACGTGACCGACGCGGGTCTGACGGCCGTACGGCAAGCGATGCCTGTCGGGTACTGGTTCGACCTGCCCGACCCCGCATTCAAGCTGATGCGGACTGCGGACCGCGTGGCGTTGATAAAGCCTG
This sequence comes from Achromobacter sp. GQ309, assembly GCF_059759315.1. Classification (NCBI taxonomy): domain Bacteria; kingdom Pseudomonadati; phylum Pseudomonadota; class Betaproteobacteria; order Burkholderiales; family Alcaligenaceae; genus Achromobacter; species Achromobacter sp. GQ309. Next base: position 799,504 of record NZ_JCAXDP010000001.1, read on the forward strand.
TTCCGCCGTGGATCGTGGTGGACCAGTCGCTTGACTCCATCGTCATTGGCAGCCGCTGGCCCGGAAAGCTCTGGCGCGTGCGCGTCGAAAAGCAGGGCGATATGTCCGATCTGGTTGCGCAGCCGGGCTACTGGCGCGCCAGTGCCATCGAATTGCTGGAAGCGTTGCCGTTGTCGGTGCTGTTCGGCCCGAAGGGCGAGGCGGTGCTGGAGATCATCGCGCAGATCAATACGCTGTCGCGCAGCGAGGCGCAGGCGCTGGCCGACAACCTGCCGGAGAACACCTGGATGGCGTACAGCCGCGCGTGGATGCGCTGGTCGCAAGAGAACGGCGAGCCGGCTGCGGATGAAGAAAGCAATTGGCGCGGCGCGTTGGCCGCCACGCGGCGGGGCGACAAGGCCCGGTCGCCGGTTCACTCCGGCTTTCTGTTGATTCACAGCCAACTGCGGCAGCGCGCCGAGCAACTGGATGGCGGCAACGCGTTTACCTTGATCGAGGAAGACGGCGAGACCGAACAGGTGTTGAAGCCGATGTGGCAAGCGGCTTGTGATGCGCTGCTGTTTGCCGCAATGGCGCGCGCCGCGCCGCAGTATGTGTCCGACGAGGACGCGGTCATGTTGCTGCAGGCCTGGACCCGCGTGCTCAGGCGTGAAAGCGAGCGCGCTTGAGATTCACCACATCGATTCGTTCAGGATCTTCCGGGCCCGCTTGAACGTGATGACCGCTGCGCCGGCCGCCAGAATCAGCGCGATCCACCCGTTCATGTTGAACTTCATCTTGCGCGCGTAGTTCGCGTCGTGCACCAGCTTGGCATCGACCAGCGTTTCGCCGTTCTTGCGCACGCCATAAACCCGGACGGGAATGGCCATGTTGTACTGAAGCGCAATCGTGCTGTCGGCAAGCTGCGCATCGTTTTCCTGCACCGCAAACTCTACGTGCTCACCCTCGGTATACGGAACTCTGTAGGTCGCTTCATAGAACTTGAACACCATGTAGGGGTAGTTGCCTGAATACACGCAGAGCGCGCCATAGTGCTCCCATCGCCCGCGAATCTTCGCCCTGGTGTCGCAGCTTGCCACCTTGTCCACCCGCAGGCTGATCGTGTTCAGCTTCGCGGGGTCGTAGGGCAGACGGACGTCTTTTGCCGCGTTGAAGCAGTAGATGGCGACGCCGGCAAGCACCAGCGCGGCAATTGCGGGAAGTCGGCAAGGCAGGAGGGCGCGTTTCCAGTCAGCCAGCTCACTGCTCATGCTGGCTGACTCGGGAACGCGGACGGCGGTTGTTGGGGCCTTGGTCGATTTTCATGACGCGCGCTGCAGAATTTGCGAGCGCTGATTTTAAACAGGCGCTGAAGCAAGCGCTGAATCACGCGCGCTGCTGCGACGCCTTCCTACTTCGGATCGCAGTGATTCCGGAACGCCTTCTCGCCCGCGTCGGAGACCTCGACCCACTTCTGATCCGGCGGCGCATCCTGCACATAGCTGTCGTGCCAGTTCCACCACTTGTACGGCGGCGTCTGCGGATAGCCCGCGGGGGAATCTTCCCAGGTCTCCTGCCGTCCCAGCGGCGTGATGTCCAGGTAGTTCCACGTGCCGCCCATCTGCTCGTCGCCACGGTTGTTCAGGAAGTAAGTGCGATAAATGCGGTCGCCGTCGCGAAAGAACACGTTGGTGCCGTGCCATTCGTCCACGCCGAAGTCCGCATCGAAGCTGTCGATCAGCGTGAACCACGGCATCGTCCAGCCCATGCGCGCCTTCAGCCGTTCAATGTCCGCCTGCGGCGCGCGGGACACGAAGACCAGCGTCGTGTCGCGGGCGTTCAGGTGTGCCAGATGCGCAACCTGGTCCGCCACCATCGAACAGCCTCGGCACGCGTGGTCCGGCCAGCCGAATACGCCCGGCTCGTGAAACGCGCGGTAGACGATGAGTTGCCGGCGGCCTTCAAACAGGTCGCGCAGCGTGACCTTGCCGGACGGGCCATCAAAGACGTATTCCTTGTCCACCGCCGTCCAAGGCATGCGGCGGCGCTCGGCAGCCAGCGCGTCGCGGGCGCGGGTGTGGGCCTTTTCCTTGATGAGCAGTTGTTGGCGGGCGGCTTCCCAGTCTTCAGCGGATACGACCGGGGGCGTCTGCATGGCGGCGTGGGCGCCGTTGCCTGCGGATGCTGGGGGTGTGGTCATGGGGTGATCCTCCTGGTGTCTTTAGTTCCCGTGCGCCCTGTTCGGGCGGGGGGAATGGGAACAGTGTGGCACCGGGAAGGGCGGGACAGGAGTAACAAATCTGGCGCGAAACTGCGCCAGACGCGTGGCGCCCGATGTGCGCGATCCGTTCGTTCTGCGTCAGGCGGTGATGAGCGCCGCCTCCCGCGGCATGGCCTGTGCCGTCCACCCCCGAAGGCTTTCGCGCAACAGCGACACGGCGGCCTGGCCGCTTTCGTTCAGACGATGCGCCGCGTACAGGCCAAATTGCGCGCTGAGCGGCAATGCGCCTTCGTCCCCAATGGAAATCACGCGCATGGTGTCGGGCCGCAGGCACTCGGTCGTCAGCAAGGCCACGCCCAGGCCGTTCTCGACAGCCGCGATCGTGGCGCCCACGTTGTGACTGGTCAGCGACACCCGAAAATCCCGCCCCGACGCCGTCAACGCATCAAACGCCAGCCGGCGCCAGGAGCACGGTTCGGCATAGACGATCACGTCCAGCGGCTGGTCGGGGTCCAGGGTTTCGTCGATGCCGCAAACCCAATGCAGATCCACGGTCCAGGACTCGATGGGTTCATCGACAAAGCCGACGCAGGCGCCCACCGCCACGTCCAGCGTGCCGTCCTGCCAACGCGCGGCAAGCCGCTCGCCGTCGTCGACTACAACGTCCAGATGCAGATTGGGACACGAGCGCCGTAGGCGGCCCAGCGCCGCCGGCAAGGCGGCCACCGCCACGTCTTCGGACAGCCCGATGCGAACGCTGCCGGCCACCGCGCGCTCGCGCAGCCGCGCTGCGGCCGCCTCGCCCAGCGCGAGGATGCGGTTGGCGTAACTGAGCAGCACCTCGCCCTCGGTGGTGGGCGCCATGCCGCGGCCGGTTCGATGCAGCAGCCGCTTGCCCACCATTTCCTCCAGACGGCGGATCTGCGTACTGAGCGCCGATTGCGCGCGGCCGGATTGGTCCGCTGCGCGGCTCAGGCTGCCGTAGCGGCAGACGGCGACAAAGGTGCGGAGCAGGGCAGGGTCGAAATCGGCTGACATTATCAATACCTGAAATCTGGTTTACGAGATATCAGTCTAGCTGTAACCCTGGCGCGTGCCTAGGATGACCCTTGTCGCGAAATGTCCGACTCAACTCAAGGAACCATCCACCATGACACAACCCCAAAACCTGCGCGTCGTCCTCGCCTCCCGGCCCGTCGGCCGCCCCAAAGCCACCGATTTCCGCGTCGAACGCGTGCCTGTTCCGGAACCGGCCGACGGCCAGGTGCTGCTGGAAGTCCAGACCCTGTCGCTCGATCCCTACATGCGCTGGCGCGTCAGCGACGAAAAATCCTACGCCACGCCCATGGAAATCGGCGATGTGATGGTCGGCGGCACCGTTGCCCGTGTTCATACGTCGCGTCATCCCGACTGGCGCGAAGGCGACATCGTTCTGTCGTCTGCCGGCTGGCAACGCTACGCGCTGTCCGACGGTACCGGCCTGCGCCGGCTCGATCCCGCGAACGCGCCGCTCTCGACCGCGCTCGGCGTGCTGGGCATGCCGGGTCTGACGGCCTACGTCGGGCTGCTGAACATCGGCCAACCCAAGCCAGGTGAAACCGTCGTCGTCGCGGCCGCGAGCGGCGCGGTGGGTTCCGTCGTCGGCCAGATTGCACGCATCAAGGGCGCGCGCGTCGTAGGCATCGCGGGCGGGCCGGAGAAGTGCGCCTTTGTGAAGGAAGAGCTGGGCTTTGACGTGGTCGTGGACCACCATGGGCCGGACTTTGCGCAGAAGCTGGCCGAAGCCTGCCCCCACGGCATCGACGTGTACTTTGAGAACGTCAGCGGCCATGTGTGGGATGCCGTGCTGCCGCTGCTGAACGACTTTGCCCGCGTGCCGGTGTGCGGCCTGATCGCCAATTACAACGACGGCCCCGCCGACCGGAGCGGTCCCGACCGCCTGCCCGCCACCATGCGCGAGATCCTTTCGCGGCGTATCACCATGAAGGGGTTCATCGTGTTCGATTTTCCGAAGGAACAGGAAGACGAGTTCCTGAACGTGGCCGGGCAGTGGATCCGCGAGGGCAAGCTGCGGTGGCGCGAGGATGTGGTCGAGGGCCTTGAGAATGCGCCCGAAGCGCTGATCGGTCTGCTCGAAGGCAAGAACTTCGGGAAGCTGGTGGTGCGGGTGGGGGACTGACGCACCGGCGGTCTGGCGTTCAGGCGGCCTATTGGCCGATCGTGCGCGCCTTGCTGCGCCGCGCCTTCGGCTTGGGCGCCACGCCCAGGCGCGGATCGCGCGCCACGGCCAATGCCGCCAGCGTTGCCGCAGTCGATTCGAAGGACTCGCTCGACTGCGGCAAGTACAGCCACTTTCCCAGCACCGGATGCGGCAAGAGGTCGGGAATGTCCGCCAGCAACGCCGCATGACGTTCCTGCGACGTGCAGACCATGACCCCATTCCACGGGTCCTCCCGATCGGCGACGATCAGATACAGCAAGCCGTCCAGATACGCGGCGTCGGCGCCGAACATCTTGCGATGCGTGAAGCTTGCGTCGCTTTCGAGCGGCTCAAGTATCCACAGCAGCGAATTGGATTTTGCAGCACGCTGTTTGCGAGGTGGGGCGAAGGGATCGGGCGAGTTGCGCATGGATAAGAAGCGGTCGGGCAGGGCACAGCGACTATGCCACAGCGGCTACTGCTCGAACAACGGCGCCAGTGGCAGAAGCGGCCCATACTTCTTCAGCTTTTCCCACTCCTCGGCCGCCTGGCGCAGTTCCTCGTTCTTGCGCGCTTCCTCCAGGATTTCGTCGATTCGCGGCGCCAGTGCGACGGACAGGTCGATGATGTCGTTGGCGGTGTAACCACGCTCCCAGCGTGCGCGTAACGTCACGTCATCACCCTTGGCCCGCATGGCACGCGTCGCTTCTTTCAGCAGGGCCTTGCGCTGATCCGCATTGAGCCGCTCGGCAAACGAGATGCCCGCCACCAGGCCCTGGACCATGCCTTTCTCCCGATACCCGGTGGTAGCCGCCACCTCGCTCGCGACGCTGCGGCTGATGACCCTGGGCGCCAGGTTGTCGCCGATCCAGCTTCGGCTTAACCGCAGCAATCCAGCGCTAAGGCCGTGGCCGAAGCCCGTGCGCATCCCTTCCGCGCGCGCCGCTTCCTGCGCCTCGGCGTAGGTCATCGCAAATTGCACCATCAGCATGATCGCGTCCTGCGGGCCGGGCATCAGGAAGTCCGCCACCCAGCCGGCGGCGCTGCCGATCTTGCTCAACGCTGAGGCCGCGCGGCCTTGGACTTTCAGGACCGATCCGGCTTCTTCGGCCAGGGCGGCGGTGGTGGCGGGCGCGGACGCAGCTTTCTTGCCGAAGCGTTGTTCAAATTCCTCCATCCGAGGCGGGCCGGCGGGGACCTTGGGCTGTTCGCCGGGAATGCGGGGTTTGGTGGCGGGTTGTTCGACGGGGAGTTGGGGCAGGGACCCTCTTGGCCGGGGGCGTCCCACGTTATCCGGGTGCTGAACGAACTTTTCGTCGGGTAGCCCGGCTCGCACGGCGGGGTCGCGCATGGTCGATAAGGATCGATAGTGACCCGTACCATCGTTCCAGGTCTTGACCTTGCCGCTCTCGAAATCCACTTGACCCGCCCAGTTGACGCGTTCGCCGCGCGCCGCTTCGGTGTGACCATATCCGCCGCCGACCGTCCTCTTCGACTTGACGGCGAAGATCTCGCCGTCTTTCACTACAAAGTCATAGTTGCCGCGCGCCGTGCGGACGTACTTTGGGCCGACCTCCTTCCACGTGCCGTTGACGTTCCTGAGCCGGACGACTTCGCCCGACGATCCCGGCGCCGGCAGATCCCTGGGCAGATTGCCATAGGTCGGACCGCTTGCGTCGCGCTGGAGAAGACGGGCGCCGTGCGTGCTCATCGACGATTGCTGAACCACGTGCGCCAGCTCATGCGCCAGCAGCGCTCGGCCTGCGGTCGTGCCCGGCGCGTACTGACCCGCGTTCAGAACGATGTGATGGCCGACGGTATAGGCGCGGGCTTCAACGGCCCTTGCAGAATCAGTCGCCAGCGCATCGGAATGCAGCTGGACGTGGCTGAAGTCGCGCTGGAAACGAAACTCCATGAAGGCGCGGGTATGGGCGTCGAGGGGACGGCCTTGCATGGATAGCACGTCGCGCAGGCCGGGAACGTCATCGAGCGATGCGGCGTTGTGCGGGTCAGCCGGCCGCAAAAGCGGAGGCGGTGGAACCGGTGTGGGTTGCAAGGTGGACGGCACGGCGCCGTGCGCCTGATCGTCTTGAGACTGCGGCATGCGCATCACGCGTTCGGACATGCGATGCGCTTCCTGCTCTGACGCGTCGCCGGGATGGCTGATCTCAAGGTGCGTGCCGGGGGGATGCACGGATATCGCGGTGACCGCGTGAACCGGACGCCACCGCTGAAGTTTCGTATCGCGCGCAGCCTCATCTGGCGGCGTGCGCGACGCTGCACGCTTATCCGCTGCGTCCCGTTTGCGGCTTGCGGCCGGCCCTTTGTGAACCGCCGCCTTGGGCTTTTGCACGAAAGCGCGCATGGATTCGCTCCGTTCGTTCCGGCGATTATTGTCCTCCTTTGCGGGGTGGCTGAATACGGGCGGGTTTGGTCCGGCACCTATTTCTGTAATACTCCGGCATCACCGTTTCAGTACGCGCTCGTCATTAACTGACATCGCCAAACCCTCACGGCTTTCGGATTCCGCCCATGTCTGAACACCATCAATTCATCTTCCCCCGCGACTTCCATCTGCCGCCGCCCAATTGGCCCGCGTTGGAAGCGCGGCTGCTGGAAGGGGGTTATGTCCTGCCGGCGCATGGCGACACCATTCCCTACCGCGCCAACAACGACGACGGTTTCGACGGAGATGACGCGTCATGGCGCAGCGTCCAATACTGCCTCGGCCCGGCGGCCAGACCCTACCTGAGCGATGCTGTCAGAGAGGATTACGACGCCGATCCCAGACACTTTCCGCTCATGTTGCTGGCCTTCGATGGGCCGAATCCCCGCGTCATGGTCGGCGAAAATCTTTTCGCGCCGAGCGTGCCGGGATCGAACGAACCCGCCATGCCGATGCCCGCCGAGTCGCACATCGACTTCATCGGCGAAGCCTACGAGAACCCGGCCGTCCAATGGCAATGCGAGGAAAGCGGACGCAGTTATCGCATCCTTGAACTCGATTGGCATTACAGCCTGGCGATGGGATTCCGGATGGTGCAATGCGAAGGACTGGATCGCGAGAGTGCGGAAGGATTGGCGGGCTTGATCGGCGAACTGACGGGTCAGGTCATGGGCTGCAGCCATCGGCATCTATGACTGCGCAGGGGCGTGGACAATCGTCAGCCTACAGCCAGAGACAATTCGAAACGCCGCAGCGCGCCTGCCGACACATCTTCGCCCCTGCACAATGGCATCCTATGTGTGACGAATGCCAGACCCATTCCCAAGGAGCGATATGTCGATTCAAACGTTAAGCCGCTACGGTGTTGTGTTGTTTCTTGCCGCCATGAGTTCGGGCTGCTCGGTCGTGGGCGAGTGCGGATTGCTTCGCAGCAGCTGCGGCTATGAAGGCCAGTACGAGTCGGGCGAGGAAGATTACGCGGAAGACGAAGCCAAACGGTTGAATAAACAGTCTTCTGATCGGTTGCGTCGAAGCTCCGGAGACTGATGCGGCCCGCGGCTTGTCTGAATTGGTGAAGGCGTCCTGATCCCGCCGCGGTGCAGCTGCGCGGGTACTTGAACGCGACGCGGCCGGGATCGTCGAATACCTGACGCCTCGCCCCGATAGAATGCCCAGCGCCCGGTCAGCGTGGTGCTGGGCAGAATTTCAAAATGCTCTCATTCTGAAAACGCGCTCGGCGTTTTATCTACCGAAGCCGATCATTCATCACGGCCAGTCAGCCAAGTTTCCCAAAAGATTCGAAGTAGTCTTATTTCCGTAATGATTGCCGCGGTGGTTTCATACGCCTGCAGCATGCGATGTGCTGCAGGTGGAACCGCTGATAAATCCATATTCCGTTCCCAGCGAGCGCTCGCTGTAGACCGGCAGCTTCAGATTTCATGATGGTCTGCGGCGAGTAATCTGGATAAAGCAGCGGCGGCTAAATCGCGTTAAAAGTTGGGGCATAGGTAGGGTGACGCAGTTAGCCGATGCCTGGGGCCGTGGCGCAAGTCACGGCCTTTCTTTTGCATCCTCTCAATCTTGGACCCGGTGGCGTTCATGCAAGCGGCAACTGCTTCCGAGCACGCGAAAGGAAGACTGCCCGAAGTCCGAGCACCGCAGGCAGGACAACAATTGCGAGCCAGCCTGCGATCGACGCCGCCCATGCCCAACGATATTTCCAGGAGATGAATTCCGGTACGCCGTTGTCGTCAAACCACGGGTCAAGTGATATCACTATCAATCCCATGGCATAGCAAAGTACCAATGCCAAGAGGGTAACGGTAAGCGCAGGCGGCGCTCTTTTGACCGAGCGTCCCTTCACCACACAAGCCAGCCAGATCGTCAGGACGCCCACGAGTACAAGGGGAAAGATAAGGATCATCAGCATTTCGTGCGCTCTGTCTTGTCGGGGCTCATAGATACTGCTTAATACTCCCCCAGAAACTCCTCCGGATCGGCTTCGATCTCGGCAATCGACCCCATCAATAGCGCCTCAAAGCTCGGCGCCACCCAGGTGATCTGGTCCGGGTCATGGGTGAAGGCGATGATCTGCCCCGGTGTGCCAGCCTCGGTGGGCGAGTGGTCGATCATCAGCAGCAGTGTTGCGCCGCCGAAACTGGCGAAGGGCAGCCAACCCTGGTGAAACCAGCCGTCCCTGATGCGCGCATCTCGCGGCTCCGGTTCAGCGTATCCGACATATCGCGATGCTCGATCCGCCATACGCGCTCGTGCCGCAATCGCCTTTTCCAACGGCAGAAAATCATAAGCCGTCAGATAGCCCGGCTGCATGAACACCGGCACATCGCGCTCGGCCCCGTTGGCACGAAGCCAAGCCTGCCGGGCGTCCGCAGCGATAAGGAAGCCAAGTTCCGCCTCTACCGCTTCCAACATCGATTCCGCCGCGCCCGGGTTTAGGTTTAGCGCGTGACCGTGCGCGTCGCATACCGCTCGAACCCGATCAAGGTATTGAGAAAAATTCATCGCCGCTGGTGGTCCTTTTGCGTGTTATGCAGCTTGCGGCAAGAAAAATCGATCTTTCAGTTCCTGTAGGCCGATCCTGTCCAACATCTCGGTCAACCGCTCAGCCGGCTTGCGAGTCGGCAGATTCTTGTGTTGCGCAATGATCAGCTCATTCTTCATCGAGTGTTCCCAGCCGACCAGTTCGGTCACGCTGACCTGATACCCATGGGCTTCGAGCTGCAGGCACCGCAGCACATTCGTAATCTGGCTACCGAACTCCCGCGTGTGCAGCGGATGCCGCCAGATCTCTGCCAGCGGATCGGCCAGCGCTTTTGCCTTGTTTTTCCGCAGCACCGAAGCCACTTCCGCCTGGCAGCACGGCACGACCACGATGTATTTGGCCTTCTTCTCCAACGCAAAATGAACTGCGTCGTCGGTGGCGGTATTGCAGGCGTGCAGGGCGGTAACGACGTCGATCGATGCGGGAAGCTTGTTCGAGGTGATGGATTCCGCAACCGACAGGTTCAGAAACGACATGCCGCCAAAGCCCAGCCGCTTGGCCAGTTCCTCCGACGACTTCACCAGTTCTTCCCGCGTTTCGATGCCGAAGATGTGCGAGCCGTTCTTCAGCGCCTCGGGCTGATCCTTGAAGAACAGGTCATACAGGATGAAACCGAGATACGACTTGCCCGCGCCGTGGTCGGCCAGTGTGACGGCGCCGCGTTGCGCTTGGACGTCCTTGAGCAGCGGCTCGATGAACTGGAACAGGTGGTAGACCTGCTTGAGTTTGCGGCGGCTGTCCTGGTTCATCTTGCCGTCGCGGGTCAGGATGTGCAGAGCCTTGAGCAGTTCGATCGACTGGCCGGGGCGGATGTCGTGGGTTTTTTCGGACATGGGGAAAGGCAAAGCGCCCCGCTGGGGCGGGGCGCGTAGAGGTGCGGAAAGAGGCATTTTACCCCTCTGCGTGTTTGACTCCGGCTCTTCCTGAGGGCCGGCGCCAGACACGCAGGTCAAGGGAGCGCCTCAGACCGTCACGAAGACAGGCTCACCCAGATTCAGCATCAACCGATTCGCCCACGCAAAGATCGCGTCCGAATGCAGCAGATCCAGGATCTCGCCTTCATTCAATCCAACGTCCTTCAGCGCCTGGATGCTGGCCGCGTTCACGTCAGCCTGCGCTTCGGTGATTTGAATCGAGAACTTCCCAATGGCCTGTTCACGCTTGGTCGTGCCAGCCGTGATCGGATCCTCGAACACCTGCCCAATCACGTCATTGCGCTTGGCCAGTTGCTCGAACCGCTGCGCATGCACCGACGCGCAGTACACGCAGCCGTTGACGCGCGACACCACGGTGGCGCCCAGCTCGCGTTCGGCGCGCGACATGCCGCCCGGAGCGTACATGATGGCGTTGAAGGCCGTGGAGCGTTGGCGCAGGATTTCCGGCTGGTGGACCAGGAACAGGTAGTAGTCCGAGACCTTGGCCTTGGGGTGGCTTTCTTCCAGGACGGCGATCTGTTCGGGCGTGGCGGTGTCGACGTTGACGACGTCGAGCCAGGCCTTCCACTCCAGGACTTCGTTGGTGAAACCGTGGGCCTTGATGACGTCGCCGGGTTCGGTGTTGCCGGGGTTGATGACGGCAGTCGCTTCCGCGGCAGCAGAACCGGCGCCTTGACCCTCAGCGGCTTTCATCGCCACCAACCCCGCCACCAGACGCGTCTGATACGACAGGAAGGCGATCAGCTGCGACAGGGTGACAACAGCGGGCGTCGAAACCCCCGCCGCCGGCAGCGTCTTCAGCGCCGCCTCGTCGCCTTCGACAGGCTTTTCAATCAGCTTGCGCGTGAATTCCAGCACGGCGGCCAGTTGCGGGTTGGCGGCGTCGGCCGGCTTGCCCGATTCGGCGACGGCGACGTCCGCTGCCGCGGCGCCGGCTTCCACGGCGCGGGCGCGATAGTGCGCAGCCAGCAGCGGCGACGGCGTGATGCGCGTGGCATACAGCGCGACCAGCAGCCGGTCGGCCAGCGACAGGCCGGGCAGGGCCGGGTCGAACAGGGCGTCGTAGCTGCCTTGCGTGGCGGCGGCGACCTTGTCGCGCTTGTGGCGCACGTCAAAGGTCTGGCTGCCGGGCGTCAGGCCCACGAGCTGGTCGACGAGGTCTTTGTTGATGTCGTAGACGATGGGGTGTTGTGCCATTGAGGAATTCTCCTAAAGTTTCTTTCAGCCGGCGTTGCGCTTGTCGACCGCAGTCGCAGCCGCCGCACCCTTGGCCTTCACCGCTGCATCCAGGAACGACGTCACGCCTTCCCAGGATTCCTGGTCGGCGCGGGCGTTGTCCTTGGGGTTGCCGCCGCTGGTGCTGATCCTGCCCGACACCGGGTGGGCGTACACAAGCTGCGTGGTGGGCACGTAGGGGAACAGGATCGAGTGGCCGCCGTTCTCGTAATCCAGCCACTTGACCGGGTATGGGTGCTGCACCTCGACCAGCTTGTCCTGCACCATCTTCGAATACAGGCTGGACGGCCACGAGCCGTCGTCGGTGCCGGACAGCAGCATGACCGGGCCTTCGATGTCTTCCACGCGGATGCGGGCGCGGGCGACGGCGTCGGGGTCTTGCAGCGCGGTCAGGATGGCCTTCTCGTGGCGATGCGGCGCGGGGCCTTCATCGAACGGGGCCCAGGTGGCGGTGCGGTTGTTTTCCCAGACGTGGGGAATGGGCTTGCCGCCCAGCAGCCACGTCGGGCCTTCGCGGCCGATCTTGGGATCGCACGCGTTCTGGCCGCTGTGCACGACAGCGCCGGGCACGTAGGCCACGACCGCCGACACTTCCTTGGGGAAGGTGGCGCCCAAGAGCAGCACCAGTTCGCCGCCGCGCGATTGGCCGCTGATGGCGACGAAGTCGTGCTTGGGCTGGACCTTCTTGCGCAGCCAGCGCAGTCCGGTCTGGAAGTATTCGAGCGGGGTGTTGGAAATGTAGTCCGACAGGCCCGGCGCCTTGAAGTACGCCAGCGCAAAGGCGGCGTAGCCGCGCGAGGCGTACAGGGCGGCGCGCGGTTCATTGATGCCGCCGCCGGACCCGTTCAGGATCATGACGGCGGGATGCGATCCCGGAGCGCTGCCGGCGGGCAGGTACAGGGTGCCGACCAGACCTTCCTCGCGGACTTCAACGCGCGTGACGCCGTCGGACGCCAGGCGTTGCGTGAAGCTGGCGCGCGCTTCGGCGCCTTCCACGCGAGCCACCACGTCGGTGACCAACGCGTCGGTCACCGGGTGGTTGAAGTATTCACGGCTCTTGCCGTCCTCGGGGGACTGCGCCCAGATCAGCCCCATCGGGGACAAGCCGGTGTAGTCGCCGGAATCGGGCGCTTCGCGGGTCAGGTCAACCACGCCGTCCTCGCCCGCCGTGTAGGCGGCCTGGGCTTGCCAGACCACGCCGTTGCGGCGGGTGAGGGCGGTGATCTCGACGGTCGCGCCGGGCGCCACGTGTTCGACGCGGATCTGGCGCGGGACGTCGATGAGGGCGTCCGCGGGGGTGATGGTCAGGGTCGGCGCCATGGCTTTACTTGTCCGAAACCTTGGTGACCATCATGGCGGCCGTGCGGTCGCTGGTCATCGGCGTGACCTTCAGGCCCTTCTTGGTTGCCCAGATGTTCTTGTAGTGGAACAGCGGGATGATGCCGACGTCATCGGACACGAGCTTGACCGAGTCGCGCAGGATGGCTTCACGCTTGGCCACGTCGAATTCCGAGGTGGATTGCTCCAGCGCGGTGTCGACCTTGGCGTTGCTGTAGTGGCCCCAGTTGGACGCGCCCAGGCCCTTCTTGGCGTCGACCGTGGCCAGGATGTTGACCAGCGCGTAGCTGGCTTCACCCGTGCCGTTGCCCCACGCCAGCATGCTGACGGCGAATTCGTTCTTGTTGGCGCGGCCCGAGTACACGGCCCACGGCACGACTTCCACTTGCGTCTTCACGCCCACGCGGGTCCAGAACTGCGCGACCGCCTGGGCCGTTTCCGGGCCTTGCGGATAGCGGTCGTTGGGAACGTGCATGGTCAGCTTGAAGCCGTCCGGGAAGCCCGCTTCAGCCAGCAGCTTCTTGGCTTGGGCGACATCGTTCGGGATGTCCTTGATTTCGGGGTTGTAGCCGAAGGTGCCCTTGGGCATCCACTGGTTGGCTTCGGTGGCGGCGCCTTGCAGGATGCGGTCGGCGATGGCCTTGCGGTTGATGGCCAGGTTCAGGGCCTGACGCACGCGCACGTCCAGCAGCGGGTTCTTGTCCAGCGGCTTGCCGTTGTTGTCGGTGATGTACTGGTTGGGCGCGGGGTTGAAGCTGGGTTGCAGCAGCATGACGCGCAGGCCGTCGTACGGGTAGACCGAGATGTTCGAGGCCTTTTGCAGCTTGGCCAGGTCGGACACCGAGACCTTGTCGATCACGTCCACGTCGCCGGCCAAGAGGGCGGCGGTGCGGGCGGCGGCGTTGTTGATGTAGCGGTAGTTGACCTTTTCCCAGATCTGCTTGTCGCCCCAGTAGGCGTCGTTGCGTTCCATCAGGACGCGGTCGCCGGGGGTGTACGAGACGAACTTGTAGGGGCCGGTGCCGACCATGGCCTTGCCCGAGTTGTAGTCTTCGGTCGACGACTTTTCGCCGACGTGCTTGCTGACGACGTGGATGGACGCCAGGTTCAGGGGCAGGTCGGGGTTCGGGGCCTTGGTCTTGACGATGAGCGTCAGCGGGTCCTTGGCGGTCATCGTGTCGATGGTGCGCAGGTAGCCGGCGTAGGTGGCGACGCTGCCGGGCACGCCGCGGGCGCGGGTGTAGGAGTAGATCAGGTCGTCGGCCGTGAACGGCGTGCCGTCCTGCCACTTGACGCCTTCTCGCAGCTTGAACTCCCAGGTGGTGTTGTCCAGCGGCTTCCAGCTTACGGCCAGACCCGGCTGCAGCTTGTTCCACTTGTTCTCGATCAGGAGGTCCCAGAAGTGCAGGGCCACCGAGCGGTCGCCGGCGTGGTTGTTCAACTGCGGGTCCAGCGACGACAGCGGGTCGGCAAAACCGATCGACAGGTTGTCGGCGGAGGCCGCGGCCGAGGCGCCCAGGATGGCGGCGGTGAGGGTCGAGAGAATCAGGCGTTTCATTGTCCGGGATCCTTGGTAGAGGGGGAACGGAGTGGGTCCATTGACCGCGGCGGTCGTGCCGCAGTCATTGATCGTCAGGCCATGTCGTTCAGGTGACAGGCGCTTAGGTGGTTGATGGCGATTCCCTTCAATGTGGGAACCTCGGTCTTGCAGCGCGGCATCGCGTGCGGACATCGCGGATGGAAATGGCAGCCGGTAGGCGGGTTGAGCGGGCTGGGGATCTCGCCCTTGATCGCGGTAAAGGTCTTGTGGCGCGACTTCAGGGTGGGAATCTCGGCCAGCAGCGCCTGGGTGTACGGGTGATTGGGACGCTGGAAGACTTCTTCCACCGTCGCCGTTTCCACGACGCGGCCCAGGTACATGATGACGACGCGGTCGGACAGGTGTTCGACCACGCCCAGGTCATGGCTGATGAAGAGATACGTCAGGTTCAGCTCTTCGCGCAGGTCCATGAACAGGTTCAGGATCTGCGCCTGGATCGACACATCCAGCGCGGCCACGGCCTCGTCGCAGACCAGCATGGACGGCTGCACGGCCAGCGCGCGGGCAATGCCGATGCGTTGGCGCTGGCCGCCGCTGAACTGGTGCGGATAGCGCTGGCGCAGGGCGGGGTCCAGGCCCGCGCGCTCGAGTTGCGCGCTGACGTAGTCGTCGAAGTCGCCGTTGCCGACCAGACCATGAATGCGCGCCGCTTCGCCGACGATCTCGTCCACGCGCAGGCGCGGGTTGAGGCTGGCATAGGGGTCCTGGAAGATCATCTGCACCTTCAGGCGCGCGGCGTGGGCTTCGGCCGCGTTCATGTCGGCCGGGCGCACGCCGTTGATGCGGACCTCGCCGCCCGACGGCGTGAGCAGGCCGGCCGCGATGCGGCCCAGCGTGGACTTGCCGCAGCCGGATTCGCCGACCAGACCGACGACTTCGCCGGGGTTCACGATGAGATCGACATGGTCCACGGCACGCGTGATGGCGGGCGGCTTGGACAGGCCCAGCGATTGCATCGCGCGGCCGGCGGCGCCGATCTTGCGTTCGCCGAAGCGCTTGCTGACCTGGCGCAGGTCGATCAGCGGGGTGGGGGCGTTGGCGGTTGCGCTCATGCCGCCACCTCGCGGTGGATCTGAATGGAAGGATGGAAGCAACGCACGTCGTGGTCGGGTAAGGCTTGGGTGATGCCGGGTTGCTGGCCGCAGGCGGCAGTGGCGCGCGCGCAGCGCGCCGCGAACGCACAGCCGGCCGGCAGGTGCAGCAGGTTCGGCGTCATGCCGGGAATCTGGCGCAGGCGCTGCCCGCGCTGGTTGTTGCTGGGCAGGCTGTCGATCAGGCCCACGGTGTACGGGTGCTGCGGACGGTCCAGCACGTCGTCGACCTTGCCGTGTTCGACGATGCGGCCGGCGTACATGACGGCCACGTCGTCGGCCAGGCCGGCCACCACGGAAAGATCGTGCGTGATCCAGATGAGGCTGGTGCCGTGCTGCTGCGCGAGCTTCTGCACTTCGGACAGGATCTGCGCCTGGATGGTGACGTCCAGCGCGGTGGTGGGTTCGTCGGCAATGATGAGATCCGGGCGGTGCAGCATGGCAATGGCAATGGCCACGCGCTGGCGCATGCCGCCGGACAGTTGATGCGGGTAGGCCAGCAGGCGTTCCTCGGGGCTGGGAATGCCCATCATGCCCAGCGTGTCGCGCGCCAGGATGCGGGCCTCGGCCTTGCTCATCTTGTTATGGGCGCGCACGGTCTCGATCATCTGCACGTCCACCCGCAGCACGGGGTTCAGCGTCATCATCGGATCCTGGAAGATCATCGCGATGCGGTTGCCCTGCAGCTTGCGCAACTCGCGCGGCGCCAGCTTGGTCAGGTCGCGGCCCTGGAACAGGACCTCGCCGCCGGCGATACGGCCCGGCGCATCGACCAGCCCCATGATGGAGAAGCCCGTCACGGACTTGCCCGAGCCGGATTCGCCGACCAGGCCCAGAATCTTGCCGCGTTCCAGCTTAAAAGAGACGCCGTCCACTGCGGGCAGCACGCCCGCGCGGGTATGGAACTGCGTGCGCAGGTTGCGCACTTCAAGCGTGGCCGGCGCGCCAGCCGAGGCGGTGCGGTCGGTCATTTGTGGGTCCTCGGGTTCAGCACGTCGCGCAGGCGGTCGCCCACCAGGTTGATCGCCACGATGGTGATGAGCAGCGCGATGCCGGGGTAGAAGCTGATCCAGTATTCGCCGGACAGCATGTATTGAAAGCCGTTGGAAATCAGCAGGCCCAGCGACGGTTCGGTCACCGGCACGCCCAGGCCCAGAAAGCTCAGCGTGGCTTCCAGCGTGATGGCGCGCGCGATCTGCAGCGTGCCGATGACGATCAGCGGCGGCAGGCAGTTGGGCAGGATGTGCTTCAACATGATCCGCCAGTTGGGAATGTCCAGGCAGCGGGCGGCTTCGACGTATTCGCGGCGGCGTTCGACCAGGGCCTGGCCGCGCGCGGTGCGGGCGTAGTAGGCCCATTCCAGGATCACGAGCGTCAGCACCACGTTGCCCACGCCCTTGCCCAGATAGGCCAGGATCATCATGGCCACCAGGATCGACGGGAACGACAGGATCAGGTCCACGAGACGCATGATGAAGGCGTCGACCTTGCCGCCGGCGTAGGCGGCCAACAGACCCAGCAGCGTGCCGATGATGCCGGCGATCAGCGCCGAGCCAACGCCCACCATCAGGCTGATGCGCAGGCCGTACAGGATGCCGGACAACAGGTCGCGGCCCTGGCCGTCGGTGCCCAGCCAGTAGTGAAAGGTCTCCAGGCCGTTCATGGTGCCGGGCGGCAGGCGCGAGTCCAGCACGTCGATCTGCAGCAGGTCATACGGGTTCTGCGGCGAGATCCAGGGCGCCAGCACGGCAGCCAGGATCAGCAGCGTGGCCACCACCAGGCCCAGCACCGCCGTCTTGGACGACAGGAACTCGGTCAGGTTGCGGCGCCACGGCGACTCGCGGCGCAGGGCAGGCGCCTGCGCGGTATTGGATACGGAACTCATGCCGTGGCCTCCAGCCGCACCCGGGGGTCCAGCACTTTGTACAGAATGTCGACGATCAGGTTCAGCGTCACGAACAGGCACACCACCACGATCAGGTAGGCCACGATCACGGGGCGGTCCAGCGCGTTCAGGCTGTCCAGGATCAGCTTGCCGGCGCCGGGCCAGGCAAAGATGCTTTCGGTGATGACGGCAAATGCGATGGTCGAACCGAGTTCAAGGCCCAGCACGGTCACCAGCGGAATCATGGTGTTGCGCAGCACGTGCACACAGACCACGCGGAACGGCGACAGGCCCTTGGCGCGCGCGAACTTCACGAAGTCCAGCGGCATCACGTCGCGCACGCCGGCGCGGGTCAGGCGGATGACCAGCGAGATCTTGAAGAGCGACAGGTTGAACGCCGGCAGGATCAGGTGGCGCCAGCCGTCGGCCGTCAGCCACGACCACTGGAAGCCCAGGAACTCCACCGTCTGGCCGCGGCCGCTGGCCGGCAGCCAGCCGAGCGACACGCTGAACGCCATGATCAGCATCAGCGCCACCCAGAAGGTGGGCAGCGAGAAGCCGACGATGCTGCCGGCCATGATCATCTTGGACGCGCGGCTGTCGGGGTACAGGCCGGCGAACAGGCCCAGCGGCAGGCCGACGATGACGGCAAACGACAGGGCGGTGATCGCCAGTTCAAGCGTGGCCGGCAGGCGCTGGATCACCAGTTCGATCGCCGGAATGTTGTAGACGAAGCTGTTGCCCAGGTTGCCGTGCAGCGCGCCGTTCAGGAAGGCCAGGTACTGCTGCCACAGGGGCTTGTCCAGACCCAGTTCAGCGATGATGCGCGCGCGGTCGACCTGGTCCACGTCCTGGCCGATCAGGATGTCCACGGGGTTGCCGATGGCGTGCAGCCCCACGAAGACGATGAGCGTCATCAGGAACACGACTACGGCGGCTTGCGCCACGCGGCGTAGCAGCCATGCGGTCATTGCGCGGTCTCCGCCTGCGAAGCGGTCGCCGGCGCCGGGGCTGGGGTCCATTCATCGCCGAACACTTCGGGCTCGGAGAACGCTTCCATGTTGGCGTAGTGCGTGGCCACGTCTTCGCGGTAGAACAGACCTGCGATGCCTTGCGCCAGGCGCTTGGCGCCTTCGCTGATGGCGGGGATGTCGCCCGAGATCGTGCCTTGCGTCAGCGCGGCGGGGTACGAGAAGCAGTGGACGCGATCCAGGCCGGGGCAGGCGCCGGGCACTTTTTCCTGCAGTTCGAAGACGGGGCCCAGGTCGGGCGAGTCATGCAGTTCCTGGTCTTCCTCACCGGCGGGTGGCGTGTAGCGGTCGCCCCAGGCGCGCACGTGAGGCGCGAGCGGCGCGAATTCCGGCCGCACGGTCCAGTCGATACGAAAGCCCGTGGAGAAGATCAGGAAGTCCAGCACGAACACGCCTTTGGGCGTGGTGACGTGGATCTCATCATCGATCAGCGCCAGGTCCAGCACGCCACAGCCCAGGTTGAAGAAGGCGTTCGGGTGGCGCGACACGCGCAGCGTGCTGCCGCGCGGGGGCGGCACCTGCGCGGCGTTGATGTAGTGGCGGATCTTCCACTTCCATTCGTCGGGTAGCGTCAGGTGACCGTGGGTCAGGCCTGGATTGCCCGCGCCCTTGCCCTTGTTGATTCGGGGGATGTCGTTGCGGCGGATCAGCAGGTCGACGCTGGCCGCGCCGGCTTCCAGCGCGGTCGCCGCGCTGTCCATGGCGGATGCGCCCGCGCCCACGACGCCGACGCGCTTGCCGGCCAGCGTGTTGTAGTCCATCACGTCGGACGAATGCGCCCAACGGTCGCGCGGCAGTTTCTTTGCAAAGTCAGGCACATAGGCGCCGCCCAGGCCGTCGCGGCCCGTGGCCAGCACGACACGGCGGGCCAGGACGGTGCTGCGCCCGGCGGGCGACTGGATGTCCAGTTCCACCAGCTTGTCGGCGCGCGGCTGCACGGACAGGATGCGGTGTTCGTTGCGCACGTCCAGGCTCAGTACGCGGCGGTACCAGCGCAGGTAGTCCATCCATTGCAGGCGCGGGATCTTGTCCAGCGCTTCCCACGCGTCCAGACCGAATTGCGCTTCGAACCAGGCGCGGAAGGTCAGGGCGGGCAGGCCGAGCGCGGGACCGGTCAGTTGCTTGGGCGAGCGCAGCGTCTCCATGCGAGCCGTCGTGGCCCACGGGCCTTCGAAGCCTTCGGGCGCCTGATCGAAAATCGGCGCGTCGATGCCCAGATGCTTCAACGACGCGGCCGCCGCAAGACCGCCCATGCCGCCGCCGATGATGGCCACGTCCAGCACCTGCTGGCCATCGACCAGCCGGGGCGTCACCCAGTTCTTGGCGGGCAGTTCCAGCCACGACAGGTCTTGCCGAAGGCGCGCCTCCAGGGCGGGCAGGCCTTGCGGCGGGGTGGCGATGGGCAGATTCATGATGCGGGTGTTTCCATAACAGGGGCGTCATCGCCGTAGATCGACTGCAACAGCGCCGAATGCTCGCAGGCGTCGTGCAGCACAAAGCCCGGCAGCAGGGCTGCGGCGGCTTCGGCCAGTGCGTCCGCCATGGCCTGGCAGGCCGGCGTCAGCGTTTGCGACTGCGGGGTGATGACCCCAAAAAAGAAGGGGATGTCCAGGTCGATGGGCCGGATCGCCACGCCCGCCACCGGCGAGCCGTAGGCAGTCACGGGTTCCAGCACCGACACGCCAAGCCCGGCGCGGACGGCGGCCAGGGCATTGACGGACGAATTGGTTTCGATGGTGCCCAGCGCCTGTACGTTGTGCGAGAGGGCCGCGTCCAGACGGCGGCGCAGGCGATAGGGATTGGCCATGGTGATGAGACGGCGGCCGGCAAGGGCCGACACCGGCACCACGGCATGCTGCGCCACAGGATCGTCTTCGGGCAGGGCGACGACGCAAGGCGCCTGGGCAATCCAGTGCACGGTCAGGCCGCGGTGTTCCAGCGGCAGGCTGGTCACGCCCAGTTGCGCGGCGCCCGACAGCACGGCGTGCACCACGCGTTCCGGCGAGGCGCTGCGCAACTGCACGCGTGCGGCGCCGAGGCGGTCTTCGATGCGTTTGAGGGCAGCGGGCACCAGACCGGCGGCGAGGGCGGACGTGGCGGTCACCAGGAGCGGCTGCGCCTGGCCGCGCGCGATTTCATCGGCCCGGCCGCGGATCTGCTGCAGGCTGGTCAGTGCGCGTTCAACGTCGTCATACAGCAGGAACCCCTGTTCGGTCGGCGTCACGCGGGGACCGCTGCGCGCGAACAGGGGATAGCCGATCTCGGCCTCCAGTTCCTGCAACAACCGGCTGATCGCCGGCTGCGAGCGTCCCAGCAGCCGTCCGGCCGCGGTGACGCTGCCGGTGGACATGACGGCCGCAAAGGCCTCGAGTTGACGGAGTTCCATTGGTCTTGATTTATGCCAAGGACGAATTCTGGCCGCTCAAGTATGCACCCTACAAATACTAAAAAGGCATAAGTAAATTCCCTAGATGCGAATGACCGCGCATTTTTAATTACCGCGAGTTATTTCAAGGACTTAGGGTAAGTCCGGGGGGGAGCGGTGTCCGGCGCGCCAGGAGAGGGCGCAGACGCTGAAGGACGATTCAGCGCAGCGCAGGCGAGATTCCAGCGATGGAAATGGGGTGGGCCGGGGAGAAACGCTAGGACCCGTCGGGTCCGGCTTGCGCACCCTGAATCGGCGCATGGGAGGCCAGAAGCGCACGGCCTTTTTCCGTCAGCACCAAGACGGCTTCGCCCTTCACGGTGCTTTGCTCCTGCGTCATGTCGATCAAGCCATTCGCCGTGGCGTCTTCCCAGGCCGACAGCCTGGGGCAGTGGGTACGCCACGCTTCCATGGTCTCTGCGTAGGTTCGAGGACGCGCCGCAATCCACAGCAGGAATTGGACGAGGTTGCCCTGTTGTGACGCGCCGGATTCCAAATCTGCTTGCGAATGGTCAGACATGGGACTTCTCCGTTCTGGGCCAGGATGCGCCTTTGACGATACTCCCGCGCCCGTCTGCGCTCCAGCGCTATCTGGGAGCCATCCCCTTGCGCAACCGGTTGGAGGGTTCCAGCAGCGCGTCTTTCATGTCGTCGCGCTCCAGCACGCAGGGTTCGCGGTGCAGGTCGCGTATGAAATCGTCGTAGAGCTCGCCGGTGATGCCGGCCGGGCGCTTGAAGTCGCCGGATAGCTGATAAGCGCGCAGCAGGATCGAACGCAGCCGCTTGACCTCCCAAAGCAGGGTGATCACATCGGGGTTCCAGGGCTGACGCTCGCGGATGCACCGCAGGTCGGCGTGGGAAAGGGGGTTTTTGAACGGCATGGCGGAAAATACTGTTTATTTATCCAGTATAGTCCGCCGGGATGAGAGGCAGGCGTCGGTGTTTACAGCAATGGCGCCCACTTCGTGGGAACGGGTAACTCCGCAATACCGAATGTGAGAATTGTTGAGCCTTTGAAGCTCCGTCGTCCGTACCATTCCGTGAAAGCAAAATGAAAGGGAGTGGAGCGATGCTGTGCGGCCAATGCGCGGCCATCACCGTGGATCAGGCGGGGGCGCCGGGACATGAAAACCTGATCAGCCTGGGCCATGTCCGGTCGTTGCCCCTGGCGCAACGCGGCGTCTCGCACGAGGCATTCACGTGCGGCGAATGCGGCGCCAATTGGGATTATCTGCACGATCGGCGCAACCCGGCATCGGGTTGGGCACTTTGTGATCGCACCATGCCCGCCCCGCAACGGTCCATCGATCCGCCGGCCGTGGAAGCGGCCTGAAAAATGGCCTGCCGGTCAATCCGGCAGGCCGCGCAAGCCTCACTAGTCAGCTGTTGCGCGTTACACCACGC
Organism: Achromobacter sp. GQ309; assembly: GCF_059759315.1. Lineage (NCBI taxonomy): Bacteria > Pseudomonadati > Pseudomonadota > Betaproteobacteria > Burkholderiales > Alcaligenaceae > Achromobacter > Achromobacter sp. GQ309. Next base: position 821,858 of record NZ_JCAXDP010000001.1, read on the forward strand.
GCGTATGCACCTGGCCTTCGCGGAACCACGAATCCAGGTTCGCGCGCATCAGGTCCGCCATCGCGCGGCGCGTTTCGTGGGTGCCGCTGGCAATGTGCGGCAGCATCACCACGTTGTCCATGGCGTTCAGTTCCGGGGGTGTGGCGGGTTCGTGTTCGAACACGTCCAGGCCGGCGCCGGCAATGCGTTTGTTCTGCAGCGCCGCCACCAGTGCGGCTTCGTCGACCACCGTGCCGCGCGCAATATTGATAAGCCACCCGTCCGGACCCAGGGCGTCCAGCACCTGTGCATTCACCATGTGGCGCGTCGCGCCGCCGCCCGGCACGGCCAGCACCAGGAAGTCGCATTGCGCGGCGAGCTCGACGATGTCCGGGCAATAACGGTAACCCTCGGGCGCGTCTGGCCGCGGCTTGCGGTTGGTGTACAGGATCTCCATGTCGAAGGCCTGCGCGCGGCGGGCGATCTGCAGGCCGATGTTGCCCAGGCCGACGATGCCGCAGCGCTTGCCGGTCATGCGCGAACCCAGGCCGAATCCTTCGGTGGGCCAGCGGCCGGCGCGCACGAAGCGGTCGGCTTCGGCGATGCGGCGCGAGACGGCCAGCATCAGTGCCAATGCCGTGTCGGCGACGCAGGCGTCCAGCACGCCCGGCGTGTTGGTGACCACGACGTTGCGCGCCTTGGCCGCCGCGATGTCGATGGTGTCGTACCCCACGCCAAAACTGAAGATGCATTCCAGGGCGGGCAGGGCGTCGATCAATTCCTTTGTCGCGCCGAAGCGGCCGCTGGTGGCAATGCCGCGGATGGCGGCGCCATGTTCGCGCAGCAGCGCCGCCTTGTCCTGGGCCTCCCAGAGGCGATGAACGCGGTAGCGCGATTCCAGGTCGGCCACCAGTTCAGGCAGCAGGGGACCGACCATCAGCAGATCGGCGGCGGAGGCGGGAAGGGATGCAGTCATGGATACGGCTTATATAGGTAAGAAGGAAAGGCCCGCCGAGGCGGGCCGGGACCGGAATCAGTTGGTCTGGATGTTGCGGGACTTGATTATCTGCCCATAGCGTTCGCGCTCGCTAGCGGCCAGATCCTGCAGCTCCTTGGGTGTCGATCCGTGGGCGACGGCGCCCTGCGATTCGAGCTTGGCCTTGACCGCGGGATCGGCTGCCACGGCGCGGATCGCCTCGGACAGCTTGTCGATCACGGCCTGCGGCGTGCCGGCTGGCGCCAGCACTGCCGTCCACGAGCCGCTCTGCGCGTTCTTGACGCCGGCTTCGTCGATGGTGGGCACGTCCGGCATCGCGGGCGAGCGAGTCGCGCCGGTCACGGCCAGCGCGCGCAGCTTGCCGGCCGTGACATACGGCATGGTCTCCAGGACCGACGCGAACAACATGTCGACGCGTCCGGCCATCAGATCGGTCATCGCCGGGCCGCCGCCCTTGTAGGGCACGTGCACCAGATCCACGCCGGTGGCTTCCTGGAAGATCTCGCCGGACAGGTGGGGCGCGCCGCCCGTGCCCGAGCTGGCAAAGGTGTGTTTGCCGGGCTGGGACTTGGTCAGCGTCACCAGCTCCGCGACGTTCTTGGCCGGCAGGCTGGCGGGCACCACCAGCACGAACGGCAGGTCCGAAAACAGCGACACGGGCGCAAACGCCTTCACCGGGTCGGAATGCAGCTTGTAGATCCAGGGGTTGATCGCCAGCATGCCCGAGTTCGCGAACAGCAGCGTGTAGCCATCGGGCTGCGAACGGGCCACCAGGTCGGCGGCGATCTGGCCGCCGGCGCCCGGGCGGTTGTCCACCACCACCGACGACGAGAATTTTTCACCCAGGGCCGCGGCCAGCAGGCGCGCTGAGATGTCGGTGCCGCCGCCGGGTGAGAAGGGGACGATCAGATTGATCGGGCGTTCCGGGTACCCTGCGGCGCTGGCCGCGTGCGGCAAGGCGGCGGTGGCAGCCAGGGCCAGCGCCGCGGCGAGGAGCCGGACGCGAATCCGGGCGGTGTTCTTTGTCTCCATGGATTTTCTCTTTTATGGCGTTGATGGCGGCAAGGCCGCAAAAAAATGGTGCTGCGGGTAAGGCTCCTGATGCTTCGCGGGCCGGAATCCAGCCCTGCAGCCGAGTATAGGGATGCCTGTCCATGGATAGCCGTTCGAGCTATAAATAGCATCAATCAATTCAAGGATTGAATCGATGGAATTCCGCCAGCTCGAGTGCTTCATTGCGGTTGCCGAAGAATTGCACTTCGGCCGCGCCGCCGAGCGCCTGTGCATGACGCAACCGCCGCTCTCGCGCCAGATCCAGCTGCTGGAGCAGGACCTGGGCGTGACCCTGTTCGAGCGCAACAGCCGGCAGGTGGTGCTTAGCGCCGCCGGACGGCGCTTTCTGCGCGACGCGCGCCATTTGCTTGAGTTTTCGGCGCAGGCCGCCGCCACCGCGCGCCGCACGTCCGGCGGCGAAGCCGGCCACATCAGGCTGGGCTTCACGGCCGTGGCTTCGTATCGCCTGATGCCGTCGCTTATCGTGCAGGCGCGCAAGCTGCTGCCGGGCGTGGAGATCCAGTTGCGCGAAACCGTGACGACCGAGCTGAGCCGCCTGCTGCTGGCCCACGAGCTGGACGCCATCCTGGCGCGCAGCGTGCCGCAACAGGCAGGCATCGAGTCGCGCCTGCTTGAGCGTGAACCGCTGGTGCTGGCGCTGCCCGCCGATTCGCCCTTGTGCGAGCACGCCATCGTGCCGCTGCGGTTGCTGCAGGGGCAGCCATTCGTGCTGTATTCGCCTCGGGAAGGTAAGTACTTCTACGACCGCATCGTGGGCGCTTTCGGCCTGGCGGACGTGCAGCCGCAGTATGTGCAGCGCGCCGGGCAGACGCATACCTTGCTGGCGCTGGTGCGAGCCGGGCTGGGCGTGGGCCTCGTGCCAGATTCCGCCCGCGAGCTGCGGTTTGAAGGTGTCGTGTTCCGGCCGATTGGCCAGCGCGATCTCTACGCGGACATGTACCTTGCCTGGCACGCGCAGCACGATAATCCGGCGCTGGATGCATTTCTGCAGCGCGTGGCCAAGCGAAACAGCCCGGAAACTGTCGGAAGCCCCGGACAGGCGTGAGCCAGACTTCTATCTAGCGGCGCTTGGGGCGGTTCGGCGCGGACAACGGCGCGCCGACGTGGCTGGCCAACCAGTGTTCGATCTTGTCGTCCGGGCGGGCGGCCCAGTCCTTGCCGATTTCCACAATGAGCAGGTTGCGGGTGTCGCCGTAATCCTGGGGTTTTCCATTCCCTGGGTTGTCCATTCGCGGATATATCAAGTTGAAACATCCATAGACCATCCAAGTGGATGATTTATGATTCGATCCATGCCGCCTCGCACCTCTCAACTCGCCTCCACGCCCAAGCCTGCGGACGAAAAAATCACCATCAACCTGGGTTATGTCGACCTGGGCCAGATTGATTTGCTCGTCCAGGAAGGGTTCTACGCCAACCGCACGGACCTCATCCGCACGGCCATCCGCAATCAACTTGCCACCCACGGCGACGCCGTGCGCCAGGCCGTCAGCCGCAAGACGCTGGTGCTGGGTATCCAGCACTACACCGCCCAGGATTTGCTCGCGGTCCAGACCGCGGGCGAAATGCTTCAGATCCGGGTGCTGGGCCTGGCAACCATTGCCTCCGACGTCACGCCCGAGCTTGCGCTCGCCACGATCGAATCCCTGACGGTACTGGGGGCGCTACATGCCAGCCCCGCCGTCAAAGCCGCCCTGCGTCAGCGCATCCGCTGATCCCCGCGGCGCGAAAAAAGGTCACGCCATGCACCCTGATTTTCAGCACCTCATGCACCGGGCTACCCAGCTCACCCAAGCCGGCGATCTGACGGCAGCAACCGCCGCCATTCAGGCCGCCCTGCGAAACGGCCTGGCTGCCGCGCCTGCCCGGCAGGACGATGCCGACGTCATCGACGTGGAGGCTTGGGAAGTTCCGGATACCGCCCAAGCTTCCAGCGCGGCGCCGCACGTTTCCGGCGACGCTGCGCAGTCCGCCCCAAAACCGGCCGCCGCGGGCGATACGTTCACGGCGGGGTCATTCCGCAATTCGTCCGGGCAGCGCGCCTACAAGCTGTATGTGCCGCCCAACCCGGATGGCACGCCGCGTCCGCTGGTGGTCATGCTGCACGGATGCACGCAGGACGCAGACGATTTCGCCGCGGGCACCGCCATGAATGCGGCTGCGCGCGAGCAGGGCTTCCATGTGCTGTATCCCATCCAATCGCGCGACGCCAATCCGCAGAAGTGCTGGAACTGGTTCAAGCACAACCACCAGCAGCCAGGCCGGGGCGAGCCGTCCATCCTTGCGGGCATGACGCGCGAGGTGATCGCCGCCCACAACATTGATCCCACGCGCGTGTATGTCGCGGGACTGTCGGCGGGCGGGGCGATGGCAGCGATTCTGGCTGGCGCTTATCCCGAACTGTATGCGGCGGCAGGTGTGCATTCGGGGTTGGCCGCTGGCGCGGCGACGGACCTGCCTTCGGCGCTGTCCGCCATGAAGGGCGTGGGCCTGAAACCCGCCGCACCGGCCGGCAACGGCGTGCCGGTCATCGTGTTCCATGGCGATCGCGACGCCACCGTCAATCCCGCCAATGCCGGCAACGTGATCGCGGCCAGCGTCGGGCACAACGCGCGTGTCGAAACCGTTCGCGTGGCGGGCGCGGGCAGCATGCGCGACAGCACGCAGCATGTATACCGCGATGCGGCGGGCAACATCGTCGCCGAACGCTGGGATGTCCACGGCGCCGGCCATGCCTGGGCAGGCGGCTCGGAGCAAGGGTCCTACACGGATCGGACCGGTCCGGATGCGACGGCCGAGATGCTGCGATTCTTCTTCGCGCGCACGTCGCGCGCTCAGTGATTCGCTAACGTTCCAGCGTGGTCAATGGCGGCTTGGATCGCGGCCAATGTAGTATCGGCCGTGATTCCCCTTGCATGTGATCCCTTGCATGCGACCACCCCTCAACGCGCCGCTAGCCGGCGAATGGAGCACCGTGAAAATCGTCAGAATCATCGAAGAAATGCGTCAAGGCGACCAGGAACAGACCCGCGCCCATGAATCCCCGACCGAGGGCGACCTGCTCGCCGCCCTTGACAGACTGGATGGCGCGGTCTTCAGTTCGACCGCCTTCGTGATTGATGACGACACGGTCATGTCGATTGGCGGTGGCGGCGACGGCGCCTATGTCGTGTTCATCTCATCCGGCGGCGACACGCGGATCCACACGCTGATCGACCCCGCCAAATCCGAAGATCACGACCAGGACCTGGTGGCGGGTGGACAATCAGGCAGTTATCCGCAGTACCAGTGCGTGGACCGTTCCAAGGCAGCGTCTGCGCTGTTGTACTTTCACGCGCACGGCGCCGCGTCGCCGGATTTGAATTGGGCTAGCGAATAGCGACCGGCTTGCCGTAGAACACCCGCGCGCACAGCAGACCGGCGACTGCGGCGGGCAGGGCGCCCATGAACAGCGGAAATCCCAGCGCTGCCAACGACCTGTCCCGGCTGCCGAACGTCAGCAAAAAGACAAAGGCATACGCCGCGCCAATGAGCCCCATGCGCAGGACTGCCAGCCAGGACGGCGCGACTGGCTTGAGCGCGCCCGCCGTCATCCCGCAAAAGAGCGCCGGCACACCGCCAAACAGATACGCCCACGGCAGCCCATAGAGACCGAACAGGAGCAGTTCCGGATCCTGGGCGCCGATCGACATGGTCACAGCGATGGGCACTATGGCGACGGCCGGTCCCATGAATGCGAAGATCGCGGCGCCCGACAGCATGTCGCGCGACATGGCGCGGCCGGAGTCCTCGGGTCTGCGCTGCATGCGGCGGTAGACGGCAGCGGCCAGCGTAGACGCGAGAAGCAGGGCGCCAAAGAAATAGATCATCAGGTCAGTTCCGTTTGTCAGGGTGTATAGGCTTGCGGGTGGCCGGCCTGCTACTGGCGGACGAGCGTTCCGCAGGCGTGCGCCTGGCCGTCAGCATTGTGCGGAAATTGCGCCGCAAGCGTGTCAAGGCATCTTTTTCTTGCCCAGCAACGTCAGCGTCAGGCTGCGGCCGGTGCGCATGAAGGGATAGAGCGCCTTGGACAGGCACGCGTTGCTGAAGATGGTGGCGTTCAGGCGATTGAACACATCGCTGCCCGTGCTGAGCAAGGCCAGCCGGTGGATGGCGTCCGCGCCCCAGTAGTCGCGGCCATCCAGGTGCAACAGCATGCCCTGGTTCAGGTCATAGCCTTGCGCGCGATGGTGCGCGGCCAGATCGGGATGGTCGCGCATGTTCAGCATGGCGACAGGCCCAGCGGCCTTGCGCAGCCGCATCATCCGCACGTAGTTCGAGCAGAAGGGGCAATCGCCGTCATAGAGAAGGTAATTTTCGTCGGACTGCATCGTCGGGATCCGTCGGGGTTTGCAGAAACATACCGCAAAAACCCGTTCGGGCGGTCCGCGGGGCGCGTTGCCGACGAGCGCGCTGTCGAAATGCGCGCGGCCGGCAAGCGCGGGAACCGGCGCCTTCAGCCGCCCCGATGTCCGTGATAGCGCGGCGCCGCAACGGCGCGCGTGTTCTCCTTGTGCTCGGAACCGACCAGCGCCTTGCGCCGGGCTTCTTCGTGCTGGTGATCGGACTTTGCGCGTTCTTTTTCCGCATGCGGCGGCGCATGCGTGTCGGGCGCGGCGGCCGGGGCCGCGTGATGGGGATCGGGGCGGGAAGTCGTGGGCGTCATGGTGCGCACCTGCAAAGGCAACGCGGCATATGCCGCGTTTTCACGTTACGCCCGCGGTCCGCGATTCTCCAGGGTTCAATTGCAACAGCTTGGCAAGTCTTGCCGTAGCGCGGCGCGGACCCGTGCCGGGATCAAGCGCTTTCGGAAGACCCTTCGTGTACGCCCCACGCCAGTTCGGCCGCATAGCGGCGCACATCCTTCGGCCACTGTGCGACGTGCCGGGCGTACGCATCGCGGTCATCGGCATAGAGCGCACGCGTCGCATCCTCGAAACCCGGCAGGTCGCCGGCCAGGCTCGACATGAACCGGTAGGCGGCTTCCTGGCGTTGGCGCCGCGCATCCTGCGCCTCGTTGTCGCGGCGGGCTTGCTCCACCAGCTTGCGCAGCGCCACCGACGCGCCGCCGGGTTGGGCGCTTAGCCAATCCCAATGGCGAGGCAACAAGGTCACTTCGCGGGGCACAACGCCGAGCTTCGGCCGGCCTCGGCCTCGCGGGGTGTCGCCGGGTTGCGCGTCGTCAATCGCGGGGGCAACAACGTCCGTTGGCGTATGGCGGGCGACGATCTGCGCGTCGTCGCCGCGAAGGTCGAGGTCGATCTGCTTGCCGGTCGTGTCCTCGAAAACCAGCACCGCGTCGTTGCGGCGCGCGTTCAGCGCCTGCCTGACGGCCAGCGCCACGTCGGCGAGGGCGCCGGCCGCCAGCATCCGATGGCCTTCGAAGGCGGTGTGGGAATCGGGGAGGGGGGAAGGCATATTTATATCCGGGTAATTTGATGGGGAGGATTATTGCCCGGGTAAAAACAGCTGTCAATAGAATCCGGATAAAACGCTAAGGCGCGTGAACCGCGTCGTTAGGCAGTGTCATAAATATCCATCCCAACCTAGGGTCAACACCTAGTCAAAACATGCCGACGGCGTATAATCTCGCTTTGCGCCCGGAGTTACCCATGCGTCTCGTTCAAAAAGCGCTCACCTTCGACGATGTGTTGTTGGTGCCTGCGTATTCCGAGGTGTTGCCGCGCGACACCTCCCTGGCCACGCGCCTGACTCGCAATATCAGTCTGAATATCCCCCTCGTGTCCGCCGCCATGGACACCGTCACCGAATCGCGTCTGGCCATCGCCATGGCGCAAGAAGGCGGCATCGGGATCATCCACAAGAATCTCTCCGCCGACGCCCAAGCGCGTGAAGTGGCTCGCGTCAAGCGCCACGAGTTCGGCATCGTGATCGATCCGGTCACCGTCACCCCCCAGATGAAAGTGCGCGACGCCATTGCGTTGCAGCGCCAGCATGGCATCTCGGGCCTGCCGGTCGTCGAAGGCCGCAAGCTGGTCGGCATCGTCACCAACCGCGATCTGCGCTTCGAAGAAAACCTGGATCAGCCCCTGCGCAACATCATGACGCCGCAGGAACGCCTGGTCACCATGAAGGAAGGCGCCACGCTCGACGAAGCGCAGGCCCTGATGCACAAGCACCGTCTGGAACGCGTGCTGATCGTGAACGACGGCTTTGAACTGCGTGGCTTGGCCACCGTCAAGGACATCGTCAAGAACACCGAACACCCGATGGCCAGCAAGGACGCCCAAGGCCAATTGCGCGTTGGCGCGGCGGTGGGCGTAGGCGGCAACACCGAAGAACGCGTTGAAAAGCTGGTCGCCGCTGGCGTCGACGTTCTCATCGTTGATACCGCGCACGGCCACTCCAAGGGCGTGCTCGAAGGCGTGCGCTGGGTCAAGCAGAACTACCCCAAGGTTGAAGTCATCGGCGGCAACATCGCCACCGCAGCCGCCGCGCGCGCGCTGGTCGAACACGGCGCCGACGGCGTCAAGGTCGGCATCGGCCCGGGCTCCATCTGCACCACGCGTATCGTGGCCGGCGTCGGCGTGCCGCAAATCCACGCCATCTCCGAAGTCGCCAAGGCGCTGGAAGGCACGGGCGTTCCGCTCATCGCCGACGGCGGCATCCGCTACTCGGGCGACGTCGCCAAGGCGCTGGCCGCTGGCGCGTTCGCATGCATGATGGGCGGCATGTTCGCCGGCACCGAAGAAGCCCCCGGCGAAGTCGTGCTGTTCCAGGGCCGGTCGTACAAGTCGTACCGCGGCATGGGCAGCCTGGGCGCCATGACGGAAGGCTCGGCCGACCGCTACTTCCAGGACCCGGCCAACAACGCCGACAAGCTGGTCCCCGAAGGCATCGAAGGCCGCGTCCCCTACAAGGGCAGCGTGCTCGCCATCATTTACCAACTGGTCGGCGGCATCCGCGCCTCCATGGGCTACTGCGGCGCCGCCACCATCGACGACATGCGCACCAAGACCGAGTTCGTGGAGATCACCTCCGCGGGCGTGCGCGAGTCCCACGTGCACGACGTGCAGATCACCAAGGAAGCGCCCAACTACCGCGCCGACTGATCCGCACAGTCAACTACAATGTCATGCATCACGCACCGGCAGATCCGCAAAGAACAGCGGGTCTGCCGGTGCGGTTTTATTTCCAACGGGTAGAGTCTCCATGCACCAGCGCATTCTTATCCTCGACTACGGTTCGCAAGTCACCCAGCTGATCGCCCGCCGCGTCCGCGAAGCCGGCGTCTATTCCGAAGTCCACCCTGGCGACGTCGACGACGCCTTCGTGCGCGAACAGCAGGCGCAGGGTCTGAAGGGCATCATCCTGTCCGGCAGCCACGCTTCGGCCTACGAAGAGGGCTCCATGCGCGTGCCGCACGCCGTGTTCGAGCTGGGCGTTCCCGTGCTGGGCATCTGCTACGGCATGCAGTCCATGGCGCAGCAACTGGGCGGCGTGGTCAGCTTCTCCGACCACCGCGAATTCGGCTACGCCGAAGTCCGCGCTCACGGTCACACCAAGCTGCTGGAAGGCCTGGAAGACTTCAGCACGCCCGAAGGCCACGGCATGCTCAAGGTCTGGATGAGCCACGGCGACAAGGTCACCGAACTGCCCCCCGGCTTCAAGCTGATGGCCTCCACGCCGTCCTGCCCCATCGCCGGCATGGCCGACGAAGACCGCCGCTTCTACGCCGTCCAGTTCCACCCCGAAGTCACGCACACCGTTCAGGGCAAGGCCATGCTGGCCCGCTTTGTGAACGAAATCTGCGAATGCACGGGCGACTGGAACATGCCTGACTACGTCTCTGAAGCCGTCGCCCGCATCCGCGAACAGGTCGGCACCGACGAAGTCATCCTGGGCCTGTCCGGCGGCGTGGACTCCTCGGTTGCCGCTGCACTGATCCACAAGGCCATCGGCGACCAGCTCACCTGCGTTTTCGTCGACCACGGCCTGCTGCGTCTGGACGAAGGCAAGCAGGTCATGCAGACCTTCGCCGAAAACATGGGCGTGAAGATCATTCACGTCGACGCCACCGCGCAATTCATGGGCAAACTGGCCGGCGTCGCCGACCCCGAAGCCAAGCGCAAGATCATCGGCCGCGAATTCGTCGAAGTCTTCCAGGAACAAGCTGGCAAGCAGAAGAGCGCCAAGTGGCTGGCTCAGGGCACGATCTACCCCGACGTCATCGAATCCGCCGGCGCCAAGACGGGCAAGGCCACGTCGATCAAGTCGCACCACAACGTGGGCGGCCTGCCGGACACGCTGAACCTGCAACTGCTGGAGCCCCTGCGCGAACTGTTCAAGGACGAAGTCCGCGAACTGGGCGTGGCGTTAGGTCTGCCGCCGCAGATGGTGTACCGTCATCCGTTCCCGGGTCCGGGTCTGGGTGTGCGCATTCTGGGCGAAGTGAAGCATGAATATGCCGAACTGCTGCGCCGTGCCGACGCGATCTTTATTGAAGAGCTGCGTAATACCAAGGACGAGGCCAGCGGTCTGACCTGGTACGAGCTGACCTCGCAGGCGTTTGCCGTGTTCCTGCCGGTGAAGTCGGTGGGCGTGATGGGCGACGGGCGTACGTATGAGTATGTCGTGGCGCTGCGTGCGGTGCAGACGTTTGACTTCATGACTGCGGATTGGGCGCCGTTGCCGCATCCGTTGTTGGCTCGGGTTTCCTCGCGGATTATCAACGAAGTGCGCGGGATCAATCGGGTCGTGTACGACGTGTCGAGCAAGCCGCCGGCGACGATTGAGTGGGAGTGATCCTGCGGTAGTGTGGTTCCCGCAATAGTGAAAAAAGGCGTTTCGGCGCCTTTTTTCTATTGCAGCATCCTCCGGTTTATCTTTGGTGCTGCGGTATGTGACCAAAGCCGCGACGCACCCTGTATGCCGTTTATCGGGCGAAAGCTAGACTTTCAGGAAACGTCTCGTGCTGATGCCGGTTGTGCCACGACTATGCGTCCGTCGTCGATGGGGTTTAGCGTTCGAGTTGCCAAAAGCACGCCCAACTGTGCCTCGATCCGGGCCGTGATATTTGCACTTGCGCGATTAAATCCTAGCTGCCGAGCCACTTCAGCGATTAGGTGTGCGGAAGATATTGAAAACGCAAGCGATGTCGTCTGAACCAATGCGGCTCGAATTTCCTCAGGTGCAATCAGTTCGATCTTCCGTTCAGCTGTCGGCAATGATGATCTGTCGCGGATTGTAATTGGCACGCTTCCATCCAACTGCCCAGGCCGAATGACAAATCCTTCGTCCTGCAGAATGTATGCGTGCTCGTTAATTGCGGCATCCACCGCATCCTTGATGCGGGCGACCACTCTCGTCCCGGCCCTGCTGACGCCGAACGCAGCCATAAGCCGACGACCGATGATGTCCACGCTTACAGGGGCTTCGCCATCAACAACAGCCGTCACCAATTCACGAAGGGTGTGCAGTGGCGCAGATAGGATGTCGCTGCCGTCCCTTTGTAGAGGGAGTTCGACCGAGACGTACCGAGCGGCGGGAAGGCCCGCGTCCGACAAATCAGCTGCTTCTCGATCGAATTCGATCTTCGCAGACGCTTCAGACCGGGCGGGGGACAAGACCTTCAATTGGGCAGATTCAGTCGCTGCTTCAAACGATTCTTGGGCCGCTTTGATTGCGTCTATGACCCGGTCTGTCTCGTTTCCTGCATTTCGGAACCAGTCCGTGCTCCAAATACGATGAAAGCGCCATCCCAAGCCTTCGAGGACGCCTTGGCGCAGGCGATCGCGGTCTCGAGCTGATTTTGCGCTGTGATAAGCCGCGCCGTCACATTCTATTGCCAGCAAATAACGTCCAGGAAGCGCTGGATCGCGCACTGCAAGGTCGATGAAGTAGCCGGCGGTGCCAACCTGGGGCTCGATACTATAGCCTCGTTCCTGAAGCGCGCGCATAACCTGATCTTCAAATGGAGAATCCGTCGCTTTCCCGGTTTCTACACTGCATTCCAGTTCGCGCGTCTCGGCGTACTTGAGCAGATTCTTCAACGCGCGTACGCCATGTTTGGCGCCTGCGTCCAGCTCAAGCTCGTCAGCGCGGAAGTTGCTAAACACAGTCATCGCCATCTTGGCGCGTGTAATAAGTACGTTAAGTCGACGATGTCCACCCTCACGATTCAGCGGCCCGAATTCCTTCGCGATGCGACCGGACTCATTGCGGCCATATCCAATGCTGATAAACATGACGTCTCGTTCATCCCCCTGGATGTTCTCCAAATTTTTTACGAAGAATGGTTCATTGGGATGCGAAGCGAAAAACACTTCGGTTTCAGGGTGCGCCTTGCGCAAACGTTCCAACTCCTCCTCGATACGATCGCGCTGAGCGACGCTGAAAGCGGCTACGCCCAACGACAGATGTGGGGTAGTGCGGGCGTGCTCAAGGACTGCTTCTGCGACCGCTTGCGCCTCGCCGGGATTGCTGCGCGTCTTACCGCGATCGTATAGCGCAGCGGGGTTATGTCTGAAGGATATGCCCGTTGCATATCGATTCTGACCAGCGGCGGGAAATACCACGAGCTTGCTATCGTAAAACTCGGCATTGGATACGGCGATCAGCGACTCGTGTCGGCTTCGGTAGTGCCAACGCAGGTATCGTTCGTTGCAGCCTTTGGCTTTAAATAGGCTAAGAATGCTCTCGATGTCGGCAGTTTCCGTGTCGTCTTCTTGCTCAGCGTCACGACTGAAGAAATCGGTTGGCGGCATCTGCCGAGTGTCGCCGACCACGATGACTTGCTGGCCTCGTAAAATTGCGCCCAGTGCGTCTACCGCTTTAACCTGCGACGCCTCGTCGAAGATCACGACGTCGAACGCCACCTTGGCCGGAGGCAGAAAGTTGGCAATCGACATCGGGCTCATCATGAACACCGGTTTTAATTGTTGGATCGCGCGCCCCGCACGGTCGATCAATTGGCGAATTGGCAGATGTTTACGCTTTTTATTGATCTCTCCTCTCAGTACGGCCATTTCACCAGGCTGATTTATCTGAGGCTTTCGTTTCCAAATGTCCGTAGCGAGCTTAGTCTGCGCATGTTCGATCGACGCGAGGTCTAGATTCTTGAAGCGTTGAATTCTGTGCTCATGTTCCAGGCGATCGAACCCCGCTAATGCCGGGTGATCGTTATAGGCCTTTTGCACCAAGAAGTCATACCAACTGATATCCAACAGCGGACGCAGAGTGTCGGCTTGGTCGCAATTCTGAGCAACCTCCCTAATAGGTTCTAACCCTGCTGCATTAAATCGCGCGGTCAGGGTGTTGAATCGCGCCATATGGTGGAGTTGAGGCAACTGCCTAAGCCACGTGTCAAGGCGATCACCGAGCTCTTGCAGAGGATGTTCGGTCCAGGGAATTGGCTTCAGCGCCAGCGAAGTGGTTGCGGCCTCTACAGCGGCTTTAAGAGCGTTAACGTTGGCTTCTGTGGATGCTGCCATTTCTCCAAGACCGCTTGCATCTTGGTGTCCCGACAAGAAATCCACGATGCCCTGAGGCATGTCACCTTTGCCAACCTCATCATGCAAGGTGATCACCCAACGCGAAATGCGGTCCAGTACATCCCAATCGGATTTTTCGAATTGCCATTGCGCGCCGAATAGCGCTTCCCCTAACGCCGCATGGGAAACGTAAATTTTCTTATGCTGTTGATACGCGAGCACGCTGTCCGCCAGCTCGACTAGTTGCTGCGGATCGTTAGGTAAGTCCGATTTCGCAAGCCCCTGCATTCTTCTCTTTGCCGCACGCCATTCGCCCGACAGGGAGCGCCACCACTTGCCCCCATATCGGGCTAGACTTTGACGTGCGGAAAGCAGATCCTCGTTCTCAGCCGCATCTATCAAACTTGCAGACCAGTGCCGTCGTGCCGATGTCATCCCGGATCCTGCATCGGTCAATGCTTTTAGTGCGTCGCGGCGTGCCTGCCAGTCTCCTGTCGATAGGCGGATGCCAGAAAGCTTGGGGGCCTCGGCTGCGCGTCTCGCGGCTCTGCATACGACGTCGATATCATGCAGGCTCGCCGGCTGGGTGAACTGTAGGCGTTGAGACAGGTCATTCGAAGATCGCAGCAATGATTGAAGCGCGGCGCTGCCCCGACTCAGCGCTTCGTTCGCTCGGTTCTCTTCGATAGGTGTGAAGACTGTGTGCTGGCTCCCCCATAACGCGCTAGCTGTTGGACGACCCAGCGCGCCCAGTACCAGCACCATGCTGTCTACGAGATCCAGGGCGTCGACATGATCCTTCTCTTCCCATTTGACCATGGCGGGCATCGCGAGCGCCGTCAAGTCGGGGAACTGCCGTTTCAGGGACAGCAGCCGACCTAGCACTACAGAAAACGGCATCTTTGTTTTGCCCACAGGCGCCGCCACCGCTTCACAGTAAGCGTTCAACTCAGTTTGGACTCTTCGCAACTGCTGCAAGTCGCGCTCACCGCTCTCCACGACGGGCCGCCCTTGTTCCAGTGCGTGGGCCAGATCTCGAAGAACGGCGGTTTTGGTGGCACGGTGGCTGTGCAGCTCAAGTACGGCATCGCCGAGATGGCATTCGTCCAATCTCCGCTTCACCACCTCAAGGGCCGCCATCTTCTCAGCGACGAACAGTACCGTCTTGTCTTGGCCAACGAGTTCGGCAATGAGGTTGGTGATCGTCTGAGATTTTCCTGTCCCCGGAGGGCCTTGAATCACGAGATTTCGCCCTTCGCGAACCTCCAGAATGGCTTGAGTTTGACTACTGTCCGCGTCCTTGACGAAGTGCACTTCGCCCGGTGTGATCACCTCGTCAATGTGCACGTCCTCGTGATAAGCAGCAGAGTCTCCGGCGAATCCCTCGCCAATCAGGCGGCGGACCACGGGGTGGTCGCTCGGTTGCTTTTCCTTAGGCCATGTTTCAGGATCCAGGTCCTTGTACATGAGGAACTTGCCAAACGAAAAAAACCCAAGCATCACTTCATCGGCGCACACGCGCCAGCGCGGCTGACGGGCCACAGCGCGCTCTACGGCCATGAAATACTCGAGCCATGCGGCGGCATCCCATTCGGCCTCGGCATCGGGCATTGGCAAGGCGATGCCGAAATCAGTGCGAAGCTTGGCGGCCAGCGACATGTTCACCTGAATGTCGTCACCGGTGGGCTCTAGGTGGAACGTCTCTTGGGCCGATTTGCGCACTAAGTTGCACGGTACTAGTACTAGAGGCGCGCGCCTCGGATCTTTGGAAGAATCGCTTTCATACCAATGAAGAAATCCGATAGCGAGGAATAGAAGGTTTGCGCCTTGCTCTTCCACAAACGCTTGCGCGTCCGAGCGAATCTTCAACAGTTGAAGAGAAAGCGAGTCTTCGGTGCTGGCCACTTGCAGCTCGTGAGCGCGATGCCCGACGGGTTTGGTCTGGTGATTTGGTAGGGGTTGTGCGCCTTCGAGCACAGGGGAGCTGTTGCATGGCTTTGCGTCTAGGCGTTCAACATCGCTGTCAGTTGAGTCGTCGGCGAAGGAACGCGGAGCGGCTATTGTAGGTGCCGTCGTAGCTTGAGAACCTGCCGCGGCTGAAGCACTGGTCCGGCCGACTCCTGTTGCACGGAACGTGAGTGTCTTTTGATTGTCCACCAGAGCTATCAAGAGAGACTCTGCCGCTGCCGAATGAACAGTAATTGTTTTGCTTGTTTTTCTTGCGCTGATCAGATTGTTGCGCAGCCCAATGTCTAATAATTCCTGGCGGCTTTGCAGCAACTTCGTATGGATGTCTGCGGTAGTTCCATTAATTACTGACATAACTGTGTTCGGCTCGGGATGATTGAGCTACGCCTCGCAGCGCGCTTTCTTTTGTGAAGACCATGACGCAAATCCATGCTAGTGGTCCATTCGTATATGAGGGGTGGGGCAACACAGCCGCCACAGACCCAAATACTACAATGAGTAACGTCGCCTGACGGTTAGGATTTGGTGTTTACCTTGTCTATTCAGTGCTTGGTAGCAGATTCGCGACAACGCGATGCGCCCAAGCGATGGCTGGCCCGTTTGACCGGAGTTCAGTTGTTTAGAGGTGTCGAATATTCGCAAGGCCGCCCAAGTGTTTCCGTTTTAATGGTGACCGACCATATATACTGCCCGATCTCATTTAGGTAACACCCCACAGGAGATATCGGATGCGCTTAAAGGCCCTTGCACTTGGCTTGATGACTGTTAGTGGTACGGCGGTGGCTGCACAGGACAGTACGCAAACCTTACAGCAGGCCTTGAAGCAAGTACCGCAGGTGGTGTTGAGCGCCCCTGAAGCCATACAGATATCTTTCCTGGACGTGCAAGCGTGGCGGGGCCTTGAAAAGACCGGACCCACCGCCGACGCCATGCGTCGGTTGTCCATTGCCCAGGCAATCACTCCGCTTCAATCCATTGGTCACGGTCTGGACAAGTGGTCCGATAGCGCGCATATCCCTTTCGACGAGTTGTCCTATTTCGCCGGATTTGGCCAGTCGCCCAGCAATGTCACCTACTGGGGCCTGAAGGACAAACAAGCCGCGGCGAAGTTTGTGGATCGACTGAAGCAGGCTGAGTTCAAGCCGGTGGAAAGCGATGTGGCCGGCCTGTTGGCAAACGGCGAGCCCAATAAGCCCGATCTGGCCAAAGCCACCGGGCAGCAGCCATGGCGGGGCACGATGGGCATGCCGACGTTTGTCTTGCCGCTTGATACAGCGTTGGTGCAGGCGGCAGGGCCGGCGGGAATGAAGACGCTGTCCCAGACTGCGCCGTCCGTTGCGGACAGCGAGATCGTTGCGGCTGCCGTGGCCGGGTTGAAGGAAGCCGTGCCTGCGGATGGTGGGAAGATCGTGCAAGCGGCCGTCATCTCGCCGGTTTTTGGTCTGCAAGGGGTCGATCCGGCCAAGGTGTTGTCGGGATCGCCCGGCGATCTGGATAGTGCGAAGCAGAAGCTTCAGGCGGCCGCGGCGTCCAGCGGGCGCGGCATTCCGCCTTACTTTGGGGGCATCATTGCCGATGTGCAGGTCAAGGATGCGCCGGCCGTTGTGATTGCTTTGTCGTATGCAGATTGCGCCGCCGCTCAGCAGGCGGTCGATGGTGTTGGCGCTGCGTGGAAGCAGGGCTTGGCAGCGGCGGTGCAGGCCGATGTGAAGGGACGTACCGTCCAGGCTGGCAAGCTGTGCGCGGCGGTCGTCAGCTTGACTGCGCCAAAGGCAGAGAATGTGGACAATCCGATTCTTAGCCAGATCATGAACCGCTATATGCAGCGCGACGCTTCGGTTCTGCAGATCGGTTCTTCGCAGCAGTAACTGACCGGTTGTCGAATCTGCGACTTGATGTGCAGGTTTGGCAGTCGCTGCACCTAGCATAGTGGGCAGGCGGCTCGCCGTGTTGCCTGCACTCGCCCTACGCTTTTAGCAGCGATGCCAGCGGCCAGTTGAGCTTCCGAAGACGCGGGGCGCAATGAATGTCATGCGCCGGTTCCGCAGTTAACGGGCGGAGCAAAGACCCTCGATGACTCGACGTGTGTGAGTGATGAACGCCTCGGTTTCAATCGCATGCCGCTGCGCCAAATCGTCCGGCGCTTGCCCAAGATAAATCGCCCGCGCGTGGTTGAGGATCGGCCGAAATTGCGGTTCGATCCGCGCCAGCAGCCACGCCGCCGCGTCGGCCTTCGAAGCGATTTCTCCTGTCACAGCCGTGTACCAGATGCGCGCCAGCGCCAGGATGATATTCCGCTCCTCGTCCGCCCAGTCCTCTGGTTGGTTCCACTGCGCAACGGTGTCGAGCAATGCGCGCATCAGATCTTGGCGCGGAACGGCGTCAAAAAGCTGGTCGGCGGGCGGGCCGAAGACCGGAATGCTGTGGCCCAACACCTTTGTCAGAACGATGGCGAGGTCGTGGTCCTGCATGGGCGGCTCCACGATGCCCGCCAGTAAGTCTTTGCGCAGCCATTCGCCAAACTGAAGCTCCCGGCGGGCCGGGTGGCGCCAAGGCACGACATGCTGAAGCGTCATCACGGTGACTTCAAGTGCGCGCAAACTGGGCGACTGGCCCGGTGGCGCGGAGACCGTCAGCAGTTCGGTCGCCAATGCACGGAGCGTGGCCGCGTCGGGCGGCGCGGTCACGGTGACGAGCAGGTCGATATCGCTGTGTGGTTGCAGCCCGCCGTCGACGGCGGAGCCGAACAGATGGATGGCGGCAAGGCGGGTTCCGAGATGGCGGTCGATGACGCGTCTGGCGTCATCGATCTGCGTGGCGATGGCGATGGGCGGAGCTTGGGTCATGCAAGGATAATAGCCAAGCGTCGGAGCTATGGGCCAGCCGGATGTTTCCCGCGTGCGATCCGCCTCCATAACAGTTTTCATCGAAGCTTCATGACCAACTATCCCCAACTTTTCAGTCTTCAAGGCAAGATCGCCGTCGTGCTGGGCGCGGCGTCCGGCATCGGTCAGGCGTCGGCGCACGCGCTGGGCGCGATGGGCGCTTACGTGATGTGCGCGGACCGCGACGAGGACGGCGCGCAAATCACGGCGCAGCAGATCATCGACGGCGGCGGTGCGGCCAACTGGATGCAGACCGATGCCGCCAGCGGCGAGTCCATCGCGCAATTGGCCGCCAGCGTTCTGGATGAAAAAAACCGGATCGACATCGCGGTGGCAACCCCGGCGCTGAACATTCGCAAGCTCATCATCGATTACACGGAAGAAGAATTCGACCAGGTGGTGAACCTGAACCTGCGCGGCGCCTTTCACTTCATGCGCCACTTTGGCCGACCGATGATGAAGCAGGGCACTGGCAGCCTGATCCTGTGTTCGTCGATGCGCGCCGTGACGATCGAGCCGGGGCTCGGCATTTATGCGGCCACCAAAGCGGGCATCGAGCAGATGGTGAAGGCGTTTTCGGCCGAGGTCGGCAGCTACGGTGTGCGCGTCAATGCGGTGATGCCGAGCATCATCGAGACCCGTCTGACCGAGCCGCTGAAGGAACGTCCCGAGATCTACAACACCTACGCCGGCCACACCGTCCTGAACCGTTGGGGGCAGCCGTCCGAAGTGGGCGCGGCGGTGGCGTTTCTGGCGTCGGATGCCGCGAGCTATATCTCGGGCAGCAGCCTGGCGGTGGATGCGGGCTGGACGGCTATCGACGGGCCGCCTACGGGGTTGACGCAGACACGGCCGTCAGAATGAACGCGGCGGCGCTCGGTGGCGTTACGATGATGACCCTCTGGTTCCATCGCACGCTGGCCTGACTGGCCGGTTTGCCACGTACCGACTTTCGACTTCTCGCTGTTCAGACGCGCGAGGCTTGCCCCGGAGAATGCCCACGTGACGACGTTCGAATCGCAGAAGGGAAAATACTTCGTCCTCGGCGCAAGCCTCTGGCGCGATGGCATTGGCCCTGGCATTGTGATCGCCAACGAGGAAAAGCTGATTCGGCCCGGCATGTACACGATGGTCCCGCCCGACGGCGATCCTTCGCAATACTGCGAACGGCCGCACATCGTCCATGTTCCTGAAAATGGCGGAGCGCTTCGGCAATTCGAGCAGTGGTGCGGCATCTGGATCGTCTCGGAGCCGTTGAAGCAGGTCTTCGAGTCGGTCGATCCCGAGGCCTTTGTGTTCAGCGCTTGCGACTACACGCAGGCCGACGGCTCGCCAGGACCGCAATATTATTTTTGCAGCGTGATGCGCACGCTCGACGCACTGGATGTGGAAGCGTCGCGGGTCAAGAAGAAGTACGACCGGAATTTCTTTACCGGCGAAGACGAGCTGTACTACACCATTGTGGGTGGCGCCAATCTCGTGTTTCGAGAGGAGCGCATCGGCAGTGCGCACATATTCAATCAGACGCAGATGGCGATCGACCCGGTTTGCGATCGGGTGATGTACGACGCGCTATGCGCTGCGGACCTGGATGGGGTGGAGCTGCGGGATGCGGCGGATTTGTGATCATTCAGATCGGCGTTGTTAAATCGGCAATTGGCTTGGAGTGTCGGGTAGCAAAGATATGGCATCGGTATTCGTTCTTGGCGAAGATAAAACGCGGCAGATCCGCGATTGGACACTCCACTGGAGCGACAAGCACCAGAACCTGGTGCTGACGTGCCAGTTTCCCTCGGGCAAGTCCTTTAGCCGCCCCATCAGCGATTGCCGGGTCGAGCCGACTCGTGAGTTGAACGACGTGCTGCGCATGAAGAAGGGAAGCGCCGTGGCCAAGCCTGTCGAGAGGGCGATGGTCTACGGTGAGAAGTATGTCGCCATCGAGTACGCAGGCGCTTCCAGAATTTATGTGGAGAAGCTTGCGGACATCGAACTCGTTCCACAGGCCCCGTTGCACGGCGGTGACGTATTCCAGTATTTCGTTTCGGTGGCAACTGGCCGCGAGGACGCGGCAATCGGGGACCAGAAGATCGTTGCGGCGAATGTGACCCGGCAGCTGGGTCGATTGCCGCCTCGCGGAGACACTGCTTTGCATGCCTACTGCACGGGGCAGAATGCGCGGCAACAGCCTGCAGGCGACCTGATCTTTCCCTTTGGCGTCAATGAAAGCCAGTTGGCGGCAGTGAACCGCGCGTTTGAAGCGCAGGTAAGTGTTATCGAAGGGCCGCCAGGAACGGGCAAGACGCAGACCATCCTCAATATCATCGCGAATATCCTTTTGCGAGGCCAAACGGTAGCCATCCTTTCCAACAACAATTCGGCCGTGGGAAACGTCTTTGAAAAGCTCGGAAAGTGCGGGCTGGACTATCTGGTGGCTTGCCTTGGAAGCCAACAGAACCGAGAGGATTTTTTTGCGGCTCAGCCTGCGGTACCGGCGTGGGAGCTAGCGTTGCCGCCAAACATGGAGTCGTTGCAGAAGACGCTCGCGCAGCTAAAGCAGTTCTTGGCCGCGCACAACGCCGCGGCAAGGCTCAGGGCGGAAATCGACGAGGTGTCGGTGGAGCAGCGTTACCTGAAGCAATGGCAGGAAGAAAATCCAAGCCAGCGCGTCGAATCCCTGCGTAAACTCAAGCTGTCTGCGCAGAAGATGGCGGATCTGATGGCCTATCTGAGGCACCTCGGCGACGGGCGCATCGGGTTAAGAAATCGGTTGGACCTGTTTGTGCACTTCAAGATAATTCGCGTCAAAGCCTTTGGGAACGGTGAACTGCGTCGCGCAGCCGTCCACGACTTGCAGATGCGGTATTACGACCGCTTGCTCAACGAGAAGAACGCGGAGTTGGCCGCCTGCGAAGCCGTATTGGCCGGCGGAAACTTCGATGCGCTGCTAAAGGACATGACCACGGGGTCGATGACATATCTGAAAGCGCATCTTCATCGGCAGGTGCAAGACACTGCGCCTTTTGAACCGGATACGTACCGCCGCCACTTCGACGCCTTTCTCAAGCGCTTTCCGATCCTTACCAGCAGCACGCATTCAATCGTCAATTCCATCGAGTCGGGCGCGGTCCTTGACTACGTCATCATTGATGAGGCCTCCCAGCAAGACATCGTGCCGGGAATCTTGGCGCTGGGATGCGCGAAGAACGCCGTCATCGTTGGCGACAGCAAACAGCTCGCGCACATCCCGTCGGGTGTTGCAGTAGCAGCTCCCGCGGCCGCTTACGACTGCGAGAAGCACAGCCTTCTGAATTCGGCCATTGATGTGTTCAAGGGGGCGTTGCCCAGGACGCTGCTGAAGGAACACTATCGCTGTCATTCCAGAATCATCCAGTTCTGCAATCAGCAGTTTTACGGCAACGAACTCATACCGATGAACAGCGACGCAGGCGACGGGGCGTTAAGGCTTGTCGTTACCGCCAAAGGAAACCATTCGCGCGGAAATACCAATCTTCGCGAACTGGATTCCCTGATGGCGTCCCTGGAAGCGCCGAGCTCGGATGGCGCGTGGCAGGATGAAGGAAGAGGGTTCATCGCACCGTTCAGAGCCCAGGTTGTCTTGTCCGGATCGCATCTGCCCAGCGATTTTGTGCGAGACACCGTACACAAGTTTCAAGGTCGGGAGTGCGACGAGATCGTCTTTTCCACAGTGCTTGATAAAAAGCGCGAGAACGAAAAGCGGATCAATTTTGTTGACGATGCGCGCATGGTCAATGTGGCGGTGTCGCGTGCCAAGAAGCGATTCACATTGGTGACGGGTGATGATGTCTTTACGGCTGGGAATGGTCCGATTGCTGCATTGATCCGCTACATGGAGTACTACGCAGACGAAAAGCAGATCCTGCGCGCGCCCGTGGTGTCGGCCTTTGACTTGTTATATAGCGAATACGACAAGTCGCTTGATCGGCTTGCCTCTCGCTTGCAGCTGAAAGATTCGGCATACCGGTCCGAGCGTATCGTGGCTGCGTTGCTGCGGGACGCGCTGTCTGAACCAGCCTGCGCCGCGCTGATGTGCCATTCGCAGGTCCCGCTGGATCAAGTCGCGGCGATGTCCAATCCAGGCCTGACGACCCGCGAACGCGAGTTCATGCGACAGGGCGCAAGCTGCGATTTCGTGATTTATTTCAGGGTGGGGAAAGCGCCCGTCGGCGTGATCGAAGTCGACGGCGGGACGCATGGCACGCTCGAGCAATCGGAGCGGGATGCGTTGAAGGACAGCATTTTGGAAAAAAGCGGCGTTGCCGTGCTGCGGCTCAAGACCGTGGAGAGCCGCATCGAAGAACGGATTGGACAGTTTCTCTTGCCCTGGGCGATGCGCGAGGCTGCGTAAGTCAGGGTTGGGTAGCCGGCCCGGGGGCCGGCTGGCGGTCTGGTCGCGACTTAACCCGCCCGCCCCATAATGCTCAGCGCCACAGCCTCAGCAATCTTGATCCCGTCCACCCCCGCCGACAGAATCCCGCCCGCATAACCCGCGCCTTCACCCGCGGGAAACAATCCCTGCGTGTTGATGCTCTCCAGCGTCTCGTTATCCCGCTTGATGCGAATCGGCGAAGACGTCCGCGTTTCCACGCCCGTCAGCACGGCATCGGGCATGTTGAAGCCCTTGATGGTCTTGTCAAACGCCGGCAATGCCTCGCGAATCGCAGTGATCGCAAAGTCGGGCAGGGCGGTGGCCAGGTCGGTCAGGTGCACGCCGGGCGTGTAGGACGGCTGCACCGCGCCGAACTCCGTCGAGGCCTTGCCTTCCAGAAAATCCCCCACCAGCTGACCCGGCGCGCTGTAGTTGCGGCCGCCGAGCTCGAAAGCCTGCGATTCCCACTTGCGCTGGAAGTCCACACCGGCCAGCACATGCTCCGGGTAATCGACCTCAGGCGAAATCCCCACGACGATCCCGGCGTTGGCATTGCGTTCGTTGCGCGAGTACTGGCTCATGCCGTTGGTGACGACGCGGTTGGGTTCTGACGTGGCCGCGACGACCGTGCCGCCGGGGCACATGCAGAAGCTGTAAACGGAGCGGCCGTTGCTGGCGTGGTGCACCAGCTTGTAGTCGGCGGCGCCCAGGATCGGGTGGCCAGCATTGGGGCCGAAGCGCGCCCGGTCGATGAGGGACTGCGGATGTTCGATCCGGAAGCCGATGGAGAAGGGCTTGGCTTCCATGAACACGCCCTGGTCGAGCAGCATCTGGAAGGTATCGCGGGCACTGTGGCCGATGGCGAGGACGACGTGGTCGGCTTCGATGTGTTCGCCGTTTGCCAGCGTGACGCCGGTGACCTTGCCGCTTTCGCGGTGCAGCGTTTCAACGCGGCTGGAGAAGCGGACTTCGCCGCCCAGCTTGGTGATGGTGTCGCGCATGACTTCGACCATGCCGACCAGGCGGAATGTGCCGATGTGGGGCTTGCTGACGTAGAGGATTTCCTCGGGCGCGCCGGCCAGGACGAATTCCTTCAAGACCTTTTCACCGTAGTGCTTGGGGTCTTTGATCTGGCTATACAGCTTGCCGTCCGAGAACGTGCCGGCGCCGCCTTCGCCAAACTGGACATTGGAGTCCGGATTCAGGATGCGCTTGCGCCACAGACCCCAGGTGTCCTTGGTGCGCTCGCGCACGGCCTTGCCGCGTTCCAGGATGATGGGCTTGAAGCCCATCTGCGCCAGCACGAGGCCGGCAAAAAGGCCACAGGGGCCGGTGCCGATGACGATGGGGCGCTTGGTGAGCGTGGCGGGCGCCTGGGCGACGAACTTGTATTCGGTGTCCGGGGACGGCTTGACGTTGCGGTCGTCGTGAAAGCGCTGGAGCAGCGCGGCTTCGTTGGCGACGTCGACATCCAGCGCGTAGATGAGCAGGATGTTGTGCTTTTTGCGCGCGTCGTAGCTGCGCAGGAAGATGGTGAAGCCGTTCAGGTCGCTGGCCGGAATGCCCAATTTATTGAGGATTGCCGCGGGCAGTTCCTCGGGCGTGTGGTTCAACGGCAGCTTGATTTCAGACAGACGCAACATGCTTGGGGTCCAGACAGAGGGGCGATCACAACGTCGCCAAACGCGGATTGTACTGGACGGCTGGCGTCGATCGACCCGGCTGGTCCAGCCGGGCCGGCCCGCTTTTTACGGCTGCGCGTGGCCGCCGCGCCACCATGCCGTTCCCGCTTGCGGCGCCCCGATATCGACGCGCTCTCCCATGATCGGTGTGGCCAGAACTACGCCATGGTCCCGCGCCAGAGCCGCGATGCGCTCGAACGGCTGTTCCCACGGATGCATGGCCAGGTCGAACGTGCCGTTGTGGATCGGCAGCAGCCAGCGGCCGCGCAGGTCCAGGTGCGCCTGAAGGGTTTCTTCAGGCTGCATGTGGACGAAGGCCCAGCGCGTGTCGTACGCGCCGGTTTCCATGAGGGTCAGGTCGAAGGGGCCGTAAGCGTCGCCGATGGCCTTGAAGCCGTCGAAGTAGCCGGTGTCGCCGCTGAAGAAGACGCGCAGGTCGGCGTCCTGGATGACCCACGAGGCCCACAGGCTGCGGTCGCTGTCGGTGAGACCGCGGCCGGAGAAGTGCTGGGCGGGCGTGGCGGTCAGTCGCAGGCCGTCGACCTCGGTGGACTGCCACCAGTCCAATTGCTCGACGCGGGCGGGGTCGATGCCCCAGGCTACCAGTTGGTCGCCGACCCCCAGCGGCGCGATGAAGTGCGCGGTCTTGCTCGCAAGCTGTGCGATGGCGGCGCGGTCGAGGTGGTCGTAATGGTTGTGGGACAGGATGACGCCTGCGATCGGAGGCAGGTCGTCGATGCTGATGGGCGGCGCATGAAAGCGGGCGGGGCCGGCCCATTGCACGGGTGAAGCGCGTTCGGAGAAGACGGGGTCGGTCAGCCAGAAGCGGCCGCGCAGTTTCATGAGGATGGTGGAATGCCCAAGCCGGTAAAGGCTACGGTCGGGGGCGGCTTCCAGGGCTGCGCGGTCCAGCGCGCGCACGGGGATGGGGATGTCGGGAACCGTGCCGCTTGGCTTGGCGAAGAGGACGGTCCAGGCGAGTTTGAGGCCTTTCCAGAAGCCCATGGCGGGGCGCGGTCGCGGATTGCTGAAACGTCCGTCGCGCTGTTGGGGGGATTGCGGATAAAGCGGCAAGGCGCGGCGGTTGCAGGCGGAGAGGACGGTCACGGCGGGTGTTCCCATGAGATTCGAAAAATGGCGCGACGGCGGCAAACCGCTCGCGCCAAAAATTACACTGCACAGTGTAGTTTCCAAAATCAGAAAAGTACACCGTCGGGTGTAGAATTTCGCCCATGTCGACGAAAGCTCCCGATTCCGCCAAGGAACGCCCGCCCAAACGCCTGACCGACCGCAAGCGCGAGGACATCGTGCGCGCGGCGGTGGAGGAATTCCGCACTGCGGGGTTCGAGGCCACCAGCATGGACCGCATCGCTCAGGCTGCTGGCGTGTCCAAGCGCACGGTCTACAACCATTTCCCGAGCAAGGAGGCGCTGTTCGCGCTGATGCTGGAGCAGTTGTGGGCCAGCAGCGCGGCCAGCGTCGACATGGCCTACCGGCCCGATCTTCCGCTGGCGCAGCAATTGCGACAGTTGTTGATGCAGAAACTGGAGTTGCTGGGCGACGCCAGCTTCATTGATCTGGCGCGGGTCGCCATGGCGGAGATCATTCATTCGCCGGACCGCGCGCAGGACATCGTGTGCCGGATGGACGAGAAGGGCAGCGGGGTGACGGCGTGGATTCAGGCGGCGATTGCCGATGGTCGCCTGGCCGAGGTGGATCCCGTATTTGCGGGCCATCAGCTCGAGGGACTGGTCAAGGGCTTTGCGTTCTGGCCGCAGGTCACGCTGGGGCAACCACCGTTGAAAAAGGCGGAGCGCGAGCGCGTGGCGGATTCAGCGGTTGGGATTTTTTTGGGGTATTACGGCCGAGGCGCGTAGCCCGCCGCGCGTGCGCGCCTAACTCTTAGAAGAACTCGTCGAGCAGGCAGTAAAACGCAAGACGGCGGTCATCCGGTTCGACGCCATAGCTGCGAAAGAACGGCTCGATCCACTCGCGTCCCAGATTGCGTTCGATGCTGCGCGCGGCCAATGCAAGGTCCTGGTGGCGGTCGCTGACGCCAAGGCGGCCGCAGTCGATGTAGCCGGTGAATACGCCGCCATCGGCCATGAAGTTGGGCAGGCACGCATCGCCGTGCGCCACGACGAGATCGTGCGTGGTGGGCCGCGTCGCAAGGAGTTCCGCAAACGCGTCTTCGGCGGTGCGTCCAATTCTCTCGTCATCGAAATCCGATTCGTCCACCAGGCCGGCGTCCAGCGCCCGTCTGGCCTCGGCGATACGCCGTTCAAGGGTGTGATCGAAAGGGCATTGGTCGATGGGAATGCAGTGCAGACGATGCAGCGCATCGGCCATGATGGCGATCACCTGCGCAGGCGGCAGACCCGCGCTGGCCAGATCCTGGCCAGCTACGGCGCTCATCAGCAGCCAGTGCCGCGTGGGTGTGGCGGCCGCGTCGATCACGGTGGGGCACGGCAGGCCGTGCGCGGCCATCCATTGCAGGCGCTCGATTTCGTCTGGCAGTTCGGGCAGCGTGCCCGTGTGCTCGGATTTGAGATAGCGATCAGGCTGATTCGCGCTGCGAATGCGATAGACGTCCGCGCGCGACTCACCGATGGATTGCTGCTCGAGCCGCGCTCCGGCAAGGCGCGGTTGCCACTGCAACGGAAGGCTGTCGTGAATGCTGTATTGAGCGTGCATGGGGTTCATTTCAGGGATTGCGCGCGGTACATCACGCGTCTGCGGGCCGCATGAATCAAGGGTTTTCGTTCACCTTGCTGTCAGAAAGCGCGGCATTTTGAAGGTTCTTACGTTGTCCTTAATGCAAAAGACTTTCCCACGTCAAGAAATTCCATCTGATACGGTCGATTGAGCAGATCAGAAGCGCATAATGCCGACACCTGCTCTTACGTCCCTTTTCAAAGAGCAGTGTTGATTTTGAGCAAGAAAAGAGCGTGTTGTCACTAGCTCGGGCAGTTCGTGTTTCCAGGTTTCATGTTCGGTAGCGCGCTAGGACAACTTGGAGTATTCACGGAGATGTCCATGACTGATGACGCACAGCCGCGCCGGCGGTTTCTGCAAACGATGGCCATTGTGCCAGCGTCGACGCTGGCGATCGGCGGCCTGACGGTCGGCTGTACCAACGCCGCCGACGGCAACGCCGCAAAGGCGGCCAAGCCCTACGAGCCCACCTATTTCACCAAGGCCGAATGGGCCTTCATCGTTGCCGCGGTGGATCACCTGATTCCCGCCGACGAGTACGGCCCTGGCGCCATCGTGGCCGGTGTGCCCGAGTTCATCGACCGTCAGATGGAAACGCCCTTTGGCCACGGCAAGCTGTGGTACATGGACGGGCCGTTCCACACCGATCAGGTGCCGGAACTGGGTTACCAGCTCGATCAGAATCCCCGCCAGGTCTATCGCAATGGCATCGAGGCCTGTGATGCCTGGTGCGTGAAGACGCATGGCAAGGCGTACGCCGAACTGGACAAGGCCTTGCAGGAACAGATCCTGAAGGACCTGCAGTCGGGCAAGATCGCATTCGAATCCGTGCCGTCCAAGACGTTCTTCAGTTTCCTCTTGGCCAACACCAAGGAAGGCTTCTTTGCCGATCCGATCTACGGCGGCAACAAGAACATGGTGGGCTGGAAGATGGTGGGTTTCCCCGGCGCGCGCGCCGATTTCATGGACTGGGTCGACCAGCCCAACGTGAAGTATCCCTATGGCCCCGTGTCGATCTCTGGGGAGAAGGGTTAAATCATGGCGATCAAGAAAGACAAAGTTGATGCGGTGCTGGTCGGATTCGGCTGGACCGGCGCGATTCTGGGTCAGGAGCTGACCGAAGCGGGGCTGCAGGTGCTGGCGCTGGAGCGCGGCGGCATGCAGGACACGCCCAAGGACGCGGAATACCCCAAGGTGATCGACGAGCTGAAGTATTCGGTGCGCGGTTATCTGTTCCAGGACCTGTCCAAGGAAACCGTGACGATCCGCCACGGCGTGGATGACGTGGCCGTGCCTTACCGCCAAAACGGCTCGTTCCTGCTGGGCACGGGCGTGGGGGGCGCGGGCTTTCACTGGAACGGCATGCACTACCGCGTGCTGCCCGAAGAACTTGAACTGCGCACGCGGTATGAAACGCGCTACGGCAAGAAGTTCATTCCGGAAGGCATGACGATCCAGGACTTCGGCGTGACTTACGACGAACTGGAACCGTACTTCTCGAAGTTCGAATACGTGTGCGGCACGTCGGGCAAGGCCGGCAACCTGAACGGCAAGATCGTCGAAGGCGGCAATCCGCTGGAAGGCAAGCGCAGCAAGGAATTTCCGCTGCCGCCGCTGGCCACGACCTACGGCGCTTCGCTGTTCGAGAAGGCTGCGCGCGAAGTCGGCTTCAACCCGTATCCCACCCCCGCGGCCAACGCGTCGGGTCCGTACACCAACCCGTACGGCGTGCGCCTTGGCCCCTGCAATTTCTGTGGCTTCTGCGAGAACTACGGCTGCTACATGTATTCGAAGGCCTCGCCGCAGACCACGATTCTGCCGGTGCTGCTGAAGAAGCCGAACTTCGAGCTGCGTACGCGCTCGCAGGTCATCAAGGTCAATCTGGATTCGACCGGCAAGAAGGCCGTTGGCGTGACGTACATCGACGCAGACGGCAACGAGGTCGATCAGCCTGCCGATCTGGTGATCCTGTCGGCTTACCAGATGCACAACGTGCGTCTGCTGCTGCTGTCGGGTATCGGCAAGCCGTATGACCCGAAGACCAAGGAAGGCGTGGTCGGCAAGAACTACGCGTACCAGATGAACGGCGCGGTCAACGTGCTGCTGCCCAAGGGCACGCAGCTGAACCCGTTCGTCGGCACCGGCGCCGGCGGCGTCGGCATGGACGACCTGAACGGCGACCAGTTCGACCACGGCCCGCTGGGCTTTGTTGGTGGCGCCAGCATCCGCCACGTGCGCTACGGCGGCCGTCCGATCAAGCAGACGCCGACGACGCCGGGCACCCCGACGTGGGGCACGGCCTGGAAGGCGGGCGTGCAGGATGCGTATCAGCGCTTCATGACGATCGGTATTTCCGGTTCGGTGATGTCGTACCGCGATGCGTATCTGTCGCTCGATCCGACCTACAAGGACGCCTACGGCCAGCCGCTCTTGCGCATGACGTTCGACTGGCACGACAACGAGTTCGACATGCTGGGTTACATGGGCAAGCGCATGGAGACCGTGGCCAAGGCCATGAATCCTGAAAAGCATTTCGTGGCCGTGCGCAAGAAGGGCGCGCGCTACGACACGCGCGTCTACCAGAGCACGCACAACACGGGCGGCGCCATCATGGGCTCGAACCCCAAGGAAAGCGTGGTCAACAAGTATCTGCAGAGCTGGGACGTGCCGAACGTGTTCGTGATGGGCGCCTGCGTGTTCCCGCAGAACATGGGCTACAACCCGACCGGTCTGGTCGGCGCGCTGGCCTACTGGGCGGCACAGGCGATCCGCGAGCAGTACCTGAAGAACCCCGGCCCGCTGGTCCAGGCTTAAGGAGACGGAACAATGATCAAGCAAACCATTGTTGCGGCCTTCTCGGCCCTCGTTGCCAGCGCCGCGTTCGCGGCCGACGGCACGTCCGCATCGACCGACGCGCAGATGATCAAGCAGGGCGAGTACCTGTCGCGCGCCGGCGACTGTATCGCCTGCCACACGGCCTCGGGCGGCAAGCCCTTTGCCGGCGGGTTGGGCATCGATTCGCCGCTGGGCATGATCTATTCGACGAACATCACGCCGGATAAGGAAACGGGCATCGGCAATTATTCGTACGAGGACTTCGACCGGGCCGTGCGCCACGGCGTGGCCAAGGACGGACATTCGCTTTACCCGGCCATGCCGTACACCGCGTACGCCAAGGTCACGCCGGAGGATGTGAAGGCCCTGTATGCCTACTTCATGCACGGCGTCGAGCCCGTGAAGCAGGAAAACAAGGACACCGACATCGTCTGGCCGATGTCGATGCGCTGGCCGTTGACGGTGTGGCGCTGGATGTTCGCGCCGGATGTCGCGACGGCGCCTGTCACGGTGAACACGAGCGGCGCGGACAAGCAGGCGCTGCTGCGTGGCCAGTACCTTGTCGAAGGCCTGGGGCATTGCAGCACCTGCCACACGCCGCGCGGCGTGGCGTTGCAGGAAAAGGCGCTGACGGACGCGGATGGCTCGGCCTTCCTGTCGGGCGGCGTGGTCGAAGGCTGGCTGGCCAAGAACCTGCGCGGCGACGCGACCGACGGCCTGGGCGCCTGGAGCAAGGAAGACATCACGACCTTCCTGAAGTCCGGCCGCAACGGGCATTCGGCAGCGTTCGGCGGCATGGCGCAAGTTGTCGAGGAAAGCACGCAGCACCTGACGGACGACGACCTGAACGCCATCGCGGTGTATCTGAAGAGTCTGCCGCCGGTGAACAAGGATGCCACCAAACCGCTGGCCTATGACGAGTCCGTGGCGAATGCGCTGCGCACCGGCAAGGACAAGAGCGACGGCGCCATGGCCTTCCTGAACAACTGCGCGGCTTGCCATCGCAGCACGGGCAAGGGCTATACCGAGACCTTCCCGCAGCTCGCGTTGAGCTCGACGGTCAACTCGGCCGATCCGGCCTCGTTGATCCACATCGTGCTCAAGGGCGCGCAGATGCCGGGCACGGCGTCGGCCCCGACTGCGTACGCGATGCCGGGCTTTGACTGGCGCATGACCGACAAGGAAGTCGCCGACGTGGTGAGCTTCGTGCGGTCGAGCTGGGGCAACAAGGGCGCGGCAGTCAGCGCGTCCGACGTGGCCAAGGTGCGTAAGGACATCGGCGCGGCCCCGCAGCCGGTGCGCGCGCAGTGATGTGACGATGTCCTGATTGACGGTCCCGCCGCTTTGCCGGCGGGATGGCAAACGGCGCCGGAGAGCTTGAGGCTTTCCGGCGCCGTTTTTCATGCGCGGGTTTCTTGCGGGGCTCACCAGCGACGCCGAGTACGACGACATCACGGCGTATTTCGTGGAGCCCGAAGAAGAAGAGGGGATGACCATCGTCAGGCACGCTTCGACAGAATCCGGACAGGCCGGCCTGCTATGATTACTGGATAAATAAACAGTTCGTCCGGCCGCCGCCGATGTTGCCCGCCCACCGTTACTACTATCTGCACAATTTCCAGCGCGCGCTGGCGTGGGTCTCGGACCGCTACGCCGACCTGCTGGACGATGACGATTGCCGCTTTCTGGCGGATTTCGCGGCGTTGCCGCAGGCGTCGCAGGCGTTGATGGTGCGCATGCTGATGCGGCGCGGGCCGTGGTTTCGGGCCAGCCGGCTGGTGTACGAAGAGATCCCGGCCGTCGAAGAGGCGGCCGCGGCGTTGGAGGCGCTAGGGTGGCTGGACACGCGGGCGCCGATGTCGCTGGATGAACTGTTTGCACTATTGACCAAGCCCGAACTGTGCCGCGTGTTCGCATCGCACGCGGCAGCCAGACCGGGCGTGCGCAAGGCCGACATGCTCGAGACGCTGCGGGCGGACATGCCCGACGCCCGGCCGTTCTGCGGCTGGGCGCCCGATACCGTGGAAGCCGTCTGGCGCGTGATGGTGGCGGACCGCTGCGAACGGCTGCGCCTCATGTTTTTTGGCAATCTGCACCAGGATTGGTCGGAGTTCGTGCTGGCGGACCTGGGCGTATTTCAATACGAGACCGTGCCGTTCGATGCGGCGTCGCGGGCGTTTCAGACGCGGGCGGACGTGGACTGTTATCTCGCGTTGCATGCGTGCAGGCAGGCGCTGGACGACGGCGTGGCCGTGGACGACCTGCTGCGGGCGGCGCAGGATTGTGCCAGTGGCAACGCCTGGCTGGAAAAGCGCCGCGCCAAGGTGTTGCTGCGCATCGGACAAGCCTGCGAGCGCGCGCAGGATTGGGAAGCCGCCCAGCGCGTGTACGCGGCCTGCGGCTATCCCGGCGCGCGGCATCGGCGCATCCGGGTGTATGAACGGATGCAGCGGTTTGAAGACGCGATGGCGCTGGCCATGACGGCGGCGAACGCGCCCGAAAGCGAAGAGGAAAGCCAACGCGTAGCGCGCATGATGCCGCGGCTGCGTCGTGGGCTGGGGCAGGGCGCGGCGGCGCGTGCGGCAGCGCCCATCCTGCCGCGTACGGAACTGGCGCTGGTCCGCCCGGCGCATCCCTCCTCGGTCGAATACGTGACGCGCGATCACCTGCATCACGACGACGCGCCGGTGCATTACGTCGAGAACGCGCTGATCAATTCGCTATTTGGATTGCTGTGCTGGCCGGCCGTGTTTGCGCCGTTGCCGGGCGCGTTCTTTCATCCGTTCCAGCGGGGGCCCGCCGACCTGGAAGCGCCGGATTTCCACGCGCGGCGGCAGGCGCACTTCGCGGCCTGTCTGGCGCAGCTGGATACGCCCGCCTATCGCGACGTCATTTTGCAGCGGTACGCCGACAAGGCGGGCTTGCAGTCGCCGTTTGTGTTCTGGGGCGCCTTGTCCGAAACCTTGCTGGCGCAGGCGCTGGACTGCCTGCCGGCTGCGCATCTGAAGCTGTTCTTTACGCGTCTGCTGCGCGACGTGAAGGGCAACCGGACCGGTCTGCCGGACCTGGTGCGGTTTTGGCCGGCCGAGCGCCGTTATGAACTGATCGAGGTGAAGGGACCCGGCGACAAGCTGCAGGACAACCAGATCCGCTGGCTCCAGTACTGCGTGGCGCACGGCATGCCGGTGCGCGTATGCCACGTGAGCTGGTTGCAGGAGGCCGCATGAGCTACGCGGTGGCAGTGCGGGCGTTGTGCGAGTTCACGGCGCGGGCCGGCGATCTTGACCTGCGCTTTACCCCTGCGCCCAGCGGCCTGGAAGGCATGGCGGGGCACGCGGCAGTGACAGGGCGGCGCGGGCCGGACTACGAAACCGAAGTGTCTTTGTCGGGCGTGTTTGGCGATCTGCTGGTGCGCGGGCGGGCCGACGGCTACGACCCGGCGGCCAATCAGCTCGAAGAGATCAAGACCTACCGCGGGCAGTTCGACAGCGTGCGCGAGAATCACCGCGTGGTGCATTGGGCGCAGGCTAAGGTGTACGGCCATCTGCTGTGCCAGGCGCGTGGTCTGGCGAACGTGCGGGTGGCGCTGGTGTACTACAACGTCGCGACCGAGGAAGAAACCGTGCTGGTGGAAACGCACGAGGCTGCGGACTTGGCTGCGTTCTTCCAATTGCAATGCGAACGGTTTCTGGCGTGGGCCAAGACGGAACTGGCGCACCGGCAGGCGCGCGATGCGGCGCTTGAGGCGCTGGCATTTCCGCATGGCGAGTTCCGAGCCGGGCAGCGCGATCTGGCCGTGGCCGTCTACCGCACGGCGCGCGATGGCCGCTGTCTGATGGCGCAGGCTCCTACGGGCATCGGCAAGACGCTGGGCACGATATTTCCGCTGCTCAAGGCCAGTCCGGGTACGGGCCTGGACAAGGTGTTTTTTTTGGCGGCCAAAGGATCGGGCCGCGGGTTGGCGGTGGAGGCGCTGGAAACCATCAATGCGCAGCCGGCCAAGCCGGGCTTGCGAATTCTGGATCTGCAAGGGCGCGATAAAAGCTGCGTGCATCCGGATCTGGCCTGCCACGGCGATTCCTGCCCGCTGGCGCGCGGCTTCTACGACCGTCTGCCGCAGGCCCGCGCCGCGGCGGTTGAACACACGCGGCTGGACGCGCCGACCGTGCGCGCCATCGCGCTGGAACACGAGGTGTGTCCGTATTACCTGTCGCAGGAGCTGATCCGCTGGAGCGACGTGGTGGTGGGCGACTACAACTATTACTACGACGCGACGGCCATGCTGCATGCGCTGACGCAGGCGCATCAGTGGAAGGTGGCCGTGCTGGTCGACGAGGCGCACAACCTGGTTGACCGCGCGCGCCGCATGTACACGGGCGAGCTCGACCAGAACCGGCTGACCGCCGCGCGGTATGCGGCGCCCAAGGCGCTTAAAAAGCCGCTGGACGGGCTGCACCGGTCGTGGAACGCGCTGAACAAAAAGCAGACGGAACGCTATCAGGCGTACGACGAGGCGCCAGCCGGCGTGCTGACGGCAGTGCAGAAGGCGGTGGCGGCCATCACCGAGTTCATCGGCCAGACGCCGCTGGCGCAGGATGATCCCTTGCTGGGGTTCTATTTCGAGGCACTGCATTTCATGCGGCTGGCGGAACAGTTCGGCTCCCACGCGCTGTTTGACGTGACCCTGGGCGAAGTGGGCGTCAGCAGCGCCAAGACGCCGCCGTCGACGCTGTGCGTGCGCAACGTGATTCCCGCGCCGTATCTGGCGGCGCGCTACGCGACGGCGCATGCGACGGTGCTGTTTTCCGGCACGCTCAGTCCGCAACAGTTCTACCGGGACACGCTGGGCCTGCCCAAGGACACGCCCTGGATCGACGTCGCCGCGCCGTTTCAGGCGGGGCAGCTGGCCGTGCGCGTGGTGGGCAACGTATCCACGCGCTTTCGCGATCGCGAGCGGTCGCTGGCGCCCATCGCGGACCTGATCGCGCGCCAGTACGACGAGCGGCCGGGCAATTACCTGGGCTTTCTGAGCAGCTTTGACTATCTGAAGCGCGTGACGGACCTGATGCGGGAGCGCCATCCGCAAGTGCCGATCTGGCTGCAGACGCCCGGCATGGACGAGCCAGGGCGTGCGGCTTTTCTGGCGCGGTTTACCGAGACGGGGCAGGGCGTCGGATTCGCGGTGCTGGGCGGCGCGTTCTCGGAAGGCGTGGACCTGCCGGGCAAGCGGCTGATCGGCGCGTTCATCGCCACGCTGGGGCTGCCGCAGGTCAACCCCGTGAACGAAAACATGAAGCGCGCCATGGACATGCGTTATGGCGAAGAGAACGGGTACGACTACACGTATCTGTACCCGGGCATGCAGAAGGTGGTGCAGGCGGCGGGCCGGGTCATCCGCACCGAACACGATGAAGGCACCGTGCACCTCATCGATGACCGCTATCGCCGCGCCAAGGTGCGCGGGCTGTTGCCGGGGTGGTGGCGGGTGGACTGAATGCGCGTGCTGCTAGGCGGGGCGCGCTTCGGGATGTGGGTCGGGATGCGCCGGCGAGCGGAGTTCGGTCAGCGGCTGGTTGGGATCGCGCGACAACTGATAGCCGTACCAGAGGCTGCGCGCCATGCGTTTGGCCATTTCCTGCGCGGCATCGGCCAGGGCGCGATTCGGCAGGGCGTCGGTGGTCTCGCCAAAGAGGACCAGCCAGCGTTCGAAAAGCTCGGCTTTCAGGTTGGGCATGGCCGCGTGTTTGGGCATGGGCATGCCGGTGAACCGCCGCGTGCCCAGGATAACGGCTGACCAGAAGTCCGAGAGCGTGGCCAGGTGTTCGTCCCAGTCGTGGACCATGCCGTTGAAGATTGGCCCGAGCGCTTCGTCGGCGCGCGCCTTGGCGTAGAAGGTATGGACCAGGTCCTGGATTTCGGCTTCGGTGCAGATGTCGGCGGTGGCGGTATCGGTGGCGATGTCGTGCGTGGTCAAGATGGTCTCCGGGCGGGGGGCAGGAGGCGATCTTAGGGCGAGGGTGGAAGCACGCGGGTTGATATGGCTCAAGCGGCGCGGCGTAATTTATTCGGACGCGTGCTCGGACGGGATCGGGATCTGTTTTCGGCAATAATGATATCCATTCTTATTAAGGCGGATGGATATGCGACAGATGAACGGGCGGCGCAATGGCCTGACTTCGACGGTATTGGCGGTTGCGTTGAAAGCGGCATTAACGGCTGCGTTGGCTGCGACAGCGCCGGGCGTGGCGGTTGCACAGTCAGCGCAAGGCGCGGTCATCCCGCAGGGCCATGCCGACAAGCCGCTCCCCATGCAAAAGGGTGAATTCGTGGCAGGCACATGGTCGGCGGACAGCGGCGTGACGCTGGATCTGCTGGACCCGCAAGGGCGCCATGTCCGCCGCCTGAGCGACCGCGAAAAGCCGGCCGGCGTGCTGATGCTGGTGGGGCCGGCCGATGGCGTCTATACCATACGGGCGCAGGGGCAGGGTGCGTATGAATGGTCCGTGACCCAACGCCTGCCGCTGTCCGAACAGCATGCGCCGGCGCCCACGCTGGACAGCCCGCGCCTGGCCGCGCTGGCCCAAACGTTGTCGCAGGGCGGCACGACGGCCACGTTCTGGGAAGAGATGAAGCGGCAGGGCACGCCGCTGATCGAGCCGGCAAACGCCACGCACGACCGTGTGACCTTCCTGTGGCAGGGCGCGGAACGTAACGTGCGCCTCTTCGGCGGTCCGTCAACGGACCACGCGCAGCTGTCGCGGCTGGGCGATTCCGACGTCTGGTACGTGAGCTTCCTGGTGCCCAAGACGGCCCGCCTGTCTTACCGGCTGGCGCCCGATGTGCCGGAACTGCCGGGGACCGGTATGGCGCGGCGGCGCGCGATTCTCGCCACGGCGCAGGCCGACCCCAACAATCCCAAGGTCTA
The DNA here is from genome assembly GCF_059759315.1 of Achromobacter sp. GQ309. Taxonomy (NCBI): domain Bacteria; kingdom Pseudomonadati; phylum Pseudomonadota; class Betaproteobacteria; order Burkholderiales; family Alcaligenaceae; genus Achromobacter; species Achromobacter sp. GQ309. The sequence goes on from NZ_JCAXDP010000001.1 coordinate 858,818, forward strand.
TCCCGAACGCGGCATCGACGCGTTCCAGACCTATTCGGTGCTGGAACTGGCGGACGCGCCGCCGCAGCCGTGGGTCGCGCCGCGCGCGGGTGTGCCCGCCGGCAGTGTCGAGGCGCTGGAACTGCGCAGCGAAATCCTGGGCAATACGCGCACGATTCATCTGTACCGGCCGGCAGGCTGGAAGTCCGATGGCCCGGACAACCACGTGCTGGTGCTGTTCGACGCGGGCGCCTATCTGGGGCGTGTGCCTACGCCCACCATCCTGGACAACATGATCGCGGCCGGCGTCATTCCCCCGACCGCGGCCGTGCTGATCGACAACCCCACCGCAGACTCGCGCGGCCGCGAGTTGCCGCCCAATCCGGATTTCGCCGACTTCCTGGCGCGCGAGCTCATGCCGTGGGCGCGCAAGCAGGGCATTGCAGCGCCCGCGGCACGCACGGTGATTGGCGGGTCAAGTTATGGCGGCCTGGCGTCGTCGTATGCGGCGTTGCGTCATCCCGATGTCTTCGGCAATGTGCTGAGCCAGTCCGGCTCGTACTGGTGGTCGCCGCCCGGCGAGGAAGACCAGTGGCTGACGCGGCAATTCGTGGCGGTGCGGACGCTGCCGGTGCGGTTCTTCCTGGGCGCGGGCCTGTTTGAATCGGGGCGCGGCGGCCAGCCCGGCATCCTGGAGACCAACCGCCATCTGCGCGACGTGCTGCGAGCCAAGGGTTATCTCGTGACCCATCGCGAGGTGGCGGGTGGCCACGATTACCTGAGCTGGCGCGGGACCTTGTCGGACGGGTTGCTGGAATTGATCGGCAAGAACGGTCTGGCGCGGCAGTAGACGGGGGCGCCGGGCGGCGCGGCATGCTGCCGTTGTCCTGCCGTTGCCCTGCCGGTGTCCGCGGCGCGCGGAAGCCTTCACGCCCTGGGCGCGGCGTTGCCGATTTGCGTAGTATTGTCGCGATGCGCGCGGCCGGCCGCCGCGCTGCGCCCAATGACAAACGCGCCCGGCGGATCCGCGGCGCGCGCCAAGGAGACGAACGCCCATGCCTACCCCCGCCCCGCTCAATGACATCGTGGCCATGCCCGCGCACGCGCTGTCGGATGCCATCCGCAGCCGCCGGGTGTCCTGCCGCGAAGTGATGCAGGCGTACCTGGCGCATATCGACCGGGTCAATCCCAAGCTGAACGCCATCGTCGCGCGCCGCGACAGCGACGAGCTGCTGCGTGAGGCCGATGCGCGGGATGCGCAGTTGGCCGCGGGGCAGTGGCAGGGATGGCTGCACGGCATGCCGCAGGCCCCCAAGGACCTGACCGCCGTGCGGGGCATGGTCACGTCGATGGGGTCGCTGGTCTACAAGGACGTGGTGACGGCGCACGATTCGATTCTGGTCGAGCGCATGCGCGCCGCCGGCGCGATCTTCATCGGCCGCAGCAATGTGCCGGAATTCGGCCTGGGCTCGCACACCTACAACAAGGTTTATGGCGCCACGGGCAATCCGTATGACGCCACCAAGACCGCCGGCGGCAGCAGCGGCGGCGCGGCGGCGGCGCTGGCGGCGCGCATGCTGCCCGTGGCCGACGGCAGCGACTTCGGCGGCTCGTTGCGCAATCCCGCGGCGTTCTGCAACGTGTATGGGATGCGTCCGTCGGCCGGGCGTGTGCCGTCCGGTCCGTCGCCCGAAGTCTTCCTGAAGCAGCTTTCCTACGAAGGCCCCATGGGGCGCACGCCGCGCGACGTGGCCTTGCTGCTGTCGGTGATCGCCGGCCACGACAAGCGCGCGCCGCTGTCGCTGACGGACGATCCGGCGCAATACGCGCAGCCGCTGGATGCGGACTTGTCCGGCAAGCGCGTGGGCTGGCTGGGCGATTGGGGCGGCTACCTGGCGATGGAACCCGGCATCCTGGATCTCTGCGAAGCGGCCTTGAAGGATCTGGAGAGCGCGCGTTGCCAGGTCGATGACTACCAGGTGCCCTTTGCGGGCGACCGGCTATGGCGTATCTGGCTGGCGCACCGCCATCTGATGGTGGGCGGACAGTTCCATGCCCTGGTCAACAATCCCGAGACGCGCAAGCTGGTCAAGCCCGCGCTGATCTGGGAGGTCGAGGGACTGGAGGGCTTGACCGCCCGCCAGATCTATCAGGCGACCGAGGAACGCAGCGCGTGGTATCAGACGGTGCTGCGCATGTTTGAAGACGTCGACTTCCTGGCGGTTCCATCGGCGCAGGTGTTTCCGTTCGACGTGAACCTGGATTGGCCCAAGGAGATTGCGGGCCGGCCGATGGATACGTATCACCGTTGGATGGAGACCGTCACGCCGTGGACGCTGGCCGGTTGCCCGGTCATCAGCGTGCCCGTGGGCTTTAACGCCGAAGGGCTGCCGATGGGCATGCAGCTTATCGGTCCGCCGCGCGGCGACCTTGCCGTGCTGCAACTGGCCCATGCGTACGAAAAGGCGCGCGATTGGGTGCAGGATCGGCCGCCGGTCGCGCTGTGGGAGGCTGCGGGCTGACCCGCCTGCCGCGTCTGCAAACTTCGCCGGCGGACCTGCCGGCCGCTTCCAGAAGCATCGCCGGTTCAGCCGCCGGCGTACCACCGCTAACAAAGGCCGCTTGATTTTATGTAATAGAACTTTGCATTTTCCCGACAAGCTAGCCATGTTTTGCGTTTTCCTGCGTTTTTCATGGCTGTGATGCGGCACCTTTGTAATAATTGTCGAAATTTCCCACATTCGAGCAGGAATGCGCTGATTGCCGGCGGGGAAATACCCAGGGGCGTCCCGGCAGGGCGTCGACGAGTCGATACAGTACAAAGGTCTCCCGGTATGAAGAATGTGACGCTCCGCCAAAGAATCATGGCCAGTTTTCTGGCCATTCTTGCCATCATGACGTTGATGGTGGTGGTGGACTACCGGCGGCTTTTGGATGTCGAAGCGGAAGCGCAGATGATCAACACCGACGCCGTGCCCGGCATCTACTACAGCACGTCGATCCGGGCAGCATGGTTCACCGGTTTCGTGGTCGTGCAGGACGCCTTCAATGCGCCGACCGAGGCCGAGCGCCGCGCCGCGCTGGAAGCCCTGCCGCGGAACGACCAGCAGCTTGAAGAACACATCGACTTCTACCGGCGCACCATCGCCCGGCAGGACGACCAGCAGATGTTCGACGACTTCCAGAAGGAATTGCTGGAGTACAAGCGCATCCGCGCCGACATCCTGACGCCGGCCCTGTTGGCGGATCCGGCGCGGGCACAGACGCGGATCCTGACCGAGTTGCGGCCGTCGTTCTACCGAGGGCGCGACATCCTGGCCAGGATGGTGATCGAAAACAAAAAGCAGGCGGATGATGCTGCGGTGAGCATCCAGAAATCCGTGGAGTCGGCCGAGACCGGAATGCTGGTGTCCCTGCTGATGGCGATTGCCGCGTCCATCGTGTGCGGCTACCTGCTGATGCGCGCCATTGCCAACCCCATGCACGACATCGTGAAGACGCTGGAAGCGACGGGCGGAGGCGACCTGACGCGGCGGCTGAAGCTGGCGCGCAACGACGAATTCAACGCCATCGAGACCGGCTTCAACGGCATGGTCGACGAGCTGACTGGCCTGGTCGGCCGGACGCAGCGCTCGGCCGTGCAGGTCGCCACGTCGGTGACCGAAATTGCCGCAACGTCCAAACAGCAGCAGGCCACCGCGTCGGAAGTCGCCGCCACCACCACCGAAATCGGCGCGACGTCGCGCGAGATCTCGGCGACCTCCCGCGAACTGGTGCGCACCATGACCGAAGTCTCCAGCGCGGCTGAGCAGACCGCGACGCTGGCCGGCAGCGGTCAGGTGGGCCTGGCGCGCATGGAAGACACGATGCGCAACGTGGTGGGCGCGGCGGGCTCGGTCAACGCCAAGCTGGCGGTGCTGAATGAAAAGGCCGGCAACATCACGCAAGTCGTGACGACCATCACGAAGGTGGCCGATCAGACCAACCTCTTGTCGCTGAACGCGGCGATCGAGGCCGAGAAGGCGGGCGAGTACGGCCGCGGCTTCGTGGTGGTGGCCACCGAGATCCGCCGCCTTGCCGACCAGACCGCGGTGGCGACCTACGACATCGAGCAGATGGTGCGCGAGATCCAGTCGTCGGTGTCGGCCGGTGTCATGGGCATGGACAAGTTTTCCGAGGAAGTGCGCCGCGGCATGGCCGACATGCAGCAGGTGGGCGACCAGCTCTCGCAGATCATCCAGCAGGTGCAGACGCTGGCGCCGCGCGTGCAGATGGTCAACGAAGGCATGCAGGCGCAGGCCACCGGGGCCGAGCAGATCAACCAGGCCCTGCAGCAGCTCAGCGACGCGGCCCAGCAGACGGTGGAGTCGCTGCGGCAGTCCAGCCTTGCGATTGAAGAGCTGACACTGGTGGCCAACGACCTGCGCAGCGGCGTGTCGCGCTTCAAGGTGTGATCGCGTCCATGACTGCTCCTGCCGTCCGCGCCCGCGCCGCCGCGAGCCACGCCGGCTCCGCTCGCCGGCTGTACCTGCTTTTCAGAATTGGCGCGGATCGCTATGCGCTGGACGCCGGGGATATTGCCGAAGTGCTGGGGCTGCGCGTCTTCAAGCAGGTGCCGGGTGCGCCCCACTGGGTGGCGGGCTTGATGGAACGCCGCGGCGTTGCCGTGCCGGTCATCGACATGAGCGCGCTGGCCGGCGCGGGCCCGTTCGCCGCCGTCACCAGCACGCGCGTGGCGTTGGTGCGATACCGGCCGGAACACTCTGACGCCGAGCGGCTGCTTGGGCTGATCCTGGAACAGGCCACCGAAACCGTCCACTACCACCCGTCGGGGTTTCAGCCGCATGCGCTGGACAATGCCGAGGCGCGCTATCTCGGTCCGGTCCTGACCGACGCGCAAGGCATGGTGCAGGCCGTTTCGGTCAATGATCTGCTGCCCGCCTACGTGCGGGCGCTGCTATTTCCGTCTGACGGCAACGCGTCGGCAGCCGAGGCGCAGCCATGAGCCTGGTCGAGGAATTCAGCGGGCTGCTCAAGCGCCGCATGGGACTGGACAGCGGCTCCATCGGCCAGGCGGCCGTCGAGCGTGCAGTGCGGCACCGCATGCACGCGGCTGGGGTGGACGACGAGCAGGACTATCTGATGCGCGTGCAGGCCTGGCCTGAAGAAATGCAGCAGTTGATCGAAGCCGTGATCGTGCCCGAGACCTGGTTCTTCCGGTATCCGGAATCGCAGGATGCGATGGCGGCGCTGGCACGCGAGCGGTTGTTCGCGCCTGGCTGTGAAGGGCGCATGTTGCGCGTGCTGAGCGTGCCGTGCTCCAGCGGCGAAGAGCCGTACTCGATTGCCATGGCGCTGCTGGATGCGGGCGTTCCGTCGCACCGGTTTCATGTGGATGCCATCGACATCAGCGTGCGCATGGTGGAATTCGCCCAGCGCGCCGTGTACGGCCGCAATTCGTTTCGCGGAGGCGATCTGGCGTTCCGCGATCGCCATTTTTCAGAGGTGCCGGACGGCCATCAACTGGCTGCGCGCGTGCGCGGGCAGGTCCGGTTCCAGCCGGGCAACCTGTTTGATCCGAATCTGTTGGCGGGCGCCGCGCCGTATGACTTCGTGTTCTGCCGCAACCTGTTGATCTACTTCGACCTGGCGACGCAGGAACGGGCAGTGCAGGTGCTGCGCCGGTTTGCGCGCGATGACGGTGTGCTGTTCGTGGGACCGGCCGAGACCAGTCTTCTGACCGGCCGCCGCCTGCCTGCCGTGCCGCTCGCGCGGTCCTTTGCCTTCCGGGCCAAGCCTGCGCCAGCGCCGGCAGAGATGCCGGCTGCTGCGCGCGCGCCGCTGTCCGGCCAGGGTCCCATCGTTCACGCCTGGACGCCGCCGCGCCGCCCGGTCGCGCAGACGCCCGCGCCGCGGCTGCCGGTGCCACATGCGGCAGTTTCCGATACGCCATCCGCACCGCCCGCCGCCGCAACGGGCCAGGCCGCGCAGACGTCGCTGCGCGAGATCGCCGCGCTGGCCGATCTGGGCCGGGTGCGCGATGCCATGGCGAAATGCCAGGCGCACATCGATATCCACGGCGCCAGCGCCGACGCGCTGCATCTGCAAGGTCTGCTGCTGGACGCGGAAGGGCAGTCGCGTCAGGCGCAGGCCGCCTACCGCAAGGCGTTATATCTGGACCCGAACCACCGCGAGGCGTTGCTGCATCTGGCCGCGCTTGTGGCGTCGGATGGCGATCACGAGGGCGCCCGCCGCCTGCAGGCGCGCGCGGCGCGCGGGGAGGCGCGACGTGACTGACGCGATCGAAGCCCTGTCCGGCGTGGACGACTGCTGGAACCGCATCGGGATACGCGGCGACAAAAGCTGCCCGCAGCTTGCCGAGCACGTGCATTGCCGCAACTGTCCGGTGTATGCCGCGGCGGCCAAGCGCATCCTGGACCGCCTGCCGCCCGCCATGGAAGCGGCCGACGAGGCCGCCCCGCCGCAGCATTCGGCCAATCTGTCCTCGCTGCTGGTGTTCCGGCTGCACCGCGAATGGATGGGCCTGCCGACCCGGTCGCTGGACGAGGTGGCCGGCACGCGCGGCATCATCAGCCTGCCGCACCGGCGCGATCCGGCGGTACTGGGCGTGACCAACGTGCGCGGCACGTTGACGGTGTGCGTGTCGCTGCCGCGCCTGTTGGGCCTGGATGCCGCGGCGCCCCAGGCGCGCGAGCGTCCTGCCACCGCCCGCATGCTGATTTTCGGCGGCGCGGGCCGCGCCGTGGTGCTGCCCGTGGACGAGGTCGAAGGCATGCACGAAGTGGACCTGGAGGCGCTGGAGCCGCTGCCGTCGACGGTGCAGGGCGCAAGCCTGAAGTATTCGCGCGGCGTGGCGCGCTGCGGCGGCCGCGCCGTCGGGGTGCTGGACGAAACCCTGCTGATGCAGGCATTGGAACGGAGCCTCGCTTGAATCCCGATCAGATGCGCGACGCCTCGCTCCTCGAACTGTTCCAGATCGAGACCCGCACCCAGGTGCAGGTCTTGAACGACGGGCTGCTTGCCCTGGAAAAGAACCCCACGTCCGCGCCGCACCTTGAAGCCTGCATGCGCGCCGCGCATTCGCTCAAGGGCGCGGCGCGCATCGTGGACCTGCATCCGGCCGTACGCATCGCGCACGCCATGGAAGACTGCCTGGTGGCCGCGCAGGAAGGCCGTCTGCTTTTGCAAGCCGCCGACATCGATGCCTTGCTGCTGGGCACCGACCTGCTGCAGCGTGTCGCAACGCCGGGCGTGGAACTGGACGCCGAGATCGGCGATCTGGTGGCGCGGCTGAGCAGCGCGCCCAATCTGCCCAACGCCTCCAAGGCGCCCAGCACGTCCGGCACGCCGCCAGCGCCGGGCCCGCGCGCGGGGCGGCCGTCGGACTACCTGCCGCCCATCGTGCGGATCGAAGACGAGCCTGCCGCCGCCGCGCCGGCTGGCGCCGCAAAGCCGACCGCACCCGCCACCCTGCCATCGCGCCGCAGTTCGGACGGCAGCGTGGGCGAGGGCGAGCGGGTGCTGCGCGTGACCGCCGACACGCTGAACCGCCTGCTGGGCTTGTCCAGCGAGACCCTGGTCGAATCGCAATGGGTGGGGCCTTTCAGCACGGCCATGCTGCGGCTGCGGCGAATGCAGACGGGCGCGGCGCACGCGTTGGACGGCCTGCGGGCCGTGCTGGCCGATCAGCAACTGGACGCGCGTGGCCAGGCCGCACTGGACGACGCCCAGCGCATCCTTGAACAATGCCAGCGTGAACTGACGCAGCGCGCCAGCGAAGTCGACGAATTCGGCTGGCGCATGAATCATCTGACGCGGCGCCTTTATGACACCGCGCTCGCCTGCCGCATGCGGCCCTTTGGCGACGGCGTGGGCGGCATGCCGCGCATGGTGCGCGATCTGGGGCGTTCGCTGGGCAAGCAGGTTCGCCTTGAAATCGAGGGCGAAAACACGCAGGTGGACCGGGACATCCTCGAAAAGCTGGATGCGCCGCTCATGCACCTGCTGCGCAACGCCGTGGATCACGGCATCGAGGCGCCCGACGTCCGCGAACGCGCGGGCAAGCCGGCCGAGGGCCTGATCACGCTGTCGGCGCGCCATTCGGCGGGCATGCTGCTGGTTGAGCTGGCCGACGACGGCACCGGCATTTCGCTGGACCACCTGCGCGAAGAAGTCGTCGAACGCAAGCTCACGAATGCCGAGACCGCGTCGCGCCTGAGCGAAGCCGAGCTGCTGGAATTCCTGTTCCTGTCGGGTTTCAGCACGCGCGACGAGGTGACCGAGATATCCGGGCGCGGCGTTGGGCTGGACGTGGTCCAGACGATGGTGCGCCAGTTGCGCGGCGCGGTACGGGTCTACCAGCAGCAGGGGCGGGGCACGCGCTTTGTGCTGGAGATGCCGCTGTCGCTGTCGGTGGTGCGCAGTCTGCTGGTCGAGGTGCAGAACGAGATCTACGCGTTTCCGCTGGCGTACGTCAGCCACGCGTTGCAAGTGGACGCCCAGGACATCGAGCAGCTGGAAGGCCAGCAGCATTTCCGGTTCCAGGACCGGCAGATCGGCCTGGTGTCGGCGCGCCAGATCCTGCGCGCCGGCGAGGCCGCGCCAGCCACGGAGACCTCGTCCGTGGTGGTGGTGGGCGACCATGACCGGCTCTACGGCATCGCGGTGGACCGCTACGTGGGCGAGCGCACGCTGGTCGTGCAGCCGCTGGATCCCCGCCTGGGCAAGGTGCAGGACGTGATGGCGGGATCGCTCATGGATGACGGCACGCCGCTCCTGATCCTGGACGTCGAGGACATGCTGGTGTCCGTCCAGAAGCTGATCGAGGGCGGGCGGCTGTCGCGGGTCGACAGCGGGTCGGGCGCGGCGGCCACGCGCCGCCGCAAGCGCGTGCTGGTGGTGGATGATTCATTGACGGTTCGCGAGCTTGAGCGCAAGCTCCTCTTGAACCGCGGCTTCGATGTGGCGGTCGCCGTGGACGGCATGGATGGCTGGAACATGCTCCGCAGCGAGGACTTCGATCTGATCGTGACCGACGTCGACATGCCGCGTATGGACGGCATCGAGCTGGTGTCGCGGATCAAGGCGGATCCCAGGCTGCAGACCCTGCCCGTCATGGTGGTGTCGTACAAGGACCGGGAAGAGGACAGGCAGCGCGGACTGGATGCCGGCGCGGACTACTATCTGGCCAAGGGCAGCTTCCATGATGATGCGCTGCTCGACGCCGTTGAAGACCTCATCGGGAAGGCGCGGACGTGAGAATCGGGATCGTCAACGATATGCCCCTCGCCGTCGAAGTCCTGCGGCGAGTCATTACATTGGAACCCGGCCTGGAGGTCGCCTGGACGGCGTCCGACGGTCTGGAGGCCGTCCAGCAATGCGCCCGCGATCGTCCCGATGTCGTGCTGATGGATCTCATCATGCCCGTCATGGATGGCGTCGAGGCCACGCGCCGCATCATGGCCGAAACCCCCTGCGCAATCGTTGTGGTCACCTCCGACGTGGCGGGCCACACGTCGCGCGTTTTTGACGCCATGGGTCACGGGGCGTTGGATGCGGTGGACACGCCGGTGGTCGGCGCCGCCGACATGCGCACCGCGGCGGCCCCGCTGTTGCGCAAGATCCGCAATATCGGCTGGCTGATCGGCCGTTACGGCAATCGTGCCGCATTGACGCCGGTCAGCAAGCCTGCGGCGCCCGCTAGCACGCGCCGGCTGCTCGCGGTGGGCGCGTCGGCCGGCGGCCCGGCGACACTGGCCCAATTGCTGCGCGACATTCCCCTGGATTTTCCGGCCGGCATCGTGCTGGTGCAGCACGTGGACGCGTCGTTTGCGGCGGGCATGGCGGACTGGCTCAATGACCAGGTGCCGCTGCCGGTCAGGCTGGCGCGCGAAGGCGAACGGCCGTTGCCCGGCCAGATCCTGCTGGCGGGCACGGATGACCATCTGACTCTGCTCGAGGATGGTACCCTCCGGTACACGGATTGTCCGCGCGAAAGCCTGTATCGGCCCTCCATCGATGTCTTCTTTCATAGCGTCGCGCAGCACTGGCGCGGCGTCGCGGTCGGCGTGCTGCTGACCGGCATGGGCCAGGACGGCGCGCGCGGCCTGAAGGCGCTGCGCGAGCGTGGATGCCTGACCATCGCACAAGACCAGGCCACCAGCGCCGTCTATGGCATGCCGAAGGCGGCCGCGGCCATGCAGGCCGCGGTGGAAATCCGGCCGCTCGAACAAATTGCGTCCCGCGTGATTCAGGCTTTCGCCTGAGCCGCGGCACATCGTTAGCATCAAGGACTCACTATGCTCCCATCCCCCGACGACACGGTCTCCGCGGATCTCAATTCGCATGGGGCGATGGTGTTGCTCGTCGACGACCAGGTCATGGTTGGAGAAGCGATCCGGCGCGCGCTCGTGCCCGAGGGCAACATCGATTTTCACTATTGCTCGGACCCTTACAAGGCCTTGAGCGTGGCGATCCAGACCCGGCCCACGGTCATCCTGCAGGATCTGGTGCTGCCCGGCGTGGACGGCCTGAGCCTGGTGCGCGAATACCGCGCCCATCCCGTCACGCGCGACATCCCCATCATCGTGTTGTCCACCAAGGAAGATCCCGCCATCAAGAGCGCGGCCTTCGCGACGGGCGCCAACGATTACCTGGTCAAGCTGCCGGACTCCATCGAGCTGATCGCGCGCATCCGCTACCACTCGCGTTCGTACATGGCGCTGGTGCAGCGCGACGAAGCCTATCAGGCGCTGCGCCAGAGCCAGCAGCAACTGCTGGAAAGCAATATGGAGCTGCGCCGGCTGACCAATTCGGACGGCCTGACCGGCCTGGGCAATCGTCGCTATTTCGATGAATACCTGAATGCCGAATGGCAGCGCGCGGGACGGGACAGCCGCGAGATCAGCATGCTGATGATCGACGTGGACCACTTCAAGTCCTACAACGACACCTATGGTCACATCGCGGGCGACGAAGCGCTCAAGCGCGTGGCCAACACCATCTTCGCCAGTTGCGACCGTTCCACCGACCTGGCGGCGCGTTTTGGCGGCGAGGAGTTTGCGCTGGTGCTGCCGGGCACGCCGGGCGGCAGCGCGCGGCTGGCGGCCGAGAAGCTGCGCCGGGCCGTGGAAGCCATGCAGATTCCCCAGCGCGACGCGGGCTTCGGCCCGTGGCTGACGGTCAGCATCGGGCTGGCGACGGCGGTCCCGCAAGAGGGGCAGCCTTGCACCGAGCTGATCCAGGCCGCCGACCGGGGCCTGTATGAAGCAAAGCGGCAGGGGCGCAACCGGGTGGTGCCCGGACAGCTCTGATGCGCTTGCCTGCCGCTCCGCCTGCTAGCGGGGGTGGCGGCGGCTGATGCCGGCTGCGCCCAGCATCAGCAGCAGGCTGACGGCAACGGCCACTGCGGCCATCGCCATGCCTTCTCCCACTGATCCCTGCTCGAACTGCCGTCACACGAAGATCGACACGGTCTGCACGCCGGCCGGCGCCAGCAGCAGCGACGTCACCAATTCCCGGGACGCCACCGCAAACACCATCAGCATCGACGCCGCCAGCCCGGGCAACACCAGCGGCAGGACGATGCGCCGCAGCGCGCGCGCTGCGCTGGCGCCATGGACCCGCGCCGCCGCTTCCAGGTTGGCGCCGATCTGCGCCAAGGCCGCGCCGACATACCGCACCGGGTAGGGCAGAAGCAGGCAGGTGTACGACAGCAGCAGGATGCCCCAGGTCCCGTAAGGCGTGGCCGGCCAGAACGGCTGGTTCCACGCCAGGATCAGGCCGACGCCGACCACCACGCCGGGCAATGCCGCTGGCAACAAAGCCAGCGCGTCGATCAGCGCGGCCCCGCGTACGTGCCGCCCCGCGATGCACCACGCCGCCAGCAGGCCGACCGCGCCGGCCAGCAAGGCGGTCCCGCTCGCCAGCGACAGGCTCGTGGACAAAGCCTCCCATGCGTCGCCGCGCGCATCGAACAGCGCGGCAAAGTTGACCAGCGTCAGATTGCCGGCCGCGAGGCCGCCCGACACGTTGCGCGTCAGCGCGGCAGCCAGCATCGAGGCCAAGGGCGCCGCCACCGCAATCAACGCCACCGTGGCAAAACCCAGCAGCACGGGGGCGCGCCATGGGCCGAGTTCAACGCGCGCCAGCGGCGCAGGCTTACCCGTTGTGGTTTCGAAACCCCGGCCCGCCAGCGCGGCGCGTTGGACGGCGTAGGCGGTCAGGGCCAGCGCCACTAGCACCAGCGACAGCAGCGATGCGCCGGGCAGGTCGATGGGCCAGTCGGCCAGCCGGCGTTCGATGGCGGTGGTCAGCACGGCAACGCCCGATTGCGAGCCGAGCGCCGCGGGTACGCCGTACTCCTCGATGGCGAGCGTGAACGCAAGCAGCAGGCTGGCGGCAATGGCAGGCAGCGCCAGCGGCAGCGTGACGCGCACGAAGGCGCGCCACGGACCCGCGCCGAATACGCGTGCCACGTCCGCCATCCGCGCGCCGGTGGCCGCCATGCTGCGCGAGACGGCGAAGTACACGACGGGAAAGATCGCCAGGCCCATGGCCAACGTCACGCCGGTCGGCGAAAACAGCAGCGGGCCAAGATTGAAGCCCGTCAGCTGTTCCAGATAGCCGCGCGGCTGCAGGGCCATCGTCCACGACAACGCGGCGATGTACGGCGGAAGCAGAAAGGGAACCAGGAACAGCAGGTCCCACATCCGCGCCAGCGGCACGCGGAACAGCCCGCGCAGGGCACCAAGCGGAATGCCGATGGCCGCGCTGACCGCCGCCACGCCAAGGCCCAGTTTCAGCGTGCCGCCGATCAGGCTGAGCGTGCCGGGACTGCCCAGCGTCGCAGGCCAGGCGCCGAACGGATCGCGTAGCGAACCTTCGCCCAGATGGGGAAACACGGCTTGCAGCGCCACGAACGCCATGGGCAAGGCGACGAGCACCGCCAGGGCGGCCAGGGTGGCGGCCGCCAGGAGATAGATGCTTTTCATGGAGGGGATCGGATGCCGGGCAGGCCGGCATCCCGGCCTGTCAGTGTTGGCCGAAGATCCGGCCGAAGCGGGTCAGCACCTCGGCCCGGCTGGCACCGGATTCGGTGGCGGTGTCGGGCAGCAAGGCCAGATCCTTGAACACCGGCCGTTTGGCCGCCACGTCCTGACGCGCGGGCATCAGCCAGGCGTCTGCCACGGCGCGCTGGCCTTCTCCGGACAGCACGTAGTCCACGAACTTGCGCGCCTCGTCGGCCTGGCGCGCGGTCTTCAGGATCATCATGGGACGCGGAGCGATCGCGGTGCCGCTGGACGGGAAGATGACCTTCACCGATTCGCCCTTGGCGACGCTGGCATACGACACGTAATCCACCGCGCCGAACACCGCCGCCTTGGCGCCTTGCAGCACTGGCGTCAACGCCTGGGCGTTGGGGCCGGAGATGGTCATGCCGTTGTCGCGCAGCGTTTCGAACAGCCTCCACGCGGCCTCGCCCTGGGCGTTTTGCAGACCCAGCAGCAGGTCGAGCGACGCACCTGACAGGGCCGGATCCGGCATGGTGACCAACTGCTTGAATTGGGGGGCGGTCAGATCTGACCAGTCGCGCGGTTCGGGCGTGCCGCTCTTCGTGTTCCAGACTATGCCTAGCGCGGAGATGCCTTGCGCGACATAGGTGGGCGCCTTGAAGCGCGCAGGCACCTGCGCGGCGTTCGGGCTTTCGTAGGCCATCAGCCAGCCGCGCTGGTCCAGGTCCTGGGCGGTGTCCCAGGAGGCCGAGATCAGCACGTCGGCGCGCGGGTTGGCCGCTTCGGCCTCCAGGCGCGCCATGACCTTGCCCGTGGTGGCCTGGAACACGTCCACCTTGATGCCGGTCTTGTCCTGGAAGCCGGCTGCCAATTGCTTGATGAGGCCGCCCGGTCCGGCGGTGTAGACGGTCAGCGCCTTGGCCTGGCCCGAGGCCAATCCGATAGAAAGCGTCATGAAGAGCGTTGCGAGTAGTTGGGAAGAAGGTGCGAGTGACATTTAAGCAGAGTCCTTGTTGACCGGCACGAGTTCGGCGATGCGGCCGTTTTGCATGCGGGCGATCGTGTGCGCCAGCGCATGGGCTTCCTCGTGGTCATGGGTGACGTAGACGGCGGTCGTGCCGATGCGGCGCAGTAGCGCGCCGATCTCGGCGCATAGCGTTTCGCGCAGCGTCCGGTCCAGGTTGGAGAGAGGTTCGTCGAACAGCAGCACGCGCGGGCGGGCGACAATGGCGCGCGCCAGCGCCACGCGCTGCTGCTGGCCGCCGGACAGGTCGGCAGGGCGGCGTTCGGCATGTTCATGCAGGCCGACCATGGCAAGGGCGTCGCGCACGAGCGCGGGGCGCTCGCGGCGCGAGACGCCCCGCATTTCAAGCGGAAAGCCCACGTTGCTGGCCACGCTCATGTGCGGCCAGAGGGCGTAGTCCTGAAACACCATGCCCAGGCCCCGGCGCTCCGGCGGCTCGTGCTGGCCCGCGCCGCTGACCACCGCGCCGCCGAACCGGATGTCGCCGTGCTGCGGCCGCAAGAGGCCGGCCAGCGCCTTGAGCAGCGTGCTCTTGCCGCAGCCGGACGGCCCAAGCAGCGCCAGGACCGTGCCCGCAGGCACGTCCAGGTCCACGCCGTCCAGCACCGTATGGCCGTTGAACGCATGCCGCAGGCCGCGCACGGCGATGGCCGTGCCGCCGGCATTGGAGGCGGGCGCGTTCAAAACCGATGCCGCATGCCGAGGTTCAGGCCGAACTGGTTCTTGCCCGGTTCGACGTTGGCGCCGTACTTGCCGCCGACCACGCTCAAGGACGATTTGTCGTCGTTGATGGCGTAGGCCGCCACCGCGTACAGCGTGGTGCGCTTGGACAGGTCGTATTCGTTGCCGAGCACGATCATCGTCGACTTCTGGCCCGTGCCGGCGGCTTGTACGGCGGGGCAGGCGGCATTGTTCATGTCGTCGCACACTGAGTCGTTCAGGTGGTAGACGGCGGCCGACAGGCGCATGTTGCCCTGCGGCTTGTAGCTGGCGCCCAGCCACGTCATGTTGTTCTTGTAGCTGCGCTGCGTCAGCTTCTGGTCCAGCCAGCGGTAGCCGGCGTAGACCTTGACGTCCTCGAAGTCGTACGACACGCCCGCGACCACGCGGTCTTCGCGGTTGCCGCTGTTGGCGCCCGTCTTGGGTTTGTCAGCGTTCTTCGAGTGATACAGCACCGCGGCGTCCAGACCGCCCGACTTGTAGCGCAGACCGCCGCCCACCATGCGTCCTAGCTTGCTGTCATCGAACGACTGTTCGTTGTTCCAGCCGAAGCTGTAGTAGCCGCCGACGGACACGGGGCCCAGCTTGCCGACGTACATGACGGCGTTGTCGGTACGGTCCGAGAACGCGGCGTCAGGCCGCTTGATCGAGAAGTTGGCGTTGTCGAACGGGTTGTACTTGCTCATCCATTCGATCATCAGCGTGTTGTGGCGCCCCAGCGTCAGGCGGCCCCACGTGTTGCTGGAAAAGCCCACGTAGGCCTGGCGCCCGAACAGCCGTCCGCCTTGCAGCGTGGTGCCGTTGCTGGAGTCAAAGCCGTTTTCAAGCACGAAGATGGCGGAAACGCCGTCGCCCAGGTCCTCGGAACCCTTCAGACCCCAACGCGAACCGTTCAGGTTGCCTGCGCTCATGCCCGTCTTGCTGTTGCCGTCGGGACCGTTGCTGAGGTACTGCAGGCCGGTGTCGATCAGGCCATAAAGCTGGACCGAGGTGGCGGTGGCGGCGAGCGCGGCGGGCGCTGCCAGGGAGAAAGCGGACAGGCAGGCGCCAGCCGCCGCAATGCGGAGTGTCGATTTCAAAATGAAAGTCCTCTTTGGGATTCAATCGGAGCCGACACTCTAGGGGCGTGTTGCTACACGTCGATGACACTGCCCCCCATGCATTTCCCACTGCCTGGCGGGTGAGCCGCGGCAAATGGCCTTTGATGATCCCGCCGCAGATTACCCGCCCGTCTTGCCGTCCTTGCGATGCGACCGGAACAGAAGATGGGTCGTCGCCAGATGAAAGCGCACCGCGATCTCGGCGCATTCGGGATCGCGCGCGCGGATGGCGGCGATGATCTGGCGATGGTGTTCTACGCTGCGCAGCATGTCGTCGCGGCCGTAGAAGTAGAACGAGCCGATGATGATCGGCATGTCCAGCAGGTTCTCGACCAGGGATCGCACCCGCGCCGACTGCGCGGCGTTGAGCAGGGCGTGGTGGAACAGGTTGTTGTAGTGCTGGACCTGGGCCACATGATCGGGCGCGCCGGAGTTCACGGCGTCCAGCATGCACTGGTTGATGCGGTCCAGTTCGTCGATCTGCTCGGGCGTGGCGCGCTCGGCGGCGGCCTTGGCGGAATAGGGTTCGAGCAGCATGCGCAGCTCGAAGGCCTCGTCGATGTCGCGGTCCTGCCAGCCCAGCACGACCGCGCCGCGCCGGCCTTCGCGGGTGACCAGGCCGTCCGCGATCAGGCGTTCGATCGCGTTGCGCACGGGCGTGCGGCTGACGGAAAGCTGCGCGGCGATGTGCTCCTCGCGCAGCGGTTCGCCGGGCAGGAACGAGCCGGCCATCAGGCGGCGGCGCAACTCTCCGTATACGTAATCACTGGCGCTCGACATGACGCGGCTTGGCTCTTCTCGGATTTGGAAGCTGGGACTATAACAACGGCGCGCGGGACCATGGGCGCCGAGGCGTTGGCCGCCGCGCAGGCGGGTTCTACACCTTCACCCCGTGCTCCGCCAGACGCGCCAGAAAGCGCGGCCAGACCTCGGGATTGAGCAGACGCGCCGGCTTGCGCCCGGCGAGCATGTCCAGGATCTGCGTGGCCGAACCCTGCGCCACCTTGCGGCGGCCTTCGTGCGTGACGCCGCCCGTGTGGAAGGCGGCGGCCACGTCCGGCCGCTGCAACAGGCCGCTGCGCGGAGGCGGCGGTTCCACCTGCCAGACGTCCAGGCCAGCACCCGCAATATGACCAGATTCCAGCGCCGCGAGCAGGGCGTCTTCCTCATGGATGCCGCCGCGTGCGGTGGAGACGAACAGCGCGCCGCGCTTCATCCGGCGCAAGGCGGCGGCGTCGACCATCCCTCGCGTGACGGCGTTCAGCGGGCAGTGCAGGCTGACGATGTCTGCCTGTTCCAGCAGCGCATCGAACGAGACGGGCGCGGCGCCGCGTTCGGCGATCTGTGCGTCCGTCAGCAGCGGGTCGTACGCAATGACCTTCATACCGAAGCCCGTTGCGATCCGCGCCACCCTGCGTCCGATCTCGCCGATGCCCACGATGCCGATGACGCGGCCTTCGATCTCGTGACCCATCAGGGCTTCGCGGCTGACGGCGGTGCCCGCGCGCAGTGCGGCTTCCGATTCGCCCAGCCGCTTGACCAGCGACAGCAGCAGGGCAAAGGTCATTTCTGCGACCGATGCGGCATTGGCGCCGGCCTGGTTGACGACCGCCACGCCCGCGCGGGTGCATGCGGCCACGTCCACCGTGTCGTAACCCGCGCCGCCCGACGACACGCACAACAATTGCGGACACTGGGCCAGCAGGTCCGCCGACACTTGCCAGCGTGCCGGCACCTCGTCCTTGGCCGCACTGACGTGGTATGCATGCGCGCCGGCCAGGCCGGCCGCCGTCACCGCGTCGCCGCCGGCCGGCAGCACGCGCAGGTCCAGCGTGCCGTCCCGCGCAATGGTCTCGTCGAACACCGGATCGATCCACAGATCCAGACGCGCCACGCGCAACTGAGGCCTGCTGAGTGCCGCACCGCTCATGGCTAGACTCCCGTGCAACCCAACGCGCGCAGACGGGCGTCGACCCACGACGTATCCAGCGTGCCCGCAGCAATGTCCGCCAGCATCTTGGTTTCCACGTCGTGCTTTGCCGCTGCGGCCTCAAAAATGGCCTGCGCCTGATCGAACGGCACGGCAAGCAGCCCGTCGTCGTCGCCCAGGATCAGATCGCCCGGGGCGATGGTCATGCCGTCCAGCGCGACCACGCAGTTGATCTCGCCGGGGCCGTCCTTGTACGGGCCGCGGTGCGTGACGCCGGCCGCATAGACGGGAAACGCGCTGCGGCGGATGGTGCCGCAGTCGCGGATGGCGCCGTTGATGATGATGCCCGCGATGCCGCGCGACTCGGCGTAGGTCGTCATGATCTCGCCGATGATCGCGTTGGTCAGATCGCCGCCGGCGTCGACCACGATGACGTCGCCCGGTTGCGCCAGGCTCAGCGCCTTGTGCACCAGCAGGTTGTCGCCAGGACGCGTGCGCACGGTGAGGGCCGGGCCGGCCAGTGGCGTGCCGTCGTGCATGGGCCGCAGGCGCGCGCCGCCGGCCGTCATGCGCGACATGCAGTCGCTGACGTTGGCGACCGGCACCTGGCGGAATTTGTCGACCAGTTCCTTGCTGACCGCGCGTTGGCGGGCGTGGATTTCAAAACCTGTCATCACTGCTCCTGATAGCGGAATAGCTAAAAATCGGGTTCACTGCTTGGGAATGCCGGCTTCCTGCACGACCTTGCCGAAGGCGTCGTGGTCCGTGCGGTGGCGGCGCGCCAGGTCTTCGGGCGAGCCCTTGAGCACGCTGTAGCCGGCGTCTTCAAGCTTCTTGATCAGTTCGGGGTTGGACTGCACCTTCTGCAGCTCGCTGTTCAGCGCGGCGATCACGTCATCGGGCGTCTTGCCCGGGGCCATCAGGCCCCACCAGATCGACTGGTTGATGGTCGGAAAACCGCTTTCAGGAAAGGTCGGCACGTCGGGCAGGGCGGGCGAACGCTCGCTCGCGACGACGCCCAGCGCGCGCACCTTGCCGCCGCGGATCTGCGGCAGCAGCGACGCGACGGAGCCCACGTAGATGTCGATCCGGCCGCTGGCCAGGTCGGGGAACGCCTGGCTCCAGCCGCGGTACGGCACGTGCATCAGTTCCATGTTGGCGGCCTTGCGCCACAAGTAGCCGGTCAGGTCGCCCGTGCCGCCGATGCCGGGAATGCCGAGCGAAACCTGGTTGGGGCGCGCCTGCGCGGCCTTGACGACGTCGGCGATGGTCTTGAACGGCGAATCGGGCACCACGACGAAGACGCTGGGCGAAGACGCCACGGGGCCGACCGGCTTGAAGTCTTTGAAGGTGTCGTAGCTGAGCTTGCTGTAGAGCCAGGGGTTCAGCACGATGTTGTCGGTCTGCGCCATGACCAGCGTATGGCCGTCGGGTTGAGCGCGCGCCGTGGCGTCCAGCGCCAGGTTGCCGCCGGCGCCGGGCTTGTTCTCGACGACGATGTTCCAGCCGGCGTCCTGACTGATGGCGCTGCCGATCATGCGCGTCAGGGTGTCGGTGCCGCCGCCGGGGGGAAACGGCGAGATCAGGGTGATGGGGGACTTGCCCAGGTCGGCGCCATGCGCGGCGGCGCAGCCCAGCACGAGCGTTGCGGCCAGCAGTTTCTTGAACAGTTTCATTGTCTTCCTCACGAAGTGTTTGCAGATTCGGTCCGCGCTCTGTGGCGCGGTGGGGGTGTCAGGACTGGCGGGCCAGCGTGGTCAGCCAGGCCAGGCGCGCCTCGACCGTATCGGGCGCCGGGGCTTCGCCCTTGGCGCGCGCGGCCTCGATGCCACGGGTGGATCGCGCAAAGAGCTGTTCGACGCCATCAAGCACCAGCGGCTCAAGGCCCGCTTCCTGCAACTGGTCGCGCGCTTCGCGCACTTCGGCCAGCCGGCGCGGCGCATGCAGCACGTGCGAGCGCACGAACGAGTCCATGAACGCGGTCAACGGCGTGCGGTCGATGTCGGCCAGCACTTCGTACAGCGATTCGCGCAGACCCATGCGCTCGGCCGCCACCAGGCATTCGACGGCCAGGCTTTCCATGCCTTTGGTCATGATGCTGCGCAAGAGCTTCAAACGCACCGCGTCGCCGGGCTTGCCTTCGATGATCCGGACCGTGGCGCCCGCGCTTTCGCCCAGCGCCGTCACCACTGCCGCGCCCTCGCCGGCGCATAGCAGTGGCGTCTTTTCGGCGAGCAGGGCGATGGCGCCCATGATGGCCACGTCCATGAACGGGATGGCGCTCGCGGCAGCGGCGGCGGCCGCCTTCTGCATGTCGGGCGCGCTGGCCGTGGTGAAGTCGGCGTAGACGGCGCCGGCGCGCATGTGGGGAAAGGCCTGCGCGGCGACTTCCGCCGCGCTGTAGCCGTACACGGCCGAGACCACGACGTCGGCCTCGGCCAGCCAGGCGCCCGGTTCGGCATGCAAGGCCGCGTCCGCGGCCTTGGCGCGATCCGCCATTTCCGCGTCCGAGCGCAGGTCGCAGATGCCGACGATGCGATGTCCTGCGGCGATCCAGGCACGGGTGTAGCAGTGGCCGACCTCGCCGCATCCAATCAGTGCGATTTTCATCTTAGAAACACATAAAAAAAACAATACGTGTTTATAGATCGGCAATTTATGGGGCGAAAGGAGGTGTTTACCCTAGGTTTTTCATGTGCAAAGTACATTAAAAAAACAATCAGGCCTTGCGTTGCAGCAGGTGATAGCCCAGCGCGGCGCGCGCTTCGCGGATGGTCGCCCCCTGGCTGATCCGCTCGCGGATCGCGGCCTCCACGGCTTCGATCTTGCGCGCGGTCTCGGCCACTTCACGGGCGCGCTCGCGCGGAACGATCACCACACCGTTGGCGTCGGCCACCACGATGTCACGCGCGGCCACGCGCACGGTCCCCACCGCGACGGTGGTGTTGACCGACTCCACCTCCACCCGGTCCTTGCCGGTGCGCATGAAGCGGCCGGCGCTGAAAACCGGATAGCCGTCGCCCAGCGCCTTGCCCACGTCGCGGCACACGCCGTCAATCACGGTGCCGGCGATGCCGCGCAGGCCGGCGTATTGCGTCATGATGTCGCCCCACACCGTGCAGTCGGTGCGGCCATCGTTGTCGATCACCACGATGTCGCCTTCGGCGACCTCGTCGATGAAGTCGCCAACGGTGCCGGCGGGCGTCGCGGCAGGAACGTACCTGACCGTGAAGGCGGGGCCGACAACCGGGCGGGCATAG
Source organism: Achromobacter sp. GQ309 (assembly GCF_059759315.1). NCBI lineage: Bacteria > Pseudomonadati > Pseudomonadota > Betaproteobacteria > Burkholderiales > Alcaligenaceae > Achromobacter > Achromobacter sp. GQ309. The sequence continues at coordinate 879,865 of NZ_JCAXDP010000001.1, forward strand.
TTGTCCAGCGGCATGATGCCAAGCGCCTGGCCGTGCAGGCCCAGCTTGTCCATGGCGTCGGACACGCCCGGCGTATCCAGTCCTTCGAATAGGGCGACCAGCTCCTGGTCGTGTGCGGCGGCTCTCTTGGGGTTTGTCATCGTCGTTCCTTGGGTGAGTGGGGCAGCGAGGGCGCGTTGGATCACTTCGCGTGGATGGCTTCGAATTCCTTGTCGTGCATGACCTCGGCGACCGAGCGGCCCGCGCGCACGGCGGCGACCATGCCGTCCTGCCGCTTTGCAATGCGTTCGGCAAGATCCAGCACTTCATCGATTCGGGCGGCCAGCACGAACACGGCGCCGCACCGGTCCGCGATGACGTAATCGTCTTCATGCACCGTCACGCCGGCCATCTGCACGGGCTTGCCGGCATCGATCTGGATGACGCGGTTGCGGGCGCTGATCATGGTGACGCCGCGTCCATAGACGGGATAGCCGATCGATTCGCTGCCTTCGATGTCGCGGCTCAGGCCGTCGATGACCGATCCTCGCACGTGTTTGACACGCGCCGCATTGGCCAGAATGTCGCCCCAGCAGGAAATGCCCTCGGCGCCGCCGGCGATGACCAGCACGCGGTCGCCGGTCTGCACGGCGTCGATGACGGGAGAGATCAGATGCACGGCCGGCTTGGCGTCCGTCTTGGGACCCAGTTGGATGGTGCTGGCGCGGCCCACGATCTTCGGGCAGTCCCACAGCGGCCGCAGGCCGTAGGTGGCGCCGGGCAGTCCCAGAAAGTCCAGGGCGTCCGAGACGGTATTGGTGTCCAGCGAGGCAAGGCGGTCGAGCGTGGATGCTTGGGACATGGGGAAACCTCCTGAGTGAAGGCTTCATTATGGGAAGCGCGTCGTGATAGATAAATTCGTTTTCAAGTATCTCTGTGATACGGTTTCAGGATCAGCGCGGCAGCGCGCAACCGGCAACGAGGGCAGGGCATGAGCACGATCGACTTCAGGCTGATACGGCAACTGTGGATGTTTCTGGCGGTGGCCGAGGAACGGCATTTCGGACGGGCGGCAGCGCGGCTGGGCATGTCGCAGCCGCCGCTGACCGAGCAGATCAAGGTGTTGGAACAATCGCTGAAACTCCAACTCTTCGAACGCTCGCGCCGGGGTACGCAGTTGTCGGCGGCGGGCGCGGCGATCCTGCCCGCGGTGCGCCAGTTTGCCGGTCAGGTCGAACACCTGGAGCGCGTCGTGCGGGAGGTCGCGTCGGGCCAGTCGGGCGTGCTGCATGTGGGCGCGATCACCTCGGCGATGCTGGACACCGTTCCGCCGCTGCTCAATGAGCTGAAGCGGGCGCACCCGAGCCTGACGGTCTTCGTGCGGGAGATCGACAGTGTCGAGGCGGTGCCGGCGCTGCTGTCGGGAGAACTGGACATGGCGTTCGTGCGCATCGATGGCGACGTCGGCGAGGGCATCTCGACGCTGCCGTTGACCGAGGACCGGCTGGCCGTGGCGCTGCCTGACGACCACAAGCTGGCGGCGCTGCCTCGCGTGCGTCTTCAGTCGTTGGCGGCGGAGCAGCTTGTTATGTCGTCCCGGCAGGTGAGCCCCGTGTATTTCGACATGCTCACCGCGATCTGCCGCGCCCACGGCTTCACGCCCCGCGTGCTGCACGAGGTGCGGTCGGTGGCCTCGCAGGTCGCCTATGTGGGATGCGGCCAGGGCGTGGCGCTGGTGCCGGCGTCCATGAAGAAGCTGGCGCCGGCGAACGTCGTCATCCGGCCGTTGAAGGAAAAGATCATGGTGGTTACCGCCGCGTTGGCGTGGAATGCGGCGCGCTTTCACCCGCTGGTCGAGGTGGCGGTGCAGTGGCTTGAAAAGACGCATCGCAAGCGGCGTCCGGAAGGGTGATGCCAGGCGGCGCGGCAAGCGCTGCCCGGCGTCGGCCGCCTACTTTTTTGCGGCGGCTTCTTGCTCGAAGGCGCGTGTCTGCCGGGCCAGGCTGGCCCGCCATTCCTCGCCCGGCTGAAAGGCCAGCACGGCCGCGTCGCGCCCGGATGCCGCCAGGAAGGCGGGGTCCTGGAGGGTGTCCTGGAGCGCCTGTTCCAGCTTGTCGCGAATGGCGTCCGGCAAGGTTGCCGGGCCGCCCATGCCGCGCTCGGACGAATACAGCAGCGGCACCCCGGATTCCGTCGCGGTGGGGATGGCGTTATGGCGCTTGTCGCTGGCGATGGCGATGGCCTCGAAGGGGCCTTTCGGGTCGGCGAGTTCCGGCACCTCGCTCACGGTGATCAGGCCGTAGTTGATGTGATCGCCCAGGATCCCCAGGCGGATGTCGCCGCCGCCCTTGAACGGCACGCTGGTGCCTCGCACGTTCTGGCTGCGCTCCATGTCCATCAGCGCCAGATGTCCGGTCGTGCCGTCGCCGCTATGACCGAACGACAGCGATTCGGGCGACTGCTTCAGCTTCGCGACGAGCGCCGGCAGGTCATCCGGCGCGCTGGATCCGCGGCGCTTGATGAAGAGCAGCGGGTCGTCGACCAGACGGGCGATGAGCCGGACGTCGTCGGGCTTGTACTTCGCGCCCTTGCTGACGGGCAGGTACACGAAGCCGGGCGCGTTGATCATGCCCAGCGTGTAGCCGTCCGGCTTCGCGGCGGCCACGTAGCGCACCGCGATTTCTCCGCCCGCGCCGGGCTTGTTGATCACGATGATCCGCGCCTTGTCGCCCAAACGCTTTTCCATGTGCTGGGCCACCAGCCGCGCCATCACGTCCGTACCGCCGCCGGGGGCGAAACCCACCACCAGTTCGATCGGACGGTCGTCCGGCCACGCGGCATGCGCCACGTTGGCCGCCAGGGCAAGCGCCCCGGCCACGAGAACCCGCTGAAATTCGTTTGCCTTCATGCCTGTCTCCTTGAATGGCTGTCGTGCGCCCTCGCGCGTCAGTTGACCTGGATGCCTGCGGATTGGATGAGCTGGCGATAGCGGTCCAGTTCCTCCGCCCAGAACGCCGTGAACGCTGCGGGCGTGCTTTGACGCAGTTCCACGCCCATGGCGATGAGCCGTTGCGAATAGGCGGGATCGGACATCACGGCGTTCAGGGCGCTGCTCAGCTTGTCCACGATGGGCGCGGGCGTGCCTGCCGGCGCCGCCAGGCCGAACCAGGTGGTCAATTGCATGCCGGCCATGCCCAGTTCCTCGAACGTGGGCACGTCGGGGATGGCCTTGAGCCGGGCGTCTGAGGCAACCGCCAACGCGCGGACGCGCTGGCTCTGGATGTGCCCGATCGCGCCGTTGTCGAACATGTAGTCCAGCCGTCCGCCCATCAGGTCGGTCAAGGCAGGGTTGTTGCCCTTGTACGGCACATGCGTGACCTCGATCTTGTTGATCGCGCGAAACAGTTCGCCCGACAGATGTCCCGAGTTGCCGGTGCCGCCGGAGCCGTAGGTCAGTTTGCCGGGTTGCTTGCGCGCCGCCGCCACGATGTCGGCCGGACGCTTGAACGGCGAGTTCTCGGGGACGATGAGCACGCTGGGCACCAGCGCGACTTCACCTATCGGCGTGAAGTCCTTGATCGGATCGAAATGCACCTTGGCATACAGATTGGGCGCCGAGACGTTGGCCGAGCTGCTGGCCAGCAGGAGGGTGTAGCCGTCCGGCGCGGCGCGGGCGAATTGAGTGGTTGCGATGGTGCCGGAAGCGCCCGCCACGTTTTCGACCACGACCGTCGCATTCAGGCGCTTGCCCAAGGCATCGCCCAGCGAGCGGCCAATGGTGTCCGCCGAGCCGCCCGCGGGCCACGGCACGATGAGGCGTATCGGTTTGTCCGGATACGGGGCGGCCGCCATGACGGCCGCGCTGAACGCGGATACGAGGGCGCCGCACGCCCAACGCTTGATGGGAAAGCGCATGGTTGTCTCCTTGTTGAACCCTCCCTCTTGCTCGGTGGCGTGTCGGGGAGGTGTGAAAAGGCGCCGCGATCAATCTGTACGAGCCTTGGCGGCCTCCTTGGGAAGATGCGCAAGGACGAGTGACAGCAGCAGGTCTTGCGAATGGCTGAAAAAGTGGTCCGCGCCCGGCACGACGATGATCGGATGAGACGTGGGCCGTGCCCACGCCAGCAGCGGCGCCAAGGGCGCCTGCGTGTCCGATTCGCCATGGATCAGCACCACGTCGGCGGGCAAGGGGGGCGTGTCGTAGACCCGGTCTGCCTCGACGGCGCCAACCGGCAGCCCGGCCAGGATGAAGGCGGCAGGCGCGGCGTCCTGGTCGGCCAGCGCGCGAATCGCGTGGGCCAGGGCGTAAGCGCCGAACGAAAAGCCAATGAGCGCCAGCGGCGTATCGGGGGCTTCGGCACGCACGGCACGCACGACGGCAAGTATGTCGTCGGCTTCGCCCAGACCGTGGTCGTACACGCCGGCGCTGGCGCCCACGCCCCGAAAGCTGGGCCGTATCGCAAGCCATCCGGCGTCGCGGACGCCGTGCGCCAGTCGGTGCGGGATCTTGTGGCGCGGCGTGCCGCCCAACAGCGGTTGTGGATGGGTGATGATGGCCACCCCAACGCGCGACGTCGCGGGGCGGTCAATCAGCAATTCCAGCGGACCGGCCGGACCGGGGATAAGCCGTGTTTCCGTCCTTGCGCCGGCGGGGAGTTCGATATCAATCAGGTGGGACATGTCGGCCAGATAGCGCTTTCGGGTGTCCCAGATTAATCCGTTATGAAAAGGCCGAATAAATAGAATTTCGTGATGGAATTCATCACGGCGGGAGATGGCCCGGCCGGCGCGCGATCTATCCGGCGGGCCACGGGACTACTTGGCCAACCAGCGAGCGGAAGGCCAGCGTGCATTGCGCACTGCATCGCGGGCGCATTGGATCAATTCGTTCATGACGCAATGCACCGAATTGGCGATGGGGCGGGTGGCGGGTTGCGCCAGCACGATGCGCCGCACCAGCAGCGGATCCACGACCGGGGCAGCGGCCAGGATTGCGCGATCGACGTCGTCGGCCACGGCGATCGACGGCAGGATGGTGTAGCCGTGCCCGTCCAGCACCAGGCGCTTCTGCACGCTCATCGCATTGGTCTCGGCCACGATGTGCAACTCGGTCTCTTGTGTACGTGCAGCCTGCTCGACCAGCGACCGCAGTCCATGCGGCGCGCCCGGCAGCACAAGCGGCCGGCCGATGATGTCGGCCATGCGAACGGGCGTGCGGGTATCAAGTCCGCTGTCCGGCGGTCCCACGAACCACAGGCTCTCTTCCAGCAAGGTGCGGAACTTCAGCGCGGGATTCGGCTTGGAGTCGTACAGCAGCGCGATGTCAACGTCGCCGGTCTCCAGCCACGACTGCAGGTGCCCGGCATACCCCGACGTCAGCCGCAGGCGGATGCCGGGGAAGTGCGCCGCCACGGCGGACAGCAGCGCGCTGGACAGCATGTCTGCCGTGCTGGGCAAGAGGCCCACGGTGACGATGCCGCCCACCGTGCCGCTGGACGGCCGGATCTCGGCGCGGGCGCGGTCCAGTTCGTTCAGCGCACGCCGCGCATAGTCCTCGAGCGTCTTGCCGGCGTCGGTCAGTTCCATGCCGAGGCGTCCGCGCGTGAAGAGCGGCGTGCCGATATCGTCTTCCAGCAGCTTCAATTGCCGGGAAACCGCCGGCTGCACGATGTTCAGCAAGCGGGCGGCGCTGGTCACGCTGCCGGTCTCGGCCACGGTGACGAACGCCTTTAGTTGCTTCAAATCCATCTGCGGCTCCGGGTATGCGCAAGGGTGATGATTTCCATCACGAAATTCTATTTAGTTGGCGATTCTATAGCGACATAAGATACCTCGCAGCACTTAGCCACCGGGAAACCCACTCATGACTTCAACTACCACCGAGGCCCCTGCCTGGCAGCAAGCCGCGTTCGACGCGCTGAAAGCCGGCGGCATCCGCCAGATCGCCTACGTGCCGGACGCCGGCCATTCCTATGCCATCCGGCAGGCGCAACTAGATCCGGAAATCACCGACGTGGTCCTGACCACCGAAGAAGAGGGCGTCGCCGTCGTCAGCGGCGCGTGGCTGGGCGGCCAGCGCGCCGCGCTGCTGATGCAAAGCAGCGGCGTGGGCAATTGCGTGAACATGTTCTCGCTGCTGCGCAGCTGCAACTTTCCCTTCCTCACGCTGGTGACGATGCGGGGCGAGTACGCGGAATTCAATCCGTGGCAGGGGCCGATGGGCAAGACCACCCAGCAGGCGCTTGAACTGATGGGCATCACGGTGCTGCGGGCGTCGAACCCCGACGAGGTCGGAGAGATCGTCAGTGCCGCTGCCGATTCCGCATTTCTGGCCGGCGAGCAGGTGGCCGTCCTGCTGTCGCAAACCTTGATTGGACGTAAGAAGTGGGAGCGCAACTGATGTCGACCACCTTGAATGCTTCGGGCGCCGTGGACCGCCGCGCCTTCGTGTCGCAACTGATCGCGGCTTCGCCGGACGCGCTGATCGTCTCGGGCCTGGGCTCGCCATCCTATGACGTCTATGCCGCGGGCGACCGGGACAAGAATTTTTATCTATGGGGCGCCATGGGCGGCGCCGTGGCGCTGGGGCTGGGCCTGGCGCTGGCGCAACCCGACCGGCCGGTGCTTGTCATCACCGGCGACGGCGAACAGTTGATGGGCGTGGGCACGCTGGGCACCGTCGGCGCCAAGCAGCCCAGGAACCTGACCATCGTGGTGCTGGACAACGGCCACTTCGGCGAGACCGGGATGCAGCGCAGCCACACCAGCCTGGGCACAGACCTGGTGGCCGTGGCGCAGGGGTTTGGCATCAAGGACGCGTTTGCCGTCAAAGAAACGGGCAGGGCGGGCGAGGTCGCCGAGCGCGTGATGGCGCGCCGTGGCGTCGCCTTCGCCCAGGTGTTCATCAATCCGGACGAACCGCCGCGCGCGCTGCCGCCGCGCGACGGTGTGTACGTCAAGAACCGCTTCCGGGCCGCCCTGGGATTTTCGACGTTCTGAGCAGCGGCAGCCCCTTGGGCTGTCATGCTGCATTCAGGCCAGGAGGCTGTGATGAAGACTTACTCAATGCGGATTGCGGGGGCGCCGGCCGCAGCGATCTCGGGCGAATGGTTCGAGACGCAGAACCCCTATACCGGCGAGGCCTGGGCGCGGGTCGCGCGCGGGGCCGCGCAAGACGTCGATGTGGCGGTGCAGGCCGCCCATTTCGCTTTTTCGGAAGGACCGTGGGCAGAGCTGACCGCCACCGAACGCGGCCGGTTGCTGTATCGACTGGCTGATCTCATCGAACGCGATGCACGCAAACTCGCGGCAACGGAGGTCCGGGACAACGGCAAGCTGTACGCCGAGATGCTGGGACAGCTGACGTACCTGCCGCAATGGTTCCGCTACTACGGCGGCCTGGCGGACAAGATCCACGGGTCGACGCTGCCCTTGGACAAGAAGGGCTATTTCACCTACACGCGTCACGAACCGCTGGGCGTGGTGGCGGCGATCACGCCGTGGAATTCGCCCTTGCTGCTGCTGGGCTGGAAGATTGCGCCGGCGTTGGCAGCCGGCTGCACGGTGGTCGTGAAACCGTCGGAGTTCACGTCCGCCTCCACGCTGGAATTCGCGGAACTGTTCGACGAGGCAGGGTTTCCGCCGGGCGTGATGAACGTGGTGACAGGCTATGGCCAGGAGGTGGGGGCCGCGCTCGTCCAGCACCCGCTCGTGCAAAAGGTCACCTTCACCGGGTCGGACCAGACCGGCCGCCTGATCAACGAGCAGGCCGCGCGTCTGCTAAAGCACACCTCGCTGGAACTGGGCGGCAAGTCGCCCAACATCGTCTTCGAGGACGCGGACCTGGAACAGGCCGTGTTCGGCGCGATCTCGGGCATCTTCGCGGCAAGCGGGCAAACCTGCATTGCGGGCTCGCGCCTGTTGCTCCAGGACAGCATCTACGATCGCTTTGTCGAAAAGCTGCTGTCGCTGGCGGGTGCCGCGCGCATGGGGGATCCAATGGATCCGGCCACGCAGGTCGGGCCCGTCACGACGCCGCCCCAATACCAGAAGGTGCTGGATTACATCCGCATCGCGCGGGACGAGGGCGCAACCCTGCTGTTGGGCGGCAAGGCCGCGCAACGGCCGGAATGCGGCAAGGGGTGGTTCGTGGAACCGACCATCTTCGGCGACGTGCGCAACGACATGCGCATCGCCCAGGAAGAGGTGTTCGGGCCGGTGCTGTCCATCATCCGCTTCAAGGACGAAGCCGAGGCGCTGCGGATCGCCAATGATGTCCGCTTCGGACTGGCCGCCGCGGTGTGGACCCAGGACATCGCCCGAGCCATTCGGATGTCGGAGCGCTTGAAGGCCGGCACGGTATGGGTGAACACCTACCGTGCGGTCAGCTTCATGGCGCCCTTTGGCGGCTACAAGGATTCGGGGCTGGGGCGCGAGAACGGCATGGACGCCGTCAAGGAGTTCCTGCAGGTCAAGAGCGTCTGGCTCAATAGCGGGGCGACCGCCAGCAACCCGTTTGTGCTGCGTTGAACTGGCATTGGCGGCCACGGACCGTGGCTCGCCTGCCTGCTTCTTCGATGCCCGCCGCCGCGCTACGCGCCGCCGCCGCGCGTCGACTGTGCATCCGACTGGAAGATCTTGCCGAAATCGCATTGTTCCTGCGCCAGCGCCGCGATGGCTGAAATCAGGTTGCTGGGACGGTCGCCGCGAAAGACCGCCGCGTAGGCGGCAGGTGGCAGGGCGGGCGTCACCGTCAAGATTTCCAGCGCGCCCGACTCCACCATGGGCGCCAGAAAGGTCTTGGGCAGATAGCTGATGCCCATGCCTGAGATCGCCAGGCCGATCAACGCCACCAGGCTGTTGCTCAGCACGGTCTGCTCGGGCTGCACGCCCACCGAACGAAACCACCGGTTGTAGAGCTGGCCCGTGCCGGAACGCTCGTCCTGCGTCAGCAGCCGGTGCTTGACGAGGTCCTGCACCTTGAGGCGCCGCCGCGGCGCCAGCCCCGGCTTGCACATCCATGAGTTGACGACCTGCCCGACCCGGCGCGACACGAAACGCTGGTCGTCGAAGACGTCCGGCACGATCATCAGGTCCACTTCGTCGGCGAGGAGCTTGTCGCGCAGGATGGCGCTGGTATCGACGTGCGGCTCGATGATGACCCGGGGATAGCGCGCCTGGATTGCGCTTACCAGTCTTGGCAACCAGGTCATGGCCGTCAGTTCCGTGATGCCGATGCGAACGTGGCGCTCCATGACGTCCGGGCGCTGGAACTGCTCGATCGCCGCATCGCGCTGTTCCAGCAGCCGTTTCGCCAGCAGGAACATCTCTTCGCCTTTCTCCGTCAGCCGGGCCGTCCGCAACGTGCGGTCAAAGAGCGGCGTGTCGAAGAGCGCTTCCAGTTCCTGCACGCGCTTGGACACGGCCGATTGCGTCGTGTGCAGCCGGTTGGCCGCTGGTGCAAAGCCGCCAAGCTGGACGACCCAATACACGGCTTCGAGTTGCTTGAACGTGATCAACGGCGCCTCCTTCGTGGCCAGAATAGATCGAATTCAGGAATCCGATCGGATTCCAATTTATCGCTTTTATTGATTTAACGCCGCGCTCAGAATTTGTGCCTGAGGATTCGAACGCATTGGAGGCGTACATATGTTTCTTACGGAAGAAGAGTCGGCGATGCTGACGGGCGGCAAGGGACCAGCCGTGCAGAAGGCCATGGAAATCCTGGTGGCGTTAGGCGAGAGCTTTGGCGCCAAGCGCCTGCTGCAGGTCAGCAACGTTCATATGGCGGGTTCGTCCGTCCTCGTCGCGGAGGAAGCCGGCACGCGTTTTGTCGAAGACATCAAGCGGCAGGGCGGCACGTTCGTCACCCGGGTGACGACGAACCCGACGGCGGTCGACCCGGTGCAGTGGCGCGAGATCGGCATCCCCGAATCGGACAGCGCGCTGCAGACGCGCCTGACGGACGCCTACGCCGGCATGGGCGCCAACACCTGCAACACCTGTATTCCCTATCTGGTCGGCAACAGCCCGCGCTTCGGCGAGCACATGGCCTGGGGCGAGTCGTCGGCCGTGGTGTACGCCAATTCGGTGTGCGGCGCGCGCACAAATCGTGAGGGGGGCCCCAGCGGCCTGGCAACGGCGCTGACCGGACGCACGCCGGAGTACGGATTTCACCTGACGGAGAACCGCTACGGAAAACTGCTGGTCAAGGTCGAGACCACGCTCGACGACATGACCGATTACGGCACGTTGGGCTACTTTGCCGGCCGCATCGCCGGGCAGGACACGCCGGTCTTCACGGGCATTCCTTCCGATCCTACGCTGGAGCAGTTGAAGGCGCTGAGCGCCGCGTTGGCGGCTTCCGGTGCGGTGAGCATGTTCCATGCGGTCGGCGTCACGCCCGAAGCGCCCACGCTTGAGGCGGCCTTCGGCGGCAACGCGCCTGAAAAAGTGCTGGTGTTTGACGACGCCGAAAAGAAGAAGGCCGAGGCGGCGCTGAACAAGGAGCCCTCGGATCACGTGGACTGGATTCTGGTGGGCTGTCCGAATGCCTCGGTGCAGGAGATCCGCGAGGTGGCCGAGGCGCTGGAAGGCAAAAGCGTGCACCCGGAGGTCGCGTTGTGGGTCACCACGGCCGGCGCCATGTATGCCATGGCCGAGCGCATGGGGTACATCCAGACGATCAAGGACGCGGGCGGGACGGTCGTGCGGGAAACGTGCCCATTCCTGGCGCGCAGCCGCGTGATCGCGCCGGCGAAGGGCTATCGGACGTTGACCACCAACTCCGCCAAGATGGCGTTCTATGCCCCCGGTCAGTTCGGACTGCCCACCCATTACGGCAATCTCGATCGCGTCATGCAGGCCGCCGTCAGCGGCGTCTGGAGGTAAGCCATGATCCAAGCCAAACGCATCCTCACCGGGCGCAAGATTGTCAAGGGCAAGACCAGCGGACAGGCCGTCGTGACGGCAGAGGCGATCAGCTTCAACGGCGGCGTCGACAACATGACGGGCATCGTCACGGAACCCGGGCACGAGCTGGAAGGCGTGAACATCGCCGGCAAGGTGCTTGTGTTTCTGACCGGCAAGGGATCGACCGGCGGCTCCTACAAGATCTACGACATGGTCTCGCGCGGAACGGCGCCACTGGCGTTCGTGCAGGTGACGCCGGAACCTATCACGACGATCGGGGCGATCATCGGCGCCATTCCTGTCGTGGCCGGGCTGGACGAAGACCCGACCAAGGCCATCGCCACGGGCGATTGGCTGGACGTGGATGCCGACGCGGGCACCGTCGTGGTCACACCGCAATAGCAGTCCGCTCGCGGCGTCAGCCGCACCCTTCACCGGCCTTCGGGTAGTTGCGCAGACGACGCGACGCCCGGATCGGCCGTGCTTATTCCAATCAAGGAGACAACCATGACTTCACGCGCAATCATCGCCCTTGCCTTGGGCGCCTGTCTTGGCGCGGGCGCCCCGGCAGCGCACGCGGCTCAGCCCGACGCGGGCGCCGACTGGCCGACCCGCAAGGCCATCACGATGATCGTTCCTTTTGCGGCCGGCGGCAGCACGGATGCGACCGCGCGGCTGCTCGCCGAACATCTGTCCCGGCAACTCAAGCAACAGGTGGTCGTGGAGAACCGCGCGGGGGCGGGCAGCAACCTGGGATCGAGCGTGGCGGCGCGCGCCACGCCCGACGGCTACACGCTGCTGCTGGCCACCAGCACGATCGCCACCAACGTGACGCTGTACAAGAACTTGGGCTTTGACCTGCGCCGTGACCTGATTCCCGTGTCGCAGATCGCGTCCATTCCAAACGTGCTGACCGTGAACAACAACGTGCCGGCCAAGTCGCTCACGGAGTTCATCACGCTGGTTCAGAAGAAGGACGCGCCGGTGAACTACGGTTCCGCGGGCAACGGGTCGGCCTCGCATCTGTCCGGCGCGCTGTTCAACGCGATGGCCAAGGGCGACATGGTCCATGTGGCGTACAAGGGCGGGGCGCCGGCGAACGTGGACCTGATGGGCGGCCAGGTGCAGGCGGTGTTTTCACCGTTGGTGGAAGTGCTGTCGTACCTGGAAAGCGGCAAGCTGCGCGCATTGGGCGTGACCACCCCGGAGCGCTCGCCGCGCCTGCCCGATGTGCCGGCGGTGGGTGAAGCGCTGCCTGGATTCGACGTCTCGCTGTGGAACGGTGTGTTCGTGCCGGCCGGCACCCCGCCCGCCGTCGTCGATGGGCTCGCCCGGGCCCTGAAGTCGGTGACGCAAGACCCGGCGTTCCGCAAGGTGCTGCTGGATCAGGGTTCCGCGCCCACGAGCCAGTCGCCTGCGGAGTTCAAGGCCTTCCTGGACCAGGAAATCGACAAGTGGGCCAAGCTGGTGAAGCTATCTGGGGCAACGGTGGACTGAGGCCGGGCGCCGCCTCTCGGAAATGCTTCGGCTGCTGCCTGCGCGCACGTCACAACCTGCAATATCTCCCTCGCGCCTCGGCGTTATTGTCTGGAAGATGCGTGACGCGCCCGCCCGGTCGGCTGGAACACCAGAATGAGGCACACCATGACTTACTCGAGCTATCACAAGAAGGACATCTTCGGCCGCCCCTTGCATGCCGAGACGCAGATGATGTCCTATGGCTACGATCCCTATCTGTCCGAGGGGGCGGTCAAGCCGCCGGTGTTTCTGACGTCCACCTTCGCGTTCCGCACCGCCGAGGACGGCGCGGCGTTCTTTGACTTGGTGTCGGGCCGCAAGCCCTTGCCGCAGGGCGAGACGGCGGGGCTGGTGTACAGCCGGTTCAACCATCCGAACCTGGAAATCGTGGAAGACCGGCTCTCGCTGCTGGACGGTTCGCAGGATGCCGCCGTCACTTCCAGCGGCATGTCTGCGATCAGCGCAGTGCTGATGGCGTTTCTGCGGCCGGGCGACCAGCTGGTGCAATCGGTGCCGCTCTATGGCGGCACCGAGATGCTGATCGGCAAGATCTTTCCGGAGTGGGGCGTGGGTTCGCATCCCGTGGCAGACGGGCTGTCGCCGCGCAACATGCGCACCGCGCTGGAAGAGGCCGCAGCCAAGGGGCCGGTAAAGCTTTTCTATGTCGAAACGCCCGCCAATCCGACCAACGCGCTGTTCGATTTCGAGGCCATGAAAAACGAGCTGGACGCGTTCGAAACGCGCCACGGCTACCGGCCGATCTCGGTGTGCGACAACACGCTGCTCGGGCCGATCTTCCAGAAGCCGGCGGAGCACGGGGTGGATTTGTCGGTGTATTCGCTGACCAAGTACGTTGGCGGCCATAGCGATCTGGTGGCGGGGGCGGTCACCGGCAGCAAGGAGCTCATCAAGAAGGTGCGCGCGATCCGCAGCGCCTTCGGGTCGCAACTGGATCCGCATTCTTGCTGGATGATCACGCGGTCGATGGAAACGGTGGTCCTGCGCATGAAGCAGGCGGCACGCACGGCAACCCGCGTGGCGGAATGGCTGGCGGGCAATCCGCACGAAAAGGTGCAGGTATTCCATCCGGAACTGATCGCCGATCGCGCCTACCAGGAGGTGTACAAGCGGCAATGCACCGGGCCGGGTTCGACGTTCGCCTTCGTGCTGGACGGCGGCCGCGAGCGCGCCTTCCGCTTCATCAATGCGCTGCATCTGTTCCGTTCGGCCGTCAGCCTGGGCGGCACGGAGACGCTGGTGTGCCATCCGGCGTCGACCACGCATTCCGGCGTGCCCGCGGCGGAGCGAGATGCCGCGGGCGTGTCCGAAGGCTTGATCCGGGTGTCGATCGGCCTGGAACACGAGGAAGACCTGATCGCGGACATGGACCACGCATTCCGCAACGGCTGATCGGTACAGGCAGTGCGCCCGCACGCAGGCAGACCGCTCCCGCCGCGTCCCGGGATTTCAGCCCGGCTGAATCGCCCGGCGGGCGCGGTTCAGCAGCACGAACGCGGCAGTGCCCAGCAGCATGATCGTGGCGGTGGCGATCACCGCCGCGTAGCCTGTCTCGAAGGCGCCACGTGCCATCTCGGTCAGCGTCGCCGCGAGCTCCGCGGGCAGGCTTTCGGCGACGACGAGCGCCTCGTCCAGGCTGTCACGTGCGGCGCCGGTCGCTGCCACCCCCGCGGGCACGGACAGCGACTGCGCATACACGCCCGACAGGATCGAACCCATCAGCGTCACGCCCAGCGCGCCGCCCAGTTCATATGAGACTTCCTCGATTGACGCGGCCATGCCCGCGCGTTCGGGCGTGGCGCTTTGCATGATGGTGCTGGACGCGGCCGTCATGGTGGCGCCGATGCCCAGTCCCAGCACGCACAAGCTGATCATCTGCGGGATGACCGCCGCATCGTAGGTCAGGAGGTACCCGCCCATGCCCGCGCCTGACACCAGCAGCGACAGAAACAGCATGCGCCGGCTGCCCACGCGCCCGAGCAAAAGACCCGCGAGCGGCCCGGCGACAAAGGCGGCCAGCGGCAGCGGCAGGATGAACAGCGCGGACTGGATGGGCGACATGCCCAGCACCAGTTGCAAGCGTTGGCTGAACACCAGCTCCATCCCCAGCAGTGCCGCGGCGGCAAACAAGGCGGCGGCCACGGCCGAACTGAAGGACGCGTTGCGGAAGATGGCGAAGTCGATCAGCGGATAGGGCCGCCGCCGCTGACGGCGCACGAAAACGGCCAGCATGGCGGCGCCCGCCGCGCAGGCCACGATGGCGTGCAGCCAGGACGGCGACGCACGCCCCAGTTCCTTGAGCGCGTAGGCGCACAGGATCATGCCCGCCATCACCTGCAAGGAGCCGACCAGATCCCACGGCCGCGATGCGTCGGGCTGGCTTGCCGGGATGAACCGCCAGGCCAGCGGCAACGCCAGCAGCACGATGGGGACGTTGATGAGAAACACCGAGCCCCACCAGAAATGCTCCAGCAGCAGGCCGCCCACGACGGGTCCGAGCGCGGCGCCGCCCGAAGCGACCGACGCCCAGACGCCAATCGCCACGGCGCGCTCACGCTCGTCGGCAAACGCCAGGCGCAGGATGGACAGCGTGGCGGGCATCATCATCGCCGCGCCCACACCCAGCAACGCACGCGCCGCGATCAGGACGACCGCGCCGGGCGAATAGGCGGCGGCGAGCGACGCCGCGCCGAATACGGCCAGCCCCATCATGAAAAGGCGCTTGTGGCCCAGCCGGTCGCCCAGCGTGCCCATGCCCAGCAACAGGCCGGACACGACCAACGCATATACGTTCACGATCCACAGCTTGGCGGATGCGGTGACGCCCAGTTCGTGGGTGAGCCGCGGCAGGGCGGTGTACAGGACCGTCATGTCGACGACGATCAGCAGCAAGGCGCTGGACACGATGGCCAGCACCAGCCAGCGGCCGGGGGTGGCCGCGGCGACAGCGTTCGAATGAGTCCGCTGCATGGTTCTACTCCTATGAAGACCGTGTTTCCAGTCGCGGCGTTCGCGCTTGGGATCACGGGCTGGCATTATCCATCTACATATCCGCCATAAAAAGTTGGATTGCATCTATAAAATCGATGGATTGAAAGGAGCACACCATGCAATGGACCTTGGACCAACTACGGCAATTCGTGGCGGCGGCGGAGGCCGAGTCGTTCTCGGCGGCGGCGCGCCGCATCGGCCGCGCCCAGTCCGCGGTCAGTACGGCGGTGGGCCTGCTGGAGGCGGATCTGGGCGTGGAACTCTTTGACCGGTCGCGCCGCAACGCGGTGCTGACGCCGGCCGGCGAGGTGATGCTGCTGGAAGCGAAAGAACTGCTGCGCCAAGCGGGCGGGCTGTCGCAGCGCGCGCTGGCGTTTGCCGGAGGCCAGGAGGCGCGACTGTCGATTGCGCTGGACGAGGCCTTGCCGTATCTGGTGCTAGGCGCGCTGGCGCTGGAACTGGCCGAGCGATTCCCGGCGCTTGAGCTGACGCAGTTGAACGGCACCGCGACCGAGGTCGCCGATTACGTGCGGCAGGGCCGGGCCAGCATCGCGTTCCACTTCGACCGAGGCGACCCCGGCAGCGACTTTGCGCACCGTTCGCTGGGCAACGTGGCGCAAGGGATCTTCGTGGCGTCTGGCCATCCGCTGGCTGCGCTGCCGCAGGTGTCGCGCGAAGACTTGGCGCGGCACCGCCAGCTGGTCATGCAGATGGAAGGCGTGGAGGACATGGTGCTCAGTCCCACGGTGTGGCGCACCGACAGCTTCTACAGCATCGCGGGCATGGTGGCCGACGGTCTGGGCTTTGCGATCCTGCCGTTGAATATCGCGGAATACGAGAGCTTCAGCACCACGCTGACGCCGGTGCCGTGCGCGGAACTGGCGTTGCCGATGCTGTCCGTGCGCACGTTGTGGCTGCAAGGGGCCGTGTTGAACGAGACGGAGCGCTGGCTTCAGCAGCGCATGGAGCAATTGCTGCGGGCGGGATAGCGCTGCGGAGCGGAAAGCGCGTCAGGCCAGCCGCGTCTCAGGTGCGCAGCACGCCAGCTCAGCCGCGTCTCAGCTCAGCAGCGCGGCGACCAGATCGCTGCCCGCCTGCCGGTCACCGCTGAAATCCAGCGCGGCCAGCACGTGTTCCAGGTGTTCGTCCATCAGGGCGCAGGCGCGATCGGCGTCGCCGGCGCGCGCCGCCTCGATGAAGGCGTGATGCTCGCGGGACGAGCAATTGGCGTCGTGAGAGCTTTGATACAGCACGGTGATCACCGCGCTGCGCGCCGACAATTCGCGCAGCATGCCGGTCAGCACCGAGTTGCCCACGGTTTCGGCAAGCAGGATGTGGAACTGGCTGAGCAACCGGTTTCTCGCCTGCACGTCGCCGCTTTCCAGGGCCCGGCGTTCCTCGGCCAGATGCGCATCGATGCGGCGGAAGTCGGCGGTCTTGGCGCAGGCCACGAACTCCCGGGCCAATGCCGCTTCCAGGATGCGCCGCACGGCGTAGACCTCGCGCGCCTCGTTCGCGTCGGGCTTGCTGACGAAGGCCCCCTTGTCCGGAACGATGTTGATGAGCTTGTCCTTGGACAGCATCAGGAGCGCGGCGCGGATCTTGGTGCGGCTGACCTTGTAGACCCGGGCCAGGGCCTCCTCGCGCAGCCGGGTGCCGGGCGGAAGCTTGTGCGCCACGATGGCGGCGGACACTTCCTGGGCGATGTCGTCGGCGCTGGGGTCTGGCTGGACGTCCTGATTCATGAGGCGCGGCAGGGCTGCCGGTAGCGGGAAATCGTCGGGCAGCCAGTCTAACAAAAGGCGGCCGGGACGGCAGACATTTCTTGCATACAAAATCTGTCTGCACGCTGCACGCTAAGGGTGCGGGGCTGCGCGCTGCGGGGGGACCGGGGCACCAGCGCCTGCCGGCCTGCCCCTGTCCTCCCGGCGTCCGTCCCACTTGCTCGTCCCGCCAGCTTGGCCGCTACTTGGCCATCAGCCCCAGGTTTTCGATCAATGCCTTTTCCTTGACGAAGGTGGCCTGCGCCCAGGCCTTGTAGTCCTCGCTGCTGCGGTAGGCCGGTTCCTGATTGAGCTGCTTCATGACGTCCATGCTGGCCTGGTCGAACAGCGCCTTCTTGAACGCGTCATGCAGGATCTTCACGACCGCCGGGTCCATGCCCTTCGGACCGGCCAGACCATACGGCGACGTGGACACAACCTTGTAGCCCAGCTCTTGCGCGGTCGGCACGTCAGGCCAGCGCGTGGTGCGCTTTTCGCCAAAGGTGACCAGCAGGCGCATCTTGCCGGAATCGACGAACTGGTCCCAGCCGGTGGCGTCGCTCTGTGCCATGACATGGCCGCCCAGCAGCGCCTGCTGCATGTCGGCGTTGCCCTTGAACGGCACGTGGTTGAGCTTGACGTTGGCGTTGATGGCGATCTCTTCGATGATCAGGTGCGGCGACGAGCCGATGCCGGTGGAGCCGTAATCGATCTTGCCGGGCGCCTTGCGCGCCGCCTCGATGTATTCGTTGAAGGTCTTGTACGGCGAATCGGAGCGCACCGTGAAGCCGAAGGTGTAGCCCGACAGGCCCAGGATGAAGGTGAAATCGTTGATCGGATCCCAGCTGCTTTTCTGCATGTAGGGCATGCGGAGCATCGCTAGCGTATACAGGGCGATGGTGTAGCCGTCCGGTTTGGCCGTCTTGGCCATGGTCGCCGTGCCCAGCGTGCCGCCGGCGCCTGGCCGGTTTTCCACGATGACGGGCTGGCCCAGGTGTTTCGAGGCGTCCTGCGCCACGATCCGCAGGTGGCGGTCGGTGGAGCCGCCGGCCGGGAAGGGCACGATCAGGGTGATGGGCTTGGTGGGAAAGTCCGTCTGGGCGCTGGCGGAAAAGGGCAACGCGGCGCTTGCCAGCGTGAGCGTCAGGGCGGCGAGGACAGCGCGTCGCAGGGGAAGTCGGTTCATATTGTTTGTCTCCTGGTGGTTTGCCTGATGGTTGTTATGGGCGGCCAGTCAGTCGCGCAAGTCGACCTTGACGGGCAGCCGGGACAGCGCTTCGCGCAGTTGGGCTTTCAGCGGCGCGGGCGCACCGGCGCCGGCTTCTACGGCGACATCCGGTTGCGCATCGGCCAGCACGCGGAAGACGGGATCATCTTGCGCGCGGCCAGCCGCTTGCAGGGTGCGCGCCACCACGGCCTCGACCGACACGGCGGTCGCCAGGCGGCGCAAATCGGGTTTGTAGATCTTGCCCACGTTTGTCATCGGCATGGTCTCCAGCACGACGACCCGCTTGGGCCGTGCGGGGCCTTCGTCCACGTGCTCAGCGGCGTAAGCCACCAATTCCGCCTCGGTCACCTCGCTGCCTTCGGCCAGCGTGACGAAGGCGATGGGCAATTCGCCCGCGTAGGCATCGGGGGCGCCGACTGCCGCGCAAAGCTGCACCGCCGGGTGTCTGGCAAGCGCGTCCTCGATGGTCTTGGGGTCGATGTTGTGGCCGCCTCGGATGATCAGATCCTTGGCGCGGCCCTGCAGATGCAGGCGGCCTTCGGCATCCATCAGGCCGACGTCGCCGCTGATGAGCCAGCCGTCTTCGGTGAAGGCGCGCGCGGTGTCGTCGGGGTCCAGAAAACCGGGGATGACGTTCGGCGCCTTGATCAGCACCATGCCCGGCGTGCCGGGCGGCAGATCGCGCGCGGGCTGGCCCGCGGGCATGTCCAGGCTGACGATGCGGATTTGCACATACGGCAGCGGGAACCCCACGCAGTTGACGGGGAATTCGCAGCCGGGGGGCGAGATCGAGGTGATGCCCGCCATTTCGGTCATGCCCAAGCTTTCGCTGACGTGCAGGCCGAAGAGGCGCTTGAAGCGCGCGGCCAGCTCGGCGGGCAGGGGCGCGGCGCCGGTGCGGCAGTAACGGAGCGATGAAATGTCGGCGCCGGCCAACGGCACCTCCGCCAACGCGGCCAGGATGGTCGGCACGCCCTGCAGGGAGGTCGCGCGGTGCTTTTCGACAAGGCGCCAGTAATTGCGCAGCACGTCGCGGTTGCGCAGCAGCAGGGTGGTGGGAATGACGGTTTCGACGCCGGACGACAACGCCGCCAGCGATGCCGGCAGCACGCCCGCCACATGAAACAGCGGATAGCCATTGATGACCACATCGCCGGGACCTGCGTTTTGCAGTTGCACGGCCGCCCAGGCGGAAAACACCTGATTGGCGTGCGTGTGGATCGCCAGCTTGGGCGCGCCCGTGGTGCCGCCCGTGTGGAAGTAAGCCGCCACGTCGCTGGCGCGGATGACGCGTTCGCTGACCAGCCGGTCGGAAGGCTGGGCCGCGCGCGCGACATTGAAATCCAGCGCGAAGTCCGGCAGCGCGGGGCGGTCCGCTTCGGCTTCATGCCACGGCGCTACGCGCAACAGCGACTTCAGGGTCGGCACGCGCTCCATCAGACGCAGCGCCTTGGACCACGAGCCGCACTCCACGTCGGATCCATAGGCGATCAGCGCCTTGGCGCCGGCCGTCGTCATCAGCGATGCCAGCTTGTCTTCGGTGAGCAGCGGATTGAGCGGTTGAACAATGCCGGCCGCCTCGCCGCCCCAGAGGGCAAGGTGGTACTCCAGGCAGCCGGGCAGTAGCACGCCCACGGCGTCGCCTTCCCGGATGCCCAGGCTGTGCAGCAGGTTGGCGGTCTGGTGGATGCCGGCCAGCAGGTCCTGATAGGTCCAGCTGATGGCGTCGTCGGCGGGATCCGCGCTGCGCAGGAAGGTCAGCGCGCGCCGTTCACCGAACGCGGCCGCGGAATTGCAGAAAATTTCGTAGGTGCTCTGCACCGTCAGCGTTTCTTCCAGCGGCCGCGCCTGCAGCCGCTGGACGTCCTCTGCGGTGCGCACCGGGAACGGCGCGGCGAAGGGACGGGAGAGAGTGGCGGAACGGGATTCGATCATGGCCGTGCGTCCGCGTTCATGCCTGCCCCAGCGCAATGTAGCGGCGCAGGTGGTGGTCTTCGTCGCCCAACTGATGGTCGATCATGACCAGGCGCTTGGCGTAGTGCGCCAGCGGCAACTCCCAGGTCATGCCGATGCCGCCATGCAGCTGGATGCATTCTTCGGCCACCAGCGTGCCGATGCGCCCGATGGTGACCTTGGCGGCCGACAGCGCGCGTTCGCGCGTGACACGGTCGGGATGGTCGACGGCGGCGGCCGCGTTGATGACGGCCGAGCGCGCCTGTTCGATCTCCAGCAGCACGTCGGCCATGCGGTGCTGCAAGGCCTGGAAGCTGCCGAGCGGTGCGCCAAACTGGCGGCGCGTGCGCAGGTATTCCAGCGTGGCATCGCGCGCGCAGTCCATGGCGCCGACGGCCTCGGCGCACAGCGCCAGGATGCCGCGTCCCACGGCGCGCTCCAGCAGCGGGTAACCGGCGTCCGCTTCGCCCAGCAACGCGCCGGGTCCAAGCTGCACGTTGTCCAGCACAAGCTCCGCGGCGCGCCCGCCGTCGATCAGTCCGTAGCCCCGCAGGCTCAGGCCGGGCGTGGCCTTGGTCACCAGAAAGAGGCTGATGCCGGCCTCATCGTCATCAGCGCCCGACGTGCGCGCCGACACCAGGAAGAGATCCGCGTGTTCGCCCGCGTAGACGACGGCCTTGGTGCCATTGAGCACCCAGCCGTCGGCGCTGCGTTGCGCACGCGCCTGCACCTGGTTGAGGTCGTACCCGGATTGCGGCTCGGCGTGGGCCAGCGCGGCGGTCAAGCTGCCGGCGATCAGGCCTTCCAATGCCTCGCGCTGATCCGGCGTGCCCTTTGATGCGATCGCGCTGCCCACCATCACCGCATCCAGGAAGGGTTCCACGACCATGCCGCGGCCCAGCGCTTCAAAGACGACAGAGATGTCAAAGCCCGCGCCGCCCAGCCCGCCGTCCGCCTCGGTGAACAGCGCGCCGATGGCGCCCAGCTCTGCGTAGCGTTGCCAGAACTCGGCGCTGTACCCCTGCGGCGATTCGGCATGGCGCATGCGGGTGGCAAAGTCGTATTGCTCGGCGACAAAGCGGCGCAGCATGTCCGAGAGCATGCGCCGGTCTTCGGTATGTTCGAAATTCATGGCCAGCCCTTACAGTCCCAGGATCATCTTGGAGATGATGTTCTTCTGGATTTCATTGGAGCCGCCGAAGATCGACAGCTTGCGGTTGTTGAAGTACTGCGCTGCGGCGCTGTTGGCGCCGTCCGGGCCGATGGGCGGCGCATCGTAGCCGTCGTGCAGCGCCTCGGGCACGAAGGGGCGTGCGTACGGGCCCATGGCGCGGCGGTTCATGGCGCTGATCTCCTGGCGGATCTGTGTGCCGCGGATCTTCAGCATTGAACTCTCCGCGCCGGGCGCGCCACCGCCGGCCACGGCCGCGACCACGCGCAGGTTGGTCGTGCGCATGTTGGCCAGCTCGATCTCGACGCGCGCCAGCCGCGCGGCAAAATCCGGGTCTTCGGTCAGCGGGCGGCCATGCCGCTTCTGGCGCGCGGCCACGGCCTTCAGGCGTTCCAGCGCGGCCGTGGACTGGCCCACGCCCGCAATGTTGGTGCGCTCATAGGTCAGCAGATATTTGGCGCACGTCCAGCCGCGGTTTTCCTCGCCCACCAGGTTTTCGACGGGCACGCGCACGTCAGAGAAGAACACCTCGTTGACTTCGTGTTCACCGTCCAGCGTGATGATGGGGCGCACTTCGATGCCCGGGCTGTTCATGTCGATCAGGAGAAAGCTGATGCCTTCCTGGCGCCGGCCTTCCTGCGAGGTCCGCACCAGGCAGAAGATCATGTTGGCGTACTGGCCCAGCGTGGTCCACGTCTTCTGTCCGTTGACGACGTAGCAGTCGCCATCGCGCACGGCGGTGGTTTTCAGCGACGCCAGGTCCGAGCCCGCGCCGGGTTCGGAGTAGCCCTGGCACCACCAGTCCGAGCCGTCGAGAATACGCGGCAGCCAGTACCGGCGCTGCGCCTCGGTGCCGTACTTGATCAGCACGGGCCCCAGCATGCTCAGGCCGAACGGCACGATGCGCGGGGCGTTGGCCAGTGCGCATTCGTTGTCGAAAATGTACTTTTGCGCGGCCGTCCAGCCGGTGCCGCCGTATTCCTCGGGCCAGTGCGTGGCCAGCCAGCCTTGCGCGTTCAGGATCGCGTGCCATTCGGCCATGTCGTCGCGCGTCAGCAGCTTGCCTTCGCCAACCTTGTCCGCCAGACGCCGGGGCAGCCTGGCGTCCAGAAAGGCGCGCACTTCGTCGCGGAAGGCGATTTCTTCGGGGGTGAATTCCAGATCCATGCGGGTCTCTCAGTAGATTTCAAACAGGCCGGCCGCGCCCATGCCGCCACCAATGCACATCGTGACGACGGCATAGCGGGCGCCGCGGCGGCGGCCTTCGATCAGGACATGGCCAGCCAGCCGCGCGCCGGTGACGCCGAAGGGGTGACCCAGCGCAATGGAACCGCCGTCCACGTTCAGGCGGTCCATGGGGATGCCCAGCTTTTCCTGGCAGTACAGGGCCTGCGAGGCAAAGGCCTCGTTCAGTTCCCACAGGTCGATGTCCTGCACTTTCAGTCCGTGGCGCGCCAGCAGCTTGGGCACCGCGTAGACCGGGCCGATGCCCATTTCGTCCGGCTCGCAGCCGGCGATGGCAAGGCCGCGAAACGCGCCCAGCGGACGGATGCCGGCGCGCTGCGCCTCGGCCGCTTCCATCAGCACGCAGGCGGCCGCGCCGTCCGACAACTGCGAGGCATTGCCCGCCGTGACGAACTGGCCTTCGCCGCGCACGGGCGCCAGGCCGGCCAGCGCCTCGTAAGTCGTGCCGGGACGGTTGCAGGTGTCCCTGTCCACCGTCACTTCGCGTTCGGTGACGGCGCCGGTGGCGCGGTCCGTGACGGACATGGTGGTGGTGACCGGAATGATTTCCTCGCGGTAGCGGCCCGCGGCTTGCGCGGCCTCGGTGCGCGCCTGGCTTTGCGCGGCAAAGCGGTCCTGCGCCTCGCGGCTGATGCCGTAGCGGGCAGCCACGATGTCGGCGGTCTCGATCATGGGCAGATAGAGCTCGGGCTTGTTGGCGACGATCCACGGGTCCATGCCGCTGACGCCATCGTCGCGAGTGCGGATCTGCGACACCAGCTCGACGCCGCCCGCAATCACGGCGGGTGCGCCGTCCATCACGATGCGGCTCGCGGCCGACGCGATCGCCTGCAGGCCGGATGCGCAATAGCGGTTGATGGTGGCGCCGCCGACGCTGACGGGCAGTTCCGCGCGGATCACGGCCTGGCGGCCGATGTTGCGGCCGGTGGCGCCTTCCGGATAGCCGCAGCCGATGAACGCGTCTTCGATCAGCCCGGGGTCGATGCCGGCGCGGTCCACGGCGGCGCGCACGGCGTGCGCGGCCAACGTGGGCCCGGCAATCAGGTTGAATTCGCCGCGCCCCGCCTTGGTGATGGGGGTGCGGGCAGTGGAAACGATGACGGCTTCACGCATGAGGGTTCCTAGGATGAATTCGGATCAGGCGGCGTTCAGGCTGCCGAAGGTGCGGCCGGACTCGGCCAGTTCCACGAGCAGCGGCGACGGCTTCCAAAACGCGGGGTCTTCCTTCGCATAGCTGCGGATGTCGGCAAGAATGCTTTGCAGGCCCACGCTGTCGGCGTAGTGCATCGGGCCGCCGCGGTGGCGCGGAAAGCCATAGCCGGACAGGAACACGACGTCGATGTCGGACGGGCGCAGCGCGATGCCCTGGTGCAGCACGTTCGCCGCTTCGTTGACCATCGCGGCCAGGTAGTGGCGCAGGATGTCTTCCTGCGTGAACGGCCGCGGCGTGACGCCGGCGCGGCGGCGTTCTTCGTCGATGATGGCAAGCACTTCCGGGTCCGGCGTGCCCTGGCGCGCGCCGTCGGGGTACAGATAAAAGCCGCGGCCGGTCTTCTGACCAAACCAGCCGCGCTCGCAGAGGCGGTCAGGAATCTGCACGTAGCGCAGCGCCGGGTCGCGGGTGGCGGCGCGGCGTTTGCGCGTCGCCCAGCCGATGTCTCCGCCGGCCAGATCGGCCATCTGGTACGGGCCCATCGGATAGCCAAACGCGCGCACGGCGGCGTCGATGTCATAAGGCGAGGCGCCATCCTCCATCATCATGTCCGCCGCCTGCCGGTGCACGGCCAGGATGCGGTTGCCGATGAAGCCATCGCACACGCCCGCGCGCACGGGAATCTTGCGCAGCCGTCGCGCCAGCTCGAAGCCGGTTGCCACGGTGTCCGGCGCGGTGTGGCGGCCGACCACGATCTCCATGAGCTTCATGATGTTGGCCGGCGAGAAGAAGTGCAGCCCCAACACGTCGGCCGGTCCGCGCGTCGCTTCTGCGATGCGGTCCACATCCAGGTAAGAGGTGTTGGTGGCCAGCACGGCGCCAGGCTTGGCAATGCGATCCAGTTGCGCGAAGACGGCCTGCTTGACGGCCATGTCCTCGAACACGGCTTCGATGATGAGGTCGGCCTCGCCCAGCGCGTCATAGCTGGTGGCCCCGGTGTAGCGCGCCATGCGCGCTGCGCGGTCGTCGGCGGTGATCCGGCCTTTCTTGACCAGCAGGTCGTACACCTGTTCGACGCGCGCGCGGCCACGTGCCAGCGCGGCCTCGTCCTGTTCCACCATCACGACCGGCAGGCCCGCATCGAGCACAGCTACGGCAATGCCCGCGCCCATCGTGCCGCCGCCGACGATGCCCACGCGCTCAAGCCGGCGCGAGCGCGCTTCCTTCAGCTCGGGAATCTTGGCGGTTTCGCGCTCGGCAAAAAACGCGTGGACCAGCGCCGCGCGCTGCGGGCTGTCCAGGCATTGCAGGAACAGCGCACGCTCGATGCGCAGGCCTTCGTCGAAGGGCTGTTCAATGGCTGCGCGCACCGCGTCGACGATCTTTGCAGGCGAGTACAGGCCGCGGGTGGTAGCGGCGACGCGTTCGGCGGCGGCATCCACCACCGCCAGTTGCGCTTGCCGGTCTGAGAGAGCCTCGGCCGCATCACGGGTGCGGCGCGGGCCAGCGTTCAGCGCCAGCAGTTCGCGCGTGTAGGCAAGGCCTGCGTCCAGCGGATCTTCCTCAGTGGACAGCGCGTCGACCAGCCCCGATGCCAGGGCGGCTTCGGCGGGCAAGTGCTTGCCGGTCAGCATCAGGTCCAGCGCGGCCTGTGCGCCCATCAGGCGCGGCGCACGCTGCGTGCCGCCCGCGCCGGGCAACAGGCCCAGGTTCACTTCGGGCAGGCCCAGCTTGGCAGTGGCCAGCGCCACGCGATAGTGCGCCGCCAAGGCAATCTCCAGCCCGCCGCCCAGGGTGGCGCCGTGCAGCGCCGCGACGACGGGCTTGGCGCTGGCTTCGATCTGGTTGCATAGGTCGGGCAGCAGGGGCGGTTGCGGCGGCTTGCCGAACTCGCGGATGTCCGCGCCCGCGATAAAGTTTTTGCCAGCGCCCATCAGCAGAATCGCGCGGACCCGCGCGTCCGTCTGCGCCTGTGTGATGGCGTCGGACAGGTCTCGACGCACGGCGGCGCTCAGTGCATTCACGGGGGGATGGTCGATGACGATGACCAGAATGTCTTCGTAGCGGCGCGTCTGGGCCGCGCCGGTGCTTGCGCTGTCTGTCATGGACAGTGTCTCCAATGATGCTTCCTGCTCGCGCGCCGCGCCGGCATGCCGGTGCGCCGGCGCCTGGCGCGAACGGAGCCTTGGCGGGCCAGGGGTGGCCCGTCTCTTATGGCTTTATTCTTTCGCAGCAAAGATGTCTTGACAATGACATCGATAATTGACACTACGGATAAGAAAATTTGACAATGCACGGCAAGGAGCGCCGCCATGGACACCAAATCCCTTACCCTGCTGGTCGAAATCCTGGACGCGGGCAATCTCAGCGAAGCCGCGCGCCGCCTGAAGATGACGCGCGCCAACGTCAGCTATCACCTGAGCCAATTGGAGCGTTCGGTCGGCATGCAGCTGGTGCGGCGCACGACGCGGCGCGTGGAACCCACCGAGATCGGCCTGAAGCTGTACAAGCACGGGCGCAGCATCCAGGATGAGCTCGCAGCCGCGCGCGAATCGATCGAAACTCTGGGCAAGACACCGCAGGGCAAGGTGCGCCTGAGCGTGCCCAGCGGCTACGGGCAGTTCGTGATGACGCCCTGGCTGCTTGAGTTCAAGAAAACCTATCCCGACATCGTGCTGGACGTGTTGTTTGAAAACAGCGTCGAGGACCTGCTGCGCGACGAAGTCGACATTGCCGTGCGCATCATGTCCGAACCGCCGCAGCATCTGGTCGCGCGCGAACTCGGCCAGGTCCGCTACGTGGCCTGTGCGTCCAGGGACTACGCGGAAAGCCGCGGGCTTCCCCAGCGGCCCGAAGACCTGGCCGGCACGCCTGTCATCAGCGCCGCCGTGATCGGCCGGCCGCTGCGCCTGTCGGCGTACTACGGCGGCCAGCCCCGCCAGCATGTCGTCCTGGAACCCACCGTCATTTCCCGCAACTATGCCTTCCTGCGCGACGCCATCCGCGCGGGCCTGGGCGTCGGCGTGGTGCCGGATTATGTGGTGCACGAGGACATTGCGCGCGGTGAGCTTGTCCCCGCGCTGACCGACTGGCGCTTGAGCATTTTTGGGCGCGGCATGTATATGCTGTACATGCCCAATCGCCACCATCCGCGAGCGCTCACAATGATCATTGAATTCATCCTGGAGCGGGCGCAGCGGCAGCACGACGGCGAGCCGGGTCTGCTGGCAATCAGCAGCGGCTGAGCCTGCCGGGCACGCAACTTGCTGACGGCCTTCGCAAAACGGATGTGAGGGGAAAGATGGACAGCGCGACGCCAGTGGTCACTTCGCCGCAGAGGGAAGGCCCGGAACCCGTAGCGGCCGAGGCCGCCGAAAAAAAGGCCGAGCCGGCGGCGGCAAAGCCCGATCCTTCCGAGGAAAAAGTCACGGCGCAGGACGCCGGCCTCATCAAGCCGCCGTCGCCCACGCCGCTCGTGCGCGTCAGCGGCTTCTGTCTGGTGACGCTGACTGTCCTTGCCGTGTTGTTTGGCCTGAAGGCGGGGCAGGAATTCATCGTTCCGGTGGTGATGGCGATTGTGGTCGCCTATACCCTGGATCCCGTCGTCGCCCTGATGGAGCGATATCGCGTGCCGCGCTCGCTGGGCACCGTCATCGTGATGTCGGCCATTGCCGTCGGGATCGTGGGCGTCGTCTACGTCACGCAGGACCAGGTCGCCGACATCATCAATGCGCTCCCCGAGATATCCAGCAAGCTGTCCCGCACGCTGGGCGGCCTCTTGAGCGGCGACGGCTCCATGATGGAGAAATTGCGCAACGCAGCAAGCATCCTGCAGGAGTCGGGTGCGCCCAAGCCCGGCGGTCGCGTCGTCGTGGCCAAGTCGGACGGCGGGCTGAGCGACATCCTGCTGTGGGGCTCCAAGGGGCTGGCCACCTTCGTCGGGCAGGCCACCATGTGCGTGTTCCTCGTGTTTTTCCTGCTGCTGTCGGGCAACGCGTTCAAGCGCAAGTTCGTCAAAATGGCCGGCAAGACGTTGTCGCAAAAGAAGATCAGCGTGCACATGCTGGACCAGATCAACAACTCGATCCACATGTACATGGCGATGATGCTGGTGACCAATGTGGCGCTGGGGCTGCTGTCATGGGGCGCCTTCCGCCTGTTGGGACTGGAAAACGCCGCGACCTGGGCGGTGGTGGCGGGCGCGCTGCACATCATCCCGTACTTCGGCCCGCTGATGACGGCGGTCGGCACTGGCGTCGCGGGACTGGTGCAGTTCGGTGAGCTCGGTCCCGCACTGGCCATCTCCATGAGTTCCGTCGCCATTGCGTTGTTGATGGGCGTCGTCGTCACCACCTGGATGTCTGGCCGCATCGCGCGGATGAACGCCGTGGCCGTGTTCATCCTGCTGCTGCTTTTCACGTGGCTGTGGGGCATCTGGGGAACGCTGCTGTCCGTGCCCATTGCCTTCATCGCGAAGGTGGTGGCCGATCATATCGAAGGGTTGGAGGCGTTGTCGGAGTTCCTGAGCGAGTAGGGCGGATGGCGGTGTCCGGGTGCAATGGCCGGGCCGCCTTCGATTGGTATGCTCGGGGCTTGCATCACCGGATCCTTCATGACCGACACTACCCAACCCCAACGAATCGCCGGCGCGCACACCGCGCTGGATGCCGATGCGCGGCGCGCGCAATTGCGCCGCATGAAGATCGGGGCGCTGGCGCTGCTGGTCGCCATGGTCAGCGGCTTCATCACCAGTCACGTCATGGGCGGGCAGGGCGCGTGGGCCTGGGTGCGGGCGTTTTGCGAGGCAGCCACCGTTGGCGCGTTGGCCGACTGGTTCGCCGTGGTTGCGCTGTTCCGGCGGCCGATGGGTCTGCCCATTCCGCATACCGCCATCATCCCCAGCAACAAGGACCGCATCGGCGACAGCCTGGCGATCTTCGTGCGCGATCACTTCCTGGACCCCGACACCCTTATTGAAAAGCTGCGCGTCTTCGATCCCGCCGCGCGGCTGAGCCGCTGGCTGGCCCGGCCCGCGCAGGCGCACGCCCTGAGCGATGGGGCGCGGCGCGTGGCGCTGCAGACGCTGGACCTGCTGGACGATCGGGCCGTGCGCGGTGTCATCCAGGAATTCGTCGTCAGCAATCTGCGCCGCTGGGATGCGGCGGGCACCGCCGGCGAGGTGATGGGCCTGTTGACCCGCGACGGGCGGCACCAGGAGCTGCTGGACGCCGCGATGGAACGGCTGGGCGGCTACCTGGCCGAGGAAGACGTCAAGGAGCGCGCGTCGACCCTGCTCGTGAAGTTCGCCCGCAAGGAATGGCCGCGCATCATCGCCGCCGTTGACGTGGTCAAGTCCGTCGACAACATCGCCGACAACCTGGCCGACCGCCTGGCGCGCGCGCTGGTCGAAGAGCTGCGCGACGTGCTGTCCGAGCCCGACCACCCCGTGCGCCGCGACTACGAGGCGTGGGTGATGAACTACATCGAACGCCTGAAGACCGACCCGGCGCTGGCCAGCCAGGTCGAAGCCCTGAAGCAGCGCGCCATCGACCACCCCAAGGTCCAGGAATACGTTCAAGGCCTGTGGGACGACATCCATGCGGCGCTGCGGCGCGACCTGGCGGACGAACATTCCGCGCTGGCCGCGCATCTGGAAAGCGCGCTGCTGGCGCTGGCGCGCAAGCTTGGCGAAGACCCCGGCCTGCGAGAAGCCATCAACAACCACATCCTGGGCGGCGCGCGGCGTCTGACCGGACGGTTGCGTGTTGGTGTCACCGAGCACATTTCGCGCACCGTCAAGAACTGGGACGAACGTCATCTGGTCGACGAGCTGGAACTCAGTGTGGGGCGCGATCTGCAGTACATCCGCTTCAACGGCACGCTGGTGGGCGGCCTGATCGGCGTGCTGCTGCATGCGGTGGTCCTGATCGTGAACGGCTAGGCAGGGTCTTCGGCCTTTCCCCACACCGTGTCACAACCTTGTATCAGGAACGAAGTTTTCTGGCGGACCGCCCGGCCCCGGTGCTATCTTCATCTGCGCCGCCGGCTGCGCGAGGCGCGCCTTACCGATGGCCGCCCGCAGCTTGCGGGCATCTTTCCAGGAGGCAATTCATGAAGAAATTCTCGATGCTTGTCACGGCGCTGGCATTGGCGGGCGCGTCCAGCGCGGCGATGGCCGAAGACGTCTCGATGTCGTTCCTGACGCCCGATGGCGTCGGCAAGAGCGCCGGCACCATCACCCTGAAAGACACCAAGGAAGGGCTGCAATTCACGCCCCACCTGAAAGGCCTGCCGCCCGGCGAGCGCGGCTTTCATGTGCACGAGAAAGGCTCGTGCGAGCCCGGCCCGGTAAGCGGCAAGACCGCGCCGGGCGGCGGTGCGGGCGGGCACCTGGATCCCAAGGGCACCAAGGCGCACAAGGGGCCGATGGCGACCGACGGACATCAGGGTGACCTGCCGTTCCTCACCGTCGCGGCCGATGGCAGCGCGACGAAAACCGTGCTTGCGCCGCACCTGAAGCTGGCTGACGTGAAGGGCCGGGCGTTGATGATCCACGCTGGCGGCGACAACTACAGCGACAAGCCCGAGCCGCTGGGCGGCGGAGGCGGACGTATCGTTTGCGGCGTCGTGAAGTAGGGTCAAGCCGTGCCGTTGCGGCCGTACTGCCGGTAGCCTTCGCGCTGCGCCAGCCGGTCGTAGTACGCCGCCACGGCGGGCAGCGCCGGCTTTTCGAAGGGCGTCTCGAACCAGCGGTTCACGGACAGCCCCACCGGAATGTCGGCCAGCGTGAACGCGTCGCCGGCCACATAAGCGCCGGTGGCGGCCAGCCGCTGGTCCAGAATCCCCATGAACCGGGCCCAGTCGCGGCACGACGCCTCGATGGCAGCCTCGTCCCGGTGCGCCGGCGACTGCCGCGCCAGCGCCATGAAGGCGTAGCTCCACGACCGGTTCAGGTCCGTCGCCTGCCAATCCATCCACTGATCCACCCGCGCGCGCCGCTTCGGCTCGGCCGGATACAGGTGTTGCCCCTGATACTGACCCGCCAGATAGCGGATGATGGTGTTCGACTCCCACAGCACGAAGTCGCCATCCTGGATCACGGGCACCATGGCATTGGGATTGCGCGCCAGGAACTCCGGTTCGGACGTGGGCCGGAAACCGCTGCCCCAGTCTTCGCGATCAAAAGGCAAATTCAGTTCAGCGCATGTCCACAGCACTTTACGCACGTTGATGGACGAGGCTTTTCCCAATATTTTCAGCATGTTGGCTACCGCGGGCAGGGCGCTTTTCGGAATCGAAGGTCGTCGGAGTCTAGCGGGCCGGGGAACGTGCCGCCATATACAGATTCGGGCGCCGGCAGGCAGAACAGATGCCGGGGGAACGGCACGTGACGGACAAGACCATCTCGCCGCTATCCACGCGCTCCTATATTGCCGACACCGTTGCGCTGATCCTGTTCTTTACGACGACAGGCATCATCAATGAGCGCTGGATCGCGGGAATGACGTGGGAACAGGTGTTCCACGCGCGGCTGATCGGCGGTGCGCTGATGATTCCGGTAGGTAGGCCTTACGGTCTCTGGCGCGATTGGATAATGCGGCGCGCGAAGGACACGCGCGTATCCCGGCTGCTTTGGGATAGCGTGGCGCTGATGACTTTCCAGGTGCCTATTTACGCCGCGATCATCGCGATCAGCGGGGCATCGGGCGAGGGTCTGGTGCGAGGGATATTGGGCGCGGCCGTGATGATGCTGGTGCTGGGCCGGCCTTACGGCGCGTTTTTGAATGCGATCAGGCGCGTGTTCGGCCTGCCGCCGGGAGGATCGCGGCCGATGTCGCTCAACGAGTAAGCCGTGCGCTTGGGCCTGTCGTGATTGCCGCTCGACGAGTACCCGGACTTGAAGTGAGCCGGGTACTAATCGAGCGGCGGTGGTATTGAATCTGCGACGCGGGTTTTACATCGTCGGTTGCGGAATCGGCGTTTCCGCCGGCATCGAGCCCGTCATGCGCGCCGGGCAACCCGACAGACCCCACTTCGTCACGATGCCCTTTTCGATCATGAACTTCTCGACGCACACGTGATAAGCCGAAATCGGGCCCCAGATTTCTTCGTACGAAATAATTCTTGCACCGCTTTCAAGCGTGTAGCTCTTCTTGGGCGGTCCCCACTTGGAAACCAGTTGCTCTTCGGTGCTGCCCACCCATGCTGCATTCACGTCGTTGTAGGTCTTGTTCCGCTTGCCGGTGATCATGCTCATCTGCGCGGACGTGCAACCCGCGAGCAGCGCAGGCAAAACCACAAGCAGTGCAATTTTTCTCATTTTGATTGTTACCCCGAAGATCGACGATTGAGACTGAGGCGCTTGAACGCGGCACGTTGTTGCTTGACGTTGTGCGTGCATGTCTCACGCACGGCAGCTGCCGCGCGGTGAGGTTGGCCTCGCTTTTTCATGATTTTTGAGGCGCCAATGTATCAGATGGGTACACGGGCGACCGGTAACAATTCTGACGGTTTGTACGGCCTGCACGCCCGGCCACGTTTGCGGCGCGCGGGGTGTTCAGCGCATGCCGCTTTGCCCATTGCCCTCAACAGCGCCCACGCGACCCGAAATTCTTTCGGTGTATGCTTGCCGCCAAAATGCACTGTGCCGGTGCATGAATCTCTGTCTCCACACCATGACCAAGGCCTTGTTAGTCGAAGACGATGCGAAGCTCGCGCGCCTGATCGCGCAGTTTCTGGAACAGCACGGATTCAATGTTGTTCAGGCGTATCGTGGTGATCATGCGGTGGATGCGTTTCGTCGTCACGAGCCGGCCATCACTATTCTGGATCTGATGCTGCCTGGCCGGGACGGCCTGCAGGTCTGCCGCGATCTGCGGGCGTTCTCGTCTGCGCCGATCCTGATGCTGACTGCCCGCGAAGACGACGTGGATCAAATCCTGGGTCTGGAATCCGGCGCAGACGATTACGTCATCAAGCCCGTGGAACCGCGTGTTCTGCTGGCGCGGATCCGCGCCCTGATGCGTCGTCACAACCAGGCTGAAATGCAGCCTGAACTCCTGGTGTTCGGACCGTTGTCGATCGACCGCCAGACCCGCGCGGTCGAGCTGGCCGGCGCAGAGGTCGACCTGACGACGCTGGAATTTGAAATGTTGTGGGCGTTGGCTAGCCAGGCCGGCCAAGTGCTGACGCGCGACGATCTGCTCAACGCCGTGCGCGGCATCGAGTTCAACGGGCTCGATCGCACCGTGGACGTGTGCATCAGCAAATTGCGCCGCAAGCTGGACGACGATCCGCGTGACCCGGCGCGCATCAAGACCATTTGGGGCAAGGGCTACCTGTTCTCGCCCAAGGTCCACGAGCTGGGCAATGCTTAGGTTCGTCCTGCGCATTTTCGTGGTGCTGGCCATCGGGTTCGTGCTGTCGAACGAAGTGGTGGACCGGGCGGCGAACTATCTCTTTGAGTCCGAGACGACGAACTACACGCGTGAGGCCGTGCGCGGTCAGTTGCACAGCCTGAAGCAGGAACTGGCCCATGTGCCGCCCGAGGCGCGCCCCGACTACGTGCGCAACACGTTGGCGCCCCATTACGGACTGGCGTTGCAGGTCCTGAATCCGGCCGACTACAACGCGGCGGAATTTGCGCTGACCGATGTGGAACGCCGCACCATCGACGCCGGCGGATTCTTCCTGCGCGACGACCAGATGAGCTTCGTGGCCGCCATACCCGGTCCGGGCGCGCAGTGGCTGATGGTCAAGCTGCCGCCCGAGCCGCTGGTCGGCACGTGGGTGATCGTCGCCATCTACGCCGCCCTGGGCGTGATGTTGTGTGGATTCATGCTGGTGTGGGCGCTGCCGGTCTGGCGCGATCTGGAAGCGCTGAAGACCGCCGCGCAACGGATGGGACAGGGCGACCTGCGTGTGCGCGCCGAATTGTCGCGGTTTTCCAGCATCCGTGGGCTGGGCGACACGTTCAACCAGATGGCCGATCGCATCAGTGCGCTGATCAGCAGTCAGCGCGAGCTGACCAACGCGGTGTCGCACGAACTGCGAACGCCCATCGCCCGGTTGTCGTTCGAACTGGACATGATCGAGCAAGAGGCCGACCCCGCTGCGCGCAAGCGTCTTGTCGAGGAAATGAAGAACGATGTCGCCGAGCTGGACAGCATGGCATCGGAGTTGCTGATGTACGCCCGCCTGGAACACAAGCGCGACGACATCCCGCTACAGCCCCAGGATGCCCGCGGCTGGCTCGATTCCGTTGTGCAGCACGCGTCGTTTGAGGCTGAGCGGGCGCGTGTGCATTGCGAGGTGACGCTCTGTGATGCGGGCGAAGTCCGGCTGCATCCGCGTTATATGACGCGCGCGTTGCTCAACCTGCTGCAGAATGCCATCCGGCATGCCGGCGGAAACGTTCAGGTTGGACTGGCCAGTCCAGAGCCGCGGACTTACGTGCTGACGGTGGATGACGACGGACCCGGCGTGCCGCCTGCGGATCGTGAGCGGGTTTTCGATCCGTTCATCCGTCTCGACGAGAGCCGCGCGCGCGGCACCGGGGGGACGGGACTAGGATTGGCCATCGTGCGCCGTGTGGCCCGATGGCACAACGGCGAGGCGCTGGTGTCCGACAGTCCGCTGGGCGGCGCCCGCTTCGTTATCCGTTGGCACGCCGCCTGACTCGACCTGGCGCGCGCACAACGCACGCGCAAAGATCTTCACAAACTCCCTACAAAGCAGGAAGGATCGCGCGGTCGCGCATCGATAGCATCTCGGCATTTCTCTTTCACGGGGTTGCCGTCATCCATGTTCTCGCTTGCCCGCCTGATTGCCATCGGATCGCTCTTCGTCGCTGTGGGCGGTTGCCAGGGGTTGCCACCCGCCGCGCCCGCGACGATCCAGAAAGGGGACTATGCGGCGGTGGTCGACTACCTGACCGAGCGCATCCCTTACGAAATGGACGTGTCCAAGGTTCCCGGCCTCTCCATTGCGGTCGTGGACGATCAGCGCATCGTCTGGAGCACGGGTTTCGGGTACGCGGACACGGCACGGCATCGACGGGCGACCGGCGACACGCTGTATCGCATGGGCGCCGTCAGCAAGGTCGTCACCGCGGCGGCCGTGCTTCGCGCCGCGGACGACGGCTTGCTGTCGCTGGACCGGCCGGCTGACGACGCCTTGACGTACGGGCGCCTCGAATCGCGCCGCAACGCCGCGCAGTGGATGAATGCTGCGCCCTTCACCGCTCGCACGCTGCTGGGCGTGCATCCGGCCACGCTGGAAGACACGATGGGCCGAGCCCGTGCCGACATGGCGTATGCCTTGCTGGGCGACCTGGTGGCGCATGCGGCACAAGAACCGCTTGACGCGTACGTGAGGCGCACCATTCTTCGACCCCTGAACATGCCGCGCGCGGGATTTCATCTGCACGAGCGCATGAAGGGGCAGCGGGCGGCCGGCTACCGGCGCGGCCTGCCCTGGGCGGAAGCGCCACAGCCGAACGCGGCGGCAGATGGCCTGTGGATGAGCGCGTCCGAGATGGCGCGCTTTTCCAGCATGCTGTTCGGGCAAGGCAGAGCCGGCGCCGGATCCGGGGCGGGGCAGGTGCTGTCCGAGCGATCCGCGCAGACGTTGCTGGGTTTGGAAACCGTGGCCGTTAGCAGCATGGATCTGGATTGCCGCTTTGCTTTGTCATGGCTGGCCGCGCCTTGCGGCGACGAATTGGTGAGCGCGACTTCGCTACGCGACCATAGCGGTGCG
The DNA here is from genome assembly GCF_059759315.1 of Achromobacter sp. GQ309. Classification (NCBI taxonomy): domain Bacteria; kingdom Pseudomonadati; phylum Pseudomonadota; class Betaproteobacteria; order Burkholderiales; family Alcaligenaceae; genus Achromobacter; species Achromobacter sp. GQ309. Next base: position 915,552 of record NZ_JCAXDP010000001.1, read on the forward strand.
ACGGAAGCGTTCCACTCGCGGTGGGTCGTTGCGCCGCAGGACAGACTTGCCGTGATGGTCATGAGCAACGCGGATTCGGGCGAGGCGCTGGTCGGCTCGGTTGCGACGCTGACGATGCGCCTGATGCGCCAGGCCAGGCATGGCATGTAGTCGCCGCCCGGGGCGGCTATCGCAATACGCCGCGGACAACTTGTGAAGTTGTTCGAAGGGCAGTGCAAACTTCTTCACAATTGTTCAAAGGACGCCGGAATTATGCCGGCCACCTGCCGATACATTGCCCGCCAGCGGCCGACCGGCCGTGCAATCAGCAGGGAGGCCGCAGGTGTCGGAAATCGTTGTGTATGTCAGAAGCAAGCCGCAGCTTGGCGACCAGATCGTCGCCATGCCGACGCTGTATCAGCTCAAGACATGGTGGCCGTCGCGCCGGATCAAGGTGGTCGCGCGTGACGATGTGGGCAGCTTCTACCGCGCGTTGCCCTGGGTCGATGAGTTCGTGCGCGCGGCTACGTTCTTCGATTATTTGCGCAGTCTGAGAAAAGAAACGCGCCTGTCCGTCAGCCTGCATCACAGCAGCGAGCGCTTCGGCGTGGTCAACCTGCTGCGCCCGCCGTCGATCCGTTTGGGGTTCCGCAACGCCCGGATCAGCGACCTGGCCTGGACGCATTGCCACCGCAAGGACGTCACGGAATACATCGGCCAGGCCAATCTGCGCGTGCTGGCCGCATATCGGCCGTTCGACCTGCAAGGCGCGACGCGCGCGTGCTTCCAGATGCTCGCTCGTCCACACGTGCACTCGGTGCTGGGCGCCGACGTGGTGATGATCCCCGGGGGCGGCGCGGGCGCTTTCAAGCGTTGGAGCCTTGCAAACTACGTGAGGCTGGCCGATAGGCTCAAGCCGCTGCTGGGCGCCGGCGCCCGCTTTCTGTTCGTGCTTGGGCAGCAGGAAAACGCCGAGCGGGAAGCCCTGCAGGCGATGCAACGGCCCGACTTTTCCATTGCCTATTGCCGGCCCATTTCGGAATTGAGCGCCGTCATGTTGCGCGCGCGCCTGGTGGTGGCCAATGACTGCGGTCCCTCGCATATCGCGCAGGGCGCTTGTGTGCCCTATGTCGGCATCTTCAACGAGGCGAATCCCGAGTGGTTCTGGCAACGGCCCGGGTCGGCGTTCGTCGTTCCACGGCACCCCCAGAGCGGCATCAACTCGATCACGCCCGGTGAGGTGCTTCCTGCCTGCCTGGATGTACTGGATCATCATGCGCATTCTGCATACGCTCGCTGAGCGCAGCCTCGGCGGCCTGGAGTTCCGCACGCTGGAGCAGGCTAGCTGGCTGCACGACCGTGGCTACGAAGTCGCGATCGCCTCGCCCTTGAACAGTGCCGTCAGCCACGCCGCGCGCGAGCGCAAGCTGACGACCGTGGACATCGATTTCAATCCCGCGTACTCGATCCGGACCGTCTTGGCGCTTCGCCGGGCCATCCGAACCCTTCGCATTGAGGTCATCGACAGTCACAGCCGTGCCGACGCGAAGACCGCCGCGCTTTGCCGTGACCTGTGCGCCGTCGTCCGGACGCGTCACTTCGCCAAACCCATGCGTTCCTCCCTGCGCCGCCGGCTGGAATGGGCGATCGGGTGCGATCACGTCATCGCAACCAGTGAAGTCGGCAAACAGGAGCTGCTGGCGGCCCGGTTGGCCGCTGAAGACAGGATCAGCGTTGTCGGGGAGTGGGCCGGGGACCCGTTCTTTTCGCCCAATGACGCGCTCGATGCGAGCCTGCACATCCGTCGCGCCCTCGGGGTGCCCACGCCCAGAGCCGCATACGTCGTCGCCACTATCGGGATGCTGCGGCCAGAAAAAGGACAGGCTGATCTGCTTCACGTCGTGCAACGCCTGCGCATCCGAGGGGTGCCGGCGGTGGCGCTCGTTGTGGGCATGGCGACCGCTCGCACTCAACCCTATGCCTATGCGTTTTACCGTCTGGCGATCGATCTTGGCATTTCGGACTATGTGGTGTTTGCCGGTCACCGCACCGATGTGCCTGACATGATCCGCGCGGCGGATGTCGTGCTGGTTCCATCCGCAACAGAAGCCTGGTCGCGTATCGTGCCCGAGTCGTTTGCCGCAGCCCGGCCTGTCGTTGCCAGCGATGTGGGCGGTTTGCCCGAGATCGTCGTGCCCGGCCAGACGGGCTGGCTGGCTGCGCCCGGCGATATAGCGGGCTATGCCGACTGCATCATGCAGATTCGAAACCGGCCCTGGCGTACCCACGCCATCGTTGCCAATGCGCGGGCGTTCGCGGAAACGCACCTGCGCCTGGGCGAACAGATGCTACGCACGCTCGCGGCGTATCGGCGCGCCACGGGCGCCAGCTTGCCCTCTGACGGCCACAAGTGCGAGGAGGCGTCTGCATGAATGTGGTCGACGCAACCTGCAAGGTGGCGGAAGGTGGGCCGGTGGGGTGCGCGCGGCCGGCCGACGGACTGATCCCGGCGTACGGTGAAACGCCGCAGCCTTTGGAACCCTTGGCCGGCGGGCATCTGCTGGCGGGCCATGGCGAGCACGGACGCACGGGCATCCTTCTGATTCATCGGGTGGGCGGCCTGCCAAGCGAGCTGCACGAGCTGGCGCGCGGCCTGAATCGGTACGGCTACGCGGTGCTCGGGGTCAAGCTGGCGGGGCACTGCGCCTCTGTGCAGGATCTGGCGGGCGCAGGGTGGATGGATTGGCTGGCCAGCGTGCGGCGTGGCGCGGATGTGCTGGCGAGCCGGGTTGATCGCGTGATCGTCGGCGGCGTTTCCACCGGGGCCGTGCTGGCGCTCGCCTTTGCGCAGGAACGGCCGTTCCACGTGGCCGGTGTGTTGGCGCTGTCGCCCGTATTTCGTCATGACGGCCGGACGGTTCCGCAACGCGTGAGGGTGGCCTTATGGCTGCTGGCCGCGAGGGCACTGGGCATCGGCCAACATCGGGCGCTCCAGCGCCGGGAGCGCGCGGCGGGCTTGCCGCGCCTCCCCTGGGGGTCGCTTGCCGAGATGCGCAAACTGGCGGCCTCGGTATCGCGCCGCCTGGACATGTTGCGCGCTCCCTGCCTTGTCATTCATGCACGGCAGGATGACGTTGCGCCCGTATCGAACACGTTCAAGATCGTGAAGAGGGCGTGCAACACGAATGTGCAGCTGCAGTTGCTGACAGATCGCCGTCACGTGGTCACGATGGGCCGCGGGTGCGGCGATGTGGTCTCGCGGGTGGCGGCGTTTGTCAGCAACACATGCCTTAACCCTTCGCCGCCGGCAGCGCCTTCAGCAACGCTTCGTTGAACCGCTTCGGATCCTGTACCTGCGGGGAATGGCCAAGCTCCGGCCACGTGACGAGCTTTGCATTCGGGATGGCCTTGGCCGCCTTCGGGCCCAGCTCAGGATAGTTGCCGAGCTGTTTTGCCACCTCGGGCGCCGCGGCGTCCTTGCCGGGGGCAGTGTTGTCCTTTTCCCCGATGAGCAGCGTGGTAGGCACGGCGATCTGACCGAACTCGTGCACGACGGGCTGCGTGTAGAGCATGTCGTAGGTCAGCGCCTGGTTCCACGCAACGCGTTCGCGGCCTTCGCCTTGCAGCATGCCGGCGGCCATGAGGACCCACTTGTCGTAGTCGTCGCGCCATTGGCCGGCGTAGTAGGTGCCCAGCTGGTACTTCTTCATGCCCTCGAAGTTGGCCTTGAGCTCGCGCTGATACCAGTCGTCGATGCTGCGGTAGGGCACGCCTTTCTGTTTCCAGTCTTCGAGGCCGATGGGATTGACGAGCACCAGGGCGTCGGTTTGCGGGCCGTACATCAACGCGTAGCGTGCGGCGAGCATGCCGCCCATGGAGTGGCCGACAATGCTGGCGCGGTCGATTTTCAAATGATCGAGCAGGGCGTGGGTGTTGGCGGCCAGTTGATGAAACGAAAACTGGTAGGCCTGCGGCTTGTCGGATTTGCAGAAGCCGATCTGGTCGGGCACGACGACGCGGTATCCGGCTTGGCTCAGGGCGGCGATGCTGGCGTCCCAGGTGGCGCCGCAGAAATTCTTGCCGTGCATGAGCACAACGGTCTTGCCGTTGGGCTTGGCGGCGGCCACATCCATGTAGGCCATCGACAGCTTCTGGCCTTGCGTGTCTAGCGCCAGCCGCTTGACCTCGTGCGGATACTCAAAGCGCTCCAGGTTGGGACCGTAGTCCGGCACCTTGGGGGCGTCTGCCGCAATGGCGCTGCCGGCAAGCGCCACGCCCGCGCAGAGTGCGCTCAGCCGGAGATATTGGGATCGTGTCATTCATGTGACTCCTGTTATGACGCCGGCCCGCTGCCGGCGCTGTACAACAGGGACAGCAAAAATGGGGCCTGGGTTCCGCAGGGGGTGAACTCGAAGGCCATCGTCATTCTCCCTGCGTCGCGGAGGTGGCGAACAGTGCCGGCAGCAGGCCGCCGGTGCCTGGCGGGTAATGCGACGCTGCATATTGTCTGGCCTTGGCCTGGAAATAGGCTTCGACCCACTTGAAACGCTCGCCGTCCTTGGCAAGCCCGACGGTGTTTGCAATGGCGGCGAGGCTGATGGTGTGTCCGCCCGCGCCCCAATTGCCTTCCGACACTTCCTCGATGATGACCAATGCGCCGCTGCCGTCTTCGCGCGTGGCGCCCAGGCTTTCCATCATGGCTGCGTGTACCGAGGCGTGGACCTCGGACTTGTGCTGCTGGCTCATGTAGCCTTCAGGAATGCTGACGCGGGCGAGCAGGCGGCCGTGGGTGCGGATGGGCGTGTCGTCGATCTTACCGCCAACCCACCAGTCTTCGGCGGGCACTTCGGTGAACAGCACCGACGCGAAGGCCAAGCCGCCCGGGGTGCGGGCGCCGCCTTCCATCGTCAACAGCACCTCCGTCAGCCGCTTGCCCATTTCGTTCTTGCTGGCGGGGGCGAGCATCCCCTTTGCGTAATACAGCTGAATCACTGGCATGACATTCTCCTCGCATCCCCCAGACGGGGGGCAAGCGGCGTGTGAATACAAGCGCCGCTTGCAATGCAGGTTGATCTGGAAGGCGTTACTGGATGGTTTCAATAATGAGGAGATCGGCGCCTTCACCGTCCGTCTGAATCGTGATGGGGCGATCGCCCCAAACGCCTCGGCTATCGCGGCGGGCCAGCGTGATGTCATCGACGCTGGCCTCTCCGTCCAGCATGAACACATACACGCCATGACGATTGGATTTGGGCGTGTATTGCAGGTGCATTGCCTGGTCGGCCATCAACCTTGAAACCGATACGTCCTGGCCGATTCGCAAGGCGCCGTCGGCGTTGCCCACCAGTTGCGTAAGCTGATTGCGGCGCGTGCTCGCGTCGAAGTAGCTGCGCGTATAGGAAGGCGGCGTCAGCAGGCGGTCGGGCAAGAGCCACAGATACAGCACTTGCATATCGGTGCTGGCCAGATTCAATTCGGAATGCTTGCCGCCGGAGCCGGCAGAGAAGGCGTAGAAGTCGTTCGGTCCAAGTTGATCGATGTTGCCTACCGTGTTCACGTGCGTCAGCGTGCCCGCCAGAACGAACGCGCAAATGATGAAGTCATGGTGGCGGTGCATGTTGTAGCCGCTACCGGTGCCACTGAATACTTCCTCGCCAAAAACGCGGATCCGGCCGAATCCGGGAATGCCGCTTTGGTAAGCGCCAAAGTTGAAGCTGGAATGGCGGGTCACCATGCCTTCGGGGTGGCCGGCGATATAGCTGGACGCTTCGCCCGTCGACAGAAATTTTTCAAAGCCGCGGTCGTGCGCGCGCAGCACAAAGTCTTTGTTCATGATGAGTTCTCGGCAGGCGTTCAGACGAGGGCGTGCGCGGCGGCTTCGGTGCTGGCGTACGGAAGTTCGACCATTTCGAACCGGCTCTTTGGGGTGCCGCAGTCGGGGCAGATCCAATCGTGGGGAATGTCGGCCCATCGGGTTCCTGGCGCAATGCCCTGTTCGGGCAGTCCCAGGGCTTCGTCGTACAGAAAGCCACAGCCAAGGCAGACGTGGCGCTTCAAAGGTTCATCCATAGATGTCTCCATTGGGCCAATTCGCCTCGGCCCGGGGCGGGCGCATCAAGTAGCGCGTGACGCATTTATATAGCGCGTCACGCGCTACTGCAAGCGATTTGATATAGTGACGGTTCGATTTTTTCCAGGGGATCTCGATGGAAAGCGTCACCAATTTGCGGGAAATGGTGCTGGCGCAATTGCGCTCCCGCATCGTGTCGGGCGAAGCGGCACCGGGCACCATTTATTCCGTGCCGGCAGTGGCGACCGAGATGGGCATGTCCACGACCCCGGTGCGCGAGGCATTGCTGGAGCTGAGCCGCACGGGCCTGGTCGCGCCGCTGCGCAATCGGGGGTTCCGTGTGGAAGCGGCCACGCCCAAGGACCTGGAGAACCATTTTGACGTGCGCATCATGCTCGAATCGGGGGCGCTCGTCGCAATTGCGCGGGCGGGTCTCACCGACGCGGCGCCGCTGATTGAGCTGGCCGATGCGGTTGCCGCCGCCGTCAAGGCAGGCAGTGTCGCTGATTACATCGAAACGGACCGCCGGTTCCATGAAGCGTTGGTGTCGCGCGCAAACAATCCGCTGCTGACACGAATGATCATGGACCTGAGAGCCGACATGCGGCTGTATGGAATCAATTCGCCGGAGGGTCTGGAGCGGCAGCGCGCGTCCGTGTCGGAGCACTACGAAATGATCGAGTTGGCGCAAACGCGGCAGACCGAGGCAATTGCCGCGTTGATCACCCGGCATATCGAATCCTGGAAGCCGCTGCTGACGGCCGCGCTGCAGGACGTGTCGGCGGGGAGTGCGAGGGCCCGAGCCTGATTAGCGCCCGGCGCCCCGTGCACGGCGGTTGGCGGAATGCCTTCCCGCCGCCGCCTCACGTCGCATAGAGATTCGTCAACGATGCCTTGACGAAACCTCCATCCACCACGAGATCCTGTCCATTCACATACGAAGACGCATCGCTGGCAAGAAACGCAACGGCGCCGCCAATGTCCGCCGGCAACCCGATCCGCCGTGCAGGAATGCTCGCGATGCGCTTATGCAGCACACCTTCATTTCGATAGTGCGGTTCCGACAGTGGCGTGCGTATCATGCCCGGGCTGATTGAATTCGCGCGTATGCCCAGAGGTCCCCATTCCACGGCCATCTGGCGCGTCAGCGCCTGCAACGCCGCCTTGGTCGTGCCGTAAGCGCCGAGCCGGGTTGGCGTCTGGGCCGAGATCGATGACACATTGATGATGCTGCCGCCCTCTTGATCCCGCATCAACGGAAACACGGCCTGCGCGCACAGCAACGCGCCGCGCAGATTGATGCGGAAGATGCGGTCCCACAGCTCAAGCGGCAGCGCCTCCAGTCCCACCGGCGCCGCGCTGACGGCGGCGTTGTTGACCAGTATGTCGCACCGCCCAAATCGGGTTCGCACCTGGTTGGCCATTTCTTCAACCGAGGCGGAATCGGAGACATCACAACGCACGTTCAGGCGGCCATCGGCATCCGAGCCGGCAGGGCATGCGTTGACATCCACCTGGACGACGGCGGCGCCCATCGCATGCAGGTGCTCGCAAATGGCAAGACCGATTCCGCCGGTCGCGCCGGTTACCACCGCCACGCGGTCCTGCAAGGCATCGGAGGAAAAAGGAAGTTTGAAAGGCGTGTCCATGCGCGCTTCCTATTTGTTCTTCAGGTCGGCCACTTTCGCCAACCCTTGCCAGATGACGGCGTCGCGTTTGATGGATGCTGCGAATTCCTTTGCAGACATGTCCGCCGGCACGATCATGTTCTGGCCTTCGATTTTTTCCCGCACGTCCGGCGTGTGCTGCGCGCGATAGATCTCGGCGTTGAGCTTGTCGATGATCTCGGCCGGCGTGCCGGCGGGGGCGAAGACGCCGTACCAGCCGTCCGCCTCAAATCTGTAGCCTTGTTCCCCCAGCGTCGGGACGTCCATCGACGCGGGCCAGCGCCGCGATCCGGTCTGACCCAGGGCGACCAGCTTGCCGCTGCGCATGTGGGGAATGGGCGAGGCGATGTCCATGAAGCCGACGCTGATGTTGTTGGCGATCAGGTCGGTGCTCTCCGTAACCAACTGCTTGTATGGCACGTGCGGCATGTCCAGGCCGTAGTGCGCCTTGATGCCTTCCATGGCCAGGTTGCCGGACGAACCGGTGCCCCACGAACCATAGGCGAGTTTGCCGGGATTGGCCTTGGCGTACGCGACCATGTCGGCCAGATTCTTGAAGCCGGTGGTCGGGTTGGCGACCAGCAGGATGCCGGCGGCCCCGACCTGGGCGATAGGGAGCAGGTCTTTTTCCGGATCGTACGGCAGCGAGGGAAGCACGACTGGATTGAGCAGGATGGCGGAGGAGGGGGCGAACAGCAGGGTGTAGCCGTCTGGTGCCGCCTTTGCCACCGTGTCGCACGCAATCATGCCGTTGGCGCCGGGCTTGGCTTCCACGACCACGGGCTGGTTCAGCGCCTTGGCAAGCGGCGCGGCGATCAGGCGCGCGAAGATGTCGCCGCCCGCGCCGGACGAGCCGGCGACGACAAGCCGGACGGGGCGCTCCGGCCAGCCGCCTTGGGCGGCAAAAGCGTTCACACCCAGGCCCATCAGCATGCCGCCGAGCAGGATGGCGCGTCGCGTGGGTAAAGGATGGGTCATTGCAGCGTCTCCATAATTTTTGATTTATTGGAGCTTTCAAATTCTAGGTAGCCTTACCGGATTGGCTATAGCTGAAACCGCAGTTCAGAACTGCGCGAAACGAAGAAGTCGCGGCCACCGTTGTCGGCAACGGCGATGACGCAGTGCTGCGTTTTCTGCAGGAGAGTTCTTCGGGATGGTGGCTGAATCAACGGATGGGTGCTCTATACACTTTTTGTGGGTCAACATATGAAGAGCCAGCCATGCCTTTCACGCTTCGCCGCCGGTCGCCGCTTCGCTTGCCGTTTCTTCAGACGATTCGTCTGTCGATCCGCCCGCCATTTCGATTGCTGTTGGGTAGCGCGGTGCTGACGGCACTATGTTCGTTTTCCGCCACGGCGCAAACAGACTATCCGACGAAACCGGTGCGGCTCGTGGTGCCGTATCCGCCGGGCGCGGCGACCGATGCGATCTCGCGCGCGTTCGCCCAGCAGTTGGGAACGATCATGGGGCAGCCCGTGGTCGTCGAAAACCGGCCTGGCGCGGGTTCGGCGATCGGCATCACGGCGGTGAAAGGCCGGCCGGCCGACGGGTACACGCTGTTGGTCCATGCCGAAGGGTTCTACAGCGCGAAATTGACGACGCCGGGCGCGGGCTACGCGTTTTCGGATTTCGAGATTCTTGCGCCGTTAGGTCAGAGCAGTTACGCCTTCATCGTGCCAGCCGACAGGGGCTGGAATCGCCTCGAGAACCTGAAGGGGGCAAAGCGCGAATTGGATATCGGCATCGCCGACCTGGGCGTGGGCACTTATTCCACGCTGGCCGCGCGACTGGCATCAGGCCTTCAGACGCAGTACCGCCCCATTCCCTTCAAAGGCGGCGCGGAAGGCCTGACGGCGATCCTGGGCGGGCAGATCGACGGCTACTTCACCACGATTGGCACGACGCAGAACGTCAAGGACAATCCTCACGTCAAGGTGTTGGCGTATACCGGGCGGCCAGGAAGCACCTCGCATCTGCCCGGCGTGAAGACGTTCGCAGAACTCGGCGTGCCGGACATGGTATTTCACAGCAGCTACAGCGTGGCCGTGCGGACGGGCATCCCTGAACCGGTGAGAGACAGGCTGGCAGGATTCGTCAGGCAGGCGGTCGCGTCTGAAGAAATGAATAAGGCGCGCCGCGATCTGTACCTGGACGAATACAGCGGGAGTCTGGACGAGTACAAGCAAGAGCTTCTGGACCTGGCTGCGGAATTCGAAGCAAGCGCGCGGGCCCGCAAGGCGGAATGATTTCAGGAGGCCACGGCTTCCGGTTGCTGGCGCAAGCGCAGTACCGGGGACGTAAACAGCACGGCGAACTGAATGAAAAACCCCGCGGTCGACACCCATAGACACGCCTCCACCCCAAACCGCGCCGCCAGCGTCGCGCCGATCAACGCGCCGATGGGCCGCGCGCCGAAGTTGGCGGTCACGATGACGGACGACACGCGGCCCAGCAGGGCGTTGGGCGTCACCGATTGACGCAGCGTGGTGGTGGTGATGGTCCACAGGATCGGCCCGGCGCCGAACAGAAAGAACCCCACCGCCGCCCATGCCCCTGACGGATAGACCAGCGTCGACAAGAGAATGAAGCTGGCCAGTAACGCCGACAGCGGGCCCGCGCCAATCATCGCGCCGAACGGCAGGCGGCGGGCGAGCCGCGGGGCGGTCAGTGCGCCGGCCAGCATGCCCGCGCCGTAGATACCCAGCGTAATCCCGACGCCCGCGGCGGACAGGCCGAGGCGGTCGACGGCGTAGGCGACGTAGATCGCCAGCAGGACAAACCAGGCGGTATTGAAAAAGAGGGCGGTCAGGAGGACCGGACGCAGCAGGGGATGGGTGGCGACGAAGGCGGCGCCCTCGCGCAATTCGGTGAGCGGATGACGGCGTTGGGCCGTCTTCGGCGCGTCCTGCGGCAGGCCTGCCAGAAAGACGGCGGCCAGCAGCGACAGTGTGGTCGCGAGCACATAGGCGGTGGAGGCGCCCATCCACCCCACGAGCGCGCCGCCCGCCGCGGGGCCGGCCGAAAACGCGGCGCTGCGCGCCAGTTCCAGCCAGCGGTTGGCGTTGGAGAGTTCACCAGGCGGAACCAGCTTGGGCACCAGCGCAGGCGCCGCCACGTTGTAGGCGACGGTGCCCACCGCCCCGGCGAAGCCCAGCGCGGCGAGCCATTGCAGGCTGAGGCCGCCGGACCACAACAGCGCCAGCAGCACGATCAGGCTTGCCGCGCGCACGGCCTCGGCGGCGGTCATCAGCGAGCGGCGCGACATCCGGTCGGCCAGCACGCCGGCGGGCAGGGACAGCAATAGGAACGGCAGCGTCTGCGCGGTTTGCAGGTAGCCGGTCTGCGCGGCGGTGGCGCCCAAGGCCAGCACGGCATACAGCGGCGCGGCGGCGAGCGCGATCTGCTCGGAGAACTGTGCGGCCAGGTTCGACGCCGCGAGGCGGCGGAAAGCGGAGGGCAGGGCGGGCATGGACGGGGCGGCGGGCGCCGCAGAAACGGCAAGGGCACGATGATGATCGTACCCTTGCGGCCCTGCACTCCGGTCCTTGCTGGGACGCGTCCCGATCAGGGAATCGGGGGGTAGTCGCCGAAGCCGTCAGGCCAGGTGGTCAGCACGTCGTAGCCGGTCTCGGTGACGACGACCATGTGCTCCCATTGCGCGGACAGCGAGCGGTCCTTGGTGACGACCGTCCAGCCGTCGGGGAGTTGCTTGGTCTGCGGCTTGCCGGCGTTGATCATGGGCTCGATCGTGAACATCATGCCGGGCTGCAGCACCAGGCCTTCGCCGGGGCGGCCGTAGTGCAGCACCTGCGGGTCGTCGTGATAGATCTGGCCGATGCCGTGGCCGCAGTATTCGCGCACGATGCTGAAGTGCTCGCGATGGGCGACGGTCTGGATGGCGTGGCCGATGTCGCCCAGCGTGGCGCCGGGCTTGACGGCCATGATGCCGGCGCGCATGGCTTCGTACGTGGTGTTGACCAGGCGGCGCGCAAGCGGACTGGGCTGGCCGACGTAGTACATGCGGCTGGTGTCGCCAAACCAGCCGTCCTTGATGACGGCCACGTCGATGTTCAGGATGTCGCCGTTCTTGAGCACCTTGGCCGACGGGATGCCGTGGCAGATGACGTGGTTGACCGACGCGCAGATGGTCTTGGGAAAGCCGTGGTAGCCGACGTTGGCGGGCGTGGCTTTCAGCACGTTGACGATGTAGTCGTGACAGACGCGGTCGAGCTCATCGGTGGTGACGCCGGGACGGACGTGTTCGGCGATCATGTGCAGCACTTCGGCCGCCATGGCGCCCGCCTTGCGGGCCATTTCGATGTCGGCGGCCGATTTGATGGAAACCTTCTTGGCCATTTACGCGGCCTCCTGCTGCAAGGGTTGCGGCAACCCTTGCGAAAGGGACGCGATGGTGAAGCCTTCTGCCTGGTCGATGCGGATCAGCAGTTGGCAGATGTCGGCGTGGCGCAGTTCGGGATAGAGCTCGGACAGCATGCCGATGCGCATCCAGTGTTCGGCCTGGGAATTGATCGAGCGGCTGAGGGCGCCGCTGGCGACGCGCAGGTTCTCATGCATCTGCTCGGAAATCTTGACGATACCCATAGTGGATGTTCCGTATATGTTTTGTATATGGAACGTATCGTACTGCGGCGCGGGGCCGCGTGCAAATCGGCCCTCAGGCTTCTTTGCTTTCCTTGCTTTCCTTGCGCGGCTTGGCGCGCGTGTACTTTTTGGCGGCGCCGGTGCGCGGTGCATCCTTCGGTGCCGGCGCGGCCGCGGCGGTCATCTGTTCCATCCACATCAGCGCGTCGGTGTACGACAGGAACTGCTGGAGGTAACCGGGCGACATTTCGCGCATCAGGGTCAGCGCGCGGTGCACGAGCTGGTTCGAGTTGAGCGGGCCGGCGTTCTTGTGGACCCGTTCCTGCGATTGGCGGACCTGGCGGTCGGCGCTGAAGCGGGACCAGAGCGCGCGGAATTCATCGAGCAGCGGCAGCTCGGGGTAGGCGGCGCGCAGGCCTAGCGGGTCGCGGGAATCGTCGGAGCCAAGATAGGCGATCAACTCGGCCAGCGGTCCACCCCACACGGCGTCTTGCGAGGCCTCTGCATCAGCCTCAGCGCCTGCATCCGCAGCCGCATCCTCCGCGCCGATCAACTCCCCCTCATACGCCGCGATCAGACCCGCAAGCCGCTCGTCCAGCCGCTGACGCACCGCGCCGTCGTACGCGGCCGCGCGGCGGTCCAGCGCGTCGATCAGGTGAAAGCGCAGCGGGTTGAGGCGATCCGCGCCGCTGGCGCGCCAGGCGTCCAGCACCGCACGTGCATTCAGGCTCTCAGCGCGGCTGCCGTCACTGTTCACCGGGCTTACCCGCTTCGTTGGACGGCTTGGGGATGGGCGTGATTTCCACGCGGCGGTTCTTGGCGCGGCCTTCCTCGTCGGCGTTCGACGCCACGGGTTGCTCGGCGCCAAACGCCGCGGCAAACACGGTTGACGACGGCACGCCTTCGTCGATCAGGGCGCGCGTCACCGTGAGCGCGCGCTGGGCGGAAAGGTCCCAGTTGTCCGCGAAGCGGCGGTTGCCTTCGCGCACCTGCTGGTCGTCGGTAAACCCGCTGACCATCAGGATTTCGTTGTGGGTCTTCAGGTAGGCGGACAGCGGCTCGATCAGGCTTTTCAGGATCTCGCGGCCCTCGGGCTGGAGCTGGTCGGAGTTCAGCGCGAACAGCACGCTGCCGCTGATGCCGATGCGGCCGTTGATGAGCGTCACGCGGCCGGCGGCCAGGGGGCCCGCCAGCGCCTGCTCCAGGGTTTCACGGCGATGGGTTTCTTCCTGGCGCTGCTTGACCTCTTCTTCCAGCTGCGTCGACAGCTGCAACTGCACCGCGACGACGCTGACCAGGATGAGGACGAAGGCGCCCAGCAGCACGGACATCAGGTCGCCGAAGACGGCCCAGGCGGGCGCCGTTGCCTCCACGCCGCCGTCGATATCCTCGCTCATGCCGTTTCCGCTCCGGCGGTGGCGCGCTGGGCGGCCAACTGCTGCAGGTTCTCGATGATCTGCTTCTGCGACATCAGGCTCAGGTCGACGACCTCACGGGCCTGCGCCACGTAGTAGGAAAGCTGCTCGTCGCCGCGCGCGATGGACTTGTCCAGCGCGGCTTCGATGCGTTGCAGATGCGCCGTAAGCTTGTCGTTCGATTCGCCGAAGGCCTGCACGGCCGCGCCAAAGGATTCGCCCAGGCTGGCGACTTCGACGGCGCTGCTGGTGACCAGCGACGCCACGTCGGACAGCTTGCCGGTTTCGGATTCGACCTGCGCGGTGAACTGCGCGCCCACGCGTTCCAGCATGTCGGCCGACGAGGCGACCAGCCCGTCCACGGCGGTGCGCTGCTCGGCGGCGGTGTGGTTGACGGCGTCCAGCAGCGTGCTCAGCGTTTCGAGCAGGCGGTTGCGCTCCTGCAGCATGTCGTTGTCGCGCACCATGCTGTCAGACAGCTTCTGGCGCAGCTCGCCGATGACCTCGGCGGCGGCGCGGGGCGCTTCAGAAGCCGCTTGAACCAGACGGCCGATCTCGGCGATGGTTTCACTGGCGTGGGCCTGCGTCTGGGCAGTGATGTCCTGCGCGGTCAGGCTCAGGGTGTCGCAGATTTCTTGCTGCAAACCGGCGGCCTGTGCGCCGGCCTGCTGCCATTCGGTGCGCAGGGCGTCGGCCATGGCCGCCAGCTTGCCGGTCCAGGCGGTAAGGCGCTCCTCGTCGTTGGCCGCCAGCGCCGTTTGCAGGGCAGTGTGCGATTGTTCCAGCGTCTGAAGCAGCTCGGCGGCTTGCGTGCCGAAGGCGGCGGACGCGGTTTCCAACGCCTGGCGATTGTCGCGGGCGAGTTGTTGGCCGGTTTCTTCCTGGCGGGCCTGCGCATCGGTCCAGGCCTGCGTGACGCCGCCGGCTGCCGTTTCCAGGCGCGTCGACACGCTTTCCAGCAGGGCGGCCTGCTGCTGCGTCTGGGCAGTGATGTCGCGGGCGGTCTGAGCGAGCGCGTCGCTGATTTCGAGCTGGCGCAGGGCGGCTTGCGTGCCGGCCTGTTCCCATTCCTCGCCCAGCTTGGCGGCCATTGCCGTCAGCGAACCGATCCAGGCGGCCAGACGTTCCTCGTCGCGCGAGGCCAGCGCGGTTTGCAGGTCGGCGTGCGATTGATCCAGCGTGCGCAGCAACGCGTCGGCATGCTGGCCAAAGGTGGCCGCGGCGGTTTCCAGCGCGCGCTGGTTGTCGGCGGCCAGTTGTTTGCCCAGGTCTTCCTGCCGCGTTTGCGCGTCGCGCCAGGCTTGCGTGACGCTGCCTGCCGCGGTTTCCAGGCGTGAGGACACGTCCTGCAGCAAGCGGACCTGCGCCTCGGTCTGGCCGGTGATGCCGCGCGCGGTCTCGGCCAGTGCGTCGTTGATTTCCTGCTGACGGGCCACGGTGTTCGCGCCGGCCTGTTCCCATTGCTGGCCCAGCTTGGCGGTCATGGCGCCGAGCGTATTGCTCCAGACGGCAAGGCGGTCTTCGTCGCGGGCGGCCAAGGCGGCCTGAAGTTTGGTGTGCGATTGGTCCAGCGTGCGCAGCAGCGAGGCGGCGTGCTGTTCGAAGGCCGCCGTGGCGGCTTCGAGCGCCGCCTGGTTGCCCGCGGCCAGCTTGCCGCTGGATTCTTCCTGGCGGGCGAGGGCGCGGGTCCATTGGTCCGACACGCCGATGGCGGCGGCTTCCATGCGGGCCGACACGCCTTCCATCAGCGCAGCTTGCGCCGCGGCCTGCTCGGCCACGTCGCGCACGGTCTGCGCCAAGGTGTTGTTGATTTCCTGCTGGCGGGCGGCGGCTTGCGCGCCAGACTGCTCCCATTCCTGGCGCAGCGTGGCGCCCATCGCGCCCAGCGTTTCGGTCCAGGCGGCCAGACGCTGCTGATCGCGCGAGGCCAGATCCGTTTGCAGCGCGGCGTGCGAGGCATTCAGGGTGCGCAGCAGCGATGCGGAATGCTGTTCGAAGCTGGCGGCCGCGGCGGTGAGCGCCTGCAGGTTGTCGCCCGCCAGCTTCTCGCCGGCTTGCTGCTGGCGCGACAGCGCGTCGGTCCAGGCTTGCGACATGTTGCCGGACGACGCTTCCAGGCGCGCCGACACGCTGTCCAGCAGGTTGGCTGAGCGTTGCTCGAAGGTCTGGGCGAAGCGGTCGAGCGAGGCGCGCAGGTCTTCGGCCATGGCCTCGCTGGCGCGCTGCTGGCCGGCCACTGCCTGGCTCCAGATGCCGGCAACGTCGCTCGTCGCGGCTTGCAGGCCGGCGGTCAGGCCTTCCAGTTGCTGGCGCACGGCCTGCGAGACCGTGTCCTGCAGCGTGGCGGTTTCGCGCGACAGGCTGTCCATGGTGGCTTGCACGACGGGCTGCAGCGCTTCGCCGGCGGAGCGCGCGCTTTGCGCCACGCTGTCCTTCATGGACTGTTCCATCACGGATGCGAGGCGGGCGTAGGCGGCTTCGGCCTTGCCCTGGAAGGCGGTCTGGCTGGCGATCTGCCGTTCGTTCAGCGCCTGATTCTGCTGTTCCATGCTCTTCATCATGGATTCCAGCTGGCCGACGATGGCGGGCATCGCTTCCGCCTGACGTTGCATCACTTCAGCCTGGCGCTGGAGCAGCTTGAAGGATTCTTCGCGCTGGTAGCTTTGCGAATACACACGCAGCGTGGTCGCGGCCTGGGTGTCCAGGAGTTGCGCCGCGTGGACGCGGTCGCGGCGGCACAGTGCCGCCAGGAGGCCCAGCATGGCGGACGCGGCGACGCCAGCGATCGAGGTGCCGAACGCAAAGCCCAGGCCCTTGACGGGTGCGGCCAGCGACGCGCGGATCGCGGCCAGATCGGTGGAGCTTTCAAGCGCAAGGCCGGTGCCGCGCAGCGTGACGACCATGCCGAGGAAGGTGCCGAGCATGCCCAGCAGAACCAGCAGGCCGACGAGGTAGGGCGCCAGCGTCGGGCCGGGCAGGCCCACGCGCTCACCTTCGATACGCAGGCGCGCTGCGTTGCGCAGGCCGGCCGGCACTTTGTCCAGCCAGGCGCCCAGGCTGCCGGGCGCTTCCTTGATGTCCGTCACGGCGCGTGACAGGGCAGTCGTTGCCTGCTGGTAGCGCAGCAGCTCGAGCGCGCCGGCCAGGTAACAGACGCCGATCAGCAGCGTCACGGCCAGCGCCAGCGGGTTCGTTCCCGCGTATCCGGCGCCGATCCAGCCCACAACGGCCAGTCCGGCCAGGAAAACCACGATATTGATCAGAGTCTTGGACATAGTGTCCTAATTAGCTGGTGCGAAGGGCGGCAAGCAACCCTTCGACCGGTTGTAAACGAACATCCAATTCGGCCAGCAGCACGGCGCGCATGTCGGCGCGGAACGTGTCCAGCCAGGCGCCCGCGGTAATTGCCGGGACGGGCGCCGCCGCGTTGGCCGGCGCGGCGTCAAGGGCTGCGACCGCTGCATCGCCGTCGGCTCTTGCATTGCCGTCCGCCTCCGCAGCGGTATCAGCCGGCGCGTCGGCGTCAGCCAAGTCCTGCGCCTCGGCAGCAGCCTGGGCTTCTGCGGCAGCCAGCGCCGCTTCCTCGGCCTTGCGCAGCCGGTCAAAGTGCGTCTGCAGCAGCTTCGGAATCGCGCCGAGCAGGGCCCGCTCCTTGGGCAGCAGCGCGCGGTCCATGATCGCGTCCACCACGGCCAGGCGCGTCCATTCGCCATTGCGCGCCGCGACCATCCCGCGCAGGCGGCTGCGCAGATTGCCAATGCTGGTCTCCATCGTGTGCTGCAACGACAGATACCGCTGGCGAAAACTCGAGTAATCGAACTCATCCTCGGCCAGGACGGCAGCCAGTTTCTTGGCTGGCGCCGGTACCGGGGCAATCCGCTTGGCGGCCGTGGCCGCCGTGTCACTGGCGATGGCGTCCGCCAGGGTGGTGCGCACGCGCACGCATTCGCGTTCTTCGGCGCTGCTGAACAGGCGGGCGCCGGGCGCAATGACCGGCGGGCTTGTATTCAGGGCCGCCGACAGGGCGATCGCGTCCGTCCAGCCAAGCCATTGGCTCAGATGGTCGGATAGCGACTGCCTGGACTGCTGGACTTCCGCGTCCGTCAGGCGAGTCAGCAAGCGAATGAGCGTCGGGCCGCTTAAACCTGTGCGCTGGGGGGCTTGCAACATACCACCAGAGTCAAAAAGGAGGGAGTTTACACGCTGCGACGGGCCGAGAGGGCCTGTACAGGCGGTCCGGGCGGCCGTCCGGGTCACAAAACGGGGCCGCATCACGGACGCTGCGTCCAAGGCGCTGCAATACTGTGTCGCCGCCCAGCGAGCAGGAACCCTGGGCCCGCATGGCCGTCGAACGTTCCATGGATGCCCGCACCCCCTGGCGATTTGCCCGACGACTTCTCATCCTCGCCGCGTTGGCCGCCCTGGCGGTCTGGGCCTGGCCGCGTCTGCCGGAGGCGGCGCGCGCGCCCTGGCACATGGCGCGGCTGTCCTGGCAGGACGCGCCCGTGTCGCTGCCCGTGCCGGTGCAGGGCGTGGCGCCCCGGCGGCTGGCCGATACCTGGGGCGCAGCGCGGGCGGGCGGGCGCACGCACCAGGGCATCGATATTTTTGCCAAGCGCGGCACGCCGGTGGTGTCGGCGACCGAAGGCGTGGTCACGCGCATCGGCGAAAACACGCTGGGCGGGCAGGTCGTCTGGGTGATGGGACCGGGCCGGCAGATGCACTATTACGCGCACCTGGACGGTTACGCGGATATCCGCCGGGGCCAACTCGTTGCCCCGGGCGACGTGCTGGGCTTTGTGGGCAATACCGGCAACGCCAAAGGCACGCCGCCGCATCTGCATTACGGCATCTATGCAGGGGGCGGCGCGCTCAACCCGTATCCGCTGTTGACCGCGCCCAGCGCACCGCAAGGTTCGTCTCTGCCCGTATCGTCCGCGCAATAGCCCTGCAAGCAGCCCGCTGCGCGGTGTAGATTGGTGCCCGGGCCAGAACAACGGGGCAGGCAGTGCCGCACTTTCCATGGACTTTCTGATTGAAACGGCGGCGCGCGCGTTGGCCGCAGGCGACCCGCTAGGCGCGTTGAATCAGGTGGCGCTGCGCAGCGACGCACCCGCGCTGGCCTTGCGCGGCATTGCCTTCGCGCAGCTGGGCGATCTGCCCCGCGCCAGGACGCTGCTGCGTAGCGCCGCCCGTGGGTTTGGTCCGCGGCAAGCGGTGGCGCGGGCCCGCTGCGTGGTTGCCGAGGCCGAGATCGCGCTGGCGTCGCGAGACCTGAGGCACCCGGACAAGGCGCTGGACACGGCGCGTGCCACGCTGCTGGCGCACGGCGACGTGGTCAACGCGGCGCATGCCGGTCATCTGACGGCGCGCCGCCAGTTGCTGCTGGGACGGCTGGAAGACGCGGAGCACACCCTCGCGCAGGTGGATGCCGGCTCACTGCCTTGGGCGTCGCGGGCCATCCAGGACCTGATCGTCGCGGGCATCGCACTACGCCGCCAGCAGGCGGCCGCCGCTCGCGCAGCGCTGGCGCGCGCGGAACAGTGCGCCGAGCGGGCTGGAATTGCGGCGCTGATGGCGGAAGTGGCCCACGCGGTGCAGGCATTGGACGCGCCCGCCGCCCGGCGCATCGGACGTGACGGCGAAAGCACCTTGTCGCTGGACGAGGTCGAGGCCTTGCTGGCGTCCGGCACGCTGGTCGTGGATGCCTGCCGGTTCGCCGTGCGAGGTGGGCAAACGGCTGTCGCGCTGGCCGGCCGTCCCGTGCTGTTTGCGCTGGTGCGGGCATTGGCGCACGCCTGGCCCGAGGATGTGACGCGCGACGCGCTGATCGCCCAGGCGTTTCGCACGCGCTACTTTGACGAGACGCATCGTGCGCGTCTGCGCGTCGAGATGGGCCGCCTGCGCACCGCGATCCGCCCGTTGGCCGGTGTCCACGCCACTCGGCACGGCTATGCGCTTGCGCCTGCGGGCGCTTGCGACGTTACGGTGCTGGCGCCGGCCGGCGAAGAAGCGGATCCGGAGCAGGGGGCGCTTCTGGCTTTTCTGGCTGATGGCGAAGGCTGGTCGAGTTCGGCGCTGGCGCTGGTGCTCGGATCGAGCCAGCGCACCGTGCAGCGCGCGCTTGACGCCCTGGCCGAGGCCGGCAGGGTGCAGGCCTTCGGCCAGGGGCGCGCGCGGCGCTGGATGCTGCCGCCGGTGCCTGGATTCACGACAAGCTTGTTACTCCCGGCGATTCTGCCCGCCCAGTAGCATGGAAGC
This sequence comes from Achromobacter sp. GQ309, assembly GCF_059759315.1. Lineage (NCBI taxonomy): Bacteria > Pseudomonadati > Pseudomonadota > Betaproteobacteria > Burkholderiales > Alcaligenaceae > Achromobacter > Achromobacter sp. GQ309. Next base: position 935,546 of record NZ_JCAXDP010000001.1, read on the forward strand.
ACCCCTCTAAAAGGAAGCCACCATGAAACGATCACAAGCCGAAATCCTCCATGAATATGGCCCGTTCCCGGGCGTCGAGGCCGTCCATGGGCTGACCTATGACGGCAAGCAGGTGTGGTTCGCCACGGGCGACAGCCTCGTTGCCCTGGACCCGGCCACCGGACAGACGTCGCGCTCGCTCGACATCACCGCGAATGCGGGCACGGCCTTTGACGGCACGCACCTCTATCAGATCGCCGATGGCCGGATCCAGAAGGTCGATCTGCAAAGCGGCAAGGTGCTGTCCACCATCCCGGCGCCCGGCGGCGAGGGCGTGTCTGGCCTGGCCTGGGCGGAAGGCAGCCTGTGGGTCGGCGCCTATCGCGACCGCAAGATCCACCAGGTCGACCCCGAAACCGGCAACGTGCTGCGCACCATCGACTCCAACCGCTACGTGACAGGCGTCACATGGGTGGATGGCGAGCTGTGGCACGGCACGTGGGAAGCCGAAGAAAGCGAATTGCGGCGGCTTGAACCACGCACCGGCGAAGTGCTGGAGGCCGTCGAAATGCCCGCGGGCATTGGCGTATCGGGGCTGGAATCCGACGGTGGCGCCCGCTTCTATTGCGGCGGGGGCGAGAGCGGCAAGGTGCGCGCGGTGCAGCGGCCGGGCAAGACCCGGGATTGACGCAAAGCATGGGAAAAAACAACAGTAGATGGAGATGAGAAGGATTTGCATTTAAACTTCCTGCCGATTTGTCACCCTTTTGACCCACTCGGTAGGAAGCCCAATGCAAGCAGAAAGACGCGCCCGACGCGGCCACATCGTTCACCCACGTTTCATGCTGCGCCGCACGTCGGCGGCGGTTTTTCTGGCGTTGGCCTCGGGGGCCGTTGCCGCGCAGGACGCCAACGTGTCGACGCTGCCTTCGGTGCAAGTGGTGGGCGAGAACGCCAATCCGAACACCACCGAGGGGACGGGGTCCTACACGCCGCGCGCCACGGCGGCCAGCACCGGGTTGTCGCTGTCGCTGCGTGAGACGCCGCAGTCGGTCACCGTGATGACGCGCCAGCGCATGGATGACGAAGACATGCGGTCGCTGGCGGACGTCATGGGCAGCACGCCGGGCATTTCGGTGCAGAACTTCGACAGCGAGCGCTACACGTTCAATTCGCGCGGCTTCAGCATCACCAACTACATGTACGACGGCGTGCCCACGGCATTCGACGTGGGCTACGCGGCGGGCGAGTCGTCCGTCGACCCCATCATCTATGACCGGGTGGAGGTCGTGCGCGGCGCAACCGGCCTGATGACGGGCGCGGGCAATCCGTCGGCCTCCATCAACCTGGTGCGCAAGCACGCCGACAGCCGTGAGTTCAAGGCGGACCTGAGCGCGGGCGTGGGCAACTGGGACACCTATCGCGTGACAGCCGACCTGTCCACGCCGCTCAATGCCGAAGGCACCGTGCGCGGCCGCATTGTGTCCGCCTACCAGGACAACCATTCGTTCCTGGACTACTACCAGAACAAGAAGAAGGTCTTCTACGGCGTGGTGGACGCCGACCTGACCTCGCGCACGACGCTCAGCGTGGGCTACAACTACCAGGACAACGAGCCGCAGGGCAGCAGTTGGGGCGGCTTTCCGCTCTGGTACGCCGACGGCGGCCGCACCGACTGGCGCCGGTCGCTGAATACCGGCGCGCGGTGGACCTCGTGGGGCAGCACGACGCAGGGCGCGTTTGCCAGCCTGGAGCATCGCTTCGACAACGATTGGCGCGTTCAGGCCGTGGGCTCGTATTCCAAGAACGAAATGGACGGCAAGCTGCTGTATCTGTACGGCTGGCCGGACCGCGAAACCGGGCTGGGCATGGGCGCGTCGCCCGCCTGGTATCTGGGCGACCGCAAACAGAATGCGCTGGACCTGAAGGCCAACGGTCCGTTCACGCTGTTTGGCCGCCGCCACGAAGCCGTGGTCGGCGCCAGCTTCAACCGGCAGAAGGGCGATTTCAACTACCGGTCCGCCATCGATGCGGCCGACGTCGGCAACTTCCTGAACTGGAACGGCTCGTATCCCGAACCGGACTGGAACGATTCCATCATCGCCAACCGCTACACCACCACCCAGACCGGCTGGTACGGCGCGTTGCGCCTGAACCTGGCCGATCCGCTCAAGCTCATCGTGGGCGGGCGCTACAGCACGTGGAAGACGAACTCGATAGGCTTTGGCGGAGAAGGCCGCACCGAGTTCGACAAGGACGCCTTCACGCCGTACGCCGGCCTGCTGTACGACATCAACGACACCTACACCGCTTACGTCAGCTACACCGGCATCTTCAATCCGCAGACCTACCAGGACCGCAACGGCAACTGGTTGGATCCGCTGGAAGGCAAGTCGTACGAGGCCGGCATCAAAGGGGAGTGGCTGGAGGGCCGTCTGAACGCCAGCGCCGCGATCTTCCAGATCGACCAGGACAACGTGGCGCAGGTCGACCCGGGCCAGATAGTGCCGGGCACGACCAATCAGGCCTACACGGCCGCGCAAGGCACGCGCAGCCGCGGCTTCGACCTGGAAATGTCGGGTGAAGTGACGCCGGGCTGGAACGTGGCGGCCGGATGGTCGCATTGGACGGCCAGCGACGGCGAGGGCAACGCGATCCAGACCGACCAGCCGCGCAGCCTGGTGCGCGTCTTCACGACGTATCAGTTGCCGGGCGACTGGAACCGCCTCACGATCGGCGGCGGCGTGAACTGGCAAAGCCATGTCTACACCATCGCCAGCGGCCCGAACGGCGACGAACGCGTCAGCCAGGGCAGCTACGCCATCACCAACCTGATGGCGCGCTACCGCTTCAACCGCAGCCTGTCGGCGCAGTTGAACGTGAACAACGTGTTCGACCGCAAGTACTACAGCCAGATCGGCTTCTACAGCCAGGGCGCGTGGGCCGCGGGACGCAGCGCGATGCTGACGATGCGCTACCAGTATTGATCGCGGGCGTTATGCGGGCCGCCTTGCACGGCCCGGCATTACTGGGGCCCGGCATTACCCGGCCCGGTCTCAAGCCGGCCCGACCGGTCCGGAGGCTGCCCGTGCGGCCTCCGCGATGCTGGCGATGAACGCCTTGGCGGCCTCGGGCATGATGCGTCCGGCCAGCGTCTGCACCTCGAAGTGACGTTCGTTCATTTCGCGGTCGCGTAGCGGCACGGCGACGATCTTTCCCCATTGCAGGCGGTTGCGGATGGCCAGTTCACCACAAAAGGCGACGCCGCCGCCCGCGCTGGCAAAGCCGACCAGCGCGTCGATGCTGCGGCTGGTGAACGCCGCCTCGCAATGCAGTTGCTGGCGGCTGCAACTGATGTCGATCAGCTGGCGCAACGTGGAATCGGGGCTGGGCAGGGCCAGGGGATAGGCGATCAGCTGCGCCAGCGACATCTCGCGCCGGTCGGCCAGCGGATGGTCTGCCGCCAGGATCGCGCGCACCGGCGCCGGCACGCGCGCTTCCACGCGGATGTCGCGCTGCGACGTGAGGCTGAGGGTGATACCGATATCCGCCGAGCCGTCCCGGATGCGCTGGGGGATCTCCTGCTGCGAGCAGACGTCCAGCGAAAACCGGATTCCCGCGTAGTGCTGCCGGAAAGCCGCGATGGCCGCCGGCACGAACTCCGACGCATAGCCCTCGGTGCTGACGATGCGCACATGGCCCTGCCGCAGGCCGCGCAGCGCCAGGATGTCGCCCGCTACCCGTTCCACGTCCTGCTGCATGCGCTTGGCGTGCGCGGCCAGGAGTTCGCCGGCGGCGTTCGGGACCATCCCGCGCGCGCGGCGCTCGAACAGCAAGGTGCCGAGTTCCCGTTCGATGCGGGCGATCTGGCGGCTGACGGCCGAGGGGGCCACATCCAGGCGCCCCGCGGCTTCACTGACCGAGCCGGTGCGCACGACTTCCAGGAAATAGCGCAGGGAAATCTCCTGCAGGACGCGGGGGTTCATGGTCAACTCCAAGGTTTGCGGAAAACGCAAAGAAGAATTCTAACCATTGATATTGCTGCAAAGCGCTGGCCGCCTCTAGGATGTGGGCATTATTTGCGCTTCCCATTCGCTACCACAGCCATGTTTCAATCCGACGCTCCTTCCCAATCCCCCGTTCTGGATTCCCTGCGGCAGGCCAAGCCGGTGCTGTGGACAGGCCCGGACATGCCGGCGCCCGCAAGCGGACCGGGTGCGCATTTCCTGATGGATCAGGTGCTGTCGGCGCAGGAACGCTTTACGCGATTCGCGCCGCTGCTCGCCGAGCTGTTTCCGGAGTTGGCCGAGACGGGCGGCGTGATCGAGTCGCCGCTGCTCCCTGCCGCGGCCATGCAGGTAGCGATCGGCCTGCCGCCGGACGCCGGCCGGTTGTGGATCAAGGCGGACCACGCATTGCCGGTGGCCGGCTCCATCAAGGCGCGCGGCGGCATTCACGAAGTGCTGGAATTTGCCGAATCGCTGGCGCTGCGCGAAGGGTTGCTGCTGCCGGGCGATGATTACCGCAAGCTGGCCGGTCCGGGAGCTCGCGCCGTGTTCGGCCGGTATCAGGTCGCCGTGGGTTCCACGGGCAACCTGGGCCTGTCCATCGGCGTGATTGCATCGGCGCTGGGGTTCCGGTCGGCCGTGCACATGTCTGCCGATGCCAAGGAATGGAAGAAGGCGCGTCTGCGGGCGCGCGGCGTCGAGGTCGTGGAGCACGCGGGCGACTACGAAAAGGCCGTGGCCGCGGGCCGGGCGCAGGTCGAAGCCGATCCTTTTGGCTATTTCGTGGACGACGAGCGGTCGGCGTCCCTGTTCATGGGCTACGCCGCCGCCGCGCTGCACCTGCGCGTCCAATTGATCGAAGCGGGCGTGCAGGTCGACGCCGAGCATCCCCTGTTTGTCTACCTGCCTTGCGGCGTGGGCGGGGCGCCGGGCGGGATCGCCTTCGGCCTGACCCAGCTGTACGGCCCGCACGTGCATTGCTTCTTCGCCGAGCCGGTGCAGTCGCCGAGTTTCCTGGTGCGAATGATGGCCGGCCAAGGCGAGCTGCCGGGTGCGCCCGCGTCCGCGTCGGTGTACGACGTCGGCCTGACCAACGTGACCGAGGCCGACGGCCTGGCGGTTCCGACGGCGTCCGAGCTGGCGTACGCGGCGGTCGGCGCGCAACTGCGCGGTGTCTACACCGTTGAAGACGACACGCTTTACGCCGACCTGGCGCGCCTGAAGGACAGCGAAGGCCTGCGCATCGAGCCGTCCGCGGCCGCAGGTTTCAGCGGTCCGCGCCATCTGTGCGGCACCGACGCCGGCCGCGCATGGCTGCGCGCGCACGCCCTTGCCGCGCATCTGCCGCGCGCGACGCACCTGGCCTGGACCACCGGCGGGCTGTTCGTGCCTGACGAAGAATATGACCGATTCCTGAGCCGCGGGCGTTCGCTCGCGGCCGGCAACTAGGCGCCGACAGACGCGCCGCTTATCCACCACCTCCCCATCGAGCACCGCCATGAAAACCTCGTTTCTTGCAGTCAGCCTCGCTTTTGCCAGCACCGTCGGCGCCGTCGCGCCCGCAGTGGCCCAGGACGCCTACCCCAGCCGGCCGATTACGCTGGTCGTGCCTTTCCCGCCGGGTGGCGCCACCGATGTGCTGGGCCGCGTGGTGGCGCAGAAACTGGGGCAGGAATTGGGGCGCACGATCGTGGTGGAAAACCGCGCGGGCGCTGGCACGGTGATCGGCGCCAGCTTCGTCGCCAAGGCCGCGCCGGACGGCTACACGCTGCTGGTCAGTTCGGGCACGACGTTCACGGTCAACCCGGCCATTCAAGCCAACCTGCCGTACGACCCGGTCAAGAGCTTCGAGCCGATCGGCATTGTCGGCCGCACCGGTCTGGCGCTGCTTGCGAACCCCAAGGTGCCCGTCAAGGACTTGAAGGAGTTCGTGGCCTATGTGAAGGACCCGGCTCACGATCAGCCGCCCTACGGATCGTTCGGCACCGGCACCACCGCGCATTTCGTGGGCGAGGCCTTTACCTCGGCCGCCAAGCTGAAGATGACGCACGTGCCGTACAAGGGCAGCTCGCCCGCGATGACCGACCTGATCGGCGGACAGATTCCGTTCTCGGTCGACACCGTGGCCGCGGCCCTGCCGCAAAGCAAGCAGGGCAAGGTGCGCGTCCTGGCAGTGTCCGCGCCCAAGCGCTCCGCCTTCCTGCCCGACGTGCCCACGTTCGCGGAACAAGGCTATCCGTCGGTCGCGATGGATACGTGGTTGATGGTCGCCGCGCCGCGTGGTCTGCCGGCCGACGTGAAGACGCGGCTGGAGAAGGCGCTCAAGGCGACCGTCGAATCGCCCGAGGTGGTCAAGAGCCTGGAGGCGCAAGGCTTCGAAGCCGCCTTCGCCAGCGCCGCTGAAGGCGAGGCGCTGATCCAGCAGGAACTGCCCGTCATGCGTGAAGTGGCGCAGCGGGCCAACATCAAGATCGACTGAAGGAAGACGACGATGGCATTGGACGACACCCTGGTATCCCTGACGGCGGTCGAGCTGCGGCGCATGATCGGCGCCCGCCAGCTTTCGCCGGTGGAATTGCTGGAGGCCTGCATCGCGCGCATCCAGGCCGTGAACCCGTACATCAACGCGGTGACCGCCACCGCCTATGAGCGGGCGAGGGCGGAAGCGCGCGCCGCCGAGCGCGCCGTGATGGCGGGCGAGCCGCTGGGCCTGTTGCACGGCCTGCCGATGGGGGTGAAGGATCTGGAACCCACCGCCGGTGTGCTGACCACGTACGGCTCGCCCTTGTATCGCGGCCACGTGCCCGACGAGGACATCGAGCTGGTGGCGCGCCTGCGCCGCGCCGGCGCCATCGTCGCTGCCAAGACCAACGTGCCCGAAATGGGCGCGGGCGCCAACTCGCGCAACACGGTGTGGGGCGCGACCGGCAATCCGTTCAATCCGAATTTGAACGCAGGCGGTTCGTCGGGCGGCTCAGCCGCAGCGTTGGCCGCCGACATGCTGCCGGTCTGCACTGGCTCGGACACCGGCGGCTCGCTCCGCATTCCCGCGTCCAAATGCGGCGTGGTTGGATTCCGGCCGTCGCCGGGCGTCGTGCCCAGCGTGCGCAAGCCGCTCGGCTGGACGCCGATTTCCGTGGTCGGGCCGATGGGCCGCACGGTGGCCGACGCCTGCCTGCAGATGGCGGCGTCCGCGGGCATGCATGCCGGCGACCCGCTCAGCTATCCGCTGGACCCGCTGCAATTCCTGAACCCCGGCGTCGCGGACCTGGGCTCGCTGCGTGTGGCCTACACCGAAGACTTCGGCGCGTGCGACGTGGATGACGGCATCCGCGCCACCTTCCGCGAAAAGATCGCCGCGATGCGGCATCTGTTTGCCGCCTGCGATCCGATCGACCTGGATGTGGGCGAGGCCCACCGGTGCTTCGACGTGCTGCGCGCCGAAGCCTTCGTGGCGGGCATGCGCGACGCCTACGAGAAGGATCCGTCCAGCCTGGGTCCCAATACCCGCGCCAATTTCGAAATGGGCGCGGCGATGAGCCTGAAGGACTGCGCGTGGGCGCAGGCCGAGCAGACGCGCCTGATCAAGCGCTTTCAGCGCGCCTACGACGATTACGACCTCATCCTTTCGCCCACCACGCCGGTGTCGCCGTTTCCGTGGACGCAGCTGTACGCGGACAAGATCAACGGCGTTGCGCAAGAGAACTACTACCGCTGGCTGGCACTGACGTATGTGGTCACGCTGACCACGCACCCGGCGCTGACGCTGCCGTGCGGGCGCGATGCCAAGGGCATGCCGTTCGGGCTGCAGATCGTGGGCCGCTTTCGCGCAGACCGTGAAGTGCTGGCCGCGGCGCAGGCGATGGAGCAGGCGTTTGCGGGCTCGGACGTGCTGCAGCGCCCAAAGCCGGATCTGGCTGCGTTGCGTCCTGCCGAGCCGGCGTTGACGTCGATCGTGACGTCGCCGCCACAGTTGCAGGGCGGGGGAGAGACGGGTTCCCTTTCGGCGGTATAACCCCCGCCTTTCAGCGCATCGGGCCAGCACGCCGCGCCACGCGGCCTGCTGGCCTTTTGCTAATTCAGGCTAGTCCGTTTTCTAGGGTAATTCCTGACTAAAAGCTGATTGTCAGCCGTTTGTCAGGCAGGTTTAATCACTCCAAAGTTGCGCATCAGACGCATCAACCGGCATCGGATGGCTCGCAGCAGTCAATCTGTGCCACACCCTTGCAGCCGTAGTAACAACACGCTGGTCCATGTAGTCCACCCCAGGAGACAACAAGCCATGCAACACGTTACAAAGCCCCGCCGCCGCAAATTCATCTCCGGCGCAGCCGCCGCAGGGGTCGCGGCGCTAGGATTTCCCGCCATCGCCAAGGCGCAGAACGCACCCATTTCCTTCCGGTTCCAGAGCACCTGGCCCGCGACCGACATCTTCCACGAATTCGCCCGCGACTACGCCAACAAGGTCAACGAGATGGCCGGCGGTCAGTTGAAGATCGAGGTGCTGCCCGCGGGCGCCGTGGTCAAGGCGTTCGACTTGCTGGATGCGGTGTCGGCCGGGACGCTGGACGGCGGCCACGGCGTAGTGGCCTACTGGTACGGCAAGAACACGGCAGTTGCGCTGTGGGGGTCCGGTCCGTCTTTCGGGATGGATGCCAACATGCTGCTGGCCTGGCATGAATACGGCGGCGGCAAGGAGCTGCTGGTCGAGATCCAGAAGGCCATGAACGTGAACGTGCAGTCCCTGATGTACGGACCGATGCCGACGCAGCCGTTCGGTTGGTTCAAGCGGCCGGTCACGAAGGTCGAGGACGTCAAGGGCGTGAAGTTCCGTACCGTGGGCCTGGCCATTGACATGTACACCGCGATGGGCGCGGCCGTGAATGCGCTGCCCGGCGGGGAAATCGTGCCGGCGCTGGACCGCGGCCTGCTGGACGGGGCGGAATTCAACAACGCGTCTTCCGACCTGGCGCTGGGATTCCAGGACGTCTCCAAGATCTGCATGCTGCAGAGCTTTCATCAGAGCGCGGAGCAATTCGAGGTGCTGTTCAACAAGGCCAAGTACGACGCCTTGCCGGAACACCTGAAGCACATCCTGAGCTATGCGGCGCAGGCGTCCAGCGCGGACATGTCCTGGAAGGCGGCGAACCGCTATTCGCAGGACTACATCAAGCTGCAGAAGGATCACAACGTCAAGTTCTACAAGACGCCGGACGCGATCCTGCAGCAGCAGCTCAAGATCTGGGACGAGATGATCGCCAAGCGGTCGGCCGAGAATCCGCTGTTCAAGAAGGTGCTGGAATCGCAGCGGGCGTTCGCGGAACGGGTGGGGCGCTGGCACGGCGACACCACCGTCAACTACCGCATGGCCTACAACCACTACTTCTCGCGCAGCACCAAGCCGGCCTGACGCCGTCCTGCGCCGCACCCGCGCGCCGCATGACCGGCGCGCGGGGTTTCGCCATGCGTCCAGGTTCCGTGCGCGCTGGCGGCAGGTTTGCCGCGGCCTGAGCGGATCCGACTCCAGGACCTTCGATGATCCGAATCGTACGTTTCATAGATAGCATCTCCACCCTTGTGGGCAAGACCTTTGCCTGGCTGATCGTGGTGCTGACGCTGCATGTGTGCTGGGAAGTCGCGGCGCGCTACATCCTGAACCAGCCCAGCGCCTGGGCGTTCGACCTGCAGATGATGTACTACGGGATCCTGTTCATGATGGCCGGGGCGTATACGCTGGCCAAGAACGGGCACGTGCGCGGGGACATCCTGTACGGATTCCTGCCGCCGCGTGTGCAGGCGGGGCTGGACCTGCTGCTCTTCATCGTCTTTTTCTTTCCGGGCGTCATCGCCCTGGTGTGGGCGGGCTGGTACTACGCCGGCTATTCCATCGCCATCCGCGAGCATTCCTCGCTGATGGCCAACGGGCCGCCGATCTATCCATTCAAGGCCTTCATTCCCGCTGCCGGCGCAGTGCTGCTGTTGCAGGGCGTGGCCGAGGTCATGCGCTGCATCCTGTGCCTGAAGCAGGGCGCGTGGCCGTCGCGTGAAGAGGACGTCGAGGAAGTGGACGTCGACAAGCTCAAGGAGATGGTGCACGTGAAGGACGAAGACATCGCCAAGCTCGATCGTTACGTCAACTCCGGGAAGTCCCAGCGATGAAAATCCACAAGGCATTGTGGTTCGGCCTGTCGTGCATCGCGCTGGTGCTGCTGATGATCGCGTTTTTGACGCCGTGGGACAACCTCACCACCGGCCACATCGGGCTGCTGATGCTGGCCCTGATCGTGGTGGCGATCATGCTGGGCTTTCCCACGGCGTTCACGCTGATGGGCATGGGCGTGCTGTTCACGTTCCTGGCGTATTACATGCAGAGTTCGGATCCGGGGCGGTCGCTCGGACAGACGCTGGACCTGATGGTGCAGCGCACGTACGCCACGATGACGAACGATTCGCTGATTTCGATTCCGCTGTTCGTGTTCATGGGCTATCTGGTCGAGCGCGCCAACCTGATCGAAAAGCTCTTCCGGTCGATGCATCTGGCGCTGGCGCGGCTGCCCGGCGCGCTGGCGGTGGCCACATTGGCGACGTGCGCCATCTTCGCGACGGCGACAGGCATTGTGGGGGCGGTGGTCACGCTGATGGGGTTGCTGGCAATGCCGGCCATGCTGAAGGCGGGTTACAGCGTGCGTCTGACGGCCGGTTCGATCACGGCGGGCGGCTGTCTGGGCATCCTGCTGCCGCCGTCGGTGATGCTGATCGTGTACGGCGCCACCACGGGCGTGTCGGTCGTGCAGTTGTATGCCGGTGCGCTCTTTCCCGGGCTCATGCTGGCGATTCTGTACATGGTGTACGTCATCATCGTGGCCAAGCTGCGGCCCGACATGGCGCCGCCTTTGCCAGAAAGCGAGCGTGGCGTGCCGCTGTCGCCCGGGACGGCAGCGCTTGCCGCGGGCCCCTACACGCGCGCCGTATCGGGCATGCTGGCCGCCATGTTCAAGGGCCGGCGCAACAGCGCGGTGTCGTTTGGCTATCTGACTCGCAATATGGCGATGGCGGTGACGCCGTTGTTGGTCACGGTGCTGATGCTGGCGGTGGTGCATCATGCGCTGACCAAGCCCGCTGTGGAGTACGAGATTCCCGCCGAACTGCAGTTGGGCTCGGGCGGCTTCGATTCCGGCTCTGGGTTGAGCGAACCGCCCACGGACGGCTTGGCCGAGCCGCCGTCCAATGACCTGCCCGAAGCCCCGTCCAATGAACTTGCCGAACCGCCGGGTAGCGCGCCCGCCGCGTCGGGCTTGAGCGAACCGCCGGGCACGCCCGCCGCCCAGCCGCCAGCAGGCGCGGCCGCACCTGCACAGCAGGCTGCACCCGACACGGCCGACGCCCGCAAGCCCGCGCCCACCGGCTTCTGGATCTTTGCAGGCGTCTGCGCAGTGATGCTGGCAGTGTTCTACGCCGCGCTGACGTGGGCGCGGCTGGAAATCTTCAAGATGCTGATGGCATCGTTCTTTCCGCTGGCGGTGATGATCGCGGCCGTGCTTGGTTCGATCGGCTTTGGCCTGGCCACGCCCAGCGAGGCCGCCGCCATGGGCGCGATGGGCGGGGCGTTGCTGGCGCTGGCGTATCGCAGGCTGAATCTGCCGGTGCTGCGCGAATCGGTGTTCCTGACGGCGAAGACCAGCGCCATGGTGTGCTGGCTGTTCGTGGGGTCATCGATCTTCTCGGCGGCGTTCGCGCTGCTGGGCGGCCAGCGCATCATCGAGGAATGGGTGCTGTCGCTGGGTCTAACGCAGATTCAGTTCCTGCTGCTGGCGCAGATCATCATCTTCCTGCTCGGCTGGCCGCTGGAGTGGACCGAGATCATCGTGATCTTCATGCCGATCTTCGTGCCGCTGCTCAATACGTTCGGCATCGATCCGCTGTTCTTCGGGCTCTTGGTGGCGCTGAACCTGCAGACCGCGTTCCTGTCCCCGCCGGTTGCGATGTCGGCGTTCTACTTGAAGGGCGTGTCGCCGCCGCACGTGACGCTGAATCAGATCTTCCTGGGCATGATGCCGTTCATGGGGATCCAGGTCGTCGCGATCTTCCTGCTGTACATGTTCCCGGCGATCGGCATGTGGCTGCCGACGGTGCTGTATCGGTAAGGCGCGAAGGTGTCTGATGCCGGTGAGAGCAAGTCGCAAGGGGAGGGGAGGTGTCTGACACCCATGAGATGCCGCCGCAATCCGACGGCCATCTCGCCGGGGTGTCAGACACCAGCTCACTCGGGTGTCAGACACCATTGCTGAGATACACCACGGCCGCGACGAGCCAGGACGCCGCCAGCGCCACATAAGCCAGCAGCAGCATCTGCGTAACGGATGCCGGCCAATGTTTGCCCAAGCCGGCGCTTTTGCCCAGCGCGCCCAACAGGTAGCCGCCGTTCGCGCCCGGCAAAGGCAGCAGGTTCAGCGCTGCCGTAGTGGCGGCGGTCAGGCCCAGCAACGTGGAAAATGGCAGACCGTGCGCGGCGGCATCCACGCGCGCCAGCAGCGCCTGCGCCGTGTGCAGCGGCGACAGCGCGCCGCTGATGATGTTCGCAAATCCACCCGTCAGCGCCTGCACGCCCGCCATGCCGCCGAGCAGCGCGCACGCCAACGCGATCAGCGCGAGGCAGCCGGAAGCGCCGATGAACAGTTGCGCCCAGAGCGGCTGCGCTTCCAGGTGTTGCGGGTGAATGTCCGCGTCATCCGCCGGCATCGTGTCGCCCGCCGTCTGGAAGCGGACCGCGCCGCCGACAGGCAGCAGCCGGATGCTGAGCTTACCCATCCGCAACAGGCGCGGCCCCAGCCCGAACGACAGTTCGTCCAGCGCCACGCCCAGCGCACGTCCCGCGAAGGCCATCACCGCCACATGCACCAGCGCGCAAAGCGCGACGGCCAGCAACAGTCCGATGACCCCTGACGCCACCGTCACTCGCATTCCGCCTTCGACAGCGACACTTTCCCGAATGTCATCCACACATGCGCCGTCTCCGACGCCTGCGCGCGATACGAGCCGGAGGCTTCACCCAGCCGCATGGCGACGGCGGTGAACTCCCAGGCCTGGGCGTCGTCGCAGTCGACCTTGCGTTCGGTGTAGGCGGGCAGTCCATGCGCACGTCCGAACGCCAACGCCAGTTGCGCGTGCTCGGCCATCTCGGCCGGCACGGACGGATGGTCCCAGCCCCACAGGAAGCTGCCGTCCTCGCTGTTGGACGTGCCGATGATCTGGACCGGCGCGGTGGCGACGACGCCACCCGGCAACTGGAACACGATCAGGCCGCTATCCATGTCCACCGACCATTGCTCGGCCTCGTCCAGGTGCCAGGTCGCGCAATGCGCCGTGGTGGCGGCCTGCATGCCTTCCATGCTTTGGGCGATGAAGTTCTGGACGTCGAAGGGCTTGGTGTTGTCGGACATGCTGCTGGGTTCCTTGCGAGCGGAAGTTGAAAAGCCCTCGATCATACCGGCTCCTTGCGGCACATTTGCGTAAAACGATTAACCGCCATACTATACGGCCACATATGAATAATCCCTTTCCGATCATGCTGGAACCCAAACATCACGCCTTGCTTGAAGAAGTTGCCCGCCGGGAATTGCCGTCTGCCGACGGCGTTCGCCTGTGTTTTCAGGTGCTTGCGCTGGCCGGCGCCATCGACCGGGATTGCGCAATGCGGCTGGCGCCCAAGCAGTTGTCTGAAGCCAAGTTTGTGCTGCTGTTCCTGTTGCACGGCCAGCCAGACGGGTTGCCGCCGCATGAACTGGCGACACGTGCGGGCGTGACGCGCGCAACGATCACAGGCTTGGTGGATGGGCTGGAGCGGGATGGGTTTGTCGAGCGCCAGGGCGGGCAGGCGGATCGCCGCAAGATTGCCGTGATGCTGACCGCCAAGGGCAGGGCGATGGCGGGCAGACTGTTCAAGGAGCACGCGGCATGGATCGGTTCGCTCTTTGACGGGCTGACCGGTGCGGAGCAACGGCAGCTTGGCGGGTTGCTGACGAAAGTGTGGCGCGGTACGGATGCAGGCCGGGTTGCCAGGCAGGAAGGTCAAGAATGAGCAAGACGACGAGCAAGCAGGGGCCAGCCGCGCCGAGTAAAAGTCTCCGTGTTGCGGACAAACCGCCAGGCCGAGGCGTGAAGGACATTGCACCGGCTCGGCTGGCGCAATTGAATGCAGGCGCGCCGGCCGCCACGCTGACGGAATGCCTTGCGGTGGACTTCGCGATTCTGATGCAGGCAGCAGTGCCTCAGGTAGGCGCTCAGCGCCTGGCCTTGATGCGCGAAGACAAGGCGGCCGGAATCTCCCGGCGGATGGCGAGAGCGGCCGGCATATTGCTGGACAGCGTGGGGCCGCAGGCCATCGCCGAACTGCAATCGCATCCGTCCGATACCGTCCGAGGCTGGGCGTGCTTCATGGTGGGTGCGTTACCGGGGGTGGCGGTGCAAGAACGGCTCGACCTGATTCGTCCGTTGGCCGACGATGCGCATTTCGGTGTGCGGGAATGGGCATGGCTGGCCGTCCGGCCGAAATTGGCGGCGGAATTGGAAACATCGGTCAAATGCCTGCGGCCCTGGACGCGGCATGCGTCGGAGCGCGGGCGGCGTTTTGCCAGCGAATCGCTGCGCCCGCGCGGGGTCTGGTGCACGCACATCGCGGCGCTGAAGGCCGATCCGGCCATCGCGCTGCCGCTGCTCGAACCGTTGCGGGCCGATCCGTCCGTTTACGTACAGGACTCGGTGGCCAACTGGCTCAACGACGCCAGCAAGGATCAGCCGCAGTGGGTGCGCGAAGTGTGCGCCCGATGGTCGGCGGGTTCGCCCAGCGACGCGACCGCACGAATCTGCAAGCGCGCATTGCGTTCAATCGGGCCTTAGCGGACACAAATCTCCGTTCGCCTTCGCCGGTGCATCAGTGGCTCGGGATGCGCCGAGCTGGGAAGCAAAGCCTCAATACGTCAGCGGCGCGCCCGTGACGACCTCATACAAAAACCGGTCCAGCGTCTCGGTCTGGCCGTCGGGCCGGTCGAAGTAGGGCGCTTTTTCCAGTTCGGCCAAGGTCGATTCAAGATACGCGTGGATCAGCGGGAAGCGAGGACCGTGCTCGGCTTCGCCCGCCGCCATCTTGATGGCCAGCAGTTCATTGATCTCGGCGCGCAACGCGGCGTCGGTGATGATGACGTCGGCCAGATCGGCAAAGCGCATCGGCGGAACGCCCCGGCCTCTGTCGATCCATTGGGCGGCCAGCACCGGCCGCAGGACGTACAGATACTTCTTCAGGCGAACCGTGTCGCCCTGCAGCGATTCGCGGAAGTTGCGGCCGGCCATGGCAACGTAGTGCCAGCGCCCCTTGGTGCTGGAGAAGTACGCGCTGCGGAAATGCCGCAGCCACGCGCTGACGGCGTCGTCCTGGCGATAGATGATGGGCGAATCCAGCCACTCGAAAAGCGTGGGGTTCGAGCCGCGCAAGAGTTGCAGAGACTTGCGCAGCTCCCAGCCCGAGACGTCCAGTTCGTCGTCAATCGGCAGCTCGATAACGTCGCGTTGCGGCGCCACGCGCAGATACCAGTCCAGCTTGTGTACGTACAGAAAGCGCACGTCGTAGTCGCTGTCGGGCGAGGCAAAGCCCCAGCCGCGGCTGCCGGATTCGCAGGCGAGCAGGACGCGCACGTCGTGGCGCTGCTCGATGTCTTGCAGGGTCGCCATCACGCGTTCGCGGACGGCGGGGTCGATGGGGTGGGCGTGCAGGATCGAAGTCATGCCCCGCATCCTAGCACCGCCCGGCCATCGGCCCGGCGCCGGTTCAAAGCTGGCTCATCCCGCCGTCCGCAATGATCTCCGTGCCCACGATGAAGGCCGATTCGCGCGCAGCCAGATGCAGGACGGTTGCGGCGATTTCCTGCGGCGTACCGAAGCGGCCCAGCGGAATCTGCGACTGGATGCTGGCGGCTGTCTTCTCAAGCGTGTCGGCGTCCAGGCCCAGCTTGCCGTAGATCGGCGTCGTGACCGGACCGGGGCTGACGACGTTGACCCGGACGCCTCGCGGCAGCCATTCGGCCGACAGCGTTTTCGCCAGCGAGATCAGCGCCGCCTTGCTGGCCGCGTAGATCGACGACGCCGGCATGCCGATATGGGCATTGATGGACCCGTTGAGCACGATGGACGCGCCCGCATTGAGCAAGGGGTCCAGCGCCTGCAACTGAAAGAACACGCCCTTGACGTTGGTGTCGAACGTCTGGTCCCACAGGTCTTCGGTGGCGTCGGCCAGCGTGGCGAACTTGGCGATGCCTGCATTGACGAAGACGGCGTCCAGGCGCACGCCTGCCGAGGCCAATGCGTCCGCCAGGGCCGCCGCCGCGCCGGGCGCGCCAGCGGTGTTCTGGATGGCCAAGGCGTTGCCGCCCAGGGTGACGCGGGTCTTTTCCAGCGCCGCGGTGTCGCGTCCGGTAACGATGACGCGGGCGCCTTCGGCGGCGAAGGCTTGGGCGGCAGCGAGGCCGATGCCGCTGGTGCCACCGGTGACCAGGACGGTCTTTTGTTGAAAACGGTTCATGACGGGTTCCTTTGGTGTGGAGGTGAGGTGTAGCCATGTTGCGCCTGGCCCGGTGGTTTGTCGTACGATCTGACGCACAAACACGTTCGAAGAAATTGCACATGTTTGGCCCGGAACGTGTATCCCCAGAGGTACAGCCCACTATGTTGAGCCCGCGATGCTGACTGCCAATGAACTCTCGCTGCTGGAAGCCATCCGCGATAGCGGCAGCCTGTCCCGGGCGGCCGCCCGGCTGGGCAAGGCGCCGTCTTCCGTGTCGCACGCCGCGCGGCAACTGGAGGAACGCTTCGATGCCCTCTTGTTCGACCGCCGCGGGTATCGGCTGCAACTGACGCCCGCCGGCCAATTGCTGGCGGACGAAGCCGCGCGGCTGGCGCAGGATGTCAGCCGGCTCACGCAGCGCGTGCGGCAAGTGGCCAGCGGCTGGGAAGACCGCCTGCACATCGTCAGCGACGAGATCCTGGAATTTGAACTGATGGCGCCGCTGGTCGGGGCCTTCGACAAGCTGGATTCAGGCGTAAGGCTGCGCTTCACGCACGAAGTGCTGGGCGGCACGTGGGAAGCGCTGCGCGAGGGACGGGCAGACCTGATTGTGGGCGCGACCAACGAGCAGCAGACCATGCCGAACCTGCAATGGGCGGCGTTGGGCGAGATGGAATGGCTGTTTGCCGTATCACCGCGCCATCCGCTGGCCAAGGCAAAGGGGCCGTTGCGCCAGGACCAGATCCAGCAACATCGCGCCGTCGTCGTCGCCGACACGGCGCGCGGCTCGTCGGCGCGCGGGTACGGCAGGGTCGGCGGGCAGGCGACATTGGCCGTGCCCAGCATGCGCGCCAAAATCCTGGCGCAACGCGAAGGCCTCGGCGTGGGCTGGGTGCCGCGCCACCGCGTGGCCTCGCTGCTGGCGCGAGGCGAACTGGTCGAGATGGCCACCGAGACGCCGCGCGAGCCCAACCTGCTGTATCTCGCCTGGCGCGGCGATCACGACGGGCGGGCGCTGCGCTGGTGGTTGGACCAGTTGCGCCAGCCGCGCATGGCGGCGGCGCTGATGCGGGGCATCGACGGGTTCGCCTGACGCGTTGTAGTCTTGACCGCGTGCGGCAACGCAGGCCTTCGGCCGACCAGACCGCAAACAACAGTCCAAAGGACGAACATGGAAGAGACAAGGCAGGAAACCGCGCTCGACTGGGCGGCGCTGGTCGACGACCTGAACCGGCTGCTGCGGCTGAAGACCACCGTCATCGGCATGAAGCTTTACGAGCACGAAGCCGACATGGCGGGGGTGAAGGGCCTGCGCCGGCCCAAGGCCACGCACACCACGGACCAGATCGTGGGCATGGCGGCAAGGCTGGGCTGGACGGTCGGCATTACGGGCGACGATCTGGTCGGCGCGCAATGCCGCGCGGTCATCGGGCTGGGGCCGCAGGACGAAGATTGGAAGCGCGGCAAGGAATATGTGGGGGTCTGGCACGCGACCGAAGCCGATGCCCGGGCGCGCCAGGAGGCGCTGACCTGTGTGCCGGCGGGCAAGTACCGCGCCATGGTGGTGTCGCCGCTGGCGAACGGTCGCCTCGACCCGCCGGACATCTGCCTCGTGTACGCCACGCCGGGCCAGATGATCATCCTGATCAACGGCCTGCAATGGAAGAACTATCAGCGCTTTGACTGGAGCGTCGTGGGGGAAACCGCCTGTGCGGATTCCTGGGGCAGGGCGCTTGCTACGGGCGAACCCAGCCTGTCCTTGCCCTGTTTTGCCGAACGCCGCTATGGCGGCGTGCCCGACGAAGAAATGCTGATGGCGCTGCCTCCCCGCTATCTGCCGATTGCCATCGAAGGCATGAAGGCGCTGGCGGCCAATGGCCTGCGCTATCCCATCGCGCCCTATGGCATCCAGAACGACGTGCGCGCCGGCATGGGGGTGAGCTACGCGCAGCCGCCCAAGGCTCAGGGGTGAATGCCAGCGTGCAGCGCCGCGGCCAGCGCGCGCGCGGCCGGTCCCAGCGGCCGGTCGATGCGGTGCGCAAGATAGGTTTCGGTGGTGACCTGGCTGTCGCGGCCCAGGCTGGCGGTGGGCACGCGCAGCAGGCGGCCCTCGGCCAGGTCGCGCTCGACCTGCCACAGCGGCAGCCGGCCCCAGCCGAGCCCGGACAGGATCAGCGCGTGCTTGGTGTCCTGGCCGCTGACGCGGCAGGTCTGCGGCGACAGCACGGCAAAGTCGCGGCCCTCCGACAGCGACGAGGGATCGGATTGCACGATCTGAAGGTGATCCGCCAGGTCCGCCGCGGTAAGCGCGCGGCCGGCGCGCGCAGTCTGCGCCAGGGGATGCGAAGCGCCGACCACGGCCACCATCTGAATGGCGCCAAGCGCCTGCACCGCAATGCGCGGATGCCGGAAATGCTCGCCTGCAAGAATGCCCAATGTGTGCGTGCCGGCCAACAGCGCGTCGACCGGTCCGCCCAAGGGCAGCACCGAGACGCGCATCGCCACCGAGGGATACGCGGTGCGCATGTGGTTCAGCGCCGCGCCAGCCCGTTCGATCGGAAAGAGCGTATCCACCACCAGCGAAAGCTCCAGCTCGACGCCTTCGCCCAGGCCCTGCGCGCGAGCGCGCATCGCATCGACCCGCAGCAGGATGTCGCGGGCGTTGGCAAGCAGCGCCTGGCCCTGCGGCGTCATGACGGGACGATGGCCGGTGCGGTCGAACAGCGGTACGCCCAGTTGCGCCTCCATGTTGGCAATGGCGTGGCTGACGGCGGACTGCACACGGGACAAGCGCCGGGCGGCCGCGCGAAAGCTGCCGGTATCTGCGACGGCGGCGAACACACGCAGTTGGTCCAGGGTCAGCGCGTCAATCATGGGACGGTTGATCTATTTGTTCGATCAAGATCGTCGAAAGGTTATCACTTCGCGGAATCAATTTTGCGAGGCATGATGCCGGAATCTTGGCGATAGCGAGGGACGGGATGGACAAGGTTGAAGGGGCGGAAGGCGCCATCGGGCACCCGCATTGGGGCGCGGTGCTGGCCATCGTGGGCGCGGGCGTCGTGGCGGCGTTGCAGGTGGGCAAGGTCATCATCGCCGCGCCGCTGCTGCGCAAGGACATGGGGCTGGACCTCGCGTCCATTGGCACGCTGACGGCGGTGTTTTCGATATTGGGCATGGTGGGCGGCATCGCGGCGGGCGGGGTGATCGCGCGCTTTGGCGCCCGGCGCATGCTGATCCTGGGCCTGGCGGCGACCGCGGCGGGCACGGCGGTGGGCGCGCTGGCGCCCGGCTATGGTGTGCTGCTGGGCTCCCGGGTGATCGAGGGACTGGGTTTCCTGATGATTACGGTGGCGGGGCCTGCCGCGCTGCAGCGCATCGTCACTGGCGGCAGGCGCGATTTCGCCTTTGCACTCTGGAGCTGCTACATGCCGGCCGGAATGGCAATCGCGATGCTCGCCTCGCAGGCGTTCGATGACTGGCACGCCTATTGGTGGTGCGCGGGCATCGCTGCAGGCGTGGCGCTTGCCAGCATCGCCGTGCTGGCGCCGCCCACGCCTCGCGGCGCGGCCCTGTCGTGGCAGGGGCTACGACAGGACACGGTCGACACCATGGCCGCGGCCGGCCCGATGTTGCTGGCGCTGTCATTCACGCTCTACAGCCTGATGTTCTTCGCGTTGTTCACCTTCCTGCCGGTGCTGCTCATGGAGCAACTGGGGCTGACGCTGGCGGCGGCCGGGCTGTACAGCGCCATCGCCAGCGCCGCCAACGTGGTGGGCAATCTGGGGGCGGGCGTACTGCTTGCACGCGGCTGGCGGCGGTCCACGCTGATCGCCTGCGCCAGCGCGGTGATGGCGGCCGTGTCGCTGCTGATCTTCGGTTCCGCACTGCCGGCCATGACCACCTTTCTGCTGTGCGTGCTGTTCTCGGCCGTGGGCGGGCTGATCCCTGCGACGCTGCTTGGCACCGCGCCGCAGGCGGCCCCGCGTCCGGCGTTGACCGCGGCGTCGGTGGGGCTGGTCATGCAGGGCAGCAATCTGGGGCAGGTCATCGGACCCGTGGCGGTGGGCGGCGCGATCGACCGCTTTGGCTGGTCCTCCGCGTCGTTCATCGTGGCGGCGGCAGGACTGGCGGGCGTGGCCGTCGCCTGGCGGCTGCGGCGCGTCGGGGGCACCAACCTTTGACAAGGCCTGGCAGCGCGCGCCGTCGGTCACTCGGTGCCGGTCATGAGGCGGGCGCTTCGCTGTAACCGGGCTGGCCTATCATGGAGCGGCCGAACACGTTGGAGGTTACATGCACACGCCCGCCCCGCGCCTGGTCATCTTTGATTGCGATGGCGTCCTGATCGACAGCGAAATCATCGCCGCGCGCGCCCAATCCAGCGCCCTGGCCGAACACGGCATCGCCATCACGCCCGAAGAGGCCGCGCTGCGCTTTGCCGGCATTCCGGATGCGGACATGTGGCGCACGTTGCAGGAAGAGCACGCCTGCGCGTTGCCCGAAGGCTTCGCGCGCCAGTATGCCGATCGGCTGGATCGCACGTTCCGCACCGAACTGCGCCCCTTGCCGCACGTGCACGAGACGCTGAAGGTATTGAAGGAACGCGGGCTGGACCTGTGCGTCGCGTCCAGCAGCATGCCGACCAAGCTGGAGGCGGCGCTCAAGATGGTGGGTCTGTGGGAGACGTTTGCACCGCATGTGTTCAGCACTGCGCAGGTGGCCAAGGGCAAGCCGGCGCCGGACGTTTTTCTGTACGCAGCGCGGCAGATGCGGGCCGCGGTGCTGGATTGCGTCGTGGTCGAGGACAGCGTGCCGGGTGTGCGCGCTGCCCGTGCGGCGCGCATGCGGGCAGTGGGGTTTGTGGGCGCCTCGCACAACGGACCGCAACAGCGGCAGCGGTTGCTGGACGAGGGCGCCTTTGAAGTGATCGATGATCTGCGGCGGCTGCCGGAGATCATCTGAGAGGGGCTGCTGATCTATGCCGCGGCGGGCATCTCGCCGTGCAGCAGGTAATCCATCAGTTCGCGCACGGAACGCATGGCATTGCCGAATGGCAGTTTGGACGCGCCGCGGAAGAAAAGACCGCGGCTGACTTCGCCACGCATCGCGGCCGCGAGTTTCAGGTCGATGCAGAATTGGCCGAACTTGGCGATGCCGTCGCGCAGGCCGCATTGCGTCAGGCAGTCCATACGCTGGCTGCAGCGGCGCGGGTCGGCACGGGTGTTGGCTTGCAGCGTGCCTTCCTGGCGCAGGTAGCGCGTCAGCCACGGCGTGGCGACCGCACGTGCCGGCAGGCCGGCCACGCTGGTGAATTCCGCCAGTTCGGCGGGGTCGGCGTCGATCAGGACGCGCTTGAAGTTTTCGTGGGCGTCGCCTTCGTGGGTGACGGCGAACGCGGTGCCGACCTGCACGCCATCGGCGCCGTTGCTGAGCCAGTGGCGGACCTGTTCGTGGCTGCCGACGCCGCCCGCGACGATCAGGCGGGGGGCGTCACGGCCCAGTTGCAGTTCAGTGAAAAGGGCGTGGCAATCGGCCAGCACCTTTTTGAAATCGAAGCGTTCGCTGTGCAGGTCGTCGATTCGTGCCGCGCCCAGGTGGCCGCCCGCGTAACCCGGGTGTTCGATGACGACGGCGTCGGCCAGACGGCCCTTTTTCATCCACTTTTTCAGCACGGCTGCAACGCCGCGCGCTTCGGAGAGAATGGGCACCAGCGCCACTTTGGGGAAGTCGGCCGTCATTTCAGGCAGGTCGAGCGGCAGGCCTGCACCCATGACGATGGCCTCGGCGCCGCTTTCGCAGGCTTGGCGCACCAGCGCGGGATGGTCGCGCACGGCTTTCATGACGTTTACCGCCACCAGGCCGCGCCCTTGCGCCGTATCGAGCGCGGCGCGGACCTCCCGATGCAGGGCCTCGCGGTTGGCGGTGTCGATCGTGTCGCGGTCATTGCATTTTTCGGTTATTTCCACGAGATCGGCGTGGTGATGGCGCAAATCGACGCTGGCAATGGTGCCCACGGCGTTCTGGCTGGCAACCGCGCCGGCCAGGCGATGGGCGGATACGCCAACGCCCATGCCGCCCTGCACGATGGGCAGCAACTCGCGTCCGGCGAGGGTGAGTGATTTGAACCACGTCATGATATGAGTCTTTCCTCTGGTCAAGAGAGCAGAGGCTAGAGCAACGTGGGGAGCGCCGCCTTGCGAAGGATCAATTGGTGCGGCAATGGGCGGGGGCCAGACAGATCCCGCCCATCCGTCACGTTTTTATCCCAGCAGCTTGATGATCGCCGGCCCGGACAGCACGGCGGTGTAGTAGCCCATGAACTGCACGCCGGTATTGAAGCCGAACAGGCGCGACAGCAGGCCGCCGATGAGGCCCATGGTCAGGATGACGAGCAGGCCCAGGAATTGGCCTTCCCAGACGCTGATCACGATGATCAGGCCGACAAACGTGGCGATGATGGCCTCGTGGCTGACGCGGCGCGACACGAACAGCGCGGCGCGGCGCGCGAAGTTCATGGCGAAGGGATAGGACACCACTGCCGCCAGCAGCACCGCCAGCATGCCGTAACCCAGGAATTCCCAATGGTTCAGCAGGTTGTGCAGGTTGTGCGTCTGGCCGGTTGCCGAATCCACCGTGAACCGCGGCGGCGCGTTAAAGAGCGGCGCGGCCGGTCCCGCCGCCACGGGGCTCAGGGGCAGGCCGAAGGCGATCAGCGGAATCAGGGCCTCGGCGATGTAGGTGGCCTCGGTCACGCCGTTGCGCGCGCTCAGCACCGTCGTCAGCCGGTGATAGGCGTGCTTGACGCGCGAGCCCACCAGCTCGCCCAGCACGACGGTCATGGCGACCGGGCTGAACACGAAGGTGGCGCTGGACACGGCTGCGGTGGCAAGCGTCCAGCGCGTCTGCACCCGGTCCATGACTTTCAGCGGGTTCGGAAAGTAGCCCGACCAGCCTTTTACGTCAGGCGCCAGCGAGAACGTGCGCACCTTGTCGCGCATCATCTTGCCGCGGCCTTGCGGCGACAGCACGGTGAACAGGTCGGCGATCAGCGGTCCGATGGCGATGCCCAGGAAGTAGCTGATGCTGAGCTTGACGCCGTACTTGGCCGTCAGGCTTTGCAGCGCAATGATCACCATGACGAACGGCACCAGCAGCGCCACCGCCGCCCAGCGTCCCGCGGAAAAATACGCGATCAGCAATGCGGCGGCCAGGAAGATCCATGGGGCGGACTTGGTGATGGCGGCGCCGAACGGCGCCAGCAGCACGGCGAACAGCACCGCCAGCGGCACCGCGACAAAGGCGGCGACGATGGCGCCGGACACCATCTTGCGCAGCGCAATGTGCGGCACGCCCAGCTTGCGCAGCATGTTCGCGTCCTGCAGCAGCGGCGTGGCCAGGGTGTCGCCCGGGATGCCCAGCAGCGCGGTCGGCACGGCGTGCGTCATGTGCTTGGCCACCGCGCCCGCCAGAAAGAACGTGAAGACGCCGGCGGGCGGCACGCCCAGCAGCACGACCAGCAGCGTCAGCGGCGCGAGCGTCGTGGTTTCATCGGTGCCGGACACCAGGCCGATGGCCGCAAACACGACCGCGCCCAGCAGGCCCATGCCCGCGGCCACCATGATTTGTTCAAGCAGTTCGGGGCTCATGCCAAGGCCTCCTTGGCGGCGCCGCGCCGGGGGTCGGCAACATCGGCGGCAGCGGCAGAGATGGCGGGCGCCGCGGGCTGCGCGAACAGGTCGTACAGGTCCAGTTCCTTCAGCTCGCGCACCACGGCCTCGGGCAGGTCCGCCAGCGTGCCCAGGCCGCCGGGCTGTTCGGCCAGCTCGGCCAGCACTTCGGCGCGCCAGGCAGGATCGTGCGTGGCGCTGTGCTCGACGACCTCGCGTTTGGGCGGGAACAGTCGGGCGCAGATCACGCCAGCCAGCACGCAGCCGGCCAGCCCGGCCAGCATCGCGTATGCGTGCGCGAGCTCGGGTGACGCCACCACGCCGCGCAGCCAGCGGCTGGCGGCAAAGAAGCCGGCCACGCTGACCGAGATCCCAATGCCGATGGCCCAGGCCAGATGCCTGAGATCCACGGTGTCGCTCCAGACTTCAGCCAGGCGCGTGGACGGCGCCTGAGGGCTTTGTTTCATGTCTCTCTCCTGTGTTTATCGGACGGCGCGCGGGGTGACCGGCGCCGCCTCGGGTACTCGCCGTGCGGGTTATCGGGACGCGCGCAGCTCCTCCAGCAAGGCCAGCGCGCGGTCGGTGCGGACGTCTTTTTCCGCGGCCATGCGCTTGGCGACCTCGTCGATTTCCGCGCCCGTGGCGCCGGCCACCAGCGCGATGTTGCGGGCGTGCAGCGCCATGTGGCCGCGCTGGATGCCTTCGGTGGCCAGCGCCCGCAGCGCGCCCAGATTCTGCGCCAGGCCGACGGCCACGGCGACTTCGCCCAACTCCTGCGCCGAGCGCACGTCCATGATCTTGAGCGCAAGCCGCGCCAGCGGATGGGTCTTGGTGGCGCCGCCGACCAGGCCCACAGGCATGGGCATCTCGATGCTGCCGACCAGTGCGCCCGACGTGTCCTTTTCCCAGTGGGTCAGCGACGTGTAGCGGCCCGACCGGGCGGCGTAGGCGTGCGCGCCGGCCTCGACCGCGCGCCAATCGTTGCCGGTGGCGACGATGACCGGGTCAATGCCGTTCATGATGCCCTTGTTGTGCGTCGCGGCGCGGTACGGGTCGATGGCGGCGAACGTGTACGCGTCCAGCACGCCTTCGATGATCTCGGCGCCGCTGCGCTCCCTGGTGTCCAGCGTCTGCGGCGTCAGGCGCACGCGGGCGCGGGCCAGCCGCAGGTCGGCCAGGTTGGACAGGATACGCAGGCGGACCGAGCCGCCGACAATTTCCTCGACCAGCGGGGCCACGGCCTCGGCCATGGTGTTGACGGTGTTGGCGCCCATGGCGTCGCGCACGTCGACGATCAGGTGCATCACGATCATCGGGCCGCGCGGCGTGTCCGGGAACACGTGGACCTCGATGTCCTGGCAGCCGCCGCCCAGTTCGATCAGCACCTTGTCGCGGCTGTTGGCCAGCGTCAGGATGCGTTCGCGTTCGCGCAGCAGAGCAAGGCGCGCGCCATGCGGGTCGGTCAGGCCCAGGACCTGCACCTGTGCGCGCATCAGCGGGCGGGTGCTGGACGTCTCGAAGCCGCCGCCTTCTCGCGCCAGTTTGGCCATGAACGAGGCGGCCGCCACCACGGACGGCTCTTCCACGGCCATCGGCACGAGCACGTCGCGGCCATTGACCTGGAAGTTGCCCGCCACGCCCAGCGGCAGCTCGAACGTCCCCAGGACGTTTTCGATCATGCCGTCGGCGCGGGCCAGGTTCAGCGCGCCGGGCTCGGCCAGCATTTGGCGCTCTTCATCGGTAAGCGAGGCGGCGTCGGCAATGAAGGCCAGGCGTTGGGCGGGGGTGAGGGCCCGGAAGTTGGGCAGGCGTGAATCGGCCACGATGGCGTGTCTCCGTATAAGAATCGAGTGGCCTGATTCTAGGTAAACTGTACCGCTATTCAGAGGTACAGTTTGGGCAAACAGTACCATCGCACTGCACCAATTTTGGCAACGACAAGACGGGGATCGCAACGTGGATGACGCCAATTCGCCGGGCAGGCCGCAGCGCGCGGCGCCCATCGCCGAGAGCCTGGCCAACCTGATCGGCCAGCAGATCGCCGACGGCGTCTACCGCGCGGGCGACAAGCTGCCGTCCTTGCGCGAGCTGGCGCAACTGCACCGCTACGCCAAGAACACAGTCGTGGTGGCGTTTGAAATGCTGGTGGCGCGCGGGCTGGTCGAACCCCGGCGTGGCTCGGGCTTTTACGTGCTGGACGTCGATCACGCGCGCCCGGCCGCGGACGAAGAGCCGGGGCAATTGAGCCGGGCGATGGACATCGTGTGGCTGATGCGCGAACAGCTCAAGACCCAACCGGATGCGGTCGCCGTGGGCGACGGCTTTCCGCCGGTGGAGTGGCTGGCGGACATGCGCATGGATCGGTATCACCAGAAGGTGGTGCGCACGGGGCTGGGCGCGCTGTTCCGCTACGGCAGCCGATTTGGCTATGCGCCGCTGCGCGAAAGCCTGGTCCGCAAGCTGGGCGACGTGGGCATCAACACCACGCCGTCGCAACTGGTGCTGACGCATGGCGCCAACGAGGCAATGGATCTGGTGATCCGCTACTTCCTGCCGCCGGGGTCGACGGTGCTGGTGGACAATCCCGGCTACTACCCGCTCTTTGGCAAGCTGAAGCTGGCCGGCGTGCGAATGCTGGGCGTGCCGCGCCTGCCTGACGGGCCGGACGTCGTTGCACTGGAATCGTTGCTGCAGCGCGAAAAGCCGCGCCTCTTCTTTACGCAGTCGATCGCGCACAATCCCACCGGCTCGGACATGTCGCCCGCCAAGGCCTACAAGATCCTGCAACTGTCAGAGCGCTACAACCTGATGGTGGTCGAAAACGACCCCCTGGCGGACTTCAAGCCCACGTCGTCGGTCAGGCTATCGGCGCTGGATCAGCTTGAGCGCACCATCTACATCGGCAGCTTCTCGAAGTCTTTCTCGGCGGCGTTGCGCGTGGGTTTCATCGCGTGCAACGCCGCGCTGGCAAGCGACCTGGCCGATCTGAAGGCGCTGGTGCACGTCAGCAGTTCTGAATATTGCGAGCGCATGGTGGACGTGATGCTGCGCGAGGGCCATTACGAGCGGCATCTGGTGCGTCTGCGGCAGCGGCTGGAAGCTGCGACCGGCCAGGCGTTGCAGGTGCTGGATTCGCTGGGCGCGCAGGTGTTCACGCGGCCGACCAGTTCGTTGTATCTGTGGGCTGCGTTTCCCGGCGTGGCGGATTCGCTGACGCTGGCCGCGGCGCTGATGCCCGAGAAGGTCATCATGGCGCCGGGTCGCGTGTTCAGCGTGGATCCCACGGCGGTGTCGCCGTGGTCCCGCTGCAATGTGGGCGCCGTGGTGTCGCCGCGCTTCCACGCCACCCTGGCTGCGCATCTGGATCAGCGATAGGAGAATTCCTGAAAGGCCTGCCGCAGCTCGCCCTGCGCCTGGTTGCTGAGCGCTCGCGCGACGGGTGCGCCGGGCGCGGCGCGCGCGGCCTGCACCGCAAATTGGCGCACGCCGCGGCGGGCCAGTTCCCGCGCCAGCGCCATCAGCCGCGATTCGTCCAGCCAGTCGGGATGCCACGTGATGCGGCATTCGAAATCCAGTCCGGCGGACAGCAACTGCGTCAGGCACGCCAGCGCCGGTCGCTGGGAATCGCGCCGGCCCGTGATGTCGTCGTAACCCTTGGCGTCCGCCTTGATGTCCATGCCCACCCAGTCCAGATGACGCAGCACGTCGGCCAGCCGTAGCGGGTAGATGCCCGCGGTGTGCAGGCCCACGCGGTAGCCCATGCGTTTGACGTCGCGGATCATGGCGGGCAGGCGCGGCTCGCTCAGCGGCTCTCCGCCTGAGAACACAACGGCGTCCAGGAGGCCCTTGCGGGTTTCGAGGAAGGCGCGGACCTCGCGCCAGTCATAGCGGGCGGCGCGCGTCTGGAGTTCGACGTTGTGGCAATAGTGACAGCGCCACGGGCAGCCCGAAATGAAGACGACCGCGGCCAGTTGGCCGGGCCAGTCGACGGTGGAAAAAGGCACCAGCCCGCCCACGGCGGGCGAGTGCCGGGGCAGGGGCTGGATAACCGGCTGCGGCGGTGCGGCATAGGCCGGCCGATCCGCCAGCAGGCGAATGGCCTGGGCGGCGGGCCGGCCGGCGCCGCCGGCCTGCGAGTTGCCCTGGGGCGATCCGCCTTCAGGCACTGCGTTCGACGAAGAAGCGGCGCTCATTGAATTCGCCCTGTTTGCCGGTGTTGAAGGAAGAAACCGGGCGGTGGTAGCCCATCACCCGGGTCCAGACTTCGCAGCGCACGCGCTGGCTGTCGTCCAGTTGGACAGCGGGAGCGGACGCGGCGACGGGAGCGGTCAAGGTTTGCATAGGTTTTCCTCGGAAAGTGATGCCGGACGCTTGCCCGGCGGGTAAAGGACGGCGCGCGCCGGAAGGTTGCGCACCGCCCCGGATCCCGGCAACGCTAGGCCGGGGTGCAGCAAGACGATTGCTTGGCCAGCAGTTCGGCGTCGCACTTGGGGCAGAACTCGTGGTGCCCGGCCAGGTAGCCGTGATTCGGGCAGATGGAGAACGTTGGCGTGACCGTGATGTAAGGCAGGCGGAAGTTGGTGAGCGCGCGGCGCACGAGTTGCTTGCAGGCCTCGGCGGTGGACACGGCCTCGTTCATGTACAGGTGCAGCACGGTGCCGCCCGTGTACTTGCTTTGCAGCGTTTCCTGCAGTTGCAGCGCGTGGAAGGGATCGTCCGTGTAGCCCACCGGCAACTGGCTGGAGTTCGTGTAGTAGGGCTGGGCGTCCGTACCCGCTTGCAGGATGCCGGGGTAGCGCTTGCGGTCTTCGCGGGCGAAGCGGTACGTGGTGCCCTCGGCCGGCGTGGCTTCAAGGTTGTAGAGGTGGCCGGTTTCTTCCTGGAATTCGGTCATGCGCTGGCGCACGCGGTCCAGGAGGCGCACCGCAAAGGCGTGGCCGGCGGGCGTGGTCACGTCTTCGGCATCGTCCGTGAAGTTGCGGATCATCTCGTTGATGCCGTTCACGCCCAGCGTGCTGAAGTGGTTGCGCAGCGTGCCCAGGTAACGGCGGGTGTAGGGGTAGAGGCCCTGGTCGATGTAGCGCTGCACGACCTTGCGCTTCGTTTCCAGCACGTCGCGGCCCAGCGCCAGCAGGTAGTCCAGCCGCTCCAACAGCCGGGCTTCGTCGCCGCGGCAGGTATGGCCCAGCCGGGCGCAGTTCACGGTCACCACGCCGACCGACCCGGTCTGCTCGGCCGAACCGAAGAGGCCGTTGCCGCGCTTGAGGAGTTCGCGCAGGTCGAGCTGCAGGCGGCAGCACATGGAGCGCACCATGTGCGGCTCCAGGTCGGAGTTCAGGAAATTCTGGAAGTACGGCAATCCGTAGCGCGCCGTCATTTCAAAGAGGCGCTCGGTATTGGGATGGTCCCAGTCGAAATCGGGCGTGATGTTGTACGTGGGGATGGGGAACGTGAACACGCGGCCCTTCGCGTCGCCGGCCATCATGACCTCGATGTACGCGCGGTTGATCATGTCCATCTCGGCCTGCAGGTCGCCGTAGGAAAACGGCATTTCCTCGCCGCCCACGTAAGGGATCTGGTCCTTCAGGTCTGCCGGGCAGGTCCAGTCGAACGTGAGGTTGGTGAAGGGCGTTTGTGTGCCCCAGCGGCTGGGCACGTTCAGGTTGAAGATGAGTTCCTGGATGGATTGCTTGACGTCCGCGTAGGTCATCGCGTCGCGGCGGATGAAGGGCGCCATGTAGGTGTCGAACGAGCTGAACGCCTGCGCGCCGGCCCATTCGTTCTGCAGCGTGCCCAGGAAGTTGACGATCTGGCCGATAGCGGCCGACATGTGCTTCGGGGGCGTGGACTCGACCTTGCCGGGAATGCCGTTGAAGCCTTCGGTCAGCAACTGGCGCAGCGACCAGCCGGCGCAGTAGCCGCTGAGCATGTCCAGGTCGTGGATGTGGATGTCGCCTTCGCGGTGGGCCTGGCCGGCTTCCGGCGTGAAGACGTTGGAGAGCCAGTAGTTGGCGGTGACCTTGCCGGCGACGTTCAGGATCAGGCCGCCCAGGCTGTAGCCCTGGTTGGCGTTGGCGTTGACGCGCCAATCGCGCTGTTCCAGATACTCTTCCATGGCGCTTTCGACGTCGACCAGCGTATGGCGAAGCGAACGCAGGCGGGCGTGCTGCTCGCGGTGGACGATGTAGGCGCGCGCCGTGCGCCAGTGGCCTGCCTGGACCAGCACGTCTTCGACGCGGTTCTGAATGGTTTCGACGCCGGGGCAGACGTTGCCGTCCAGCTTTGCGATGACGGTGCCGGTCAGCGCGCGTGCGCCTTGCAGGTCCAACTCCCCGGTGCTTTGGCCCGCCGCCGCCATGGCTTGCGCGATCTTCTCGCTATCGAATGCAACGACGCGGCCGTCACGCTTGAGGATGTGTTGGATTTCCATTGTTGGCACCATATGTAGTGGAGTGCGAAGACTCTATCACCACATATGGTGCTGGAACCGCTGGATCTGGATGCCGGTTGACCCGCATCAAATGGCCGAAAACCGTCGTGAATTTGCGCAATGCGGCGATCGGTCGCACCCGGCGCCTGCGGCCGGCCCGGCCGGATCAGAAGCCGATGCTCACGCCCAGCAGGGAAATCGCCACCGCGACCGCCGCCGTGCCGGCGGCCGGCCGCGGGGCCCATGACAGCAGGCCGAACCACAGCAGCGCGCCTGCGGACAGCCAGCCCAGCCAGACCACCATCCCCAGCACGTCGCCCCACAGGCCCACGCAGGGAAGGATGGCCAGCCCCATCAACAGGACCCCGGCGCCGCGCAGGACGCGCGTGTGGCCGGCGTGCGGATTGCGCGTCCAGACCTGGTGATAGTGACGGGGGGTGGCAAGCGCCAGGCAAGCCATGCCGGCGTAGGTCAGCAGCAAGGCCATCGCGATGGCGCAGAGGTCGTTCATGGTCATGCGGCTGCTTTGTTGCGCGGGTCGCTGTGCCTGCCGGGTGGCGCGAAGCCCTTGCGCTGTTGTGGGTAATGCCCCCGATTCTACGGGAATCGGCGCGGCGTCCGGCTTTGGAGCGCTTTGTATTTTCTGCACAGCTTCCGGGCCGCCACTGCTCTCACGGCGGCAATCGCCTGCCCGGTTCGGCGGACGCAGCCTCGGGAACGCGAATTGCTGTGTTCGCGCCTCCATCGGAAGCGATCGCCCGCCGTGCGCATCGTTGATGACCTACGACAAGGAGCCCAACCATGAAACGCAAAGCCGGAAACGCCCGCCAGATCAAGGAGCTGCTGTACCAGGCGCTGGAAACCGAGATCGGCGGCCTTGCCATTTACGAGACTGCGGTCAGCTGTGCCATCAATGAAGACCTGAAGAAAGAATGGCTGGGGTATCTGGAAGAAACCCGCACCCATCGCCGTGTGTTGTTGACGGTGTTCGAACAACTGAAGCTGGACCCGCAGGCCAAGTCGCCGGGCCGCGACGTGGTGCGTCACCTGGGCGAATCGCTGGTGCGGGCGATGAAGATGGCCATCAACGCCGGCGACCCGGCCGCGGCTCAACTGGTGGCGACCGAATGCGTGGTGCTGGCAGAGACCAAGGACCACGCCAACTGGTCGCTGATCGGGCTGATTGCCGAGCAGCAATCGGGCGAAGAAGCCAAGATCCTGAAACAGGCCTATGACGCCGTGGCTACCGATGAGGACCATCACCTGTATCACACGCAAGGCTGGTCGCGCGAGCTGTGGATCGAGTCGCTGGGCTTCCCGGCCGTGCTGCCGCCGCCCGAAGAGGTAAAGAAGGTGGAAACCGCCATTGGTGCGTCCCGTGCCGAGCAGGCGCGCGAAACGATGCTGACCCATTAAGGAGAAAAAAATCATGGCAAGCAAGAAGCCAGCAAAGGGCGGCGCGCTCGACACCGCCTACATGAATACCGACAGCGGTCCGGCCACCGGTCCCGCCGGCAAGCCGACCCACCCCGCGCTCCAGCGCGCGGCTGCCGTGGGCGCCACCACAGGCGCCATCCCCCATAACGCCAACAAGGAAGCGGAGTACGGCGAGCAGGCCGCGCGCTGTCCCTACGCTGGCGCACACGTGGGCACGGTGGACCCCGCCGTGGGCGCAAGCTCGCTGTCCGAGAAGGAAGTCTCGGACAAGACGGGCGACGCCGCCACGCCGGGCGTAAACCAGAATGACGGTACGTTGCCCCGCGTGCGCGCGGACGGCGGCGGCCAAGCCCTGACCACCAACCAGGGCGTGCGCATCAGCGACAACCAGCACTCGCTGAAAGCAGGGCTGCGCGGGCCGGCGCTGCTGAAGGACTTCATCCTGCGTGAAAAGATCACGCATTTCGACCACGAGCGCATCCCCGAGCGCATCGTGCACGCGCGCGGCTCGGCTGCCCACGGCTACTTTGAGTGCTACAAGCCGCTGACGGACCTGACCGCTGCGTCGCTGTTTGCCGAGGCCGGCAAGCGGACCCCGGTCTTCGTGCGATTTTCGACCGTGGCTGGCGAGCGCGGGTCCAAGGATACGGCGCGCGACGTGCGCGGCTTTGCCGTGAAGTTCTACACGGACGAGGGCAACTGGGATCTGGTCGGCAACAACATGCCGGTGTTCTTCATCCAGGACGCAATGAAGTTCCCGGACCTGGTTCACGCGGTCAAGCCCGAGCCGCACCATGGCATGCCGCAGGCGGCTTCCGCGCACGACACCTTCTGGGACTTCGTGTCGCTCATGCCCGAATCGACGCACATGCTGATGTGGGCGATGTCGGACCGCGCCATTCCGCGCAGCTACCGGATGATGCAGGGCTTTGGCGTGCACACGTTCCGCTTCGTCAACGCGCAGGGCGAATCGCGGCTGGTGAAATTCCACTGGAACCCGATCCTGGGCACGCATTCGCAGGTGTGGAACGAGGCGGTCAAGGTGTCGGGCGCGGACCCGGACTATCACCGGCGCGATCTGTGGGAAGCGATCGACGCGGGCCATGGCCCTGAATGGGAACTGGGTGTGCAGGTCTTCACCGAAGATCAGGCCGAAGGTTTCAGCTTCGACGTGCTGGACGCCACCAAGATCGTGCCCGAGGAACTGGTGCCGGTCGTGCCGATTGGCCGCATGGTGCTGGACCGCAACCCCGACAACTTTTTTGCCGAGACCGAGCAGGTGGCGTTCTGCGCCGCGCACGTGGTGCCCGGCGTGGACTTCACGAATGACCCTCTGCTGGCTGGCCGCATCCATTCCTACGTCGACACGCAGATCTCGCGTTTGGGCGGCCCGAACTTCCACGAGATTCCCATCAACGCGCCGCTGGCGCCGGTGCACAACAACCAGCGCGACGGCATGCACCGCCAAGCCATCCATCGCGGCCGGGTGGCCTATGAGCCCAATTCGCTGGCCGGCGGCTGCCCGTTCCAGGCGGGCATGGACGGCTTCGTGTCGTTCCCGGAACCGGTGACGAGCGACGAATTGCGCGGGCATCCCGAAAAGTTTGCCGAGCACTACAACCAGGCCACGCTGTTCTACGACAGCCAGACCGCCTGGGAGCGCAAGCACATCGTCGATGCCTTCGCGTTCGAGCTCAGCAAGGTGACCGTGCCGCAGATCCGCCAGCGCATGGTGGCGTCCCTGCGCAACGTGTCCGACGAGTTGGCCCAAGGGGTGGCCGATCAGCTCGGCATGGCCCTGCCGGACCCGTTGCCGCGCGCCATAAAGAACCCGCCCAAGCCCGAAGTGCAGGTGTCGCCATCGCTGTCCCTGACCGCGCGGCCGGGCGACGGCAGCGTAGCTACGCGCAAGGTCGCCATCCTGGCGGCTGAAGGCGTGGATGGCAAATCCGTATCCGCGGTGGCCGACGCGCTGATTCAGGCGGGCGCCGTCGTGCGGCTGGTGGGTCAGCGCATTGGTCCCGTCCAGACCGCCGACGGCGGCGCGTTCGATGCGGATGCGTCGCTGGACAACCATCCGTCCGGCGTGTTCGACGGGGCGGTGGTGGCGGGCGGCGCGGATGCCGCGGCGCTCCTGGCTGCCGACGGTCGGGCGCTTGAGTTCCTGCGTGATGCCTACCGGCACGGCAAGACGCTGATGGGTATTGGCGACGGCGTGCAGGTCTACGCGGCCGCAGGCATCGATCCCGATCCGAACGATGGCGGTCTGCTGCTGGGCGGGGAAGATCCGCAGGCGTTCATCGCGGCGCTGGGCAAACACCGCCATCCGGAGCGGGAGACCACGCCTCCGAAGGTATGAGGACGCGCCCGCACGGGTAAGAACGGATCATTGACACGTGCGGGGCGGCTGCGAATACTGAGCCGGCAGGTCGGACGCGCGCAATCGGCGCGCGTCCTTCTTAACCGGGGAGGCCGTATGAATCGCGCGTCCGTGTTGCCTGTGAAGTTCCTTGGCTGGCTCTGCGCCAGCCTTTTGACTTTTTCCGCCCTGGTCAGCGTCTCACCGTCCGCGCGGGCCGCGTCGGCGGCGGAGATCGGCGCCGACGCGATGGCGGCGCTGGAGCAGCTTTACTCCCAGGATCCACGCATGCGTGAACTGGGCAAGCAGGCTGTCGCGGTGCTGGTGTTTCCCGACATCATCAAGGGCGGCTTCCTGGTCGGCGGCGAGCGCGGCTCGGGCGCATTGATCCGCCGCGGCCAGGTAGAAGGGTTCTATTCGATATCTGCACTGTCTTTCGGGTTCCAGGCCGGCGCTCAGCAGTTTTCGTACGCGCTGTTCTTCATGAATGAGCCGGCGCTGGCGTACCTGGATCAGAGCGACGGGTGGAGTCTGGGGGCGGGGCCCAGCCTGGTCGTGGTGGATCAGGGCTACGCCGCCAGCATCTCGACCACCACCTTGACGCAAGACGTGTACGCGGTGCCGTTTGGCGAGCAGGGCCTGATGGCGGGGATGGGTCTGCAAGGATCGAAGATCAGCCGCATGGATCCGAACTGAGTCATTTGCAGAAATGGGGGCGGGACCCCGGTTGGCGTCCCGCCGGCCGTCATTCCAGCGTTATGCCGGCACGCTGGGCGATGGCGCTGAAAGTTGCGATTTCTATCGCAATCTGCTCGCGGAAAGCCTGACCTGGCAGGAAGACCGGATTCAGTGACAGTTCCGATACGCGCTTGCGCACCTGAGTGTCCTGCATGATTTCCGCCATTACCCGGTTCAAGGTGTGCATGACCGGAGTCGGCGTGTTCGCCGGCGCGACCAATCCGTACCAGCCGACGAACGACACCTCCGGCATGCCCGCTTCGGCGAAGGTCGGCACGTCCGGCAATTGCGGCATGCGTTGCTCGCCGGTGACGGCCAGTGCGCGGATCTTGCCGGCGCGCACGTGGGCGGCGGACGCCGACACCGTATCGACGGCCAGCGCGATCTCGCCGCTGATCAGCGCGGTCATGAGTTGCGCGCTTCCCTTGTACGGCACTGGCGTCATCTTGGCGCCGGCAGCCTGCGCGAACATCTCGCCGGTGAGGTGGGGGGCGGACCCGGAGCCGAACGTGCCGTACATCAGTCCGCCTTTGGCGCTTTCCTGTCGGGCGAGCTCCGCCGCCTGTTGTGGCGTCGCCGCGGGCAGCGCGTTTTTCGCCAGCAGCACGACGGGCGCCATGGCGACGATGCCGATGTGCTCGAAGCTGCGCACGGGATCGTAGGGCAGCGACGGTTTGAGTGCGGGCAGGACGCTGTACGTGGTGCTGCCCGACAGCATGAGCGTGTAGCCGTCGGGCGCTGCGCGGGCGACGGCCTCGGCGCCGATAAGCGTGGAGGCGCCGGGGCGATTCTCGACGATGACGGGCTGCCCCAGCTTGCCCGTCAACTTGGTGGCGAGCAGGCGCGCCACCGCGTCGGTGGCGCCGCCCGGCGTGAACGGGACGACGATCTTGATGGCCTGGTCCGGATACGCGGCGTGGGCATTCGCGGCGGCAAGTGTCAACGCCAACAGGGCGGTGCGAAGTCTGGCGGTCATGATGGGGCTCGGTCGGATCAGGCGTAGGTGGACGATTGGGAGCAGGCTTGTTCGAGCAAGTCGGCGCCCTGGGTGCCGAGGTCCCAGAAAAGGCCGGCCATGATGGCCAGGCCTTCCCGGGCGACGCTGCCCAGCAGGTGTTCATTGGGCGCGTGCTGCGCGCAAGCGGGATAGGAGTGAGGCACCCACAGGGTGGGAAGGCCAAGTTGGTCGGCAAAAATGTCGTTGGGCAGGGAGCCGCCCAGGTTGGGCAAGAGGGCCGGCCGTTTGCCGGTGGTGCGCTCCAGCGAGGCGGCGGCCCAGCGCACCCACGGGGTGTCGGGCGACAGGCGCGTCGCGCCCGCCTGCATGCCGACACGAACCTCGACGTCGTCGAAGCCGCCCTGATGCAGGTGTTCGACCACGTGTTCCTGCAGGGCACGCCAGTCGGTGCCGACCACGAAGCGCAACTGGCACCAGGCCGACGCTTCCGGAGGAATGGCATTCACGGGCTTGGCGGGGTCGCCGGCGCCGAATGTCAGGACGTCGAGACTGTTCCAGCCGAATACCTTTTCCGGCGAGGTCAAGCCGGGTTCGCCCCACCAGTCGTTGATGTCCGGATCGTCGTCGCCACCACCGACTTCCAGGTCTGCCAGCGCCAAGGCGACCGCAGCGGGGATGGGCGGGGGGCGCAACCCAGGCACGGCGATGCGGCCGTTCGCGTCCACCAGCGAACTGATCGCATGCGTCAGCCGGATGGCCGGGTTGGAAAGCAGTCCGCCCCAGTTGCCGGAATGGTAGCCGCGTTCCCGAGCCCGTACCTTGAGTTCGAAATTGACCGCGCCGCGCGAGCCCATGAACAGCGTGGGCCGCGCGGCGTTCAGGCGCGGCCCGTCACTGGCGATGAAGACGTCGGCGGCCAGAAGATTGCGGTGCGTCTTGCAGAACGCGGCCAGGCCGGGCGAGCCCGCTTCTTCGCCGGTTTCAATGAGCCAGATCGTATTGAACCCCAGCACGCCGCCGCGGACGGCGATGACGCGCGACAGCGCTTCAACGTTGATGGAGTGCTGGCCCTTGTTGTCGGCCGTGCCGCGCCCGTACCAGCGGTCGCCCTCGACCTGCAGGCGCCAGGGGTCCCGGCCGGCGTCCCATTTGGCGGCGTTGCCTCGCACCACGTCGCCGTGACCGTACATGAGGACGGTCGGCAACTCGGCCGCTTCGATGCGGCGTGCGACCAGGATCGGCAGGTCCACCCCGGCAGGGTTGCGATGCACTTCACAGGAAAAGCCCAGTGCCGACAGGCGCGGGACCAGTTCGATCGACAGGTAGGCATGCTGGGCCGGGCCCTGGGTGGAGACTTCGCTTTCGGTGGTGTACGCGATGCGGCGCGCGAGGGTGTCCTGAAGGACGCCGCTGTCATACGCTTCTGTCGCGTGGAGAATGGCTTGTTCGCGGGTCATGGCGGTTCTCGGGGCAGTACGGAAAAACAAAAGTATTACGGTTCTACGCGTGCCACAATTAGATATTTCGCACCTTTGCGTTGCCATAAAGGCATCTCATCCAGGAGCCATCCATGATCTCCCTCGGCCTCAGATATTTCCTGGAAGTCGCGCGCTGCGGTTCGATCGCAGGCGCGGCGGCCAGCCTGCACGTGGCGGCATCCGCCGTCAGCCGGCAGATCGCCAAGCTGGAAGACAGCCTGGGCATCGTGCTGTTCGAACGCCAGGCGCGCGGCATGGCGCTCAGCGAGGCCGGGCTTCAACTCGCGGCATACGCCCGGGCGGCCGCGCTGGAGGCCGAACGCGTCACCAAGGAGATCCGGCGGCGCAGCGCGCTAGGCGACGTCACGATCCGGCTGGCCTGTAGCGAGGGATTCGCACACCGATTCCTGCCGCTATGCATGGCCGACTTCAAGCAGGTCCGGCCCGAGACGCGTTTTCATCTTCAGGTGGACCGGCCGGAGGAGGTGATTCGCCGGATTCTCGAGGGAATGTCCCAGATCGCGCTGCACTACACGGTGGCGCAGGACGATCGCCTGAAGACCGAACTGCTGACGCGCGCGCCGGTTTACGCGGTGATGTGCCGGCAGCATCCGCTTGCCGCGCGCCGTGCGATCAGCCTGCGTGACCTGGCCGAAGTGCCCGTATCGGTTGGCGATAAGGGCACCACCGTGCGGCAGCTTTTCGATACCGCGTGCGCCAATGCCGGCTTGCATATCGAGCCGGCCTACGTGTCCAACAATTCGGCGGCCTTCCTGCCCATGCTGCCGGGCAGCCGGATCGTGGCGCTGACGGGCTACCTGACGTTGATGGGGGATCCGCAGGGCACCGCGCTGGCCGCAGTGCCGTTCAGCAACCCGGAAATGCGCCAGCGCAGCATCCAGGCCGTGACGCTGCAAGGGCGCACCTTGCCGCCGCTGGCCAAGGAGTTTCTGGAATTCATGGCGGCGCGGCTCACTGCGGCGCCGCGCGCGCCGGATCTGGACAAGGGCGGCACGTGACGGCTGATGACTAGACCGACCGCACGAACAGTGCGCGCAGCTTGTTCCAGAAATCGCCGCCCAACACGAAGAAGCTGGCCACCAGCATGACGTCGCCCAGCAGTTGCGCCTGCCACAGCCGCGGCCGGAACCCGGGCCAGATCTGGTCGACATAGGGTTCCAGCATCGATGTGAGCAGCGGCAGGATGAACATCACCATGCCGATGGCGTGGCGCACGGGGCCGACCTTCTGCACGGGCGCCAGCTTCCTCGCGTGACCGCCGATGATGGCCTTGAGTTGCTGGAATCCCTCTTTGCCCATGACGGCGATGCAGGTAATGAGCAGCACCTTGTTGGCGATGAAGATGGCGCCGGTCAGTGCCGCGATGCGCGATCCGGGGATGTCCATCGCGGCGCCGATGGGAATCAGGAACCAGAGCGCGAAGGCCAGGATGAAAATTCCGATTCCGCACTTGAAGCGCCAGCCCATTGCCGGCGCGGGTTGGGTTGGCAGGTCTTGGACACTCATGGCGGTCTCCTTGCAAGGGGTGGAATATGAGGCGGGGGAATTCAAGGCATGTGAATCAAGTTCCGGAAATACGGCGGCGTGAGGAAAATACGCCCGGCTTGCGGGGCGCACGCGGCCGGGGTTCAAGCAACTGCAGCATCAGGCAGGCATACAGGGTGACGGCGATGAACAGCCCCATGCGCACGGCGAAGGCGGTGTAGACGTCCTTGCCCGCCACGCTGTCCTGCACCGACTGGCCCAGCAGGATGATGAGCGTGATCAGGGTGTTCAGCCAGAAAGTGGGCGCATGCGGCGTGGGACTCAGCCGATACAGCTTTCTGGCCATCATCAGCCCGAACAGCAGCATCCACAGGAAGTACATCCACAGGCTGGGAAAGGGCCGCAGGGCGATCCAGAAGCCCACCGCAAGCACGCCGGCCAGCAGCGTCGATCCCAGGATCTCGCGCGCCGCGCCATGCGCCGCCGTGACGCAGCTTTGGCGGCCCAGGCTGACTGCCTTCAGGATGATGGGCATGTAGCCTAGCGGATCGGTCATCGCCAGCAGAAAGGCCGGCAGCACGACCAGCGCCGCGCGCAGGGCCATGCGGCTTGCCTCGGCGGCCGGCAAAACAGGCGGGGGCGGTGGCGCGGGCAGGCCAGGCGGTTCGGGAAACAGCGCGTGGCAGACGCCCAGCACCAGGGCGGCCAGCAGCAGCGCTTTGACCAGGGCCTCGATCACCGTTACCGCCAGGCCGAAGTCCAGTGTGCCTGCCGCAGAAATCATGGTCAGGCCGATGATCAGGAACGTCGACACCAGATTATTGCCGCCGCGCAGCCCGTGGCGAAACGCCAGAAACAGGCACAGGCCGACGATCAGCACCCCGCCGGCCGGGTAGTAGCGAAGCAGCGGAATCAGCAACAGCCCACTGCCCGTGGTGAACATCGCCACCAGGGCCAGGCCCAGGCCGGCTTTCAACGAAAGCGGCCGGTTCATCTGCGCCAGCAGGAACACCCCGAGCACCGGCGCGATCATCGGGATCGGCATGTCCAGCCCGAAGCTGATGGCCAGGCACAGCGCCGTCCCCACGCCCAGGCGCAGGGCGCGCTGGCCGCGGGGGTCGCGAGGGGCGGGGGCCGTGTCAGTAAGCATAGGACAGCCAGCTCATCAGCCGCAGGTACAGGCGGCCCAGGGGGTTGAGCGGATTGCCGGGGTTGGGAAACGCCATGACTTCGGCCTGGCCGCCCACCCGGATGCCGCGCAGGGACGGAAGCTGTCCGGGATCGAGGTCGATGGCGACCGGGAAGCGTTGGGCGGGCCGCAGCCAGTCGCGGCTGTTCTGCACTGTGGGAAGGCTGCCGGGCTGCGTGGGCGTGCCGACGTTAACGCCATAGCCCACGCTGCGCACGCGGCCCTCGAACACCTGCCCGGGCAGCGCGTCCAGGATGATGGCGACCGGCGTGCCGGGGTCGACGTGCCCCAGGTTGTTCTCGGTCATTTCCGCGTTGATCCACACGTCGTGAATGGCGATCAGCGTCATCACGGGCTTTCCCGCCGCGGCGAATTGGCCGGCGTCGGTCCGCAGGTCGGTGACGAGGCCCGCAGCGGGGGCGCGCACCTGCGTGTTGGCCAGGTCCAGTTCAGCCTTTTCCACGGCGGCGGCGGCGCTGCGCAGCTTGGCATTGTCTTCCTCGCTGCCGCCTTCCTGTTCGCGCGCCCGCTGCACCTCGGCACGCGCGGCCGCCACCTGGCTGACCGCCTGCGCCAGATTGGCCCGCGCAATCTCCAGCCGGCGCAGCGATATCGTGCCCTGGTCGTCGCGGTACAGGCGCTCGAGCCGGGTGCTGTCCTGGCGCGCGCGGACTTCATTGGCTTGCGCCGCGCGCAGGGACGCCTGCGCCGCATCGATGCCGGCGGTGCTGGCGCCAATCTGCCGGCGTGTGGCGTCCAGGTCCGCCCGGGCGCGGTCGAGCGCAATCCGGTAATGCTCCGGGTCGATGTCGAACAGCACGGCCCCCGACTTCACGTCCTGATTGTTGCGCACATGTACCTGCGTCACCCGGCCCGCCACTTCGGACGCCACGGGCACCACAAAGGCCTCCACCCGCGCCTGCTGCGTGTACGGCGTGTAGCGGTCCGCCAGCAGATACCAGACCAGGCTGATGACGATGACCACGAGGACCCAGCGGACCCCCTTTTTGGCGGGATCCGCGGGGGGCGGCGGGGCGGCCGGCGGGGCGGGCGGCGGCGGCTCGGACGGCGCGGGGCGTGCCGGCGTATCGCGGGCAGGCGAGCCAGGGCTCGCGGCGGGCGCAGCGCTGGCCGTCGGGGGCGCGGGCCTGGGACTAGTCATCGGATCGCCTCGTGGTCTTGGGAAGCGCCGGCGCGGGCCGCCCGGCCTCGGACAGCAGGTCGCCCCAATTGGTGCGCCGCTGCATCTGTTCTTGCGTGGCCGGATCGATGACCGGCTGATCGCTGTACCAGCCGCCGCCCACTGCCTTGTACAGGGCGATCAGGTCGCGCACGGCATTGCCCCGGTTCACCAGATAGGTGTCCTGCTGCGTTGCCAGCGCGCGCTGCGCATCCAGCACCCGCTGAAAGTCGGAATAGCCCTCGCGGTAGAGCGCAGTGGCCAGCGTCAACGAGCGCTTGGCCGCCAGCGCCGAGTCGTAAAGGATCCCGTCGCGTTCCAGCGCCTTGACCAGTCCCGTGGCGGCGTCGTCGGCCTCGCGCGCGGCCTGGCGCACGGCGTCCTGGTAGATGACGATGAGCTGCTGCAGCCGCGCGTCCTGCAGGCGTACCGTGTTGGTGATCCGGCCGTGGTCGAACACGTTCCAGGTCAGGCTGGGGCCGGCAAGCAGGGCTGCGCCGCCGGACGTGCCGGCCAGCGACGTGGCGGTCCAGGCGATGCTGCCCAACAGCGTCAACGAGGGGTAAAGATCCGCCTTGGCCACGCCCACCTGCGCGGACTGCGCCGCGATCCGCAGCTCGGCGGCACGGATGTCCGGTCGCCGCAGCAGCAGGTTGGCCGGCACGTCCTGCAGCACCGCCCGGTCGATCAGCGGAATCACGGCCTCGCGTGGCGCCAGGTCGGGCAGCTCCGGCATCGGGCCCGGCGGCTTGCCGACCAGCACCGCCAGCGCGTTGCGGGTGCGCGCGATCTGGCTTTCGAACTCCGGAATGGTGCTGAGCGTGCCAAGGTATTGCGTGCGCGCCTGCTGCAGGTCCAGTTCGTCGGTCTCGCCGCTCTTGAAAAGGCGCTCGGTGATCTCATAGCTGCGCTTCTGGATGGCCGTATTGTCGCGGGCGATGCGCAGCCGGGCTTCGGCCGTGCGCAGCGCGTAATAGCTTTCGGCGACCTGCGCGTGCAGCAGCACCAGCACGTCTTCGCGGTTGGCCTCGGCCGCGAAGTAGGCGGCATCCGCGGATTCGATGGCGCGGCTGAAACGGCCCCAGAAGTCCAGTTCCCAGCCGATGTTGAACCCGGCGCTGTATTGCCAGAAACTGCTGGGCCGCGGATTGCCTTCCGAGGAGCGCGATGACCGATGCTGATAAAGCGCGTCCGCGCCGACGACCTGCGACTGCGGATACAGCCCGCTGCGGGCAATGCCAAGCTGGGCGCGCGCCTCCATGATCTGCAGGCCGGCCACCTGCACGCCGGGATTGTGCGCGTCGGCCTGGGCGATCAGGGATTCAAGAACGGGGTCGTCAAAGATACGCCACCACTGCCGGGCGTCCGGCTGCGAGGTTCCCACGGTGGCCTGTTGCAGCGCCGGCGTGTCCCATTGGCTGGACCAGTCGACACGCTGGGGCGCGAAGTCGGGTCCCACTTGCACGCAACCGGTCAGGCACAGCACGCCGGTCAGC
Source organism: Achromobacter sp. GQ309 (assembly GCF_059759315.1). NCBI lineage: Bacteria > Pseudomonadati > Pseudomonadota > Betaproteobacteria > Burkholderiales > Alcaligenaceae > Achromobacter > Achromobacter sp. GQ309. Next base: position 978,523 of record NZ_JCAXDP010000001.1, read on the forward strand.
AGCAGTCGATTCAAACAAGTCATCGGCCACATTGGGCACCAGGTCTGTCAGAGGCCAAACTGCAAGTCCCCGGTGACGGCCCGATGGTGCCCGCACCGCGAACGCCGGAAAGCTCGGCAGCGACAACGTGTTGTGTGGTCGCGCCGGCATCGCGGGCAGCAGTCGCGTTCCCGGCGGCGCGAAAAAGCGCCGGACCGGATCGGGCGGTTTGCGTCAGCGTGCCAACCGATTCTATTGAGCTTTTTATTTTCCGGCTAGCGGGAAGATACGGGGGGCGGCCCGGCAGGCCGCGCCGGTCAGGCGGTGCGGCGGCGCCAGCCCAGGCGGCGCAACCGCTCCAGCGCCAGATACACGATCGGCGTCGTATACAGCGTCAGGAACTGGCTGATCATCAACCCGCCGACAATGGCGACACCCAGCGGGCGGCGCAATTCCGACCCTTCGCCCATTCCAAGCACCAAGGGCAGGGCGCCCAGAAGACCCGCCAGGTTTGTCATGACGATGGGCCGCAGGCGCAGCATGGCGGCGCGGTGGATGGCCTGCTCGGGCGTCAGGTTCTCGCGCCGCTCCAGACTCAGGGCGAAGTCGATCATGAGGATGGCGTTCTTCATGACGATGCCCACCAGCAGGAACAGCCCCAGCAGCGCGATCAGCGTGAACTCGATGCCGGCCAGCCGCAGCGCCAGCAGCGCCCCGACGCCGGCCGACGGCAGCGTGGACAGGATGGTCAGCGGATGCAGCGCGCTTTCGTACAGGATGCCCAGCACCAGGTAGATGGCGACCAGGACCCCCAGGATCAGCCAGGGCTGGTCCTGCAGGCTCTGCTGGAAGTTGCGTGCATCGCCGCCCAGGCGGGTCTGGATGTAAGACGGCACCATCAGCTTGGCCGTTGCCGCGTCAATGGCGGCCAACCCCTGTTCCAGCGACACACCGGGCGCCAGCGAGAAACCGACCCACACCGCGGCAAACAGGCCATCGTGAAACACCCGGTCGTTGACCAGCCCGTTGTCGTAGGTGGCAAACGCGGTCAGCGGAACGCGGTTGCCATCGGCGGCCACGACGTGCACCTGTTCCAGGACTTCCGGGTCTTCGGTGTAGCGCGGGTCCAGTTCCAGCACGACGCGATACTGGTTCATCGCGTCGTACAGCGTCGCGACCTGCCGCTGGCTGAACGAATTGCTCAGCACGCTGCTGATGGTGTCCATGTCGACGCCCAGCCGCTGCGCCGCGCTGCGGTCGATGTCGATCACGACCTGCTGCGTCGCGCCGTCGCCTTGCGCGTCGACGTCGCGCAGCTCGGGGATCTCCTGCATCGCCTTGGAGATCTTGCGCGACCATTCCCGCAGCGCCGGCACGTCGCTGGCCATGATGGCCAGTTCATGGTCGCCGGAATTGCCGAAGCCGCCGGGCATGCGCAGGTCCTGGTCCACGTTCAGGAAGAACATGCCGCCCGGCACCGCCGGCGCGTTCGTGCGCATCCAGTTGATGACCTCGGGGGACGACGCCTCGCGTTCGGCGGCGGGTTTCAAGCGGATGAGGAACAGCGAATTGCTGATGCCCAGGCCGCCGCCGTTGTAGCCGATGACGTCGTCGACGGCCGGGTGCTTGAGGACAAGTTGCCGGTACTGGTCGATCTTGGGCTGCATGACCTGAAACGAGAACCCGTCGTCGCCGCGCACGAAGCCCATGAGCTGGCCGGTGTCCTGCACCGGCAAAAATCCCTTGGGCGCCTGGACATACAGGTAGACGTTCAGCCCGACGACGCCGGCCAGCAGCAGCAACGTCAGGCGCGCGTGGCCAAGCACGCGCGCCAGCGACACGCCATACCAGTCGTGGATGCGGGCAAACACCGCCTGTATCCGCGAGGGCTTGGCCGCAACATGGCTGACAGGCCGCAGCCAGCGCGCGCACAGCGCCGGAATGATGGCCACCGACACGACCAGCGAGATGACGGTGGCGGCCACCAGCGTGATCGAAAATTCGCGGAACAGCCGCTCCACCAGACCGCCCATGAACAGGATCGACACGAACACGACGCTCAGCGCCACGGTCATGGCCACCAGCGTAAAGCCCACCTCGCGCACGCCGCGCAGCGCGGCCTTGGCCGGCGTGAGACCGCGCTCCAGATGGCGCGAGATGTTTTCCAGCACGACGATGGCGTCATCCACCACGAGCCCGGCGGCGACGATCAGCGCCATGAGCGACAGGTTGTTCAGCGAAAAGCCCCACGCGTACATGACGGCAAAGGTGGCGATCAGGCAGACCGGAATCGCCACGCTGGGGATCGCGGCGGCACGCGCATTGCCCAGAAACAGCCACACCACCAGGATGACCAGCCCGGCGGCCAGCGCCAGGGTGATATGCGCTTCGCGCAGCGTCGCCTTGATGCCCGGCGAGCGGTCCAGTGCGACGGTCAGGTCCACGTCGGCGGGCATCAACTGGCGCAGGCCCGGGAGGGCCTGGTTGATGGCGTCGATGGTTTCGATGATGTTAGAGCCCGGCTGCCGGCTGATGGTCAACACCACCGCCGGATTGCGGTTGTGAAAGCCGCTGCTGTAGCGGTTTTCGACCGAATCGCTGACGCGCGCCACCTGCGACAGCCGGATCACGGCGCCATCCTGGTAGCGCACGATGAGACTCTCGTAGTCCTGCGCGCGGCGCGGCTGCTCGGGGGTGCCGACCTCCCAGCGCTGGCCGGCCGAATCGAGCTGCCCTTGCGGGCCCATCGGAGCGGCGTTCGAAATTGCCTCGCGCACGTCGTCCAGCGCCACGCCGTAGTGCGCCAGCGCGTTGGGATTGACCTGGACCCGCACGGCCGGCAGTGAACTGCCGCCCATCGTCACCTCGCCCACGCCGCTGATCTGCGAGAGCTTCTGCGCCAGCACGGTGGAACCCAAGTCGTAAAGCTGACCAGCTGGCCGCGTGGCGGAACTGAGCGCCAGCGCCATGATGGGCGCCTGCGACGGATTGACCTTGCGATAGCTGGGATTGCCCGGCATGCCGGCGGGCAGTTCGGCGCGTGCGGCGTTGATGGCGGCCTGCACGTCGCGGGCGGCCTCGTCGATGTTGCGATCCAGTTCAAACTGGAGCTGCACGCGGGTCGAACCCTGGTTGCTGGACGAGCTCATCGAGCTGACGCCCGCAATGCTGCCCAGCGCCCGTTCCAGCGGCGCGGCGACTGTGCTGGCCATGCTTTCGGGGCTGGCGCCGGGCAGATCGGCGCGCACTTCGATGGTCGGAAAATCCACCTGCGGCAACGGCGCCACTGGCAGCAGGCGCCACGCCACCGCGCCCAGCAGCGTCAGCGCCAGCGCCAGAAAAATGCAGGCGACCGGCCGGTGCAGCAACGCCCGGATCATTTCACCGGGCCTTCGGCGTTGGGCGCGGGTGCGGCATCAGCGCGGCGGTGGCCCAGCCGGTGAAAGAACAGGTACACGGCCGGCGTGGTGAACAGCGTCAGCACCTGGCTGACCAGCAGCCCGCCAACCATGACCCAGCCCAGCGGCTGGCGCAGTTCGGCGCCGGAGCCGGTCGCCAGCATCAACGGCAGCGCGCCAAACAGTGCGGCCAGCGTCGTCATCAGGATGGGGCGCAGGCGCAGCAGCGCGGCCTCGCGGATGGCGGCTTGCGGGTCCAGACCGCGCGTGCGCTCAGCCTCCAGCGCAAAGTCGACCATCATGATGCCGTTCTTCTTGACCAGCCCGATCAGCAGAATGATGCCGATCACGGCAATCAGGTCCAGCGGCCGGCCGGTGATCAGCAGCGCCAGCAGCGCGCCGACCGTGGCCGAGGGCAGGGTGGACAGGATGGTGACCGGGTGGATGGCGCTTTCGTACAGCATGCCCAGCACCAGGTACATGGTCACCACCGCGGCCAGCATCAGCCACAACGTGTTGGACAGCGACGCCTCGAACGCCGACGCCGCGCCTTGCAGCCGCAGCTCGACGCTTTCGGGCATGCCGATTTCCTGCTTGGCCGCTTCGATGGCAGCGATGGCTTCGCCCAGCGAACCGCCCGGCGGCAGGTTGAAAGACAGATTCACCGCGGGGAACTGCGACAGGTGATTCACCGCCAGCGGTGCGGCGCGTTCACTGACCGTGGCCAGTGCGGACAGCGGAATGGCCTGCCCGTTTTCCGTCTGCAGATGAACGCGCTCCAGCGCCTCGGGGCTGGTCGCCATTGTCCGGTCCACCTCCAGCACTACACGGTACTGGTTGGATTGCGTGAACAGCGTGGCGACCTGACGCTGGCCGAATGCGTTGTACAGGGCCTGTGCCACGTCGTCCATCGTGACGCCCAGACGCGCGGCGGCGTCGCGCGAGACTTCCAGATAGGCCTGGCGCCCGCCGCCCTGCAAGTCGGAAGACACGTCGGCAAGCTGGGGCGCCTGCGCAAGCCGCTGCATCAGCGCCGTAGTCCAGCGCGTCAGCAGGGCGCTGTCGGGCGAAGTCAGGCTGAACTGATATTGCCCGCGGCTGACGCGGTCTTCGATGTTCAGTTCCTGCACAGGTTGCAGGTAAAGCGAGATGCCGTTCACCTCGCGCGCCCGCGCGTCCAGCCGCGCCATGATGTCCGCCAGCGGCGCGCTGCGTTCGTTCCAGGGCTTCAGATTGATCAACAGACGCCCCGTGTTCAGCGTGGCGTTCATGCCGTCGATGCCGATGAAGGACGACAGGGTGGCGACGTCGGGATCTGCCAGCAGGCTTTCCGCGACCGCCTGCTGACGACGCGACATGGCGTCAAACGACGTGCTCTGCGCGGACTGCGTCACGCCTTGCAGGACGCCGCCGTCCTGCGCTGGAAAGAAGCCCTTGGGCACCGCCAGATACAGCAGGCCGGTCAGCACCACGGTCGCCAGCATCGCCAGCAGCGTCAGCCGCTGGTGGCGCAGGGTCACGTCCAGCCAGCCGGCGTAGCGCACTTGCAGGCGGTCCAGCAACCCGGGGCGCGACGGCTCGTGCGCCGGCAGCAGGCGCGCGCACATCATGGGCGTCAGCGTCAGCGAAACCGCCAGCGAGATCAGGATGGCGACGGCCAACGTAATGGCGAACTCGCGGAACAACCGGCCCACCACGTCTTCCATGAACAGCAGCGGAATCAGCACCGCGATCAGCGACAGCGTCAGCGACACCAGCGTGAAGCCGATCTGCCCCGCGCCCTTGAGCGCGGCCGCCATCGGGCTGTGGCCTTGTTCGCGGTAGCGCGCAATGTTCTCCAGCATGACGATGGCGTCGTCCACCACGAAACCTGCGCCTATGGTCAGTGCCATCAGCGTCAGGTTGTTGGTGGAGAAACCGGCCAGGTACATGAAGCCGAACGTGCCGATCAGGGACAGCGGCACGGCCAGGCTGGGGATCAGCGTGGCGGGCAGGTTGCGGAGGAACAGAAAGGTCACCAGGACGACCAGCCCCACGGCGAAGGCCAGCTCCCATTGCACGCCGCGCACCGAGGCGCGGATGCTCTCTGTCCGATCGGTCAGGATGCGTACCTGCACGGCGGCGGGCAGGCTGGCCGTCAGTTGCGGCAGCAGCGCCTTGACCTGGTCCGCCACCGCAATGACGTTGGCGCCCGGTTGGCGCTGGATATTCACCAGCACCGCGGGCTGCTTGTCCACCCACGCGGCCAGATAGCGGTCTTCGGCGCCGTCCTCCACCGTTGCGATCTGACCCAGCCGCACCGGCGCGCCATTCTTCCAGGCGACGATCAGGTCGCGGTATTCCTCGGCGCTCTGCAATTGATCATTGGCGTCCATGATGACGGACCGCACGGGGCCATCAAAGCTGCCTTTAGGCTGATTGGAGTTGGCCTTGGCAATCGCCTCCTGCACGTGCGACAACTGCAGGCCGCGCGCGGCCAGCGCCATCGGGTTGACCTGCACGCGCACGGCGGGGCGCTGCCCGCCCGCCAGGCTGACCATGCCCACGCCCGAGAGCTGCGACAGCCGCTGCGTCATCCGCGTATCCACCAGATCGTAGACCTTGGGCAGCGGCAGGGAATCCGACGTGACGGCCAGCGTCAGGATCGGCACGTCCGCGGGGTTGACCTTGCGGTAGACGGGCGGGGTGGGCAGATCGTTCGGCAGGAGCGAATCGCTGGCGCTGATGGCTGCCTGCACCTCCTGTTCGGCCACGCCCAGCGGCACGTCCAGCGCAAACTGCAGCGTGATGACCGAGATGCCGCTGCCGCTGGTGGACGACATCTGCTTTAAGCCCGGTATCTGCCCGAAGCGCCGCTCCAGCGGTGCGGTGACCGCGCGCGCCGTCACGTTGGGACTGGCGCCCGGATACTGCGTGGTGACCTGGATGATGGGATAGTCGACCTGAGGCAATGCGGCCACGGGCAGCAGGCGCCACGCCAGGATGCCCGACAACAGCAGGGCGATCATCAGGAACGATGTGGCGACCGGGCGCAAGATGAAGGGGCGTGACAGGCTCATGCGGGCTCCTTGTCCTGATCGTGCTGCTCCACGATCTGCACATCGCGTCCGTCATGCAGCCGGTCCACGCCCTCGACCACGACGCGCTCGTCCTCGGCCAGGCCCGCCAGCACGACGATGCGACCCGCGTTGGCCGGACCCAGTTCCAGCACGCGGCGGGTGGCGCGATTGTCGTCGCCGATGACGAAGACGAACGATCCTTCAGAACCGAACTGCACGGCGGCGGTGGGTATGGTCACGACATCATCCTGCTGCACGACGGCCAGCCGGATGTTCACGAACTGGTTGGGAAACAACGACTCGTCGGCATTGTCGAAGCGCGCGCGCAGCCGCACCGTGCCGCTGGCCGCCTGGATGCGGTTGTCCAGCGCTTCGAGCGTGCCTTCGGCCAGAATGCGGCGCTCGTCGGCGTCCCAGGCCTGCACGCGCAACACGGGCGTCTTCGCCTGCGCCTGACGCAGGATGTCCAGGCGGGTCTCCGAGATGCTGAACAGGGCCGACGTGGGCGCCATCTGCACCAGCGTGGTCAGCCCGTCTGCGTCTGTCGTGCGCACGTGGTTGCCGGCATCCACGCGCCGCAAGCCCACGCGGCCGGCGTTGGGCGCCACGATACGCGTAAGACTGAGCAGGCGGCGGGCGTCGGCGACCTGCGCCTGGTTCTTCTGGCGCTGCGCGGTGTACATCCGCACCTGCGCCTCGGCGGTATCGAGCTGCTGCCCGGCCACGGCCTCCTGCCGCGCCAGCTTCCGATAGCGGCGCAGGTCCGCTTCGGCGTTGTCCAGCAGCGCCTGCGTTTGCGCCAGCTCGCCTTCGGCGGACGCCAGCGCAGCCTGGAAGGGGCGCGGGTCTATTTCGGCAAGCAACTGACCCTGCGAGACCGCCTGGCCTTCGGTGTAGTGCAGCCTCACCAACTGGCCATCGACCTGGCTGCGCACGGTCACCTGAGCCAGCGGCGTGATGGTGCCCAACGCATGCAGGTCCCGCTGCAGCGGGCCAGTGCGCGCGGCGGCGACGCTCACTGCGACGGGAAGCTTCCCATAGTTGGGGGGAGGAGGGGCGGCCGGGCCTTTATTGCCCGCCAGCCAGACCGCCGCACCGATCAGCAGGGCCAGCGCCAGGGCGGCCGCGATCAGGATCAGGCGTTTGCGTGAGGGGGTAGGGCCCGCAAGGAAGCGCAGGGACATCAGGGCTGCCGGGCAAGGGATAGCGGACAGCCGAGATTCTATATTAATAATAATGATTAGCGTTATTGACGCTGATTTTCCAGAAGGGTTTGCGCGTATCGTTTAGAGTGGCGGCTGTTTTCAATACCCCGGTTTGCAAGAGGAGTGGGTCATGAGCAAAGAATCCTTCGAAAGTCAGCGGGAATTATTCGAGCGCCTGCAGGAACGGCTGGCGTCCGAACGCGACCGCTTGGCGCAGTGGCAGTCGATCGAAGCCGATTACCAGCGCAAATACACCGAGACGCTGCGGCCCCTCGAAGAAAAGCTCAACCAGCTTCGTTACAAGCTGGTGCTGTGCTTTGATCATGCGTACAAGGAAATGGGCCTGTCCAAGGCCGAGCGCGAATTCGTTTCCGAACTGGTCACGGAGTTTTCGGAAGAACTGCTGGTCCTGGCAACCAAGAGCGAGCTGCCTGCCGGTTGCGACACCGCGCGTCTCAAGACGCTTTACAAGAAGCACCGCGGGTCGGATTACGACGCCAACCTGGCCGAACTGACGGAAAGCGCGGGCCAGGAACTGGCCGATGCGCTGGATCTGGACGTTGCCGATCTGGCCTCGATGTCGCCCATGCAGTTGCTGCAGATCATCCAGGACCAGTATGACGACGAGGACGCGGAAGAACTGCTGGAGTACGCGCGCGTCGTCAAGATTCCGGCCGTGACGAACGACGTCGCGTGGCAGGCCTTGCAAGAGGCCGAGCGCGCGCGCCAGGCCCAGTCCGCCCAGAATCCCGCCCTGCGTACCGAGGTCCAGGCCGTTGCCGACATCCCGGACGATCGGCTGCAAGAGACCAACACGGTGCTCGCCGCCCAACTCGATGAAGTGCTGAGCCAGCTTCAGTTCGCGGAAGAAGGCTTCAAGCTGCGCTACGAACTGGACGTGTTCGCCACGTTCGATCCCGATACGGTAATGGGCGAACTGGACGACGACATCAAGGACATTCAGGAGTACATCCAGGAACTGGAGCACGAGATCATGCAGTTCTCGGATGAATCCCTGCTCAAGGCGTGGATCAAGGCGATGCGCCGGGAAGTGGCCGCGATGGAGCGGCGCGAAGATCGGTCCTGACGCGTCTCAGCCTTTCGGCCGCGACACCGGCATCACCCGCATGACCGGCGCGGCCTGCTTGGCCGCCGCATCCGCGCGCGGCCGGATCATCATCGGGAAGAACCGCCACAGGTACAGTCCCAGCGCCAGCGCCCACGCGGTGGCGGACGCATGCAGCAAGCCCAGCGTCGCGGCGGTCGGCAACAGCGCCGCCAGCCGTAGCAATGCCGCCAGGATCATCAGCGCGTAGCTCACGACCATGCTGCGGTCCGTGTGCAGCGGCCGGCCAAGGTGGCCCAGCGCGGTGCGCGTCACCATGCCCAGGATCAGCACGGAGAACCCTGCCACGCCAATCACGTGCGCCGGCCACGCCTGCCGGACGACGAAGCCCGCCAATTGCGCCGCGCCGACCAGCAGCCCGATGCCCAGGCCCAGATACCCGGCATAGAGAATCCACAGAAGCGGCACGCGCCGCACGGCCCACGGCTTCCAGGACACCCACTGCACCAGCGCGATCACGCCGCTGGCCGCCAACGCCGCCGCGGCCACTTGCTGCACCCCGGCCAGCAGGCAGGCGATGGCAATGACGCCGAACCCAAGCTGCCAATGGCCGCTCTTGGTATGGGGAGGGATGTCCAGGCCCGCGACGGCGCGCTTGGCGAAGAAGGGCATGACCCGCCGGGCGATCAGCAACGTTAGCAGGGCCATCGACAGCAGTCCGGCGTTGAAAAAGCGCATCAGCGTGACGTAATCGCCCTGTACCGTCGCCCACAGATACAGCCCGTTGGTCGCGCCGAGCGCCAGCAGCAGCAAGGGAACGCCATAGTTGCGCTGGTTGCGTGTCACCGCGACGGCGCGTCCCAGCGCCCCAGCCGCCCATAGAAAGAAGAGCAGATCGGCAGCCGCCGCAACGGCGAATGCCGGGCGGCCCGGCACCAGATAGCCCACCCGCGCGACGATCCATAACCCGCACAGGGCCGCCAGCGGGTTGCCGCGCAGCGGATTCTTGCCCGTCCAGTTGGCGCCCGCCGTCAGCAGAAACCCCACGGCAATGGTGGCGACAAAGCCCCACAGCATTTCATGCGCGTGCCAGAACATGCCATTCAGCACGCCGGTCAGGCGCGCCGGCGCATGCACCCACAGCAGCACGGAGAACAGGCCCCAAAAACAGCCCGCCAGGTATAGCGGGCGAAATCCCATTTCGGTGAAAGCGCGCCATTCGGGCGGTGCGGGGCGCGGCTTCTTTGCGGGTTCTTCAATGGAAAGCAGGGTGCTCATGATGTAGCCAGTGCGCGCAGGGTGCGCCGCGTTGCGGGTTTGAACGTGTATTTGAAATACATATTACTGCTGGCGGCATCCGGGCGCGACTTGCCTGCTTGATCCAGCGCAAGGCTGTCCGGAACACCCGCATGACTAGGCACTTCGGAAATGGCCCTTTGGTCGGCTGGGGAATGGTGAGTGAAGGGTGGCCTCCTTAGGCTACCCACATACGCATTTGTCAGCAAAAAGCGAGACCAACCATGGCAGCACATCAATTCTCGGCCGGCGCGCCGATGCGGGTCCTGATATCCAGTACGTTTGCCTTCACCATCTGTTTCGCGGTGTGGATGATCTTCGCCGTGCTGGGCATTCCCATAAAAACCCAGCTCGGCCTGTCTGAAACGCAATTCGGCCTGCTGGCCGCCATGCCGGTCCTGACCGGTTCCCTTGTGCGCGTGCCGCTGGGCATCTGGACCGACCGCTACGGCGGCCGTCCCGTGTTCTTCGTGCTGATGCTGCTGGCAGTGGTGCCGATCTGGCTGCTGTCGTACGCCACGGAATACTGGCAGTTCCTGGTGCTGGCGCTGTTCGTCGGCCTGACCGGCGGCTCGTTCTCGGTGGGTACGCCCTACGTGGCGCGCTGGTTCCCGCGCAACAAGCAGGGCCTGGCCATGGGCGTCTTTGGCGCCGGCAACTCGGGTTCGGCCATCACCAAATTCGTCGCGCCCGCACTGATCGCCGCGGCCGCCGGATCCTGGGTCATCGTGCCGCAGGTGTACGCCGTGGCGCTGCTGGTCACCGCGATCCTGTTCTGGATGTTCTCGTCGTCCGATCCCTCGCACCGCGTTGCAGGCGGCGCATCCTTGTCGGCCCAGTTCGCCATGCTGAAGGACCCGCGCGTCTGGCGCTATTGCCAGTACTACTCGGTCGTGTTCGGCGGCTACGTTGCCCTGGCGCTGTGGATGACCAAGTACTACATCGGCGAATACGGCTTCGACATGAAGCTGGCCGCGCTGTTGGCCGCATGTTTCTCGCTGCCCGGCGGCGTGCTGCGCGCGGTCGGCGGCTGGATCTCCGACCGCTACGGCGCCTACAAGACCACGTGGTGGGTGATGTGGGTGTGCTGGGTCGCGTTCTTCCTGCTGAGCTACCCGCAAACCGAATTCACCGTCATGACCGCCGGCGGCCCGCGTTCCTTCGGCATCGCGCTCGGTCCGGTCACCTTCACCATCCTGCTGTTCATCGTCGGCATCGCCATGGCGATCGGCAAGGCCTCCGTCTTCAAGTTCATTTCTGACGAGTTCAGCGACAACATCGGCGCCGTGTCCGGCATCGTCGGGCTGGCCGGCGGCCTGGGCGGCTTCATTCTTCCCATCATGTTCGGCGTCCTGCTCGACCTGACCGGCATCCGCTCCAGCGCCTTCATGCTGCTGTACGGCACGGTCTGCGTCTCGCTCATCTTCATGCACTTCAGTTTCCGGCCCGAAAGCGCGGCCATCGCGCGGCAGCAAGCCGCCTGACCCACCCACCATCCTGAGAGAACCTCATGTCCACTCAAGTCCTTGCGCGCTGGGAGCCGGATAATCCCGGCTTCTGGAAACAGACCGGCGCGCGCGTCGCCAACCGCAATCTGTGGATCTCGATCCCGGCGCTGATGCTGGCGTTCAGCATCTGGATGCTGTGGAGCGTGGTCGTGGTCAACCTGGACCGCGCCGGCTTCATGCTGTCCAAGAACCAGTTGTTCTGGCTGACGGCGCTGCCCGCGCTGTCGGGCGCCACGCTGCGCATCTTCTACTCGTTCCTCGTGCCCGTCTTCGGCGGGCGCAAATGGACAGCCATCTCCACCGCCTCGCTGCTGATTCCGGCGCTGGGCATGGGCTTCGCGCTGCGCGACCCGACCACCTCGTTCCCCACGCTCCTGATCCTGGCGCTGCTGTGCGGCCTGGGCGGCGGCAACTTCAGCTCCAGCATGGCCAACATCAGCTTCTTCTTTCCCAAGGAAAAGAAGGGCCTGGCCACGGGCCTGAATGCCGGCATCGGCAACCTGGGCGTGTCGCTGGTGCAGTTCGTGGTGCCGGTTGTCATCACGATGGGCGTCTTCGGCGTCGCCGGGGGCGATCCCCAGGTCATCAACGCCAATGGCACCCAGCAGCACCTGTGGCTGCAGAACGCGGGCTTCATCTGGGTGATCCCCATCGCGCTGGCGTCCATCGCCGCGTGGTTCGGCATGAACGACATCGCCGACGCGCGCGCCTCGTTCGCCGATCAGGCCGTCATCTTCAAGCGCAAGCACAACTGGCTGATGTGCTGGCTGTACGTGGGCACGTTCGGGTCGTTCATCGGCTTCTCGGCGGGCTTCGCCATGCTGACCAAGACGCTGTTCCCCACGGTCAATCCCATGGCATACGCCTTCCTGGGACCGCTGGTCGGATCGCTGACGCGTCCCGTGGGCGGCTGGATCTCCGACAAGCTGGGCGGCGCCCGGGTCACGCTCTTCACCTTCGCGGCCATGATCGCCGCGGTGGCGGGCGTCATGGTGTTCCTGCCTGGCGAAGGCCGCCTGGGCGACTTCAACGGGTTCCTCGCCATGTTCATCGTGCTGTTCGCGCTGACCGGCCTGGGCAACGGTTCGACGTTCCGCATGATCCCCGTGATCTTCCTGCGTGAGCGCACGCAGGCCGCGCAGGGCAAGGGCCCGGCCGCGCAAAAGCAGGCAATGACGGAAGCGGCCAAGGAATCGGCCGCCGTGCTGGGTTTTTCCGGCGCCATCGGGGCCTACGGCGGCTTTTTCATCCCGCGCAGCTTCGGCACGTCGCTCGACATGACCGGCAGCGTCCAGACCGCGCTGGTTTGCTTCATCGGCTTCTACGCCACCTGCATGCTGATCACCTGGTGGTTCTACGCGCGCCGCAATGCGCCCGTGCCGTGCTGATCTGCCCGATACGCCGGCCGGTCCGTGCTTTGCGCGCGGTGTGGCCGGCGGCGCGCGACTAGTTCGGTCTACGCGGATAACTAGTCACTCTGCCGAACCCGGGTTGTGCCACCGGCGAATGGTCCGCCAGACAGCCCAGTCCTAAAGTTGCTTCAACAGCATTGATCGCAGTACGCGCCGGCCAGGCCGGCGTTCTTGGAGAAACACAATGAGTCATTTTCTGGACCGGTTGAAGTTCATGTCGCGGGTGAAGTCCACCTTCGCGAACGGTCACGGCGAAACCGTCAACGAGGACCGCAAGTGGGAAAACGCGTACCGCGCCCGCTGGCAGCACGACAAGGTGGTGCGTTCCACCCACGGCGTGAACTGCACCGGCTCCTGCTCCTGGAAGGTTTATGTCAAGAACGGCCTGATCACCTGGGAAACCCAGCAGACCGACTACCCCCGCACCCGTCCCGATCTGCCCAATCATGAGCCGCGTGGCTGTCCGCGCGGCGCCTCGTACAGCTGGTATGTGTACTCGGCGCAACGCGTGAAGTACCCCATGATCCGCGGCCGCCTGATCGAAATGTGGCGCGAAGCCCGCAAGACCATGGATCCCATCGCCGCCTGGGAATGGATCAGCCAGGATCCCAAGCGCGCCAAGCGCTACAAGTCGGTGCGCGGCCTGGGAGGCTTTGTCCGCGCCGATTGGGACACCGCCACCGAAATCATTGCTGCCGCCAACGCGCTCACCATCAAGAAGTACGGTCCCGACCGCGTGATCGGCTTCTCGCCGATTCCCGCCATGTCGATGGTCAGCTACGCCGCCGGCGCCCGTTACCTGAGCCTGCTGGGCGGCGCCTGCCTCAGCTTCTACGACTGGTACTGCGATCTTCCCCCCGCCAGCCCCCAGATCTGGGGCGAACAAACCGACGTGCCCGAATCGGCCGACTGGTACAACTCTACCTACCTGATGGTCTGGGGCTCGAACGTCCCCCAAACGCGCACCCCCGACGCGCACTTCTACACCGAAGTCCGCTACAAGGGCACCAAGACCGTGGCCGTGTCCAGCGACTTCGGCGAAATGGTCAAGTTCGGCGACATCTGGCTGGCGCCCAAGCAGGGCACCGACGCCGCGCTCGCCATGGCCATGGGCCACGTCATCCTCAAGGAATTCCACCTCTCGGGCAAGTCGGCCTACTTCACGGACTACGTGCGCCGCTACACCGACATGCCGATGCTGGTGCAGCTCAAGGAACGCGACGGCTTTTACGCCCCTGACCACTTCCTGCGCGCCTCGCAGCTCAACAACGCGCTCGGCGAACAGAACAACCCCGACTGGAAGACGCTGGTCCTGGACGAGTCCACCGGCGATCTGGTCGCGCCCAATGGCAGCATCGGTTTCCGCTGGGGCGAGGGCGCCGTCAACGACGGTGAAAAGGTTGGCCGCTGGAACCTCGAATCCAAGGATGGCGGTTCGGGCCGCGAAATCGTCCCGACGCTGACCCTCCTGGGCCAGTCGGACGACGTGGTCGGCGTGGGCTTCCCGTACTTCGGCAGCGAACACGACGAACTCCTCGTGCGCAACGTGCCCGCCCGCCGCATCCGCCTGGCCGACGGCACCGAGGCGCTGGTCGCCACGGTGTATGACCTGCAAATGGCCAACTACGGCCTCGATCGCGGCCTGGGCGGCGGCAACGTCGCAACTTCGTACGACGACGACGTTCCCTACACGCCCGCCTGGCAGGAAAAGCACACCAGCGTGCCGCGCGCGCAGGTCATCCAGGTGGCGCGCGAATTCGCCCAGAACGCGCACGACACCGAAGGCAAGTCCATGGTCATCGTCGGCGCCGGCCTGAACCACTGGTACCACATGGACATGATCTACCGCGGCATCATCAACATGCTGATGATGTGCGGTTGCGTCGGCAAGAGCGGCGGCGGCTGGGCGCACTATGTCGGCCAGGAAAAGCTGCGTCCGCAGTTCGGCTGGGCGCCCCTGGCGTTCGCCGCGGACTGGGTCCGCCCGCCGCGCCAGATGAACGGCACCTCGTTCTTCTACGCCCACACCAGCCAATGGCGCCATGAAAAGCTGAACGTGCAGGAAGTGCTCGGCCCCACCGCCGACCGCGCCAAGTACGGCGAACTCAGCATGATCGACCTGAACGCCCGCGCCGAGCGCATGGGCTGGCTGCCGTCGGCGCCGCAGCTGCGCACCAATCCGCTGGACGTGGTGGCGCAGGCCGACAGCCTGGGCAAGGATCCCATCGCCCACGCGGTCGAACAGATGAAGTCGGGCGACCTTCGCATGTCCTGCGAAAACCCGGACGATCCCGCCAACTTCCCGCGCAACATGTTCGTGTGGCGCTCCAACATTCTCGGCTCCAGCGGCAAGGGCCACGAATATTTCCTGAAGTACCTGCTGGGCACGCAGAACGCGGTGTTCGGCGATGAAGGCGATGCCATCAAGCCCACCGAAGTCACCTACGAGGAAGACGCGGCCGAAGGCAAGCTGGACCTGCTTACGGTGCTGGACTTCCGCATGAGCACCACGTGCCTGTACGGCGACATCGTGCTGCCCACGGCCACCTGGTACGAAAAGGACGACCTCAACACGTCCGACATGCACCCGTTCATCCACCCGCTCAGCGAAGCCGTGCAGCCGCTCTGGGAAAGCAAGACCGACTGGGAAATCTACAAGCTGCTCGCCAAGAAGTTCACCGACATCGGCGGTCCGTACCTCGGCAAGCGCCGCGATCTGGTGCTGACCCCGCTGATGCACGACACCCCGGGAGAACTCGGCCAGGCCTTCGAACCCAAGGACTGGAAGCTGGGCGAATGCGACCTGATCCCCGGCAAGACCGCGCCGTCCATGACGGTGGTTGAACGCGATTACAACGACATCTACCGCAAGTTCACGTCGGTGGGTCCGTTGCTGGACAAGCTGGGCAACGGCGGCAAGGGCATCAACTGGAACACGCAGCACGAGGTCCACGAGCTGGCCGGCATCAACGACAGCGTCACCGAAGCCGGCGTCAGCCAGGGCCGTCCGCGTCTGGACACGGCCATCGACGCCGCTGAAATGATCCTGACCTTCGCACCGGAAACCAACGGCCACGTGTCGGTCAAGGCGTGGGAAGCGCTGGGCAAGATCACCGGACGCGACCACACGCACCTTGCCGTCGGCCGCGAGCACGACAAGATCCGCTTCCGCGACATCCAGGCGCAGCCGCGCAAGATCATTTCGGCGCCCACCTGGTCTGGCCTGGAAAGCGAAGAGGTCAGCTACAACGCCGGCTATACCAACGTCCATGAACTGATCCCATGGCGCACCCTGACGGGCCGCCAGCAGTTCTACCAGGATCACCGCTGGATGCTGGACTTTGGCGAAGGCTCGTGCGTGTACAAGCCCGCCATCGACACCAAGACGGTTGCGCCCATGCTGGGCAAGTACCCCAACGGCGAAAAGGAACTGGTGCTGAACTGGATCACGCCGCACCAGAAGTGGGGCATCCACAGCACTTATTCGGACAACCTGCGCATGCTGACCCTGAGCCGCGGCGGCCCCCACGTGTGGGTGTCCGAAGCCGAGGCCAAGCAGGCCGGTCTGGTCGACAACGACTGGGTCGAAGTCTTCAACGTCAACGGCACGCTGACCGCCCGGGTGGTCGTGAGCCAGCGCGTGCCGGTCGGCATGTGCCTGATGTACCACGCCCAGGAAAAGATCGTGAACGTGCCGGGCGCTGAAACCAGCGGCAAGCGCGGCGGCATCCACAACTCGGTCACGCGCACGGTGCTCAAGCCCACGCACATGATCGGCGGCTACGCCCAGCAGGCCTACGGTTTCAACTACTACGGCACCGTGGGCGCCAACCGCGACGAATTCGTGGTCGTGCGCAAGATGAAGAAGGTGGACTGGCTGGAAGGCCCGCTCGTCGAAGAACTGCAACAAGAAGAGAAGCAATCATGAGGATACGCGCCCAAATCGGCATGGTGCTGAACCTGGACAAGTGCATTGGCTGCCACACTTGCTCGGTCACCTGCAAGAACGTCTGGACCAGCCGCGACGGTGTCGAGTATGCCTGGTTCAACAACGTGGAAACCAAGCCCGGCATTGGCTATCCGAAGGAATGGGAAAACCAGGAAAAGTGGAAGGGCGGCTGGAGCCGCACGGCCGCCGGCAAGCTGGAACCGCGTCAAGGCGGCAAGCTGCGCATCCTGGCCAACCTGTTCGCCAACCCGAACCTGCCCGCCATCGACGACTACTACGAGCCGTTCACCTACGACTACGAGCATCTGAAGAACGCGCCGCTGTCGCAGACGCCGCCCACCGCGCGTCCGGTGTCGGTGCTGACGGGCAAGAAGATGGACAAGATCCATTGGGGCCCCAACTGGGAAGACGACCTGGGCGGCGAATTCAGCTCGCGCAGCCGCGACGCCCTGTTTGAAGGCGTGCAGAAGGAGATGTACTCGACCTTCGAGAACACCTTCATGATGTACCTGCCGCGCCTGTGCGAACACTGCCTGAACCCGGCCTGTGTCGCCAGCTGCCCGTCCGGCTCCATCTACAAGCGTGAAGACGACGGCATCGTCCTGGTCGACCAGGACAAGTGCCGCGGCTGGCGCATGTGCATCTCGGGCTGCCCGTACAAGAAGATCTACTACAACTGGAACAGCGGCAAGGCCGAGAAGTGCACGTTCTGCTACCCGCGCATCGAGGCCGGCCAGCCGACCGTGTGCTCGGAAACCTGCGTGGGCCGCATCCGCTACCTGGGCGTGCTGCTGTACGACGCCGACCAGATCGAGAACGCCGCATCCACCGCGAACGAGCAAGACCTCTACCAGTCGCAGCTCGACCTGTTCCTGGACCCGCACTCGCCCGAGGTGATCGCCGCGGCCCGCGAGCAGGGCATCCCGGAATCGTGGCTGGAAGCCGCGCGCAATTCGCCCGTCTACAAGATGGCCGTCGAATGGAAGGTCGCTTTCCCGCTGCACCCGGAATACCGCACGCTGCCCATGGTCTGGTACATCCCGCCGCTGTCGCCCATCCAGACGGCCGCTGAATCGGGCAAGATGCCCCAGCGCACCGTCGGCAAGAGCGGCATGATCCCCGATGTGTCCACGCTGCGCATCCCCGTGCGCTACCTGGCCAACCTGCTGACCGCCGGCAAGGAAGCGCCGGTGCTGCAAGCGCTGGAACGCATGCTGGCCATGCGCGCGTTCAAGCGGTCCGAGACCGTTCACGGCGAACGCGACACGGCCCTGCTGGACCAGGTAGGCCTGACCGAGGAAACGGTGCAGGACATGTACCGCATCATGGCCATCGCCAACTACGAAGACCGCTTCGTCGTGCCCAGCAGCCACAAGGAAGTGGTCGAGGACAGCTTCAACGAGAAGGGAAGCTGCGGCTTCACGTTTGGCAACGGCTGCTCGGGCGGGGTGTCGGAAGGCACTCTGTTCGGTCGCAAGCCCCAGGGCAGCGAAATCTTCATCGAGATGCCCAAGTCGCGCAAGAAGGCCGTTTCGGCTTAAGGAAAGGAAAACATCATGAGCCTGTACCGACTGCTTTCCGCCATGCTGTGCTACCCCGAGCCGGAGCTGCTGGACTACCTGGGCGAACTGGAAGAGGCCCTCGCGGCCTATCCGGACGCCGAAGAGACCCTGCAGCCCCTGGTGAGCTACCTGGCCTCGAACGACCTGATTCCCCTGCAAGAGAACTACGTCGCCACCTTTGACCGCAACCGCTCGCATTCCCTGCACCTGTTCGAACACGTGCACGGCGAAAGCCGCGACCGCGGCCAGGCCATGGTGGACTTGCTGGAGACCTACCGCCAGCACGGTTTCGAACCCGTCGTGTCCGAACTGCCGGATCACGTGCCGCTGTTCCTGGAATTCCTGGGCGTCATCGACCCCGACACGGCCCAGGAACTGCTGGACGAAGCCATCCACGTGCTGGCAGCCATTGGCGCGCGCCTGGCCAAGAGCGAAAGCTCCTATGCCTGCATCTTTGCCGTGCTGCGCGCCCAGTCCCGCGTGATTCCACGCGTGCAGACCGAGGCGCCCGTGCGCGACATGGACGAGGCGATGGAGGCCTTCGGGGCCGGCCCGGACGGCGTGGAACCGCTGCTACGGCCGTTCTCGGGAGGCGGCGCACAGCCCGTGCACTTCCATCCCCGTTCCGCCGCGACTCATTAATGCTCAGGACGACGCATCATGAACTCCCTGAATCAGTTTCTTTTCGGCATCTATCCGTACATCGCGCTGACCATCTTCCTGCTCGGCAGCCTGGCGCGCTTTGAACGCGAGCAATACACCTGGAAGTCCGACAGCTCGCAACTGCTGCACCGAGGCCAGTTGCGGCTGGGCAACATCCTCTTCCACATCGGCATCATCGGCCTGTTCTTCGGGCATCTGGCCGGCCTGCTGACTCCGGTCATCGTGTGGGACACGCTGGGCGTTTCGCACTCGCTCAAGCAGATGGTCGCCATGGTGGCCGGCGGCGTGATGGGCGGGCTGTGCCTGATCGGCCTCCTGATCCTGATCCACCGCCGCCTGACCGATCCGCGCATTGCACACGCCACGCGGCCGGGCGACAAGATCCTGCTGCTCTGGATCCTGGTGACCCTGCTGCTGGGCCTGTCCACGATCGTGCTGTCGGCCGGCCACATGGACGGCGAAATGATGGTGCACCTGATGACCTGGGCGCAGCACATCGTCACGTTCCAGGGCGACGCCGCCAGCTACATCGCCGGCGTGCCGCTGCTCTTCAAGGCGCACCTGTTCATGGGTCTCACGCTGTTCGTGATCTTCCCGTTCACCCGCCTGGTGCACGTCTGGAGCGGCTTTGCGTCGATCGGCTACCTGGGCCGGGCCTGGCAACTCGTCCGTCCGCGCTGATCCACTGTCTTAGGAGCCGAACATGCCTGTCATCGTCAATGGCGTCGAACTGAACGACGCGGATCTGGAACGTGAACTTCCCTTGCACGCCGAGGCCGGCAATCCCATGCGCGAGGCCGTCACGGCCCTGGTGCTGCGGCGCGTGCTGCTGGACGAGGCCGGCCGGCAAGGTCTGGACGTGTCCGACGAGGAAAGCGCGATCGGCGCGCTGCTCGCCAGCCAGGCGCCGGCGCCCGAAGCCGACGACCAGGCGTGCCGGCGCTTCTATCAGATGCACCCCGAGCGCTTCATGGTGGGTGAACTGGTCGAGGCGGACCACATCCTGTTCCAGGTCACGCCCGACGTGAACCTGGACATGTTGAAGGCGCATGCCAACGTGGTGCTGACCGAGCTGCTGGCCGATCCCTCCCGGTTCGCGGAGGTTGCCCGCGAGCAGTCCAATTGCCCGTCCGCTGCGGTGGGCGGCAATCTGGGTCAACTCGGCCGCGGCGACACCGTGCCCGAGTTCGAACGCGCGGTGTTTGCATTGCCCTCGGGCGGGCTGCTGCCGCAGTTGCTGCAAACGCGGCATGGCCTGCACATCGTGCGCGTCACGCGCCGCGTTGAAGGCCGCCTCTTGCCTTACGAGCACGTCGCAAAGCAGATTGCGACGGCGCTCACCACCATGAGCCGCGACACCGCCTGGCGGCAATACACCAAGCTGCTGGTCGGGCGCGCCAAGATCTCCGGCATTGACCTGGACGACGGCGAACCCGAACGGGTCTTCGCCGGGAGCGCCGCATGATGGACGAGCCAGCCCCTGCCGTATTGGCCGACGGCTTCGGCCGCCGCATCGACTACCTGCGCGTCTCCGTCACCGATCGCTGCGATCTGCGTTGCAGCTATTGCCTGCCCAAGGACTTCAAGGGCTTTGAGACGCCGGCCAACTGGATGTCCCACGACGAAATGGCGCGGCTGGTCGGGTTGTTCGTGGGCCTGGGCGTGGCCAAGGTCAGGCTCACCGGCGGCGAACCGCTGCTGCGCAAGGGCGTGGCCGGGCTGGCCGCCACCATCGCCGCCATGCCCGGACTGCGCGACCTGTCCGTGTCCACCAACGCCACCCAGCTTGTGCGCCATGCCCAGTCGCTGCGCGCGGCCGGCGTGAGCCGCTTGAACATCAGCCTGGACACATTGGACGCCGCGGCGTTCTCGCAGATCACCGGGCGCGACTGTCTGGATTCCGTGCTGGCCGGGCTGGCGGCCGCGCGGCAAGCCGGCTTTTCGCCGATCAAGCTCAATAGCGTGGTGCATGCGGCCACGCCGGAATCCGAAGTCCGCCGCCTGCTGTCGTATGCCGTGGAGCAGGGCTTCGTGCTGCGGCTGATCGAACCCATGCCCATGGGCGAATGCGGTCGCGGCTATACGCATACCGACCTGAGCGCGATGGGCGCCCGTCTTGCGGCCGATGCTGGCCTGGTGCCGTCGTTGTCCGAATCCCGCAACGGCCCGGCGCGCTACTGGACAAGCGGGCAGGGCGCGCCGGTGCTGGGCGTCATCACACCCATGTCGCGCCATTTCTGCGCCACCTGCAACCGCGTGCGGCTGGGCGTGGATGGCACCTTATATCTGTGCCTGGGCCAGGAAGACCAGGTGCCGCTTGGACACCTGCTGCGCGCGGGCGCCAGCGACGCCGAGCTTATCCAGGCCATCCGGGTAGGCATCGCGGCCAAGCCGGAGCGCCATGACTTCAACGCCCGGCCCGAACGCATCGTGCGCTTCATGGCGCAAACGGGAGGCTGATATGCAAGATCTTGAACGACTCGTCGGCGGCTTCCAGCGCTTTCAGCAGCAATACTACGAAGACGCACCAATGCTGTACCGCAATCTGCGCGACGGCCAGCATCCCAGCACGCTGCTGATCGGCTGTTGCGATTCCCGGGTGGATCCGGCCATGCTGCTGGGGTGTGATCCCGGCGACATCTTCACCGTGCGCAATGTGGCGAATCTGGTGCCGCCGTGCAGCAAGGACCGCGGCCTGCAGGGCGTCCTGGCGGCCATCCAGTTTGCGGTCGAGCAATTGCAGGTCAGCCGCATCATCGTGCTGGGCCATGCGCAATGCGGCGGCATCCGCGCCCTGATGGAACGGCGCATCCGCCGCGACGGTGAAACCGACTATTTGGGACGCTGGATGGACATCGCAGAACCGGCGCGCGAGCAGGTGTTGCGGCAGATGCCGGATGCCTCGAAAGAAGAGCGCCGGCGCGCCTGCGAACAGGCGTCCATCCTGATTTCCCTTCGCAATCTTGAAGACCTGCCTTTCGTGCGGCGGGCGGTCGACGCGGGCAGCCTGTCACTGCATGGCTGGTACTTCGACCTGGTGGCGGGCGCTTTGCTGGCATACTCCCCGCGGGCAGACACGTTTTTGCCCATCGTGTGCCCCTTGCTGACGGAACCTGCCCTCGTATGACTCCTGTATTCGGTATCGCCGGCCGCTCCGGCAGCGGCAAAACCACCCTGATCGAAGCGATGCTGCCGCTGCTTGGCGCCCGCGGCCTGCGCGTGAACGTCATCAAGCACAGCCATCACGACTTCCAGATGGAGCCGCCGGGCAAGGACAGCGCGCGATTCCGCACCGCCGGCGCGCAGGAGGTCATGATCGCTTCGCCGTACCGGTATGCCATCGTGCACGAGCTGCGCGACGCGCCGGAACCCACCCTGGAGGCGCAACTGGCGCGCCTATCGCCCGCCGATCTGGTGTTGGTCGAAGGCTTCAAGCAGGCCGCGATCCCGCGCATCGAGGTCTACCGCCCGGCGTTGGGCAAACCGCCCCTGCACACGGAAGACCCTGCATTTCTGGCGGTCGTGACCGACGCGCCGTTGGACATTGACTTGCCCTGCCTGCCGCTGAACGATCCTGCCCAGGTGGCGGATTTTCTGTGCCGCACGCTTGGACTGCGTTGATCGCGTGAGTGACGCAATGGGCACGCGTGCGCCGGATTGCTGGCGGGAAGCGACTACACTGACACCCGAACTGCGCTTCCAGCCCTGACATTCATGAAGTCCACCGATACCGCCGCCCAACCCGACGCGCTGCCTTCGCCCCGGCACCGGCTGTCCACGCGCATCGTGGCAAGTTCACTGCTGGCGCTGATCGTCGTGCTGTCCATGGTCAGCTGGACGCTGTGGCTGTCCTGGCAACTGGAAGGCGCGGGCGCGGCCATCAACGATACCGGCAGCCTGCGCATGCGAGCCAACCGCGTCGCCGTCGAGCTGATGCGGCCGCAAGCCGGGCGCGAAGTGCGCACCACAGAACAGATCGCGATTCTGGACGAGACCATCGCGCGGCTGGCGCGGGGCAATCCCGCGCGGCCGCTTTTCATTCCCAACGACAACGCCATCCGCGCCCAGTGGCACGACGTGGCTGCATACTGGCGCGACATCATGAAGCCGGCGGCCCTGCGTTCCATCGGCCAGCCGGATGCGTCAAGCTACCTGGAAACGCTGCCCGAGTTCGTGGCCCGCGCCGATACCCTGGTGCGCATGATCGAACAGGACAACGCCGGCAAGACCACGTCGCTGCGCCTGTCGCAGGGCGTGCTGGCGGCAATTGCCAGCGCGGGCACGCTTGCCATGATCTACCTGCTGTATCTGTGGATCATTTCACCCGTGTTGCGCCTGCGCGACGGCCTGCAGCGCATGGCCGACCGCGAATTCAGCACCCGCCTGCCGGTGGAAAGCCAGGACGAGTTCGGCGTGCTGGCGCGCGGCTACAACCGCATGGCAGACGAACTTCAAGACCTGTACACCAGCCTGGAACAGCGGGTGGAACAGAAGACGGCGCAGCTTGCCGCGCAGAACCGCGACATCGGTGCGCTCTACGACATGGCCGCGTTCCTGAATCAGCCAAATGAAATCGAGGCCATGTGCGATGGCTTTCTGCGCCGCGTCATGCTGCAGTTCGATGCGGAAGCGGGCAGCATCCGCGCGCTGGACCCCAACAACGAAAAGCTCAACCTCGTGGTGTCGGTGGGCCTGTCCGACGATCTGGTCGAATCCGAACACTGCATGAAGGTCGACGACTGCTATTGCGGCGTCGCCACCCGCCAGGCTGGCGTCATCGTCATCCAGGACTTCCGCCAGTCGCCGCCCGACATGGATCTGAACTGCCAGCGCGACGGCTTTGCCAGCGTGGCGGTGTTCCGTATCGTGACGCGCGACGAAGTCCTGGGGTCGTATTCGCTGCATTTCCGCACGCAGCGCCGCCTGCTGGCGTCGGAGTCGCAGCTGCTGGAAACGCTTGGGCAGCACCTGGGAGTGGCGCTGGACAACCGGCGCCTCAGCGCGCAGGCACGCCAATTGGCCGTGGTGCAAGAGCGCGGGCTGGTGGCGCAGGGCCTGCACGACAGCCTGGCGCAAGGGCTGAACTTCCTGAATCTGCAATTGCAGATGCTCGATGCCGCCATCAAGCGCGGCGACGAAGAAGAAGTCAGCGAAATCCTGCCGCTGCTGCGCACCGGCGTAGACGAAAGCTATCAGGACGTGCGCGAACTCCTGACCAACTTCCGCAGCAAGCTGTCGCAGGGCGACCTGCAGGCGGCCATTGAAGACACGGTGGCGCGTTTCCGCCGCCAGACCGCCATCGACACGGATCTGACATTCAGCCAAGGCGAAGGCGCGCCGCTGCAGCCCGAGCAGCAACTGCAGGTGCTGTTCATCCTGCAGGAAGCGCTGTCCAACGTGCGCAAGCATTCCGAGGCCAGCCACGTGCGCATCGCCGTAAAAAACGGCCGCGATTTCACTCTGCTGATTGCCGACGACGGGCAGGGGTATGATCCCGCCGACGTCGCCGAGCGCGGCGAATCCCATGTTGGCCTGCACATCATGCGCGAGCGCGCCGCTCGTATGCGCGCCGTGATAAAACTCGAATCGCAGCCCGGCGCCGGCACGCGCGTGGCGCTCACCTTGCCTGGCGCCGAGCGCCAGGCCGCCTGACATCCTTGCCCATCATGACCATCCGCATCCTGCTCATCGACGACCACACCCTGTTCCGCTCCGGTGTCCGCCTGCTGCTGCAGCGCCAGCCCGACTTCGAGGTCGTTGCCGAGGCCGGGGACGGCGTCGAGGGCCTGAAGCGCGCCAAGGAACTCAAACCCGACGTCGTGCTGCTGGACCTGAATCTGCCCGGCTTGTCGGGGCTGGAAACGCTGCAGCTCCTGACGCAGGATCTGCCCACCTGCGCGGTCATCATCCTGACCGTGTCCGAAGAAGCCGACGAGCTTGGACAGGCGCTGCGCGACGGCGCCCGCGGCTACCTCGTCAAGAACATCGACGCGGACGCCCTGGTGTCCGCCATCCGCCGCGCCGCCAACGGCGAAGCCGTCATTGCGGACAGCATGACGGCCAAGCTGGTCGAGCAGTTCCGGGGACAGGCCAGCCAGACGCCGCCGCCACCCGGCACCGCGGAACGTCACCGCCTTACCGCACGCGAAACGCAGATCGTGCAATGGCTGGCGCGCGGGGCCAGCAACAAGGTCATTGCGCGCGAACTGGATGTCAGCGAAAGCACCGTCAAGATCCATGTGCAGAACGTGCTGAAAAAGCTCAATCTGACCAGCCGCGTGCAGGTTGCGGTGTATGCGGTCGAGCGGGGCCTGTACACCGAGGAATAGTCCTATAAAAGCCGCCGCGCGCGCCGCGCGGTTTGATTTTCGACAAGGCCCGGGGGACGGGCGGCCCATAGACTGGCCGTCATGCAAACTCGAACCTCTCCCATAGAGCTCGTGGCCCCGGCAGGCAGTCTGGCCGCCTTGAAAGCGGCGATTGAAGCGGGCGCCGACACCGTCTATCTCGGGCTCAAGAACGCCACCAACGCCCGCAACTTTGCCGGGCTCAATTTCACCGAAGCCGACATCCGCGCAGGCGTCGAACTGGCGCATCGCCACAACCGGCACGTGCTGTTCGCCATCAATACATTTGTGCAGGCCGGCCGCATGGCCGAATGGCAAGCCGCCGTCGATGCCGCCCACGACCTCGGCGCCGACGCCGTCATCATGGCTGATCCGGGCCTCCTGGCCTACGCCAGCGACCGCTATCCGGACCTGCGCCTGCATCTGTCTGTACAGGGCTCGGCCACCCACACCGACGCCATCGAACTCATGAAGGAACAGTTCGGCATCCGCCGCGTGGTGTTGCCGCGTGTGCTGACACTGACGGAAATCGCGCGCATCTGCGCCAATGTCAGTGTCGAGGTCGAGGTGTTTGGTTTTGGCAGCCTGTGCGTCATGGCCGAAGGCCGCTGCCTGCTGTCTTCATACGCCACTGGCGACTCTCCCAACAACAAGGGCGTCTGTTCGCCCGCGCACGCGGTGCGCTGGGTCGAAGAAGACGGACGCATGGATGCGCGCCTGTCCGGCATTCTCATCGACCGCTACGAACCCGGCGAACCGGCCGCGTACCCCACGCTGTGCAAGGGCCGGTTCGAAGTGGACGGCCAAGCCGACCACGCACTGGAAGAACCCACCAGTCTGAACGCCATCGGCCTGTTGCCCAAGCTGGCCGAAATGGGCGTATCCGCCATCAAGATCGAAGGACGCCAGCGCAGCCCGGCGTATGTCACGCAGGTGGTGTCCACGCTGCGCGCCGCGCTGGACAGCGTGCATGCGGACGCGTCGCGCTTTTCTCCGCGCCCCGAATGGAACGCCATGCTGGCGCGCCATGCCGAGGGTTCACAAGTCACACAAGGCGCTTTCGAACGCCCATGGAAATGACCCAAATCCCCTTTCAGATTTCCGTCGGCCCCTTGCTGTACTACTGGCCGCGCCAGCGCACCATGGATTTCTACGCCGCCGTCGCCGAAAGCCCGGCGGACATCGTCTACATCGGCGAAACAGTCTGTAGCCGGCGGCACGAGCTGCGCGCCGACGACTGGCTTGAACTGGCGCGTGATCTGCGCGCGGTGGGCAAGACCGTGGTGCTGTCGGGCCGCACGCTGATCGAGACCGGCGCCGAGGCCAGCGCCTTGAAGAAGCTATGCGAACAGCAGGACTTCATGGTCGAGGCCGGCGAACTGGGCGCAGTGCGCCATCTGAGCGGCCGCGGCTTTGTTGCCGGCCCGCACGTCAATGCCTATCACGGCGGCACGCTGACCTGGCTGGCGAACCGCGGCGCCGTGCGCTTTGTCGCGCCACTTGAAATGGACGGTCCTACGTTGGAACGGCTGCTGTGCGAGCGTCCCGCCGGCATGCAGGCCGAAGTCATGGTGTGGGGCAGGATGGCGCTGGCGTTCTCGGCGCGCTGCTTCACGGCGCGGCACTTCCGCCTGAAAAAGGACGACTGCGGCTTCCGCTGTATCGAGCACCCTGATGGCCTGGACATGCGCACCCGCGAATCGCGCGAATTTCTTGGCATCAATGGCATCCAGGTGCAATCGGCCGCATGCCTGGACCTGTTGGCCGAAGCGCCGGAATTGGCGGGCATGGGCGTCGACGTCCTGCGTGTCAGCCCGCAATCGGCCGGCACACTCGAAGCGATCGCCGCGCTTGACGCCACGCGCCGCGGCGTCAAGCCCGATGCGGTTTCGCCGCCCGCGGGCATCGGCCGCTGCAATGGTTACTACTACGGGCAGGCCGGTATCGGCCTGCAGGAGGCCACCGCATGAGCGCAGCCCTGACTCTACCGCCCATGCTGGCCAAGCTGGGCAAGCGCGTGCCGGGACCTTTCGTGTCCCTGCATTTTGTCGCGGGACTTGAACTGGCCCGCCGCCTGAAGTGGCTGGAGCCGCCCGCCGAACTGAACGGACGCACCTTTGCCATCACCGTCGAAGACCTGGGGCTGCGCAGCAGCTTCGTGGTGCGCGACGGCGCCTTCCGGCCGCTGTGGAACAAGGGCCCGCAAGCCGCCGCCGAACTGGAACTTGGCGCGAAGCTGGCCGACTTTCTGGCGCTCATGCGCGCGGAAACAGATGCAGATACCTTGTTCTTTCAGCGCCGTCTGCGTATCGCTGGCGATACGGAACTGGGATTGATCGTCAAAAA
The DNA here is from genome assembly GCF_059759315.1 of Achromobacter sp. GQ309. NCBI lineage: Bacteria > Pseudomonadati > Pseudomonadota > Betaproteobacteria > Burkholderiales > Alcaligenaceae > Achromobacter > Achromobacter sp. GQ309. The sequence goes on from NZ_JCAXDP010000001.1 coordinate 1,006,313, forward strand.
CTGGCTGGATGCCGCGCCGCGGCCGGCATGGCTTCAGCGCATTAGCGTGGTGCATGGGGGGATCGGGAGCGGGGCGGGCGGCTGATCTTTCTGCCGAGCCGGTTTCTCTGCCCGGCTCGGCATCCCGTCATTTTCCAGCGCGCCCCTCCATGCGGCGCGCGACGCGCGACAGCGCCAGGCTGGCGGCCAGATACAACAGCGCCACCGCCAGATACACCTCAACGTGATAAGGCCGCCAATCGGTGCCCGCGACCACCGCCTTGGCCGCGCCCAGCACGTCGAACACGCCGATGATGCTGACCAGCGATGTGTCCTTGACCGCGCCGACAAAGACGCCCAGCGCGGCTGGCGCGGCGATGCGACGGGCCTGCGGCCAGATCACGCAGGCATAGGCCAGCGCGGGCCGCATGCCCAAGGCGCGTGCGGCCATCATCTGGCCGGGCGGAATCGCCTGCAACGCGCCGCGCAGCACTTCGGCCAGCACACACGCGGTATGCAGGGTCAGCGCCGCCAGCGCCATGCTGAATTTGGAGACGCCGCCGCCAAGCAACATGGGCAGCACAAACGATGCGAACAGCAGCTGGGTCACCAGCGGCACGCCGCGCACCGCTTCGATCAGACCGGCTGCGGCCAATGAACCGCCGGGGCTGCCGGACCGGCGAAGCAGGGCCAGCGCGAAAGCCAGCGGCACGGCCGCCACCAGCGCGGCGATCGCCAGGACCAACGTGACGAGCAGTCCGCCCCAGCGTTGCGGTCCGATGAAATCGCCGCCCCACGGCCAGCCGGTCAGCGCGGCCACGGCAACGCCAAACAGCGCGGCCAACAAGACAACACGCATGCGCGCGGGTACGCGACGCGCGCCCAGGGCGACAGCGATGGCGGCCAGAAGGGCCAGGGACGCGATCAGCGCGGGCCCCCGGTGCACGTCGGACATGGTGCCGTAGAACAACAACGGCAGGTTCTCGCGCACGGCGGCCCAGCAGGCGCCCGCCGCATTTGCGCAGGTCATCGGGTCGCCTGACCACACGGCTCGAAGTACCGCCCAATCGAGCAGTGACCAGGCCACGGCGGCCAGCAGCAAAGACAGAACGGCCGACATCGCTTTGCGCCGAAGGGTCCTGGCCTTACGAACAGCGCCATCCCGGAATGCGCGGTCACCCAGGCGCGCGCCGTGCGTGTCGCCGGGGCCGTGCCGCGTATTGCGCGCGTTCCACGCGGAGAACCCGCCGCCCAGGCAGAGCGCCAGCGTCAGGTAAATGCTTACGGCAAGCGCAATGCCTTCCAGCGCCAGCCCGGTTTGCGTGATGGCCGTGTTGATGACGGCCATCAGCTCCTGGTAGCCGATTGCGATGGCGAGCGTGCTGTTCTTGATGAGCGCCAGGCATTGGTTGGAGTAGGGCGGCAATGCGACGCGCGTGGCGTAGGGCGCGATCACCAGCCGCAGCACCTTGACGGGCGTGAGGCCCAAGGCCTGGCCGGCTTCGACCAGGCCCACGGGAACAGCACGGATCGCGCCGCGCACGATGTCGGCGATGTAGGCGGCGTGAAAGACGACGAGACCGAGGGTCAACGCGGCAAATTCGATGCTGGGTTGCCAGCCGCCCTGCAAACCGAGCCCGCGCTTGACGGGGAGGTCGAGCTGCATAGGGGGCAATAGCGCCCACGTGATCGTGGCGGCGGCCAGTATTGCAGCCAATATTGCGGCCAGTGCGGCGGCAGACGAAGCGGGCAACGCGGTATTGCGCCAACGGCGGCGGGCGTACCAGGCCACCGCTAGCGCAGCCACTGCCACGCCCGCATAAGGCAGCCAGCCATGCAAGGCGGGCAAGGCCAACCCGCGATTGGACAGCAGCACGGAAGGCAGCGGCGACCAGGCTTGACGCAGATCCGGCAGCCGCAACAGCAAGCCATACCAGACGAATAGCTGCAACAGCACCGGCGTGTTGCGCAGCGGTGCGATGACCAAGGCGGCAGCGCGGGCCGCCAGCGGGTTTGACGACAACCCCAGGAATCCCAGCCCCACGCCCAGGACAGTGGCCAGCGGTATTGCCACGAAGGCGACGGTCAGCGTATTGACCAGTCCCGCGGCCAGGGACATCCAGTAAGGATCCTCCGGCGTGACGTTGAGCAGGCTCTCAGAGATGCGGAAGCCCGCCGGCTGAAAGAGAAAGCCGAACCCGCCCTGGATACCTCGGGCGGCCTGCACCGATTCGATGTGCAGCACCAAAAGGGCCGCCATGCCGCCCACTCCCAGGATCCACGCCAGCGCAGGTAGCCAGCGGCGCCACGGGGCAGTCAACGGGAAAGGAAGCGAGGTGGCAGTCATGGCGGGCCGGGCGGCATCAATCAAAAAAGAAGAAGGGCGGACCCGGTGGCCCGCCCGCGAATCATCGAGAAATGCGCATCAGGCGATGCGTATCAAACGATCTGCATCGAGCGATCTGCATCGAGCGATCTGCACTAAGCGATCTGCACCGAGCGATTCGCACGAAGCGATTCGCACCAAGCGATTCGCACCAAGCGAAGCGCATCACTGAAACGGCGGCGAATACAACAAACCGCCCTTGTTCCATTGCGCATTCAAGCCGCGTTCCAGCTTGAGCGGCGTGGCGGCGCCCAGGTTGCGGTCCCACACCTCGCCGTAGTTGCCCACGGCCTTGATGGCTTGCCTGGCCCACGTTTCGTCCAGGCCGAAGCTCTTGCCGATGCCGGGGTCCACGCCAAGCAGGCGGCGCACCTGCGCATCGGTGCTCCGCGTCTGGCTGTCGGCATTCTGAGCGGTGATGCCCAACTCTTCCGCGGCGACAAGTGCGTTGACCGTCCAGCGCACGATGGCGGCCCAGTTCGGGTCGTCCTGGCGTACGAAGGGGCCGAGCGGCGACTTGTTGATGCGCTCGGGCAGGATGACGAAGTCGTCGGGCTTGCTGGCGCGGGCGGCGCGGCTGGCGGCGAGGGTGGACGCATCCGACAGATACACGTCGCAGCGGCCGGCGTAAAAGGCCTGCTCCAGCTCGACCAGGTTCTCGATGACGACGGGGCGATAGCTGAGCTTGTTCTTCTTGAAGTAGTCGACCAGGTTCTGTTCATTGACGGTGCCGGGCTGCACGCAGACCTGCGCGCCTTCCAGTTCGGTGGCGCTCTTGACGCCCAGCTTGCGCGGCACCAGGAAGCCTTGGCCGTCGTAGAACACGATGCCGGCCGACGCGATGCCCAGTCCGGCGTCGCGGCCCGACGTGATGGTGGTGTTGCGGTTCAGCACGTCGATCTCGCCGGACTGCAGCGCCGGAAAGCGTTGCTGCGAGCTCAGCGGCACGAAGCGGGTCTTTTCCGGATCGCCCAGCACGGCGGCGGCCAGCGCGCGGCACAGGTCGGCGTCAAGGCCGGTCCAGCGGCCTTGCTTGTCGGCAATCGACAACCCTGCCGACCCCTGGCTGACACCGCACACCAGTTCACCGCGCTTCTTGATGGTGTCCACCGTGCCGGCCTGCGATGCGCCGGCAAGCGCCATCGCGGCGGCAATGCCCGCGGCCTTGAATAGATGATTCAAACGCATGCTGTTCCCATGATTGTTGTGTGCAAGAGAGGCACGAATTCTATGGGCGCGTAGTGGTTTGCCGAGCGACTTAATACTCATATCAATATGAAAACTAAGCCTTATCCAGATGCGCGTCATATACCTAGAATGCCCGCATGCCAGATGGTCTGGCGGAGTAGGTTGCGCATGGCTTGGCAGGACGAATTCAGACAGCTGTTTCCCATCACGCGCGATAAGGCTTACGCCAACATCGCGTACACCAGCCCCTTGTCGCCGCATGTGTCATCCGCGGTGGCCGGCTTTTTCGACAGCATCACGCATGTGCGCAGCGACAAGCCGCAATGGCTGCGTAATGCCGACGCCCTGCGCGTGCGGCTGGCCCGTTTGATCGGCGGCGACGCGCGCCGGCTGGCGTTCACCAAGAACACCACCGAAGGGTTGAACACGGTCGCGCAGGGGCTGGCCTGGAAGGAGGGCGACAACCTCATCGTCGACGATCAGGAACATCCCTCGAACGCCTTGCCGTGGCTCAATTTGCGCCGGCGTGGCGTACAGGTGCGCGTGGCGCAGGCGCGCGCGCATCGCTTCACGGTCGATGACCTCTGGCAGCACGTGGATGCCCGCACGCGATTGATCGCGGTGTCGTGGGTGCAGTACGGGACGGGGCTGCGCACCGACATCCAGGAGCTGGGGCGCCGCTGCGCGGAACGCGGCATCTGGCTTGTCGTCGACGGCATCCAGGGCGCGGGCTTGCTGCGCGCGCAGGTCGATGACTGGCACGTCGACGCCTTTGCGTGCGGCGCGCACAAGGGCATGCTGGGTCCGCTTGGCGTGGGGCTGCTGCACGTGTCGCCGCGGCTGCTCAATGCGCTTGACCCGTTCTACATCGGTCCGTCTGGCGTGACCACGCTGGACAAGTCCGGCCTGCAATGGCAGACCGCGGTGTCGGACGCCAATGACGCGCGGCGGCTGGAGACCGGCAACCTGAACTATCCCGGCATCGCCGGCTGGGCGGGCGCGCTGGACCTGATCGAACAGGCGCGGCCCGAGCGCATCGAGCCCTGGGTGCTGGAACTGTCGCAGGCGCTGAGCGACGGACTGCGCAGCTTGGGCGCGCAAGTCGTGTCGCCGCCGGGTGATGACGTGCGCAGCACCAGCACGGCGCTGCGCGTGGCGGATCCTGCGGCGGCGCTGGCGCATTTGACGCAGGCCGGTGTCGTGGCAAGCGTCGTGGAGTATGGTTACGTGCGCCTGTCCGTGGGCGCCTATAACAACCATGAAGACATCGAACGCATTCTGCGCGCCGCGCGCGCATTTGCGGCCTGATCTGAATTTTCAATCACGTATTGACCGGAGAGACTGATGACTGAAGCGAAGAAGCCCAACTGGCGCCTGGAAACCGTGGCCGTTCATGGCGGCTACCGCCCCGATCCGACCACACGCGCGGTGGCGGTGCCCATCTACCAAACGGTGGCCTATGCGTTCGATGACACGCAGCACGGCGCGGACCTCTTCGATCTGAAGGTCGCGGGCAACATCTACACCCGCATCATGAATCCGACTACCGACGTGCTGGAGCAGCGCGTGGCGGCCCTGGAAGGCGGCATCGCCGCGTTGGCGCTGGCGTCGGGCCAGGCCGCCGTCACGTACGCGATCCTCACCATCGCCGAAGCGGGCGACAACATCATTTCGTCCAGCACGCTGTACGGCGGCACCTACAACCTGTTCGCGCACACGCTGCCGCAATACGGCATCACCACGCGTTTCGCCGACCCGTCCGATCTGGCCGCCTTCGAGGCGCAGATCGACGACCGCACCAAGGCCATCTTCGCGGAATCGGTCGGCAATCCACTGGGCAACATCACCGACATCGGCGCGTTGGCCGAGATCGCGCATCGCCACGGCCTGCCGCTGATCGTCGACAACACCGTGCCGTCGCCGTACCTGCTGCGTCCCATCGAGCACGGCGCCGACATCGTGGTGCAGTCGCTGACCAAGTATCTGGGCGGACACGGCACCAGCCTGGGCGGCGCCATCATCGACTCGGGCAAGTTCCCGTGGGCCGAGCACAAGGCCCGCTTCAAGCGCCTGAACGAGCCGGACGTCAGCTACCACGGCGTGGTCTATACCGAAGCCTTCGGTCCCGCCGCGTATATCGGCCGTGCGCGCGTGGTGCCGCTGCGCAACACCGGCGCGGCGATCTCGCCGTTCAATTCATTCCAGATCCTGCAAGGCATCGAGACGCTGGCGCTGCGGGTGGACCGCATCGTGGAAAACGCAGTCAAGATCGCCAGCTACCTGCGCGAGCACCCGAAGGTGGAATGGGTGAATTACGCGGGCCTGCCGAATCATCCGGACCATGCGCTGGCCAAGAAGTACCTGGGCGGCAAGGTGCCGGGACTCTTTACGTTCGGCGTGAAGGGCGGCCGCGACGCCGGCGCGCGCTTCCAGGACGCGCTGCAGCTCTTCACGCGTCTCGTCAACATCGGCGACTCCAAGTCTTTGGCAACGCACCCGGCATCCACCACGCACCGCCAGTTGAACGCCGAGGAACTGAAAAAGGCCGGCGTGCGCGAGGAAACCGTGCGCCTGTCCATCGGCATCGAGCACATCGACGACCTGATCGCCGATCTGGAACAGGCGCTGGCACAGGTGTAAACGCGCGAGCCGACGCTCGCACCGGGCTGGAAACCGATCAGACCGATGCGGGCCGGCGCCGTCGCAAGGCGGACGGCGCCATGCCTTCCGTGCGCTGGAACACCCGGCTGAAGGCGGCCTGGGACTGGTAACCCACGCGTTCGGCGGCCTCCTGGATGCCCATGCCCTGATCCAGCAACCGCCGCGCCACACGCATGCGCAGCAACTGCAATAGCTGCGCGGGCGTGGTGCCGCTTTGCAGCGTGAAGCGGCGGTGGAAGGTGGCCTTGGACATGTGGACGCGGTCCGCCATGTCCTGCATGCTCCAGGGCGCGGCGGGCTCGGCCAATATCGCCTGCAGCAGTCCGGCCATTGCCGGATCGCGCGCCAGCACGAAAAGGCCGTGCGCCTGGCGGTCCTGAATCGCCAGGTGGCGCAGCATGAAGAAGATCAGCAGGTCCGTCAGCCGCTCCAGCACGACGGGCGAGGCGGATGGCTCCCTTGTGGTTTCGTCCAGGATCAGGTCGAACACACCGCGTGCGGCGCGAAAGCGGTCGTCGTCCGCGCGCAGCAGCAGATAGTCGGGCAGGGTGTCGGCCAGCAAATCGGCGAGCCCCGGGCGAAACTGGAAGAACCCGCAGGCAAGGCCCGTGCCGTCAGGCTGACGCGGCGATAGCGGTTGCATCGGGCCGCACACGGCGCCGGTGCTGGCGGACGGCTGCAGGGGCGTCAACACATGGGCGATGTCTCGCAGGAAGAAGATGCCGTCGCCCGCCGCCAATGTGTGCGATTCCTGGCGCGATGCAATGTCCGCGCGGCAACGGCCGTGCAGGATCAGGTGAAAACTGGCGCGGGCGCGCCCGCTGGTGCTGGCGGTCCAGTTGCCGCAGTATTGGCCCAGATGATAAAGACTGGATTGCACCTCCAGGCTGGAGAGCAGCACGGCGTCCACGGCGGCTTGATCGGTGAGGGCGGAATCGAGGGTCAAGGTGGCGTTCGGTTATAAGCGCATAGCTGAAAGTCGATAAGATCTAGCATCAAGTTGCGATCCTCGTGCATTGTCGCTTGCGGGGCGCTGCACGCAAAATGGTGTTTTCAATCGATAGCCCAATGGAGATCTTCATGGCCCGTCTGACCGTGCACACCGCGCAAAGCGCGCCCGAACCCACCCAGGCGGCGTTGGCCGCAGCCGAGAAGGGCGCAGGGTATCTGTCCAACCTGCTGGGCGTGCTGGCCAGCGCGCCCGCCGCGCTCGAGGCCTACCAGACGCTGTCGCAGATCAATGCGCGCGCCGGCCTGACGCTGCAGGAGCGCGAGGTCGTGCAACTGGTTGCCGGCACGCTGCACGGCTGCACTTTCTGCGTGGCGGGCCACACCGCGCTGGCGCGCAACAAGGCCAAGCTGTCTCCCGAAGTCGTGGACGCGCTGCGCGCGCAGGGCACGCTGCCCGACGCGCGTTTGCAGGCGCTGGCGGCATTTACGCAAGCGGTGATCCGCACGCGCGGCCGCGTCGACGATGCGGAACTCAAGGCCTTGCGCGATGCGGGCTTCACCGAGGGCAATGCGCTCGAGGTGATTCTGGGCGTGGGCCTGGCCACGATCTGCAACTTTGCCAACAACCTGGCGCAGACCCCCTTGAACGAACAACTTAGCGAATACGCCTGGAGCGGCGCGCAATGACGGCGCAGACCGCGACCCGGCATCCTGACGCGACCGACCTGGCCGGCGGCGCGATCCTGCCGCAGGACCTGCAAGATTGGCTTACGCAACATGCCGAGGCGCTGGACGACGGCAGCCTTGACGCCGCCACGGTGCTGCCGCGGCTGGCGTCGGCGGGGCTGTTCCGCATCGGCGTGCCCGAGGCGCAGGGCGGCCTGGCCGGCACCGATATCGGCGATGCGATCGAGGCGGTGTCGCAGGTGGCTGAACGCTCGGTCGCCAGCGCGTTCGTCGCGTGGGGCCAGCGCGTCTTCATCGAGTATCTGCTGACCAGCCCCAATGCGGCGCTGGCCGAGCGCTGGCTCGCGCCGTTGCTTGCCGGCGAACTGGCGGGCGCCACGGCGCTGTCCAACGCCATGAAGTTCCTGAGCGGCATCGAGTCGCTGCAGATTGCGGCACGCGATGTCGACGGACAGTGGACGCTGGACGGCCGCATGCCCTGGGTGACGAATCTGCGGCCGCAGGGCTTTCTCGTCGCGGCGGCCGTCACTGCGCCCGACGGCACGCCCGCGGTTGTCGCGCTGCCGCACGATATTGCCGGACTGGAACGCAGTGCGGACCTGTCGCTGCTGGCGCTGCAGTCCAGCAACACTGCTGCGCTGGATGTGCGCGGCGTGCGCATCGGTCCTGAATGGCTGATCCACGCCGACGCGCGGCAGTATCTGCCGGGCGCGCGTCCGGCGTTCGCCGGCCTGCAATGCGGCCTGTCAATTGGCCTGGCCCGCCGGGCCTTGCAGGCGGCCGGGCAAGTGGGGCAGGGCCAGGCGTCGCGCGGCATCCTGGGCCAACCGTTGCAGGCGCTGTCCGCGCAACTCGACGAGTTGACGGCCAGCCTCATTGCAGGCGTGCGCAGTCAGCGTTTTGTAGCCGAACCGTGGGCCTTGTTCGAAATCCGCATTGCGCTTGCAGAAGTGGCGAACGCGGCGGTGCAGCTTGAACTGCAAGCCAGCGGCGGCGCGGCCTACCTGAAGCCTGGTGGCGCCGGCTTTGCGCGGCGCTGGCGCGAGGCGGCGTTCCTGCCCATCGTCACGCCGAGCCTGGTGCAGTTGAAGACCGAACTGGCCAAGCGCCAGGCCCGGCTCGCCGCGCAGGCCGCCTCATGACGGTGGCTCCGCTGCCGGTGTTGCAGGCCCGGGGCCTGGCGCTGCGCTACCCCGGCGCGGACGGCGCCGTCTTTGACGGCGTCGACCTGGATCTGGCGCGCGGCGAAGTGGTCGCGGTGCTGGGCGCCAGCGGTGCGGGCAAATCCAGCCTGCTGCGCGTCCTGGCCGGCCTGCAGCCCGCCACCGCCGGGACGCTGCTGATGGAAGGCGCGCCGCTCACCGGCGTGCACCCGCGCGTGGCGGTGGCGTTTCAGGATCCGAGCCTGTTGCCCTGGCTGTCGCTGGAACGCAATGTTTCCTTCGGACTGGACTTCAAGCATCAGCCGGCGCTGACGGATGCGCAGCGCCGCGCGCGCGTGACGCAGGCCATCGACGAAGTGGGACTGGCGCATGCGCGGCATCTGCGTCCGGCGCAATTGTCGGGCGGCATGGCGCAGCGCACGGCGCTGGCGCGATGCCTGGCGCGCCAGCCGTCGGTGCTGCTGCTGGACGAACCCTTTGGCGCGCTGGACGAGGTCACGCGTGGCGACATGCAGGAACTGCTTCGCAAGGTGGTCGCCGACTTCCAGACGGCGGCCGTCCTGATCACGCATGACATCGATGAAGCGCTGCTGCTGGCCGACCGCATCGTGCTGCTGGGCGGCACGCCAGGGCGCATCCTGGGCGTGTGGCAGGTGGATCTGCCCCAGCCGCGCGCCGATCTGCTGCCGGAAATGGGCGCGCTGCGCCTGGAGATCCTTACCCGCCTGCGCGCCGCGCTGCGGACCTCGCGCGGCGCTGCCGTGCCTGCCTGACCCACCTCGCTAGGAGCTTTCTGATGTGCCTTGAACACATGTCGCGTCGCGACTGGTTGAAACTCTCGGCCCTGCTGACCGCCGGCGGCGCCGCATCTTTGCTGTCGGCCTTCAATGCCCGGGCGCAGTCGGAGCCGGACGCGCCCGTGCGCATCGGCTATCTGCCCATCACCGACGCCGCGCCGCTGCTTGTGGCGCACAACAATGGCTTGTTCGACAAGGCGGGCGTCAAGGCCGAAAAGCCCGTGCTGCTGCGCAGTTGGGCGCAGGTGATCGAAGCCTTCATCTCGGGCCAGGTGAACGTGGTGCATCTGCTGTCGCCGATGACGGTGTGGGCGCGCTTTGGCAGCAAGGTGCCCGCCAAGGTGGTGGCCTGGAATCACGTTGGCGGCTCCGGCCTGACCGTCGCGCCCGCCGTCAACAGCGTGAAGGAACTGGGCGGCAAGACGGTGGCAATCCCGTTCTGGTATTCCATCCACAACGTCATGCTGCAGTACCTGCTGCGCGAAAACGGGCTGACGCCGGTGGCGCGCAAGGACGGCGCGCCGGCCGCCAACGAAGTGAACCTGGTCGTCATGGCGCCCGCGGACATGCCGCCCGCTTTGGCGCAGCAGCGCATTGCGGGCTACATCGTGGCCGAGCCGTTCAACGCGGCGGCTGAAACCCTGGGCGTGGGCAAGGTGCTGCGCTTCACCGGCGACATCTGGCGCAACCATGCTTGCTGCGTCGTCTTCATGCACGAGCGGGACCTGACGCAGCGGCCGGAATGGTCGCAGAAGGTGGTGGATGCCATCGTGCAGGCGCAGCTCTGGATCCGCGACAACCGGGCCGAGACGGCGCGGCTGCTCTCCAAAGAGGGCATCAACCGCTACACCCCGCACACGCTGCCGGCGTTGTCCAAGGTGCTGGCGCCGCCGCCCGAGGACCGCGAGCAGTACCTGGCCAGCGGCGCGATCCGGCATGCCGATTGGGACGAACGCCGCATCGACTTCCAGCCGTATCCGTTTCCCAGCTACACCGAGGAACTGGTGCGGCGGCTGCGCGACACGCTGATCGAGGCGGACCGCGGATTCCTGGCCGACCTGGATCCGGCGCGTGCGGCGGCCGAACTGGTGGACGATCGCTATGTCCGGCGGGCAATCGAAACGGCCGGTGGCCTGACGCGCTTCGGCTTTCCCGACGCGTACAGCCGGACCGAGCTGGTGCAGGCGTGACGGGGCGCGAGTCCGTGGCACAGGCGCCGCCCGACGTGCAGCGGCAGGCGGCGGCGCCTGCCCGTCGCACAAGGGCGTCTGGCCTGGGTCTGGGCGCGCGCTACGCGCTCGGCTTGGGCGGGTTGGGGCTCCTGCTGGCGCTGTGGTGGCTGGGCACGGAAGTCCTGGCGCCGGCGGGCGGCATGGCCCGGCGCTTTGCGCCCGGACCCACCTTCGTCAGCCTGGGCGAATTGCTGTCCGGCTCGGACCTGCCGCACCACATCCTGGTCAGCCTGCGGCGCATCGCGGTGGGCTTGGGGCTGGCCTTGGCGATCGGCGTGCCGCTGGGCCTGGCGATCGGCAGCTGGCGCCGGCTGGAGGCGGCCGCATCGCCCGCCATGCAATTCCTGCGCATGATCTCGCCGCTGTCGTGGATGCCGATCGCGGTCATGGTATTTGGCGTCGGGGACGATCCCGTTTACTTCCTGCTGGCGTTCGCGGCGGTCTGGCCGATCGTGCTGAACACGGCTGCCGGCGTGCAGCAGCTTGATCCGCGTTGGCTGCAATTGGCGCAGAGCGTGGCAGCGACCCGCTGGGAGACGCTGCGCAGCGTCATCCTGCCCGGCGTGATGGGCCACATCCTGACCGGCGTGCGGTTGGCGATCGGCATCCTGTGGATCGTGCTGGTCCCGTGCGAAATGCTGGGCGTGTCGGCCGGCATGGGGTATTTCATCCTGGACACGCGCGACCGGCTGGCGTATTCGGAACTGATGGCGATGGTGCTGATGATCGGCGTGCTGGGGTTCCTGCTGGACGCCGGCGCACGGGCGTTGTACCGCTACTGGCGCGGCCAGTAGCGACCCGGGGTGGCTACCCCGTGCCACCCGCTACTTGCGCGCGCTTTTGCCGTTTGCTGCGCACACCAGGTCTCGCAGCCGCCGCTGCACCGGGTCGCGCGTGACGGGCGCGTTGCGGATGCCCGCCACCGGGATGGACTCCACGATCGCCCCGGTGGCGTCGTTGCCCGCGTGGTGCAGAACCTGGGTGACGGTATAGGTGTCGGCCGCGCAGTTCAGCGTCACCGGCTGGGTCACCGAGCCGTAGGGTTGGCCATTGGCCTCGGAGATGCGCGGCTGCGCGTAGAACCAGGCCACCGTCACCGCGCGTACCGTTGGACTTTCGGACACGGTGCGGATGGAATTGCTGTCGTAGAACACGCCCGGCATCGTCTGCGGGTCGACCGGCACCCAGGCCGGATCGTTGGCGGCGGCGCCATGCGCCATCGGGCCGCCGCTCGCCCCGACAAACAGGGCCAGGGCGAGGAGGGCAGAAGGGGGCCTTGCGGTCATGGGCGATTCCGTGGTGTCGGGGCAGGGGCGCGCGTCCGGTAAGACGTGAGCATGCGTTACGCCAGTATAGAGAACCGGGCGCAACGCGCTATAGTTCCGTCCGTTCGATAAATGTGGCTGGCGGCGTGGGGGGCTGGCATTATGCCCGGCATGCCTGGACCCAAGACCATCAGACTCGTGGCCGCTGGCCTGGCGGTCATCACCGCCGCCGTGCTGGCGCGCGGCATCTACCAGATCATCCCGATGGGCGATCCGCTGCCGCGCAGCGAGGTCGTGGGTGAACTCAATGGCCCGGCGCTGGCGTCTTACTCGCGCGTTGCCATCCAGCGTTACGGCGAACGCCAATTGCTGACCGGCCAGCTTCTGGTCACCGCCAAGGACATTGACGGCCTGGCGCAGGCGCCCGTGCTGGACACGCAGATCCCGGCGCTGAAAGACAGGCTGCAAAAGCAGCGGATCCAGCTCGCGCAGACCGGCGCCATCACCGCCATGGCGCATGGCCACGGCGATCTGGCCCTGACCATGCTGCAGACCGGCCGGTCCACCACCGATACGCGCAACCTGATCTACGGAGGACGGGGCACCGGCGTATTCGAGCTGCTGGGCTCCATCAGCGGCGATACCGGCGTAACGTTGATCGGTGCGCCCGGCGGCGAGCCGCTGTACCTGATCACCAGCACCCTGCGCAGTCCGGGCGAAGGCGATCAGCCCGCGGCCTGGGATGCGCTGCGTTCCGACGACCTGGGCGTCACGTGGACCTACGACCCCGACGTGACGCTGGGCGTGCCGCAGATGCACACGGCCTTTCTCACCGACCGGCTGGCGATTGCCCTGGAAAACCACGAGACCGGCGTGCGCCTGCTGCATAGCTGCGACGGCGCCAAGCACTGGTCGGCGACGCGGCTGAAAGAGCAGGTGTGGCCGGATTCGGCCGCGTTCGAGCGCAAGTTCGCCGAGATAGCGGAGCGGGATCGCAAGGCGTACGGCACGGAGCAATTGGGCTATGGCTGGTCGCTCTACCCGCTGGACGACACGCGCGCGGTGGGCTGGAGCTGGCGCACCCGCGTGCGGCCGGAAGGCCAGGACGCGCCCGAATTGATCGAGACGCGCCGCTTCGAAGTGCAATTCCAGGAAGGCGCGTCGCCCGCGTTCCGCATTACGCCGGACGTTGCCCGGGTGCCCGCCCAGGACGCCCATGCGCTGCTGACGCGCGATCAGCCCGTCTTCGAAACCGAAGGCGACACCATCTACCAACTGGACAAGACCGGCATGGCCTGGGTGAAGCGATCACGCTCGCCGAACGTGCGCGGCGCGGCGTCGTGGATCGGGCAGGCGTGGTTCGGGCGCAATGCGTGGGTCATCAAGACCTACGCCGAACAGCTGTTCTCGGGCAACGAATACACGAAAACCTACTTCTACAGCCGCGACAAGGGCAGGTCCTGGCGGCCATTCCAGTTGTCGCACGAGCAGGAGCGCGGGCTGCTAGGCCTGGACCAGACCGGCGACGGCTTGCTGTCGCTTGCGGAACGCAACGGCAAGACCGTCATTCAGCGGTATCCGCTGGATTGAGTCCGCGATAGCGGCACGCCACCGCGTTCGCCAGCAGGCGTCCGCCAATCGGCCGTCGGTTCATCCTTCAGCCGCAGCGCGCCCCCGGCTAATCGGTCACCACATATTCCGGATAACGCTTGCAGATTTCAGCCACCTGGCTGAGCGTGCCCGACAGGTGCTCGCGCAGCACCTGTTGCGCCCGGGCAGGATCCTGCGCGGCGATGGCGTCCACCAGCCGCTGATGATCGTCCAGGATGCGTTCCGCCTTGCCGGCTTCCGGCAGATGCAACCGCCGCAGCCGATCCAGGTGGCCGCTGTAGCGCTGCGCCATTTCCCACAGGCTGGCCACGCCGGCGGCTTCATGCATGTCGCGGTGAAACGCCTGGTCGGCGTTGATGAATTGCTGGTATTCGCCGGTGGCGTGGGCGGCGCGCTGCAGGTCGATGGAGGCCTGCAGGCGCTGGAGCAGCATCGGGTCGGGCCGCTGCGCCAGCAGGTGGACGATTTCCAGTTCCAGCGAGCGGCGCAGGAAATGCGCCTGCCGGGCGGCCGCGATGTCGACGCGGCTGACCACCGTGGTGTGCTGCGGGTAGATTTCGACCAGGGCTTCCTCGGCCAGCCGCATGAGCGCATCGCGGATGGGCGTCTGGCTCAGACCGTAGCACTCGGCCAGGGTGACGCGCGATAGCGGTGCGCCAGGTACGAGTTCGAGCGAAATGATCTGGCGCCGCAGGTGTTCGAAAACCTGTGGGGCCGCGTGGCGGGAGCGATCCAGTCTGAGCTTCTGGCTTTGCATCGAGTAAACATGTCGAGGTTCCGCGCAGGAATGGGCGGATGGCGAATGCCGCAGTGTAGCGGGTTTTCACCTAGCTGACGCACTAATGTATTAGTGTTTAAATGCTTTGACTCTTACTCCGCATCCTCGTATCCCCATGAAACGCACCTACGAAAGCTTGCGCAGCGCTGCCTGGATGGCCAAGGACGATCTGCGCTCCTTTGGTCACCGTTCCCGCATGATGCAGATGGGCTACGGCCCCGACGATTGGGCGGGACGCCCGGTCATCGCCATCATCAACACCTGGTCCGACCTGAATCCCTGTCATAGCCACTTCAAGCAACGCGTCGAAGATGTCAAGCGCGGCGTGTTCCAGGCGGGCGGCTTTCCGGTGGAGTTGCCCGCGATCTCGGTGTCGGAGTCCTTCGTCAAGCCGACCACCATGCTGTACCGCAACTTCCTGGCCATGGAGACCGAGGAGCTGCTGCGCAGCCATCCGGTGGACGGCGCCGTCCTGATGGGCGGCTGCGACAAGACCACCCCCGGCCTCATCATGGGCGCCATCAGCGCCGGCCTGCCGTGCGTCTACGTGCCCGCCGGCCCCATGCTGCGCGGCAACTGGAAGGGCAAGATTCTGGGTTCCGGGTCGGACGCCTGGAAGCTCTGGGACGAACGCCGCGCCGGCAAGATCACGCAGGAACAATGGACGGAAGTGGAAGGCGGCATTGCCCGCAGCTACGGCACCTGCATGACGATGGGCACCGCCAGCACCATGACCGCCATCGCCGAGGCCATCGGCATGACGCTGCCCGGCGCCTCGTCCATCCCTGCTGCGGATGTGAACCACATGCGCATGTCGGCCGAGTGCGGCCGGCGTGTGGTCGAGATGGTCTGGGACGACCTGACGCCGCAGCGCATCCTGAGCGTGGCGTCGTTCAAGAACGCCATCAACGTCGCTATGGCGATGGGCTGTTCCACCAACGCCATCATCCACCTGGTCGCCATGTCGCGCCGGGCGGGCTGCGCCGTGGGCCTGGACGATTTCGACGCGGCCAGCCGCAAGGTGCCGGTCATCGCCAATATCCGGCCCAGCGGCGACACCTACCTGATGGAAGACTTCTATTACGCAGGCGGCCTGCCGGCGCTGATGTCGCGCCTGCAGGACGCCCACCTGGACCTGTCGGCCATGACGGTCACCGGCAAGACGCTGGGCGAGAACATTGCGGGCGCCGAGGTCTACAACGACGACGTGATCCGCAAGCTGGACGAGGCAATCTACGACGAGGGCGCGCTGGCTGTGCTGCGCGGCAATATTGCGCCGGACGGCTGCGTCATCAAGCCCAGCGCCTGCGCGCCGCAATACCTGCGCCACACCGGTCCCGCGCTGGTCTTTGACGACTACCCCAGCATGAAGGCCGCGGTCGAGGACGAGAATCTGGACGTCACCGCCGACCACATCATGATCCTGCGCAACGCCGGTCCGCAGGGCGGTCCCGGCATGCCGGAGTGGGGCATGCTGCCGATCCCGACCAAGCTGGTCAAGCAGGGCGTGCGTGACATGCTGCGCCTGTCGGATGCCCGCATGAGCGGCACCAGCTACGGCGCCTGCATCCTGCACGTCGCGCCCGAAAGCTACATCGGCGGCCCGCTGGCGCTGGTCAAGACCGGCGACACGATCACCGTGGACGTGCCCGCCCGCACCATCAACCTGAACATCAGCGACGAGGAAATGGCCGCGCGCCGCGCCGCCTGGACGCCGCCGCCCAAGCGTTACGAGCGTGGTTACGGCTGGATGTATTCCAAGCACATCCTGCAGGCCAACGACGGCTGCGACCTGGACTTCCTGGAAACGGAATTCGGCGCGCCCGTGCCCGAACCCGCCATCTTCTGATTCCCGTCATTTTCAGATCCCCGATCACATACCCGGAGCCATCGTGTCCCAAATGAATCCCGAAACCCGCGCCCGGCTGGCCGGCGTCAGCACCGCCACCCTGTGCACGGCCCTGTTCAAGCGCGGCCTGCGCAACCAGTTCATCCAGGACGTGCGCCCGCTGAACGCCAACCTGCCCAACATGGTCGGCCCGGCCTTCACGCTGCGCTACATCCCCGCGCGCGAAGACCTGAACACGATCAAGGTGTTCGAAGACCGCGCGCATCCACAGCGCGCCGCGGTTGAGACCTGCCCGGAAGGCGCGGTCTTCGTCATCGACAGCCGCAAGGATGCGCGCGCCGCGTCCGCAGGCTCCATTCTGGTCACCCGCCTGATGAAGCGTGGCGTGGCGGGCGTGGTCACCGACGGGGGCTTTCGCGATTCCCCCGAAATCGCCGAGATGGGCTTTCCCGCCTATCACCAGCGTCCGTCCGCACCCACCAACCTGACGTTGCACCAGGCGCTGGACATCAATGCACCCATCGGCTGCGGCGATGTGGCCGTGTGGCCGGGCGACATCGTCGTGGGCGACCGCGAAGGCGTGGTGGTGATTCCGGCCCATCTGGCCGACGAGATCGCCCTGGAAGCAGTCGAAATGACCGCCTTCGAGGATTTCGTGACCAGCCAGGTGCAAGGCGGCGCGTCCATCCTGGGCCTGTACCCGCCCACCGATCCGGGCACGAAGGACAAATTCGCCGCCTGGCGCAAAGAGCAGGGCCGTTGAGCCTTGCCGCCGGCTCGGCCGGCACCCCGATACATACCTATAAAACAAGGCAGGAGACAAATCATGAACACGCAACGACGGGGCGCGCTGGCCGCGCTTCTGGCCGGCGCGGTCTTCGGGACGCTGGCGTTGCCCGCCAGCGCCGCCGACTGGCCCACGCAAAAGCCGATTTCCTATGTGGTGCCGTTCACCGTGGGCGGTTCGACGGACGTGGTGGGCCGGGTGCTGGCGCAGAAGCTGGGCGACCGCCTGAAGCAGAACGTCGTCGTCGAAAACAAGCCGGGCGCCGCCGGCGGCATCGGCGCCACCTACGTCGCCAAGGCGCCGCCCGACGGCTACACCTTGTTCGGCGGCACGATCAGCACCCATGCCATCAACGCCAGCCTGTACAAGAACCTGAAGTACGACCCGGTTAAAGACTTCGAGCCGGTGTCGCTGATCGCCTTCCTGCCCAACGTGCTGCTGGTGGATCCGAATCTGGGCGTGAACTCGGTGGCCGACCTGATCGCGCTGCTCAAGCGCGACCCCACCAAGCGCACGTTCGCGTCCTCGGGGGCCGGAACCTCGACGCACCTGGCCGGTGAGCTGTTCGCCGGCATGATCGGCGTGCCGCTCACGCACGTGCCGTACAAGGGCACGCCGCCCGCCATGGTGGATGTCTCGTCCGGCGCGGTGACGTTCATGTTCGACCAGATGACGGCGGCGCTGCCGCTGCTGCAGACCGGCAAGCTCAAGCTGCTGGCCGTCACCACCAAGGACCGCATCGCCCTCGCGCCCGAGGTCCCGACCATGCAGGAAGCAGGCGTGCCGGGCTTCCAGATGGCGTCCTGGCAGGCGGTGTACGCGCCCAAGGGCACGCCCAAGCCCATTTTGGACAAGCTGGCCGCCGAGATCGCCCTGATCCTGAAAGAACCCGACGTGCAGGAAAAGCTGGGCAAGACCATGGGCATGGAACTGGTCGGCAGCACGCCCGACGAGCTTCGGGAGCTGATGGCGACCGAGATTCCGCGCTGGGCGGAAGTGGTGAAGAAGTCGGGCGCGTCAGTCGAGTAACACGACGCTAGTGTGAGCGAGGCCGCGCAGCGCTAAGCTATATGTTTGGGTCTGGTCGACCGCCAGACCCAACGCGGAGCCTCCCTATGACCGATTTGACTGCCCTGGCAGGGGCCACCATTGCCTTCGATCTCGACGGAACTCTGGTCGAGTCTGCCCCCGACCTGATCGGATCGGTAAATGCCGTGTTGATCGCGCACGGCTATCAGCCCTTGCCCTACGAGCGGGGCCGGCCATTTGTCAGCCGAGGCGCCCGGTGGTTGTTGGAGTTTGGGCTGACAAGCGCTGGCGAGCCCGAACCGGCGGCGCGCGCGGCCGCGCTGTTTGGCGGCTTCATCGCCTACTACAGTGACCATATTGCGGACGAGACTCGGCCGTTCCCCGGGGCGATAGACGCCCTGAAAACGCTCCGCTCGGCGGGCGCCACATTGGTCGTGTGCACCAACAAGCCCACCGGTCTGTCGCGCAGCCTTCTGACCAAGCTTCATATGGCAGGTTTGTTCGACGGCGTGGTAGGCATCGACGCGGAGTCTGCGGCCAAGCCCAATCCCGCACACTTGATCGAAGCCGTGCAGGCCGTGGGTGGCAATCTGGCTCGCACCGTCATGGTGGGTGATGCCGACACCGATGCGGGCGCCGCGCGCGGGGCCGGCACGCCGCTGGTGCTGGTCGACTTTGGGTATACGGAAATCCCTGCCGCGGAACTTGCGCCGGACGTGCTCCTGCATGGCTTCGACGACCTGGCGCAAGCCTGCGCGGCGTTGCTCGACTCTCCATAGGCCGGCGCGCTGACGGCGCGCGGGGTGTTCAAGGAGTAGCACCATGACCGACTTCGACAAGGCATTCATCGGTTCGATTCCGAAGCTTTACGACTCCCTGATGGTCCCCATGATCTTCGCGCCCTATGCGGCGGGCATGGCGGAGCGGGTAGCAGGGTTTTCGCCGCGCGCGGTGCTGGAAACGGCGGCGGGCAGCGGAGCGGTCACACGGGCGCTGGCGCCGCGGTTGGGCGCCGGGACGCGCTATGTGGCCACCGACCTCAATCAGCCTATGCTCGATTACGCAGCCGCCCGCCAGGTAGACGGCGACCGTATCGAATGGCGGCAGGCGGATGCCATGCACCTGCCGTTCGAGGACGAAACCTTTGACGTCGTGTGCTGCCAGTTTGGCGCGATGTTTTTTCCTGACCGAATAGGCGCCTATGCCGAGGCGCGCCGGGTCCTGCAGCCCGGCGGGCGCTTTGTCTTCAGCGTGTGGGACAGCGTTCAAGAGAATGAATTTGCTGCCGTTGTCGCACAGGCGGTCGCCGAGATGTTTCCGGAGAACCCCCCGGTCTTCATCGCTCGCACGCCTCATGGTTACTACGACAAGGCGCGAATCCAGGATGACCTGCGCCGGGCGGGCTTTGAAGACGTGCAAATCGAGACGCACGAGGAAGTCAGCCGTGCGCAATCCGCGCAGGAAGCGGCAACCGCCTACTGTCAGGGCACACCCCTGCGCAACGAAATCGAAGCGCGCGACGCAAGTCTGCTGATGCCCACCACGGAGCGAGCGGCGCAGGCTCTGGCCGACCGCTACGGCGCCGGTCCGATCACAGGAAAGATCCAGGCGCACGTGGTCACCGCAACAAAATAGGGCAGTCCAAATCCTATTTTTCAGGGGGGCGTGCGTGTTTCACCATGTTCACGATGATCCGGAACAACTCGGCCCGCGCGGCTTGCTGCGTGATCTCGCCTGCGACCGCCGCCTGCGAGAGCGCGTCGGCCGCGCCCAGCATGCCCCACAGACTGGCCAAGGAAACCCCTTGGGAGCCGGCGAACGGCGCCAGGATGTCCTGGCATTTCCTGATGAACGCGTGCTGATATTGCGTCTTTACCGCGGCCAGTTCCGGTGAGCCATTCAACGCAGCCAGCACGCCCGGGATTTCACGCCCCTGCGCCGACACGCATTCCACGTACCGGGTGGCGATGACGTCTGCCTTGTCTTGCAGCGTGGGTTTGCTGGCGGCGATGGCGTCGTCGATGATCGCCGTCTGCCGTTGGTCGAAATCCTGATACAGCGCCGCCAGCAGCCCGTTGCGGGTGCCGAAGTGGTCATAGACGACCGGCTTGGATACGCCGGCCTGTTCAGCAAGCCGGCCCAGCGTCAGCGCGTCCGTGCCTTCGTCGCGGATCAGCGCCCAGGACACGTCGATGAGCTGGCGTTGCCGCGCGTCCTTGGACAACCGGCGGCGGGGAGAGGGGGCGGATAGGGACGTCATCAAGGGTCTCTTCAAGGTCAAGCTCACAACTGCGGGGCAAAGATCCGCTGGCCGATGGCCTGCGCGGCGGTCAGGTGCGCTTCGGGGTATCCGGCGTCGGACGCGACCAGCAGATCGGATGTTGCCACGCGCGCGCCGCAGTAGCCGAAGATGCCGTGATCAATTTGCGTCTTCATCGCGCCGAAATAGCCGTGCCGGGCATAGGTGCGCATATCGGCGCCGCCGCTGGCGACCAGATGCACCTGCAGCCGCTGCAGGCGTTTGACGACCTTGCCGGCGGGCGGGGCGTCGTAGGCCCAGCCATTGGTGAAGACGCGGTCGATCCAGCCCTTCATCAAGGCGGGAAACGACCACCAATGAACGGGATACACCAGCACCAGCGCATCGGCGCGGTCCAGGCGCGCGTGCTCGGCGGTCACGTCCGCGGACGGGTTGGAACGGGTCAGGTGCAGGTCGACGTCGGCCTGAGTAAAGCGCGGGTCGAAGCCTTCGGCGGCCAGATCCGCCACCTCGAAAGAATGCGGCGGCCCTGACCGCGGGCCTGCCTGCGCAACCCCTTGCGCGACATGGTGGGCGATGGCGTGAGTCAGGGACGCCGGGTCGGGATGAGCAACAACGATAAGCGCATGCATGGCGAATTCCTTTGATCGGACGATTTAACCTACGAAAAGTAGTCTACGAATCGTAGCCTACGTTTAGTAGGTAACGCCAGAAGAATCTTCCGCTCCCACAGGTTCCGCTGAACCCAGCCATGCACCGCCCGCGGATCTATACGGTTATCGTGTCGCCAGATCAGTCCCCCACGGAGGAAGCATGACCTCACGAACGGCATTGTTCGACCTGCGCTCGGAGCAGGGCGTGTTGCGGATATCCATCGCGGTCACACTGTGCATCGCCGCCATCGGTATCGGCTTTGGCGTGGCCTCGGGATCGTTTTCCATCGTCTTCGATGGTGTCTATTCGCTGGTCGACGCCAGCATGAGCGCGATGTCGCTGGTTGTCGTGCGGCTGATTACCTCTTACGCCACGTCCTGCCGACTGCCGCGCAAGCTGCGAGAGCGCTTCACGATGGGGTTCTGGCATCTGGAACCCATGGTGCTGGCCCTGAACGGCATTTTGCTCAGCGGCGTGGCGATCTACGCCCTCATCAACGCGATCAGCAGTCTGCTCAAAGGTGGGCGCGATCTGGAGTTTGGCTTGGCGCTCATCTATGCCGTGCTTACGCTGACCGCCTGCGTGGCAATCGCGCTGGCCGAGGCGCGCGCGAACCGGCGGATCCGGTCGGCATTCCTGCACATGGACCTGAAGGGTTGGATCATGTCGGCCAGCATCACGGCCGCGCTGCTGGTGGCGTTCTGCATCGGGTTTGGCGTGCAGGGCACCCGCTGGGAATGGATTTCGCCCTACATCGACCCGGCCGTGCTGGCCGTGGTGTGCGCGGTGATCATCCCCTTGCCGCTGTCGGTCATCCGCCAAGCGTTGTCCGAGATGCTGCTCGTCACGCCGGCCGACCTGAAACGGCACGTGGACTCGGTGGCGCAGGCCTTCGTGCAACGCCATGGCTTCGCGTCGTACCGCGCGTACGTGGCAAAGGTCGGCCGGTCGCAGGAAATCGAGCTGTATTTCATCGTGCCGGCCGACACGCCGGCGCGCGGCATTAAAGCGTGGGACAGCCTGCGTGATGAGATCGGGGAGGCGCTTGGCGCGGACAGCCCGGATCGCTGGCTGACGGTGGTCTTTACGGGTGACCCGGAGTGGGCGGAATAGCGTCAGCGGCGGTGTGTGGTTTCAAAGACACGCCGCCATCAGGAATACCGGCAGCGTTTCCCAGACGACGGCCACGGCCGACAGCCCGCACAGCGCGGCACAAAGCCAGGCGTGAAATGGCGGCGCATGCTGCGCCCGCGCCCGCGCAT
The DNA here is from genome assembly GCF_059759315.1 of Achromobacter sp. GQ309. NCBI lineage: Bacteria > Pseudomonadati > Pseudomonadota > Betaproteobacteria > Burkholderiales > Alcaligenaceae > Achromobacter > Achromobacter sp. GQ309. The sequence goes on from NZ_JCAXDP010000001.1 coordinate 1,028,852, forward strand.
GCTGGCGCCACGCGGCCAGCGCCATTCCGGCCAGTGCGGCCACGCTACCGGCCACAATGATCCACGACGACACCGGCAGTCCAAGCCACAGGCCGGTCAGCGCCGAACGCGCGCAGGCCAGCGCGTTGACGATGTAGATGAACAGAAAGTGCACCAGCCAGATCAGCGGGCCGGCGATAAGGTACAGCAGTTCTACCGAGAAGCGCGTCTGCATGCCTTACCCCGTCAGCCGCGGAAAGGCGTGCAGCAGCGCCAGCGCGATCAGCCCCTGCGCCACGGTGTAGAACAACATCGCCCGGGTGGTGTCGAACGCCGCGCGGCGCGTGGGGCTGAGCCGTCCGGCAAGCGACCGCGCCACCGTAAAGATGGCCATCACGGCCGAAATTCCGCCAAAGAGCGCCTGCAAGGCCGCGACGGCGTAGGTCGCTGCCGTGTAGGCGGAGGTTTGGGGGCGGAGCCCCGCCTGCCATTGCGCGGTCAGGTCAAGCGCAGGCGCTGCCGTCAGCAACAGCGCCGCGCCTGCGACGCACCAACGCAGCGCGGCTTGCCGGTCCTGCGTCATCAACCGTCCGGCGGCCGCTGCAATGGCGCCGGCCGTCAACAGCATGACGGTCGACAGTATCGGCCACCCGGCCGAGGGTAGCGCGCGGGCAGAGGGCCAGGCCTGCGGATTCGTGGTCCACAGGAACAGATAGCTGAACAGCAACGAGCCAAAAATGCTGGCGCAGACGATCAGCAGCAGCACCATCGCCCACGACGCATGCGACGCGCTGCCCGAACACATCATGGGCAGCCGCAGGCCGCCGCCGATCTCAACCGGGGGGTAATCCGGCCCGGTATCCGCGTCCCACAGCCAGCGCCACAGCGAGACGACGGCCAGCACACCAAAGGCCGCCGCCAGCGGCATCAGCTTGAAGGTCAGCAGCAGGAAGAATCCCGCAGTGCCCACGGCCGCCAGCAGCGGCGACCACGCGGGGCCGGGCAGCGGCAGCACGTAGTCGGGCCGGGCGTCCAGCGCGCTGGTCACCAGCGTGGTGCGCAGGCCAGCCGGCGAATTGGGCAGGTAATGCTGGCCATCGGTGACCTGCCGCGCGAGGCCGGGCTGGTCCCACAACGGCTCGCGGCTGGTGACCGTAGGCACGCTGCGCAGCCCGTAGCTGCCGCTGGGCAGCCACTCCAGCGTGCCGGCTTCCCAGACGTTGCCCGCATTGTTGTCGATGGTCGGCCGGAAGTTGCGCGCCAGATCGATCAGGAAGACGAGCACCCCGGCGGCGATCAGGTAGGCGCCCACGGTCGACAGCAGATTCAGCGGACCCAGGCCCTGGCTCTCGGCGTAGGTGTAGACGCGGCGCGGCATGCCGGCCAGCCCGGTGAAGTGCATCGGAAAGAACGCGACGTTAAAGCCCACGAACATCAGCCAGAAGGCCCAGCGGCCCAGCCGTTCAGACAGCCGCCGCGCGCTGATGAAGGGCGTCCAGTAGTAGAACGCCGCGAATAGCGGGAACACCATCCCGCCGAACAGCACGTAATGCAGGTGCGCAACGACGAAGTAGGTATCGTGCGCCTGCAGGTCGAACGGAATCACGGCCACCATCACGCCCGTCAGCCCGCCGATCACGAACACGAAGAAGAATCCCAGGATGAACAGCGTCGGCGTCTTGAGCGGGCGCAGCCGGACGGCGGCGGCAAGGGTGGCGATCCACGCGAAGATCTGGATGGCGGTCGGGACCGACACCGCCATGCTGGCGGCCGACGCGAAGCTGAGCGACAGCTGCGGAATGCCGGTCGCAAACATGTGGTGCACCCAAAGGCCGAAGCTGAGGAACCCCGTGGACACGACGGCCAGCACCACTAGGCGATAGCCGACCAGCGGCGTGCCGGTCATCGCGGGAATCATCATCGACACCATGCCGGCGGCGGGCAGGAAGATGATGTAGACCTCCGGGTGGCCAAAGAACCAGAACAAATGCTGCCAAAGCAGCGGATCGCCGCCGCGTTTCGCAATGAAGAACGGCATGTCGAAGGCGCGCTCGAGCTCAAGCAGGGCCGTGGCGACGATGACCGCAGGAAACGCAATGATCACCATGCCGCAGAACACCAGCATCACCCAGGCGAACACCGGAATCTTGTCCAGCGTCATGCCGGGCGCGCGCGTGCGCAGGATGCCGACGGCCAGCTCGATGGCGCCCGCAATTGCCGAGATCTCAATGAAGCCGATGCCCAGCAGCCACAGATCGGCGTTCACCGCGGGCGAGTATTGGGTGCTGGTCAGCGGCGGATACATGAACCAGCCGCCATCGGGCGCCAACCCCACGAAGATGCTGCAGAAGAACACCAGCCCGCCGATCGCATAGGCCCAGTAGGCGTAGGCCGACAACCGTGGAAACGGCAGGTCGCGCGCGCCCAGCATGTTGGGCAGCAGCAGCACGGCCACGGCTTCGACGGCCGGCACCGCGAACAGGAACATCATCACCGTGCCGTGCATGGTGAAGAGCTGGTTATAGAGTTCGTGGCCGATCAGGTTGCTGTCTGGCGCAGCCAACTGCGTGCGCATCATCAGCCCCAGGACGCCGGCCAGGATGAAAAAAAGCAGCGCGGTGGCGATGTACAGCAGGCCGATGGACGTGTTGTTCACGACCGTGAGTGCGCGCCATCCGGTGGGACGCTTCCAGGCGCGTTCAAGCTGCTCGAGTTCGCCTTCGGGCCGCGGCAACGCGTTGGGAAGCTCGGTCGGGGATGTCGGGCGCGTCATTTCAGGCCTTCCAGGTAACGGGCCACGGCGCGCAAGTCCTCGCCCGGCCATTGGTCAAAGGACGGCATGCCATTGCCGGGCTTGATCTGCTGGCTGCCGGCGATCCACCCGCCCATCGCGCCCACGTTGTTCGGCAATACGCCCGCCGCAAGGGACGGGCGGCTGCCCACATGGGTGAGGTCCGGTCCCAGCGTGCCGCGTGCCTCTGTTCCGCGCACCGTGTGGCATTGCGCACAGGCCTGATTGAATAGCTCGGCCGCCGGTTTCAGCGCGGCGTCGGGCGCGGCTGCCGGCTGCCGTTGCGCCTGCACCCAGGCGTCGAAGGCCTCGGCGTCCACCGCCTGCACGTCGAACAGCATCTGCGCGTGTTGCGCGCCGCAATATTCGGCGCAGTGGCCGCGAAATGTGCCCGGGGTCCGAGCCAGCGCGCGCATCCGGTTCACGCGGCCGGGGACCATGTCGAGCTTGCCGCCCAGTTCGGGAATCCAGAAGCTGTGGATCACGTTGTCGGACTTGAGCAGGAATTGCACGGGCTTGCCCGTGGGGATGCGGATCTCGTTGGCAGTCTCGAAGATCACGCCGCCGGACGCATCCAGATAGCGCACGCGCCACCACCACAATTCGCCGGTGACTTCGATGCGCGCGGCAAACGATGCAGCGTCCCGGGCCGCCGATGGGGAAGGCGTCAGCACGTAGACGAGCAGGGCGGTCAACGCCACGACGGGAAACGCGATGCCCGCACCGATGATGAGCCCGGGCCGGGACAGCCGGCGGCGCAGCGTCACCGGACCGAACATCGCGAGCGCCAGCAGCGCGGCCACTACGACGAAGATCGCCGCCGCACCCACGTAAAGGACCCAGCCGATCTCGGCGATGCGCGCGGCGTCCTCGCCGCTGGGTTGAGCCGATGCGGCAAAGGGCAACGCGGCGGCGAGCACGATAAGAAGGATTTTCGCCATGTTCTTGTAGTGGATGACCCGGCGCGCGTTGGCCGACAAGGCCGACGGGCCGCCGGCCCGCGAGAGGCATCGTCAGCATCTTTCGTGCCCGCGTCCGCAGCCGAAGCGCAGGCACAGGAGTTGCTGGCAAGTCCAGGTTCTGCGCCAATCAGCGCGATTCAGGAGACGGCATTGCGCCGGCTAGCCCGACCCAACCGCCTGCTACCAGCCCTGGCTGCGATGTTGCTGCTGGGCGCGTGTCAGGAAGACAAGCCGCCGCTCTTTCCTGCGGACGCGGCGGGCGGGTTGCGCGAACGGGCTGACCCAGACCGAGGCCGCCGGTTGATTGCCGAGCACGGCTGCACCGCGTGTCATACCGTGCCCGGCGTCAGCGGTCCGGCGTCCCGCGTCGGGCCGCCGCTGGGCAACATGGCGCGGCAGGCGTACGTTGCCGGTCTGCTGCCCAACACCCCTGAAAATCTGGTGCGCTGGCTGATGGATCCGCCTGCCGTGAATCCCCGTACGGCTATGCCCGACACCGGCCTGCAAAAGGCCGACGCCGAGGACATTGCCGCCTATCTGATGCAGCGCGCGGACCGCAAGGCGAGGGCGCCATGAAGCGCTGGAAGCGCACTGCCGCACTTACGCTCGTTGCCGCTGCCGCCACCGCAGGCGCGGTTGGCGGCGGTGTGGTGTATTTCGGCATGTACGACGTGACGGCCACGTCGCCGCACACCACGCCGGTGCACCACCTGCTGGATGTCGCGTTGACGCGGGCCGTGAAGATGCGGTCAGCGGATATCGTGCCGCCTGAGCTGGACGCCGCCGAGCGCATCCAGAACGGTTCACGTCTGTACCGCGCCCACTGCGCCCAGTGCCACGGCGGGCCGGGGGTGGCGCCGCAGCCCTACGCGCTGGGGCTGAATCCGGCGCCCGCCGCGCTCGTCGCCACCGCACGCGCGCGCACGGCGGCCGAAATTTTCTGGGTCACGCGACAGGGCATCAAGATGACCGGCATGCCGGCGTGGCAGTATCGGCTGACCGACGACGAGATCTGGGACGTGGTGGCGTTTCTGCGCGTGTTGCCGGGCCTGTCCGCCGACGCCTATCGGCGTGGCGGCGATGGACAACCGCCGGAAAAGCCGCAGGCAAACGCGCAGCCGTCGGCCCGTGTGGGAGACGCGCGGGCTGGACGCGATGCGCTGCAACAGTATCTTTGCGTGACGTGCCATGCAATCCCGGGCGTGCCTGGCGCCTGGAACTACGTGGGCCCGGCGCTGGATCAGATGGGCGAGCGGCCGTACATCGCGGGCGTCTTGCCCAATACGCCCGCCAACATGGAGCGATGGCTGCGCAACCCGCCGGCCGTCAAACCGGGCACGGCCATGCCCGACCTGGGCGTCAGCGAACAGGATGCAAGGGATATCGCGGCGTTCCTGCGCACATTGAACGAGGGGCCGTGAAGCGTTTGCCCCGTCATGGGGCGCCGCATGCAGGAACGGCACTTGCTCGCCTACCAATCACCTTGATGCACCGGAGCTTTTCCATGACGCAACCGAAATCCGACAACGCCCGAGAATCCATTCCCGGCCAGCCCGACGTCAACAAAGGCGCGTTGCGCCCGTCCGGCCATGCCACGACGCCGGAGCGGGTGCCCGACGTTGACCACCCGCCGCGCGCGCGCAGCCATGACCAGCCGGGCTTCGATCAGGCCGTGGCGCAGGAAGAAGCCGAGGCGCGAACCGGCACGCTGCCTGGCAGCAACGACACGCGTCCCGCGCCGGATCGCGACGAGGAAGAGAAATGATCGTCGAAGTCTTTCAACGCGCGGATGGCCACTGGGGCTTTCGGGGCATCGCCTTGCTGGGCGTCCAGGAGGATGCCGGGTCGTATCCGACGCGCGACGACGCCGCGGCTGCGGCCCGCGTCGCTTACCCGGGCGAGACGATCTCCGAGGTCGATGCCTCGATGGACACCCCGCCGCAGCCACACTCGGACTGACGCCGCGCCAATAACGTGGGCCCGCGTCCGTACCGCGCGCCCCGCGTCAATATCGCCCGGCGGCCAGCATGTCGTGCAGATATCCGTCCGCGTCTGGCCGTTCGGTAAGCATGTGCCGCACCCACGCGTCGCGTTCATGCGCGATCACGGCCAGTTCCCACACACAAGCCAGCGCGGGCGCGTTGACCGGCGCAAACGCGTCCGGCCGGGCCAACGGTGCGGAGAGCATGCGCTGGCACACGATGCCGCCGGAGATCCACCAGTCCACGAGCAGCCACACGGCCTCCTCGCCTACGTGCGCAATGCAGTAGCCAAGACCATGGGAGCGCGGACCGCCAGCGTGTTCGTCCAGGACGTCGCGCACGGCGGCGCGGACTGACGCGTTGACGGGATCGGACAGGATCGGACCCGCAGCGGTCGGGTCTCGATGGATGCCGTACGCCTTGATCGAATGACCTGCCTCGCGCCACACGCCCAGCGTGGCAATGCGGCGGGGGGAATAGGGTTCTGGAGGAAGCGTCATCTCGTACGTTGCGGTGGGAAGATTGCGCAATTCTACTGGCGCCCGCGCGACCAGCCCAGCCGCCGCGCGCCCAGCACGATGCCGGTGGCGGACACGGCCAGGCCGCCGAGGCTCAAGAGGATAAGCGCCAGGTCCCGGCCCACCCCGGCATTCAGCAGGGCGGGGGTGTCCCAGCTATGCAGGAAGTAAAAGAGCCAGCGCCCGACCCGTTGCGCGCGGGGCAGGCTCAGCGCCACCTCGCCCGTGCGCAGGTCCACGTAGACGCGGTCACCGGCCGGGGTGTCGAAATCCATTCGCAGGACTGGCAGGCCCCGTGGTGCGCCGCCGTTCATTGCTTCGGCGTGGCGCGCGTAGTAATAGGCGTCGTAGTGATCGAGCAACGTCGCCTGAACGGCCGCGCCGGGAAACAACGCGCGCGCGGCGTCAAGCACCGCATCAGGCTGCCACATCGACTGCACCAGCAATGCACCATCCTCCCGGCGAACGATGCGGCTGCCGGCCGTCGCGTCGCGGGCCAGCACGTACGGCTGGCCTGCCATCCGCCGCCATTCGAGCTGAACCGGTTCAAAGCCCGCGGCGTGCAACGCCTGTAATACCGGCTGCGGGTCCGCAATCGGCGCGGCGAGCTGCGCACCCGCCATGGCTTGCCGGTCGGGGCCGGGATCGGAGCCGGCGAATAGCCCGCCCGGGTTCATCGACATCAGCCCGCTGAAGATCCACGTGCAGACAAACGCGCTGAAGGCGAGACCGATGATGTGGTGCCAGCGCATCCAGGCCTCACGGTAGGGCGTGCGCGCGCCCGTCTTGTAGCGGCCGCGAAAGCGCCAGCGCCAGACGCCGACGACCGTGCCGCTGACAGCCAGCACGGTGCAGACGGCCGACAGTGCGATCACCATCCAGCTCCACACCGGATCGACGGAGCGGTCGCGCGCCATGTACAGCCAGTGCAGCCACGCGCCGACGTAGTTCCAGCGCTGTTGCGCGATCGGCGCGTCCAGCACGACGTCGCCCGTCGCCGAAGACACATACAGCGTGCCCGGCGCGTCGCCTTCCATGTTCACCTTGTGCAGGGGGCGATGGCGGTCCAGCCCGCGCGAATGCGTCCAGCGGTCCTCGTCGATCAGGCCCGCATACCGGGCCGTGCCCGCAGGCCAGAACGCGTGCGCCGCGGCCACGGCCATGTCCGCTGTCACGACGCCGTCAGGCCGGCCGGTGCGCGCGGACCAGGCGCGCGGGCCGTCCGGGGTTGGGACGATGTAGGTCGGCTCGCCGCGCACCGACGTCAGAACGGCAAGCGCGCCGCCGGGCCGCGCTGCGTCCATCGGCAGATACGCGTCTGCGGCCAGCACAGGCAGGCTGGCAAACCGCTCTTCGGGCGTCAGCTTCGGGTAGCCGACATACAGCATGACGATGCCGCTGAGAAACCACACCAGCATCAGCAGGCAGCCGCCAACCCCCAGCCAGCGATGGGCCAGGTAGGTCAGCCTGCGCAGGCGCGCCTTGGCGTCCATGGTCGCGCCCGCCTCAGAAGCGGTGGTTCAACGTCAGTTCGAACCGGCGGCTCGGCCCATACATCCATTGCGTGTTGGTGTAGTAGGCCGTGGTGAAGTACGCGCGATCAAAAACGTTGAAACCCCGGGCCGTGATGGCGGTGTCCTTGTTCACGTCCCAGCGCAGCGCCAGGTCGGTCGTGGTGTAGGACGGCAGTTCGATGGTGTTGGCGCTGTCCGCATAGCGCTTGCCCACGTAGCGCATCCCACCCATCGCGGTCCAGCCCGGGTGGAAGTTCCAGCTTAGCCACAGATTCGCCAGGCGTTGCGGCACGTTGGGCGGCACATTGCCCGCGCGCGACACGACCGCCCCGCCCACCGATTCGGAGAAATCGTCGTACTTGGCCCGCAGCACGGTGGCATTGGCGTCGATCGTCCAGCCGGGCGCAACCGCCAGCGACAGCGACGTTTCCAGGCCGCGGGACGATTGTTCGCCGACCTGCACCCGCAGGCTCGGGTCGTCGGCGTCGCGCGACAGCAGATTGGTCTTGCGGATTTCGTACGCCGCCAGCGTCCACTCGCCGCGTCCGTCCATGAAGTTCTGCTTCAGGCCGACCTCGATCTGCTTGCCGCGCGACAGGTCGAACGACGCGTTGGACGGGCTGATCATCAGCAGCCCGCTGACCGGATCGGCGGCCTGCGCGTACTGCGCGTAGACGGCCAGATCCGGCGTCACGTCGTACACGGTGCCCATGCGCCAGCCCACGTCGGAAAACGTCTTGGACAAGGCGCGCTGATCGGTGACCAGGTCGTCGCGCGTGACCTTCGCGTGGTCGTAGCGCAGGCCGCCGATGATCGACCACTTGCTGGTCAACGCCAGGCGGTCTTCCATGAATAAGGCAAACTGATCGGCCTTGTTGCGGTAACGCGGAATGAACGGCACGTCGCTCTGGTAGTGGCCGTGATCCGGGTCATACGGATCCACCGGCCCCGAACTGCCTGTGTACGTGTTGTTGATGTGCTTGAACGTGGCGTGGTTGACGTCAAAGCCCACCGATACCGTGTTCTCCAGGCCGGCCAGCGTGCCTTTGAAGACGGCGCTGGTGGTCAGGCCGGTCTGGGTCTGGTCATGCGTGATCTGCGTGTTGTCAGATCGGTCGATCAGGCTGGTTGCGGGGTTGTATACGTAGCGCTCGGCGTTGCGCCAGTCGCGGTCGCTCTGCACGTGATAAAGGCGTGCCCGCACGGTGGTGGCGTCGTTCGGCGTCCAGACGGTGTCCAGCTGGGTCCACTGGTCGCGAAAGCGCATGAAGCTGTCGGCGACGTTGTAGTTCTGCTTGCGCACGGCGTCGTCCTGCTCGCCGTTGATCATCGGGGTGCCAAAGTACCGCATCGGGCGCTGGTAGCCGTAGGCGTAACTCAACGTCATGTTCAGGTCCGGCGTGGCGTCCCAGCGCAACGCGCCCGAAAACGTCGCATCGCCCGACTCGCCGCGGTCGACATAACCATCCGTGTAGTTGCCGCTGACATCCAGGCGATACGACAAGGTGTCGCTCAGCGCGCCGCCGCTGCCCAGTCCCAGCCGCGCCGTATCCTGCGTGCCGATCGTGGCCTGCACTTCGTTCTGGATCGGCCCGCGGGTGGGGCGCTTGGGGATCACGTTGACGACGCCGCCGATCGCGCCGTCGCCATAGATGACGGACGCGGGTCCGCGCAGCACCTCGATGCGCTCGACCGACCACGTGTCGAACGGAAACGTCAGGCCGACGCCGCCATATTGGCGCAGTCCGTCGTACAGCCGCATGACCGACGTGCTGTCGGTGAAGCCGCGCACCGACAGGGCGCTATTGCCGTTGCCAGGGTGGGGCGCGGCCGAGAAACCGGGCGCGCGGGTAATCGCTTCGATCACGCTGGCGTCGCCGCGGGACTCGATCTGTTCCCGCGAAATGATGTCGACGCTGGCGGGCGTCTGCATGGGCGTGAGGCCGAGGTTGGAGCCGGTGGACGCCTCGGTGGTAAGCGCCGTCTCGGATCCGCCGACCACGGTGATGGGGGCGAGGGTGGCGGGAGCGGTCTGGGCGGCGGCGTTGAAAGCGGCCAGGATCAGCGTCGTGCCGAGGCACGCGTGCGTACGAACGATGGTCAAGATGACCCCTCTTCTTTTGTCTTCGACTGAATCTGCCGCCGGCCTGAAGGCCGGTCGGCAAAGCGCGGGCGAAGAGGGGATGGCCGTGCAGGCAGCGCCGATGCGATGGCGCCATGAAGCTGGTCTACGGGGTTCCCGCTCTTCGCTGCCGTGCGCGGCGTCAGGCGCGCGCGCGGCGGATCAGGAAGACAGGGAAGGCGGGGCGCGTGACCCCAGCGGCGGCCCAAGGGCCGGCAGCGGCGGCGTGGCGCGGTGGACGGGAATCTCGGGCGCGGCGTAGGCGGCGCGCGCCGACAACACAGGTGCGAGCCCGGTGTCCGGCAGAATCGCGTGCGCGGCGAGGGCGCCGAAGGCGCAGGCCTCCGCGGCACCGTGCTTGGCGTCCGGCTCGGCCGGCAGGTCGAACGTCACGTTCATCGTGCCGCCGGCTTCGCACAGCGTCAGCATCAGCGAGGTCGTGGACGGCCCCGCCATGTAGCCGGTCGGGATGAAAGCGCGCAGCACAAAGGCGGCCATTGCCAGGCAGACGAGCAAACGCCAAGGCAGGCCGCGGGGCTGAAACGCAGAGTCCCGATGAGTCGACATGGGCGGGATTCTATTACAGAACCTCACGCATTCTGTCCGAATGGAAACGCATGCGGCGTTCGGTCGCAGGGCGCTTACTATCGATCGGGTGTGTGCATTGGAAACCCGACAGGAGTTCGCCAGGATGATGCCCCCATCGAACGACAGCCCGACCGGCACGCCGGATGGCAGGACGCAGTCAGGCTTCCCGTCTCCTTATCCGCAGGCCCCCTGGAAACTGCACGGCCATGCACTCCTGAGTGCATGGCGGGTGCCGCTGGCCGATCTGCCGCAGCAGGCGCCCGGTGATGCCCGTGTGGTCACGTTGGGACGCCATGCCATCTGCACCACGGTCTGGACCGCTTACGAGCCGGGCGGCACGCTCGCCTACAACGAGCTGCTCTTTGCGACGGCGGTGCGTCACGCGGGATTGCTGGCGCCCGCGTGCACGGTTGGGCCGATCTGGGTGGACGACGAGGCGGCCGCAGAAGGTGGCCGCAAGCTGTGGGGCATCCCGAAGCGCATCGGCGATTTCGAGCCGCTGCCCGCCTTGGGCGGGCCAGGTGAGCCGGCCGCGTTGGCGCAAGCGTCGCTCGTCGCGGAAGGCCGGCCCGCCGCCAGCGTGCAATTCCGACCCGGCCTGCGCGTTGCCTTGCCGCTACGTTTCGCGGTCTGGACGGTCCAGGACGGACCGGCAGGGCTGATCCGCACGCGCTGCACGCTGCGAGGAACGCTGCGTTTCGGGACCGCGCACTGGCGCATGGCCGAAGCGGGTCCGCTGGGATTTCTGGCACGGCGGCAACCGGTGGCCAGCGCATGGTTGGAACGGATGTCGGTGTCGTTCGGGGTGTAGCCGTGCGCTATGCACGCCGGTCGAACACCACGCACGTGGTGGTGGCGTGCGCATATAGCTTGCCGTTCTCGTCCTCCACCCGCGCCTGCGCGGTGGCGATCTGCTTGCCGCTATGTATCAGCGTGGCGGCGGCGCGAAGCGGGCCACTGGATGGCGCCGCCGCACGCACGATGTTGACACTGAGTTCGACCGTCGTGTAGCCACTGCCTTCCGGAAGCGCACTTTGGATCGCGCAACCCAATGCCGAATCCAGCAGCGTCGAGAACCAGCCGCCGTGGACGGTGCCGAACGGATTGCAATGCCGCCGTTCGGGGATGCCAAGGAACACGGCCCAGCCCGAGTCCGCTTCCACCAACGTCATGTTCGCGGTGTCGTTCATGGGCGGGTAGGGCAGCTCGCCGGCCATCATTGCGTGCAGGATCTGCAAGCCTGTCATGCCTGCGATCTGATCCGGACTGGCGATATCGGGCTTGCCCCCGCCCGTGCGCAGCCTCGCGAGTGCAGCCTGGTGCTGGGCCGTCCAGCACGTCTGTTGATTTCTGTACATACGACCCCTCGTTGTGAAGCCCCGGCGGGCGAGTGCCACGCCGCAGGCGGCGTGAATCAACCCGTCGTTACCCGGGCCGCAACAGGTTGGGAAGCGTCCTGCGCGACGTCTGGCCGGATCTTGAACCAGATGGCGTACATGGCGGGCAGGAAGACCAGCGTGATGATCGTGCCGGCGAACGTGCCGCCGATCAGGGTGTAGGCCAGCGTTCCCCAGAACACCGAGTGCGTCAACGGGATGAAAGCCAGTATCGCGGCCAGGGCAGTCAGGATCACTGGCCGCGCCCGCTGCACCGTCGCTTCGACCACCGCGTCGTAGGGCGTCAGGCCTTCCTGTTCGTTATGGTGGATCTGGCCGATCAGAATCAGCGTGTTGCGCATCAGGATGCCGGACAGGGCAATCAGCCCGACCAGCGCGTTGATGCCGAACGGCTGCTGGAACAGGAGCAGTGTCGGCACAACACCGATCAGGCCGAGCGGGCTGGTCGCAAAAACCATCACCATGGCGGCGATGGATCGCACCTGCAGGATGATGATCAGCAGGGTGATGGCAATCATGATCGGAAACAGCGGCAGCATGGCAGTGCTTGCCTTCCCAGATTCCTCGATGGAGCCGGCCTGTTCGATGCGATATCCCGCCGGCAGGTCGTTGATGACCGGTTGCAGTTGCTTGAAGATCGCGGCGGAAACGTCAGGCGGCTGAAGGCCTTCCGCGATGTCGCCGCGCACCGTAATGGTCGGCGTGCGGTCACGGCGCCGCAGGATCGGATCCTCCATTCGCACATCCACCGTGCCAACCTGCGACAGCGGCACGCGTTGGCCGTCGGCCCCGACCAGCGTCAGGCCGGCGATCTTGGCTGGATCCAGGCGGACGTCACCGGCCGCGCGGCCGACCACTTCAACCGAGCGGATGTCCTCGCGAACGTTGGTGAGGGGTACGCCACTCAACAGGAACTGCAACTGTAGGGCGACCGAGCTGGAGGTCAGTCCCACCGCCTGAAGCCGGTCCTGGTCCAGCGTAAAGTGCAGAGCGGGAACCCGCGCGCCCCAATCGGTGTTTACGGTGCGCATCATGGGATCGGCGTGCATGATCGACTGGACGCGCGCGGCAATCGCGCGCAACTGGCCGGCATCAGGCCCCATGACGCGATAGGCCACCGGGAACGGCGAGGGCGGTCCGAACACGATCTGAGTGACGCGGACCTGCGCCTGCGGCGCCAGGCCGTCGGCGATGGCCTGGCGAAGCCGGAACTTGAGCGCTTCACGTTCCTTGTCGTTGCCCGTCAGCACGACGATCTTGGCGAATGACGGGTCCGGCAGCTCGGGCGCCATGGCCAGAAAGAAGCGCGGCGCGCCTTGTCCGATGTACGCGGTGACGATCCTGGCTTCCGCCTGCTTGGCCAGCCACGCTTCGACTGTCGCAGCGGCCTCGCTGGTTTGTTCAATGGACGTGCCGTACGGCATCTGCACTTCAACGAGCACCTCGGGCCGATCCGAAGTGGGAAAGAACTGTTTGTTGACCAGGCCCATGCCAACCACGGCCAGCGCAAAGACCGCGACCACCGTGCCCGCCACCAGCCATTTGCGGCCGATGACGTGCCCCAGCAGACGCCGGAACCGGTTGTAGTGGCGGGTGTCGTAGATGGCGTGGTGTCCGCCTTCGACCTTCTTGATGTCCGGCAGCATCTTCACGCCCAGATACGGCGTGAAGAACACCGCCACCACCCAGGACGCGATCAGCGCAATGCCGACGATCCAGAACATGTTGCTGGTGTACTCGCCCGCGGTGGAACGCGCGAAACCGTTCGGCATGAAACCAACCGCGGTGACGAGCGTGCCGGACAGCATGGGGGCGGCCGTGTGACTCCACGCATACGCCGACGCTGCGATCCGGCTGTAGCCTTCTTCCATCTTGACCACCATCATTTCGATGGCAATGATGGCGTCGTCCACCAGCAGGCCGAGCGCCAGGATCAGCGAGCCAAGCGTGATGCGGTCGAAATTCTTGCCCGAGGCCGCCATGATCACGAACACCGCCGCAAGGGTCAGGGGCACGGCGGCGGCCACGACGATCCCGACGCGCCACCCCATGCTGACAAAGCACACCAGCATCACGACAAGCAGTGCGACGAAGAACTTGACCATGAACTCGTCCACCGCCGCGCTGATGTTCACGGCCTGGTCGGTGACCTTGGTCAGGCTCATCCCGAGCGGCAATGCGGTGTTGATCTTGCCGACCTCCTGCTCGAGCGCGCTGCCCAGATCCAGCCCATTCCATTCGTCGCGCATGACCACGCCCAAAAGCAGCGCGGGCTCGCCGTTATTTCGCACCAGAAACGTGGCCGGGTCTTCATACCCGCGTTCCACGGTCGCCACGTCGGCAAGCTTCAGCGTGCGTCCCCGGGCGGTGATGGGCGTCTGGCGAATCTTGTCCAGGCTGTCGAACGCGCCGTCCACGCGCAGGAACACCTGGGGACCCTTGGTCTCGATCGACCCGGCAGGCGTCAGGACGTTCTGCGCGTTGAGTGCGGCAAAAATGGCCTGTGGATCGACGCCGAGCGTAGCCAGGCGGTCATGGGAGAACGACACGAAGATGCGCTCGGGCTGCTCGCCGATGATGTTCACTTTCTTGACGCCCGGCACGTGCAGCAGTTGCTGGCGCAGCGCTTCGGCATCGCGGGCGAGCAGACGCTGGGGCTCGCCTTTTGCCTTGAGCGCGTACAGGGCAAACGTGACGTCCGCGTACTCGTCATTGACCATGGGCCCGACTACGCCGGGCGGCAGACGTCCGGCTTCGTCGGCAAGCTTCTTGCGCGCCTGATAGAACTCTTCCTGCACCGCCTGGGGCGGTGTGCTGTCCAGCAGCGACACCATGGTGAATGCCAGGCCGGGCCGCGTGAAGGTTTCGGTCCGGTCGTACCACCGCAACTCCTGCAGCCGCTTCTCCAGCGGTTCGGCGACCTGGTCCTGCATCTCCTGTGCGGTCGCCCCGGGCCATGCGGTGACGACGGTCATCTGCTTGATGGTGAAGGGCGGATCTTCAGCACGGCCCAATTGGAAGAACGCGAGGATTCCGGCGACAGAGACGAGAAGAATAAGGAACAGCGTGATCGAGCGCTCGCGCACGGCGAGCGCAGACAGATTGAAGCGGCCTTCGCTCATCAACGCGCTCCCACGAGGTCGGCAGCGTTCTGCGCCCCGAGCCTGACCGGCTCGCCTTCATGCAGCAGATGCGCGCCCAGGGACACGACACGTTCGCCGGCCTTGAGGTCGCCGGCGACACGCGCTACATCGTCGCTCAGGCCGTGGATCTGGACGTGCCGCCGCGCCACCTGGGCCGGGGCGCCATCCACCACCACCCAGACGCCCGGGCCGGCGCCGGTGTCGAAGACCGCGCCTATCGGCACCTGCAGCAGGGGCGTGCCGTCCGGCGACTGCGGAATGTCGATCGTGACGGTGGCCCCCAACGGGGCGCGGGCCAGCGCGCCTTCCAGCACATACCTGGCCTCGAACGTCCGCGTGACCCGATCCGCCGCATCCGACAGTTGCCGCAGCGTGGCCGGGGCGGGGGACTGGCGGTCCCCGTACAGCATTGCCCGGGCGGCGGAGCCCACGGATGGCCGTAGTGTTTCGGGAAGGTGGACGATGGCTTCGCGCTGGCCGGCGCGCGCCAGCCGCACGACGGATTGCCCGGCGGCAACGACCTGTCCGGGTTCGGCCAGCGTGTCCACGACGACGCCGTCCGCGTCCGCCACCAGCACCGCATAGCTCGACGCGTTTTTCGCGACGTCGGCCCGCGCTTCGGCCGCCTTCAGGTCGGCACGCGCCGTGTCGGCCGCGGCCTTGATCTGCGCATAGGCCGAAGCGGACACGGCGCCTTCTGCCACCAGGCCGCGATAGCGGGCATCGTCGTCGACCGCCTGTTTTGCGCGCGCACGCGCCGAGGCCACGGCTTCAATCTGCGCACGGGCCTGCAGGCCCAGATCTTCCGGATCCAGCCGCATGAGCGGCTGGCCGCGGGTCACCGATTGACCGATGTCTACCAGTCGCTCCAGCACTTTCCCGGACACGCGGAATCCCAGGTCGCTTTGAACGCGCGCCGCCACGACCCCCGAAAAGGAGCGTGCGGGCGCGGATGCGGTTTGCGCCACGCCGACTCTGACAAGGGGCGGGTCGACGCGGGGATCTGACGGGGGGCTATCGCCGCATGCCGCAAGGGCGACAGGCAACAGGCAGAGGGCAAAGGGGGCAAGCGGACGCCGAAGCATGGGAGACCATCCTCACAAAGAAGGTCCCCATTTTATACAAGTGACCAATAAGGTCAATGGTCACAAAAGAAAATTTACGGCGCCAGACTACGCAGGATCAGGTTCGACAACTGCACCGTGGCTTCCGCGCCATTGGCCAGGTTGTGCTGCAGGAGCAAAGGATTGATGTACGGCCGCATGACGAGATAGATGGCGTCGGCCGTTTCATCGAGGGGCGTCTTGCGTTCGAAGTCGCCGGCTTCCCGACCTTCGCGGATTACCTGCAGGATGAGGCCCTTGATGTGCGCCTCATAGGCTTGCGCGGAAGGCCACGACTCGCTGGCCGAGGTTCGCGCAATGTCGTACAGCTTGCTGTCGTGGAAGAAGAGCTGGCTGCCGGCTTCCACCAGGGCCTTGAACATGCGCCGCAGCCGGTCCGGCGCGGACCGCGCGTCGGCGATGGCCGCGTCGACGGCCACCATGATCGTGTTCAGGCGGTTGGCGCAGATGACCTCGCCGATCGCCTGCTTGGAGTCGAAGAACTTGTAGATATAGGCCTTGGAGAATCCGATGGCCTTGGCCAGGTCCGAGACGGTGGTCTTGTCGAAACCGTACAGGCCGAAGTATTCGGTGGCGGCTTCGACGATCTGATCGCGGACGTCGTGATCGGAGGGGCCTCGCGGCTGAAGGGCGGGGGATGTTGCTTTCGTCATGGGTGCAGCTTAACCCGGCGCACTTTTGTTGACAACGAGTGACCAAAACGTATTATAGTCACCCAAAATTAATAGCCTGAAGGATTCCCATGCTCGCCCGTCATTCCTTTGTCTTGCTCTGCGCCGGCGTGCTGGCCGGGTGCGCGGCAGGCCCTGATTACCACCGGCCGGAGGCGCCGCTTCCCAGCCACTACTCGCAGGCCCCCGGCCGGCAAGCCGGATCCGGGGCCGTGCAAGGCCTCGATACGTGGTGGCGCCAGTTTGACGACCCGATGCTGGCGCGATACGTGTCGTTGGCAATCGCGCAGAACCTGGACCTGGCGCAGGCGGCGGCGCGCGTGACGCAGGCGCGTGCGGGGCTGGGCGCGGCCAACGCGGCCTTGCTGCCGTCGGCTTCGGTGCGCGGCCTGGTTGCGCGGTCGCATCAGTCGCGTGAGACGCCACTGGGGCAAGTGGCCAGCACGATGCCTGGTTACGACCGCTGGGGCAACCAGTACGAAGCCAATCTTGAGGCCAGCTGGGAAATCGATCTGTTCGGCGGCCTGCGGCGTGGCCGTGAGGCGGCCATCGCCGATTTTCAGGCCTCGGAAGCGGCAGCGATGGCCACGCAGCTCGCGGTGGCCGCGCAAACCGCGGACACATACATTGTGATCCGCAGCCTCCAGGCGCGTTTGGACATCGCACAGCGGCAGGTCAGAACGCAGCAGGATCTTGTCGCCAAGGTCGCGCTGCTGCACGAACGCGGGCTGGCTGCGCAATACCAGGTGCGTCAGGCGGATGGCGCGCTGTCGCAAGTACAGGCAACCGTTCCGGTGTTGCAGAGTGGGCTTGATGCGGCCATGAACGCCTTGGACGTCATGCTGGGGGCCGCGCCCGGCACGCATCACGCCGAACTGGCGGCGCACGCGCCGATACCTGCCGCGCCTCGGATCGAGGAAATGGGCGCTCCCGCGGATCTGCTCCAGCGCCGGCCCGATCTGATCGCGGCCGAACGCCGGCTGGCGGCCGCCAACGCCCGTATCGGCGAGGCCATCTCCGAGTTCTACCCGAAGTTCTCGTTGAGCGGCTTGCTGGGCAGCGCCACGGCCGTGTCCAGCGGGAATCTGTTCTCCGCCGGCGCAAGCCAGTCCGCGGGCGTGTTGGGACTGCGTTGGCGGCTGTTCGACTTTGGCCGCATCAACGCGCAGATCGACGGGGCAAAGGGCCAAGAGGCCGAGGCGCTGGCGGCATATCGCCTGGCTGTCCTGCATGCCACGGAAGATGTCGAGAACGCGTTTTCCGCACTGATCAACCGTGCTGAACAGTCGGCGGTGCTGACCCGCGGCGAAGAAGCGCTGACGCAGGCGCGAGCGTCGTCGTTTGCGGCCTACAAGCGCGGCGCCGCCAGTCTGGTCGACGTGCTGTATGCGGACGCCTCGCTCCTGCAGGCTTCTGACGACCGGGCGCAGGCCGAAGCGGAAACCGCTCGCGCAGCGGTGGCGGCATACAAGGCGCTGGGCGGAGGCTGGCGTCCGGACGCACCGACGCAGATCGCCACGCGCTGAACCGAAGCGCGCGGGCCTCGACCCGGACACAGGAACACGACTTGCTGCGCTGCGCTTCTCGGGCATCTGCTCGGGCCCGCAACTCACGAGGCGATCCAGTGACCCAACTCATCGAAAATCGGTACGCCCTTACCGTGCGCCCCATGCCGGCGGTATTCCTGGCCGGGATGTTTCCCTTGTTTCTCGGCACGGCACTCGCGGATGCTGCCTATGCGCAGACTTTTCACATCCAATGGAACAATTTCGCGTCCTGGCTGCTGGTCGGCGGACTGCTGTTTGGCGCGATTGCGCTGCTGTTTGCCATCGTGGACCTGTTCAGGGCTACGCAGCGCGCGCGCGGAATCGTTCCTTATGCCGTCGTGCTGCTGGCGGCCTGGCTGGTAGGCCTGTTCAATGCGTTTATGCACGCCCGCGACGCTTGGGCAAGCATGCCCACCGCACTGATTCTGTCTGCAGTCGGCACCGTGCTGGCACTTGTGGCGCTCTGGCTGGGCTTCCGCACCCCGCACATCAGGGGGCCGCTATGAATCACCTACGACTGATTGCCGGAATTCCGTTGCTGGTGATGGCAGGGGTGTGCAGCGCGCAGGCGGGAGGCCAATATGGACCTTCGCCTGATCTGCCCAAGCCCGAACGCGGCCTGCTGCCCGATATGGTCATTGCCAAGCCTGCCCCGTGGGGCGATAAGGTGCCGACCGTGCCCGAGGGCTACAAGATTTCGGCCATCGCCACGGATCTGAAGATTCCCCGGCAGACGCTCGTGCTGCCCAATGGCGACATCCTGGTGGCCGAGGGGCGCGGCGGCAGCGCGCCCGACCTCAAGCCCAAAGACGTGATCGCGGCCGTCATCAAGGCCCGCGGCACCAGCCCGGTCAAGGGCGGCAACCGCCTGACGCTGCTGCGCGACCCGGAAGGCGATGGCACCTACGAGGCCTCTGTCTTTGCCGAGAATCTCAACGCGCCTTACGGGCTGGCGCTGGTCGGGAACCAACTGTATGTCGCCAATCAGGACGCATTGGTGCGGTTCGACTATCAGCCTGGGCAGACCAAGGCTAGCGGGCCGCCCGAAGTCGTCACGCCGCTGCCGTCGGAGATCAACCATCACTGGACGAAGGCGCTGACCGCCAGCGCCGATGGGCAGTATCTGTACGTGGGCATCGGCTCGAACAGCAACATCACCGAACGCGGTATGACGGCTGAAGCCGATCGCGCGCGGATCTGGCGCGTGAATGCCAGCACGGGTGAATACAAGACGTATGCGACCGGTCTGCGCAACCCGACCGCGCTCACGATCCAGCCCGACACCGGGCAACTGTGGGCCGTGGTCAACGAGCGCGACGAAATCGGTCCGGACCTGGTGCCCGACTATCTGACCACGGTCAAGGAAGGCGCCTTCTACGGCTGGCCTTATAGCTATTGGGGCAAGAACGTGGATGATCGCGTCCGGCCGCAGGATCCCGCAAAGGTCGCGTCGGCCATCGCGCCGGATTACGCCTTGGGCTCGCACGTCGCGGCGCTTGGCGTCGATTTCTCAGACGCTTCGATGGGGGATCGTTTTGCCAACGGCGTCTTCGTCGGCGAGCACGGAAGCTGGAACCGCAAGGACCCCGTTGGGTACAAGGTGGTCTTCGTGCCGTTCACGGACGGCCGGCCCTCTGGCCCACCTGTGGACTTCGTCGCAGGCTTTCGCGACAGCGACGGCACGACGCGCGGCCGTCCGGTTGGCGTGACGGTAGATCCGAAGGGCGCGCTTATCGTGGCCGACGATCTGTCGAACACGATATGGCGAGTTACCCCGGCGCAGCCGGCGCAGCCGCCCAAGCCGGTCGCTGCGGCGCGGCCCTGACAAATCATCCCCCAGGCCTCCCGCGCGACGCATCGCATCGTCGGGAGGCCACGCAACAGGAGCACACATGGCAACACTTCAAGACGTCAACATCGCCATTCTGGCCGTCGATGGATTCGAGCAGGTCGAACTCACTGGCCCGCGTCACCGTCTGCACGAGGAGGGCGCGCGTACGGTGCTCGTGTCCGCCCGCACCGATCCGATCCAGGGCTTTCATCACGACAAGCCGGGCGACCGGTTTCCGGTGGATCTGACCTTTCTGCAGGCCGCCTCCGAGCCGGAGGTCTTTGACGCCTTGCTGTTGCCCGGCGGCGTGGTCAATGCCGATGAAATCCGCATGCAGCCCAAGGCGCAGGAGCTGGTGCGCGCTTGCTTTGACGCGGGCAAGCCGGTCGCCGTCATTTGCCACGGCGCCTGGCTGCTGATTTCCGCCGGCGTGGTCAAGGGTCGCAAGATGACCAGTTGGCCATCGCTGCAGGACGACCTGCGCAATGCGGGGGTTGAGTGGGTGGATGAAGAGGCCGTCGTCGACGGCGTATTGGTGTCCAGCCGCAAGCCCGATGATATTCCCGCGTTCAACGAGGCCTTCATCGGTGTGCTGCGCAAAGCTGTCGAAGGGCGTGATCGCAAATAGGCTGGCCTGGCGAGCGCGCGGGGTTAACAGAAGGCGCATCGGGAGGCGCCTCGAAAGGGGCCCTCGAAGCCGCCCCATAAGCTGCCCCGGCGGATGACGCTACGTACGCTTCAAAGCAACAGTCACCAGTACCGACGCGTTCTCCAGCGCAAAAAGCGAATGCGGCGCTCGGCCGGGCAGGTACATCAGGCGGCCGGCGTCCAGGACATGCGTGGCGCCGCCGGTCGAGACCTCCACGCTGCCCTCCAGGCATTGAAGGGTGATTTCGCCCTCGACGTCATGCGAGGGCATTGTCTTGCCCGCCAGCAGCACCAGCCGCATGACCTCCAGATCCTCGGACTTGAAAAGCGCCACCGACTGCTTCTGCGCAAGCGCCGCGCCATAGGGCTTCAGATCGATGACCTGTCCGGGATCCGCGTGTTTCAGGGCCATGATGACTTCCTTCGCTGGGAGATGGATGGACCCACGATACCCCGGGCGAGCGCAGCGCGGCCGATCAGTTGATCTTGATGCCGCGTTCCTTGACCAGGTCCTTCCATTGCGCCGTTTCCTTGGCCAGGTGGTCGCGCAGTGCGTCTGGCGTGCTGCCGATGGACTCGGCCCCGATCGAATCGAGCGTCGCTTTCACCTTGGGATCTGCCAACGCGGCGCGCATGGCATCGTTCAGCTTGGCCACCACATCCGGTGGCGTGCCCGCAGGCGCGAAGGCGGCGAACCAGGGCATCAGCTCATAGCCTGGCACGCCCGCTTCCTGCAGGGTCGGCACGTCGGGCAGGGCGGCCGAGCGCTTGGTGGTGGTGACGCCCAACGCACGCAGCTTGCCGGTGGCGATGTGCGGTTTGGCGGACGTGATGCTGTCGAACATGTAGTCCACCTGCCCGCCCAACAGGTCCGCGACGGCCGGGCCGCTGCCCTTGTACGGCACGTGCAGCATGTCCACGCCCGTCATCGATACGAACATTTCACCGGCCAGATGGATCGACGTGCCGACCCCGGCGGAGGCGTACGTGTAGTGCTTGGGCTGCGCCTTTGCCTTGGCGATCACGTCCTGCACGCTCGTCGCGCCGGTGCGTTCAGGATTGGTGACCAGCACGTTCGGCACCACGGCCAGCAGCGAGATCGGCGCGAAGTCCTTGATGGGGTCGTAATTCAGGTCTTGGTACAGCGCGGGATTCACGGCCATGCCGTTCGCCACGATCAGGATGGTGTAGCCGTCCGGCTTGGCGCGCGCCACGGCCGCCGCGCCGATATTGCCGCCCGCGCCCGCGCGGTTTTCCACTATGAACGACGTATTCAGCTGCTTGCCCATGGATTCGCCCAGCGTGCGCGCGATGCTGTCCATGGCGCCGCCCGGCGGGAAGGGCACGATCCACTTCACCGGGTGGTCGGGATAGACATCGGCGTGCGCCGCCGCGCCAGCCAGTAGCGACGCGGCAAGCAAGGCGCGGGCGAAGGGTTTGAAGGCGGGGCGCAGGCGCATGAAAGTCTCCGTGTTCTTGATTTATGGGCGGCGATGCGGAACCGATTCATACTCTGGCCGGCCGCGCTTGAACGATGGAGGCAGTATCGCTTGCCTTTTTCTAAGGCGTCCAAGACTATATGGGTTTCAATTGATACCTTCAGGGTCTTAATCGTCATGGAACTCAGGCACTTGCGCTATTTCCAGGCCGTGGCCGAGGCCGGCAGTTTCACGCAGGCGGCCGCGCGGCTGCACATCGCGCAGCCGCCGCTCAGCCGCCAGATCAAGCAACTGGAGGAAGAATTGGGCGTGCTCCTGTTCGAACGCACCACGCGCGCCCTACGCCTGACCGAGGCTGGCCGCTTTCTGCTCGAGCAATCGCGCCTGTTGACCGCGCGGCTGGATGAAGTGCTGGAAGGCACGCGCCGGCTGGGTCAAACGGAGCGCCGCTGGTTCGGCATCGGCTTCGTGCCGTCCACGCTGTACGGCTTCGTACCGGAACTGATCCGGTTGCTGCGCAGCGCGGACGAGCGGGTCGAAGTGGGCCTGATGGAAATGAACACGCTGCCGCAGCTCGAAGCGCTGAAGGCAGGCCGCATCGACCTGGGTATCGGCCGCATCCTGCTGGACGACCCGGCGATCGAACGCCGCGTGCTGATGACCGAACCCTTGATGGCCGCCGTGCCGCTGCATCACCCGCTGGCGGGCCAGGGCAGCGTCTCGGTCGACCGGCTGGCGCGCGAGCCCTTCGTCCTGTATCCGGCGCGGCCGCGGCCCAACTACGCGGATCACGTGCTGGGACTCTTTCGCGCCGCCGGCCATTCGCTGCAGGTCGCGCAAGAGGCCAACGAGCTGCAGACCGCCATCGGGCTGGTTGCGGCGGGGCTGGGCGTCACGGTCGTGCCCGCGTCCGTGCAGCGCCTGCAACGCCAGGACGTGGCGCATGTGCGGATCGAAGCCGACGCGTTTGTGTCGCCCGTGATCGTCAGTTATCGCAAGGATGATGCGTCGGTGTTCCTGGCGCGGGCGCTGGAACTGGCGGGGGAGCTTGCAAAGGGGTAGGGGCCCGAATCCTGTACGCCACTGTATATTGCCCCCATGAAAAAGCTAGACATCCCAGCGTTGGAAATCTTCGTCGCGGCCGTCGAGGAGAAGAGCCTGTCCAAAGCGGCCGAACGGGAAAACCTGGTGACGTCCGCCGCCAGCAAGCGCGTGGCCGAACTGGAGCGCCACCTGGGACGCACGCTCCTGCACCGCCATGGACGCGGCGTCGAGCCTACGTCGGCGGGCGCCTTGTTGTATCAGCGGGCGAAGGCCATTCTTCGCAGCGTGCAACTGACCGAGCAGGCCATCAACGGCTATTCGCTTAATGGCCAGGCCAAGATCCGGCTGGCGTCAAATCCCTCGACCATCCTGCAGTTCCTGCCCGGCGTGATGGGCCGGTTCCTGGCGGGGCGCAGCGATGTCAGCGTAGATTTGCTGGAAGGCCACAGCTACGACATTCCGCGCATGGTGTCTGAGGCTTCGGTGGACATTGGCATTTATCACGCCGATCATCCGGTGCCCGGCGTGGCCTCGTTTCCGTTCCGGCGCGATCGCGTGGGGCTGGTGGTGCCAGTGGGGCACGCGCTCGCGGACCGCGCCGAACTGTATCTGGAAGAGGCGCTCGACTACGACTTGCTCGGTTACTTCCCGCGCCATTCGCTCGACCAGTTCCTGGCGTATGCCGGGCAGACGCTATCGCGGCCGCCCAACGTGAAGCTGCAGGTGTCGAACTTTGAGACGCGCTGCCGCATGATCCGCGAGGGACTGGGCATCGGTGTGGTGCCGGAAGGTATCGCGCGGCACTATCTGGCCTCCATGGGCCTCGTCCTGCTGCGGTTGCGCGATGACTGGGCGGAGCGCCAGTTCTATGTGTGCGTTCGCGACACAAGTCAGCTGGCGAGACCCGTGGACGAACTGCTGAAGGCGTTGACACAGGCGGAATAAACGGTCGCCTGGCGTCTTGCCGACGCAATGCAGTGCACTGCCTGTCGCCACAGGCAACGCAAAATGACGGCCACGCGCGCATTCCGGCGCGGGACCGTCAAGTGTCAACGGCTTACCTGCCGCGCCGCGCCTGCGCCGCTTGCGCCAGCACCGGCCGCAAGTAACTGAGGAAGCGGTCCGGATCCTCGCTCATGGGAAAGTGCCCCATGCCCTCCATGATCTGCCATTGCGATCCCGCAATGCGGCCTGCCAGGAATTCGGTGTCCTGCGGCGTGCAGGAATAGTCGTATTCGCCCGTCAGCAGCCACAAGGGGCAGCGCTGCGTGTCGATGCCGGCGACGCGATCGCGGATGTCGCCGTCCGCAGTGTAGAAATGCAGGTCTCCCTTGAACACGCCGGGCCCTCCCTGCATGTAATGCCACAGGGTTTCCCACCGATGCCTGTCGGGACTGGCCGGACCGACCAGTCCGGACACGATGCCCGCGCAGACTTCGCCGCCGTGCACGTCGGGCCGGTTCAGCCATTCAAGGTCATAGTAGGGGTCGACATGCGCGCCGGATTGCAGCCCGATGGCGCCACCAAAGCGGTCTGCATGCTCCAGTGCAAGATGCAATACGATGCGCCCGCCGATCGAGCAGCCCATCACCAGCGGCCGGTCGAGGTCAAGCGCGTCCGCCACGGCGATGATGGCGCGCGCGTAATCCTGAGATGTCAAGCGGTAGGTCTCCTCCTGCCAGCCTTCCGGTGGCGACGACTTGCCATGCCACGGCAGGTCAAAGGCGATGACCCGAAATGATTCCAGAATGGCCTGGTCGTTCATCACCGCGCGGTATTGGCGCGAGTCCGCGCCTGCCGTATGCAGGCATAGCAGGGGTGTGCCGCTGCCGGCCTCCTCGACATAGACGCGGTGCTGGCGCCCGCCCAACGGCAGTTGAAGATAGCGGCCGACGATCGGCTCGAAGACGGCGTGGCTGGTGGTCACAGGGAGGCTCCTTCGGCGCGCGGGCAGGCCAGCACGTCCTTGAAGTACAGCAGGTGGGACATCAAGGGATAAAGATCCCCCTCGACGCGCAGGCGGCGGAATTTCACGAGCGCCATCAGGTCGTGAAAGCCGGGCGGCGGCTTGGGGCTCCAGAACTGCGCCCAATCGGCGGCAGCGGCGCGCAGGGCGAACTGCCAGCGCGGCATGACAAAGGGGCCGCGGCACACGCCGGTGATGCGGCCCGCCTGCACGGTGATGAGATAGGCAGCCTCGCCGCATTCCAGCAGGAACACCGTGTCCAGATGGCGGCCGCGCCACACCAGCCGTTCCTGCCGGTTTACGGCGTCGGCCAGTTTGTGGAGGATGAAGTCGTCTTCTTGCATTGCAAGGTCCTTGTCACAAAGGCGGAACGTCCAGGCGGAAAATGCCGTCTCCGTCGTCGGCGCGCGGGTAGCGCTCGGCGACGGCCGGGTCGTGGCCGGGCACGATGTGCGCCTCGGAATCCGCCAGAGTCCGGATGCGTGCGTAGCCCTCGAGCATATCGCCAAGATGGAAGATCGCGGGAAATGGGTTGTTGTCCCGAAAATTGCGGTAATAGTGCAGGGCGTCCGAGGCCAGCACCACCCAGCCACGTGCCGTATGCACGCGCACGACCTGCAGGCCTTGTGTGTGGCCGCCGACGCGATAGACCTCCAGCCCGGGCGCCAGCCGCGCATCGCCATCGTGAAACTGCACACGGCCCGCATACACCTGCCGCACGACGGCCTGCACGTCGTCCACCGAGAAGAAATGCCGCATCGATTCAAAGCACATGTATCGGCCGGTGGCGTATTGCATTTCGGCGTCTTGCAGATGCACCCGGGCGTTTGGGTAGCCCTCGACGTCGCCCGCGTGGTCGTAATGCAGGTGGGTGAGGACGAGGTCGTTGATGTCCGCGGGCGTCAGCCCCAGACGCGCCAGCGCCGCCTCGGGATGCAGCGTGAAAGCGCGCTTGCGGGCCCGCGCCGAGCAGTTGCTGAAGCCCGTATCGACAAGCACGTTGCTCGCCGGGCCACGCAGCAACCAGCAATAGAAGTCCAGCGGCATCGGTCCGTCATGCACGTCCGCGCGCGAAAGGAAATTGTCGACCGCGCGCCGCGTCACGCTGGCGTAACGGATTGCGTAGACCTCGTAGACCGGTAGGCCTGCCATTTCAAGCCGCGTCTCGGTCATTGCTTGACCAGCTTGCATTGGCTTTCGGACAAGGGCATGAACGCTTGGTCGCCCGGCACCGTGCGCACGATCTTGTAGTAATCCCATGGCGCTTTGGAGTCCTTGGGGGACTTGACCTCCACCACGTACGTGTCGTGGATCAGCTTGCCGTCTTCGCGCAGGTGTGCGTTGCGTGCGAAGGCGTCATGGATGGGCATCGCGCGCAGCGTCTTCATAACGATGTCGACGTTGTCCGAGCCGGACTTCTCGACAGCGCGCAGGTAATTGAGCACCGCGGAATATTGGCCCGCCTGCAGCGCCGTGGGCATCTTGCCGGACGCTTTGTGGAAGCGCTGGGCGAATGCGCGGGTCTCGTCGTCCATGTCCCAGTAGAAGGTTTCCGCGAAGGTCATGCCCTGGCCGGCGTCCAGACCCACGCCATGTACGTCGGTAATGCTCATCAACATGGCTACCAGCTTCTGCTTGCCGGCCAGGCCGAACTCGCGCGCCTGCTTGATCTCGTTCTGCAGGTCGGCACCGGCGCTGGCGAATGCCACGGCGTCGGCCTTGCTGGATTGCGCCGAAAGCAGGAACGACGCGAAGTCGTTGCCGGGGAACGGGTAGCGCGCCGATCCCGCAACCGTGCCGCCGCCTTCCTTCACGAACCGCATGCCATCGCTTTCCAACGAGTGGCCGAAGGCATAGTCGGCGGTCACGAAGAACCACTTCTTCGCGCCGGCCTCGACCAGTGGCAGCGTGCCAACCTTGGCGAGCGCGTAGGTGTCGTAGACCCATTGGACGTTGTTGGGTGAGCAGTCCTCGCCCGTGATGCGGGTGGCGCCGGCGCCAGTCACCATCGTCATGCGGCCTTTCTCGCGCGCAATATTCATCACCGCCAGCGCGACGGCGCTATTGCCCAGCTCCGTCACGACATCGACCTTCTCGCGGTCCATCCATTCCCGCGCTCGGCTGGCGGCGACGTCGGTCTTGTTCAGATGATCGGCCGACAGCATTTCAACGGGCTTTCCCAGCACCTTGCCGCCGAACTCCTCGATGGCCAGACGCGTGGCGAGCACCGAGCCCGGTCCGACGTTGCCGGAATAAGCGCCCGACATGTCGGTCAGCACGCCGATGCGCACAATGCCGTCCGAAATGCCATCGGACGGCTGGGCGTGCGCCGCGCCGGCCAGGGCTGCAACGGCGATTGCGGCGGTGATGTTCTTGTGCATGGTTTTCTCCTTTGGTTGGGATGGCGGCGCGGTCTATCGCCACGCCGCTCGCGTAAGCGCAGGCGGACTACACCTGACTCACGTACTTGACCTGCATGAACTCCTGCAGGCCTTCCACGCCACCTTCCTTGCCCAGGCCGCTGTCCTTGAAGCCCCCGAAAGGCGTTTCGGGCAACGAGGCTTGGCAGTGGTTGATGCAGACGACGCCACTTTCGATGCGTTCGGAGGCGATGCGCGCGGTGGCGGCATCGCGGGTGAAGACGTAGGACGCCAATCCGAAGGGCAGGCGGTTGGCCTGTTCCAGCGCCTCGTCCATGCCGGTGAACGGCTGCACCAGCGCCATGGGGCCGAATGGCTCCGTGTTCGCGGCCAAGCATTCGGTGGTGACATCGCTCAGCACGGTCGGTTCCCAGAACCAGCCGGGTAGGTCCAGCCGTTGGCCCCCGGCCGCCAGCCGCGCCCCATGATCGAGGGCATCGGCCACCATCGTCTCCATCGCGGCGAGCCGCCGGGGATTGGCGAGCGGTCCCATCTGCACGCCGGCTTCCAGCCCGTTGCCCACGCGCCAGCCACGTGCACGTTCGGCCAGCCGCTCGACGAAGCGTTCGTACACGCTCTCATGCACCATCATGCGGGTGGGCGACGTGCAGATCTGGCCAGAGTTGCGCAGCTTGGCGGCCAGGATGGTGTCGGCTGCGTGCAGGGGATCGGCATCGCCGAACACCAGCACGGGGGCGTGGCCGCCCAGCTCCAGCGTTGCGCGCTTCAGGCTGGCGGCAGCCATCGTCGCCAGTTGCCGACCGATGGCGGTCGAGCCGGTGAAGGTCACCATGCGCGTGATCGGCGATTCGATCAGTTGCCGGGAGATTTCGCCCGGGTCACCGAACACCATGTTGAGTACGCCCGCAGGCAAGCCGGCATCGCTGAGCGCTCGGCCGATCTCCAGGGCGATCGCCGGCGTCTCTTCGGACGGTTTGATGACGATGGAGCATCCCGCCGCCAGCGCGCCGGCGATCTTGCGCGATGGGGTGATGGCCGGCGCGTTCCAACCCGAGAACGCCGCAACGGGGCCGATGGGTTCAGGGATAGCCATCTGCCGGATGCCCCCCGTGCGGCCCGGAATCAGCCGGCCGTAGGTGCGTCGGGCTTCCTCCGCTCCCCATTCGAACATCTCGGCGGCGGTCGCCACTTCCTTTTCGGATTCCGCCAGGGGCTTGCCCAGTTCGCGAGTGATCAGCCACGCCAGCCGGGGCGTACGCTCGCGCATGAAGGTGGCGGCGCGGCGCAGTATCGCGGCGCGCTCCATCGGCGCCGTGTCGCGCCAGCTGGGAAAGCTGCGGCGTGCGGCTTCCAAGGCCTCGTCGACATCTTCCGCCGAGGCCATCGGCAACTGGCCAAGCACTGCCTGCGTGGCGGGGTCGATCACTTCCAGGCCCGAGCGTTGGCCGGCGGCGACGGCGCGTCCGCCGATGAGCAGAGTCAGTTCGGGGTATTCCATCTAGTCCGCCTTTGCAATGTGGCTGGTCTGCATGACCTGCGCCCAACGTTCGGTTTGCGAGCCGATGTGCCGGGCGAAATCTTCCGAGGTGCCGGTCATCGGGAACTGGCCCAGCTTGAGCAGCGCGTCGCGCGCGTCGCTGGCGCTCATCACCTTGTTGATTGCGGCGTTCAGGCGTTGTGTGACTGCGGGTGGGACGCCAGCCGGCGCCAGGACGCCGTTCCAGGGTTCGGCCGTGAAGCCGGGGATACTCGCGGCCTGAGCCACCGTGGGCACGCCTGGCGCCACCGCTGACGGCTGCGACGCGGCGATTCCCAACGCGCGCAGTTTGCCGGCCTGAACCTGCGGCATGGCGGCGATGGCGCTCAGGAAGGCCATGTCCACGCGCCCCGCGACGAGATCGGCAATGGCGGCCGAATCGCCCTTGTAAGGAACGTGCGTTATGTCGACATCGGTGGCGCTCTTGAACCATTCGCCCGCAAGGTGGTTCACCGCGCCGCTGCCGGCAGACGCAAAGGTCAGCGCCCCGGGCTTGGCGCGCGCCCCGGCGATCAATGCCTGCACGCTGTCAAACGGCGAGTTTGCCGGCACCACCAGCAGGTACGGATAGCTGGCGACCAACGCGACAGGCTGAAAGTCCTTTAGGACCTGGTAGTCCACCTTCTGCTTGTAGACGGGTTCGATAGACAGTGTGCCGCTGCTGCCCAGCATCAGGGTGTAGCCGTCGGCCGGCGCGCGCTTGACCGCCTGGACGGCCACGACGCCGTTGGCGCCTGCGCGGTTCTCCACGACGACGGGTTGGCCCAGTTCGGCCTCCAGGTGGCGGGCCAGGTAGCGGCCAACGGCATCGGTTGGGCCGCCGGCGGTAAAGCCAATCACAAGCGTGATGGGCTTGGTCGGATAGTCCGCGGCGGTGGCATTGAAGCCGATCGCGGCGGCGAGCAGGGGCAGGGCCCATCTGCGTAGCAGGGGTGTCATGAAAACCTCGAGTATCAGGAGGCGGCGCGGAGCGCCGCGGGCGGGTTACGCGTAGCCGCGCTCAATCAGCTTGACCATCACCGGGTAATACTCCTTGACGAAGCCGGCGGCGCGTGTGCGCTCCAGAAGGTCGTGCGTCAGTTTGGCGGCGCGGGCGTCCACGTCGCCTTGATTCGCCAACTCGAGCGCCAGCAGAATGTCCTTGATGGCGTATTCAGTGGGAAACGTCTTTTCCGGAAAGGCTTGCGGCGCCAATGCCTTCTGGCCTGGGTTACGCAGCACGAAGCTATCGGCCGAGCCCTTGCTGAGCGCGTCAAGCAGCAGAGTGCCGTCCACGCCCGCGCTGCGGCCGATGGTGATGGCCTCGGCTAGCGCATGCACCGTCATGAAGACCACCATGTTGTTCATGATCTTGACGACCTGGCCATTGCCGATGCCGCCGCACAGGAGCACGTCGCTGCCCATGCAGGACAGGTAAGGCAGGACAGCGTCGTAGTCTTCCCGCGTGGCGCCAACGGTGATCATCAGCGTGCCAAGCCGGGCGGCCTCGCGCATGCGCGCCACCGGCGCGTCGATCAGCAGGATGCCGTGGCCGCGCAGCACTTCGGCCAAGCGGCGGGTCCGCGTGACGTCGCTGGTGCTCATGTCCACCACGATGCGCACGCGGCCTGCCGCCTCGACAAGGCCACCCGGTCCGGTGCACACCTGTTCCACCTGCACGATGCTGGGCAACGACAGGAAGACGATTTCGGCGCTTTGCGCCACTTCCACCACCGACGCGCAGGCATGTGCTCCCAGTGCGCCGATGCGCGCCACCGGATCGGCGCTGATATCGGTCACGTAAACCGGATGCCCGGATTTACGGACCAGATTGACGCACATGGGCTCTCCCATCACGCCCAGGCCGATGAAGCCCAGCGGGGTCTTGGTCTCGCTCATTACTTCCTCCTTGGTCATGCGTTGTTTTTCTCGTCTTGCCCTGCAGCTTACGGACGGCGCCGGCGCGGCGGTATGAAAAATTGGCAAAGCAACTTTCACGAATTCCGGCCCCTCCCAATCAAGAAAGCTCGTGTTCCTTTTTATCAACACTCGAGCGCGGGGCCCGCCTAGAGTGATCGGCAGAAGCGAACGGCGCGGCTGTTGCGCCGCAATAACCGCGGAGACCCCATGCTGCTACACAACATTGCCGCTTATGG
The DNA here is from genome assembly GCF_059759315.1 of Achromobacter sp. GQ309. Classification (NCBI taxonomy): domain Bacteria; kingdom Pseudomonadati; phylum Pseudomonadota; class Betaproteobacteria; order Burkholderiales; family Alcaligenaceae; genus Achromobacter; species Achromobacter sp. GQ309. Next base: position 1,060,171 of record NZ_JCAXDP010000001.1, read on the forward strand.
CGCGACAGACGCCGTAGCCCGGCTGCCCGATGAAGTCATCCATTTCGCCAAGCGGGCATTCCTGGACTGGCTGTCGGCGCTGTATCCCGGCACGCGTACCGCGCCATGCCAGCAACTCCTTGGCGCGCACGGTGCGGAACTGGGGTCGGGCGCGTCCAGCCTGCCAGGTTGCGCGACCACCGCATTTGCCGCCACGGCGGCCTGGATCAATGGCAGCGTGTCGCATGCGGTCGAGTTCGATGACATCTTTCGTGATGCGGTCTATCACCCGGGCTGCCCGACCATTGCCGCGGCCTTGGCATTGGCCGAAGAGCACGACGCCAGCGGCCTGGCACTACTGCAGGCGATCGTCGTAGGCTACGAGATATCGACCCGGATCGGCGCGGCGGTGCAGCCGACGCATTACCGCTATTTCCATACGACAGGCACGGTCGGCTGTTTCGGCGGTGCGGCCGCCGCCGCAGCCCTGTGCGCGCCCGGGGATGCACACGTCATGCTGCACGCGCTTGCCACTGCCGGCACGCTGGCCAGCGGCCTGCAGCAGGCCTTCCGCTCCGACGCCATGAGCAAGGCGTTGCACGCGGGCCATGCAGCCGAAGTCGGCGTGCGTGCCGGCCAGGGCGCCGCGCATGGCATCACGGGCGTGTCTGACATCCTCGAGGGCGAGGTTGGATTTGGCGCCGCATTGGCAAGCGATCCGGACTGGTCCGTGGCAGTCTCCGGACTGGGCGAACGCTACAACATCCTGTCGATCACGCAGAAGAACCACGGCTGCTGCGGGCACACCTTTGCCGCAATCGACGCGGCGCTGGTGCTGCGCGAACGCGGACTGCGGCCGGACGACATCGCCACCGTGTGCGTTGAGGCATACCAGACCGCGCTGGACGTGACCGGCAACTTCCAGCCCGCGACCGCGTTCGAGGCGAAGTTCAGCCTGCCGTATGTCGTGGCCCACGCGCTGATGCACGGGTCGGTGCGCCTGGACGCATTTGGCGAGGAACGCCTGCGCGATGCGCGCGTGCGCGCGCTGATGCAGCGCGTGGACCTGCGCTCCGCGCCCGACCTGACGGCGGGCTTTCCAAAGATGCGCGCCGCGCGCCTGACCGCCACGACGCATGGCGGCGAGGTGCTGGAACACCACGCCCCGTATCGCAAGGGAGATCCCGAAGCGCCACTGTCGGACGCAGAACTGAACGACAAGTTCGCGGAACTGGCCGGCCCGGTGCTGGGCAACGCGCGCATGCAGACGCTTCGCGACGCCGTCTGGCGCCTGGACGCCATGCCGGTGCGTGCGCTGCGCCTGGCGGCGGACATGCCTCAGCCCTGAACGCTCACCTTTCCCATATGACAACAGCCAACTCCATGCCTTCTTCTTCCTTTGCGGACGCATTGCTGTCTCCCCGTTCGGTCGCCCTGGTGGGCGCCTCGGGCGACACACGCAAGAACACGGCGCGCCCGCTGCGGTTCATGCGCAAGCACGGCTACACCGGCGCCGTCTATCCCATCAACGCGGGCCGCGCCGAAATCCTGGGTGAACCTGCTTATCCGTCGCTCAGCGCGCTGCCCAGTCCAGTGGATCATGTCTTCATCATGATCCCCGGCGACGGCGTGGCCGCCTTGCTGCCCGAGTGCGCGCGGGCGGGCGCGCGGGTGGTCACGATCTACTCCGACGGTTTTGGTGAGGCCGGGCCCGAAGGCAGGGCGCGTCAGACCGAACTGGTGCGGCAGGCCCGAGAATTGGGGCTTCGACTGCTCGGTCCCAACAGTATTGGCCTGGCGGACCTGCACAGCGGCGGCATCCTTTCCGTGAACGCGGCCTTCGAGGCCGACACATTGCTGCCCGGCGGGATCAGCCTGGTGTCCCAAAGCGGCTCGATGATGGGATCGCTGCTGTCGCGTGCCGCCGCTCGCGGCTTCGGCTTCGCCAAGTCGGTATCGGTGGGCAATGAAAGCGACATTACCGTGGGTGAGGTGGTGGACGCGCTGGTGGACGATCCGCAGACCGAAGTTATCCTGCTCTTCCTGGAAACACTGCGCGCCGCGCCGACGCTGGCCCGCGCGCTGCTCCGGGCGCAGGCCGCGCGCAAACCGGTCGTGGCCTACAAGCTGGGACGGTCAGAACAGGGCGATGCCCTGGCGCAATCCCACACCGGCGCCATGGCGGGCAACGACGTGGCGGTAGACGCGTTCCTTAAGGCGCACGGCGCGCTGCGCGTTCAACACCTGGAAACCCTGTTTGAGATCGCGCCGCTGGCGGCGCGCTATGCACGGGGCGGGGGGAGCGGGCGGCCCGGAGAGCCGATGGCGCGGGTGGCGGTCATCACGACAACCGGAGGCGGCGCGGCTACGGTGGTTGATAACCTGGGTCTGCGGGGGCTGGCTGCCGTGGCGCCACCGGCGGATTTCGTGTGCAAGATCGCGCAAGGCGGTTTGAAGATCCGCGAGACACCGGTCATCGACTTGACTTTGGCGGCGAGCAGCGACCAGTACAAGATGTTGCTCGAGGAGCTGCTGCACGCGGACTGGTGCGACGCAGTGCTGAGCGTCGTCGGGTCGTCGGCGCAGTTCCATGCAGGGCTGGCGGTACAGCCCTTGCTTCAGGCCGTCAAGCCCGCCGGCAAGCCGCTCGCGGTATTTCTGGCGCCCGAGGCGCCGGCGTCGCTGGCGCTGCTGCAAGCGGCCGGAATCGCGGCGTTTCGCACGCCGGAATCCTGCGCTGACGCGCTGGCCGAGTTCTTCAGCCCGGAAGGCCGTCCGCCTTGTGGGCGCGAACCGCTGCCGTGGCCGGACGAACTGCCGCGCAGCGGCATGCTTAGCGAATTTGAAGCAGGATCGCTGTTCCGCGGGCTGGGGGTACCAGTTGCGCAAGGACAGTTGCTGGCGCCGGGACGGCTGGATCATGGTATCCCATACCCGCTTGCCGCCAAGGTTTGCTCCCGAGACCTCGCACACAAGACCGAGCTGGGTGCGGTCCGCATCAACATCCGTGACGCGCCGGGCCTGGAAGCCGCCGTGCACGAGATGTTGGACGCGGTCCGGCGGCACGCGCCGCACGCCGAGGTAGACGGCATCCTCGTGCAGCCCATGGAGGAGCGCCTGATCGAGCTGATCCTGGGCTATCGAAACGATCCGCTGGTGGGGCCGACCGTGCTGCTGGGCGCTGGCGGCATTGCAGCCGAACTGGCGCCAGATTTTGCGCTGCGGCTGGCGCCCGTGGACGTCGACGAGGCCCGCCGCATGATCTTGGAGGTGCGTCAGACGCGCCTCATCCGCGGCTTTCGCGGCCTGCCCGAAGGCGATTGCGAGGCGCTGGCCTGCGCAGTTGCCGCATTTTCGCGACTGGCGCAGTGCGCCGACGTGCGCGTTGAGGAAGCCGAGATCAATCCGTTGTTCGTCCGCGCCGATGGCGTGGTCGCCGTGGATGGCCTGGTCCGCCTTGGCTGACCGGACGTTCGCTTTCCAACATTTGTCTTAGGAACCATAAGATGGACTTCAAACTTACTCCCGAACAACAGGACTTCCAGTCGGCCGTGCGCCGCTTTGCTGAGCGCGAATTGCGGGCCGGCGCCGTGGAGCGCGCGCATTCCGACGACTACCCGTGGGAAATCGCCCGGTTGATGGCTGGGCAAGGCCTCCTGGGGATCACGGTCGCGCAGGAAGACGGCGGTATCGGCGGGTCGCTGATGGATGCGGTCATTGCCATCGAGACCGTGGCCTCGGTGTGTCCGCGCAGCGCGGACGTGGTGCAGGCGGGCAACTTTGGCGCGATCCGCGTCCTCGCCGAATACGGCAGTCCCTTGCAAAAGCAGAAGTACCTGACGGGTCTGCTGGCGGGAGAAGGGCTTATCTCCGTCGGCATGACCGAACCGGACGCAGGCTCCGCCGTGACGGAATTGAAGACCAGCGCGACGCGCGCTGACGGCGGATGGCGCATCAATGGCACGAAGATCTTCACGACGCACGGCCCGCATGCCAGCGTCATCCTGGCTTACGTGCGCTTCGGCCCGGGCACGGGCGGAATCGGCTCTGTCCTGGTCGGCACGCGCGACGAGGGGGTGAAGCTGGGCAAGCGGTCCGCGTTCATGTCTGGGGAGGAGTGGGTCGAGATCTTCTTTCACAACGTCTTTGTGCCGGACGACATGGTGGTCCTTGGGGAAGGTGGGTTCAAAAAGCAAATTGCCGGCTTCAATGTCGAGCGTATCGGCAACACCGCGCGGTCGCTTGCGCTGGGCCGTTATGCGTACGAAGAGGCGCGCAACTGGGCCATGCAGCGCAAGCAGTTCGGCCGGCTTCTCTGCGAATTCCAGGGTTTGCAGTGGAAGTTCGCGGACATGCGGATCAAGCTGGATGCGGCCCAGCTCCTGCTGTATCGCGCCGCAACCGGCGCGGACACCGGCTTTCCGTCCGCCACTGAGACGGCCATCGCCAAGGCCTACTGCAACCAGGTGGGGTTCGACGTGGCGAACGATGCCTTGCAGGTGTTGGGCGGGCTGGGCTACAGCCGCGAGTCGCTGGTGGAATACTGCGTACGCCGATGCCGGGGCTGGATGATAGCGGGGGGATCCATCGAAATCTTGAAGAACCGCATTGCCGAGGGAATCTTCGAGCGCAGCTTTCCGCAACGCCCGCCGTGCTGAACCGGAGGAATGTCCGAGGATAGAACCGCCGGAACTTTACTGGCTATTTCCCCGCCGCAGGCGAATACGCGCCCACCAGTTCGATGATCCAGTCGATAAAGGCGCGCAGTTTGGCGCTGACGTGGCGGTTGGGCGGGAACGCCACGTACATCGGCATCGGGTCCATCCGCCAGTCCTCGAACACCGGAACCAATTCGCCCTGCGCAAGATGCGGCGCGGACATGTAATCCGGCAGCCACATCACGCCCATGCCGGCCAGACCGGCCGCCAGGTAGGCATTGCCGTCGTCCACGGCCAGCACGTAACGGCCGTGCACGTTGACGACTTCGTTGCCGCGGCGCATGGCGTAGGGCAGCGCGCGGCCCGTGCGTTGCCACAGAAAGCCGACGATGCGATGGTGCGTGTCCTCAAGCTCGCGTGGGTGTGCAGGCTTGCCGGCCAGTTTCAGATAAGAGGGCGCGGCATAGACGCCCAATCGTAGGTCACCGACACGGCGGGCCATCAGGGATTGATCGGTCAGCTCCCCGCCGCGCACCACGCAGTCGACGTTTTCGCCGATCAGGTCGACGATGCGGTCGCTGACGCCCATGTCGAGCTGGATGTCGGGATAGCGCGCGTGAAAGGCCGGCAATGCCGGCACCAGCACCATGCGCGCCAGCGGGCTGGGCACGTCCACGCGCAGGCGGCCACGCGGCGCTTCGGCGGCGCTGGACAGGCTGGTCTCGGCGTCGTCCATGTCGGCCAGCAGCTTGATCACCCGCTCGTAGTACGCCGCGCCGTCGGCCGTGACGTTGACCTTGCGCGTGGTGCGGTTCAAGAGGCGCACGCGCAGCCGCGCTTCCAGCTGCTGCACAAGCTGCGTGACGCTGGTTTTGCTCATGTGCAGGGTTTCGGCCGCCTTGGTGAAGCTGCCGGTCTCCACCACGCGCGCAAACGCGGTCATTGCGTCAAATCGGTCCATGGCTGCTCCGCAGGGTGTTGGGGATTGTTTGGATTCTACAAATAGTGATGGATGAAGTTGGCCGTTTATCCGCGCGGCGGGCGCTTTTACAGTCTGCCTATGTCAACGCGGGCGGTCCGAAGCCCCTTCACTTGGAGAATCCCATGAACAACCGTGACGTCGTGTTTCCTCCTCATCGCCACGCGCTTTACGAGCGCAACCGTTATTCGCCGGCCGTGCGTTCCAACGGCTTTCTGTTCGTGTCCGGCCAGGTCGGCAGCCGCGACGACGGCTCGCCCGAGCCCGATCTGCGTCAGCAGGTGCGGCTGGCTTTCCAGAACCTGAACGCCATTCTGCACGCGGCGGGCGCGTCGTTCGACGACGTGGTCGACGTGACGGTCTTCATGGTGGATCCGCAGTCGCAGTTCGAGACCATGTGGGAAGTGGTGCCGGAGTTCTGGGGCGAGGCGCCGTTTCCGAACATCACGGCGGTGGGGGTGACCTGGCTTTATGGATTCCAGTTCGAGATCAAGGTCATCGCCAAACTGCCGGAGGGCGCGACGGCTTGAGCGTGCGGCCGGCCGGCGGCCGGACCGCTGGCCGGATAATGACCGGCCCATGGCGGAATCATGACCGCCTGAAGACGACGACCTTGCTGGTCAGCTTCTGCAGCGGTTCATCCCGCTGGTTCGACGTGACGGATTCCACGACCACGATGGCGCGATCGGGTTTGGAACGGGACGGCGTGATGCTCAGCACCGTGCTCGTCACCTTCACTACGTCGTCGGGGCGGGTGGGCTGCGGCCAGACGACGTCGGCCCCAGCGCCAATCACGCCGCGCGCCACGGGAAAACTTTCGACCAGCAGCTTCATGGTCAGCGCCGCCGTATGCCAGCCGCTGGCCGCCAGACCCTGGAATAGCGTGTCACGCGCGGCGTCCGGATCCAGATGAAAGGGCTGCGGGTCGAATTGCGTGGCAAAGGCAATGATTTGCGCCGCGTCCAGGGCGTGGCTCTTGCTGACGAAGACGTCTCCGACGGACAAGTCTTCAAGATAGATCAGCGGCGGCTTGCGGGTATCGGTCATGAACAGCTCCGGCGGTCGACAGGTGGGTGGGGCATTATGGGCGCGCGCCCGCCACTCCCGCAATGCCGCGGGCGATGACCGTTGCCAAAATCGGGTCCATAATCGGCATGTCCCGTTTTATGGATGTCGCACCATGGCAGAAACCCCCACGTCGTCGCAAGAAATCCGTCCGCTGGAGATCGGCGACATCACCGTCATCGACAACACCAAGCTCAAGAAGGCCGTGACCGCCGCGGCGCTTGGCAATGCGATGGAATGGTTTGACTTCGGCGTCTACGGCTTTGTTGCCTTCGCACTGGGCAAGGTGTTCTTTCCCGACGCCTCGCCCGCCGTGCAGACCATTGCCGCCCTGGGCACGTTTTCCGTGCCGTTCCTGGTCCGGCCGCTGGGCGGCGTCTTCTTCGGCATCATGGGCGATCGCTTCGGACGCCAGAAGGTGCTGTCGCTCACCATCATCATCATGGCCATCAGCACGTTCTGCATCGGCCTGATTCCCGCCTATGCCACGATCGGCATCTGGGCGCCGATTCTTCTCTTGGCGTGCAAGCTGGCGCAGGGCTTTTCCGTTGGGGGCGAATACACCGGCGCGGCCGTGTTCGTGGCCGAATATGCGCCAGACAGGCAGCGCGGCTTCCTGGGAAGCTGGCTGGACTTCGGCTCGATCGCCGGATTTGTCGTGGGGGCGGGCATGGTCGTGCTGCTGCAGACCATGCTGGGCGAGCAGACGTTCCTTGACTGGGGCTGGCGCATCCCGTTCTTCGTGGCCGGACCGCTGGGCCTGCTGGGCTTGTATCTGCGCCACGCGGCCGAGGAAACGCCGGCCTTCACGCAACAGCTTGAACGGATGGAAAAGGAAGACCGCGACGCCGTGCAGGAAAAGCCGACGGTGTCATTCCGCGAGATCTTCAGCAAGTACCGCCGTGCATTGCTGGTCAGCATCGGCATGGTGCTCGTGACCAATGTCACCTACTACATGCTGCTCACCTACATGCCCACGTATCTGTCGGGCAGCCTGGGCTATACCGAAGGGCATGGCGTGCTCATCATCGTCGTTGTGATGGTGGGCATGCTGTTCGTGCAGCCGGTGGTGGGGTTCATCAGCGACAAGATCGGGCGCAAGCCATTCCTGCTGGCCGGCAGCCTGGGCCTGCTGGTCACGGCGATCCCCTCGTTCTTTCTCATCGGCAGCGATAACACCGCGCTGATCTTTTTAGGACTGTTGCTGATCGCCGTGTTCCTGAACTGCCTGATCGGCATCATGGCGTCCACGCTGCCCGCGCTGTTTCCCACGCGCATCCGCTACAGCGCGCTGGCCAGTTCGTTTAACGTTGCCATCATCTTTGCCGGCCTGACCCCCACGGTTGCTGCATGGCTGGTGGAAGAGACCGAGAACCTGATGATGCCCGCGTACTACCTGATGGCGGCGTCGGTCATCGGGCTTATCACGTCGTTCTTCCTGCCCGAAACGGCCAACCGGCCGCTGCGCGGGGAAACGCCGACGGCGTCCAGCCGCAAGGAGGCCAAGGTGCTCCTGCAGCAGGCGTACGAACACATCGAGCAAAGCGTGCAGGACGTCGATGCCGAGATCGCGGCGCTCGAGGAAAAGCTCGACGCGCTGCGCTTGCGGCGCCAACGGTTGGCCGACAGGCATCCGGATATTGAATAGAGGAGCGGGACATGAGCGTGCCATTCAAGCAGGTGGATGTGTTCACCAACGAACCCTATCGCGGCAATCCCGTCGCGGTGGTGCTGCAAGGGCAGGGGCTGTCGGACGAGCAGATGCGGCGCATCGCCAACTGGACGAACCTGTCGGAGACCACCTTCGTGCTGCCGCCCACGCAGCCCGGCGCCGATTACCTGGTGCGCATCTTCACGCCCCAGGCCGAGCTGCCCTTTGCGGGGCATCCCACGCTGGGCACCGCCCATGCGCTGCTCGAGGCGGGCATCGTCGCGGCGCGTGACGGCAGGCTCGTGCAGGAATGTGCCGCCGGCCTGATCGAACTGTCGGTCACGGATGCGGCGGGTGGCAGCCCGCTTATCGCCTTCACGCTGCCGGAACCCAGCCTGGCCGAACTTGGGGCCGATCTCGTCGACGAAATGGAAGCCATCCTGGGCTCGGCGGTGCTGCACGATCCTGCGCCCAAGTTCGTCAACGTGGGCCCGGTATGGACGATTGCCCAACTGCCCAGCGCACAGGCGGTGCTGACGTTGGGACCGGACTTCGCACGCATGGCCGACTTCGACCGCCGCAACAATGCCGCGGGCATCGTCGTGTACGGCGCCTACGGCGAAGGCGCGGAAGCGGCCATCGAGGTCCGGGCCTTTGCGCCCAGCTTGGGCGCCAACGAAGACCCGGTGTGCGGCAGCGGCAACGGCTCGGTGGCGGCGTTCATCCGCGACGCCGGACAGGTGCCGCAGTTCGGCACGGAATACCTCAGCACGCAGGGCGCCGTGGTCGGGCGGTCGGGCAGGTTGCGCATCTCGTTCGATGCGGGCGGCGCCATTCGCGTGGGCGGGCAGTCCGTGACCTGCATCGACGGGCGCATCGCCGTTTGAGACGGGGACCGCATGACCGCGATGCGTGCCCGGTTTTCGGCAGGCGCGGCGTGGACTATGCTTGAACGTCGCGCATTGCAGCAAGGTTGAAGCGCATCACTTTCCTGCCAAGGAGGAGCACGATGGCCAGCAAAAACACCGTTTGCCTGTGGTACGACGGCGACGCCCTGGAAGCGGCGACCTTTTATGCAAAGACGTTCCCCGATAGCAAGGTGGGCACGGTCCACCGCGCACCCGGCGACTATCCCTCCGGCCAACAGGGCGACATCCTGATGGTGGACTTCACGGTGATGGGCATCCCCTGCGTCGGCCTCAATGGCGGCGACGCCTTCCAGCACAACGAATCGTTTTCTTTCCAGGTTGCGACCGACGATCAGGCAGAAACCGACCGTCTGTGGGACGCCATCGTCTCGAACGGCGGCCAGGAGAGCGACTGCGGCTGGTGCAAGGATAAATGGGGACTGTCCTGGCAGATCACGCCACGGGCGCTGCTGGCGGCGGTCACGGACCTGGATCAAGCGGCGGCCAAGCGCGCGTTCGAGGCCATGATGACGATGAAGAAGATCGACATCGCGACGATTGAAGCGGCACGGCGGGGGTGATTTCGCGGCCGGCCAACGTAGGCTGAGGCCCGTGCAAGTTCCAACGGTTGGAAGTCAGCCGGTGTGGGGGCCAGATCAAGAAATGATCTGTCCAGGGGACAAATTTTTGGGGTCGGATTACACACGCTCGGTCACTGCCGAGCGTGATGCAAAAGCGCACCCAGAAAAGGTGAAATGACACGTTTTCACCGTAAAATCCCGCAGCCGCCGCGCGTTTTCGGCGAAATCTCCTGACTTTCGAGATGTACGTCGATCTTCTCACTCTGTACCTGCTGGCAGTTGGAACACTGCTTGTCAGCGCCGGCCTCATGTTCTGGGAACAGCGGGCCAACCCCACTCGCAGCAAGGAATTACGCATCCTGGCTTCAGGTTTCGCCACGCTGGCGCTTGGCTGCGCGGCGGCGTTATATCGTCGCGACCTTCCCGGCGTCAGCGGTGCGGCGCTGAGCAATCTCGTTATCCTCGGCGGCTATCTGCTTGTGCTCAACGGCGTTGCCGCGCTGAGCGGTCGGCGCTATGTGCGCACGCCGCTCTGCGTGCTGATCGGCATGGGGCTGACCTGGGTGATCGGGGGCGTGCGCTGGCTCGACGTGATGTGGACGTACGTAAGCTCGGTCCCGATTGCGCTCGTCAGCGGATTGACGGCCTGGGAGGTGTACCGCTGCCAGGCGCTCAAGCCGCGCCGGTCGCGGCACATTGTGATGGCCGTTGCGGGCGTGCATACGGCGCTCTACGCCGGCCGCGCGTTCATCCTGCCCTGGTTCGACTCGCAACCCGTCCTGGCGCTGGCCGGCAAGCTCACCATCTACGAGGGCGTGCTGTATTCAGTGGTGCTGCCGATGACGCTCCTCAAGCTCATCCGCGACGAAACGCACCGCCAACTGCTGCTGGAGTCGCAGACCGACTACCTGACCCGCCTGGGCAACCGGCGCTGGTTCGTCGAGCAGGGCGCGCGCATGCTGAACGGCAAGGAAGGGCGCGGCGCGGTGTCGGTGCTGGCGTTCGACCTGGATCACTTCAAGTCCGTCAATGACCGCTATGGGCACGCGGCGGGCGACCAGGTGCTCAAGTCCTTTGCCGAAACCGCGCGGGAAGTGCTGGGTCACGACACCATTCTTGCGCGCATCGGCGGCGAGGAATTCGCCGCGCTGCTCTGGGGCGACGACGCAAAGGGCGCCCACACGCTGGGCAAGGCGATGGCCGAGCGCTTTGCCGTGACCGTCTCCAACCGGATCGACAACATCGGCATTGCTGCGACGGTCAGCATCGGGCTTGCGCGTTTCAACGGCGACGCGCCCACCATCATGGATGCGCTGGCCATCGCAGACCAGGCGCTTTACCGCGCCAAATCGCTGGGTGGCAACCGGCTGGAAGTGGCCGGGACCAGGGAGCAAGCCGCGGCCTGAACGGCCGCGTTGCTTCGGGACGGTGATGGTATCGGCTACTGCGCGACGTACTGCTTGCGCGTGGCGTCGTAGGCGTAGATGACGGCGTCGCCGGGGCCCAGCTTGCGGGTTTTGCCGGGACCCGAGATCGTGTTGCCCGAGAACTGCACCGTCACGCGCGGCAGGTCGGCGGTCGCGGTGGCGCTGAAGACCAGTTCACCTTCGCTGCGCGTACACGGCATGACGTCGCCGTCCGCACAGGCCGGCCCGTTGTCCTCGCCTGCGATCACGTTGCCCACGTAGGACCACACATTGCCCGTTTCGTCCTGACGCTTTTCCGGGGGCGTGAAGACAAGCAGCGCGTAGCCGCTGATCGTGATGCCGTTCTCGAAGGTTTCGGTGGGCACCGCCAGCAATAGCTTGCCCGATGCCGTGCGGTACTCCAGCGGCTTGCGCTGGGTGTCGACTTCCGGTGGCCTTTCGTAGGCGCCGAATTCGCCGATGGTCGGCTCCATGCCGCGGAATTTCCAGGGACTTTCCGGGGATGCGGGGTCGCGGATGAAGGTGGCTTCGGCCAGATTCACGGTCGTCATCGGACCGACGTCGTCCTCGCCCGGCTTGCCGTAGCGCTCGGCGGTTTCCCAGATGAAGCCGGTGTAGTAAGGCGTGCCTTCCAGTTCGAACGCATGGCCGAACCAGTAGGTGGCGATGCTGCCGTTGGCGACGTCGGCGGAAGGGGCGCCCTTGCTGTCCACCTGATGGATGGCGTACAGGACCGCGGCGGCGTCGGGCGGCGCAATCGGCGCAGCGGCGTTGGCGGCGGGGGCGGGCGCGTTGGCTGCAGCCGTGGCGGGGACAGGGGTCGCAGCAGCCGTTGCTGCGGCAGCCGCAGGAACGGCTGTTGATGCTGCGGCCGGTGCCGCCGCCTTTTCCTGCGCGGCATTGCCCGGCGTGGGGCTCATCGCCGCAAACGCGGCCGTGATCGCCGCCACCAGCAACGCGGCGGCCGCCGCGTTGCCCGTCCGCAAACCTTTTCCTTCTGACTTGCGCGTAGACGCCATGTCCTTCTTCTCTCTCTGTCGCGATGTGCAGCCATCGGCGGAAGCGGCCGGCGCGCGCCAGTGCCTGGGGCGCTTACCTGCGCCGCAATGCGGGCTGCACGGGAATTTCGGGTGCCAAATCGTTGGCGGCCTCGACCATAGAAGGGGGACACAAAGGGTGTCAAGGCAAGTGTGTGCGGGGCGGCGGCCGTGTAACGAAGCCATCGCCGCCCGATTTCCGGTGGCGTCTACGCCTGTGCCCAAAAACCCCCGCATTTTCCTGTAATGCGTGCCATTGGACCGGGTAACAGGGCGCTTAACGCCCTGTTACCTTGGCAATATTCGGGGTTACGGCCGAGATGGGATTAGCGCTGGAACAGCGTCGTTCCCGCATGCGGCGCCCGCGCAGTCAGGATCGTTCCGCTGACGGATTCCGTGCAGAACACCCTGCGCCTGTCTTCGCCGCCAAAGGCGAGGTTGGTGGTCGACATGCCTTTCGGACTGCGCCACACCGTCATGGGCTCTGCGCGGTGATTGAGCAACCACACATAACCCAAGCCCGGATTGCACACGAGCAGGTTGCCTTCGCTATCGACGGCCAGTCCATCCGGGCCGCTGGGACCATACGACGTGAAGAACTGGCTCACCTTGCTGACGCTGCCGTCTGCCATCAGCGGCACGCGCCAGACGCAATTGCCGCGTGTCACCGCCAGGTACAGCACCTTGCCGTCGGGCGACAGCGCGACGCCGTTGGGACTGGGCACGTTGTCCAGCAGGCAATCCAGCTGCCCGCCCGGGCGCAGACGGTACAGGCGACCCGAAGGATCATGCAGGCCGCTCTGGCCCTGGTCGGTGAAATAAAGATTGCCCTGCGCGTCGAAGATCAGATCGTTCACGCCCTTGAAGCGCTCGCTGTTGCGGCGGGCGAGATAGGGCGTGACCGTGCCGCTGGCGACGTCCAGCGCCATCAGGCCGTTCTTGTAGTCGGTGATCAGCAGCCGCCCGTCATCCAGGAACTTCATGCCGTTGGGCTCGCCGTCATACTCCGCCACCAAAGTCCATTCTCGGTCCGGGGCGATGCGAAAGATGCGGCCCCACGGGATGTCGGTCACGTAGAGATTGCCGCTGCGGTCGAACACGGGGCCTTCCAGGAACGAGTCGGCAATCGCGCCGCCGCGGTTGGCATCGGCCCAGTCGCTGCGTTCGGCGCGGCGAAAGCGGTCGGGCATGGGCGACCAGACCTCGAACGACTCGACCTGTGGCGCTTGCAGAAAAAACATGGTGTCTCCCTGTTCTTATTTCGCGTCGTAGCCGATGTTGCGTGCCACGTTGCCCCACATCACGCCGCTGTCGGCCAGGATGCGGCCGAATTCGGCGGCATCGGCCACGCGCGGGTCGGCGCCCATCTTGGTGGCGAACGTCTGCATTTCTTCCGACGCCATGGCGCGGGCGACCTCGCGTTGCAGCCGCTCGGTGACCGCCGGCGGCGTGCCCTTGGGCGCCCACAGGCCGGTCCAGTTGACCACGCCAAAATCCTTCACGCCAGCTTCCGTGAAGGTCGGCACATCGGGCAGCACCGCCAGCCGCTTGTCGCCGCTGATAGCCAAGAGGCGCAGCTGACCGCCTTGCACCGCGCCCATCACGCCCGTGGTGGAGGCGAACTGAAAGTCGATCACCTTGCCCAGCACCGCCTGCGTGGCCTCCGCCGCGCCCTTGAACGGCACGTGCATGAACTTGACCTTCGTCGCCAGCGCCAGGCCTTCGGCGGCAAAATGCGGCGTCGTGCCGGGACCTCCGGAGCCGTAGGTGATCATGTCGGGCTTGGCGCGGGCCTGCGCGATCAGGTCATCGAGCTTGCGGTAGGGGCTGTCGTTGGACACGGCCAGCGCCATCGGCGCAAACACGAAAGCCGAGACCGGCTGCAGATCCTTGGCCGGATCAAACGGCAACTGCTTGAAGATGTGCGGCAGCAGCGAATAGGTCGTGTCGTTGGCCACCAGCGTATAGCCGTCGGGCGCGGCGCGGGCCACCTGATTCACGCCGATGGTGCCCGTGGCGCCCGGCTTGTTCTCCACGATGAAACTCTGGCCGGTCTGCGTTGAAAGCATCTGCGCCATCTTGCGCGTCGCCACGTCGACCGCGCCGCCGGGGCCGTAGGGCACGACGACGCGCACCGGACGGCTGGGCCACGTGTCGGCGGCGTCCGCAGCTTGGGGGAGACCGCTGGCCAGCAGCGGCAGGGCGGTGGCAAGCGTCGTGACCGCGCGGCGCAGGCGAAAACGGGTTTGAACCTGGGTAATCATTGTCTTCCTCTCTTGTTTTGTATGGATTATTCCGCTTTCATGCCCAGGTTGTCCGTCGTTGCGGCCTGGGCGCATACTCAGGCAGCCGACCCGGCGCGGGCCAGCACGTCCAGCACGTTGCGCGCGGCGGCCACGCCCATGTTGACGTAGGCCGCGCTGGTCACGCCGCCGATGTGCGGGCTCAGGATGATGCGGGGCTCCGTCTGGAAAGGGTGGCCTGCCGACATGGGTTCGACCGCAAAGCTGTCCAGGCCCGCGGCCCGCACCTGGCCCGAACGCACGGCGGCCAACAGCGCGTCCTCGTCCACCAGACCGCCGCGCGCCGTGTTCACCACGATCACGCCAGGCTTGCACTGCGCCAGCGTTTCTGCGTTGACCATGCCGCGGTTCTCGTCGGTCAGCGGGCAGTGCAGCGACACCACGTCGGCCTCGCGCCAGATTGCATCGCGTTCCACGGTACGGATGTAGTCCGGCAAGTCCTTGGCGTACGGGTCGAAGCCGATCACCTGCATGTCCATCCCGTGCGCCATGGCCGCCATGCGCCGGCCGATGGCGCCCAGGCCGATCAGGCCGATGGTCTTGCCGCCCAGTTCCAGGCTCTTGTGCGTGGACTTGTCCCAGTGGCCGGCGCGCATGCGTTCGTCCAGGCCAACCACTGACTTGGCGCAGGCCAGCAGCAGCGCCAGCGCCTGCTCGGCGACGGCGGCGGCGTTAACGCCCACCGCGGCCACGACCTGGATGCCGCGTTCGGCGGCGGCGGTCTTGTCGATGGTGTCGGTGCCGCTGCCGTGTTTGGAGATGACGCGCAGCGCGGGGGCGGCGTCCATCGCCGCGGCGCCCACCTTGCTGTAGCGCACGATGATGGCGACCGGGTTGTGTTCGCGGCACAGCGCCACGATGTCGTCTTCAGTGGGCGTCTTGCCGGCGAAGATCAGTGAGAAGTCCTGCAGCAGCGCCAGCGCCTCCGGCGCCAGATCCGCCGCGGTCACGACCAGCGCGGGCTTGCCCGTGGCAGCGGTGTTCACAGCGACTCTCCTTCCTTCAGGACGCCCGCGGCGCGCAGCGCGGCGGTCAGCCACTTTGCTTCCGTGTCGCCCGCCTGGATCGCGGCGATGCGCGCGGCTTCGTCGCGCACCTTCTTTTCGGCGGCGGGCAGCAGGCCTTCGATCTTTTCGCGCTCCACCACCACCACGCCGTCTGCGTCGCCGATGATGAAGTCGCCCGGATTGACCGTCACGCCGCCCACGGATATCGGGTGCCCGATGCGGCCGGGCACGTTCTTGGTCGGGCCGTTGGGGTTGGTGCCGGCGGCAAACACCGGGTAGTCTATGTCGATGATCTCGACGGTGTCGCGCGCGGCGCCGTCCATCACCACGCCGGCGATGCCCAGCTTGCGGCAGGCGTTCATCATGATGGTGCCCATCAGTGCCGAACTGAGGTCGCCCTTGCCGTCGATGACCAGCACGTCACCGGGCTTGGCCAGCGAAATCGCGGCGTGGATCATGAGGTTGTCGCCGGGGCGCACCTCGACCGTCAATGCGGTGCCGGCGACTTTCATGCCGGGATGCAGCGGACGGATGCGTCCGTTCAGGGCGCCGCGCCGTCCGGCGACGTCGGCCAGGATGGCGGGTTGCAGTTCGGCGGCGCGTCGCACGATGTCGGCGTTGACGCGGGGGAAGTCCTTGATGATGTCCGGGGTGCTCATGCGTGTTCCTGTCAAAGGTAGAAGAGGGATGCGGGCGCGGTCAGGCGGGCTTGATGCCGGCGTCGCGGATGACCTTGCCCCATTTGTCGAAGTCCGCTTTGCGTGTCTGGTCCAGGGCCTGCGGCGTGCCGCCGGCCAGCGTGATGCCAAGCTGGTCGGCCAGCGCAACCAGCGCGGGGCTTTGCAGCGCGCGGCCGATGTCGGTGTTGAGCCGCGCGATCACCGGCGCCGGGGTTGCAGCCGGCGCGAAGACCGCCTGCCATTGCTCGACCACGAAATCGTCGAACCCGGCTTGCGCCATGGTGGGCACGTCGGCAAGCGCGGGCAGGCGCTGCGCGGACGTGACGGCCAGGGCGCGCAGCGCGCCGGTCTGCACGTGGGGCAACGCGGCGGCGGCCGGAATGAAGGCGAACTGCACCTGGCCGGCCAGCGTGTCTTGCAAGGCCGGGGTGTCGCCCTTGTAGGGCACGTGCAGAAAGCGGGCGCCGGTCTTTTGCTGCAGCAGTTCGCCCTGCATGTGCAGGATGGTCCCGGTGCCGCCCGATGCATAGGCCAGGCTTTCCGGCGCCTGCTTCGCCGCGTTGATCAGCTCGGCCACGGTCTTGAAGGACTGCGCCTTGCCCACGACCAGCAGATGGGGAATGGTGCCGATCATGATGACCGGCGCGAAGTCGGCGACGGGGTCATACGTGAGCTTGCCCATGACGTGCGGCGCGATCGCCTGCGGGCCGATCGACGTGCCCAGCAAGGTCAGGCCGTCCGCTTCGGCGCGTGCCACGCGGGCCGCGCCGATGGTGCCGGTGGCGCCCGGGCGGTTGTCGACGATGACGCGCGTTGAGAGCAAGGCATCGAGCTGCTGCGCGATGGCGCGGCCCAGCACGTCGGTGCTGCCGCCCGCCGGATACGGCACCACCCAGGTGATGGTCTTGCCGCCGGGCCATTCCTGCGCGGCGCGAACGCCGAAGGCGGCGGTGGCCGTCAGCGCCGCGGTGGCGGCGAGGAAGCTGCGGCGGGTAAGGGTGTGAGGGTCTTGCATGGGTTGTCTCCGATGATGCTTTTTGTTCATGCCGGAAAGCCGTACAGGGCCGCCGGGTTGTGGACGAGGACCTGGCCCAGTTGGTCGCGGCCGGTCCATTCGGCCAGGCGTTCGAACTGGCGCGCGTCGTCGGGCATGGGTTGCATGCCGGCCGACGCCGACGCATGCGGCCAGTCGCTGCCCCAGACGACACGCTCGGGATTGGCGTCTAGATAACTGCGGGCCAGCGCATCCAGCGCCGGGTCTTCAATGGAATGCCGCGGGCTGACGATGTAGCCGCCGGACAGCTTGATCCACGCGCGGCCGCGCTCGAGCAGCCGCAGCACCAGGGCGTGGGCCGGATGCACGCCGGCGTCTTGCGGCGCAAGCCGCGCCATGTGGTCGAACACGATGGGCGCGGGCAGGTCTTGCAGCGCGGGCGCCAGCTCGGCTAGCTGCTCGCGCGCCATCAGCAGTTGCAGGTGCCAGCCCAACGGTGCGACGCGCTGCGCCAGCGGCACGATCTGATTCGCAGAACTGGTCACGCCCAAGGACAGATTGAGACGGATGCCGCGAACGCCTGCGTCGTGCATGGCTTGAAGCTGCGCATCGGTCTCGCTGCCATCGATCACCGCCACGCCGCGCGCCTGCCCACCCAACTGCGCCAGCGCGTCCAGCATGGGACGGTTGTCCGCGCCGTAGGTGGAAGGCGTGACCAGCACGGCCCGCTGCGTTCCCAACCGGGCCTGGATCTCGCGGTACTGCGACATCGTGGCGTCCGGCGGCGACAGCTTTGCGCCGGGCGCGGCGGGGTAGCGCGCGTCATAGGCGTGGATGTGGCAGTCGCACGCGCCGGCCGGCGCGGCAATGGCGGGGCGCGACGTGCCGCTGGAATACGGGTAGCGGGCTTGCATGGCGGATCACTCGACCTTCGCGCCCGAGTCCTTGACGATCTTGCCCCAGCGGATGCGGTCGTCGTGGATCAGCTTGGCGAACGCGTTCGGAGAACTGGTCAGCACTCGCGCGCCTTGCTCCTGGTACTTCAAGCTCAGGTCCTTGGCCTGCAGCGCCTTGTTGAACTCGGCGTTCAGGCGCTGCACGATGTCGGCCGGCGTGCCGGCGGGCGCGGCCAGTCCGAACCAGGTCACCGCCTCGAAGCCGGGAAAGCCGCGCTCGGCGACGGTGGGCACGTCGGGCATGTCAGGCACGCGTTGCGACGACGTCACCGCCAGCGCCCGCATCTTGCCGTTGCGCACGTGGCCGATCAGTGTGGGCACCGACGACAGGTACATGTCGATCTGCCCGCCGATCAGGTCATTGGAGGCCTGCGCCGCGCCCTTGTACGGAATGTGGGTGAGCTTGATGCCGGCGGCGTTCTGCAACTGCACGGCCGCCAGATGCGCGACGGTTCCGTTGCCCGAGCTTGCGAAGTTCAACGCGCCGGGTTTGGCTTTGGCGGCGGCAATCATGTCCTCGAACGACTTGAGCGGCGAGGTGGCCGGCACGACGATCACCAGCGGGGCGTCCGCGACCAGACCGATGGCGGAGAGATCCTTTTCGGGGTCGTAGGGCAGCTTGGCGTAGAGGGTCGGGTTGATCGCCAGATTGCTGGTCTGGCCCAGCACCAGCGTGTAACCGTCCGGCGCCGCCTTGGCGACCGTGTCGACCCCGATGTTGCCGCCCGAGCCCGGCCGGTTCTCCGTGACGATGTTCCAACCGGTGTTGGCGCCGACCTTGATCGCCGCCTCCCGGGCCAGCACGTCGGTGCCGCCGCCTGGCGGGAAGGGGACGATCAGGCGGATGGGCTTGTTGGGATAGTCCTGAGCGGCGCTCAGGCTTGTCATGCACACCAGGGCCAGGCCCGACAGCACGCGCGCGATCTGCTTCATCGTTGTCTCCGAATAGTTGTTTTGGTGAAAGCATTGTGAATCCGTGTTCCACTCAATACAATGCAGTTTCGTATAGCGGAACATGTTGCGTACCATGAACGATGAGCTGAACCCCGATCCGGACGAAACCCCGGCCGAAGAAGGCGTGGTGGCGGTGCGCCGCGCAATGAGCATCCTTGCCGCGTTCGGCGTGGACGACACGCACCTGTCGCTGGCGGAACTCAGCCGGCGGACCGGCTGCCATCGCTCAACCGTGTTGCGTCTGGCGCGCACCCTGGCCATGGACGACTACCTGGCGCAACGCGAGGACGGCACATGGCGTCTGGCGCGCGCGGCCGGTTGGCTGGGCGCCTGCTACCAGGCCACGTTCAACATTGCGGAAGTGGTGCAGCCGGTGCTGCGTGAGCTGTCGGCTGCTACGGGTGAAAGCGCCACGTTCTATGTGCGCGAAGGCAAGCAGCGCATCTGCATGGCGCGGGTTGAAGGCCCCAAGTCCATCCGGCATCACGTGCGGGTGGGGGCGGCGCTGCCGCTTGAGCTGGGCAGTCCGGGGCGTGTGCTGCTGGCGTTTGCCGGCGAACCGGGCGAACCCTATGAATCCGTGCGCCGCGCGGGCTACATGATTTCGCTCGGCGAGCGCGATGCGGAGGTCTCCAGCATTTCGGCGCCGGTCTACGGCATCAACTGGACACTGCAGGGCGCAATCTGCATCTCGGGGCCGATCTCGCGCCTGACCGAAAGCGTGCTGCTTGATCTCAAGGAGCCCGTGCTTGCGGCGGCGAGCCGGCTGTCGCGGTCGCTGATGGGATTGCGGCGGACGGCGTAGTTCGTGCGAGGGCTTTCTGCGCCAGCCTCAAAAACAAAAAAAAGAAAGGACGCGATCCGGGCTCCATCGGACCGCGTCCCTGCGCGCGCAAAGGGCGATGGCCTAGCCGCGCCCGTTTGCATGCGTGGCGAACATCACTCCGCCTCGATCTTCGCTTCCTTCACCACCTTGCCCCACTTGTCCAGGTCCGACTGGATCACCGCCGCGTATTCCTGCGGCGTGCCGCCCTGGACCTCGATGCCCGCGGCTTCCAGCTTGGCGCGCACGGCGGGTTGCTTGAGGACCGCGTTGATCTCGGTGTTGAGCTTGGCGATGATCTCCTTCGGCGTGCCCGCCGGCGCCAAGAAGCCGCCGTTGGTGTTGGCGTCGTAGCCCTTCAGGCCTTGCTCCTGCGCGGTCGGCACGTCGGGCAGCGCCTTGGTGCGATTGGCGGTCGACACGGCAACGGCGCGCACGTTGCCTGCCTTGACCTGTTCCTGCATCGCGCTCAGCGTGTCGATGTACAGCACCGTGCGGCCGGCCAGCAGGTCAGGGTGCGCGGCGGACGAACCCTTGTACGGGATCAGCAGCATGGGCGCGCCGCTGACCATGCGGAACATCTCGGCGGCCATTTCCTGCGCGCTGCCCCGGCCCGACGTGGCGACTTTGGCGTCGTCGGGATGCGCCTTCATCCAGTCCACCAATTCCGGCAGCGTCTTGGGCGGGATCTTCGGATAGACCGAGAACACCAGCGGAATTTCATGCGTGTAGATGATGGGCTCGAAACTCTTCTGCGGGTCCCAGCCCAGGTTCTTGAACAGGTATTTGTTGATGTTGTGGCTGCCGCCCACGATGCCGATGGTGTAGCCGTCGGGCTTGGCGTTGGCGAGCAGTGCGGTGCCCAGGTTGTTGGAGGCGCCCGGCCGGTTGTCGACGATGACGGGCTGGCCCAGCGATTGCGAGAGCTTTTCGCCGACGACGCGCGCAATCATGTCGATGCCGCCGCCCGGCGGGGCCGGCACGATGATGCTGATGGGGCGGGTGGGGTAGTTCTGCGCCGCGGCCAGGCCGGGCACGGCGGCAAGGACTGCCGAAAAGGCCAGGGTCTTGGCCAGCGTGGTGAAGGTCATGCTTGTCTCCTCGGGGTGGTCAACTTCAGTCAACTCTGTGAGGCGCCCCGGGCGTGCTGCACCCCGGGGCGCGGATAAGGCCTTAGCCGCGCCCGGCGAAGGGCATGGCGCTGGCCATGACGGTCATGGTCAGGACGTTCGCGTCCAGGGGCAGCGACGCCATGTGGCGCACGGCTTTGGCGACGTGGACGGCATCCATCATGGGTTCCGGCGCCACCGTGCCATTGGCCTGCAGCACACCGCGCGTCATGCGCTCGGACAGCTCCGTCATTGCGTTGCCGATGTCGATTTGGCCAGCCACAATGTTGTAGGCGCGGCCGTCCAGCGCCAGCGACTTGGTCAGGCCGGTGACTGCATGCTTGCTGGCGGTGTAGGGCGCGGTAAAGGGGCGCGGCGTGTGCGCGGAGATGGAACCGTTGTTGATGATGCGTCCGCCCTGCGGCGTCTGGCGGCGCATCAGCCCGAAGGCGGCGCGCGCGCACAGGTAGACGCCCGTCACATTGGTGTTGATGGCGTTGAACCACTTTTCCAGCGGCAGTTCGTCCATCGGCACGGCGGGCGCGTTGACGCCCGCGTTGTTGAACAGCAGGTCCAGCCGGCCGAATCGGCTTTCGATGGTGTTGAACAGCGCTTCGACGCTATCCGGGCTGGTGACGTCGGTGGGCACGGCCAGCGCGGTCTGACCGCGCGCGGCAGCCTCGGCTTGCAGCGACTGCAAGGGATCGGCGCGGCGGCCGGCCAGCACGACGGTCCAGCCGTCGTTCAGCAGGGCGATGGCGGTGACGCGGCCGACGCCGCTGCCGGCGCCGGTGACCAGGGCAATTTTCTGGGTGGTGCTGTCGTTCAAGGGAAGGCTCCTCGGGCGGATTGGATGGTTATTGATGTTGAAAGAATCGGCGCGGCGTCAGCCGGCGCGGGGCGCGGCAACGGTCATGGTCAGGTCCCCGATGCCGGCCACGCCCGCGCTGACGACATCGCCAGGGCCCAAGGGACCGACGCCGGCGGGCGTGCCGGTAAAGACGAGGTCGCCGGGCGCCAGGGTCACGGATCGCGACAGCATCGCCACCAGCTCGGGTACGGACCACAGCAGGCCGGATACGTCGGCGCGCTGGCGGTCTACTCCGTTCACGGACAGCCACAACGCGCCTTCGCGGGGATGGCCGCAGGCGTCAGCAGGCACGATGGCGGTGCACGGCGCGGAATGATCGAAGGCCTTGGCGGGCTCCCAAGGACCGCCCGCGCGCTTGGCCTGCTGCTGCAGATCGCGCCGGGTCATGTCCAGCCCCGCGGCGTAACCCCAGATATGGCGGGCTTCGACGTCATCTGCAGCGATGTCCTTGCCGCCGCGGCCAATCGCCACGACCAGCTCGATCTCATGGCAGTAGTCCGCCGTGTCCGCGGGATAGGGCAGCGCGCCGGTGGCCGGGAACACGGCGCTGGCGGGCTTCATGAACCACGCCGGCATCTCGGCCGGACGCGCTTCGTCGGGCAGCCAGCGATAGTTGCGGCCGATGCAGAACACGCGCGTGACGGGAAAACGGGCCGCGCTGCCGGCGATCGGCAACGTGGTTGGTGCAAGGGCGGGAAAGACGAGGTCGGTCATGGCAGTCGTCGAAGATGTGCCTTGCGGCTCAGGTCGTCAGGCTCAACGCCGGACGCTCGCCGGCCAGCGCCTGCGCGATACTGTCCAGCACCATCTGGCCCATTGCCGCCCGCGTCTCCCACGTGGCGCTGGCGCGGTGCGCCTGCAGGGTGGTGCGATCCGACTGGCGCAGCGCCTGCGGCACTCGGGGCTCATCCACAAAGACGTCCAGTCCCGCGCCCGCGATGCGGCCGGCGACCAGCGCCTCGGTCAGGTCGGCCTCATTGACCAACCGGCCGCGCGCCACGTTGACCAGGAAGCCCTGCGGGCCCAGCGCTTCCAGTACGGCGGCATTGACGATGCCCTCGGCCTTGTCGGCGGCGGCGCAGAGCACCAGCGCGTCGGACGCCCGGGCCAGCGCGACCAGGTCCGGCACGAATTCATGCGGCACGTCGTCCATGGCGCGCAGGTCGGTGTAGCGGATCTGGCAGCCAAAGGCCGCCGCCCGGGTAGCGACGGCGCGGCCCACGCGGCCCATGCCCACGATGCCCACGCGCATGCCGCTGAAGCGGCGCGCCAGCGGAATGGCGCTGGGCGAGGGGAACTGCTCCCACAGGCCTTCCCGCACAAAGCGGTCGCCCGCGCAGAGGTTGCGGCAGGCTGCGATCAGCAGGCCGATCGCCAGGTCGGCGACATCTTCGGTCAACGCGCCCAGCGTGGCCGTGACCGGCAGGCCGCGGCCGCGGCAGTACGCCAGGTCCACCGCGTCGGTGCCCACGCCATTGACCGCCACCACCTTCACGCCGGGCAGCTGTTCCAGCATCTCGCGCGAGATGCCGGTGTGGCCGCCGGTGATGACGGCGTCGATGCGAGCGCCGTGCTCGTGCAGCCAGGCCGCCTGATCGGAGATCTCGAAGAACTTGTGCACCTGGTACAGCGAGGCAAGCTCGTCGTTGACCGCCGGGATCAGGATGGGATTGAGTTGCAGGACCTGAGGCTTCATGTCGGTTCGGCTCTGGTGGGGGGACCGGCTGCGGGTCCGCGTTGAACATGGATTCCATGGTATTTAATGATTGATTTGTAAAGCAATATTGATCTATAAAATCAACATATAAACTTTGCTACAGAAGATCATGGGTACCTGGATTTCAATGGCCGAAGCGTGCAGCCAGCTTGGCGTGCGGCCGCAGACCATCTACGCCTACGTCAGCCGCGGCAAGCTGGAGGTCATGCCCGACCCGGCCGACACGCGCCGCAGTCTTTACCGCGCCGAAGACGTCGCGGGGCTGGCCAAGCGCAAGCAGGCGGGTCGCAAGCACGAAACCCTGGCCACCAACACGCTGTTCGGCGCCGAGCCCAGCATCCCCACTGCCATCTCCACCTTCCATCGCCAACGCCTGTACTACCGCGGACAGGACGCGGTCACGCTGGCCGGTTCGGCCAGCCTGGAAGAGGCCGCGCAATTGCTGTGGAATTCGGACCAGCAGGCGGACTTCTCTTGCACTGCGCGCGTGGCCTCACCGGGCCGGGTCGCGGCGTTCACGTCGTTGGCGGCGCTGGCCGCCACCGGGCACTCCACGCATGGCCGCATGACGCGCGTCCTCCACACCGAATGCCAAAGCCTGGTCGGCCAACTGGCCAACGCGTTTGGCGCGCAGCCCGGCAAGCGGCCGCTGCATCTGCGGTTTGCGCAAGCCTGGAAGCTGTCGCCGCAAGCCGCCGAGTTGCTGCGCACCGCCATGGTCCTGCTCGTCGACCACGAACTGACCAGCTCCGCGTTTGCCGCGCGCATTGCAGCCTCGACCGGCGCGTCGCTGCCGGCGTGCCTGCTATCGGGTCTGACGACGTTGTCCGGGCCGTTGCACGGCGACGCCTCCGGCCGCGTCCGCGCGTTGTTCGACGATGTGGCACGTCAAGGCGAAGATCAGGTGATCGCGCACTACCTGTCCACGGGCCTGCCGCTGGCGGGCTTCGGCCATCATCTGTATCCCGATGGCGATCCGCGCGCGGCGGCGCTGCTGGCGCAGTTTGAGCCGGCCGAGGTCATCACGCGCTTCATCGACAAGGCCACGCAACTGACCGGCCTGCATCCCAACATCGACGTGGCGCTGGCCGCGCTGTCGGCGCACTGCAAGCTGCCGGACGATGCGGCCTTCGGACTGTTTGCCACGGCGCGCAGTATCGGCCTGCTGGCGCATTGCCTGGAGCAGCTCAGCGTCGCGCAAGTCATCCGGCCGCGCGGACGCTATGTGGGCGTCGTGCCGCAAGCGGCCTAGTCCGGCAATCTTCGGTATGCTGGCTGATCCGGACAGGAGATCAGCCATGACACGTACGCAGAAGCAGAGAATGCTGGCAGGAGACCTCTACACGGCCGCCGACGACGAGATCCAGGCGGACCAGCTTGCCGCCAGCGCCTGGATGAAGCGGTACAACGCCTTGCTGGGCGAGCCGCCCGAACAATGGCACGCGCTCCTGCGCGAGCGCCTTGCCAGCGTGGGCGAGGGCGCACTGATCCGCCCGCCGTTTCATTGCGACTACGGCTACAACATCTCGCTGGGCGCGAACGTGTTTATGAATTTCAACTGCGTGATCCTCGACGTCGTGCAAGTCACCATCGGCGATGGCACGCAGATCGGCCCGGCCGTGCAGATCTACACGGCTGACCATCCGCACGATCCCGAGCAACGCCGCGCGATGCTGGAATTCGGCCGTCCCGTGCACATCGGCAAGCAGGTGTGGATCGGCGGTGGCGCGATCATCCTGCCGGGGGTCACGGTGGGGGATGACGCCATCATCGGCGCGGGTAGCGTGGTGACGCGCGACGTGCCGGCAGGGGCGAAGGTGGTGGGGAACCCGGCGCGGGTGCGTGGCTAAGCAATTGTCCGAACCTCTTCCCGTCGGATAACCCCGCGCAGTCTAGGCGCCTGTGCGATCGGGCTGCGCGTCGTCAGCGAAACCCGGCGGCGCCTGGAATCCCCCTTGCTGCGCCGTGAACAGGGCGGCGAAGCGGATGGGCGTCAGGTCTTCCAGATAAGGCCCGACGGCCTGGGCGCCGATGGGCAGGTTGTCGTCGTCCAGGCCCAGCGGAAAGCTGGTGGCCGGCAAGCCAGGCAGGACCGGCAGACCGGCCCAGTTGAACAGATCCGCAAAGCGAAGCTGCGTCACACCCTCGTCAAACGCGACCGGAAACCTGCGCGCATCCTTGGGTTCCGAATGGTCGTGCGCAAAGGCTGTGGCCGGCAATACCGGACTTAGCACCACATCGAAGTGCTCGAAGAATGCCTCCCATTGCTGGCGCAATCGCAGCCGTTGTTCGTGCTTGTGCAGCCACTCCGCGTGTGAGAGATACGGGCCGCGCTTCCATGCGGTCTCGGCAGTCTCTTCGCTTTCCGGGTCAGCCGGCTGCGCGGCCGCACCCGTTGGCCGTGGCAGCGACGCGCCCAGCAGACTGCGGTACACGACATGCGCGGCATTCAGATCGGGCAGCAACCCAGCGGTCTCTTCAGGAAGCGTCACGGTCACTCCCGCGGCTCCCAATCCCTGTCGCAGCCGCGTTTCGACCAGTCGTTCGGACCGGGACTGAGGCTGCCCGGGCCAGGCCGTCAACAGCAGCACCCGGAACTTGCGCAGGTCGTCGTGCCGCGCGGCAGGCAACGTCGCCCGCCATGCCTTGCTTGCCAGAGGATCCCGGTTAAGCAGCAGTTGCAGCGCCAGTTCAAGGTCTTCGGCGCTGCGCGCCAGCGGCCCGGCCACGGTCAAATCGCGCAACGTCTGCTTGCCGGAGGGCGCGCCGGTGCCGCCGTTGTAGACCAGGCCGAATGTCGGCTTGTGGCCGAAGACGCCCGTGAAATGGGCTGGCACGCGAATCGACCCGCCAATGTCAGTGCCTAGCTCCAATGCGCCGAATCCGGCCGCGATGGCAGCGGCGGACCCGCCTGACGAGCCGCCTGGCGAGCGGTGCAGATTCCAGGGATTACGGGTGACGCCATAGACCGCGTTGTAGGTCTGCAGATCGGCAAGCGAGAGCGGAACGTTTGTTTTGCCGATCAGCACGGCGCCGGCTTCGCGCAGCGCGATGACGGCCGGCGCGTCGACGGTATCGACGTTGTGCGCGTAGTCAGGATTGCCCACGCACGTCGCGAGGCCAGCGACGTGGAAGTTTTCCTTCACTGTGATCGGCACGCCCAGCAATGGCTTGCGCTCGCCGCGAGCCAGGGCGGCGTCGGCCGCGCGTGCGGCCTGGCGCGCTCCTTCATCGTCGCGTGCGATGACCGCGTTCAGTTGGGGGTTGTACCGGTCGATGCGCGCAAGCACATGGTCCAGCAGTTCGATGGCGGTGACCTCGCCCGTTGCGAGGGCGCGCGCCTGCGCGTGCGCAGGCGCGAACGCCAGCGCTTCCAGGTAGGCGAAAGAGGGGCGTTGCTGTTGGATCACGGTTCGACTCCTCTCAATGTTCCAGCCACGTGTCGGAAAAGTCTCCGGCGGTCAGGTCCACGCTGTTGTGCAGGTTGTGGACACGCTTCTGATAGACCTGCAGGGTTGACGGCACGGTCACCAGCGGAAGCGTGGGAAGGTCCTTGCCGACGATGCCCTGGATCTCCTTGAAGGTCGCGGCGCGGCGCGTATCGTCGGTTTCGACGGCGGCGGCGCGGAACAGGTCGTCCACACGCGGATTGTTGTAATGCGCCGCGTTGACGAAGGGCAAGGGATTCTTGATGCCGTCGGACCAGTAAAAGCGCTGCACGCCTACCGTGGGATCGAACAGGCGTCCCAGGCCATTCACACTCAGATCGAAACTGCGTTCCTTGTAGAGCCGGTTGATGAATGTGGGCAGGTCGCCATCGACAATCTCCACCTTTACGCCCACGCGGTTCAACGCCGCGCGGATGTACTCGGACGTGCGCTTGAAGTCGGCCGACGGCATGAACGCCAGGCGCAGGGAGAAGCGGCCATCACTTCCCTTGCGCGGGTAGCCGGCTTCATCGAGCAGGGTGTTGGCGCGCACAAGGTCAACGGGATAGTTGAAGGCGCTGTCGTCGTAATACTGGGCAAGAATGGACGGAATCGGCGAATTCACGACGCGGGCGCGCTTGTAGTAGACGGTGTTGGCAATGAAATTCCGGTCGATGGCATGCGCCAGCGCGTGACGCACCTTCGGATTCGCCAGGATCGGATTGTCCAGGTTGAACTCCAGAAACAACACGTTGCTCAGGAACTCGTCGTAGGTGTCGTCGATGGCAAGCTTGGGGTTGCCCGACAGGCGATCCAGGTCAGACACGGCCACGTTCAACGCCGCGTTGGCTTCGCCGGTTTCGATGGCCGCCGATATCGATGCCGTGTTTTTGATAAATCGATAGATCACGCGGTCGAGGTAGGGATGCCCTTTGCGCCAGTAATCAGGGTTCTTTTCCAGTACGACATAGCTGCCCTTGGACCATTCCTTGAACCTGAACGGACCTGTGCCGATCGGGTGGTTGTTGTTGTCGTGCACCAGCGGATCCGCCGCGCCATAGCGCTGCTGCGAGACGATGGGCGTCTCCGCGGACGACAGCGCCTTCAGCAAATAGGGCGCAGGCTTGCTCAGCACGATGATCGCCGTGTGCGGGTCGGGGGTTTCAACATCCTGGACGTTGGCGAACGTGATTCGGCCGCGCGGGCCGATCTCGCGCTGCTTCAGGATCGAGTATTTGACGTCGGCCGAGGTGAAGTCCGTTCCGTTGTGAAACTTGACACCGGTGCGCAGCTTGAACGTGTAACGCAGGCCGTCGTCGGTGATGTTCCATTCGGTGGCCAGGAGCGGTTGCGGTTTGAACTGCAGGTCATAGCGCAGCAGACCTTCCGTGATCTTTGCGCTGACGTTGCGGTTCTCGACCTTCGGATTGACCAGCGACACCAGCGCGGTGGGTTCCTGCGCCATCAGGAAGGTGAGCGTGCCTCCAGGCTGCGGCTGCTGTGCGTTTTGCGCGTGCACCGCCACGCTTGCCGCGGCGGGAATCCACGCCAGCATCATCGCCAACCGGCGCATTGTCTTCGACTGCATATCTGCCCTTTTTAAGAATGCCGCGCTTGTGCCGGCGCTCGATATTTGAAGAATTGAGAGGGCGAAATGTTGAACCGCTTTGCCACGCACAACAACGATTGGCGTCTTATTTACTTATCCCGATAGTCGGCCGCCGCGTTTGCTAATTCGATATTCTTCGTTGCCGGCGTCGCAAGCCGATCGCGACAATGCCGAGCTTGACGATTATTCGGATTCAACAGACACGTTTGCGGCAGGCGGCTGCGAACCTGTGCATCGCTATGAGCAACTTCAACGGCGCCCAGCTGTCCAGACTGCTGGCCGTGTTTCGCAGGAATGCCCTCCAGGCCATTCCGACCGTGCTGGGCATCATCATTCTTAACTTCCTGTTGCTGGAATGGGTGCCGGGCAACGCCGCGGACGTCGTGGCGGCGGAATCCGGCGGGGCCACGGCCGAGAGCCTGGCGCAACTGCAACGCCACTTCGGCCTGGATCTGTCGATGGGTGAGCGGTTGAGCAACTATCTGTCGCACCTCGCTCATTTCGATCTGGGCATGTCGGCCCGCCACAATCTGCCCGTCACCACACTCATTCTCGATCGCCTCGGCAATACCTTGCTGCTGATGGGGGCGGCGCTGTTGCTGGCTACATTAACCGGCGTGGTGCTGGGCGTGCTGATGTCGCTGTATGCCGGGCGCTGGCAGGACAAACTGATCTCAGTGCTGGTCCTGCTGTTGTATTCCACGCCGACGTTCTGGCTGGGCTTGATGGCGATCGTGCTGTTCGCGGTCACGCTGGGTTGGCTGCCGACCAGTGGCAGCCACACCATCGGAGCGGGGCTGTCGGGTTGGGACGCGGTGGCCGACAAGGCGCGGCATCTGCTGCTACCGATGCTGACGACAGCAGGTCTCTATCTAGCGGTGTTTTCGCGGCTGACCCGTGCAGCGATGCTGGAAGTCAGCAAGCAGGATTTCGTGCGCACGGCCAGGTCCAAAGGCTTGTCGCCGGCGGTCATCACGGTGCGCCATGTGCTGCGCAATGCATTGATTCCGGTCACGACGCTGATCGGCATGCACTTCGGCGCATTGCTGGGCGGCGCGACGGTGATCGAGACCGTATTCAATTGGCCGGGCCTGGGCAGCTTGGTGCTGGAATCTATTCTTGCGCGCGACTATCCGGTGCTGTTGGGCATCCTGTTCTGCTCCTCCTTGCTGGTGATCGTGGTCAACATGGTGGTGGACTTGCTGCAGGCCGCGCTGGACCCGCGAATCCAGGTTCGCTGACACGGGCCATGAGCCTGCATTTTCTCGAAACGACACGATGAACGACGCTATCGAACAATCTCGCACTGGCCCTATGCGCCAGAACACCCACCTCTCCGCATCCGCCCGCGATCCGGGCAGATGGCGCGCCGCCTGGGGGGGATTTCTGCGCGATCCCGCAGCATTGGCCGGCCTCACTATCCTGCTTTCCGCGGTGCTGGTGGCCGTGTTCGCGCCGGTGTTGTTTCCCGGTGATCCGCAGGACATGGTCGGGCCGGCCCTGGCGTGGCCCGGCCAGGACGCCGCCTTTCTGCTTGGCACGGATTCGCTGGGGCGTGACGTTGCTGCGGGTCTGGCACATGGCGCGCGCCTCTCGCTGTCGGTTGGCGCCGTGGCGGCCGTCATCAGCCTGACGATCGGCATTCTGGTCGGCGCCATTTCGGGCTATTACGGTGGCTGGGTCGACGACGTGTTGGTTCGCTTTACAGAGTTGGTGCAGACCGTGCCGACGTTCCTGTTCGTCATCGTCATCGTGACGATAGGCCAGCCGTCTGTCTGGCTCATCCTGCTGGCGATTGGATCGGCATGCTGGCCCGTGACCGCGCGGCTGGTGCGCGCCGAGTTCCGCACGCTGCGCGAATCCGAATTTGTACTGGCGGCGCGCAGCCAGGGGTTCGGCAACGCCTGGGTCATTTTCCGCGAGATCCTGCCCAATGCCTTGCCGCCGGTCATCGTGACGACGTCCGTGCTCGTGGCCACTGCAATCCTCATGGAATCGGCGCTGTCGTTCCTGGGGCTGGGCGATCCCAACGCCGTGTCGTGGGGCAGCATGATCGGAGAGGGGCGCGAAATGTTGCGCACCGCGTGGTACCTGTCCGCGGTGCCAGGCGTGGCCATCGTGCTGACGGTGCTGGCGCTGAATTTGGTGGGAGATGCGATCAACGACGCATTCAATCCCAGACTGGCGGCACGCGCATGATTTCCACACTTCGAACTGCCACGCCCAGCGACGCCGCCGCACTGCTGGAAGTGCGCGGGCTTGATGTTCATTTCCGCGGTCGCCGCGGCAGCCATCACGCCGTCAAGCAACTGTCCTTTTCGGTCGCGCAGGGAGAAACGCTGGCGATCGTCGGCGAATCCGGCTGCGGGAAGTCCACCACGGCGCTAGCGTTGTCGGGATTGCTTGCCCCGCAGGCCTCGGTAAGCGGAGATATCGTGCTGCAAGGGCGCAACCTGGCCGGCTTGCCCGAGGCGTCGCTACGCATGATCCGTGGGCGCGACCTGTCGATGATTTTCCAAGAGCCGATGACCTCTTTGAATCCGGTGCACACGGTCGGCGCACAGATTGGCGAGACACTGCGCCGCCATCACGGGCTGTCCGCGGCGGCGGCGCGTGCCCGTGCCATCGAGCTGCTGGATCTGGTCAGAATTCCGGAACCCGGCAGGCGGCACGACGATTATCCGCACAACCTGTCCGGCGGGCAGCGCCAGCGCGTCATGATCGCCATGGCGGTTGCCTGCTCGCCCAAACTGCTCATTGCCGACGAACCCACCACCGCGCTGGACGTGACCGTGCAGGCGCACATTCTGGAGCTGCTGGACACGCTGCGTCGCGATCTGTCGATGGCGCTGATTCTCATCACGCACGATCTGGGCCTGGTGTCCCGATGGGCAGACCGGGTGTTGGTGATGCTCAATGGAGAAAAGGTGGAAGAGGGGCGCGCCGGCGCGATATTCGAGCTGCCCAAACATCCCTACACGGCAGGGTTGGTTGGCGCATCGCTGCATGCGGGCAAGGACGTTCACTACCGTCAGACGCGGCTGCCGGAGATCCGACACGGCATCGACGCGGACACCGGTGCGCGCGCTATCACGTTGGTCACGCCTGCGCTGTCCGCATGTGGCGGGCATCGTGACGTTGCTCTTGCGCCCTTGTTGAAGGTCGAGTCCCTGCGCACGTCATACCGCAAACGCGATGGCAGCATGTTCCATGCGGTCGAAGACGTGTCATTCGAGCTGCGCCGGGGCGAGACGATAGGGCTGGTGGGAGAGTCGGGGTGCGGCAAGTCAACGTTGTCGCGCACGTTGCTGCGGCTGATTCCTCAGTCGGCCGGCCGCATCGTGTTTGATGGTGCGGACCTTACCGCGATGTCGGAAAGGCAGGTCAAGCCGTGGCGCAGCCGGATGCAGATGGTGTTTCAGGATCCCTACGGCTCGCTTAACCCACGGCGGACTGTCTTCGACATCCTGGATGCGGTGCTGTCGCTGCACGGCGTGTCGCGCAAGGCAGAACGCGCCGCGCGCATTGCCGAGACGCTTGAGCGTGTTGGCCTGCCCGCGTCCGCCAGCCATCGCTACCCGCACGAATTCTCGGGTGGACAGCGTCAGCGCATCGGCATCGCGCGCGCCTTGATCCTGCGACCATCGTTCCTGATTCTGGATGAACCCGTGTCCGCCCTGGATGTGTCCATCCAATCCCAGATTCTGAATCTGCTGGCGGAACTGAAAGAAGCCTTTGGGCTGTCCTATCTGTTCATCTCGCATGACTTGGCGGTAATCCGCTACATCGCGGATCGAATCCTGGTCATGCGTGAAGGCAGAATCGTGGAAGCGGGCGCGCGGAAGCAGGTTTGGGATAGCCCGAGCCATCCGTACACTAAATCACTGCTCCAAGCTGCCTGAACACTGCGGCCACGATGGCTTCGGGCCGGTCTTCCTGCACAAGGTGACCGGCATTCGGCACGGATATCAGCGGCCGGTCCGATATCAGTGCCGCCAGGGTCGCACCGCGCTCGTGCGGGATCCACGCGTCCTGTTCGCCCCACAGCACTTGCACCAGGCAATCCATGCGACCGTACAAGCCCTGCACCTCGTCCGTGTACTTCTGATCCATTTGCGCGATCTGCCGGTAGAACGCCGGCTGTCCGACGGGGCCCAGCCACGGGCGGCTGTACACGTCCAGCGCCTCTTCCGATAACGGATTGTGCGCGGCGGTCTGCAGATAGGCTTTCAACAGTGCGCGGTGCATGTAGTCCGGCATGCCCGAGAACGCGGCCTCGTGCTGGCGGACATGCTTCACGAAAGGCGAACCCCACGGTGCCAGCGCCACCGCATCGAAGATCGTCAGCGATGCGTAGCGCAGTCCGTTCAGGTAATACGCGCGCAGCGCCGTCGCACCGCCGAAATCGTGGGCAAGGACATCGGGGCGATCCAGGTCCCATTCCTTGAACAGCGCCGCCAGTATCCGGTTCTGCACACCCAGCGACACGTCTTGGCCGTCCCGCATCTCGGAGGCGCCGTAGCCCGCCAAATCAAAGTAATAGACGGTTCTGCGGTCGGCGAGCAGCGGGATGATCCTGCGCCACACCTGCGATGAAAACGGCGTGCCATGGATGGCGACCAGCGGGGGACCGTTGCCGAGCTTGCCCCAGCGGATGACGTTGCCTTCGATCAGGGCGGTGTGGGGGAGTTCGAGCATGGCGGCTATCAGGAGAGATCGTCGGGGATGGGCTTGCGCGGCCTGCGGGGCGGGTTGTCGGCGAGGCCGGCATGTTCCGTTGCGCCCCGTGTCTTGGCGGCCGCGGCAACCGGTGCAACTGTCAGCGGCGGCGCGCCCGTTACGGCTGGCAGCGCGGGCGCCAGCACGGCGGGAATCCCGGCGGCATTCCGATATGACTGGAGCAGCAGCAGCGCGTCGATCGTGCCCAGATCGTGCTCCGCTTCAGCGCGCGCTTCAAGGCGGGTCTGTTCGTCTTTCACGGCTTGATTCGCCGCTGCCGTCCGTGCGTCCAGCCTTGCCAGCTGCGCATGAAACGCCTGGACGGCAAGCTTCAGGCAGTGCGCCGTGTAATCGTCGTGCAGCAGGTCCGCGGGCGGCGTCAGGTTGTGATCCGCGGGCACCCGGGGGCGGTGCGCCGCATCGGCCGCCAGGGGCAATGCTCGCGCGGCGTAAAGGCGTTGGAACGGCGTCGGCGGCGTGCGCGCGACGCGATCTGCGCGCAAGTGGGCGCCCACGCGTTCAGTGCGGTATGCATCCCTGGCATCGTCGGTTCTGACCGCGCCGGGCGAGGCGATTGGGGAAGGGAGCATGGGCGTCTGGGTGGGCTGAGCGATGGGCCAATCTACTAGTTGGTCGGTAGCGTGTCAAGGGTGGATCAGACCGGGGCGGACGGGAAATGCTGAACGGGTTGCGCAGCGCCTGCGGCCGCACGGCGACCGGACAGGCAGGCATTCGCGCAGTGTTAAAACCTTCGTGACGGGCGCCGCGCGCCAGCCACGTCAAAGGAGAAGACCATGCCCATGTTCATCACGATCGGTTATGGCGATCAGCACGGCTATGACCGCACAAACAAAGCCATACGCGATTCTGCTCATGCGCATGATGCCGCGTTGCAGCACGCGGGCGTGCTGATGGGCGTCGCGGGAACGCCGGTGCAGGTGCGGAATCCGGACGCGGCAGGTGTCGAGACGTTGCAGGGACCCTACATGAACGCGCCGCTGCCGCTCGCGGGTTTTGCGGTTATCGAAGCGATTGATTTGGCCGACGCGATCGAAAAGGTGTCTCGCACGCCGTGTGCCGTGGCGCACGGCGTCGTGGAAGTGTGGCCGCTGGAACAGCCGTAGCGCGCGCTATTGGTCGACCGACCGCATGTCGCAAGTCGTCTCGGACGACGCGCACACGCCGCGAAACCAGGCGCGTCCGCGCGTGCGGTCCTTCTCGGCCAGCAGTTCAAATGTTGCGCTGTGGCGCATCTCGTAATCCAAAAGCAGCCATTCGCCGTCGCACGCGACGATGCCGCGCAAGGTGGCGCGCTCGGTCAACCAGTCGCTGCCCAGGTC
This sequence comes from Achromobacter sp. GQ309, assembly GCF_059759315.1. NCBI lineage: Bacteria > Pseudomonadati > Pseudomonadota > Betaproteobacteria > Burkholderiales > Alcaligenaceae > Achromobacter > Achromobacter sp. GQ309. Next base: position 1,094,966 of record NZ_JCAXDP010000001.1, read on the forward strand.
CAGCAACCGTTCGCTGCCGGCGTCCGGGCGGGCATATCCCCGCGCCGACTGGATGCCGACTTGCGCATCCCCGGCGGCGATCCAGCCTTCACCCTGATAGACGGGCCGCGGCGGGCTGCGGTCACTGCCGCTCATGGCGTCGCTGGCGTTCCTGATCTTCAGCCAGCCGTCACGCGCCTCCGTCACCTCGAAGGTCACGCTGTAGAGGTCGACTTCGGGATCCGGGCTGTCGCCGCGCGTGGTCGGCAGCGCGCCGAGCTGCTTGGCGCTGGCTGATGCCGACGCGCGCACGGGGATGGCGGGCTTGGCATTGGTCGTCCAGCCCGAAAAGCGGCATGCCGTGGGGCCGGCGGGCGTCCAGGCAGCTGCGTTAGACGCGGTTTGAGCCTGCAGACCAGGCGACAGGGCAAGCGCGGCAAACAGCAATGCAAGCGGTCGGAGCGTCATGGAGGATTCGTCAGCGGAGTGATTGAGGCCGGAAGATCGGCCGGCGAAAAGCCTAACATGACCGCCACCGGGGTCCCGATGCGCGCAGAGACACCGGGCAGCGCAAAGGCTGCCCGGCGGTCTTCCTGTGATGGTTTGCGGGCCGGCTACTGCGCGCCGGTGGCGCCCGACACATACTGCGCCAATGCCTGCACGTCCGCGTCACTTAACGCTTCGAATGCCGGCATGACGCCGATCCCGTTGCGCACGGCCTGCGTGACGCGATTGGCGTCGGGTTTCAGTTCGTCGAGGTTGGGCCCGATGGTCCCGGCCGCGCCGGCGTCGGCCAGCGTATGGCAGACGGCACAGGCGGGGGTTGTCGACTTCAGGAACAAGGCGCGGCCCGCCTCGGCATTGGGCGGTTCCGCCGCCCACGCCGTGGCGCCCGCAATCAACGACAGGCCCGCCGCGCAGAGGTTGCGCGTCCGCCGCCCGATCAGGCGGCGGGATGCGGGGTTCGGCTTGAAGAAACGGCTTTGCATCGATTCCGCCATCCTCAAGACACGTTGATGGCCAGACCGTGGTCGCGCCAACTGCTGTTGATGTAGCCCGGCGCGTTCTCGAACCGGTTCTCCACCTGCACGTTGCCCTGCGTGTCTTCGACGCGGCTGACCAGCATGTGCTGGCCCGCTGTCAGTTCCACCGGCAGCGCGAACTGACGCCATGCATATTTGCCAAGATCCGGTCCGATCAGCGCGGCCTGCTTCCAGGTCTTGCCGCCATCGATGGACACGTCCACGCGCTTGACCTCATGCATGCCCCCAAAGGCAACACCCCGCACCACCACGCGTCCGGCCTTCACGGCCTGACCATTTGCGCCCGGTGCGTTGATCCACGACTTGGGTTCCATCGCCCAGACCGAGGGTTGGTCGGGACTCGGCTTGGCGTCCATCGGCGTCAGGCGATAGCCGGTCTGCTGGATCTTTGCGGGGCTTTGTTCGGCGGTGAACGCCAGCCGCTTGATGTACTTGACGTTGTTCACGCCGGTATAGCCCGGCACGATCAGCCGCAACGGGCCGCCGTGGGCCAGTGACAGCGGCTCGCCGTTCATCTCCCAGGCCAGCATGGCGTCCTGCATGGCCTCGCGCGGCACCGAGCGTTCCACCAGCAGCGATTTCGGATCCAGGCCTTCCGGCAGCACTTCGCCGCCGGTGCCGGTCATGAAGGCGGGCGTGCCATCAAGGCCGCCCAGGTATTCCACGAGCGTGCGCACCGGCACGCCCGTCCACATCACGCAGCCTGCCGCACCCACTTCCCACGGCGTGCCGCTGGGCTTGTGGGGAAAGAAGCCGCGCCCATTGCCCGAGCACTGCAGCACCGTCGCGATCGATTCCACGCCCAGCGTCTTCAGGTCGCCCACGGTCAGCGTGCGCGGCTGCTTGACGCCCTGGATCTCGACCTTCCAGCCGTCCCGATCGTCCAGGATGGCCGCGTCCGGCGGCGGCAGGTTGTTGCGGACGTAGAGCTGGCGCGACGGCGTGATGATGCCGTCGCCAAACGCGCTGCGGCGCGTTTCGATCGTGTTGGCGCTGTGCACGATGACGCTGTCGGCGTCTTTCCAGGCCGCGTAAGGCGGCAGGGGTTTGGCCGTGGATGCGGCGGCCGGTTTCGCTGCGGGCGCCGCGGCGGCGGGTTTGGCGGGCGCATCGCTGGCGCGCGCGATGCCGCTGGCGCCCAGACCGGCCGCGGCCAGGGCGCTGGCGCTGCCGGCCAACAGGCGGCGCCGTGCGGGGTTGCGTGGGGTTGTCTCCATGGCTTGCCTCTCTGGTTGCCGCGTCCCGCAGCGCGAGCGCGGTGTTGTGCTTATGGCGGCCCAGCGCTTGCGGCCTTCCGCATCATCGGCAATGCCCCTCTTTATGTCAACGGGTTCTAAAGAACTATAGGTTTACGGTCATTTCAGATATAAGAGTTTCGGATATTGGGTTCAGGGCCGCAAAGAACGGAATCTGTCCTGGTGCAAATGAAGCCATTGTTCGGCAGTGCAAACGGCAATGCCGCGCTGGGCATTGAAGGTCTGTGCTTTGTCCCACGCCACGCCACGGGCCTGCGCGAACACTGCGCGATACTTGCGCATCGCGTCGTCAGGTTCGGCCGCCAGTGCGCGCAGCAGCTCCGGCACCGGCCATTCGCGCCGCGTGACCTTGCGCTCCAGCAGGCGGTCCAAGGTATCCGCGACCGCCCGGTACGTGACGGTGTCGCCCGCGACATGCACGACCTGGTTGGCGATGCGGGGCTGTGTGAACAGGATCTCGGCGGTCAGCGCGCCAATGTCTTCGGCCGTGGTCAGCGTGACCGCATTGTCCAGGCTTCCCAGCGCGTTCACCGTGTTGGCGGCCAGATCCACCACACCGAACGCGGGTTCGAACAAAAAGCTCGTGAACATGCCCGTCGATACGATGATCCATTCAGTGTTGCGCTGGGCGCGCAGCATGTCGCGCACATCAAGCTGCTCATCGAACAGGTCCTGCGGGCTGCCCCGGCCGATGGCGTCGTAGTCCACGCCAAACTGCCAAGGCACAAAGCGCTTGACGCGCGCGTCCAGCGCAGCGCGGGCGATCTTGCGTTGAACGCCGGGTCCGCCGACAAAGCCCGTGCATGAGACGACCGTATCGTAGCGGCGGAAGGTGGCTGCGAGCGCCTCCGTGGATTGCTGGGCAAGGTCGCCCTCGATGATGCCGACGGCCAGCCCACGCAGCTCGGCAAGATCGCGCTGCTTGGCGGGATCGTTGGAAGCGACGGTCGACGCGCGCAACAGGACCGACAACTGGCCTTTGACGACGCGCGGCGCCAGGTTGCGCAGCACGGCCATGCCGAGCTGGCCCGCGCCCAAAACGAGGATGGCGTTGTGTTGAATCATGAGATGCCTCAAGCAGAAAAAGTGGCTTGCAGTGTAGGAGCGGGCCGGGCATCCATTGTTCGCCGTGACGGAATTCACAACGCGCCGCAGCGCGCAATAGCGGCAGATATGCGTTGGTAATATCGGGACCTTCCCGCCGCATGCGGCGCACGTTCTATCGTCGGGATCGGCTCATGGACAAACTTCAAGCGATGGCGGCATTCATCAGGGTCGTCGAAACGCGCAGCTTCACCAAGGCCGCGCAATCGCTGGCGCTGCCTCGGTCGTCGGTCACGACGATGATCAAGAACCTGGAAGCCCACCTGGGCACGCCGCTCCTGCATCGCAGCACGCGCAGCCTGAGCCTGACCGATGCCGGTGCGCGCTATCTGCAGGCGTGCCAGGCCATCCTGGCCAATATTGCCGACGCCGAGAATGACGTTACCGCCGCGGTCCAGGCGCCCCGAGGCCGCGTGCGCGTCGACATGCCCGGCGTGGTTGGCCGCGCGATTGTGGTGCCAAGGCTGGTCGAGTTCGAGGCGCGTTATTCCGACGTCGAGGTCGTACTGGGCCTGAGCGATCGCCCGGCCGACCTGATCTATGAAGGTATCGACTGCGCCATCCGTAGCGGCGAGCTTGCCGATTCCACGCTCGTGGCGCGCAGCCTTGGTCACCTGGTATGGGTGACCTGCGCGTCGCCCCAATACCTGGGCCGCTTCGGCGAACCGAAATCGGTGGAAGCGTTGCCCGCGCATCGGGTGGTCAACTATCTGTCCAACGCCACCGGCAGGCCGCTGGACTGGCGGTTCCGAGTCGACGGTGAAAACGTGTCGATGGCGTTGCCAAGCCGCTATTCGGTCAACGAGACCGAGGCCTATCTGCACTGCGGCCTGGAGGGTCTGGGCCTGATTCAACTATCGGCGCTGGCGGCGTCTCCGTATCTGCGCAGCGGCCGCCTGCGCGAGGTCTTGGCCGATGCGCGCTGCGAGCCGGTGCAGCTTTCCATCGTCTATCCCCAGGCGCGTGCGACCGCGGCGGTGAAGGCGTTCGTGCAGTGGGTGCTGGAGATCAGCCGGCCCGTGTTGGCGGAGTGATGATCGTCACGGGGCGACACTGCTCGCCATCGCGTCCTGCCGGTATTCGTGCGGCGCGACGCCGCTCGCTTTCCTGAACGCCCGGGAAAAATTAGCCGGTGTGGAATAACCAGAGTCCATGGCGATCTGCGTGATGGAAACGGTGCTTTCGCGTAGTAGGTCTTGAGCACGACGCAGACGCGCGGTATTGGACAGCTCACGAAAGCTGACGCCGCCGTCGCGGCGCAGTACGCGTTGCAGGGTGCGCACGCTGGTGCCCATCGCCTTGGCCGTGGTGTCGATAGAGACGGCGCCGGCTTGCATCTGGATGCGGATGTGCCAGATGACGGCGGCCAGATAATCGCAGTCCGCACTGGCGGCTGATTCCGCCGCAGGCCCCTGCACACCGGCAACCGTGCCCGGCGGGACCGGGGTTGGCGTCATATGAGTAGTGGCGTCATTCACTTGTGCTTATTCTTCGCGTGTAGTTGCGAGAATCTGCTAGCGCGCTTCCTGCCTGGCAGAAATCGGAGTGATGTGCCTTCGGATATTACCTAAGCCAACAAAGGGCGAGGCCTCTTTTTATTTGGCTTACAAACCTGACGGAGAATCGCAATGAGACTACACAAAACCATCCTGGCGCTGTGCGTCGTGCTGGCGGTTTCGGGTTGCGTGACCAAGCAGACCTACGACAAAGAGGCGCAACTGGCAGCCGAGTATTCCGCCCTCAATAAGCAGCTCTCGGCCGAACTACGCGGCGACCAAGTGCAGATTACGCAATTGCAGGACGAGTTGAAGGTCACCATGGTGAACGAGATTCTCTTTCCCGAAGGCGGGTGGAGCCTAAGTTCCAACGGCGAGAGGACGCTGGCCAAGATCGCGCCCACGCTTTCCAATCTGCAAGGCAAGCAGATCGTCGTCGAAGGGTTCACCGACAACGAGCCCATCGGGCCGGCATTGAAGCGGCAGTTTCCCTCCAATCTCGAGCTGTCATCGGCGCGGGCGGACAACGTGGCCCGTTATCTGATCGCCAAGGGCGTATCGCCAAACTCGGTGTCCGCGGAGGGGTTCGGCGAGGCGCGGCCGGTAGCCAGCAACTCGACGCCTGAGGGCAGGGCCAAGAACCGGCGAGTGGAGATCGTGATCACAGCCGCGGGTCGTCCTTAAACCGGCTCGTTTGCGGGCGGGTTCGAAGCGGCCAGGAGCGCTCCTCCTGGCCCCTCTGCATGACACTCGCCGAGTCACGCGCCGCCGACGCCGCGCACCACTTTGCCCGTTCCGCCGCACGTCGCGCAGCGCGTTTGCTCGATCCTGCCGCTGCCGTGACACGCGGGGCAGGGCACCTGGCCCGTTCCAGGTGTACCAGGCGCGGCGTCGTCGCCGGGGTTGATGTCGCCCGGCACGGCGCCATTCACAACTTTTCGCCCGGCAAGTTGCTGGCTTGCCGGACCCAGTCCGAAAACTGCGCTTCGTCGAATGCACCTTCGTGGATGTCCAGGTAGCGCACCTGCGGATACTTCGATTTTCCAGCGGGGATGGGCCGCAGCGCAGCCCCCTGAAAAAACGTCACCTTGATGTACTTCGTGAAGCAGTGCAGGCTCAGGAACCAGCCTTCGCCCGGGCGTCCGTAGAAAGGCGAATTCCATTTGACCGCCTTGGCGACGCCGGGGACAGCTGCTTCCACCAAGGCGTCGATGCGTTTGCCGATAGGCGATTTCCAGCCGGGCATCGCGGCGATGTAGGCCTGTACGGGTTCGTCGCCATCTCCCTTTGGTATCTGAGGGTTGCCGCTGGAGAGCAGGACGACTTCGCCGGGCGCCGCCTTGGTTGCGGGGTTGCGCGCTCTACCGGTCTTTCGAGTCGGCGCGGAATTTGCATTTTGCGTCATGGATGGTGCTCTCTGTGCTCCGGGAACGGGTCTTCCCGCCCCAGATAATCGTCCACCGCGCTGCCGACCGTCGGGTGAAAATGGTCGTCGCTGAACAGACGGGACAGCTCAAAGCGTTTGAGCTTATCCCGGACGGGGTCCTTCATCTCCGCGAAGTGCAACGCGACGCCTTCGCGCGCCAGCGTTTCGCACAGCTCGCGCAGCATGTCCGCGGACGTGACGTCGACGCTCGTGACGGGTTCGGCAGCCACGACCACGCGCCGCACGGGCGAGGGCGATGCCTCCACGGCTTCCAGGAGGCGCTGCTGGAAGAGCTCGGCGTTGGCAAAGAACAGGGGCGCATCCCAACGGAACAGCACCAGTCCGTCGATCAGTGCGGCATTCGGGTAGCGCTTCAGGTCGTGATACCCGCGAAGGTTCGGCACGCGGCCCAGCACCGCGAAGTGCGGGCGCCAGCCGTCCCATAGGAATTCAATGACGGCGATGACGACCGCAAGGCAGATGCCGGGTATTGCCCCAAAAACGGCGACCGCGGCAAAGCACAGCATCGACAGCCAGAACTCCCATTGCTGAATGCGGTAGATGCGCCGCAGGTCCTTGAACTCGAAAAGGCCGATGGCGGCGGCGATTACGACTGCGGCCAGCGCGCTGTTGGGCAGGTGGCGCAGCAGGTTTGGCGCGGCGATCAGCAGCGCGGCCACGGCCAGCGCGCCGACGACGCCGGTCAGTTGCGTGCGCGAGCCGGCTGCTTCGGCCACCGGCGTGCGCGACGCGCTGCTGCTGATCGGAAAGCCCTGGAAAAACCCCGCCGCCAGGTTCGCCACGCCCAGTCCCACCATTTCCTGGTTCGGATCCACCCGCGTGTGGGTGCGCGCGGCGTAGGTGCGTGACAGCACGCTGGTGTCGGCAAACGCAATCAGCGCCACCGCGCAGCCGCCCAGCACGATCTTGACGAGATCGGCGTTGCTGAGCCACGGCCAGGCAAGGCTGGGCAGACCCTGCGGAATTTCGCCAAGCACCTTGACGCCTTGCGCGTCCAGGCTGAAAAGCTTGACCGCCAGCGTGGCAAGGATCACCGCAATCAGAATGCCCGGCACGCGATCAAAGCGTTTGAGCAGCAGAATCACCGCCAGGCTTGCCGCGCCGACGGCGAAGCTTGGCCCATGGGTCTGCCCGTCGGCAACGGCCAGCGCCAGTTGCTGCATTTCCTGCAGAGGGCCGGCGTCGTCGATGGAGATGTCGAACAGCTTGGGCAACTGGCTGACCAGCACGGTCAGCGCGATGCCGTTCATGTACCCGTAGCGGATCGGCTTGGACAGCAGCTCGGTGATGAAGCCCAGCCGCATCAGGCCCAGCACGATGCAGAACAGCCCGGAGACGACGGCCATCATGCTGGCCGCGGCGATGGCCCGCATCGGATCCCCATTGGAGACGCTGAGCACCACGGCCAGGATGGGCGCGGCCAATGCGGAGTCGGGCCCCAGCACCAGAATGCGGCTTGGGCCGAACAGCGCGTACGCCAGCATGGGAATGATGGTGGCGTACAGACCGTACACACCCGGAACGCCAGAGGCTTCGGCATAGGCGATGCCGACTGGCACGAGCATGGTTGTCAGGACCAGACCGGCCGCGACGTCCTTGGGCAGCCAACCTGCCTGATAGGACTTGAGCATTGCCAGGCCGGGCAGCCAGCGCAACCAGTTCGGCGCGGGCTTGGCAGCGGAGCGGGGCGTCAAGGTGGACATGGAATCCCGGTGCAAACGCGTGCGCTACGGGTTAGGGACTTCTGCGCGCATCATGGCGGAGAAGGGTTGCCGGTATCTTCCAACATCTGTCGCAGGCGAGCGCGGCGGCGCTCGAGGTCGGCGATCTGGCGCTCCACGGATGCCAACCGCTGGCGCTGCACCTCGGACGTCTCCGGGCACGCCGCCGCGCCTTCGATCAGCCGCATGCAATCGGGAAATCCGCGGATCTCCGCCAACGTGAACCCGGAGGCGATCAGGCGCTGGATTTGCCGGACCTGAGTCACAGCGGCGGCGGGAAATGTGCGATACCCATTGTCCGCCCGTGCCGACGCAAGAAGACCATGGTCGTCGTAGTGGCGCAGCGAACGCAGGCTTGCGCCGGTTTTGCGGGCGAGCTCGCCGATCGACATGGGTGTTTGAGGCGGGGGCGTTTTCATGCGGGAAAGCGTAGCAGATTGGTGCTTGACCTTGACATAGGTGTGAGGGTTGAAACTGGCGCTCCCTCCAATCTTCGGGATGCATCATCCATGCAACGCAGAACCTTTTTTCGCCATATGGCGGCAGCAGCCTTGTTCATGGCAGTCTCCGTGGCCGCCAACGCCCAATCCCGGCACTACACCGTCACGGCTCCTGATGGCGTGGCCCTCGCCGTCCAGGAGGCCGGCAATGCCGCGGGTCCGCCGGTCGTTTTCGTACACGGGTTGCTGGGTAGCCACCTGAACTGGGAGGCCCAGCTTGCCAGCCCGGCGCTGCAGCGGTATCGGCTGATAACTTACGACCTGCGGGGTCACGGTCTATCGGGCAAACCGGTGGACGCGGCGGCGTATACCGATGGCCGGCGCTGGGCGGACGATCTGGCGGCAGTGATCACGGCGACCGGCGCGCAAAATCCCGTCGTCGTCGGCTGGTCGCTGGGCGCTGCGGTGACGACCAACTACCTTGCCGCTTACGGTGACGCGCAGATTGCGGGCGCCGTCTATGTAGGGGGTGTGATCGAGCTGGATCCCAAGCAGATCGCACCGCATCCTGCCCTATACCGGGACATGGTGTCGCCGGATCTGAAGACCCACCTGGACGCGGAGCGTGAGTTCATCGGCCTGTGCTTTGCGCAAGCGCCCGATGGCGCCACGTTCCAACGGCTCCTGGCCAATGCCGCCATGGCGTCCTTCGACATGCAGGCCGCCGTGCAATCGATGACGGTCGAGGCGGCGGGCGGCGTCCGCTCGGCGCGCAAGCCTTTGCTGCTGATCTACGGCGCGAAGGACGCCCTGGTACAGCCGGCGCCGTCAATCGACCGGGCGAGGGCGCTGAACCCGCACGTGCGCACCAAGATCTATGCGGCCTCCGGGCACGCGCCATTCATGGAGGAGGCGGACAGGTTCAACCGGGAGCTGGCTGCGTTTGTTGACAGCGTCGTGACACGCTGACGGGATGGATGAAGCGAGGGGCTCGCGGCAGCTGCTTTTGCCAAATGTTGCTTGTTGCGAAGCAGCATCGCCTGCTATCTTCGACCCCGAAATGCGTTTGCCCCGATTTGGACCGCTTCAATGCCCGCCTCCCAGCTTCTGATTCCCGAACCCGCGCCCGCGCGGTCCACCGACACGCTGGGCTGCTCGGCCAGCAAGCTGGCTGTGAATCAGGAGTTCCACGGAGGCGGACTGACGTTCTACCGCAAGCGCACCGAAACCGCGCAATTCGGCAGCGTCGAAACGCCCGCGTCGGATCGCGGGTTTCTGGTGGGCGTGGCGCTGCGGGGCGGCCACCGTCGCCGCATCCTGCAGGGCAATCACGCGTCGACCCATGATTTCGACGCGGGTTCAATCTACATCCGCGACTTCACCGACGATTACCGGGCCGACCTGCAAGGCGGGTTCGATTTCATGTTGGTCGAAATGCCCCGCGCGTTCATCGAACGCATCAACGACGAGAAGGGCGGCCCGCGTGTCAGCAGCCTGCTGCCGCGCAATGGGCAGCCCGATCCGGTGCTGGGCCATCTGTCGCAGGTGCTGGCGGGCGTGGTGGCGAATCCCGCGCAGACGAGTGGACTCTTCGTGGATCATTTGAGTCTGGCCCTGGGCACCCATCTGCTGTCGCAATACGGGGCCGGGGCGACGAGCGGCTGGGCGGACTCGGGCGGGGGCCGCGTGCTGTCCCGCAAGCTGGAGGCGCGCGCCAAGGACATGCTGCTGGCGTCCCTGCGCGAGGACGCGTCCGTGGCAGATATCGCCGAGGCCTGCAATCTGTCCCGCAGCTATTTCATCAAGGCGTTCCGCCAGACGGTTGGCACTACGCCGCATCGGTGGCTGCTGGAGCAGCGGGTGCAAAAGGCGCAGGAACTGCTGCGCGCACCGGGCCGGTCCATCACCGACATCGCGCTCTTGTGCGGCTTTGCCGACCAGGCGCATATGACGCGCGTGTTCACCAGTGTGGTGGGGGTGGCGCCTGGGGCGTGGCGCAGGGAACACGGGGCTTGAGATAGCGCTAAGCGGCCGGCAGCCCGGCTGGAACAGCTTCGTTGCCGAGGACGCGCGCGTTGCTCTTTCGTGCAAAGCAGGACGCAAGTGGGCAAGACGTGCCCGCGCCATGGCGTTACCGTGATGGAATGCCTTCCCTCTGTCCCCGATGTTCCGAAAGCGTTCCATGAGTGTTCTTGCCGCCGGCCCCGCGCCGGCCAACCTGCCGCCCGATTTGGCCGCCTTGCATGCGCAGGCGTTTCCGATGCTGCCGCGCGCGCTGATCGAGCGCGCGGCCGCCTATGGCGAGGAGATGTCGGCCGAGCCGGGCCGGGTGCTGCTCAACAGCGGTGATCGCGAAGCCGCGTTCTACATCCTGCTCCAGGGCTATGCCGAAGTGCTGGAACCCGACGCTGGCGGCACCATGCGCAGTCTGCTTGTCCATCGTGACGGCGAATTCACGGGCAGCCTGGACCTCTTCACTGACCGGCCGAATGCGGTCACGGTGCGCGCCAATACCCCCAGCCGCCTGTTGCGGCTGAGCCGCGCAGCGCTTGAAACGCTGATTCTGGCGGAGCGGCCGCTGGCAGAAATCATCCTGCGCGCGTTCATGCTGCGCCGCATCGGGTATCTGCGGCGCCGGCCGTATGGGGGCGCCATTCTGCGCTCTGTGGCGGGAAGCGCGCAGGAAGATCCCGTCATGGACCTGGCCGTGATCGGCGGCGGGCCGGCTGGAATGGCCGCCGCCGCCTATGCCGCCTCCGAGGGGCTGCAGACATTGCTGGTGGGCGGCTCGCTCTCCTGTGGCGACGCGCCCGGACTGGACGTGCTGAAGGGCTTCCCCGGCACGATCACCGGATTATGCGAGGGCCCGCTGCTGCGCCGCGCCCAGGACCAGAGCAAGCGCTTCGGCGCGCACGTGCTGCCGCTGCGCACGGTCAGCCGCTTCGACGGCGGCTGTTATCCCTATCGGGTGTGGCTGGACGACGGCCGGCTCGTCGAGGCGCGCAGCCTCATCGTTGCGACCGGCATGCAGGGCGATGCGGAAACGGTGACCGATCAGGCCAACACCGCCTGGCTGGACGGGTGGCTGGACACGGATGACCAGGGCTGCATCCATACGGGTCGTGCCGCCGCGGGGTCGATGCAGGCCAGGGATTATGAAAGCTCGCAGCCGGGTGTGTTTGCGGTGGGGGCAGCGCGTGCCGGGTCGGTGAAGCATGTGCTGGCGAGCATCGCCGAGGGCGCGGCTGCGGTGCGGGTGGTGCATCGGTTTTTGGATGCGTCGGCGCATTGAGGGCCTTGGGCCGCTCGAAGCGAGCTTCCCCCTGAAGTCCGAGTAAACGATTGCCCACCGCGATCTGTTCTTGGTCCGCCGGGATTTCCTCATCCAAATGCCCTAAGACCCGAAAGGATTTTGTGGACAGACCATAAAGTTTTTTCTCTTTGCGCAGGCGAGAGTTTGCGAACATGCGTCTAAAGCTTTCCAGCCATAGGAACGCATCGGGAGACAACCATGATCTGTACGCATGCCGCGCGCAAGCGCGTCAACATCGTCGCTGCAGCCTTCATCGCAGCTGCCGCATTCGCCGTCCCCAGTCTTGCCTCCGCGCAGGCCGCCGACAGCTATCCCAGCAAACCCATCCGCCTGATCATTCCTTACCCGCCGGGAGGCGCAACCGACGTTATCGGACGCATTGTGGGCCAGCGCCTGAGCGATGAGATCGGCGGCCAGGTTGTGATCGAGAACCGGGGCGGCGCTGGCGGAAACATCGGCGCTGCCGAGGTGGCCCGGGCTCAGCCCGACGGCTATACGCTCCTGATGGGCGCGCTGACCTCGCACTCGGTCATGGCGACCCTGGAGAAGGACACGATCCCATACGACCTGCGCAAGGACTTCGCGCCCGCTGGCGTGGTGGGCTTCGTGCCGCTGGTGGCCGTGGTCAATCCCAAGCTGCCGATCAAATCGCTGTCCGAACTGGTGACCTACGCCAAGGCGAATCCGGGAAAGCTCAACTTCGCCTCGTCGGGCGCCGGCGCGCCGCAGCGCATGGCAATGGAGCTGTTCAAGCAGATCGCGGGGGTCAACATCGTGCACGTGGCCTATCGCGGCAGCGGTCCGGCCATGACCGATCTGGTCGGGGGACAGGTCGAGACGATGACCGAGACGGTTCCTGCTGCAATCTCGTTCATCAAATCAGGCCAGTTGCGTCCGTTGGCCGTCCTTACGCCGCAGCGCGTTTCGATGCTGCCGGATATTCCCACTGCCGAGGAGCAAGGGTTCAGCGGCTTCAACGTCAGTTCGCTCTTTGGCGTGATGGCGCCGGCGGGCACGCCGGCTCCTATCGTGGCCAAGATCAATAAGGCGCTGACCACGGCGCTGGCCAAGGACGATGCCAAGGCCCAACTGCTGCAGCAGGGCGTTTACGCTGACGCGCTGGATGTGGAAGCGTCGAAGGCCCGGCTGAACGCCGAGATCGAGCAGTGGGCAAAGGTCATTCGCGAGGGGGGCATCACCGTCAACTGACGGGAAGCCCCGGCCCGTAATGCATCCTCAGACGGCCCAGCAGGCGCAGCCCAGCGCGCCCCAGAAACCCTTCAGGTCGGAAACGGGCAGCTTGCTGGCCCAGGCCCCGGCGTGCTGGTGGCCATGGACATTGCAGTCGTTGGCGCACGCGCAGGCAGCGGCCGCCTCGCGCAGGGTGGCCTGCAAAGGCTTGCCCTCGCTGTCGCCCCAGGCGCCGTAGCCGCCGAACAGGCGGGTGGGCGACCAGTCGGGCATGGCGGGCGGCGGGGCGGCCTCGTCGTATTCGGCGAAGTCGCCTGCGCCCCAGACCACCTTGCCGCCCACGACGGTCAGCAGGCTGCTGGTGTCGGCGATGTCGGATTCGGGGCACGAGAAGAAGTCGCGATCAGGCACGATCAGGTCGGCAAGCTGGCCGACGGCGATACGGCCCTTTTTGCCCTGTTCGTTCGAGAACCAGGTGACGTTCTCGGTCCACATGCGCAGGGCGGCGTCGCGGTCCAGGCAATTGCGCTGCGGGGTCAGCCGCAGGCCGCCCACCGTCTTGCCCGTGATGAGCCACGACAGCGACACCCACGGGTTGTATGAGGCGACGCGGGTGGCATCGGTGCCCGCCGACACGTTGACGCCTTTTTCAAGCATGCGCTTGACGGGCGGCGTGGCCTCGGCGGCACCGGCGCCGTAGCGCTCGACAAAGTATTCGCCCTGGTAGGCCATGCGATGCTGCACGGCCACACCGCCGCCGAGCGCGGCGATGCGGTCGATGGAACGCTCGGAAATCGTCTCGGCGTGGTCGAAGAACCAGTTCAGCCCGGCCAGCGGAACGTCCTTGTTCACGCGTTCGAACACGTCGAGCGAGCGCGAGATGGTCTCGTCATAGGTGGCGTGCATGCGCCAGGGCCAGCGGTTCTGCGCCAGGATGCGCACGACTTCCTCGAGATCGCCTTCCATTTCGGGACCCATCTCGGGGCGCGGTTGGCGGAAATCTTCGAAGTCTGCCGCCGAAAGCACCAGCATCTCGCCCGCGCCGTTGTGGCGGAAGTAATCGGTGCCTTGCTTGTACTGGGAGGTGGCCGTCCAGTTCAGGAAGTCTTCCTTTTCCTGCTTGGGTTTCTGGGTGAAAAGGTTGTAGGCCAGGCGGATCGTCAGTTGACCGGCGTCGGCCAGTTGCTGAATGACCTGATAGTCCTCGGGGTAGTTCTGGTTGCCACCGCCCGCATCGATGGCGCCCGTGACGCCCAGGCGGTTCAGGTCGCGCATGAAGTGGCGCGTGGAATTGACCTGGTATTCGAAGGGCAGCTTGGGCCCCTTGGCCAGCGTGGCGTACAGGATCGATGCGTTGGGCTTGGCAAGCAGCAGCCCGGTTGGGTTGCCGGCCGAATCCCGGACGATTTCGCCGCCGGGAGGCGCGGGCGTGTTCTTGTCGTAGCCAACCGCGCGCAGGGCGGCGGCGTTAAGCAGGGCGCGGTCGTACAGGTGCAGGATGAACACGGGCGTATCGGGCGCCACCGCGTTCAGTTCCTCGATGGTGGGCAGGCGTTTTTCAGCGAACTGGTGTTCGGTGAAGCCGCCGACCACGCGCACCCATTGCGGAGCGGGCGTGATGGCGACCTGGCGGCGCAGCATGGCCATGGCGTCGGCCAGGCTGGTCACGCCGTCCCAGCGCAGTTCCATGTTGTAGTTCAGGCCGCCGCGGATGATGTGCAGGTGATTGTCGATCAGGCCGGGCAGCACGCCGCGTCCGTTCAGCGCGATGACGCGGGTGGCCGGGCCGGCCAGGGGCAGAATGTCGCTGGCGGCGCCCACACGCGTGAAACGGCCATCCTTGATGGCGACCGCGTCGGCGACGGGGTTGGCGGGGTCCAGGGTCGTGAAACGGCCCTGATGCAGGATGAGGTCGGGGGCGCCTTGGCGCGCGGGATCCAGGGTGTCAGCCATTGCGCTTGTCTCCACATGCATCGGCGGGTTGTTGGGCGGTGTCGGCGGACGCCTTGGGGCAGCTGGGCAATTCGCCGAACATATGCGGTTTTACCTGTTCATGGATGAAGGACGTGCGGGTGGGCTCGTCCGCCAGCAGGCGCTTGACCAGCGGGGGAATCTGTTCCCCAGCCAGGATGCCCAGCAGGCCAACCAGCGCGATCACCGGTGGCGCCGGCGATCGCACATTGAAAAGGGCGTAGATGATACCGACCAACAGGCCGAGACCCAAGGAAACGAGGTAGACCTTCATTGGCGCGCTCCTGTCAGCCTTCGTGGGCGTTGAACATGGACTTGGCGTAGATGATGCCCAGGCCATAGGCGCCGCCGAACTTCCGGGCAATGCCGGTCGTCATGTCGTAGGTGTCGATGCGGGCCCAGTCGCGCTGCAATTCCAGCAGGTACTGCAACGCGGTGACCGGCTGGCCGCCTGCCTGAACGATACGCTCAATGGCACGGTTATGCGCTTCGGCGGACACGTCGCCGCAGGCGTCGGTGATCACATAGACTTCAAAGCCCTGATCCAGCGCCGACAGGGCCGGGCCGACAATGCACACGCTGGTCCACAGCCCGGCCAGCACGATGCGCTTCTTGCCGATTTCATTGACCTGCTTGATGACGGCGGCGTCTTCCCAGGTGTTCATGGACGTGCGGTCCAGCAGCGGCCGGCCGGGGAACGGGGCGGTGACTTCCTCGAACATGGGGCCGGAGAAGCTTTTTTCGGCAACCGTCGTCAGGATCGTGGACACGCCGAACCCGGCGGCCGCATGGGCGACCAACGCGGCGTTGCTGCGCAGCGTGACGGCGTCGATGGAATGGGTGGCGAACGCCATCTGCGACTGGAAGTCGATCATGATCAGCGTGTGATCGTGCGGGGACAGCAGCTTGGCGCCGGGGGCGGGGGTCGCAATGACAGGCACGGGTGATTCCTTCGGTGGCCGGGGTGTGGAACTCCGGCAATGTGCCAGCCGCCCGGCGGGACGTATTGAACGATAGTCCGCCGGTTTGAAGATTGTGATCGCGGCGGGCGATCATTTCGGCAAAGACGGTCTGCATAGGCCGAACGCATCGGCGAAACGCATTGCCGAAACGGTGTATCGCCACGGGCGCGTCGCTCGGTTACGCTGCTTCGGTCCCGGCGCGTCGCAACATTTCCTTTTCGGAGAATCCCATGGGCATGGCTTTCCAGAACGACCTGCACGACGACTTCGGCATGCGGCCGGCCGCCTACATACCCTATGGCGGTGCCGATCTGGGGGAAATGCTGGCGGTGGGCCGGGCGGTGGGCGACGGGGACGACACCGCATTCTTTGAGGCCTGGATGGCGGCGGGTGATCGGTTGACCGCCGAGGCGCAAGACGCCGAACGCCGCAACCTTGTCGCCAGCGCGCGTGAACTGCACTTGCGAGCCAGCGCCTTCTATTGCACGGCTTACCGGCCGCTATATGGCGCGCCGACAGATGCACGGTTGCTGGCGGCCTTTCGCAAGCAGACCGCGGCTTTCGACCGAGGCCTCGCGCTGTCTGCGCATCCCGTCATGCCCGCGTGCATCCCGCTGGTCGGCGCGAATATGCCGGCATATCTGATTCCGGCTGTCGGCCACCACACTGACGTCAGGCCGCTCGTCATCTTCACCAACGGTTATGACGCCACGGTGACGGATATGTATTTTGCAAGCGCCGTGGCCGCGTCGCGCCGGGGTTATCACGCCCTGGTGTTTGACGGGCCAGGGCAGGGCGGCATGCTGTACGAACAGGGCGTGACAATGCGGCCCGATTGGGAGACGGTGGTGGGCGCCGTGGTGGACTACGCGATCACGCTGCCTATCGTGGACCCCAAACGCATCGCACTCAGCGGCTGGAGCCTGGGCGGCCACCTGGCGCCACGCGCGGCGTCCGGCGAACCCCGGCTGGCGGCCTGCATTGCGGACCCGGGCCAACGTAGCCTCGCGGGCTCGTTCCGGCCGTTGGCCGTCAAGCTGGGCGCCAGCCCGGAAAGCGCGCAGAACCTGGGTGAGGTGGACCAACCCGTGATGGACCGCCTCTGGCAGTTCGTCACGGCCAGCCCCGTGCTGACGTGGAAGGTGGTGCAGCGCGGCTTCTGGGTGCACGGCGTGGACAATCTGCGTGACTACCTGCGAGCAATCGAGCCGTTCACCCTGGAGGGCCGGGTCGACCAGATTACGTGCCCGACGCTCATGACGCTGGCCGAAAACGACCCGTTGGCGGCTGGCACGCGGCAGTTCTTCGACGAGTTGCGCTGCCCCAAGACGCTGCTGCGCTTCACCGCGCAAGAGGGCGCGGGGGATCACTGCGAATCCGCGAACCGCTCGCTCTTGAACCGCCGCGTGCTGGACTGGCTGGACGGCGTGCTGTAGGCGGACCGGGCCGCGCCCGCCGCGCTGCCTATAATTGCACCGATCCCCGCTTTTTAGACGGCAGTCCTGCCGTGCCTCATGTCGACCTTGCCTTTGCGCGTGCTGTCGGTGATTCCACCGATGACGCAGCTGAATACCCCGTACCCGTCCACCGCCTACCTGACCGGCTTCCTGCGTTCGCGCGAGATCACCGCGTTTCAGGAGGATCTGGCGCTTGCCCTGGTGCTGCGCCTGTTGTCGGCCGACGGCCTGCGCGCCGTGGCGCAGCGTATCGACGCGCTGCCCCTTGAAAAACACACGCAACCGATCCAGGCCTTCGTCGCCATGCAGTCGCGCTATCTGGCTACCATTGGGCCGGTGATCGGCTTTCTGCAAGGCCGCGATCCCACGCTGGCGCACCGCATTGCCGGGCGCAACTATCTGCCGGAAGGCCCACGCTTCAGCTCGCTGGACGTCTATCTGGACGAGGATGGCGGCGATCCGCTGGCGTGGGCGTTTGGCGCGCTGGGCCTGCAGGACCGGGCCAAGCATTTGGCCACGCTGTATTTGAACGACCTGGCCGATGTGCTGCGTGACGCCATCGACCCGCGCTTTGAATTCGTGCGCTATGCCGAATCGCTTGCGGGCAGCCAGCCCACGTTCGACCCGCTGGCAGAGGCGCTGGCTGCCCCGATGAACCTGGTGGACGAGACGCTGCGCGAACTGACGGATGCGGCGCTGGCGCGTCACAAGCCGACGATGGTTCTGCTGTCGGTGCCGTTTCCGGGGGCGGTGTATGCAGCCTTTCGCATCGCGCAGGCCATCAAGGCGCAGGACCCTACCATCGTCACCGTGCTGGGCGGCGGCTTCGTCAACACCGAGCTGCGCGAATTGAAAGACCCGCGCGTGTTCGATTACTTCGACTTCGTCACGCTGGACGCCGGCGAGCGTCCCTTGCTGGCGCTGCTGGAGCACGTGCAGGGCAAGCGGTCGCGCCAGCGCCTGGTGCGCACGTTTGTGCGCGATGCGGACAGCGGCGCGGTGCGGTACGTCAACCTGGTTGAACCGGACGTCGCGTTCGCCGAAGTGGGCACGCCCACGTGGGACGGCCTGCCGCTGGATCGCTACCTGTCGCTGCTGGACATGCTGAACCCGATGAACCGCCTCTGGAGCGACGGCCGCTGGAACAAGCTGACCGTCGCCCACGGCTGTTACTGGAAGAAGTGCAGTTTTTGCGACGTGGGGCTGGACTATATCGGCCGTTACGAGGGCGCATCCGCATCCGTGCTGGCCGATCGCATTCAGACCATCGTGGCCGAGACCGGGCAGACCGGCTTTCATTTCGTGGACGAAGCGGCGCCGCCCAAGGCGTTGAAGGCGCTGGCAGCCGAGCTGATCGAGCGCAACGCCGGCATTTCGTGGTGGGGCAACATCCGCTTCGAAAAGACCTTCAGCCCGGAACTGTGCGAACTGCTGGCCGACAGCGGCTGCATTGCGGTGTCCGGTGGCCTGGAGGTTGCGTCGGACCGGCTGCTGAACCTGATGAAAAAGGGCGTGTCGATCGACCAGGTGGCGCGCGTGACGCGAGCCTTCAGCGATGCCGGTGTGCTGGTGCACGCCTATCTGATGTACGGCTTTCCCACGCAGACCGTGCAGGACACCGTGGATGCGCTGGAATATGTTCGCCAGCTGTTCGAAAACGACTGCATCCAGAGCGGGTTCTTTCACCGCTTCGCCTGTACGGTGCATTCACCCGTCGGCCTGAATCCGGACGAATACGGCATCACGCTCAAGCCCTTGCCCGACGTCACGTTCGCCAAGAACGACGTGGGCTTTCACGACCCCACGGGCGTGGATCACGACGCGCTGGGCAAGGGCTTGAAGAAGGCCATCTACAACTTCATGCACGGCATCGGCCTGGAAGAGGACGTGCGCAGCTGGTTCCCGTTCAAGGTGCCGCGCACGACGGTGGCGCGCAATCGCATCGCGCGCGCGCTGAGCCAACGGGGGTAGCCGGTCCAGCGCGGTTCGTGCTGCTACAGCACGAAGCCGCCATCCGCAGTCAGGCTGGCGCCCGTGATGTAGCCGGCATCGGCCCCCGCCAGGAATGCCGCCAGCCCTGCGATTTCAGTCGATTTGCCCATGCGCCCCAGCGGAATGCGGGGAATGAGCTGCGCCGTCCATTCCGCCGTCAGGTCCGTCTGGATGGGACCCGGCTGGATGTTGTTGACCGTGATGCGGCGTGGTGCAAGGTCCAGCGCCGCGCCGCTGACCATCGCGGCGACGGCGGCCTTGGTCATGGCGTAGACGCTGCTGCCGGGCGAGCCGGTCCGGATGGCGGTGTTGCTGCCGATGGTGATGATCCGTCCGCCGTCGCGCATGTTGGCGGCCGACGCCTGGATGGCCAAAAACACGCCGCGCACGTTCACTGCCAGCATCTGGTCCAGCTCGTCGAGCGGGACTGCGCCGATCGGATTGGCGCGGTAGATGCCGGCGTTGACGACAGCGACACTCAGCGGCCCGAACTGTTGCACGGCGGTGTCCACTGCGCATGCGATGGCTTGCGGGTCGGCGCTGTCGGCTTCAATGGCCAGCGCGCGACCGCCGCTGGCCTCGATGGACGCGACGACCGCGTTGGCGCTGTCCGCGCGGCTGGCGTACGTTAGCGCCACTGCATAGCCGGCTTCCGCCAGCCTCGCGGCAATGGCGGCGCCGATGCCGCGGGAGCCGCCAAATACAAGCGCGGCGGGGGATTCAAGCGTTGGGATTTGTTCCATGATGTGCACCGTTTTCAGTAGGTGCTTGCATCATCCCGCTGAACCCGCGCCCGTGCATCACCGGATTCAAGTCGCAGTGTGTGCGGCAGGAATCACGAATACATGCCGGTACGATTCCCCCTGCTTGCGCGCGTTCCGGCCCACCGTGCTGGCGCAAAAACGTGCGGAATCTGCGGCTTGATGCCGCCCCTCAGGCCGTCGGCGGCGCGTCCGGCACGGTGCTCAGCACCGGCTCGGCGGCCTCGGCGCCGTGTACCGCGTTGGTCAGATCCTCGGTCATTTCGTGGTCGAGCGCGCCCTGGATCAGGTCATCGGTCACGCGCAGCTCCACCCCCACCGGCGACATCTGCGCGGCGGCCGCAAAGGGCGCCACGGGGGCGGGCGCGGGACGCTCGTTGCGGCGCCAGACAAAGAACGTGACCAACCCCAGGTTCAACAGCGCAAAACACCAGAACAGGCCCGCTTCGCCAAACTTCGCCATCACCGGCGAAATCGCCAGCGGACTGAGCGCCGATCCCAGCGAGTTGATCAGCAGCAGCCCCTGGATCATACGCACCAGCGCGTCGGCCGGCGCGCGGTCGGCCGCGTGGCTGACGGCGACCGGGTAGATCGCAAAGACGCCGCCGCCCAGCAGGAACAGCAGCGGCATCAAGAAGGACGAGCCCGGCGGCAGCATCAGGATCAGCAGGCTGAGCACGGCGCAGAAGACGGCCAGCGCGATCAGCACCACCTGCCGGTCTCGCAGATCCGACCAGCGTCCTACCGGGTATTGCAGCACCATGGCGCCCAGAATCACCGCGCCCATCATCTTGCCGACCTCGGCAACGTCCAGGCCGATGCGCTGCAGATATAGCGGCAGCAGTGTGTAGACCGCGGCAATGGCCACGCCCGAGCCAAAGCAACCCATCACGCCGGTGGGCGTCATGCGCGCCAGATGCTGCGGCAACAGCGGCTCGACACGTTCCACCAGCGGCGACACGCGCGGAATGATCACCATCGGCAGCACGGACAGTGACGCCAGCAGGCCGGCCACCATGAACGGCGCCATGTCGCCCAGCCGCGTGATCGCGCCCAGCTCCAGCTGGCCCAGCATGCCCGAACCATACAGCGCGATCATGTACAGCGCCAGCAGTCGGCCGCGCATCTTGGCATCGCCCGCCAGCAGCAGCCAGCTCTCGACCACCAGAAAGACGCCGACGCTTGCCCAGCCGTTGATCAGGCGCAGCACGAACCACGCCTCGCGATTGAAGATCAGGCCCTGCAGCAGCACCGTCACGGCGATCAGGGACGCAAAGCTGCTGTAGGCGCGGATATGGCCGATGCGCAGGATCAGGCGGTCATTGAAGATCGCGCCCAGGGTCAGCCCGATGAAGTACGACGACGAAATGATGCCGACCACCGTGGCCGATTCGCCGGCGGCGTCCAACTGCAGGGTCGTGAGGGAAGAGATGAAAGCGTTGCCGATGCAGACAACGAACAAGCCAAGTAGGGGCCCGAGCACCAGGCCCAACAACTGCCGAGACATGAAATCCTCGATTTCCAGAACAGCAAAAGCATCCGGTGCGACCGGACAAACGATCAATGGGGTTTGGGGGAATGCGTCATGGTTCGCCTGGCTTGGGAGGGCAATGCCATGCGCTTGGGCGCGGGCCGGGTGCGCGGGGCACGCTCGGCGGGAATCCGGCGCGGATTGTAGCGCTGATTGGCGGGTGGTCTGGCGGGCCCCCTGGGCGCTTGCGGCTGGCTTGCCAGATCGGGCTGAACCGGTCAGCATCGCGCCCCATGCGACCTTTGAACGAACTCATCAACGAAACCGAGCCGGCCTTGCCGCTCGTCCATGATTGGATTGCCGGTGCGGCTATTCAGTGTGAAATCCTGCCGCCTTCGCCACGCAACGACGATGTCCTGCTTGCGTTGCAAGTGACGACCCGGTCCCCGATGGGAGCCATCGCGCACGGCACGGGCGGCCTGCTGCTTGATGGCGGCTGGCTTCGCGTGCTGGGCAGCGGGCATCCGCGCCTACCGCGCGACCTGGCCGGCTGGAACGCGGGGCGGGCGGATGGCTTCCTGCTTGTGGCGGACGACGCAGCGGGCGGCTTCTTTGCGCTGAACGGCGGGGCGCTGGGCGATGATCCGGGCATGCTCTATTACCGCGCGCCCGACAACCTGCAATGGGAGGCGCTGGAGCTGGGCTACTCCGATTTCCTGCAAGCCATGCTGGCCGGACGAATCGAGGACTTCTATGCCGCGTTGCGCTGGCCCGAATGGCAAGCCGAAGTGAAGGCGTTGGGCCCGGATCAGTGCTTTTCGTTCTATCCGTTCCTGTGGACCCAGGAAGGCTCGCCGGCGGCCAGTTCGCGCAAGGCGGTCGATATCGCCGAACACTACGCCCTGACATTGGGCGTTGACGCTAGGCATTGAGGTTGGACATTGACCCGGCCGGCTGACAGCCCGCCCGGCGCGTCGGCGCCCTACGTCAGCGCCATGCCCCCGTCCAGCCGCAGGTTGACGCCCGTGACAAAGCTGCTCTCGTCACTGGCCAGATACAGCGCGGCACGCGCCAGTTCGTCGGGGCGGCCCATCCGGCCCAGCGGAATGGCGGCAGCCATGGCGTCGTCCAGCCCCGCGCGCTGATCAGCGGGCAGTCCCAGCTTTTCCAGGATGGGCGTATCCACCGGGCCGGGGCTGATGACGTTGACGCGGATGCGCCGCGCCTTCAGTTCCAGCGCCCAACTGCGGGCCATGGCTTCGATGGCGGCCTTGCTTGCTGCATAGACGGCATGGCCTTCCAGCACCTTGGCGCTGGCAATCGAGCTGACCAGGATGATGGACGCGCCGTCGTTCAGTACGGGCAGGGCTTTGGTCACGCCAAAAAACACCCCGCGCGTGTTGATGGCGAACTGACGGTCGTAGTGTTCGACGGACACCTGCGCCGACGGCTCCAGAATGGCGACGCCGGCGTTGGCCAGGTAGATGTCCAGGCAGCCGAAGCGTTGCCGGACGTCGGCGACCACGCGCTCGTGCGTGTCCAGATCGGCCACGTCCCCCGTGATACCCAGCGCGTCATGGCCGATGGCGCGCACGGCTGCGTCCACCGCGTCCTGCCGGCGGCCCAGGATGACGACCTGCGCGCCGGCCTGGGCGAAGGCGAGCGCGGAAGCGAGCCCGATGCCGCTATTGCCCCCGGTGATGAGGGCGACTTTTCCCTGAAGTCGGGTCATGGCTTTTCCAGAAAGATGAAGGAAAGCCCACTCTATCTATTCCAAAGGGCGTTAAATAGGGGGTTCTTGTACAAGCACCTATTCCGCAAGGTCATCAATGGACATGCCGCCTGACGTTTCCGCGCTGGTTGCCTTTGCCACTGCCGTCGAGGCCGGCTCCTTCAGCAGCGCCGGCCGGATCCTGGGCACGTCGCCTTCTGCCGTGTCCAAAGCCATCGCGAGGCTGGAGCGGCGTTTCGGCATCCGGCTGTTCCAGCGGTCTACGCGAGTGCTGTCGCTCACACCCGAGGGGGCGGCCTACTACGAGCGCGTGTCGCCGCTGCTGCGAGCGCTGGGTGATGCCAGCGAGGTGATGCAGCCTGCAGCGACCGCGCAAGGGCGTCTGCGGATCACGGCGCCCGGCGACCTGGGGCGCTTGCTGATGACGCCCATCGTCAACCGCTTCCTGCCCGCGCACCCGGACTTAAAGCTGGAAATGAGCCTTGCCGACCGCCATGTGGATCTGATCCGCGAAGGATTCGACCTTGCGATCCGCGCGGGCCGTGTCGCGGATTCGGAACTGAACGCGCGGCAACTGGCGCAACTGCCACTGACGCTGGTGGCGTCGCCTGCGTATCTGAAGCGGTGTGGCACTCCGCGCAGCATCGGTGACCTGCCGCGCCACGCGCACGTGCGATATCTGCTGGCCGGAAGACCTTTTCCCATCACGTTCGCATCGGGGGAGGTGGTGCGCCCGGAGGGCGTGTTCGACACCGACGACGGCACGGCGCTGCGCGCGGCCGCGTTGGGCGGCCTGGGCATTATCCAGATCCTGCGGCTGGCGGTCGCCGACGACCTTGCGGCCGGGCGGCTCACCGAGGTGCTGCCCGAGGCGCAATTGCCCCGCGTGCCGGTGTCCGTGCTGCACGCTTTCGGCCGCCACGCGCCCATGCGGGCGCGGCTGTTCATCGAATTCATGGCGGATCAGCTGCAGTCGCTTGCGTAGCGTCATCCGCGCGAGCGCAGGACGTGTGGCGGAATTAAAACAGGTCCACATCGAATCGTTTGCGCGAGCGCAAATTCTTCGCGCGCGCCGGGTTGACCACTGCCGTGTTAACGATATTTTTCGTAAGATAAGCGCCTATCATTCTCATTTGCATTGAACTTGAGGGCGTGGAAAGTGTCTGAGGAAAAATTGTTTTTGATGGATTCGCGGGTAGCGCGAATCGCCCCTGGCGTGGCGCTCACCCTGATGTTGCCGTTGCACGCGGCGTACGCGCAGGACGCGCAGCAGGCGACCACGTTGCAGCCGGTCACCGTGACGGCGGGCGCCTTGGGCGACGGGGACCTGCCGCCGGTCTATGCCGGGGGGCAGGTCGCAGAAGGCGCGCGGCTCGGTCTGATGGGAAACCAGTCCGTCATGGACACGCCGTTCAACGTCACCAGCTATACGTCCGAACTCATCAAGAACCAGCAGGCGCGCACGCTGGCCGACGTCATGGCGAACGATCCGTCCGTGCGCTTTACGACCTCCAGCGGCCACGCCTACGAAAACTTCCGCATCCGGGGCTTCGACGTCAACCAGAACGATGTGGCGATCAACGGCATGTACGGCCTGGCGCCCATGGGCCGCACGCCCGTGGAATTCGTCGAGCGGGTTGAAGTGCTGAAGGGGCCCAACGCGCTGTTCAGCGGCATGGCGCCCAGCGGCGCGGTGGGCGGAACGGTCAATCTGGTCACCAAGCGTGCGACCGACACGCCCACGGCCACGTTCGGCGTGGACTGGCTGTCCGATGGGCAACTGGGCACCACGATTGACGCGGGCCGGCGCTTTGGGACCCGCAACGAATGGGGCGCGCGCGTCAACGGTTCGTTCAGCGACGGCGCCACCACGCTGGACGGCCAGTCCAGAAAGCGCGAATTCCTATCGGCTGGCCTGGATTACCGCGGCAGCGCGCTGACGGCGTCCATCGACGCCTACCACAGCCAGGAATCATTCACGGGGGGCACGCCGGCCATGTTCTGGTTTGCGAGCCCGGTGGTGCCGGTGGCGCCCGATCCTCGCATCAACCAGTTCAGCACCGCCTACGGCAGCATCCAGAGCAACGCCGTCATGGGTCAGGCCGAGTACCGCTTCAATGAGCACGTGTCGGCGTTCGCGGGCGTGGGCCGGCGTGACAGCGACCAGTCCGGCCTCATCAACGGCACGCATGCCCGGCAGATCCAACCCAACGGCGACTTCACCGGCCAGATCGTAGGCCAGCGCGCCTACACCGACGCCACTACCGCCGAGGGCGGCTTGCGCACGCGCTTCAAGACGGGGAGCGTGGGCCATGAACTCGTGCTGCAGGCGTCCTACCTCAAGCTCGAGGACGGATCGGCCACCGGTCCGGCATCGGTGTTCCGTTCCAACATCTACAACCCCATCACGCCGGTCATGCCGGCACTGCCGGGCAGCCCGCCCAAAACCAGCGAGAACACGCTGACCAGCCTGGCGCTGGTCGACACCATGTCGTTCCTGGACGACAAGCTGCGCGTGACCGGTGGCGTGCGCAACCAGCGCGTGAAGACCAGCAACTTCGACAAGACTGGCAAGACCACGGCGCGCTACGACGAAGACGCCGTGACGCCAGCCGTGGCCGTCGTCGTCAAGCCGTGGGGGCCCGATCTGTCGTTCTACGCGAACTACGTGGAAGGCCTGAGCAAGGGCGACAGCGTCACCGACACCACCGCAACCAACTTTGGCGAAGTCTTTGCTCCCTACAAGACCAAGCAGAAGGAGCTGGGAGTGAAGTGGAACGCCGGCACCTTCACCAATACGCTGGCGCTCTTCGAGATCGACAAGCCGATGCTCGTGACCGAAGGCTCCACCGCCCAGCCCACCTATGCGGACGGTGGCGAAAAGCGCGTGCGCGGCGTCGAGTGGAATACGTTTGGCGAGATCGCGCAGGGCGTGCGCGTGCTGGGTGGCGTCACGTACACGCAGGGCACGCAGGTCAAGACTTCATACGGCCGCTACAACGGCAATACTGCCGTCGGCGCGCCGCGCTGGCAGGTCAACACCGGGGTGGAATGGGATACGCCGTGGGTGCCTGGCCTGACGCTGACCGGGCGCGTCCAGGCGACGTCGCGCCAGTACGCGGATTCGGCCAACAACATCGAGATCCCCGGCTGGGGCCAGGTCGACCTGGGCGCGCGCTATGCGACGAAGGTCAATGGCCGCGACGTGGTGCTGCGCCTGAACGTCAACAACGTGTTCAACAAGTATTACTACGCGGGCATCTTCAGCGACACCACGCCCATTGCGACGTTGGGGCCCGCCCGCAGCGTCATGGCGTCCGCCGCCATCACCTTCTGACAGGTGGCCTGCATGGCGTCCGCCGCGCCCTCGGTTCCAGCGATCGGGGCGTGCGGCGGACCCAGACATCATTCATTCCGGGGTGACCATGCCAGTCCTCATCCTTGCCAGTCTGATTGCCGTGTGCATCGGCTGCTTCTGCATCTATCGCGCATCGCCCAACCAGCAATGGGCAAGCGCCCCGTGGCCCGCCGCGCCCGCCCGCACGGCAGGCATCGCGCTGCTGGCGTTGGGCGGCTGGGGATGCTTGTACGGATTCACCGTGGTCACCGCGGTGTTCGTATTCTGTACGGCGCTGATGCTGTTCTTCTGCCTGATTCCGCATCTGGGCGTATTGCGTCGGATGTACGGCAGAGGCATGCCCGGGGGAGTACGCGATGACGCCCGCTAAGCCCGCGCCCATCCGCCGTGACTGGGTCTCAAAGACCCTGGCCGGCACGTTGTTGGGATTCGCGATCGCCCTGGGCGCCAGCGCGCTGCTGGCCGCCTTGACGTCCACCGTACCGCTTGCGACGCGCTCGCAGCTTGCCATGTGGCTGGTGCCGCCCGTGTGGCTGGGCATCGCGTCCACCGTCTACTTCTTCGGCAGCGGTCTGCGCGCCTGGTGCTGGCTGGGCGGGATCTGCCTGGCGCTGTACGGCGGGCAGTACGCGGCCGGCGCGTTATAAGCAGGAGGATCGCCATCATGCGAGCCGACTACATCCGCATCTACAAATCCGTCCATACCTGGACGGGCATTCTGACCGGCATGGCGCTGTTCATTGCGTTCTACGCGGGCGCGCTTACCCTGTTCAAGGAACCTATCGCGCGCTGGGCGTCGCCGCGGCCGGACGTGGCGATGGCGCCGCTTGAAACCGCGCCCGACCTGATCGCCAAGACGCTGGCAGCGCGGCCCGACGTGGCCAAGGGCTTCACCATTCATCTGCAGCCCACCGAGAACGTGCCTGCGCGCATGGCATGGGAAGTGCGCGACCCGCAGGCCGACGACCATGACGAGTCATCCGTGCGGCATTATGTCGCCCGCCTGGACGCTGCCGGCGCCGTGCAGATCGGCGAGGCCGAGCCCAGCGGGCTGGGCAATTTCATCGACGTGCTGCATCGCGTGGTCGGTTTGCCGACGGACAGCGACCCCAACCGCTGGTTCATGGGCGTCGTCGCGTCGCTGTATGCGATTGCGCTGGTGTCCGGCGTCATCGTTCTGCTTCCTTCGCTGGTCAAGGACTTCTTCGCGCTGCGGGTGGGCAAGAACCGCAAACGCATGTGGCTGGACGCGCACAACGTGGTGGGCATCATCTCGCTGCCTTTCCATATCGTGATGGCGCTCAGCTCGGTCGTGTTCGCGTTTCACGATGGCATCTACGACCTTCAGGACCGGCTGATGTACGGCGGCAAGCTGGAATCGGTGTTTCAGCGCGGTGGTGGCGCTACGCCCGACGGCGCGCCGCGCGATCCGTCCGCCATGCTGCCGCCGCAAGAGTTGCTGCAGCATGCGGGCAGGCTGTCGCCATCGTTCGAGCCCATTGCGCTGCAGTATACGCAGGTGACCGCGCCACGCGCCATCGTCCGCATCTGGGGCAAGGACCCGGCCGCGGTGTCGCCCCGCGCCCGCGGCGGCTTCGTGGCGATGGACCCGTACAGCGGCAAGGTGCTCAACACCGACTATCTGCCGGGTCGTCAGGATGCGGCCAACCTGTGGGTCAGCAGCTTCTTTGCGTTGCACATGGCGTCCTTCGGCGGCGCGGCGGTGCAGTGGTTGTATTTCCTGCTGGGGCTGGCGGGCGCGTGGCTGTTCTACAGCGGCAACCTGCTCTGGATCGAGTCGCGGCGCAAGCGCGCGGACCGGCGAACCGGCGCGGTGCCGGTGCAGCGGCTCGACACGCGGTTGATGGCGTCCGCGACAGTGGGCGTGTGCCTGGGCAGCGTGTGCGGCATTTCGCTCATGATGTTCGCCGCCAAGGGTTTGCATGGGCATGTCGCCGACTTGGACATGTGGATCAAAGGGCTGTACTACGCGGCGTTCTTCGCGGCCATTGTCTGGTCGTTCGTGCGAGGCGGTGCTGCGGCGGCGGTGCATCTGCTATGGCTGGCGGCCGCGTTCACATTGGCAATTCCGTTGACCTCACTGTTGGGCGTGGTGGCGCCGTCAACCGGCTTGTGGGCGCACTCGTCGGCAGCAACGTTGGGCGTGGACGCGACCGCGCTGGCGATGGCGCTCGGGTTCACATGGATGGCGCGAGTCACGCAGCGGCGGCTGGCGCACGGCGAAGCAGACAGCGCGTGGGCGCTCCGGCGCTCGCGCCCCGAGGCAGACACCACAGCTGAAACGCACGCTTGAGCGCCGGGCCGGGCGCCCGGCGCCTCATACAAGCAAAAAAACCGCGCGCTCTTGCAGATTATTTGTCTCTCTGCCCGGCAATCAAATCGTCGTCAAAACATGAATACCAGACAGATCTGATTCAGTCAGAGTATTTGTGCTCAATGTTTATTCGGAAGGGTTTTCTAGCATTGACCCCTGATGCAAACGTCCTGCGTCGAGCGCGACCAATTGAAGTTGGCTGCGCCGCTCCCAGTCCACTCGCTGGGCGTGATGACGACGCGGATTTATCAGCCAATCCAAGCAGGGGGGAACATGCGTTGCGGGTGCGATTCTGTGGAAAGCGGCGTGCATGCGGTTTCAAAGGCAACCGGTCACGCAAAAATAAAAAATCCTATATTCGTTGATCGCGGGAACGCCGGCCCAGGTGCTTTCAGACACCGCCGTGCAACGTGTTTCATCGTGAGCGTGGCGATGCTGGCGCCGGTTTCGGCGCTGGCGGACATTATCGGTGAAAGCGGAGTCGCCGGCTTGGGTGGCATATCCGGCATGCGCGGCGGCGATGGCGGCGCCGGGCACACCGCTGTCGTTATCACGGACACCACGCCGTTCGAGAACGCGGAACGTCTGATCGGCGGCGCGGGTGGCGGTGGCGGCGGTGGCGGCGGGGGCGGGGGCCAGGTAAGCGGCAGCGGCGGAGCCGGCGGCAATGGCGGCCAGGGCGGACACGGTGTCGAGCTGTCCGCGGACGGCGCGGTGTTGACCAACCGGGATCTGATGCAAGGGGGCGCCGGTGGCGGCGGCGGGGGCGGCGGCGGCAGCGCGTTCAACATGGGGTCGGCCGCCGGCGGGAGAGGCGGCGATGGCGTGGGCGGCGCGGGCGGCGGCGGCGGCGGTGGCGGCGATATTCCCTTGAATGGAGTGCCTATGCTGCCAGGCGACGGCGGCAACGGCGGTCAGCCAGGGCTGGATGGCACCGTGGGCTCCGCTTTTTTTGGCGCCGGCGGCGGCGGTGCGGGCGGCAGCCTCAATCCGTTTGGCTGCGAAAGCGGCAACGGCGCCGATAGTGGTTGCGGTGGCGCGGCCGGGGCCGGCGGCGGGTTGGCCTACGGCGCGGGTGGCGGGCAGCCTGGCGCCTCCAACAACCTGAATGGCACGAACGGCGCGAACATCGTTTCTTCCCGGACTGGCGCCGGAGGCGGGGGTGGCGGCGCGCCCGGTGGCCTGGGGGGCAGAGGCGGCGGCGCCGAAGGCGGGCCTACGGGGTCAAGCGCTGGCGGAGCGTCGTTGGGCGGCTATGGCATACACGTCGTGGGGGCCAACACTGTGATCACGAACGCCGGCCGCATTGTCCCGGGCACGGGGTCGGAGCAATCGGTGGCGATCCTGTACGCCGACACGGCCCACAATTCAGTGCTGAGGTTGCAGGCCGGCAGCGATATCCAGGGCACCGTGGATGCCACCCGATCCACCAACAACACGCTGGTGCTTGACGGCGCGGCAGGCGTCGACCCGACGACCGGCGCTTCAATGGCTTTCGACGTTTCGAAGTTGGGCGCTGCAGGGGGCGTTGGCGCCAACAAGGACGTGTACCAGGGCTTCTCCGCTTTCGAGAAAGCCTCCGAAGGCACCTGGCAATTGGTCCATGCGCCCACGCAGGCACGCACCCCGTGGCGCATCACGGGCGGCACATTGGCCATTACCAGCGGCGACAGTCTTGGCAGCACGCTCGATGCCGTGACGCTGGACGGCGGAACGCTGCAGCTCCAGGACAACGCGGCCCTCCACCATGATGTGGTCGTTGACAGCACGGGCGCGATCAGCGTCGACGACGGACAGCAGTCAGTGCTGCACGGCGTGCTGACCGGAGACGGCAGCGATTTTGCCAAGACGGGCGGGGGCACCCTGGCCATCGCAGCCGACGGCAACTTCCACGGCGTCACGCATATTGACGACGGCACGCTGCAACTCGGCGCGGGCGGCACAAGCGGCGCCATCGGAAGCGGCGCTTTCATCAACCACGGCACGCTGGCGTTCAACCGCGCGGATGACTTTGTGTTCGGCAATGCGATCGCCGGCACAGGGAACGTGGTGAAAGCGGGCCCGGGCCTGACGACGCTGACGGGGCCGCTGACTTACACCGGCTTGACACTGCTGAACCAGGGAGAACTGGCCATTGACGGTACGACGCTGGGCTCGATGTCAAGCGCGGCGGGCGTCATGGCAAAGCTCCCGCCGCAACACACGCTGACCTTGCGCAATGCAGAGTTGAACGGCTGGATGCATGTGCCGGACACATTGAACGTGGATGCCTCCAGCCGCTGGAACATGTTCACCGGGCCGGACAATCCCGCATACAACCCCGTATACGCGACCACCAGTCACGGGACCATAATTAGCTTCGCTGGCGAGATCAACCTTGCCGGCCGCATCAACTTCATGCCGCCCGGCACGGCCAATGGCCTATCCGGCGGCAGCGTGCTGGTCGCCGACAACCTGAACGGCCAGGACGGTATCGTCCAACTGCATGTGCAGTCGACGGAAACCGGATTCACCGATCTCATTCGGCTCAACGGCGGCGCCGTCGGAACGACACATCTGGTTCTGCAAATGGATGAATCCTCCGTTGGGGACGCGCTTACCGGCGACGGCGTGATGGTTGTTCAGGCAAATGGCCCGACCGACAACGCGTTCGTGCAACGGGAGGAAACGCCAGGGGCAAACCGCAGAGGGGCTTTTCTCTACCGGTTGCAACACGGATCAAATGTTGTCAATGGCGTACAGGTTGCTCCGCATAATTGGTATGTGCGCAGCGAAGCGCGGCCCGAGGTTTCCCTGTATTCCCAACTGGGCAATCAGGCCGCGCGCCACGGAGAACTGACCGTCGGCACGCTGAATGACCGGATGGGGGCCACGGAAAGCCTGGCCCGCAAGGTTTACCCCATCGTGTGGGCACGCAGCCTGGCCGACTTGGGGCGTAATCACGGCAGCAGCGCCGGACTGGCCGCGCAAGACGTCGCGACGCGCTCCAGGCTGGCGGGCGTCCAGCTTGGAACCGACGTCTATGTAAACTTTCAAGGCTTGTCGCGGCGCAGTGCGGGGGTCTTTGCGTCAGCCAGCACCATGAAGACCGACGTGGACCATTATCTGGAAGTCAGCAAAGAAACCGTCGACGCGGGGCGTAGCGAGCAGTCGGCGTATAGCCTGGGCGGCTACTACACGCTGCTGGATGGAAAGGGCAGCTATCTGGATCTGGTCACGCAGGTCAGCCGCTACGACGTCAAGGCCAATTCGGCTGCGGGCGCAGGTCAGTTGACCACCACGGGGTGGGGCGGCTTGATTTCCGCGGAGGCCGGAAAATCATTCGCCGTCGGCGACGACGCCAGCAACCTCCGGCTTGAGCCCCAGGCGCAGGTGATCTATCAGCGGATCAAGTTCTCGGGCGGTCAGGACGACGCAAGCGCGGTGGAGTTTCCCGGCGTGAACAGCTTGACGGGCCGACTGGGCCTGCGCCTGTCCAGGACATGGGATGCCGATTCCGCCAAGGCCAGTACGGCTTGGGCGACGGTCAACCTTCTAACCACCGCAGGCCACTCGTCAAGCCGCTATGCGACGGCCACGCAGGGTGACATCACCTTCAAGAACAATCTTGCGGGTCCGCGAGCGGGTTTGACGCTGGGATACGACAGCCTGCTGGGCGGAAATACCTTCCTGAATGTTCAAGCCGGCACCGAACAAGGCATCGGTAGCCGCAAGTCCAGCAACTACAACCTCAACGCCGGGATCAAAATCATTTTCTAACGATGGCGCAGCATTGCACACGCTAATTACTTGACGACGTAATTCTTCGCCTCGGCCTCGCCCGCCCACTTGCGCAGCGCGCTGATGAACTCCGGGCACACATTGCCATCGACGCTGGTGTCGGTGATGACGCTGTCCTGCATGCGCATCAGCACCTTGCACTCATACACACGCGTGCGGTTGGCGTAGTGGCCGGTGCTGCTGTTCTGGAACACCGGCGTGGCCGCCGTGGTGTTGGTGGCGGGGATCATGCCCACGACCTGCTGGCTGGTGCTGTCCACCACCCATTCGGTGTAGGGGGCGGACTGGTAGTCCGACCATTCCAGCTCCATTGTGTTGCCGACCGCCCGGATTTTGGAGGGCTCGCCCAGCGCCGCAATGGCGTCGTCGATGGAGCGGCCTTCCATGTTCTTGGCCACGTTCACGCTAGGCGAAAACGACAGGCCCGATTTGAACACCTGGCTCAATGACGGCATCGTGGAGCTGCCCCCGGTGGGCATCGGCGCGCAGCCGGTCAGACCCAGCGTGAGGAGCAGGCCGGTCAACAGAAGGAAGGAACTGCGGTGTCGGTTGGAATGCGGTGTCGGCTTCATGGTGTGTGGTCCAGGCTTGCGGGGTGGCAGGTCCCTCGGTAGGCGAGGACACGGCGCCGATTGTTTCTGTTCGTGACGGGGCCATTGATCGCTGGCGCCCTCGACGGCAATTTGCGCGGCCGAGACAAGGATGGCCCGCGCTGAAAAGTGCGACATTTTTACCGAAAAAAGGGGCCGGAGTTCGCAATCCGAAGTGTGAAATTTGTTACCTAATATGCCGGTTGCGCAACGCCATAGAGGGACGGACCCCGGGGACGCTGCGCTAAGATCGTCCCCGCCCAATCCACTGCATTTCACGACGATCATGCCCGCTCGCTTTCAATTCCTGATCCGCGCCGCGTTTGCGGCCCTAACCCTGGTGGCGGGGCTGGCATCGCCCACGGCCCACGCCGCCGAAAAGCTCTACGGCGGCATCGCCACGGACGGCAAGCATTCCCGGATTTTCTGGGTGCTGCCCGAGACCGACGGCAAGGCGGCCGAAGCCGCCGCGCTGGCCGAATGCCGCAAGGCCGGCGGCAAGGAATGCAAGGTCTTGAGCTGGTTCTCCGACAGCTGCATGGTGTACGCGCGCAACTCCGTTCAGGATCTGTTCCCGGGCAACAGCGTGTCGCCCGAGATGGCCGCCAAGAAGGCGATCCGGCGTTGCACGGCCGGCAGCCCCGATGGCAAATGCCGCCTGACCACCATGCCGCTGTGCGTGGGCCCGGGTTACAGCGCCGCCGACATGCAGGCGCCCGTGAAGGCCACGCCCGCCGATCTGGAGCGGCTGTCGGCCAAGCTGAACCAGCGCGAATACTGGGGCGCCATCGCCGAAAACGAAGAAGGCGGCCTTCTCTATGCCGACGGCTATCCCAACGAAAACGATGCGCTGTCCAAGCTGCTGGATTGGGAAGACTGCAAGGGCTGCCGGAAGGTGCTGACGTACACCGACAGCTGCGTCGGTCTCGCGTGGCCCAAGGGAGCCAAGGGGCGCGGCACCAACTTCACCGTCCTCAACCCGGACCCGAAGACGGCCCGCGATGAGTCGCGTGCCGCTTGCAGCGCCAAGACCGGCAGCCCCGCTTGCGTGGCGATGGTGCGTTGTTCCGGCCGTTCGTATATCGACGGCTATGCGGGCGAGGACCAAAAGCCGAACTGACGGCGGCGCACGATGCCGCTTGCAACATGACGGGCCTGAGGGCCCGTTTTTGTTGTTGAAGCCGCCGCGTGGCGCGTTGTGCCAACGCGAGCAAACGATCGTCGAACATATGCAAATAAGCCCGCGTCTTTAAGGCTTCTGGCAATGTCCAAGCAATTACAACCTCTTTGTCTGGTTGTACTTGCGCGGCCTAGAATCAGCCTTGTTCCATAGCAGGCGGCAGGGCATGTCATCGCGACTTTCGATCGAATCGGTACAGCTTCCATTCCTGTCGCAACGGCATCAGGCCGTCCGCGACTTCTACCATCGGATCATCGGTTTGGAAGAGATGCCGGGCGACGGCGACCGCCTGCGATTCGCCTTGGGCGACGCCACGTTGTCGCTGTCGCCGGTGGACGAAGTGAGCCGCGCGGTCAAACCCGACTACCTGGGCATCAAGGCCAGCGCCTACGACGACATCCTGTCGCGCCTGCGCCAGGCGGGTCATCATCCCGTGTGCTCGCTGCCGGATGCGCTGCCGCGTGTCATGTACGTGAAGGATCCTTCCGGCAATCAGCTGGCTATCCTGGACTGAGGCGCGCTCGATGAACTTCCAGCAATTGCGATCCGTGCGCGAAGCCGTGCGCCGCGACTTCAACCTGACCGACGTTTCAGAAAGCCTGCACACCTCCCAGCCTGGCGTCAGCCGGCAGATCCGCGAACTGGAAGAAGAGGTGGGCGTCGACATCTTCGTGCGTTCGGGCAAACGTTTGATCGGTCTTACGCCGCCCGGCGAATTGATCCTGCCGCTGGTGGAGCAGATCCTGCAGGCGGCCGACAACATCCGGCATGCGGGCGCGGAGTATGCGGACAGCCGGACAGGCGTGCTCTCGATCGCGGCCACGCACTCGCAGGCGCGCTATGCCTTGCCGCCGGTCATCAAGGAATTTCGCCAGCGCTACCCCGAGGTCGTGCTGCATCTGCACCAGGGCTCGCCCAGGCAGGTCTCGGAGATGCTGCTCGAAGGCGAGGCCGACATCGGCGTGGCGACCGAAGCCGTGGCGGACTACCCAGGCCTGGTGAACCTGCCGTGCTACCGGTGGAGTCACAGCGTCATCGTGCCGCGAGGTCATCCGCTGGCGCGCCAGCACGACGGCGTCACGCTGTCGCAGCTATCGCGCTATCCCATCATCACGTATGGGCGCGGCTACACGGGCCGCGCGCATATCGACGAAGCCTTTGCACGCGCCGGCATCACGCCCGACATCGTCATGACCGCGATGGATGCGGATGTGATCAAGACGTACGTGGAACTTGAATTGGGCGTCGGCATCGTGGCCGCAGTGGCCTGGGACGCCGAGCGCGACAGCCGGCTGTGCGCCATCGATGCGCGGCATCTGTTCGAGATCAACCTGACGCGGCTGGCGATCCGGCGCGGCGCATGGCTGCGCGGCTACGCCTTCCATTTTGTGGAGATGTTCGTGCCCACGCTGACACGGGAAGTGGTGGAGCGAGAGCTGAAGGGCGACGGCTGAGGCCGCCGTCATCGGGGCGAAAAAAAAGGAAGGCGCGGTGCCTTCCTTTTTCATTTCGCAACTACCGGATCAGCTCTTGATGAATGCCAGCAGGTCGGCGTTGATCACGTCCGCGTGGGTCGTCAACATGCCGTGCGGGAAGCCCGGATAAACCTTCAGCGTGCCGTTCTTGAGCAGCTTGACCGACAGGCGCGAGGCGTCGTCGATCGGCACGATCTGGTCGTCGTCGCCATGCATCACCAGCGTCGGCACGCTGATGGCCTTCAGGTCTTCGGTCTGGTCGGTCTCGGAGAAGGCCTTGATGCCTTCGTAGTGCGCCTTGGCGCCGCCGATCATGCCCTGGCGCCACCAGTTGTTGATCACGCCCTGCGAGACCTTGGCGCCGTCGCGGTTGAAGCCGTAGAACGGGCCCGCGGCCACGTCCAGGAAGAACTGCGCGCGGTTGTCGGCCAGCGCCTTGCGGAAGCCGTCGAAGACTTCGATGGGCGTGCCGCCCGGGTTGGATTCAGTCTTGACCATCAGCGGCGGGACGGCGCTGACCAGCACGGCCTTGGCGACGCGGCCCTGCGGCTCGCCGTGGCGGGCGACGTAGCGGGCGACTTCGCCGCCGCCCGTCGAGTGGCCGATGTGCACGGCGTTGCGCAGGTCCAGATGTTGAACCACGGCGGCGGCATCCGCGGCGTAGTGGTCCATGTCGTGGCCGTCGCTGACCTGGGTGGAGCGGCCGTGGCCACGGCGGTCGTGCGCAATGACGCGATAGCCCTGGGCGAGGAAGAACAGCATCTGGGCGTCCCAGTCATCGCTGGACAGCGGCCAGCCGTGGTGGAACATGATGGGCTGGGCCGTCTTGGGGCCCCAGTCCTTGTAGAAGATTTCAACGCCGTCGGGGGTAGTGATCGTGCTCATGTCTGGTTCTCCGGGGGGGTAGTTGGACCGCAGGGATAGACTAGGGCCTTATGCGTCACCGGGAAATCCTACGCTGGGCTTGGCGCGTCATACAAAGGTATAGGCGGGCTTTGGCGGCGGATGTGTCCAATCTGCCACCTCCCGCCTTTACGCGGGCTGCGCGCCCTGCAGCGCGTCGGCCACGCACTGCGCCATGGCTTGGCCGTCCACCGGCTTGTCCAGGTAGGCACAGGCGCCCAGCGCCAGCAGCCGTTGCCGCGCCGCCTCGGTGGGGAAGGCCGTCATGAAGATCAGGGGAAAGCGGCGCCCCGACGCGATGAGCTCGGCCTGCAGCTGATCGCCCGTCATGGGCGACATCTGGACATCGGTGATCATGCAGTCCGGGTCGCTGCCTCGCGGGTCGTTCAGGAACTCGGGACCCGAGCCATAGGCGCGTACCTCGTAACCAAGCGAGCGAAGCAGGCTGCACAGCGCGATCCTGACCCCATCGTCGTCGTCGACAACCGCGATAGTGGGAGTGTGGTTCATGTAAGAAAATCCTTCGGGCCGGTCGGATCACGAGGCGCATCCGATGACCGGCATGTTCCGTTATGAACCTTTGCGCCTGCCGCGAAAATCATACAGAGGTTTGTCCCATCCCCGGGTCAGGACGCGGAAACGCCCAGCGCCTCGGCATGGCGGACCAGATCGGCGAGCGATCGGACCCCCATCTTGCGCATGACGTGGCCGCGGTGGATCTTGACGGTGATCTCGCTCAGGCCGATCAGGCCCGCCACCTGCTTGTTCATCAAGCCCGACACCACGTGCGCCATGACCTCCCGCTCGCGCGGGGTCAGGGTCTCGTAGCGGGCGCGCAGGCCGTCCATGGCTGCATCGCGGGAGCGGCGCTGCGTGTCGCGCTCGATGGCGGCCGAAACCGCATCCAGCATGTCCTGTTCGCGGAATGGCTTGGACAGGAAGTCGACTGCGCCGGCCTTCATGGCGCGCACGGTCATGGGAATGTCGCCGTGACCGGTGATGAACACGATCGGCAGGTCGATGCCTTGGCGGATGAGCTGGTCCTGGAAGTCCAGGCCGCTGATGCCCGGCAGCCGCACGTCCAGCACGATGCAGCCGGGCGCGTCGGGAATCTGGGTCTGCAGCAGTTCGGCGGGCGACGCGCACAGGGTGGTGCGCAGGCCGATCGAGCGGAACAGGCTGTCCAGCGAGGCGCGCACGCTGGCCTCGTCGTCAACGACGATCACCTGGGATTGCGGAGCGGCGGGCGCGGCCCCGGTGGCGGAGAGGTGGTTCATGTGGAAGGGTTCCCCTGCGTGGTGGCGAGCGTCAGCGTGAAGGCCGCACCCGCGCCAGGCTTGTTTTCGACGGTAAGGCTGCCGCCATGGGCCTGCGCCGTGGTGCGGCAGATCGGCAGGCCCATGCCCATGCCTTGCGGTTTGGTGGTGAAGAAGGGATCGAACAGGCGTTCCAGGTCGTCCGGCGCGATGCCCGGACCGGTATCGCCCACGGAAACGGCGACCAGACCGTCGTCGTGGCGCCGGGCGCTGACGGACAACTGGCGGGCCTGCGTCTGGCCAGACATGGCCTGGCTGGCGTTGACCATCAGGTTGACCAGCACCTGCTGAAGCTGGATCCGGTCGCCCATGATGAGCGGCAGGCCCGGCTCGATGTCCACCTGCAGCGCCACGCGCTCGCGCGTGAGTTCGTGTGCGACCAGGCGGGTGGCTTCGTCGATGACGGCGCCGATATCCAGCGGGGCCTGTTGCACCGGCGCCTTGCTGAGGAACGCACGAATGCGTTTGACGATCTCGCTGGCGCGCCGGCCTTCGGAAATGATGCGTTCCATGGCCAGCTCGACCTCATGCAGATCGGGCTGGGTACGGCGCAGCCAGCGCATGCCCGCGTCGCCGCTGGTGACGACCGCCATCAAGGGCTGGTTGACTTCGTGCGCGATCGACGCCGTCAGTTCGCCCAGCGTGGCGACACGCGCCGCGTGCGCGAGTTCGGTCTGCGCCAGCAGCAGCGCGTCCTGCGCCTGCCTGCGCTCGGTGATGTCCACGACAAAGACCAGCACGGAACCGTCCACGTCGTCGGCCGGCGGGAAGGTGATGGTGAACAGCACCGGCACCCGCGAGCCGTCCGCGTGCACCACCTCGGTCTCGCCTTCGTGGAAGGCGTCGCCCTGGGCAAACGCCGTCAGGGACCGCGCAAACATGCGGTCGTCTTCGCACAGGATGTCGTCCACGGAGTAGGGCGCGCTTGGAGCGGCCGGCCGGCCCACCATGGCCAGGAACGCGGGATTCATGTCATCCACGTCGGTCAGCTTGCGCATCTGGCCGATGAATTCGGGATGCTGGGCGAGGTGAGCGGTGAGGGCGGGGCCATCCATCAGACCCAGGGCGGTCAGCTCGGTGCGCACGGCGCGCCAGTCTTCCTGGATGACACCGATGCGGCTGGCGTCGAACATGCGGCGGTAGCGTCTTTCGCTGCTGACCAGCGCGGTGTAGGCGGCCTTGCGGTCGGTGACGTCGCGATGCGTTTCCATGACGCCGGTGACCCGGCCCTGATGATCCCGTTGAAGCACCCAGCGGCTTTCCAGCACCAGCGTGGCGCCGGCCTGGGTCTTCTGTTCCAACGTACCGTCCCAGCTGCCGGTAGACAGGAGTTCGGCCTCGATGGCCTCGCGGCGGTCGGGGTAGCGGGTATGCAGCAGGTCATCGGCAACGCGGCCCAGCGCCATGCTGGCGGGCCAGCCATAGGCGTCCTCGGCGGTGCGGTTCCAGAAGTTGATCACGCCTTGGTGGTCGCGCACGAAGATCATGTCGTGCGACAGATTGAGCAGGCGCGCCTGCGCGGCGAGCCTGCGGGTGGCGCTCTGGTTCTGAAGCGCCAGAAGCGCCGCAATGCCGATGGCGGCCAGGCTGACCAGCGCCCGGGCCGTGGGCGAACCCACATGGTTCAGACCGTGGGAATTCAAATAGGCCGCGATGGTGAGCACGATGCCGCCGGTGCCCGCCACGATGATGTCCAGGCGCCGGAATGTGCGCGCCGCAAGCAGCACCACCACGACATAGAGCACGGCCACGGCGCCGTCGAAGTCGGTGAACGTGTCCACCACGGCAATGACCAGCGCCAGCAGCAGGGCGGCCGCGCGAAACAGAAATTGCATGCGATGCGGGCCCGCGGTCTCCGGGGCGCCGGGACGCGACTGCTGCGGCGGCTGGCCAGGTGCGCGGCCGAGTGTCGACGTGAGCAAGATCTACCTCTGGGTAAGGGCGCGCGCGTCGGGCAGGAAACCGGGGGCACGCAATGAGACCCGCACATTATCAGCCATCTTTGGAAGAAGACACGCGTATTTCCTGGGTAAACCTTGGTATGACCCGAGAAAACGATGAGCCGATTTTGCTGGCGGGGCGCCGTGGCTATTCTGGTTTCCATCGGGAATCGAAGCCCGAATCGTGAAGCCAACCCCTGAAGCCAACCCGGAGAAATTCCATGAACGATCTTTCGCTTCAAAGCCGCATCACCGCTCCCCTGCGCACCCCCACCGACCTGGGCGCCGAGGCCAGGGTCGACATCGCCGCCGCCCTGACGGGCCTGCTGGCCGACATGTTCGCGCTGTATCTGAAGACCAAGAACTTTCACTGGCATATGTCGGGTCCGCACTTCCGCGACTACCACCTGTTGCTGGACGAGCAGGGCGATGAAATCTATGCCACCACGGACGTGATTGCCGAACGCGCCCGCAAGGTGGGCGGCACCACGCTGCGTTCGATCGGCCACATCCAGCGCCTGCAGCGCCTGGCCGATAACGACGCCGACTACGTGACGCCCGAGGACATGCTGGCCGAGCTGGCCGACGACAACCGCCGTCTGACGGGCTTCCTGCGCGCCACGCACGCCGTGTGCGAGGAACACAACGACGTCGCCTCGACCAGCCTGATCGAAAACTGGATCGACGAGGCCGAGCGCCGCACCTGGTTCCTCTACGAATCGACCCGCGCCGCACGCTGATCCGACCCGGCCACATGCAGTCCTGACCTTGGCGCCGCGTGCGGCGCGTCCAGGAGACGTTTCATGTCATACGACTATCCCGCGGCCGTCCTGCCTGCCGGCACGACCGCTCCGTCCTTCGCCTTGCCGGCCACGCCGGACCAGACGGTTGCGCTGGAAGAATTGCGCGGCCGGCCGCTGATCCTGGCGTTCTATCCCGCGGACTGGAGCCCTGTCTGTGGCGACCAGATGGCGCTGTACAACCAGATCCTCCCTGAATTCCACAAGGCCGGCGCGCAGCTGGTCGGCATTTCGGTGGACGGGGTCTGGTGCCACGCCGCGTTCGCCGCGGACCGCAAGCTGCATTTCCCGCTGCTGGCGGATTTCGAGCCCAAGGGCGACGTCGCCCGGCGCTACGGCGTCTATCGCGAACAGGAGGGCATCGCTGATCGTGCGCTGTTCGTCATTGACGCCGAGGGCGTCATCCGGTGGAGCTATGTGTCGCCGCTGGGCATCAACCCGGGCGCTGACGGCATCCTGGACGCGCTGGACAAGCTTGCCCCCGCTTTGCAAGGAGTTCAATCATGAGCCGCCTTTTCATCCCCGTGAATGCCCAAGATCACGCCGAAGGGCCGGACACCGCGCCCGTGACGCTGGTGGAGTATGGCGATTACGAATGTCCGTATTGCGGCGAGGCCTATCCCGTGCTGAAGGCGGTGCAGCGTGCGCTGGGCGACCGGCTGCGCTTCGTCTTCCGCAACTTTCCCATTTCGGAACTGCACCCGGACGCGGTCGCGGCGGCGGAATTTGCGGAGGCCGCCGCGCAGGCGGGCAAGTTCTGGCAGGCGCACGACATGCTTTATGAGCGCCAGAACGCGTTGAAGGAGAGCGATCTGTTCGCCTATGGCGAGGAGATCGGCTTGTCTCCGCAGGTGCTGCACCGCGCCTTTGGCGGGGCATTCGATTCCAAGATTGAAGTGGACTTCAGCGGTGGCGTGCGCAGCGGCGTGAACGGTACGCCCACGCTTTTCATCAATGGCGTGCGGTACGACGGCCCGCGCGATGCGGACAGCCTGATTGACGCGCTGAACCAGGCGGCGCGTACCGCGCCGGTCCATGCGTGAAGGGGTAGGGACCGGCATCGCCCGGTCGCCGCGTTGCCCTGGGACTTAAGTCTGGCGTTTTGCTGCCGTTACATTTCTCAAAGGAACCCCGGCCGGGTGGCAGGCTTGCCTCCGGCTTTCCAGAGGAAGAGACGCCATGACATCCGTTGCCTCCATCGGCCCCGTGACCACGATCGGTCTGGCGCCGCCAGCCACCGGCGTGACCCGTGCGGGCGACGAGGCCGATATCGCGGCCGTGCCTGCATCGACGACGGTCACGCTTAGCCAAGGCACGTCCCCCGCGCTGACCTACACCTCGCAGCCGGCGGCCGCGGGTGTGGTCTGGGAGCGCGACGCGGCGGACAAGGTGTCCTCCGTCATCGCCGACACGATTTCCGCGCGCACGCTAGCCGGGCGCCTGGAAGGCGTGGCTTCTGCGCTGCTGGATCGGTTCCAGACCGACGGCAGCAATTATTCGCAGTCTGCCAGGTTGTCGCCGGGCGCCGGCCAGATCGACGCCCTGGGCAACGTGCAGGCAGGTACGGCCACGCAGGCCGAGGATGCCTACACGCTGCGCATCACCACGGCCAGCGGCGTGAAAGTCCAGGTCAGCCTGACCAACACCGCAGATGGCATTGGGGTGCAGATCGACGTGGCCGAGGGCGAGCTGTCCGAGACCGAGCGCAAGGCCATCGCTGGTCTATCCGAGGCGTTCCAGGACGCGGTGGATGGCCTGGCGTCGGTGCCGCCGCGCATGGCGTGGTCCAGCCTGGCCAAGTTTGATTCCGCAGTGCTGTCGTCGGTATCGCTGCAGGCCACGACCACGACGGATGGTGTCGTCTCGCAATCCATCGATTTTTCCGCGGACAGCAAGCAGCGGTCGCTGACCATCAAGAACGCCGACGGCGTGGTGAAGGTCGACGTCGACGTAAGCAAGGCCGCGCTCTTTGGCAATGCGCAGCAGCGCGCTGCGGCCGTCAGCGATTATCTGCAGCAGTTCGACGCGGCCCGCAGCCGCGGCAAGGGCAACGAGGCCATGATGGCGGTGTTCAAGGACGCATTTGCCGAACTGCACCAGAGCTACGAAGCCGGCGCCGCCCCGTCCAGCCAGTCGCCGCGCATCGTTGCCGCTGGCTACACGTATCGCAGTCTGCTGTCGGGCGTGGCCGACTTCTCGGCCTCGATCTCGCAGACCATGGACGCGAGCAATCCGTACAAGACCAGCGAAGTCGACCAGTTCACCTATCAGGTCTCGCAGAGCAGCAGCACGAGCGGCCGGCCCTTGTTCGACCTGGGCGTCAAGCAGGAACAGCGCGCCACTCTGACCGCCAGCTACCATTTGGCACTGACACCGCAGCAGACGCTTGATCTGTCCAAGGACAAGGACTCGCAGAACTACAAGTTCATCCAGATCAAGGACGAGGTCACCAGCCAGACCGGCATCCAGTACGAGCTGGGCGCGCTGGCCGAAGCCACTTTCACGCATACCCGCAATCTGTCGACGCGGGTGCAGTCGTACGTGAAGGGCGAGCTGATCGAAGACACCTTGACCCCCGTGATTGAAACCCGCACGCGCGACCTGCTGTCGCTGGTGCGTGCCGCGGAGCTGGAACCTTCGGAGAGCGAGCGCCTGCAGCGCCGCGACCCTGCAGCGGCGGATGCGATGCTGCTGAACAAGCATCTGGCGCTGTCGCGCGCAGTGGCGCGGGAACGGCAGGACTGAGCGGATTGCGTCGGGCAAAGCCGCACGTCTTGCCCGCTCCGCAACCTGACAATCACCTGAATCGGTAATCAGAATATAAAAACAATGTCGTTCCCGGCTTGGGAGCGACCCGATATCGTCCGGATTCCAAGGGCTCGTCAGCAGCCCACCTCAGGAGAATCCGATGTCCCTACGCACTCTGCTGGCCGGCGCCTTTGCCGCAGCGGCAACCCTGGCCGCAGCGCCGGCCGCGGCGCAGCACGCCAAGTATCTGGTTTCGACAGAATGGCTGGAAAAGAACCTCAATGATCCGAAGGTGCGGGTCGTGGAGGTCAGCGTCAACCCGGGCCTGTATGAACGCGGCCACATCCCGGGCGCGGCCAACGCCAGCTGGCACACCGACCTGGTCGACACCGTCAACCGCGACATCGCGCCACCGCCGCAGTTCCAGGCGCTG
Organism: Achromobacter sp. GQ309; assembly: GCF_059759315.1. NCBI lineage: Bacteria > Pseudomonadati > Pseudomonadota > Betaproteobacteria > Burkholderiales > Alcaligenaceae > Achromobacter > Achromobacter sp. GQ309. Next base: position 1,139,160 of record NZ_JCAXDP010000001.1, read on the forward strand.
CTGGCCCGCTCCGGCATCAACCCGGACACCACGACGATTCTGTACGGCGACAACAACAACTGGTTCGCCGCGTGGGGCGCCTGGATCTTCGACATCTATGGCGTGGACAACGTCAAGATTCTGGACGGTGGCCGCAAGAAGTGGGAGTCCGAAGGGCGGCCGCTGTCCAACAGCGTGAAGGTCCACGCGGCCGGCACGGTCAAGGTCAAGGACGCGAATCCCGCGTTGCGCGCGCGTCTGCAAGACGTGCTGGCCGTGGCGCGCAAGGAGAAGGACGGCGTGCTCGTCGACATCCGGTCGGCGGACGAATACAACGGCAAGATCTTCGCGCCCAACGGCGTGCCGGAGTTGGCGGTGCGCGCGGGCCACGTGCCGGGCGCGGTGAACGTCACGTGGAGCAAGCTGGTTGCCGAGGACGGGACGTTCAAGTCCGCGGACGAGCTCAAGGCGATCTATCAGGCGGCGGGCGTGGATGGCACCAAGCCCATCATCACGTACTGCCGCATTGGCGAGCGCTCCAGCCATTCGTGGTTTGCGCTGAGCAAGCTGCTGGGCTACGACGTTCGTAACTATGACGGATCGTGGACGGAGTACGGCAACAGCGTCGGCTCGCCCATCAGCAATCCGGCGGGCACCGTGTGGGGCAAAACCTGAGTGAACGCCTTGCGCCTTTCAACGGCCGCCGCGGTGATGGCGGCCATTTTTCTGGCGGCATGGGTCGTGTCGTCGCAGCCCGAGGGCGGACGCACGCTGTCGCTTTCCTTGTTGCTGGGCGCGGCGTTCGGCGTCGTGCTGCAGCGGTCGCGCTTTTGCTTCTATTGCATCGCGCGGGACTTCATCGAACGCCGCGAGACCGCAGGCCTGTATGCGGTGCTGATTGCGCTGGGCACCGGCGTGCTGGGCTATGCCGCCGTGTTTGGGGCCTTCCTGCCCATCCCATCGGCGGATCGCCTGCCGCCCGGCGCGCACATCGGCCCGGTCAGCCTGGCATTGGTGGCGGGCGCGTTCGTGTTCGGCGTCGGCATGCGGATCTCGGGGTCGTGCATCAGCGCGCATTTCTACAGGCTGGGCGAGGGGGCGCTGGCGTCGCCGTTCGCGTTGCTGGGCGCTGCGCTGGGCTTCGTGCTGGGGTTTGCGTCGTGGAATGCGTTGTATCTGGCGCTGATACAGGATGCGCCCGTGGTCTGGCTGCCTCGGCATCTGGGTTACGGGGGGAGTGTTCTGGTTCAGTGCGGGGTACTGGTGGCGCTGGCGTGGGGATGGAGCCGCGCGGGGCGACGCGCGTCGTCACTTCGACTCGGGGCGAAGCCGTCTGCACCATCGGCCGCGCAAGCCGCCTCGCATTCCGCCGCACCGCTATGGCGCGCCGTGTTTCAGGATCGGTGGCCGCCTGCAGTGGGTGGTCTCCTGGTCGGCTTCATCGGCGTCATCGCCTATTTGCGGATCGCGCCGCTGGGTGTCACGGCAGAACTGGGCAGCCTTGCCCGCACGGCCGCGGCGGCGTCTGGATGGCTGCCGGACAGGCTTGAAGGGCTGGACACTTTTGCGGGCTGCGCCACGGTGGTCAAGCGCGCGCTGCTGTCGAACAATGGCGTCTTCGTGATGGCATTGGTGGCGGGCGCGTGGGCGGCGGCGTTGGCGGCGGGCGCCTTCCGGCCGCGGTTGCCTTCCATGAAGGACATCGCCCGCAACTTCGCGGGCGGTGTGCTGATGGGCTGGGGCGGCATGACGGCGCTGGGCTGCACGGTCGGGACGTTGCTGTCCGGCGTGATGGCCGGCGCGGCGTCCGGGTGGGTGTTTGGCGCCGCGTGCCTGGCCGGGATCTGGGCGGGGCTGCGGGTCGCAAGATCGCCCGCAGCCGTGCCGGTGCTTACTTGAACATCGCGGCGTTCTCTTCCAGCACCGCGTCGGCGCATTGCGCGTCCAGGTTGCCGCCCGGTGCGCCGGCCACGCCGATGGCGCCGATCACGCTGTTGCCGGCCTTGACCGGCACGCCGCCGCCCAGCAGCAGAAAGCCCGGAATGTCGGTCAGGTTGGCCGCGCCGGGGTTCTTTTGCGCGTTTTCCATCATGGTCAGGGTGGGGGTCTTGGCAGACACCGCGGTAAACGCCTTGGCGCGGCTGGCATCGATGGTGTGCGGGCCGGCGTTGTCGGCGCGCGCAAAGGCCTTGAGCAGGCCGGCGCGGTCCACGACCGAGGCGCTGACGTTGTAGCCCTTGGCCTGGCAGGCGGCGACGGTGGCGGTCGCGAGCTTTTGCGCGTCGGCCATCGACAGGTTTTGCTCGCTCAACACGGCAGCGTTGGCGGCGCCGGTGAAAGCCAGCGTGGAGAGCAGGGCGGCAAGCGTCAGTTTCTTCATGGTCTGCATCCTTTTCGGGGGTGTTGCGGTAGGAGCAGACAGTGTGGCCAAAAGGCCGCGGGCGCGGTATACGCCCGACTACGCGCGCGCCTCCGTAGCGTTACGGAGGCGGCGCTTCAATCGAGCAGCGTCGCGTATTGGCGGATCAGTTGCGCCAGCGACTCGGCTTCCAGCTTGGCGAAGACGTTGGCGCGGTAGGTCTCGACCGTGCGTGGCGACAGGTCGAACTCGCGCGCGATCTCCTTGTTGCTCATGCCACGCACGATGCGTTCCAGCACCTCGTGCTCGCGTCCCGACAGACGCGCCAGGCGGTCCGCCGCCGCCTGCGTGACGGCCAAACGTTCGCGGCTGGCGATGTGCGTGCGCACGGCCGCCTGGACCGCATCCAGAAATACGTCGTCGTCGACCGGCTTTTGCAGGAATTCCATGGCGCCGCCCTTGAACGCGCGGCGGCAGAGGTCTACGTTGGCGTGGCCGGTCAGCATGACGACGGGCAGGTCAGACCGTTCGGCAAGCTGCGCCAGCACGTCCAGTCCGCTGATGCCCGGCATGCGGATGTCCAGCACCACGCAGCCGATCACCGGCTGCGCCAGCGCGGCAAGAAACGCTATCGGGTCCGCAAAGCCCGCGCTGCGCAGGCCGACGCTGCGCAGCAGCAGCCCAAGACCGTCGCGGACCGCGTCGTCGTCATCCACCAGATAGACCAGCGGGGAATGATCGTTGGGATTCATGCGGCGGCTCCAGCCTGCGGCAGGCTGACGGTAAAACAGGCGCCAGCGGGGCTGAGGTTGCGCGCGGCGATGCGGCCGTCCATGGAACCGGCCAGCGTATCGCACAGCGCCAAGCCCAGGCCCATGCCCTGATCGCGGGTCGTGAAGAACGGTGCGAAAAGGCGCGGCATGGCGTCCGCGGCAATGCCCGGGCCGGTATCGCTGACGCTGAACTGGTAGCTGCCGTCGGCCACGCGGCCTTCCAATGCAATCTGGCGTGTGCCCGAGGCGCCGTCCAGCGCATCCGCCGCGTTCTGCACCAGGTTGTGCAGGATCTGTTCAAGGGCCACGCGATCGCCCAGCGGCCGCGCGCCGGGACTGGCGTTGGTCCAGGTCAGGCGGATGCCTTGTCTTGCAAGCTCCGGCTCGCGCAGAAAGCGCAGTGAGGCCACCAGCGCGTCGGGGTCGATGGCTTCGCGCCGCGCGGGCGAACTGGGCTGCACCAGCGCGCGCATGCGGCTGATGATGTCGGCGGCGCGCTTGGCTTGTTCGGCGCTGGCAAGCAGCGCGTGGCGCACGACCGGGCGCTCGTCCTCGTCATCCAGCAGGCGTGCAGCGGCGCGGGTTTGCGCCAGGATGGCGGTCAGCGGCTGGTTGAGCTCGTGCGCGATGCCGGCGGCCATTTCGCCCAGCGTGCTCAGGCGCGCCATGGCCGCCAGACGCACCTGTTCCTGCTGCCGGCGCGCTTCTGCGCGCGAGCGATGCCAGGCGGCGGCGCCGGCCACCAGCAAGCCGCTGGCCACGGCCCAGGCCAGCCACGCGGTCCACGGCCAGAATCCGGGCGTCAACGTGCGGGTGCTGCGCATCTGAAACGGCTGGCTGGCCGCGCCCAGCGGCTTTTGCAGCGCCAGCGTCCAGCCGGGCAGCGCATCGTTGGGTTGCTTGTCCAGCAGTGGTAGCGGGGTGCGATCCACCGTCAGGGTCAGGTTGCCCAGGCCCGGAGGAAAGTCGGCGGCCGGCACGAGCTGCCGCGCGTCGATCAGTAGGCTCCACCCGGAAGGCGATACCAGCCAATAGCGCGCGTCGTCGACGGCAATCGTGACGGGGCGACCCAGTTGCCGCGCGCGCTCCACTGCTTGTTGCAGGCCAGCCGGCGCGGGCAGGCTGCCCGCCCAGACGCCGCCCGGCAGATGGCCAAGCCCCAGCAACTGCGGCATGGCGGGCTGCAGGCTGGGGAAGAGACGTTCGGGAGCGGGTGGATGCGACAACGCGGCAAGCGTGGCCAGGACGGCTTCATGCTGCACCGTCTTCTGGCTCAGCATGCGCTGGGCGATGCTGGTGCTCTGGAAGAAGCGCTCGTACTGGTCCACGTACTCCTGCCGCGCGATCCAGATTGCGCCCAGAAAGAACAGGACCAGCCAGCAGATGAAAGCGCGCGTGCGCGAGAGGGGATTCACGCCGGCAATTATGCCTTGCGGCAAATGCGCACCGGAATCCGTAGGGCTACGGAGGGTCAGGCGGCCAGCTTGTGCGGGCCGGCGCCGCCCGCGGGCTGCGAGTTCGCGGACACTGCCATCTGATACAACGCGGCCACCAGGTCCGATTGCGTCACCAGGCCCTGCAGATGGCGCGATTCGTCCAGCACCGGCACGCAATGCAGGCTGTCCGACATCGGACGGGCCAGCTCGATCACCGGCAAGCCGGGTGTAGCGAATGGCACTTCGCTGCGCATGCAGTCGGCCACCAGCAGGTCGGGCGCGGATTCGGTATCCGAGGGGACCGGGGTCAGACGGCTCTTTCTCGCCAGCACATCGCCCTGAGCGATCATGCCGGCGTAACGGCCCGCCGAATCCAGCACGGGCAGGGCCTGCACGCGGTGCTTGTCGAAGAGGCGGACCGCGTAGTCCAGCGGATCCTTTTCCATCACGGTCACCACATCGCGCGACATGATGTCGGCGCAACGCACGTCGCCAAAACGGCGGATGCTGGCGCGCAACTCCGCAGCCAGCACGATTTCTTCCAGGTCTTCCTTGCTGATGTCCAGCAGCTCGCCGCGCTGGCTCAGCGCTTCGTCCAGGTCGGTTCGCGAAAAGCCCAGTCGTGCACTGGGAATCGGATCGCGCGTGTTGTGGCCGGCAGCCGGTTCCGCATGGCGGCGGGGATAGTTGCGTTTCAGCGCGCCGTTAAAAACCACGGCAATGCACAGCAGGATGACGGAGTTCAGCGCAACGGGCCACAGGGCGAAGGCGTAGCCCAGCTTGGCGACCGCGGGGCCACCCAGCACGGCGGTCAGCGCGACGGCGCCGCTGGGCGGGTGCAGGCAGCGCAGCGAAAACATGGCGCCAATGGCAAGCGCCACGGCCACGGCCGCGGCGATACCAGGGACAGGAATGAATTGGGCGCAGAAGACGCCAATCAGGGCAGACACCAGGTTCCCGGCCATCAGCGACCAAGGCTGGGCAAGCGGACTGGCAGGTGCTGCAAACAGCAGCACGGCCGACGCGCCCATTGGGGCGATGAACCACGGATTGTCGGCGCCCAACGCGTGACGTCCCACCCACTCGGTGCAGAACAGGCCGAGCAGGGCGCCCACCGCGCCGTAAAGTTTTTCGCGTCCGTTGACGCCCACGGGCGCTGGCGCGAACGACCCCAGCCAGCGCTTGAATGCAACACCCAAGACAATCTCTCCTCGCGACGCATTGATATGTCGCGGGGCGACAATTTATCACGCCGCTTATTTCCTGGCGGCATGAGCTTATGCCGCGCAGACGTAGTCGAGAGTGAAAAGCGGGTGGATCAGTCCTTGCCGGTTTCGGCGCCCATGCGTGTCAGCAGCCGCGTCAGCAGCGGGCGCATGGCGTGCAGTTCTTCGAGGTGAGAGGCGGACAGATCTTCGAGCATGCGCTCGGCCTTGGCAGTCAGCACGACCTCGACGCGGCGTCCGTCTTCGGGGTCGGCTTCGCGGCTGACGAGATCCAGCCGCGCCAGACGGCCTACCAGTTCGGCGGCGGTGTGCGGTCGGATCAGCAGTCGGTCAGCGATTTCGCCGACATATAGTCCGCGCCGTCCGGGCGCGGTCTTGCGCGTGCCCTTGATAGCGAGAAGCGCCTGATGCTGCTGCGGCATCAGGTCCAGGCCCGCGGCCGCGCTTTCGCTGAACGCCGCGAATTTTCGCAGCGCATAGCGAAAATCCGCGAGCAGTTCGTAGTCGGCGGGAGACAAGCGAGTGGGTGTCGGGGAGGCGTTCACCCGGCGATTCTAATATATGTCGTGCTACGATATATATGACTTTTCGCAAACTCCGTGCGAATACTTCCAACCCTTCCTTGACCATGCCCCCCATTTCCTCTTCCGCCAAGCCCGGACTGCGGCTTGGCGACTTCACCACCGACCGTCGCGTCGTCCTCTTGATGGGCCTTGCCATACCGGTCGGACTGGCCAGTGTCGCAGCCGCCTGGCTTCTCCTTCGCCTCATCGCACTGTGCACCAATCTGGCCTATCACGGCCTGTTTTCGTTTGCCGACCTGCCCATCACGACGGGGCGGCTCGGACTCGGTTCCGTGTTCATTCCGGTCATTGGGTGCCTCATCATCGGCCTCATGGCGCGCTATGGTTCGGAGAAGATCCGTGGCCACGGCATCCCCGAAGCCATGGAAGCCATCCTGATCGGCAAGAGCCGCATCCAGCCGAAGGTGGCGGTCCTTAAACCCGTGTCGTCGGCGGTGTCCATCGGCACCGGCGGCCCGTTTGGCGCCGAAGGACCGATCATCATGACCGGCGGCGCGATCGGCTCACTGCTCGCGCAGACCATTCACCTGGACGACGGCGAACGCAAGACGCTGCTTGTTGCGGGTGCGGCCGCCGGCATGACTGCGATCTTCGGCACGCCGCTCGCCGCCGTGCTGCTGGCGGTCGAGCTGCTGCTGTTCGAATGGAAGCCCCGCAGCTTCCTGCCCGTGGCCGTGGCGGCGCTGGTGGCGGCCGCAACGCGCGCCTTCATCATGGAGCCCGGCCCGATCTTTTCGTATGCCGGCGCGCTGGCCTTCACGCCGTGGCACCTGGTGGCCTGCGCCGCTGTGGGTGTGCTGGCGGGCTTGGGGTCAGGCGTGCTGACCTCGTTGGTGTACGCAGCCGAAGACCTGTTCGAGAAGCTGCCGATCCATTGGATGTGGTGGCCGGCCATCGGCGGGCTGGCGATCGGCATTGGCGGGTTGATCGAGCCCGCCGCGCTTGGTGTGGGCTATGACAACATCCGGCACATGCTCGCGGGCGATCTGGCTTTTCAGGCCGTGCTGGTGCTGCTGGTGGTCAAGGTCGCCATCTGGTCGATCGCGCTGGGCTCCGGCACGTCCGGCGGCGTGCTGGCGCCGCTGCTGATCTTCGGCGGCGCGATCGGTGCGCTGGCGTCGCCCGTGCTGCCGCAGGCCGATCTCGGCTTTTGGGCGCTGGTGGGCATGGCGGCGATGATGGGCGGCACGATGCGCGCGCCGCTTACCGCCACCCTGTTTGCCGTCGAATTGACCGGCAACATGCACGCGCTGCTGCCGGTGCTGGCAGCCTGCGTGTTTGCGTATGGCGTGACGGTGCTGTTGCTCAAGCGGTCGATTCTGACCGAGAAGATCGCGCGTCGCGGCCACCATATCAGCCGCGAATACCGCGTGGATCCGTTCGATCTGCTGCGCGTTGCCGACGTCATGACCACGCCGGTGCAGACGTTGCCCGACACGATGACGGTGGCGCAGGCCGTCGCCCATTTCACGACCGCGCAGCCGGTGCATACGAGTTATCCGGTGCTGGACGGGCAGGGCGTCGTGGTGGGCGAAGTGACGCGTGCCGACACCCTGGCGTGGGCGCTGCAAGGTGCGCCGGACGAACGGACGCTGGCGCAGGCGCTCGATGGGCGCGAGCTGGTGTACGGGCACGCTGATGAACTGGCCAGTCAGATCGCCGACCGGATGGCGTTGTCCGGGGCGGGGCGCGTGCCTATCCTTGATCGCGATAGCGGCCGCCTTCTGGGCATCGTTGGACGAAAGGATCTGTTCCGGTCCCGCGCGCGGCGGTTGCGCGAGGAAAGCCAACGGGCGGCGTTCTTTCGCCGGGCACAGAAGCCAGTTTGACTAAGTCGCCGCAGCGACTTTGCCGCCCGACGCGCGCAGTTCCCACAGCACGTCCAGCACGTGCTGCGTGGCGGCTTCCACTTGCCCAGCACGATGCGCGATGCCCAGTGGACGCCACAACGCGGGCCGCACCGGCCGCATGATGACGCGGGGATCGGGTTGCGGCGCGGTGGCCTCATGCGGCAGTAGCGTCGCGCCATAACCTGCAGCCACCAAACTCTTGATGGCGTCGTTGTAGTTCAACTGAATGCGCGCGCGAGGGTTGAGTCCAGCGGCCGCGAACCACTCTCCGGTCAGGCGCGACAGCCGCGTGCTGGCGTCATTCAGAATCAGCGGCCGTTCGGCCAGCCACGCGGGCGTAAGGCGCGCTGGCGCTTTCCAGGCCGCAGGTAAAAACGCCATCACCGGGTCGCGGCGCCACGGGCGCAGCACCAAGCCGTCGATGGGCGGTTGGGGCAACGCGACCAGTCCCACATCCAGCGTGCCTTCGGCCAACCGCAACAAGGTTTCCTGCGACGTCAGCACCGCGACTTGCACGTCGATGCCGGGGTGATCGCGTCCCAATGTTTCCAGCGCCTGCGGCAGCAGGTGGGCGATGGCCCCGGTTGACGCCCCAAGCCGCACGCGGCCCGCCAGCCCTTGCACTTGCCGCTGCACGTCATCCAGCGCCTGGTCTGCCTCCGCGAGCAAGCGGCGCGCACGTTCCAGCAAGGTTTCTCCGATTAACGTCGGCCGGACTTGGCCGCGTTTCCGGGTGAGGAGCGGGGCGCCGACGCGGGATTCGAGGTCCGATACGTGCAGGCTGACCGTGGGCGGCGCCAGATGCAGGGCGCGCGCGGCGTCGGCGAACGAGCCGAGGTCGGCAATGGCGACCAGGGTGCGCAGACGGTCCAGGCTGATTTCGCGCATGAGAGTTTCCGGGGCTGGGTGTCGGATACGGTTGCGGATTCAGGGTCGAATCCGATCTCGGCTCAGTTCAGAAATCCTGAACCAAACGATCATGATATTCGACTTTTCTTATCTCGCCCGCAGATCGAAGATAAGGGCCATTCCTGAACGAATCAGGCAACGCCGAACCACCCGGACAGCATCATGACCCAACCACTTGTTTTCATCGACGGCGACCAGGGCACGACCGGTCTGCAGATCCACGAACGGCTCAACGGCCGCAGCGATTTGCAACTGCTGACGCTGCCCGAGTCCGACCGCAAGAACCCGCAGCGCCGCGCTGATGCGATCAATTCCAGCGACATCGCAATCCTCTGCCTGCCCGACGATCCCGCGCGCCAGGCAGCCGCGTCCGTCGTCAATCCCAAGGTGCGGATCATCGACGCCAGCTCCGCGCATCGCACGGATGCGGGCTGGGTGTACGGGTTTCCGGAAATGAGCGATGGCCAGGCCGAGCGCATCGCCCACGCGCTGCGGGTCAGCAACCCGGGTTGCTACCCCACCGGCGCCATTGCGCTGCTGCGGCCGTTGGTCCAGGCCGGCCTCGTGCCCGCCGACTATCCGGCGGTCATCAACGCGGTGTCCGGCTACTCGGGCGGCGGCCGGGCCAGTGTGGATGCCTATGAAGGCGCGGATGGCCCGCGCGGTCCCGCGTTTCAGGTCTACGGTCTGGGCTTGGGGCACAAGCACACCCCCGAGATCGAACGGCACGCCGGCCTCACGCAGCGTCCCGTTTTCGTGCCGTCTTATGGCGCTTTCCGCCAGGGCATCGTCTTGACGATTCCGCTGCACCTGCGCCTGCTGCCTGCTGGTGTGGATGCCGAAAAAATGCACGAATGCCTGCAACAGCACTACGACGGCACGAAGCACGTGCAGGTAGTGCCGCGCGACGAGGCCGCCGCGCACACGAACCTGAATCCCGAGGCGCTGAACGGCACGAACGATCTTCGCCTGGGCGTCTACGGCAATGCGCAGCACGGCCAGGTGCTGCTGACGGCCGTGTTCGACAACCTCGGCAAAGGCGCCTCGGGTGCGGCGGTGCAGAATCTGGATCTGATGCTGGCGGCGATGCGTTGACGCCGATGGCCGCGGGGCCGGGCCATCGGCCGCCGCCCCGGGAACACATCGCTACTTGTCGAGCCAGGGCGCTTCTTTCCAAAGCTGCTGGAACTGCGCTTCGCCCGCCTTAAGCTCTTTCGCATATTCAGCGGGCGGCAAGTAACGCAGCGGCGCGAACATCTCCCGGGCCTTGGCCTGAAACTCCGGATCGTCGACCGTACGCTTGACCGCCGTGACCAGCTTCGTGCGCACGTCGTCCGGCAACCCCTTGGGCGCGGCCAACCCGCGCAGCGAAGCCAGTTCAAAATCGAAGCCCTGTTCCTTGAACGTGGGCACGTCCGGCAGCGCGGCCGAGCGCGTGTTGCCCATCTGGCCCAGGAAGCGCAGCGGCGTGCCGCCTTTCTGGTATTGAAGCGCCTCGCCCACGTTGATGGCGCCGATCGTGATCTCGCCGCTTGCCAGCGCACCGCGCACCTCGCCTGCGCCCTTGTACGGGATGTGGCTGAGCTTCGTCCCGGACGCCCGCTCGAACCGGAGCATGGCCAGGTGGTCGTCCGACCCCGTGCCCGTGGTGCCGACGGTAACCTTGCCCGGATTCTTCTTCGCGTAGGCGGACAATTCCGCAAGGTTCTTGACCGGGTTGTCGTTCAGGACCGTGAAGGCGCCGGGATCATCGATCAGATTGCCCAGCAGGTCAAAACTCTGCCAGGTGAAGGCGGTCTTGCGTTCGATGGGAATCGTCAACAGGTTTGGCGTGTTGATGAAGCCGATGGTGTAGCCGTCCGGCTGCGCGCGCGCCAATTCCGCGAAGCCGATTGCACCGCCCGCGCCCGGCCGGTTCAGCACGACGATGCGCGCGTCACCGCCCAGGTGCTTCTGCAGGTAGGGCGCCATCATCCGGGCCACCAGATCGGTGCCGCCACCCGGTCCGTATGACACGATCAGGTTGATCGGTCGGTCCGGATAGCCGGCGGCCTGCACGGCGCCCGAGAACATTGCGGCGCCCGCGAGCAGGGTGGCCAGAGTGCGCAGCGTGCGGCGCTTGTTTTGTTGTTGCATGGTTGTCTCCTCAGGGGTTCTGGCGGTCACCGCGCCGGCCTTTGTATCTGGACCCGCGCGTGTGCCGCGTTGTTATGTCAGCGTGGCGATACGTTTGGCGGCCAGCGGCCACACCTCCGGATTCACAAGTTGCGGCGGCCGCTCGCCGCGCAGCATCGCGGCAAGCTGCGTCGCCGATGAGCGGGCGACGCTGCGGCGCGCCTCGTGCGTGACGCCCGCGGTGTGGAAGGTGGCGACAACGTTGTCCAGGGCCAGCAGCGGGGCCGAGCGATCGGGCGGCTCCTGTTCCCAGACGTCGAGCCCCGCGCCTCGCAGATGCCCATTACGCAGCGCGTCATGCAATGCGTTCTCGTCGTGGATGCCGCCGCGCGCCGTCGAAACGAACACCGCGCCGGGCTTCATCGCTGCAAAGGCTTTCGCGCCGATCAGCCCTCGCGTGGATGCGTCCAGCGGGCAATGCAGCGACACGATGTCCGATTGCGCCAGCAGCTCGTCCAGCTCGACGGGTTCAGCGCCGCGGCTGCGGATGGTCGCGGCATCCAGTAACGGATCGTGGGCGATGACGCGCAGGCCGAAGCCTTGCGCGATACGGGCGACGCAGGTGCCGATCTTGCCGATGCCCACCAGACCGATGACGCTGCCGTGGATTTCATGGCCCATCAGATCTTCGCGCGTGAAACCTGTGTCCCGGCGCAGGCGGTTGTGCGATTCGACAATTCGCCGTTGCACGGCCAGCAGCAGCGCATACGTGTGTTCGGCCACGGATTCCGCGTTGCCGCCGGCCTGATTCACGACCGCGATGCCGGCCGCGGTGCAGGCCGACACGTCGATGGTGTCGTAACCCGCGCCGCCCGACGACACGCACACCAGATCCGGGCATTGCGCGATCAACTCGGCGTTGACGAACCACTGGCGCGGCAGCTCATCCTTGGCCGCGGACACGTGGTAGGCGTGGGCGGTTTTCAGGCCGGCCAGCGTGCGGGCGTCGTCGCCGGTCGCAGGAAGCACCGACAATGTGATCCCGGGCGTGGCGCCGATGATCTCGTCGAACACCGGATTGAGCCAGAGATCCAGCCTGCAAAGGCGTGCCGGGTGGCGGGGCGTAGCGGTCGTCACAGCACGCCTCGCGACTTGAGGGCCGCGTCGACCCAGCTGCGATCCAGCGTGCCGCGCTCGATGTCCTTCAGGACTTGTGCCTCGGCTTGGGCGATGGCGCGGACGCGTTCTGCGATGGCCGGAGCTTCGTCAGGCTGGATGGCCAGCAATCCGTCGGCGTCACCCACCAGCAAGTCGCCGGGCATCACGACCATGCCATCTACGGTAACGGGCACGTTGATGGCGCCGGGGCCGTCCTTGTAAGGACCCCGATGCGCGACGCCGCGGGCATAGACGGGAAAATCGCCCTCGCCGATGGTTTCGCTGTCGCGGATGGCGCCGTCAATCACAAAGCCGCCCAAGCCGCGCTTGGCAGCCCAGCCCACCATGATTTCGCCGATGATGGCGTTGCTCATGTCGCCGCCCGCGTCAACCACGATGACATCGCCGGGCTGCGCGGTATCAATGGCCTTGTGCACCATCAGGTTGTCGCCAGGCCGGGTGCGCACCGTGAAGGCGCGGCCCAGGATCCGGCGCGTCCGGTGCATGGGTCGCAAGGACGACGTGCCCGTGCTGCGGCTCATCGCATCGCTGATGTTTGCCACCGCCAGGTCTTGGTAAGCCGCGAGCGTCTCGCGGCTGGGACCGGGCGGGCAGTCGTGCAGGGTGAATCCAAAATCCGGCATGTCGCCTCGTCTCCAGAGTGGGTGTTTGTGGCGACTCTACGCCCGCATATTCCGGAGATAAAGCGAATAATTTGACTGCGGAAACAACGCTTTTTAGAAACGGTGGCAAGCGGGGTCAGCGTGCTTCGCGGTCAGATCATGCCGGTGGGCGCGTGGAAATCCAGGCACGCCTCGGCATGCGCGCGCAGGGTTTCAAGCATCGGCCGGGTATCGTCACGGCGCCATTGGAAGGTGTAGGTGAGGGGGCGCAACGGCGGAAATGCAGGCAGGGGTCGCAAGTGGCCCCTTTCGATCAGGATGCCGGCCCACGCTGATGGCAGGAAGCCCACGCCCAGGCCTTGCTGCAACATGGCTGCAATGCCGCCCCAGCCATTGCAACACTGGTTGCGGCCGGGCGACACGCGCTGCTCGGTGAGCCAGTCGTCGAGAATGCGGATGGCGCCCGAGCTTTGCGGGAGCGTGATCAGCGTCAGGCCTGGCAGGTCGGCCGGGGTGACCGCGGCGGGATTCGTCACGGCGCTTGGCGCAGCGACCCATTCGAATTGCGCGCTGCCGATAACGCGGGACGCGATGGCGGGGCGGGACGAAGGGCCCGCAATCACGGCGAAGTCCAGTTCGCCTTCCTCCAGACCGCGCTCGACCAATTCGCCGACGCCCACGAATGGCTCGACGAGCAGGTTGGGGTGGGCCTGCTGGATGACTTCGATCAGCTTGGCCATCCAGGTCAGCGACGTCAGTTCGCCCGCGCCAAACCGGCAGCGGCCCGAGTAGCTGAGGTTGTTGCTGGCCTGCTGCATGAACTGGTCGGCGTTGCGCAGCAGATCCTTGGCGTGCGGGACCAGTTGTTCGCCCAGCGCTGTCAACGTCGCGCTGCGCGCGCTGCGGCTGAAGAGCTCAGCGCCGATTGACGATTCCAGTTCGCCAATGCGCTTGGACAATGACGAAACCGAAATATTGAGACGATTCGCGGCGATCGCAAAATTCTTGCACGTGGCGGCCCAGTAGAAGGCCTCAAGTTGCTTTAGCGTCATGGGGGGGCGGTAGGCAGGTCGACATCGAGAGTGAACAAAAGTGTATGAAAGGCGCTCGATAAAGTCACTTTATTCAAACGGCACGCGCGCCTATAGTCCCCGGCGATATCGAAAAAACAATAGACGGCCACTCCCCGCAGTGGCCGCCGGAGGAGCCAGACATGTCCGATCCCCTGCGCCGCATGCTCAGCCTGCACGACTTCGAACCCGCAGCCAAAGCGCTTCTGCCCGCACCCATCTACGCCTATGTGTCGGGCGCTGTCGAAGACGGCCAATCGGAACGCGCCAATCGCGACGCGTTTGCGGAATTTGCCTTCCGGCCGAAGGTGCTGGTGGACGTGTCCGCGCGCAGCACGCGGTGCACGGTGCTCGGCCGCGACTATGCGGCGCCCGTGGGCGTTGCCCCGATGGGCATTTCGGCGATCTCCAGCTACCGCGGCGATGTCGTCCTGGCGCGCGCGGCAGCCGAGGCCGGCGTGCCCTGCATCATGAGCGGCTCGTCGCTCATCCGCCTGGAGACCGTGATGGAAGCGGCGCCGGACACGTGGTTTCAGGCATACCTTCCCGGCGACGAAGCGCAGATCGCCGCGCTGATCGACCGCGTGGCTGCCGCCGGCGTCAACACGCTGGTGCTCACGGTAGACACGCCCGTCGCCGCCAACCGCGAGAACAATGTGCGGGCCGGCTTCTCCACCCCCCTACGGCCTAGTCTGGGCCTCGCCTGGCAGGGCGTGACGCACCCGCGATGGCTGTTCGGCACGTTCCTGCGAACGCTTGCGCGCCACGGCATGCCGCACTTCGAGAACAACTACGCCACACGCGGCGCGCCCATCATGTCGTCCAGCGTCCTGCGGGACTTCTCCGACCGAGGCCACCTGAACTGGCAGCATGTATCGGCCATCCGCCGTCGCTGGAAAGGGCACATGGTGCTGAAGGGAATTCTTCATCCGGACGACGCGCGCGCCGCGCGCGCTATGGGCATGGACGCGATCATCGTCTCCAACCACGGCGGGCGCCAACTGGACGGTAGTGTGTCGCCCCTGCACGCCTTGCCCGCCATCGTGGATGCCGCGGGTTCCATGGAAGTGATGCTGGACAGCGGCGTGCGTCGAGGCACGGACGTGTTGAAGGCGATGGCCCTGGGCGCGCGCTGCGTGTTCGTCGGCCGTCCGTTCAACTATGCCGCGACGGTGGCCGGTCAACGCGGCGTGGCGCACGCGATCGCACTTATCAACGAAGAAGTGCGGCGCAATATGGGGCTGTTGGGGGTGGTTGATTTGAAGGAGTTGGGCGTGGGGTTTCTGCAGCGCGCGGGGAGTGATGTGTCGCGCGGGAGCTGATATTGCGAGGGCGCTGATATTGTGCGCGGGGGCTAATATTTTGCGCGGACGCTGTTATGTTGCGCACGCTGATATGTCGCGCACGCTGATATGTCGCGCACGCTGATATGTCGCGCACGCTGATATGTCGCGCGGGCGCTGATATGTCACGTGGGAGCGCCAACAGGCAAATCGCCTAGCGTTGCCTGTTCCGGGATGGGTACGTCGTATCGCAGCGCGTCCAGCCGATTCGCACGCCTTGCCACATCGGAATGGGTGAAAGTGATCCGGGGGCATCGGGCGGCGATCCTGCTGCGAATAGTGCGATTGACCTAGAATGCCGGCACCACTTTCATAGGCGGCGCCGCCGCCGATGCCGTTTTGCTGCCTCCTAAGAAAACTGTTCCACCGGATCCGCGCATTGCGCGGATATGCACGACCGTCGCGCTATGGCTGTCGCTATTCATGATGCTGCCGATGGTCGCGCACGCGCAGGCGATGCCAGCAACGGTCGCTGATTCCTCCCCGAACACCTTGCAGCCGCTCGGCGGCGATTTCGAATTGGTAGGCGAGCCGGCTTCGACCCTCCACCAGCTCACATTCCGCGGCAAGCCATACCGGCCTCTGAACGCGTACAAGTTCGCGCATGTCAGGGCGCTGGGTCCAACCCAGGGCGGCCGGCCGATCCTCCTGGCGGTCTCGAACGATTTCATGGGCGTGGGCACCATCCTGATCGCGGTGCAGAACGACACGCCGCTCGCGCGAGTGCTGAGTCCCTCTGTAGATGCGCGCGACCCGGACCTGGGTCTGGCGCAGCCCGGACGTCAGGACTTGCTGCTGTTCACTGCCGGTTCGCGGGCGCTCGTGACGTCGACGGGAAAGGTGCTGTGGTTTGAACATCTGCAACCCAAGGAGCGCCTGCAGTCGACCCCGCTACTGGTGTCGGTGTCGCCAGACAATCGCCACGGCGCCGTGCTGCTCGACAACGAGATTCGCCTGAGCGTCGCGGACGAAGGTCCGTACGCCAGCGTCCCATTCACCAAGGCAATGCAGCGCGATGCTTTCAAATCGGCGTGGGACCAAAGCGCCGCACGTGCGCGCAAGGCGCTCGACGAAGGTAAGCATATCGACCAGCGGCGGCTCTACGACAACCTGAAGGCGGAATGGATCAACCGTAATTTTCGATGGCAAGAAGGGAAGGGCGGCTGGCAATTTAGTGGGCAGGGGTTGAAGCCAGTGCTGTTGCCGGTTCAACCGCGAAAGGAGCAATGAGATGACGCCGATTTCCGCGGTCAGTGGGTTGCGTTGGCTGGCCCTCTCGCTCGTGGTGGCCCTTGCGGGCTGCGCAAGCAACGCCGACGTGTATGAAAAACATGTCCGCACCGAAGACGCCAATCCGGCGGACGTGGTGATGTCGCTGGACGTGACGTTCGCACGGGCACCGGACTACGAGCCTCGTACGCTGGAGTACGGGTCGACGGTGAAGCGAGTGGAATATTCCGGCTATCCCAGTATCGAGGTTCCGTTCTATCAGAAGGGCGTGGGTTTCGACTTGGGCGTGGTAGGGGATCCGCGGACGTTGCTGGCCTTGCCGTATCCGTCGCCTACGACGCGGACCACGTCCGCGCAATTGAAGATCTTTGGTGAGCGCCTGGATGCGACGCAATACCGGTTCGTGGTTTTGCCTAGGGCAGGGTGGAGCAGTATGAACAGCTTCCAGGTGTCGTTCGCGGTCAACGGGCGGCGCGAGGGGATGACGTTTGCTTATAGTGCGAAGAAAGTTTGCGAGAGCCGGTTTGATGTGACTACGCCGACTTATGGGTTTGGTATGTCGGTTGCGGCTAAGTTTCCAGGGGGAAAGGCGGGATGCTTGAAGGCATGTGACGCACGACCTGGGTTTCCGGGGCAGTGCGCCTTTTTTTCCGGCATGGAGTAAAGCTGGAACAGGCAGACCAGCCTGTTCGCTTTCCATACGCCCGTCGCCTAAAACGGGCCGTGCTTGCAGCAAGCTTATTACTCACCTGACTTGCACGTCGCTCGCGATTCTCTTGGCCGTCAGGATCACGGTCAAGAACTCCCCACGCTTATCGGCCGGAACGCGGTCCATTTTGTCACGCCCAAAGTCGGTGTGTTTCCCCTGCTCGAAACGGGGGTAATACCCCTTCCAAAAATAGCGTGCCTGTGTTCCGCCAGCGAACACCTTTTGAGCCGGCAATCCGGCCACGAAGCGCGTGTCAGCAGCATCCTGCCGCGCGCGCAATGCGACACGTGCTTCGGCCAATTTCCAATGACATACCCCCCTTCCGTAATAGTCTTCGTCAAGCAGCATGTCGGCATATACGATGCCCACGTATTCGGTAGGCGATATGCGGACCATGCGGAATGGTTCGTGGCTGGATATTGTCGGCACGTGACCAGATACGGCGTTCGATGCAGCGCAGCGGGGCGCGTTGCTGGCGTCGAACTGTGCGGTACCTTCTACCACGCTAAATGCCGATTTGCCGTCGGCTGCACTCGCGAGGTCCGATGCATTGTCAAGGATCAGCCGTACTTCATACGCGTGCGCAGGAGCGGGGTTCAGCTTGCGCAGCGCTGGCTTGGGCGCCGTTGAGTTAGCGCCAACCTCGGCCTGAGTATCGGCATAGCTCGTCTCGCAATGCGCAGCGGCAAGCAGCGTCAAGGCGGGTAACGCGAGGCGCAAGGCCGGCGCCGAGAGAAATCGAAAAGCGTGCGGCAAGGCGACGTTTCCTTTCTAGTTATCGATATTGAAGGCCTATTCAACGACGAGTGAACGAATCATCCGCGATCGCTGCGCCGAAGGCGGGATTATCGCATCGCCGACATGAAGGCGTAGCTGTCTTTAGCTTGTACGGCAATCCTCCTTGCCGGAGTCTGGCGTTCGTGGCGATATTGATGCGTGGATGAGCCTGCATGACTTCCAATCGCCCGCTCGAAATCGGGTACGCTCCGATGCTGGAAAACTCGGGACGACACGATATGTGGCGCAAGTTAGGCAAGATGTCTCTGGTGCTGGGTTGGGCGCTTTGGTTGGCTGCCATGACGTGGTTCGCGGTGGGCATGCTGCGGTATGTACCATCCGCGGATGCGACGCTGACGCCGATTGCCCTTACGCCAGGGCAAACGGCGCACGCCGAGGTATACCGAATCCGCGAGGCGCCACTATGGATGGAGGCGCGTTTCGGCGGACCAATGGGCAGAAAGCGGCCCGAATTGGGAGAATCTACAACGCGTTTGGGGGCGCCTGGTGCGGCGCCGGGCTACGCCGACCCTGGAGAGCCGGTGCGGATTCGTGTACGCGATGGTAGGGGACTAGACGTAGTGATGGTCGCTGCTGCGCGCAGCAGCGCCAGCTCGACGCATTTCTATCGCAAGCTCTGGCCTGAAAGTCATATAGATGGTGTCCTGCCCGAGACCGTGCCGTCCTTTCCAAAGCTGGCGAAGGGGACTTCGTCGCTTACCTTCACGGTGCAAGAAATCGGGCCGACGCTTTTGGGCGAGCAGATCGAACTGGAAATCAGCACTCCCATCGGTCTCAAGCGTACCGCGCCCGGCTGGGACGACGTCTCCACCTTCATTTTCTGGCCCTTCATCGCTGCGATCCTGGGCGTTTGGGCACTAGTGTGGGCAGGGCTAACCTGGTGGTATCGCTGCCGGCTCCGCCGGTAGCGCCCCGTCCATTGGACCCAAAGGTCGTCCATATCGACCGCCGTTGAAGTCCAACCATCCCACAGTACAGCGGGTGCGCTGGATGCGGCGGCAGTCATTCCCGTAACGTCGTGGGCTGTGACAGCGGGAAGTTGATTTGCAGCCTCGGCGGAGGGGGTGCGCAGCCTACTCCGTAAGCCTCCGATGCTTCAATAATGTGCCTCACTCCATGCAGCAGTTCGGCTGCGTGTTGGTACTTACGCCCGGTATATGAATGACCGCTCCAGGCTGGTTGCAGACCTCGGTGGCCGTCCGCTTTCGACCCAGAGCGGCCATTCGCGTGTCAGGGCCCAAGGCCTGCCGTGCGTCGATAGCTGATCTTTCCTGTTACTCGCCGCTCTGTCCGCCTCATGAAGCATTGCTGCCCCAAAGCGAATAGATCGAATGTTGAAAGATCCTGACATTCGCCTATCAGCAAATCTCCCCACATGGGAAGCTCGAAGGCTTTCCACTATTCCTTGAGCCAAGCCTTCCTGATTTCCTCAAAGTTGAGTTCCTTCCACTCTTCCTTCCACAGCTGGTAGTAGGGGATGTCGGTCGATGACGGCGGTGGGTCGCAAGGCTGAACCTTGATCAACGACGGCATCACCACAGATTCACCAATCAGCAGCGCCTCCCCGGCACCCAAGGTTGGGAGTTTGTCGCACAGGTTGCCGAGCGTGTCGGGCAGAAGGCGCGCAACGTAGCTTTGGTCACTGGGATTGGTCAGGCGCATTGCCAGGAAGTTACTGCACTGGGAAAAGATTGTCTCGGAAATCTCGGACGGCCGCTGACTCGAAAGGAGAAGCGTCACGCCGTACTTGCGACCTTCCTTGGCGATGCGCTCGATTGAGAACTTGGAAGCACGAAAACGCATCAGGTCGCTGTTGGGCACGTACTTATGAGCCTCCTCATACACTAATAGGAGCGGTGCGTCGGTGTTGATTTTCTCCTTCGCCGCAGTCCGCATAACCTTGTAGTGATACCCATACTCGAACAGGATCCGAGAGATCAGCGAAACGGTGATGCTGAGAACCTCGAACGGAACTCCACTTAGGTCAACGATTGTGACGTTGGATTTTTTGTTCCCGTAGCCGATCAGGCTCTTAAGAGTTCCCTCAAGCGTGGCAGTGTCCGCGGACTTGCCGAAGAGAAACTCAAGGCGGTCCTGCCCCACTTTTGCTTCAAAGCGGGTGAAGAACTTGTCCAGCGACTTGTCAGCGTAACTTCCCGCGGTGATGCTCTGGGCCTTCGTCGGATAAAACTCGAGCCGTTTAGCAAAGTACAGGTCCAGTCGCTGGTCTGCGGTGAGCATAAGGCCGTGGCTACTGTCGGTCTTGCCGTCAGCCAGCAACGCGTAGCTACCGTCCACAACCATATACCGTGCCTCGTTCTTCGAGTTCACGGTCTCGCTCTTGATGTTGTACAGAGCATTCAACACCTCGTGGATGTTGAACTTTAGTGGGCTGTCGTAAAAGACGTTTCTTGCGCCAGTGTTGTGGCGTTTCTTGTTCTCAGTCACCAACTGACGGAACACGGACGACTGGTTATAGTTGTCGCGCTCGCCCGTGTCTAGAAGCACCTCTTCCAACTCCTCACTGTTGAGCAGCCAGTAGGGCAAGGTCAACGTGCTGGCATCGAGAAAGTTCGCATCTGGAAACGCCGTTCGGTATTCAGAGTGGATGTCAAATATGACGACATGCGAGTTGTTCAGCGCGTACTCTCCATTTTTCGCGCTGACCGCCTTCTGAATGATCTTGGCAATCGTGTGGGATTTTCCGGCCCCAGTGGAGCCCACCACGGCCAGATGTTTGTTGAAGAATCGGTCCCCGTCCACCGGCACGGTTATCTTGTCGTTGGACACCAAGGCACTGAAGGCGAACTTCTTGGCCGGCTCGATCGAATCCTCGAAGATTTTCTTGATGTCATCATCCGTCGCCGGCATTACACCGGTGGGTGGAATGGTCAGTGTGTCTCCGCCGCGGACGAACTTTCCGTTGGCGATAATGCCGAGCGGCAGCGCCTCAATGATGTGACGACGCTCGGACTTGTCAGTTACCTCAATGCAGAAGTTCTCAATAATGGCGATGAGCGCGCAGTCCTCGCTATCCGTAATGCGCAGATACGAACCAACTTTGAGACTCTTGTCGTTGGAAAACTCTGAAATGTCGCCGACGGAGATCTTGACCTTATCCGGAAAGACCGCGATCACTTCAGCCTTGATGTCTTGATAATCGCTCATGCCTGCATGACCTCCTGAAGCAGATATGCACTGTTACTCTTAATTGAATGTAGACCTCTCGCCTTTGGCACGAGGGTGACGTCGAGCGGTGTGGCCTTGTAGAAATCGTAGACCTCGACGACCGATCCTGCGCATGCCTTGATAGTTGGTCCAAGCTGGCGCTCATCGGGGACAAACTTAAGGGTCCAAAGGTTTTCCTTGGCGGGGGCCGCGGCCAACATGTCGGGCGAGAAATCGGCACCTTGGAAGGGATAGCCGTCATTGAAGGCTACGCCCTGCGCCCACAGGCTGGCCTTGAGCTCGATCAACTGTTCCGCTGTCACTCCTCGCAACAGTAAGTAGGGGCAAAATCGATCGCCCGCAGGGGTTCGTTGGAGCTCTTTGTGCGAGAAGAACTGGCCGACTCGAACAACCATGCGAGTAGCCCTGTCCACATCGAACTCATCTGTCATGTCGACCACGAAGAATCTTGCGGCCTTTGGCATCTTTGTTCTGCCAAAGTAAAAGTACTTGCGGCGGATCATCCGCGCGAAATACTCATTCCCCAGATGCTCTCGCAGCCAGGCATTGAAAACCACCTCCTTGCGGTTGATCGCCTGGAGGAATTGACCCTTCGTGATCTTTCGCTTGGCCTCGTCAGCTTCAATAGCTAGTCCCTGAACGACATTAATCGCCACAGGGTAAAAGAAGCTCAGCGCATCATCGCTCGAACACTCGGGGATCTCGGAGACCAATAGCTTCAGCACCTTGGCCCGTTGAGCATCGTAGGAAAGCGCGTTCACCTCGATTTCCAGCAACTCACGAAATGCGTCAAGCTGTACATCAGTAATGCACAGTTCTTCGTGCACTCGGTGGGCCTTCTTGTCCTTCGTGTAGGTCAGGAAATGCTCTTTGAGGAACTCGACCGTCAGCGGGAGGGCTAGTTTGTGCTGACCGCCGCGATAATGACCGTGCAGTCGGTATTTGGACATTTGGTAGATGGGGCAGCCCGCGGCATGAAAATGCCGCAGCATGTGGATGACCGCATCCTTAATAACAGAGTGGTTGTACTCGGTGCCTTCGTAGTACTTGCACTGTACAAAGGCGCTCATATCTCCATCGTCTAGATCGATGTCTTCGATTCCCTCGACCGTAATGATTCCTTGCGCGGTCGCCTCGAGCAATTGCACAATCGTCTGATTGAACTGGTAGAAGTAGCCTTTGATCGTCGCTGTTGCACTGCGGTCGGTCACGGTCAATCCTGAGGGTTACAGTTGAAAGGAAGGCTGGAGACCTGGTCGCGACGTCGAAG